>JBBEAZ010000023.1:37122-108755 GCA_040882565.1 Dehalococcoidia bacterium
CCGTGCCCGGCATGGAGCAGATGTGGGGGGCGATCAAGGGCATGGCCAAAGAAGCTGGCCGCAACCCGGACGAACTGAAGCTGATCGTGCGTGGAAACATGACCGTGACTGACGAGCCGCTCGGCGACGACCGCTGGATCTTCACCGGCACCTGGGATCAGATCAAGTCCGATGCGCAGGCGGTCAAGGGCCTCGGCGCAGACGAGCTGATCCTCGATCCAACGTTCTCCCGCTACGGCGAGACGGTCGAGGGATTCCTGGAAGCGATGGGGAAGGTGCGAGGGTTGGCTGGGTAGCGCGCTACCCAGGAGTCAGGGCGCTAACCGGAGCACTGCGCTGTCCGCGCCCTTACTTCTTCTCGATGAGGTCAACCAACTCCTTGGTCGCGTCCGCGGCGACGCGGATCGCGGCGATCTCGTCGTCCCAGAGTGGAGGTTCGTAGACGGCCTCGATGCCAGCTGAGCCGATCTTGAGCGGCAGGCCGACGAAGGCGTCTTTGATGCCATACTGACCCTCTGCGCAGACGGCGCAGGGGATGACGCGCTTCTCGTCCAGGAGCACTGCTTCGACCATCTCGCAAGTGGCGGCGGCGGGCGCGTAGTAGGCGGAGCCGGTCTTGAGCAGCGAGACGATCTCCGCGCCGCCGTTCTTGGCGCGCTGGACACAGGCGTCGATCTTGTCCGTCGGAAGGATCGTCGTCAGCGGGACGCCACCTATCGTCGAGACACTGACGATCGGCACCATCGTCGCCTCAGTGTGGCCGCCGAGGACTTGCGCCTGGACGTCCTGCACGGACGCGCCGCTCTCCCAGGCCAGGAAGGTGCGGTAGCGGGCGCTGTCCAGCATGCCGCCCTGCCCGATGACTTTGCTCTTCGGCAGGCCCGTCGCCTCCAGTGTGACGTGGCACATCGCGTCCATCGGGTTGGCGAAGATGATGAAGACAGCCTTCGGCGAGGCCTTGACTGCAGCCGTCGCGACGTCCCGGACGATGCCGGCATTGATGTTGAGCAACTCTTCGCGCGTCATGCCGGGTTTGCGCGGGATGCCGGAAGTGATGACGACGACATCCGAATCCTTCGTGTTCGCCCAGTCGTTGGAGCCGGTGATCTTCGCGTTGAAACCGGCGTGCGGGGCGGATTCGGCGAGGTCGAGCGCCTTGCCTTGCGGCATGCCCTCGATGATGTCCTGCAGGACGACGTCGATGTAGCCAGTCTCAGCGAGGCGCTGGGCCATGGTGCCGCCGGTCATGCCGGCACCGACGATTGTTACCTTCGCGCGCATTCGTGTTCTCCTTCTGGTTCTGTTCGCGGATACGTGGGTAGAGACGTCCCGTCGGCACGTCTCTACGAGGGGCGAGCTGTCAGTTGCTTCTGGTACTCGTTCCAGCGGGCGTCGAGATTGGGGTCGGCCATCGTTTCGAGGACGTAGTCGGCGAAGTCGGAGCTCTTCGCGCCGGTGTCGCGGCCGGTCATGACGAGCCGCTTCTCGAAACGGCCTGCGATGTCGAGCGCCTGCTCCAGGCGCTTGGCGAGGTCCGGGAAGCCGATGTGTTGCAGAAGCATGGCCGACGCCCGGATCATGCTGCTGGGATCGGCGTATTCGGCGCGTCCATCGTCGACCATGCGCGGCGCGCTGCCGTGGATCGCCTCGAACATCGAGTAGCGCTTGCCGATGTTGGCGCTGCCAGCGGTGCCGACGCCGCCCTGGAACTCAGCCGCTTCGTCGGTGAGGATGTCGCCGTAGAGGTTGGGCAGGATCATCACGCGGAACTCGGTGCGACGCTTCGTGTCGATCAGCTTCGCGGTCATGATGTCGATGTACCAGTCGTCCCACTTGACGTCCGGGTAGTCAACTGAGACACGGCGGGCGACGTCAAGGAACTTGCCGTCGGTGGTCTTGACGACATTCGCCTTGGTAACCACTGTGACGCGGTTGATGCCATTGCGCGCGGCGTGGTCGAAACCGAGACGCATGATGCGCTCCGAGCCTTGCTCGGTGATCACGCGGAAATCGATCGCGAGGTCGTCTGTCACCTTTATGCCGTCGCTGCCGAGGGCGTAGAGGTCTTCTGTATTCTCGCGGAAGAAGACCCAGTCGATCCCCTCCTCGGGCACGCGGACCGGGCGGACGTTGGCGAAGAGGTCCAGCTCTTTGCGCATCGCGACGTTGGCGGACTCGATGTTCGGCCAGGGGTCGCCGGCGCGCGGTGTCGTCGTCGGGCCTTTGAGGATGACGTGGCACTTGCGCAGCTCGGCGAGGACATCGGCCGGGATTGCAGTGTTCTGGGCGGCGCGGTTCTCGATGGTCAGGCCCTCAATAGTGCGAAACTCGACCTTGCCGGACGCAACTTCGTCCGTAAGCAGCGTCTCAAGCAGACGTTGCGCTTCGGCGGAGATATAAGGGCCGATGCCGTCGCCGCCACAGACGCCGATGATGATCGGCTTGAGGGTCGAGAAGTCGGTCCACGCCTGGTCGCGCTTCATCTCCTCGATGCGGGCGAGCTGGTGTTCCAGGAGCTTCCCAAAGTGTTCGGTGGCACGCTTGATGGCTTCTGAGTTAGTCACGAACCCGAATATAGCAGACGGCTGGTATAGGTGCCTCCCGCCGGGGAGCAAGTGCAGGTTACTCGACGAGCTTCATCGTGAGCTGCATCGGGATAGTGAGGTACGGGACGAAATCAACGGACATATTACCCGACCCGGTTATATCAAAAGTGTCCGCAATGATCTGAATGGAACCAAGGGCGCCGGAGCCGGACATATTGACCATTGCGGTTGGTGCGTAGATCGCCCCGGAAGGGCCGCCGTTGCTGCCGGTGAGCTTAACGTTGTTCGTGCAGTTCTTGTCCTGCCACAGGGCGATGCCCTTAAACGGTCCCGAGGTCGGTGGCGAGTACGCCCACGTGCCCGATCCCGATAGGTCGATAGCCCCACAAGCGCCTGCACCCGTAGGCTTCTCGGGGTCGAAGGTGGTGTAGATCATGACGCCAGTACCGGTGATCGTTGGGCCACCCTGAACCTGGAACCCGCCGCCAGCCATCACGTAGATCCCGGGGTTCAAGGTTACGTTGGCGCTGCTCTTGACCGTCAGTCCACCCCAGTAGATACCCGGGTTTAGCGTCACCGTTCCGCTTGACGCCGTCTTCATAATTGGATGCGAGGCTGTGCCACCGGAGTCTGGGGACGTGGACATACTGGACAGGTTGGGCGGTGGCACGTTCCTGAGAGGATCCGGAATTGGCTGTGTCAGAGGGACGGGAATCGGGTTGAGCTGAGACCCCGACTCCTGATAGCCGCCGGGTTCGTAGTAATTGATGACGGCGGCTGTGACCGTTCCTCCGCCACTCACATCAAGGGAGGGATCGCACGACGAGTTCACCATGATCCCACCACTGTTGTTAATGATGATGCTCGAGCTGCCCGCCTTGTTGAAAGCGCTGCATTTGGTCGGGTTAAGCGCGAGCATAGCCGCGTTGAGTCCGCCGCCGGCCTGTGTAGTACCAACAGCGCGCGCGCTCACGTTGAATATTTCAATCCCAAACACCTTCGCGAAGAAGGCGCTCTGAGTCATCTTCGCGGTGACCTCGATTTTCGTTGGATCGCCGTTGTACGGGGTGTTGATTGTTAGCGTTACGCCCGCTTCGGTTAGCCCATTCTTTTCGGCCCACTCAGTCGCGAGCGCTGTCGCGGCTTCTTCGTCTGGAAGCGCCGATGCCCCGGCCAGTGCCGCTGAATCCACCCCCGCCTGGAGGGCCGTTCGGTCGCGCATCACGAAGCCGACGTCGGTAACGAGCCCCACGAAGCCACACGCGGCTGCAAGAAACATCGTGAAGATGACGAGCGACTGCCCTAGTTCTCCCGAACGGGCTCCAGGGTTTGTGCTCAGGCGCCTTGGTTCTTGTCGCATCATAACCATAATGACGCTTACCGTTTCTGAACGTTGAGCGTGAATTCGTGAAGGCCGGGGAACACTCGGTAAATAGCGTCTCAAGTCTCTCTGGACGCCGTTTTGTCTTCGAACGTGCGCCGGTCAGGCTGGCAACCCCGGATCCCTCGCGGGGTGTCGACTAAGGGAGGAGGACGTTGCCGGCGAGGTACCCGGTCTCAATGAGCGTCGCGTTCGCCTGGCGCTCAAGCTCCGCGCGAACCGGACCCATGTCGAACTCAGTGCGCGTAACGGGCGGCATCCAGTTGTCGTGGTGGCCCAGGTAGACCGTGCCTGCACCGAGTAGCTTCGCTTCCATCGCGATGAACTGCGCCATCGAGCCCTGGATCGGCTCGCCGTCCACGTTCGGACGCCCGGACGCCGCAAGGATCGCAACGTCGGCGTCGATCGTCTCGAGGACGCCGGTCCAGCAGCCGGAGGTGTCCTGGAAGAAGATGCGGACGTCGGGAGTCTCGATCAGGTAAACTAGCGCGCCGCCGTCCGAGAGGCTGCCAACCGAGCCGCGCACGTGGTCCATGATGATACGGCCTTCCTCGCTGCCGCTGGTCGCGATCTCGGTGATGTGCTGGACGAGGCCGGGGCAGGCGGCGCGCTCGTCCTGAGTGAGCCCCGTATGTCCGCGTTCTTCCTCATCGGAAGGGACGTCGGTGAGGATCCAGGTACAGGAGTGGATGCTGGGGAAGACGCGCACGCTGACCCCAGGCGCGAGGCGGTGGCGCTCGCCGCCGCTCGAGCCCTTGAGCTGGCCGTCGGGCACGCCTGCCTCCCGCAACACCCGGCAGCTTTCGTGCGAGCCTATGACCGTGGCTCCGGTGTTCATTGCAATGGTCTCGGCGCCGGCGATGTGGTCGAAGTGGCTGTGTCCCACGAGCACATAGTCGGCCTTCGTCACGTCCTTCGCGCTGAGGCCGACCGGCGGCGCCGACGGCACGCGGTCCATGTACGCATCGAGAAAGATGACGAGATCGCCGATAGTGAGGCGGAAGGTCGCGGTGCCGAGCCAGTCGAGCGTGGTCTTCACTTCGCTGGTGATTCTAGCAAACGGCGGCGGTGCCGCCACCATGGCATAGAACTGACGCCCGAGTGCTCCGTTGCCACTCGGCGAAAGATCGCCTCCCATTGATCTCGTTGCGGGAGGATGAGGATAAAGTTCGCCAGCGCCACCAGGCAGAACGAATACAGGTCCAGACGGTCAGCATTAAATACGTACAGCACCAGGCCGAAAATAGCGATCGATCCCGTCCACCCAAGCTTGAGGATATGTACTGTCTGGAGTCGCATGAGGACGGAAGCGTCGGTAACTTCCCCACCGCGCTTGAGAAGGCCATCCACGACACGACTATCGGCGTAGAGGACGTGGGTGGCAAACAATCCCAAGAACGACAGCGCAGCGAAAACTGCGCGAAGGGCCCAGATCTGGTCATCATAATTCGTGAACCCCTCCGGCGCGAAGTCAGTAATGGTGACACGCATGAGCTCGCCGGCCACGATATAGATGATGACCGCCATGGTGTACGCGAAATGGAGAATGATAGCCGTCTGAAACGCCTGAGCTGGCGAGGCGACCGGCAGGTCGCGCTTCACTACGCTCCCCTGAGCATGCGCCGCGTGATCAGCGGCAGGATCCCGCCGTGGCGGTACTGCTCCAGCTCCAGGGCGCTGTCGGTGCGCATGATCGCGTGGAAGGCGATTGCGGTGCCGTAGTCGTTCACCGCGCGGACGGTGACGATCTTGCCGGGGACGAAGTCATGCTCCAGGCCTTCGATGTGGTAGGTCTCGCGGCCGGTCAGGTTGAGCGTGTTGCGGCCCTCTGTCGGCTCGAATTGAAGCGGCAGGACGCCCATGCCGATGAGGTTGCTGCGGTGTATGCGCTCGTAGCCTTCGGCGATGACGGCGCGGACGCCCTGGAGCGCGACGCCTTTCGCTGCCCAGTCGCGTGAGCTGCCGGTCCCGTACTCCTTGCCGGCGATGATGATCAGCGGGACGCCCTCTTCCATGTAGCGCATGGCGGCGTCGTAGACCGGCATCTCCTCGGCGTCCGGCAGGTGCTGGGTCCAGCCGCCCTCTTGCTCCGAAAGCTCGTTGCGCAGGCGGACGTTGGCGAAGGTGCCGCGCATCATCACCTCGTGGTTGCCGCGTCGCGCGCCGTAGCTGTTGAACTCGCGCGGCGGTACCTCGTGCTGTTGCAAGTACTTGCCGGCGGGGCTGTCCAGCTTGATCGCGCCGGCGGGCGAAATGTGGTCGGTGGTCACAGAGTCGCCCACCATCACCAGGACGCGGGCGTTGTGAATGTCGCGGATCGGATCGGGTTCCGGCGCCAGATTCATGACGAAGGGCGGTTCGCGAAGGTATGTCGACTCGGGGTCCCACTCCCAGAGCGCACCGCCCGGGACGTTGAGCGACCACCAGCGTTCGTCGCCGTCGAAGATGTGCCCGTAGGTCTCGCGGAACTGCTCGGGGCGCACGGCCTCCGCAACAGTGCGTTGGATGTCAGCGGACGTCGGCCAGATGTCCTTCAGCAACACTGGCTCTCCGCTCTTGTCGACGCCGATGGGGTCGTGTTCCAGATCGATGTCGACGCTCCCGGCGAGGGCGTATGCGACGACGAGCGGCGGCGACGCAAGATACGAGGCGCGCACCTGTGGGTGGATGCGTCCCTCGAAGTTGCGGTTGCCGCTGAGGACGGCGGCGACGACCAGCTTGTTTTCGTCCACGGCCTCGGCGATCGGCGGGTCGAGCGGGCCGCTGTTGCCGATGCAGGTGGTGCAGCCGAAGCCGACGAGGTTGAAGTGGAGCTGCTCCAGGTACTTCATGACGCCGGCCTTCTCGAGGTAATCGATGACGGCGCGAGAGCCCGGGGCGAGGCTTGTCTTGACGATGGGCGACACCCTCAGTCCGCGCTCGACGGCGTTCTTCGCGAGGAGCCCGGCGGCCAACATCACCGAGGGGTTTGAGGTGTTCGTGCAACTCGTGATCGCCGCTATGGCGACAGAGCCGTGGTGGAGCTGGCACGTGACGCCGTCCAGCTGGACTTCGACTGAGCCCGCGTGCGGGTCCGCGGGGATCGCCACTCGTGTCGGTTGCTCGATCTCGCTGACGCCGCCGCCCTCTTCCTCGAAGCGCCCTTCCTCTTCGGTCGGTACGATCTGCGGGAAACACTCGACGAAGGCGTTGCGCAGACTGCCGCGGACGCCGGAGAGCGGCACGCGGTCCTGCGGACGGCGCGGGCCGGCGAGGCTCGCAACGACGGTGCTGAGGTCGAGGTGCAGGACGTCCGTGTACTCGGGGTCCGGTGTGCTGTCCTCGCGGAAGAGGTTCTGCGCACGGCAGTAGCGTTCGACCAGGTCGATCAGGGGGTCGGGGCGGCCCGTCATGCGTAAGTACCGCAGAGTCTCCGCGTCCACCGGGAAGTAGCCGCAGGTGGCGCCATATTCTGGCGACATGTTGGCGATCGTGGCGCGGTCGGGCAGCGTCAGGTTGCTGAGGCCGGTGCCAAAGTACTCGACAAACTTGGCGACGACGCCATAGTTGCGCAGCATCTCGGTCACAGTCAGCACCAGGTCTGTCGCCGTGACGCCCTCGCGGAGCGCGCCTGTGAAGCGCACACCGATCACCTCCGGCGCAAGCAGCGGTAGCGGCTGGCCGAGCATCGCCGCCTCGGCCTCGATGCCGCCGGCCCCCCAGCCGAGGATGCCAAGGCCGTTGATCATCGTCGTGTGCGAGTCGGTGCCAACGAGGGTATCGGGGAACGCGATCGTGACGCCATCAGTCTGCACGGTCTGGACAACAGAGCCGAGGAACTCAAGATTGACCTGGTGCACGATGCCGGCGCCGGGCGGCACCACTCGGAAGTTGCGGAAGGCGTTCTGAGCCCAGCGCAGGAAGGCGTAGCGGTCGCGGTTGCGTTCGTATTCGAAGTCGACGTTGATGCGGAAGGCGTCCGGCCCGCCGAAGGAGTCGACCTGGACCGAATGGTCAATCACGAGGTCGACGGGCAGCGACGGGTTGACGCGCTCCGGGTCGCCGCCCTTGCGCGCGATCTCGGAGCGGATACAGGCGAGGTCAACGACGACGGGAATGCCGGTGAAGTCCTGCAAGAGGACGCGCGCAGGGAGGAACGGCACCTCGCGCCCGCCGGCGGCGGTCGGCGACCACCCGGCAAGGGCGACGATGTCTTCCTGGGTGACGATCTCGCCGTCGTAGCGGCGGAGGAGGTTCTCGAGCAGGATGCGGATCGAGAACGGGAGCCGTGCAATCTCAGTGACTCCGGCGCGTTCGAGCGCGGCGAGATCGTAGTAGTGTACGGCGCCGGCCGCGGTATCGAGACCGGTAAGAGCGCCAAACGGGTCGGGGCGGTCTTGCATCGGTAACCTCAGTGTATCAGCGGTGCGGCGGCTGCGGAATGCGCTCGTGCGAACGCGGGCATCTTGTATAATGGCGCCACGCCCGATACCGTCGATATTCGCCCGTTTGCTGAGAAGGAGCCCGCCCGGATGGCGATCAAAGCCTACGTCCTGATCGTGACAGACCCCGGCAAGACCAAGCACGTCTTTGAGGAGATCCAGGGCCTGGACGGGATCCAGGAAGTGCACGAGGTGATGGGCCCCTACGACATCGTCGTCGAGATCCTCGCGGCGAACCTGCAAGAGATCCCGAAAATCCTCGGCGACCGCATCCGCCCGATCGACGGCGTCCAGAGCACGACCTCGCTCGTCACCTTCCCCGACTGAGGGCCACGATGCGCCCGCCGTGGCCAGCGATTGTGCTAGCCGCCGCCGTCTCACTAATTGTGGTGGGTTGCGGCGATTCTGACGACGACGAAGACCCGCCTGAGACGACTCCTGACCACATCTCGCTCCAGGGTGTCGATGACGAGTTTCTTGATGGGATCGGCATGACCCTTGAGCCCCCGACTGAATCCGACTCGCCTGTCATAACCGCCGACGAGGCCGAGCAAACAGCGCGTGATAACGGACGCGCGGCTGAGGAAGTGCGCGAAGTTGTGCTCGCGCATCTGCATGACATGAGCGAGACTACTGAAGACGGCCTGCTGGTCTGGGTCGTCAATTTCGAGACGGAGGGCGAACCACCGGGAATGGCGGGCGGCCCCGGCCCCGCATCCACTGGCGAAGTCGAACTCAAGCTGCTGGTCAACTTCATCGACGCAACTACGGGCGATTGGCTATATGCGATGGAAAGCAGCGGTCCCGTAGAGTAGAGCGCCCGCCCGCCGCTGGACGGCGGCGCTACAATCGTCGCGTGAGTACACGCGCGCTGATCCTGGCCACACTTCCCGTCGCCGCGCTGCTCGCTGTGGTCTCGCTGATCGGCGTCACCGGCGGCGGATCACCCTCGTGGGAATCGCCACTCGTGGGGGTGTCAACAGAGTACTTTGTGCAGCTTGACCTCGAACTCCCGGAGCGCGGAGCGCGACCAGAAGTGACCAGCGCCGAAGCGAGCGAGATTGCGCGCAGGCATTACCAGGGAGAGGTGCGACAGGTGTTACTGGCGCGGATCCATCGTGGCGGTGCGCTCGACAGGGGCAGGCTGGTTTGGGTCGTGAGCTTTGATCCCAAAACGATAGTGGCCATGTCCCCTTCCGGTTGGTCGGGCCCTTATCAGACAACAATGAGCGGGCAGCCAGATTTTGGCGAAGTCATCTATTCCCTGCTCTTTGTCGATGCCGCAACGGGCGAATCACTAACCGGACATGCGGCCCAGCAACTCCCGGACTACATGCGTTAACCCGCCAGCTCCCGCGCCCGACTGAACACCCCGTCGAACATCTCCTCCGTCAGCCGACCCGTGAACGTGTTCTGCTGACTCGGGTGGAACGAGCAGATGATCGTCCGCCCATCGTCCAATGCGATCTCGGCGCCGTGGCTGAACTTCGGGAACGGGCGCAGGCGCACGGCGAGCGCGAGGCCGGCGAGCGCATACGCGCCCAGCGCCACGAAGACGCGTAGCTCGGTCAGCAGGGCGATCTCTCGCTCTAGATACGGCAGGCAGTTGTCGCGCTCCTGCGGCGTGGGTTTGTTGTCCGGCGGGGCGCAGCGGTTGACCGCGGCGATATAGGCGCCGGTCAGGCGCAGGCCGTCGTTGCGGCTGACGCTCAGCGGCTGGTTCGCGAAGCCGTTCGCGTGCAGCGCGCGGTACAGCCAATCGCCTGAGCGATCGCCTGTGAACACGCGGCCCGTGCGGTTGCCGCCGTGGGCGACCGGCGCAAGGCCGACGACGAGCAGGCGGGCCTGCGGATCGCCGAAGCCGGGAACCGGGCGGCCCCAGTACTCCCAGTCGCGGAACGCGGCGCGCTTCTCCCGGGCCACCCGCTCGCGCCACGCGACCAGCCGCGGGCAAAGAAAGCACTCGATCACTTCACTGCAGACGCGTTCGAGGGAGTCGGACAACGGAAGGAGCCAGGACGAAGAGCCAGTCGTGGCGTCTAATCCCTTGCTACTTGCTCCTGACTCCTTGCTACTGCAAAAGTGGTGCCCCCGGCGGGATTCGAACCCGCGATCTCCACCTTGAAAGGGTGGCGTCCTAGGCCGCTAGACGACGGGGGCAGCGCAATTATTGTATTTGAACGGCTGTGCCAGCGCCAACGATTTGCGGAGGTCGGAGGCGGCTGCCGGCGCCGCTTACCGCCCGCCAACTTCGTTGACCGCGTGCTTCAGATTCAGATACACTCGCCAAGCTATACTCGGAGCACCCCCGTCCATCTGATTGGAGATAGCGACACTGTGACAGGCAGCGCTCTCCGACCCGCATTCCTCATATCCCTGGCAGTAATCTTCGCGGCCGTCGCCTTCCAGGCGAGCGGCCCTTCTGCAGTTGGGGCGATCGACGTCGACCCGGTTATCTGGCAGCTTTCGACCGACTACCCCGAAACTCTGCCCGGCGATGTTACCCTGCCGATCAAGACCGTCTACCTCAAGACGCATGACGGCTCGCTCTGGATGTCCACCTACGACGACCACCCCAAGGCGGTGTCCGGCCCGGCTGCGATCCACGACCTCATCAACATCTACGGTCAGCAGGGCATCCAGGTCGCGGCGTGGTTCGTGCCGTACGGGACTGACTACGGCCCGCAGATCGAGATCGCCAAGCAGGTCATCGACGCTGGCGTCACTGCGCTCTACGCGGACCTCGAGCCCTTCCCCGGCTTCTGCTTCCTCCAATGCCGGGAGCTGGCGGAGAACTTCTGGAAGCCACTGCGCCAGCAGCGCCCAAACGCGCACCTCGGCGTGATCTACGACCCGCGTCCCTGGTGGTGGGAGCAATCGGCGACGGCGCACTGGTTCTCAGTCGCTGATTCGGCGCTGCCGATGTGCTACTGGGAGAGCTACTCCGGGCAGACGCCGTGGGACGACCCCGCTGGCTGTGTCTTGCAGGCATACGCCGACCTGGCGATCCTGTCGCCGGGGCATCCGCTGCAATACATCCCGATGCTCCAGGGCGATTCGACGCCGGCGCGCTTCAAGCAAGCGCTGGACGCGGCAGCTTCCGTCAGCTCGGAGAAGGTCAGCGTCTGGCGGCGCGGCGTCGTAAGCGCAGACGTCTGGGCGTTGATCGGCCAGTACCAGGAGCCGGTCTTCGTCCACTGCCGGCAGACGCTCGCCAACGATTGCCTGTTCCGCGAACTCTACGACTCCGGTGTCTGGCTGATGCAGGGCGGCGCAAGGTTCCGCTTCCCCAGCGACGACGTACTGGCCCGCATGGGTTACTCGCTGGACAACGTGCAGATCGTCGAGCAGGGCTTCCTCGACAACGTGGCGCGATTGCCCGTCGATGGCACACTGCTGGTCGAAGAGAACGGCGCGGACGTATACGTCGTCTATGGCGGGACGCGCTATTTGATGGGCGCCACGGACTACGAGGCTCTAGGGCTCGACCCGGCGTCTCTGCGGCGGATACCGATCGGGACGATGGAGCAGGTGGGGACGGTACCGCCCGACTTCACGCAGCTCCGGGAGGTCTCGTCCGTTGAGCAGTACCTCGTGCTGCGGGGGATGCGCATCCTGATCGACCAAACGGTAGCTGCTGCGCTCGCCGCGACGGGCCTGGGCGGCGCGTCGTACGTCGTGTCGGACGGTGCACTCCTAACGTTCCCGGAGGCGGAGGTCGAACGGGGCGATACGGACTGCAGCGGTCTGATCGGCACGGTCGACGTCCTGCAGGCGTTGCAGCTCAGCTCCGACCTGCCGAACGGCGCAATCTGCTACCAATCGGCAGACGTGAACTGCGACGGCCTTCCGGCGACGTTAGACGCGCTTCTGATCCTGCTCTTCGTGACGGGAGATTCTCCGGCGCTGCCGGACGACTGCGCGCCGATCGGCACGATGGCGCCGCTGCACTAGCCGCGTTGCGGAATCGCGCAGTTTACGCTAGGGTTCGAGCTACGGCGCGCCCGTCCCAAACAGGCGCCAACAGAGGGAGATAGACAATGCGTCCTCAGCGACTCAACTTCGGTATTTTCATGGCTCCGTTCCACCGCGAAGGTGAGAACCCTACCCTGTGCTACCAGCGCGACCTTGAACTCCTCCAGGCGCTGGACCACCTCGGCTACGACGAAGCCTGGATCGGCGAGCACCACTCTGGCGGCTGGGAGATCATCGCCAGCCCGGAGCTCTTCATCGCAACTGCCGCCGAGCGCACAAAGAACATCCGCCTCGGCACGGGCGTCATCAGCATCCCGTACCACCACCCGTTCCACATCGCCGACCGCATGGTCCTCCTCGATCACCTGACGCGGGGCCGCATAATGCTCGGCGTCGGGCCGGGCGCTCTGCCTGGCGACGCAAACATGCTGGGGATCGAGACGACCACCCAGCGTCCGCGAATGGAAGAGGGCCTGGGCATCATCATCAAGCTGATGACTTCCGACGAGCCGATCACCTACAAGAGCGACTGGTTCGAGCTACGCGACGCCATACTACAGATCAAGCCCTACCAGCGCCCGACGATGCCGATGGCCGTTGCCTCCACGATCAGTCCGTCGGGCATGACGGCCGCAGGCAAGCACGGCATCGGCGTGCTCTCGGTCGCGTCGTACTCGGAGGCAGGCTTGCAAGCGCTGGCCACACAGTGGAACTTCTGCGAGGAGGCCGCCGTGAAGTATGGCAAGCCGGCCCCTGACCGCAGCAACTGGCGGGTCGTGATGCCCTTCCACCTCGCCGAGTCCAAAGAAGAGGCGATCGCCGACGTCGAGCAAGGCCTCTTAAACTGGTCGACGTACTTCATCGATACCCTCGGGCCGCCCGGCTTCACGCCGATCAAGAACGGCCGCGAGGGGGTCGACCAGTTGACCCGCTTCGGAGGCGTCGTCGGCACGCCAGATGAGGCAATCGAGACGATCGAGAAACTGCAGGACATCTCTGGTGGCTTCGGCACAATCCTCGCCTTCGGGCACGAATGGGCGAACCGTGAGAAGACCCTGAAGAGCTACGAGCTGATGGCCCGCCACGTCATGCCTCGTTTCCAGGACACTACCAGTTGGGTCCACCGCTCAGGCGATTACTTGCGCCAGAACAAGGTTCCCCTTATGAGCGGCGCTGCCACGGCGATCCTCCAGGCTATTGCGGACCACACCGCCGCTAAGACGCAGACGAGTGACGGCTCGGGAGTCACCGCGCCTGGTAACGGTCAACAAGCGGTGGCGCCGGCCAAGAAGAAAGAGAAGGCGAAGTAGCGGCAGGACCGCGCTAGTCGAAGCGCTTCTCTATGTCCCGCAGGAACGACTCTAGCTCGGGCGAGAGCTTGTCGTCGCTGGGGACGTCGCCGGGGCGCTCGGCGTCGTAGGCAGCTTCCAGTTCAGAGAGCCACGCCTTCAGACGCGGGTCGTCGGCGACGCTCTCGTTGATCGCATCCGTCTGGCGCTCCGACTGCTCGGCGAGCTGGTCCAGCTTCAGGCCAAGGCCATGGATCGCGTCGAGGAGCTGCAAGAGCGCATAGAGCCCGGTGTAGTCGCGCTCTAACTGCGCGTACGCCGGGAGCTGGAGCACCATCCCCGACGTCTCCATTCCCAGCGCCGCCGCGGACGTGGTGACCGTTGCCAGGATCGTCGTCGGGCCTTCGTAAGTGCTCTCGCGGACCCCCGCCTTGCGCATGCGCGCGGTCGTGTCTTCGCTGGTGGCGCCGCCGCTCGCGACCGGCGGGCGCGTGTGCGGGACGGGCGCATACATCGAGCCGATGAGCGCGTACTCCCGCACACCGAAGTGCGTGCAGATGTCGAGCACGCCTTCCGAGTACTCGTCGCCGTTGGCGTGGGGTTCGAGAGCGTGGAGGAGGAGCCAGTCGCGGTCTTGCTTGTCGCGGGCGTGGTGGAGGCGCGTGTTGGGGACGGAGATCTCGCGCTTGCCCTCGCGGCGGTACATCGTCGGCCGGTAGCGCGTGAAGTCGTAGTAACGGCCGGGGCGGGCCAGTTCGCCGATCGGCTGGCCACCGAACGTCTCTTCGAGAAACGTGAGGGCCATCGTGCCGACGGAGCCGACGTCGACCCATGGCTGGAGCGACACAAACATGCGCGGCTCGTTGAGCGGCGGCACGTCGATGATCTCGAACGGCCCGACCTGTGTCACACAGTTATTGTCGCACAGAGGAGTCGCCGTCGCGTCCCCCGGACGTGGCCAACATCGCCAGCATCAACAAGCACAACAGCGGTGTCACCGCCACGCCCTCCGTCGGCCCCGCCGACGCCAGCACGGCGCCCTGCATAACCGGAAACACGAGCGCGCCCGAGTTGCCCGCCGTCACCAGCCCCGCCATCGTGCTCGGCGTGGCGTCGCGGGCGCCGATCGCCATCGCCAGCGGCCAGATCGGGCCGAAAGCGAAGCCGGTGACGAGCGCCGCCGCGAAGGCCACGGCGAGCACGTCGCCCAGCACCGCCAGCACGACCGAGGCGAGCGCAGCGGCAACGATCGCGAACGCCAGGAGGCGTCGCGGGTGGTGGTCTGCGGCGAGCAGGCGCCCGCTGGCGACGCGCCCGACAGCCAGCGCTCCCCAGTAGCCTGACGTAACCGCCGCACCGGCGAGGACGCCTGCCTCCGCGGCGCGCTCCGTGTAGGAGGCCACCCATGATCCCAGTCCAATCTCCGCTCCTACGTAGAGGAACAACAACACGCCCATCACGACCACGTGCGGGCGCAGCGCCAGGCGTACGGTCGTTTCGTGCTCGATCCGCACCTCCGGCTCACGCCAGGCGAACCCCGCCGCCAGCGCCACCACGGCGGCGAGCGCGACATAACCCGCCGTCACGTCCTCGGTAACCTCGAGCGACACGCCCGTGAAGAACGGCCCGGCGATCGCGCCCAACGCGAAACACAGGTTCAGCCGGGTTGATCCCTTGGGCGGGCTCACGCGATACCGCAGCCACAAGCGAATGCGTCGCCGCAACGACCAGGCCGTCGCCAAGCCCGATGAATACCGAAGCGCCGACTGCAGCGGGCAATGACGGCGAGACTGCGAGCAGCAACAGGCCGAGCGACGCGATCACCAACCCCAGCGCGGTCAGCAGTCTGCCATCGGCGCGGCCCAGTCGCAGCGACACGAACGCGGACGCCGATATCGAGCCGCCGGCCAGGCCGGTCACTACGAGGCCCGCGACGCCGAGCGATACGTCGAAGTCGCGAGCGAAGAAGGAGAGCGCCGGCCCGAACGCCGTGACCCACAACCCGGCGCAGGCGAGACCGGCGAACGCGCCTGCGCGGGCACGCGTGGCGTCGGCAGGTGTGAGGACGGTCATGCGGCCTATTGTGCCGCGCGGATGCGGTTACGAGCGACGGGGCGCTAGCGCAGGCCGACGCGCAGGCGTTCCGGTCCGCGCAGGGTGATCTGCGCGCGGTACGTCGGCCGCTCCAGCAGACGGGCGTCGGGGAAGCGCTGGAAGAATGTGCGCAGCGCGATCTGGCTCTCGAGTCGGGCAAGCGGCGCGCCAAGGCAGAAGTGGATGCCGTAGCCGAAGGCCATGTGCCCTTCGCCGCCGCGCGTGATGTCGAACGTGTCCGGATTTTCCCACTGCGCCGGGTCACGGTTGGCCGCGCCCAAGAGCATCATCACGAACTCGCCTGTCTCGATCCGCACGCCGCCGACCTCCACCGGTTCGGTGGCCATCCGGCCGTCAAATTGCACGGGCGGGTCGAAGCGCAGGATCTCCTCGACGACCCGTGGCGCAAGGTCTGGATCGGCGCGGAACTTCGCGAGTTCCTCGGGGTGCTGCAGCAACTGGAAGACGCCGTTTCCGATCAGATTCACGGTCGTCTCGTGTCCCGCGATCAGGATCAGCGTGCACGTCGACAGCAGTTCGCCTTCGGAGAGCTTGTCGCCTTCTTCCTCGGCAGCCAGCAGTGCCGAGAGGATGTCAGGCGGCCGCGTGTCGCCGCGACGGGCGATCAACTCGCGGAAGTACTGTCGCGAGTCGGCGATGGCCTTCGCGCGCTGCTCGATCACGCCCTCCGGCAGCACGATGTCCGGGTCCAGCGAGCTTGCCAGCACACGCGACCACGAGCGGAACAGCGGCTCGTCCTCGCGCGGCACGCCCAGCATTTCGCAGATCACGCTGACCGGTAGCGGGTAGGCAAGGCCGGCGACGGCGTCGATCTCTTCGCGGCCTTCGACGGCGTCGAGCAGCTCATCGACCAGCTCTTGGATGCGTGGCCTCATCGCCTCGATCGTCTTCGCCGAGAACGCGATGTTGACCAGCCGTCGCAGCCTCGTGTGGTCCGGCGGGTCCATGAAGAGGAATGGCCGGTCAGCCTCGGTGACCGTCTCGCCCGGCAGCGCTGTGCCAAACGGCTCGCCCGTCCTCCCGTATGCCGGGGACGTGCGGTCGTCGCTGCTGAAACGCTTGCTGTCACGCAGCATCGCCTGGCAGTCGGCGTAACGGGAGAACGCCTTGACGCCGAAGAGCGTCTGGTGAACCGGTTCCTCGCGCACAAGGCGGCTGTAGAGCGGATAAGGATTCTCGCGGAACGCGGGGTCAAGAGGGTTGAAAACAATCGGCTGCTGTTCGGTTGTCATGCGAATCCTCCTGAAATGCCCCGTTCCCTAGAGATTATCGCACGCGCGTACAGCGTCTGTGACGGGTGTCACCCTAGACCTTCGTCTAAACCTTTTGATTGACGCGTGGCGCCTTCACGCCGTCGGCGATGTAGGGGTCGAGGCCCGGGAAGGAGTCGAGGAACGTGCGTCGCTCCGTCTTGAGCTTCTGCACCCAGCCGTTGTACTCATCCATTCGGCCGAGCGCCTCGAAGCGGCTCTTCGGTCGCAGGATGTCCTGGTCTTCTTCGCTGAGGCCAGGCAGGCGCGCCGGGATCTCGTAGCCGAAGTCTTCGCATTCGACCCACTCGACGCCGCCCTCGGCGATCGCGGTCAGGCACTCCGAGGAGTGGGCGACGGTGATCTTCTTGGAGCCGGGGCCCTGGTCGTCGACGATCCAGCCGGTGTTCATCAGGTAGACGTCGATCGGGTGGGTGCGGAGGAGTTCGAGGAAGCGGTTGCCCTGCTTCTCATGCGGCATCGGGAAAAAGGGGTTGGTGCCCGGCACGCGGAGGGCCTTGCCGGCCTCGTCCTTGCCGCCGGCGCTCGTCCCCTGCGTCTCGCCGAGCATGAAGTACGCGGCGGCCTGCTGGACCGTCAGCTTGGCGAGCGCCGGGACGACGGCCCGCGCGCGGTTGAGGATGACAATCGCCGAAGCCGGCGGGATGTCGCGGGCGTCCGCGCACCGGCCGAGCGCCTTCAAGGGGAAGACCGCGCGGCCGTTCTGGGTGAATGACTCGTTGAAGAAGTCGACGTTGCTGTCGTCGTCGAGGTAAACGTTCTCGAGATAGGCGATCGGGTTCGTGACCGCTGCGTGGATCTCCGGCTCGTGTTCGGGCGAGAGCGCGAAGGTCTTGGCGAAGCAGCCGTTCTCGGTGCCGTGGACGACGCCGCCGGGCATCAGCGCGATGAAGTCGTCCTGGACTGGCTTCGACTCGCCCTGGCGGCGGAAGGTCGAGGTGGTCTTGCCGGTGCCGGAGAGCCCGATGATGACGATCGTCTTCTGTCCCTGCGCGGTCTCCACAACCTTGCACCCTGCGTGCATCGGCAGGCCGCCGCGGTCGTAGACGATCTTGTTCCACATGCGCAACCCGCCCTTTTTCGACTCACCGAAGTAGTCCGAGTTCAGAACGCGCGTGACGCCGTTGTCGAGGTCGACCGCGATGCAGCGGTCGTTCGGGTAGCTCTCGGCGACCAGGTTCGGCGTGTAGATGACAGTCACCTCGGGCTCGCCGCCCTTGCGCGGGAAGTAGAGGAACTTCTGCATGCCGGCGATGTTGGCGTTGCGCCGCTCGATCACGAGGCGGGCTGCCGTGCGCACTTCCGGGGCGTTCGAGATGTAGCCATCGATGACGATCATCTCCTGGTCGCGGATGTAGGCGTCCTGCAGGCCGGCGATGCGCTCGTACTCGGCGCGGGGCATGGTCTGGAGGCCGCGGAAGTCCTCAGGGTGGTCGGTAACGATGTAAGTGGAGCTGACAGAGCGGGAGTCGACGCGGGTAAAGACGTCCAGGTTGCCGAAGCGGGTGTGGTGGGCGTTTTCCATCTGGCCCGTAAGCTGGACGAGGTCCTTGTGGGAGGGATTGTCAAAGATCGCTTTCGCTTCAATAGCGTGCTTTGACTGTTTTGTCGAGACCATTTCTGGCTCCTCTCGGTAAGGCTTCGGCAAGCTTACTCCCGTCTGCAGACGGTTTCAATATAGAAGAGACCGATTCGATATCGAATTAACAACAAAAGTTGCCAATATATGTGACATTCAGATTACCCGACGCGTTGCAGCCAATTCCCCCGCCTATCCGAGCGTTTTCAGCTTCGCCTCCGCCTCGCGGACCGCCGCCTTGAACGCGCCGCGCGCCATCAGCGAGCGCTCCTCCTGGGCGCGGGCCTGGAAGAGGTCCCGCCACAGTTCCCACGCTTCTTTGTTGTCGGGATCGCCCTTGCGCACGAAGTCGACCAGGTGGCAGGCGATCTGCAATTCGCCGTCGTCGCGCAACTTGCGGGCGCGGTCAAGGATCGGCCCGGCGCCCGTCGCGCCGACGAGCGCGGCGGCGATCTCGTGGCTGTGCGCCGGCAACATGTCGGCGGCGTCGCCGTTCCACCAGCCTCCGTACAGCCGGTAGACGTTGCGGGCGATGAACTCCGGGTGGTCGTAAATCGGCTGCAGCCACGGCTTGTCCGTCGCGGGCCAGTCCATGTCGCGGATGATGTCCTCCAGCCATTTGCCATCGTTCATGCCCGCGACGACCTGGTCGTGGATCGAGCGCAGGAGGTGCGCGGTGGACAGGAGCGCCTCCTCGATCGTGCCCTCGTCCGAGATGGCCGGGCCGTGGCCGGGCAGCAGGTGCAGCGGCCGCAGCGCCGCCATCTGCTCGAGCGCGTCGGCCCAGTCCTTCGCGTAGCGCTGCACCTTGTACGGGTTGCCGGCGTTGGGCGAGCACCAGACGAACGTGTCGCCGGTGCAGAGGACGCGGCTCTCCGGCGACCAGACCCACGTCTCGTCGTCCGTCTCGCCGCGGGCGTGGAAGAACTGGAACCGCATGCCGCCGATGCGCGTCTCCATACCGTCCGCATGGGTGATGTCCGGGTCCGTGAACGGCGCGTTGGTGAAGGGCTTGGCGTCGGCCGGCAGGTTGAACTGGATCGTGTTGATGTGGTCGTTGTGCGCGGCCGTCAGCCGGTAGCGGGCAAAGCGCGGCGCGACGTCCTTGTGGCCGATGATGTGCGGGCGGTGATCGCCGCGCTCCGCCGCCTCCGCGATGATCGCGTCCGCCCCCGTCACGTGGTCGATGTGGCCGTGCGTGTAGACCACGGCCTCGACCGGCGCCTGCGAGTAGTTGGCACGCAGGTCCTCCAGCACGCGGCGCGTGAAGCGCTCCTGCGACGTATCGACCAGCAGCACCCCCGAATCGCCCGTAAACGCCGCCACGTTGGCGAACGAAGAGAGGAAGACGGCTCCTTCGGCGACCTGCTTCGACGGCCCAAGGTAGAAGAAGGCGGCCTGCTCCGGCGGCAAGTCGCGCGCGGAGCCCAGGTCGAGTTGCTGGTTCTTGGTGTCAGTCATGGCCGTCCTCCTGGTTCAGTCGGCGCCAGTATAGCGCGGCGCGGCATCTGCGCTGTCTCCGAAGTGGCATTTCACGGCGGAACATTAGAGGAAGGTTAGATTGTTCTGCAGTTTCGTGTTCTGGGATTACGCAAAGATTCTAGAAGCACGCTGCGCGTGTTATATCTGCGCCAAGCACAAAGCGCGGGCGGGGAGTTATGTTTGTTTCGCATTTTCGTGTTTTTCCGGAAGAAGGTTAATTCTAGAATAATACTGCGTCTCTCGGCGAGGACCGACGACAGCAAACGTTCTTCCGTGTGCTTGCCCTCCGCCTGCGACGATTCGCGTCACAAAACCGCGCGGCGCGCCCAGACGTTGTGCCCGTTATGGTTTTGTTATGCCCCGCCAACACCGCCTCATATGCGCGTGCAACCGTCCCGCGCGTATGGTCAAAGGGAGCGGGGATTTTCCCTCCCCCGTGGCAAGGCAGGGCGTCGGCCTTCGGTGAGGTTGTATCAGATGGGCGGATCCGGCTGACGCCCGCCTTGTGTTTTTTTCTCAGGCGTCGCTTCCTGCGATAATCGTCTGAGTGCGATTTCTCCTCGCGGCACCCCTCGTCTGTATTGGCCTGCTTGCCGCGTGCGACGACGATGGCGGCTCCTCCAGCGAGACACCCACCAGCAACTTTCCCGCCGAGGCCCGCCGCCTCGCGCCTGACACCGTTCTGACGGCTGAAGACCTGCCCGGCTTTGACCTGCTCGACGTCACCGACCTCGAAGGCCAGGCCGAACTCAGCGCGGAGTGCGACATCTTCGACGCTGATGTCGTGCTGGCGGACTCCGCGGCTACCGCCGAATCGGAGGCGTTTACCGGCCCCCTCGACGAGCAGGTGCTGGAGCATATCGCGATCTACGAGACGGCGGACGATGCCGGAGCGGGCCTGGAGTCGACGCAAGACCTGCGCGAGCGCTGCGAGGACGAGTTCAAAGACGCCGTCGAGCAGGTGGCGCAGAACGAACTCGACCGCCTCGGGATCGACATTGGCGTCTTCGGGAGCATCGACGTCACCATCGGTGGCTACGACCCACCGGCTGCCGGCGACGAGATCATCGGCCACCGTCTGAACGTAGATGTCGACCTCGTCGTCACGCGGCAGCAGTACAACCTCGACGTGATGGTGGTTCGCGTCGGCCGTGTGGTGGCGGCGCTGCTGTATGGGCGATTCGGGGAGGTTAACCCCGAGGCGGAGGGATTGCTCCTCGAGCGAGTGACAGACAAGCTTTCGGCAACAGACGAGGCGCTGCCGGAGTAGCGATGGAGTTCGAGACCGCGGCCCAGGTAGCGATACCCGCGTGGCGGCGGTCGCTTCCGTATGTCCGCTACGGCACCCAATCAGCCATCGCGATAGGTCTGCTGGCCCTGCTGCTCTGGCGTGTCGATCTTGGCTCTGTGCGCCACGAGTTGGCGGGCGCGAACCTGTGGTGGCTGCCGCTGGCCTTTGCTGCCAACCTCCTCTCGGACTTCTTTCGGGCGGTCCGCTGGCGCGAGTTCTTCCGGCCGCTGAAGCGGGTTGACGTGCCGTTCTTGTGGGGCGTGGCGATCCTCGGCGTCGCGTGCAACCTGGCGCTGCCACTGCGCGCGGGCGAGTTCGTGCGGCTGCAGATATTGCGGCGCCGGACGGGCCTCGAGGCGCCCAAGGTGATCGCGACGATCCTCTCCGAGAAGTTGATGGACACAGTGGCCTTCAGCGCATTCCTCGTGCTGGGCCTGCTTGCCTTCCCGGAGGCGCGTTACCTCTGGCCGCTGGCGGTCGCGTACGGCGGCCTGTTGGTCATCGGCGTGGTCGGCGCGCGCTGGCTCTCGTATCACGCCGACGACCGGCCAGCGTTGGACACACAGCCAGATGGGCGCTGGCGGCTCTGGATTAGCGGCCACCTGCGGTCCTTCGGGGGCGGCCTGCGATCGTTCCAGAGTGCGCGATCGCTGCTGATCGTCTCGTTGTGCTCGCTCGCTGCGTGGTCGTGCGAGGCGGCAATGTACTGGGCGACGGGCGAATCACTGGGGATCGAGGTCTCGCCGGTCATGTACCTGCTGGTCGTCGTCGCTGCGACCGTCGCGGTGTCCGTGCCGGTGACGCAGGCCGGGCTCGGTGTGTATGAGGTGGCGCTGACGAGTCTCCTTGTCGCCTTCGACGTCGACAGGTCGCAGGCGGCGGCCTTCGCGATCTTCGCGCACGTGATGCTGGCAGTGCCGTATTTCATGGCGGGCCCGCTGACCGCTATCGCGCTTGGCGTCAGCCCCAAGGATGTGCTGTTCATGCGCGAGAAGGAAGTGGCTGATGCACGAGACAGCGGCTGACATCGAGAGGCTGCAGCGCCTGCTCGACGAGAGTTACTCCAAGTCGGGCGAGCATCTGCGCTCGATCATCACACCTGAACGGCGCCTCTCAGCCGAGGATGTCTGCGGGGAGCTACAAGCGATGACACTGCTCAACCTGGCGACGGTGACGGCGCGCTGCGAGCCGATTGTCGGACCGGTGGATGGCATCTTCTACCGAGGGCTGGTCTGGTTCGGCTCCGCGGAGAACTCTGTGCGCTTTCGGCACATCCGTGCGCGGCCCGCGGTGAGCGCTACGCACACGCGGGGCGAGGAACTCGTCGTGACCGTCCACGGCCGCGCCCTGGAGATCGACAAGACCAGCGGCGAGCACGAAGGCTTCAAGGACTGTCTCCGCGAGGTCTACGGCAAGGATTGGGACAACTGGGGCTACTGGCAGTCGGCGCCGTATGCCTTCATCGAGCCGCGGGTGATGTTCGCGGCTACGTTCAAGCCCTAGCGTACGTGTAGACGCAAAGCACACGGTCGCGGCCCGCGAGGTCAGGACGCACGTCCACATCAGCTGTGGGGAAGGCGCGCCGGGCAAGGAAGGCCACCTCTGCCCCTAGCCAATCGCCGATTTCGGCGAACAACGCCCCGTTGGCCATCAGTTTCGCGGGCGCCTGCCGCAAGAGCCTGCGGATGTAGCGCAAGCCGTCCGGGCCTCCGTGGAGTGCGCCGCGCGGCTCGTGCTCGCGTATCTCCGGCGGCATCGCCTGCCACTGCTCAGTCGTCACGTAAGGCATGTTCGCGGCGATGATCTCGACCGGGCGCTCGAGCGGGCCGAGCAGATTGCCATGGCGGAAGTCGATGCGGTCGGCGACGCCGTGGCGCTCAGCGTTGCGGCGGGCAAGGGCCAGCGCCCGCTTCGATGTGTCCACCGCGATGACGCGTGCGTTCGTCAGCCGGTGCGCGAGCGACACAGCGATAGCGCCTGAGCCCGTGCCGATGTCGGCAATCGTGCAGCGCTTGTGCACGTAGCGGTCGCGGGCGTAATCAATCGCGAGTTCGACGAGCGTCTCCGTCTCCGGGCGGGGGATGAGCGCCGCGCGCGTCACCTCGAAGTCCAGGCCGAAGAACTCCTTGCGGCCGGTGATGTACGGCGTTGGTTCATGCGCCAGCCGGCGCTCCAACAGCTTGCGGTACGCTTTCTCGCGGCTCGCCGGCAACCAGTCGTGCAGCCGCTGGTACAGGTGAACGCGGTCAATTTTCAGCGCGTGCATCAGCAGCAGTTCGGCTTCCAGCTGCGCCTCATCGCTCGCGGTCGAGCGAAGGAGGCGAGTGCCCTCGTGCAGCGCCTCCGCCAGGTTCACGCCAGCTGGGCCTCCAGCAACTCCTCTTGTTCCTGCTGTTGCAGCACGTCGATGACGTCATCGAGGTCACCGTCGAGGAGCGCCGGCAGGTTGTGACGCGAATAGCCGACGCGGTGGTCCGTCATGCGGTCCTGCGGGAAATTGTACGTGCGGATCTTCTCCGCGCGGTCGCCCGAGCCGACCTGCGTGCGGCGTGACGACTCGATCGCGTTGCGCTGTTCGCGCTGCTTGATGTCCAGCAGCCGCGAGCGGAGCACGGCCATCGCCTTGGTCCTGTTTTTGAGTTGCGAGCGCTCGTCCTGGCAGGTCGCGACGACGCCGGTCGGCAGGTGGGTAATGCGCACAGCGTTGTCATTCTTCTGGACGTTCTGGCCGCCCGCGCCACCGGCGTTGTAGGTGTCGATGCGCAGGTCCTTCGGGTCAATCTGGATATCCACTTCGTCGGCCTCTGGGAGGACCGCGACCGTGGCAGTCGAAGTGTGGATGCGGCCCTGCGCCTCAGTCTCCGGCACGCGCTGCACGCGGTGGACGCCGCTCTCATACTTGAGGCGGCTGTAGGCGCCCTGGCCGTGCACTTCGAAGACGATCTCCTTGAAGCCGCCGCGGTCGCTGGGATGAGATTCGATGACCTCGGTCTGCCAGCCCTGTCGCTCGGCGTAGCGGCTGTACATGCGGAAGAGATCGCCGGCGAAGAGGGAGGCCTCTTCGCCACCGGCCGCGGCGCGGATCTCGACGATCACGTCCTTGTCGTCGTAAGGGTCCCTGGGGACGAGGGCACGGCGCAACTGCGCTTCGAGGTCTGCGATCTCTCTTTCCTTCGCCTCGATCTCTACCCGGCCCATCTCGACCAGTTCGGGGTCGCCGCCTTCGGCGACGATCGCGCGCGCCTGGGACAGGTCGTTCTCCGCGTCACGGTAGGTGTCCGCCAGCTGCACGATCTTGCCGAGAGAGGTGTGCTCGCGGGCAAGCACATCCAACCGCTGGAAGTCGTTGGCCACTTCCTGGCGGGACATTTCTTCGCCGAGTTCGTCGTAGCGAGCGCGGATCGCGCCCAGTTTGTCCCACATGATGCTTCCCTCAGACACACACAAGCCCCCGCTCGGGGGCTACGGGACGATTATATCACCCGGCCACGAATGGACAGGACGCCGTGGGTGCCACGGCGTCCTGTCTGGAGGCGGGCGTCGGACCCGCCGCCGCATGGAGGGAAGGGTATTGTCTGAGTTATGGACTCCGCGCCGGGAGAAACACAGTGAGGTCAGACCGCCTGCGACCTGACGTTGAGCGCAACCGAAGGCGCTGGTTGTCCGCGTCGGCGCCGGCCCGGCCCCCTCCACCGGAACCGACGCCGGTCCCCAACAGACCGGCAGTAGCCGCCAGGGCAAACAAAGAACGTATTCGGAACATCTGGCTTCCCCTCCAAGATGAGTTTCAATCAGCGTGGCAGGTAGCGCGGGTTCCGGCATTGACCGGTCAGCCAGTAGTTGACGCCCGAAAGATTAGACAAAGGATTACGATGCGCGAGCCGAAACCTCCCGGTCTACGCCCGCGCCAGGCGCTCGGGCTAACTCCGCAGGCGATCTGCGACGTCGCTCATCGCCACCGTCTGCTGTTCGCCGTCGCTGAGGCGCTTGAGCGTGACCTCGCCCGCCGCGAGTTCGCGCTCGCCAAGGATCGCGACATAAGTCGCGTGCAGGGCGTCGGCGTGGCGCATCTGGGCTTTGAGCGAGCGGTCGCCCGCGCCGACAACGGCGGAGTGCCCGGCGCGTCGTAAGTCTGACGCCAGTCTGAACGCGGGTACACGCGCTTCCGGCAAGAGCACCGTGACGAAGATGTCGAGTGGCGTCGTGTCCGGCAGTGGCACTCCCTGGCGCTTGAGGTTGAGGATGATGCGCTCGATGCCGGTGGCGAAGCCGACTCCGGGCGTCGGTTTCCCGCCCAGCTTCTCGATCAGGCCGTCATAGCGCCCGCCGCCGCCGACCGTGCTCTGCCCGCGTTCTTCCAGCGGCTGCACCTCGAACACGGTGCGCGTGTAGTAGTCGAGTCCCCGCACGAGGCGCTGGTTGATGACATAAGGTATGCCGAGCCCATTCATGTACGAACGCAGCTCTGAGAAGTGCTCGGCACAAGCGTCGCAAAGGTAGTCCGTGAAGTCAGGAGCGCCGGCGATGATGTCCTGGCACTTCTTGTCCTTGCAATCGAGCAGGCGCAGCGGGTTTTTTTCAAAGCGACCACGGCAGTCGGCGCAGACTTTGTCGAGCTTGTCCCGGTAGTAGTCGCGCAGGGCGTCGAGGTAACGCGGCCGGCAGTTGCTGTCGCCGATCGAGTTGAGGTTGAGCGTTAGGTTGGTCAGGCCCAACTCCTCATACAGGCGCCAGAGCAGCTCGATCGTCTCGGCGTCGACCGAGGCGGACACATCGCCGATAGCCTCGACGCCGAATTGGTGGTGCTCCCGATAGCGCCCGGCCTGCGGCCTGTCGTAGCGGAAGATCGGCGTGACGTAGTAGAGCCGCACCGGCTGTGGCTGGTTGTGCATCCCGTGCTCGATGTAGGCGCGGCAAACGGGCGCCGTCCCTTCCGGGCGAAGGGCCAGTTCCTGGCCCCCGCGGTCCTCGAAGACGTACATCTCCTTCTGGACGATGTCCGTGGCGTCGCCGACGGTGCGCTTGAACAGCGTGACATCCTCGAAAACGGGTGTCTCGATCTCGGCATAGCGAAACTCCCGGCAGAGGCGCTCTGCGGTGTCGCGGACGTGGTCCCACCGCGGCTGCTCGTCCGGGAGGATGTCCTGCGTGCCGCGCGGGGCCTGCAAATCAGGTGCCATACCCTGAGGATAGCAGGATGGTGACTAGCGGATAGTGATTGGCCGCCTGGTGGTTTCCCGGCCCATACGCTGTACACTTTACACAGATATGGCGACCAAGAACGAAGAGCTGTCTGACCCTGCCATCGGCCCGGGTCAGGCCCTCCTGGACCGCGTGGCGGAGTATTTGCCCCCCAAAGGCCAGCAACTGGTCCGGGAGGCGCTGGAGTTCGCGGTCAGTTCGCACGCCGGGCAGCTCCGCAAGAACGGCGACCCAGTGATCACTCACCCGCTGCACGCGGCCGAGACGATCGCGTCCCTTCAGCTGGATGCGGCGACCATCGCCGGAGCCCTGCTGCACGACGTCCAGGAGGACTGCGGCGTCAGCAACCCGGAGATCCAGAAGCGCTTCGGCCCGGAAGTGGCGCAGATGGTGGAGGGCGTGACCAAGCTCGGCCAGATCTCCGGCCAGGCGGACACTCTCGTCGGCGACAAGAACATGCAGGCGGAGAACCTGCGCAAGATGTTCCTGGCGATGGCGCAAGACCTGCGCGTCGTCATCATCAAGCTGGCCGATCGTCTCCACAACATGCGGACGCTCTGGGCCCTCGACCGCGAGCGCCAGCTACGCATAGCCAGCGAGACGATGGAGATCTACGCGCCGCTGGCCGCGCGTCTCGGTATCTGGGAGATCAAGTGGCAAATGGAGGACCTCGCGTTCCGCTACCTCCAGCCGGACCTTTACAAGAAGGTCGCCGAGATGCTCGATGCCAAGCGCGACGTCCGCGAGCAATACGTCAAGGAAGTTACAGACATCATCGTCAAGGAGTTGAAGAAGCACGACATCAAGGCCGACGTCCAGGGCCGCGCCAAGCACATCTACAGCATCTACAAGAAGATGGAAAAGTACGCCGACGAGAGCCGTAGCGTCGACGAGATATACGACCTGCTGGCGGTCCGCGTCCTCGTCGATAGCGTTGCCGACTGCTACACCGCCCTCGGCGTCGTTCACGGCATGTGGCGCCCATTGCCCAACACCTTCGACGACTACATCGCCAACCCCAAGGAAAGCATGTACCAGTCGCTCCACACGACCGTGATGGCCATCCACGCCCAGCCGCTGGAGGTCCAGATCCGCACGGATGACATGCACCAGTCGGCGGAGTTCGGCATCGCCGCGCACTGGCGGTACAAGGAAGGATCGAAGCGCGACGTCCGTTACGAAGAGCGCCTCGCCTGGATCAGGCAGCTGCTTGACTGGCAGCGCGATATCTCGCAGGCGGATGAGCTGGTCGAGGCGATCAAGACGGACATCTTCCAGGACCAGGTGTACGTCTTCACGCCGCGTGGTGAGATAAAGGACTTGCCTACCGGCTCGACACCGCTCGACTTTGCGTACCGAGTCCACACTGACCTTGGGCACCTCTGCGTTGGCGCAAAGGTCAATGGCAAGCTCGTGCCGCTCAACTACCCGATGAAGAGCGGTGAAGTGGTCGAGATACTCACCAGCAAGTCCTCGAAGGGGCCGTCACGCGACTGGATGAACCAGAACCTTGGCTACCTGCGGACGACGCACGCGCGTGAAAAGGTTCGTCAGTGGTTCAAGCGCCAGGAGCGGGCGGAGAACATCATCCGCGGCAAGGAAATGCTCGACAAGGAGATGGCGCGCCTCGGCACGAGCGTGCCGGAGATGCACGACGAGCTGCTGCGCATCTTCAAGTTCGAAGACCTCGAGGACTTTTACCTGCGCATCGGCTACGGCGAGATCAGCACGCAGCACATCGCGAACAAGATCGCCTCCCTGATGAAGGAGACCGAAGAGTTCGAGGAGATCGCCGCGCCGACCAAGCAGACTTACACGACGAACATCAAGGTGCTCGGTACGGGCGATCTCCTGACGCGCCTGTCCCGCTGCTGCAACCCCGTCCCCGGAGATTCGATCGTCGGCTACGTGACGCGCGGCGAAGGCGTCGCAGTGCACCGGCAGGACTGCCCCAACATCGTCCACGGCGACGAGCAGGAGCGCCTCGTCGACGTCGAGTGGGGCCGCCGCGGCCAGATGTACCCCGTGGCCGTGCACATCGAGGCCTGGGACCGCGTCGGTCTCTTGCGCGACCTCGCGACGATGGTCGCCGAGGAGGCCGTGAACATGGTCGGCGTCCACACCCAGGAGAAGGACGACGGCCATATCACCATCTCCATGACCCTTGAGACAACCGGCGTCGAACAACTCTCGCGGATGCTCAACAAGCTCGAAGGCGTGCGGGGCATCCTCTCCGTTGCCCGCCGCGTCGAAGGCTCTTCTCGCAAGAGCGCGTAGGGGAGTCCACCCCTGGCTGGATGTCCGGGCCCGTGCCCCTGACGCCAGGTCGAGCCTAGACAGCAGAAGGCGGTGCCAGGCACGGTAGCGGAAGAGACACTGGACGAGAGTCGGCGCGTCGTAGTCCCGGCGATCGGCGAGAACACGCGGCGAGCGAGATCGGGCGCTTGGGCGCTTCGGGCGAATTGCGCATGCCACCACCTCTTATCCGGCAGGGCGACGCGTCTCCGATTCTAACAGCCCGTGGAAGCCTGCCAGAGGCAGGAACACCACGGCGCGTTAGTCCAACGACCGCGTACCGTTCGATCCGCTGTGGTGTCCTGGGGCTGCTAGAATCGGTGAAGCCTTCGGTAGGTCCGCGCAATGACAAACGAAGTCGCAAATGACGTCGGGAACAATTGGTACGTGCTCCTGCACGGCCTGGAGCTTAGCGAACCCGCCTATCACATTGCCTCTGGTCTGACTCTGTGTTCGCTGGAATCCCCGCTAACAGTCTTCGACCTCGCGGCTGCCGGCAGTGTCGGATTCAGGGAATGGGCCACACTGGAACCCTTTCTAAATGGGTGTCACAGCGAAGTGGAATCGGCTTTGGACGCATCCGTTACTCCTGGCTATGACACCCTGAATCGGGCTTGGCTCATGTCGGCCCTACTCACGCTACGCGGGTTCAGTCGCCACGTTCCACTCGCCTGTAATTCATACTCGTGGCGTCTGATCGCCGGACATCAAGAGCGGGCCAAGGGGCAATTCCATGAGCAGTTTCGCGAAGAAGGCGTGGATGCCGCAGTCTATCGACCCAAGCGCCAGTTGCCGCCGTTCAAGGGGCAATTGCTCGATTATCACCTACGGCTACTGGCCGACAGGGGCGCTAGGCGCGACACATTCGACGCGGATGATGCGGAGTGGGTGAAGGTTAGTTTCAATCCATTCAATCGTCTTGCAGCCGACAGTGACAAGTTCCGGTTTGCACTCGAGGCCGCCGTTGACTGGCGCTATGCGAAGGATGCCCGCTCTGCGATCTCGCGGCTCTGGAGTGGGATAGAAGCGATCTTCGGCGTGAGCTCGGAGTTGGTGTTCAGAATATCTCTCTATGCGTCATCCCTTCTCGAACCTAGGGGAACTGAACGCAAGAACAGGTTCAACGCGATCAAGAAGCTCTACGGTCAAAGGTCAAAGGCAGTCCACGGAGAACCTTTGTCAGCAGGCCAATTGGCCGAGGCTATGAACGACTCATATCAGCTGCTTCGGGGCGTATTGTTGCAGATTGTCGCGAACGGCCGGGCACCCACAGATGAAGATCTCGACGAAGCGGTATTCGGCTGAGCGAACTCCCTGTCTCATGGCCGTGGCCAACTGACGCTAGACCTAGCCGCCTAATCATTTGCTTCCCAACCCGCTACTAGGCAGTAGAAGTGACACGTTACCCATGACTTCAGCGCCGCGCATGCTGCGTTCGCCAACGCGAACGTGGGTCGCGTCCCCTGGCGCTACGCCCAGTCCGGTGGGTCGCGGTCGTAGACGCCGGAACACACCAGGTTGACGCGCACGAAGCGGTCGTCGATCGGCTCGCAATAGGCCTGCTGCTCCACTTCCCACCAGCCGTCGTCAGCGAAGCCCTCGACGCGGTAACCGATGCGGACCATGTTGCCGAGCCAGCCCGTATCCCAGCCGGTGAGCCGGAACCGGTCGTACACCGAGTACCAGTGGTCTAGAACGCCAGCAGCTTCTTCGGCCGACCCGGCCTCTACGACGCCGCCCGGCAGCAGCGCCCGGAAACTGACATCAGGGGCAAGGCACTCTTTGATCGCCTGGAAATCGCGCTCGGCGAGGGCCTGAACAAACGCTATCACCAGCGGGTGATCAACAGTCGCTTGTGGCTCGACAGTCATCAGTACCTCCCGGGAGAACGAGGGTGTCGCTGACGAAACGAATCTTGGCTGATCGCGCCGCCAGCATCGCGCGACCGCATCCCGCTGTTAATAAGTCGCCGGGCGAATCTACGGCGTGGACTTCCGGCGTCGGCGATCCGCAACTCGGTCCACATCTCCCCGCACCTGCGTCGAGCAGGCCCAACGGATGCTCAACAAGCTCGACGGCGTGCGCGGCACCTTCTCGGTGACCCGCCGCGTCGATCGCATTGGGTGAGGTTACGGCGTTGTCAGACCATCCGGCGGCATGCACTGGGCAGGCTGTCCGATCGCCTCATCGGAGAGTCGCTGCGAATACCGCGAGACTGCCCAGGAAGATCGAAAGCGAAAGGAGCAGCAGCGCTCGCTCATCTGGCGCCGTGGCCCAGTGGCGGTCGATGTCATCCACGGTTCCGTCGTTATAGAGGACCTGTCCCTCGATACTGCGCACCCGGCGCCGAAGGGTGCGAGCGCGACTGCTAAGTGCGCGCTGGGCAAGACTGAGTGTGAACGCCATAACTGCCCCGGCCGCGGCCGCGATGCCCAGGCGCTCGGCGTCTGCGAAGTAAGCGGTGAGCAGGGGGAACGAACCCCAGGAAAGGGCGAACCAGGTGTCCGAGTGGAAGCGCTTGCCGAACCACTCCAGGTTGTAGGCGGGCGCGATGAACAAGCCGAAGGCCACAAACGCCAGGAGCCAGGGCGACACCGCTAACGCTCCTACGATGCCGATAGAAACAGCTCCGCCAAGGCCCAACGCGGCAACGGTCCAGAGAACGACCGGCGAGATTCGAGTACGCAACGGCCGGCCCTGAAGCTCGTCGAGGGCGTGGGCCGCGACACCCACCGCCAGGAGGAAGGCGGCGAGCGTCGCCGCCAGACGGTCGGGATGATGCGCACCCGCGAGCGCCGCGCCCCACATGGCGTAGCTCAGGTGCCAGAGCGTGTAAGGGGGGTGGAGCAACGTCACATAGTCCCGCCAGCTACCGGGCCGAAGCGCGTAGAACGCCGGACGGACGTTCGCGGGCGTCCCTGTCTTGAGTGGGAGACGACCCAGCTTCATGACTTGGTGCCCCAGATCGCCATCGCTCCGCCCAGCGTCAGGCGCCGAGATCGGACGCCAGAGAAACCAGCGTCGCGCCAGGCGGCCAGGAGCGCGTGCTCCGGCCAGCGGCGATCGAACTCACGGATGCTCGGGCCAAGAAACCTGCCCACTCGTTGCCAGTCGCGCGAAAACAAGAGTCCCCCTGCTGGCAGCACTGTATCGGTGTAGAGCCGCCAAAGCGGGTACCAGACGCCCCTTGGTACCGCGAAGTCGAGCGAGGCGATCATGCCGCCGGGCTTCAGCAGGCGGCCGAGGGCGCGGAGCGTATCGGGCACGTCGCGGACGTAGCGGAGGAGATAGGCGAAGGTGATCGCGTCGAACGCGGCATCCGTGAAGGGAGGGGCCTCGGCCGTGCATTCCACCAGTTGGAGATCCACGCCGGACGCATCAGCCCGGCGTTGACCCCCGCGCAGCATCCCCTGTGTAACGTCGCCGCCGATGACCTCGATGTCAGGACGCTGAAGGAGATCGAGCGCTATCGCGCCGGTACCGGTAGCCATGTCCAGGACCCGTGCTCCGGGCGGCAGGTCGAGCCTGGACAGCAGGAAGCGGCGCCAGGCACGGTAGCGGAAGAGACTCAGGACGAGAGCCGGCGCGTCGTAGTCTCGGGCGATCGGCGAGAACACGCGACGAGCGAGATCAGGGGCTTCAGGCGAAAGGGGCATGCTACCACCTTTGTACGACAGGGCGACGCGCCTCCGATTCTAACAGCCGGTGGAAGATCCACAGCAGGAACCGCGGCGCGCTGGTGACACAAACCCCTTAGACTTCCGCGGAACACCTGCTACGTTCGGCGCATGCTGGCGAAGGTTAACAGTCGCGCGGTCATCGGGCTCGACGGCGAGATCAGTGATGATGGGCACATCAGCATCGACATGAGCCTCGAGACCACCGGCGTCGAGCAGCTCTTACGGATGCTCAACAAGCTCGAAGGCGTCCGCGGCATTCTCTCCGTCAGCCGCCGCGTCGAAGGCAGCACGCGCAAGAGCGCGTAAGAGCGCTTAGCGACGCGCCGCTCGTCCACCTCAGTCAACGCGGCGCAGGGTTATCGGCTCGGTTGATCATTCTGGCAGGGAAAATGTCATCCAACTGCTCGGGCACGTTAACGGACGGTGAGATGCCAGTAGGAGTGTCGTGAGGCTGGCAGGCGCGGGAATGTGTGTTTGATGGCTCTTGCGAGAGAAAACGTGTGTCTGGTTCGCCGGCCGGTCAAGCGTCCGGTTCAGTGACCGGGCTCGCGGAGCGCAGCGGCCACTCGTCTGTGAAGGCCACATCGAGGTGACCGCGGATCCCGTCGATGACGACGCTCGTGTTGGCCCCTCGCCGCTCGAAGAAGAGGTCCACCGCGCCGGTCCCCACGCGCAGGCTGCGCACGCGCACATACCTCAGCCAGTCCGGCAGTATCGGCCGCACGATCCTCAGGCGGGCGTTTGGGGAGTCCGGGGAGAGACCCAGCATCGCCTGGGTCACGAGGGGGAACGCGCCAGCCGCCCAGGCTTGTGGCTGGCAGGCAACCGGGTACGGGACCGGAGAGTCGTGTCCGGAGCGCGCCATACCCCCGAACAACTCCGGCAGACGGTAATACGGGAAGGCCCTGGCGGCGTCGAAAAGGGCTGTCGCCAGCCGGTTCAGCTCGCGCTCAAAACCGTAGCGTTTGAACCCCATCGCGATGATCGAGTTGTCGTGTGGCCAAACGGTGCCCACGTGATACCCCTGCGGGTTGAAGCAGGGCGACTTGGAACTCAAAGTGCGGATCCCCCAGCCCGAGAACATGTCCGGCTCCATCATCCTCTGGACGATGGGGCGTGCCTGCTCGAAGGTCGCGATACCCCCCCAGAGAGCATGGCCGGCGTTGGAGGCGATCGAGGCCGCCTGGCGTCCCTCGCCGTCCAGGGCCATTGCGTAGAAGCCGTCAGGTGTCCACATCTTGCGGTTGAGGCGTTCCTGGAGAGCCGCAGCCTGCCGGACCAGGTCTCGGGCCATTTCGGCGTCACCCAACGCAGCGAACACGGGCGCGAGCTTGTCCAGCGCAGCATAGGCGTACGCCTGTACTTCAACCAGCGTAATCGGCGGCGCCAACGGCGAGCCGTCCGCGTGCATCAGCGCATCCCATGAGTCCTTCCACCCCTGATTCACCAGCCCTTTGCTCGACCGCTTCTCGTAGTCGATGAGGCCGTCCCGGTTGGTGTCTCCGTAGTCCGTCAGCCATTGCAGGCCCGCCCGCAGATTGTGCTCTATCTGGGAGACAAGCTCCACGTCGTTCGTCCACTGGAAGTACTCCCCCGCCAGCAGCAGGAACAGCGGCGTCGAGTCGATGCTGCCGAAGTAGGGCGAGAACGGCAGGGCGCCGGACTGCGTCATCTCGCCAACTCTCAATTCGTGCAGTATTTTCCCGGGCTCCTCGTCACGCCAGGTGTCGAACTTTTGGCCTTGCCAGCGGCTCAAGGCGACCAGGCACGCGCGGGCGACGGAGGGCTTGAGGCACAACGTCTGAAGGCCCACGATCGCCGTGTCCCGCCCAAAGAGGGCGTCATACCAGGGCGTGCCCGCTGCCGGATACCCCCCGGGTGAGCCGTGGTTCCACAGCATCCGCACGTCAGACAAGGATCGTTGCAGCACGGTGTCGAAGAAGGAATTATCGCTTTCGATCTGGGTCGATTCCCGCTTCCACGTGTCGTACTCCTCCGCGACGATGGCGAAGCGCGACGCTCCGCGAGGCACCTCCACGCGGCCGTCTACGGCGATTACCAGCGACAGATGTGTGTGCCCGCGCGCGGCCACAAGCTCCCGGAACGTAACTTGAGCCGTTGCGCCGGCTGTCTCCACAGACCAGGGCTTTGGTGCGAACCTGATGGTGGTATTCCGTGAGCGATCGTCTGTCCCCCTGTACGAGATCTGTAGCGATTCCCCGTTCCATATCGCTGGCCGGGCAGCCTCTCCACCCGGTTCCGGCGCAAATCCGCGCACCACGAAGATGTCGGCAAAGTCCCCGGCGAAGCGGAACTGCAGATCCAAATGCACCGGAAAGTTGTTGTAGTTGTCGACCCGCAAGGTCTCCTCCAGGGCGTCCTCCACGACTCGCGTGCGGTGGACCTGGACGGTGGCGCGCGGGATCTTTCGCCCGTCCAGGTCCGTCAGCGCGTAGTTCGTGAGCACGTGCTCAGAGCTGTACCCCAGTTCAGCCGTGGAGAGCAGAACCATCGACTTGTTCTCGGCCAGCGAGAACTCAAACGTCGAGAGGTACCGCGTGTCTGCGAAATAGAGGCCATGGCCGTTGATGTTGTCCGCGGGCACCTCGCCGGTCTTGTCTGTCAACAGGAACAGGTCTCGCTCCCGGATCACCAGGGCATCGCGGATGTCCTGGACATCCATCGGTTCTGCCTCGGGCAGGAGGCGGCGCGCTGGCTGCGCAGCGCCGCCTGCGGGCTTCGGGTCGCTCATGGGGTTAGGCAACAAGGGCGGGATGGGCGTCCCCGCTGGGCCGTACAGTCTGCGGTGGGGTCTTGCCATTTGGCAGGGCGCCGGACTGTCCGGCTCGCCTTTGCTCCAGGATCGACTGATAGACGCGAAGGTAGCCCTCCGCCATCCCCTGCCGGTCAAAGTGTCTTTCCACGTGCTGGCGACAAGCCATCGGGCTGATCTCATTGACACGCGCCACCGCGGCGACCATCTCGTCCACGGAATCGACGACGAAACCCGTGGCGCCGTCCTGCACGATCTCCGCGGCGGCTCCGCGGTTGAACGTGATTACGGGCGTGCCACAGGCCTGCGCCTCCGCCAGTACGAGGCCGAATGGCTCCTCCCAGGTGATTGGCATCAGCACACAGCTTGCCGCTTTGTACAGCTCCCGTTTCATCTTGGCGTCCGCCTCCCCGACGAATACTACTCGGTCACCGTCTATCAACGGAGTTATGGTGCTGGCGAAGAAGTCACGGTCGTAAGGATCGACTTTGCCGGCCAGGATTAGCTTCTTTCCGCAACGCCGGGCTACTTCGACGGCCAACTGAGGGCCCTTCTCCGGCGAAATCCGCGAAAGAAAGAGCAGGTGATCTTCCTTCTCAGCCTGGAATGGGAAGGAGGCCACGTCTATTCCGTTGTAAACGACGCCTGCGTACGTACCGCTGGCTATTTTGGGCATTGTCGCGTACTGCGAAAGGCTGATCGTGTTGTAGTGACCGGGGTAGCGGTCCCAGACGAACTGCGTGTCGGGGGTGACGAGGCAATGCATGGTCGTCAGCATCGGAACGTCCGGGACCAGATGAGAGAGCGCCATCACTTCCTCGCCCGCGTGGTTGTGCACGATGTCGTACTCCCGTGCGTCCTTCAGTGATAGCGCCGCATGTTGCCAGGAGTACACCGATTTGTTCTCCAGCTCTGCCCTGCGGAGGCTGCGTGGATAGCTCGCCTGTAGTCGGGCGGACGTCTGCGAATCGCCTGATGCGCATAGCGTAACCTCTTGTCCGCGCCTGACTAACTCTTCAACAAGCACGTGCACAACCGCTTCTGTGCCGCCATACGCCTGCGGTGGCACTGTCTCCCAGAGGGGAGCAATTTGCAAGATCTTCATGCAACCTCCGTTGCTGCGCCACGGACCAGGGGCGCTGTGCGGCGTTTCCGCAGCCGAACTGGCCGGAATAGAGCCGGGATGGGCGCGCTCCCGCGCTCGTCCCCTACTATACTCGGGGTGTAAGCGTCGAAGTAGAGAGCGCCAACTTCGAGATCCCGAATGTCGTCGGCGCTCAGGTTGGTTGGTAATCAGCTTGGCTGTGGCGCCGGCGCGACCGCGCCGAGGCGCGTGCACTCAACGCAGAGACGGTACCCGTTGTCGCCAACGAGCCGCTCGTGTTGCGGGATGTCTCGGCCCGAGAAGCACCGGTCGTCGTCGTGGTGAATACGGTGGGCTTCCGGCTTCTTGGCCTGCTGGGCCGAGTAAAACGTGGGCACTTTGGCCATGTGGGGAACTCCTTCGAATCTGCTTTCGAGTATACTCCGCCCCCGTGAAGGCGAAGACGGTCACATCGCCATTAGAGACTGGGTTCGACGCCACGCCCGCCTTCTACGGTGGAGCGGCAGGCGAGTCGGCGTCAATCTGGGAACACGAACTGCAATTCGCGCATTCCAAGACGTGGAAGCTCCGAGAAACATAAAAGTACAAAACAATGACATAACGTATCTTCCGCACTGGTCGACGGTCCGGCAGTCAGTGACACAAACCCCTTAGACTTTCGCGAAACGCCTGATATGTTCGGCGCATGCTGGCGAAGGTTAACAGCTGCGCGGTCATCGGGCTCGACGGCGAGATCATCGAAGTCGAGGTCGATATCAGCAACCAGGGGTTGCCGGCGTTCAACATCGTCGGTCTGCCGGACACGGCTGTGCAGGAGGCGCGCGAGCGGGTGCGCTCGGCGATCCGTAACTCGGGGCACATCTTCCCCGCGCACCGGATCACCGTGAACCTCGCGCCCGCCGACCTGCGCAAGGAAGGGCCGTCTTACGACCTGCCGATCGCCATCGGCATCCTCATCGCCTCGCAGCAAGCGCCCGAAGCGCGGCGCGACTGCGTGTTCCTCGGCGAACTTTCGCTGGACGGACGGCTGCGTCACACTGGCGGCGTCCTGCCGATGGTCGGCATCGCCCGCGAACGCGGCCTGACGACAGTCTTCGTGCCGGAGCCGGACGCAGCGGAAGCCAGTCTCGTCGAAGGTGTTGAGGTCGTGCCCGTCGCGACCCTCGGCGGGCTGGCCGAACATTTGCGCGGCCTGACGACAATCGAGCCGTACGTGGCGGCGCGACCCGGTGAGGCGGAAGACATTCTGCCGCCCGACGGCGTCGACTTCCGGGACGTCAAAGGGCAGGAGCACGTCAAGCGTGCGCTCGAGGTTGCGGCCGCCGGCGGACACAACGTCCTGATGGTCGGCCCGCCGGGGTCAGGCAAGACGCTGCTTGCGCGGGCAACACCGACGATCCTCCCGCGAATGACGCCCGATGAAGCCCTCGAGGTCACGAAGATCTACAGCGTCGCCGGAATGCTGCCGCCCGGCACGCCGCTCCTGCGCGTGCGGCCGTTCCGCGCGCCACACCACACCGTCTCGCACGCCGGGCTCGTCGGCGGCGGGCGAGTGCCCCGGCCGGGCGAGATCACGCTCAGCCACCGCGGCGTCCTCTTCCTGGACGAATTGCCGGAGTTCGCGCACTCCGTCCTGGAATCGATACGCCAGCCGGTCGAGGACCGCGTCGTGACCGTGAGTCGCGCGCAGGGCAACGTCACATTCCCGGCGAACTTCATGCTCGTCACGGCGATGAACCCGTGTCCCTGCGGCTATCACGGTGACCCCACGCACGAGTGCTCGTGCTCGCCCTCGTCGGTGACGCGCTACCGCCACCGCATCTCCGGCCCGCTGATGGACCGCATGGACATCTTCGTCGAGGTACCGCGCGTCGACTACGAGAAGCTGGTGGACGGCCCGTCTGCGGAAGGCTCAACGGAGATCCGCCAACGCGTGCAGACCTGCCGGGAGTCGCAGCGGCTGCGGTTCTCAGAGTCGCGCCTCGGGGCGAACAGCGAAATGGGCCCCGTAGAGGTACGCGAATTCTGCCAGCGCTACCTCGACGACCAGGCCCGCGCCTTGCTAAAGATGGCGGTCGACCAGCTCGCGCTATCCGCCCGCTCGTTCCACCGGGTGCTGAAAGTTTCCCGAACGATCGCCGATCTCGCGTCCTCCGAAACGATTGCGGCTGCGCACCTCGCCGAGGCGCTTCAGTACCGCAACCGCGCTGCCGGTTAGCCGGCGTTTGAGGGCGTCAATGCTTGGACGTCGAGATGGATCTCGACGTTGCCGCGCAGGGCGTTTGACACCGGGCAGGCCTGCTCAGCAGCGCGGGCCATCTTCTCGAACTCCGAAGCCTCGATCCCGGGGACGTCGCCGCGCACCGTCAGGTCCATCCGGCTGATCTTGAGGCCTTCATCAACGCGGTCAAGAGAGCACGTCGCGTTCACTTCGAGCCTCTCCGGCGGCGTCTTCGCTTTGCTCAGCGCGGCCGAGAACGCCATGGAGTAGCACAGCGCGTGCGCGGCAGCGATCAACTCTTCCGGGTTCGTGTGGCCTTGCTGGCTCTCGGTGCGATGAGCCAGCGTGACTGTCTGCTCAGGGAAGGCGCCGCTCCCAACCGTGAAGCGGCCGGCGCCGGTCCTCACATCGCCTTCCCAGACGGCGGTAGCGCGCGATTGCATCAGTGGCATGATGATCCTCCTTCTGAACCAATGTTATCGCCGCGCAGGGGTCGCCCGCGCGTTCGCGGAGTTTCATTCGTCTGGCGATACAATCCAACCATGGCCGAGGAGCTGCGCAACATAGAGCCGATCCGGTCTCTTCTTTTGCACAAACCACTCGCCATCCTTAGCGACATCGACGGCACCCTCGCTCCAATCGTCCCCAACCCCGACGAGGCCTGCGTATCCGATCGGGCACACGCCGCGCTAACGGGCCTGATCGCCGCGGGCGCCAAGGTCGGCCTGATCACCGGACGCGCCTTGGAGCGCGCGCGTGCGATGGCCGGCCTCGACGAAGCGATCTTCGCGACGAGCCACGGTCTGAACATCTGGGCGGGAGGCGAAGTCGAAGCGCCGGCCGAGTTGCGTGAGTGGGTCGAACGCGCACAGGCGCTGATCGCCGAGCTGGACGACATGGAGGCCGCTGGAGTTACTGTCGAAGACAAGGGCGTGCTTGTGGCGTTTCACTACCGGCGCGCGCCGTCCGAAGCGGCTGCCCTGGCGGCGATCCGCTCGGCCATCGCCAAGCCCTCGTCGGCGGGCTTCCGTGTCCAGCACGGGCGCAAGGTGATCGAGCTGCGCCCGCCGATCGACATCGACAAGGGGACGGCGGCCGTTGAGCTGGTGCGCCGGATGGGCGCGCGCGCGGTCCTCTGCATGGGTGATGACGCCACAGACGTCGACATGTTCCGGGCCGTGAGGACAATGCGTTCGGATGGAATCCCGACGACGATTGTCGCGGTCGACAGCCCCGAAGTGACCGACGATGTGCTCGCCGCCAGCGACTACTACGTCAGGGATGTGACGGGCGTCGAGTGGCTACTCGAGGAGACCCTCAAAGCTCTGACCGGTCCAACGCCAACAAATCCTTGAACTGGCGCTGCAGCCAGTCGATGATGTCTTCCTTCTCCACGATCGAATGCAGGGCCTCCGCCCGCCGCCGGCGTTCGTCCTCGGGCATCGTCAGTGCGTAGTGAAGTGCGCGGACGGTCCCTTCGAGGTCCGTCGGCGAGACGCCCAGCGCGTGCTTGTGCAGCTGCTCATAGGAGCCGGCCAGCTCCGAGAGGATCAGGACGCCATGGCGCTTGTTGATGAGCGGCCCTTCCTTTGAGACCAGGTTCATGCCGTCGATGACGGGATTCACCATCAGCACGTCGTACTGCGTCATCGCGGCGATCGCCTGCGGGTAGTTCTCCTCGTAGTAGACGCGGATCGGCTGCCACTCGAGGTCGCCGTAATGGTCGTTGATCGATTCCACCAGCTCGAAGATTTCGTCCGTGTATGTCTGGTAGACCCCGAGTTCACTGCGCGACGGCACCAGGAACTGTAGGAAGTTCACGTGCCCGCGGAACTCGGGATAACGCTCGAGCAGAAGCTCGTAGGAGCGCATTCCGCGGATGATGTTCTTGCTCGGCTCGGAACGGTCCACCCTGATGATCGTCTGCTCCCCGAATGCCCCTCGCAGCCTCTCGACATACTCCTGGACCTCCGGCGACTCAGCAAACTCCGACAGGCCGGAGGAGTCGATCGAGATCGGGTACTCACGCACATAGGTGGTGTGCCCGTCATACTCGACGGTGCGATTCGGGTAGTCGACTCGCGCGCCAAGCATCGTCTGGCAGCACATGAGGAAGTTCTGGACGTCCGCTCTCGTCTGCAGGCCGACGATGTCACAGGCCGCCATGTGTTCGTGGATACCACGGCGCATGAACTCCGGGAGCATCCCCCAGTAGCGCGGTCCTGGCCAGGGAATGTGCGTGAAGTGCAGGATCGTGGCGCCGGGCACCCGGTCGCGGACCATCTTTGGCGCGAGGTAGAGGTGATAGTCCTGCAGGAGCACGAACGGAGGCTCCTCCTGGCGCTCGGCCTCATCGCAGATCGCCTTGGCGATCGCTTGGTTCGTCGGCGTGTAGCCGTTGTCCCACGCTTCGTAGACGGCGCGGCCGATGTTCGGCGTGCGCGGCGTGTTCCACATGTAGTGCTGGATGAACCACAGCAGCGGGTTGCAGAGCACGTAGTAGTGGCGCTGGTAAACCGGCTGCGGGACGCTGACGAAGCGGACGTAAATCTCGTAGTCGGGCACCTGCACCGGCCCGTCGCCGGCCTCGACGGCGGCGCGCCGGTCTCCGTCCGTCATAGCGGTGGCGACCCAGGTCAGGGGCACGAAACGCGCGGTCGCGAGGAGTGCTGTGACCATCCCACCGGCGCCGCGGCGCGCTGTCAGCGTGCCGTCCGCCTCGATATTGTGCTCCAGCGGGCCGCGATTGCTGGCGATGATCAGGCGGCGCCGGGCAAGGAGTTGCTCCGTGAGCGCCTCAAGGTCCGCGAGCTTTGCGTCTATCGAAGTGTCAGGCATGGGTGCAGGCCCAGAATCGCTTGCACGGCGGAGCGTGTCAACGCTCGTTCGCTTGCTGGGGCGTTACAGTCACGCCTAGAATCAGATTAGCCGCCCCCGTAGCTCAGTCGGATAGAGCGTCGGCCTCCGAAGCCGGAAGCACAGGTTCGAGTCCTGTCGGGGGCGCCACTTTGGTGTCGGCGTTTACCCATCGTTACCGCCGAGTAGAGTCGCTGAACGCGGCATAGAACGGAGGACAGCTTGCCCTTATACCTAACCCGATTCAGTTACACCGCCGAGGCGTGGAATGCCATGATCGAACGTCCGGAAGACCGACGGGACGTGGCACGAGAGATCATCGAGTCGGTCGGCGGCAAGCTCCAGGGATTCTGGTACGCCTTCGGCCAATACGATGGTTATACCCTCTGGGAAGCGCCTGACAATGTCAAGATGGCGTCCGTCGCCCTCGCCCTTTCGTCCCGCGGGGCAATCAAATCACAGGAGACGGTGGTTCTACTGACCGTTGAGGAGGCACTCGAAGCCCTCAGAGGCGCCGCTAAGGTGCCTTACCGTCGTCCCGGTCGAAGCGATTAAATATCGAGCTCGAGCGTCGGTGGCCCAGGCTGGATCCTGGGCCCGAAGCGCGACCTGAGTTCTTCTGCACCGCACTCCGCGGTATCGTCATCGAGGCCCGCCGCGAAGCGGAGGATTCCGAGCGCATCTCGGGCGTCGATTTTGCCATCGCAGTTGACGTTGGCGGCTGCCTGGCAGGGCAGGCCATCCGTTAGAGATCCGGCGTAGTCGAGGACAGCTGCAACGTCGCTCGTTCCCACGCCTTGTGAGCAATCGGCGTCGCCCTGGATGACACTCGTTGACGCTGCGCCATCCGCGCGCAAGCCAAAGGCCACGGCAACGGTGAGGGCGATGAGGATGAGTAACGGCCGTGCGCGTCGCAGTGGGCGCATGTCAGTAGCACAGAACGGTGCTCCCTGTCCGAATCGCTGTCAACATTGGACTCCTCGCGGAGGGTCCCGGGTTCTGGCATAGACTCCGGCATGGTTAGCTGCGGCGCGTCGGAGAGCGTCGCGGAATGGGAGCTAGAGGTGATCGGAGTCAGTCTGCGTCAACAATGTTGCGTCTATGCGCATTGACGCCGGGCGTACGCTCCGCATAGGATTCCAGCCACTATCGAGCGGAGGTGTACCGTGCGTTCTTTCCGAGGATTGAGGTTTCTTGCGGCGTTGATGCTGGGGCTGGCGTTTGCCGCAGTATTCGCCTTGAGGCCTGAACCAGGCCACGTCGGTCCTCCTACGGTCGTCACCACATCCACGGATCCGGTGCCTGGTGTCAACGGGGTTTGCTCCCTGCGAGAGGCGATCCTGGCGAACAACGCGAACGGCGCACTGTACGATTGCGATGGCACTAACGGACCCATCACGTTCCTGCTGGGAGGCGGCACGCCGGTGATCAACATCGCCGCGGGAAACCCCCTTCCGGCGCTGACCATGAACAATGTCGGAATCCTCGGCACCTCAGGAGGCGCTGATCGAGTGGAGATCCGTGGGCCGGGGGGCCACTGGTCAGCGGGCACCACGGGCTGACGATTAGCGGTGCCAATGTGAGTATCTACGGGCTTGTGATCACCAACTCGGCGGACGATGGCATCTATGTGAACGGCAACAACTTCACGCTTTCCATATAGCTACATCGGCGTCGGTTCTGACGGCATTTCGCCGATGCCTAACCAGGGTTTCGGAGTGCAGGTCCAGGCTGCCAATGCCTTCATTGGGGGAGCGAAGGTGGCTGAGGAGACCGCGTGCATCGACTCCTGCAATCTGATTTCGGGGGCGATCAACGACAAGGCGAACGTTTTCCTGGACATTGGATCGAGCAACAGCGTGGTCTTTGGGAACTTCATCGGGACCGACATAACCGGGACGATGCCAATGGCCGGGAACAACGGCCAGGGCGTCGCTGACAAGGGGTTGAACAACACAATTGGTGGCCCCCTGGGTATCCTGGTGAATGGGGCCTGTACCGGTGACTGCAATCTGATTTCGGGAAATAACCTTACGAGTGGCTTCACGACCTACGGCGCGGGCGTGCTGATTGATGCGGGAGCCGTTGGGACGAAGGTGATGGGCAACTTTATCGGCACGGACGTCACGGGCGCCCAGGCGATAGGCAACGGGCTCAGCGGCCGGGGCGTATTGAGCAGATCGCCGACCGCGGTAATCGGCGGAGCCGGACTGGGTAGGAATATCATCTCCGGCAACATGCTGAACAACGTGCAGATTGAGGGGCTGGTCACCACGGGAGCGGTCCAGGGGAACAACATTGGGACTAACTCGGCGGGAACGCAGGCCTTCCCCTCGAACGGAACGGGGATTTTCATCGGCGACGCCAACGGGGTCAAAATTGGCGGCGCCGACCCGGGCGCGGGCAACCTGATTTCGGGGGCGGGGACCGGCGCACCGGGCGTGAGCATCTACCGTTCCACCAATACCATAGTCCAAGGCAACTTGATCGGCACCGACGCCAACGGGGTTTCGCCTCTACCTAACGGTGGTGGCGGCGTGGTCCTGCACAACGAATCTTCGAACAACATCATCGGCGGGTTCGCGCTCTCAGCCGGGAACACCATCGCGTACAACGAGAATGGATCGGGCGTCTATGTCAACGGATCGTCCCCGCCGGTGCGCAGCAACACCATCCGTCATAACTCGATACACACCAACGCCGGCGAGGGCATCACTCTGAGTGGTTCAGGCAACGACGCCCTGTCGCCACCCATGATCACGGGAGCTAACCCGCTGAGCGGGACGGCCTGTGCGGAGTGCTTCGTCGACATCTACTCTGACAACGAGGATGAGGGACGAATTCACGAGGGCTCGGTGTTTACCGACATCACGGGGAACTGGACCTTCCTGGGTTCGCTGAGCGGACCTAACGTGACCGCGACGAACACAGACAACAGCGACAACACTTCGGAGTTTTCGGAGCCGTTTACTATTGCGACTCCCACTCCGACGCCGTCACCAACACCATCGGCATCGGCTACGCCGACTGCGACGGCTACGGTCACTCCGACGCCCACTCCTACTCCCACTTCGACGGTATCCGCGAGTCCCAGTCCCGGTGCGACCTACGCCTGGGGAGATGCCAACTGCTCGGGAGGGGTCGACCCGGTTGACTCGCTACTGACGCTGCGCGAAGACGCCGGCCTGCCTGTGAACACCGCTGGTTGTCCCGATTTCGGGACCGGCGTTGAAGTGGCCGTCGCGTCACTCCTCGTCTGGGGTGATTTCGACTGCTCCGGCACAATAGACCCGGTCGATTCCCTTAAGCTCCTGCGCTTCGATGCCGGCCTCAGCGTCGCGAAACCTGTCGATTGCCCGGACGCCGGCGATCAGGTGAGTATCGTCTCAAGCTGACCGAGAGACAACTCTGGCGCAACGCGCTGCCCGTGGCAATCGGAGAGACCTGAGACCCCGTGGCTGCAGGCCCTCCGCAATCGTGTCGGTCCGAACATGCCTTCCGGAACCCGATTTCCGCCGTTTACGACCGCATAAACCATCGGCGCTCCTAAATCCGGCGTTTCGTTTAGGTTACGGCGATGCATCCTCCGCGATACGCCGGGTATCGTGTGCAAAAACCACATACCCAGACGCAGGGGAGTGTCAATGCGAACCATACTTGCTCTAGTTGCCGCGCTCGCGATTGCGGGCCTTGTCTTCATACCTTCCGACGCCCGCGGCAATCACGCGCCCGGTTACTACGGCCAATACGGTGACGCCGGCGGATTCATGAACATCCTGCCATCGGGGCAGGACGGTGTCCTCAACGGCCCAGAAGCGATCCTCGCCCAACTCGGCCAGTACCCGCCGCACGTCAAGGACCAGCTTTCGATGTACGGAAACCTGGTCTACAACACGGAAGGCCTCGACGAGGAACGCCTCCCCGACTTCTTCAAGGACGCCTCGTTCGGCGTCCGCGCTGACGACATCGACCGCGTGTACTCCCCGACGCCAAACGTCACGATCATCCGGGACAAGAGCTTCGGCGTGCCGCACATCTTCGGCCAGACACGCTACGCGACGATGTTCGCGCAAGGCTACGCCACTGCGGAGGACCGGCTGTTCCTGATGGACGTGCTGCGGCATCTCGGGCGAGCCCGCCTCTCCGAGTTCCTCGGCGGTTCGGAGGCGAATCAACACCTGGACCTCGATCAACTGGCGGTCGCCCCGTACACAGAAGAAGACCTCACTCGCCAGCTCCAGGAATCGGTCGCCGCTGCTGGGCCTGAGGGACAGGCTACCTACGAGGATCTTCTCGCGTACGTGGACGGCGTCAACAAGTACATCAACGAGGCGCTGATCGACCCTTTGAAGCTGCCCGCTGAATACCCCGCTCTTCAGCAGGTGCCTTCGGCCTGGATTGCTGAAGACACAGTGGCCATCGCTTCGCTCGTCGGCGGTATCTTCGGCAAGGGCGGCGGTGGCGAGCTGACGAACTACTGCGGGCTTCAGGCGATGACCACCGAGCTAGGCAACGCCGGACTCGCTCGCGACATCTTCAACGACCTCCACTTCGCGAACGACCCCGAAGCGCCAACGACCTCCTCAAGGATCATGCCTTACATGCTGAACCTCGGCACGCCGAACCCTGCTGCGACGCCGAACATCGACTGTGCCTCGTTGCAGCCGATCGACGACGGCACGATCTCGGTCGACGAGGCGGTAGCAGCCATCAGCGGCGAGCTGGACCGCGTTCTGACAGCAGACGCGCCCTGGGGCCCGATCACGCTCGACTTCAACGATGGGATGAGCAACGCGCTGCTGGTCACGGGCAAGAAGACCGAGACCGGCCACCCGATCGCGGTCTTCGGTCCGCAGACCGGTTACTTCATGCCGCAGCTGCTCGTCGAGAAGGACGTGCACGGGCCCGGCATCGACGCACGCGGCGCGGCCTTCGCCGGCACTGACATCTACGTCCAGCTCGGGCGTGGGCGCAACTACGCCTGGTCCGCCACCTCCGCCGGCGGCGACAACATCGACCAGTTCGTGCTGAAGCTCTGCGAGCCCGGAGGCGGCACACCGACGGTTGACTCAATGGGCTACCTCCACGACGGCGTCTGTCAGCCGATCGAAGCGTTCACGCACACGCAGATCGCGAAGCCGAGCGCAGGCGGCCAACCCGACGGCCCCGAGGATCTCATCCTGGCGTGGGAAGTCGAGCGTTCGGAGGACTACGGCCCGCTGATCGCGCGCGGCACCTTGAACGACGGCACGCCGATCGCCGTTGCGTCGCTGCGCAGCACTTACCAGAACGAACTGGGCTCAGCGATGGGCTTCTCGCGCGTCAACAACCCGAACTTCATGACGAACGGGTTCGACTCGTTCCGCCAGGCCATGGGGCAGTACGTTCACTACACGTTCAATTGGTTCTACATCGACGCCACAGACATCGGCTACCAGCACTCCTGCCGCTGCCCGCAACGCGCGCAAGGGGTTGATCCTTATCTGCCGACGTGGGGCACCGGCGAATGGGACTGGAACGGCTACATCGGGTTCACCAACCAGCCGTGGGACAAGAATCCGACCAAGGGCTACCTGACGTCCTGGAACAATAAGCAGGCGCCCAAGTTCATGTCCAACGACCGCAACTTCTACTACGGCCCGGCCTACCGCAGCGAACTGCTGGATGTCCGCATCACACAGGAATTTGCAAGCGGCAAGGTCGACCGGGCGGATGTAGTGACAGCGATGGAGCTGGCTGGTACGACCGACTTGCGCGGTCAAGAAGTGCTGCCCGTCGTCTTCCAGGTGATGGGCCAGCCGCCCGCGGGAATCGACCCGCGAGCTATCGAGATGCGCGACAGGCTTGCGGCCTGGCTGGCTGCCGGCTCGCACCGGCGCGATCTCAACGGCAACGGTGTCTACGACGACCCGCAGTCGCCGATGATCATTGACGCTTGGTGGCCTTTGCTGTCGCGCGCCGTGCTAGATGACGTTTCAGGGCACGCGATCGACAACCTTCACCTGACGATCGACGACGGCAACCGGCTCGCCCACCTCGGCTCCGCCTTCCAGGACGGCACATACGGGCACGTGATCAAGGACCTCCGACGGTTGCTCGGCCAGAACGCATCGGGGAAGTTCTCGCAGAATTACTGCGGCAACGGCAACCTCGTCGTCTGTCGCACCGCCCTGTGGGATTCGCTCGCCCAGGCAGCGGGTGATCTCGAGACTCAGTTCGAGTCACCAAGCGTGGGGGACTGGCAACGTGCAGTCGCAGACGAAGACGTGCGTCAGTCCGCTGTCGGTGTGACCAACGTGCCGGCGATCCATTGGATCAACCGGCCGACGTTCCAGCAGGTGGTACAGATCAACGGGACGCCGCCGGTAGATGATAGCGATCCATTGCCGCCACCTCCTCTGCCGACGTTGCCGCCTCTACCGTTCCCCTAAACCGAGTGCGTATCGTCTTCGCGGAGGCGACCGTCTTCCAGCCAGACGACGCGGTGCGCGAACTGGCGGATGCGGTTGTCGTGCGAGACGACGACAACGGCTTTGTGGAGTTCCAACGCCTTCTGGCGGAGTAGCTCCATGACCTCGTGACCGCGCTTCGCGTCGAGATTAGCCGTAGGCTCGTCGGCGAGGAGTAGCTCTGGGTCCTTGGCCAGTGCGCGGGCGATGGCAACACGCTGCTTTTCGCCATCGCTCATCTTCTTGGGCAGCGCGTTCAGGCGATGGCCCAGGCCAAACATCTCGAGCAAATCTCGAGAGCGGCGCAGCGCCTCGTGCTTGTCGTGGCCGTGGTTCTGCGACACGATGCGCACGTTCTCGAGAGCGGTGAGCGCCTCGAGCAGATTGAAGCTCTGGTAAACGAAGCCGACCTTCTGGCGGCGAATCCCCGCGAGCTGCGCCTCGCCCATGTCGCTGACATCGATGCCGCATATATGCACGCGTCCCTCTGTGGGACGGAGCAGGGCGCCCGCGATAGTAAGGAGCGTGGTCTTGCCGGACCCGGACGGACCCATGACCGCGACGATCTCGCCGCCGGGCACGTGAAAAGTGGCGTCGTCCAGAGCAGTGACGGTGAACTCGCCGGAACGGTAGATCTTGCTCACTCCGTCGAGCTGCAGGATCATCTTGCGCTCCGGCGTGGCGCCGGGCTCGTCAACCTTTGAAGACGGAGACTGGATCAATGCTCGTCAACCTTCTAACTGGAATGTATGCGGCCAGGAGCGCCATGAGAATTGTCGCCCCCGCAATCGCGAGGATATCCTGCCATTTCACATAAACAACGAACTGAGGTACGGCGTTCTGCGCCAATGGCGCGACGAACACGGTGATCCCGGCGCCGATGACGAAGCCGAGGAACCCCGTGATCATGCTTTGCTCGAACACCACCCGGTATAAGTACGGGTTCGTGAACCCCTCGGCCTTCAAGATACCGTACTCGCGCGACTTTTCGATGGTCGCCGTATAGATCGTCAGACCTGCCACAGCGAGGCCGACGATGAACGCGACGATGAGGACAACGATGAGGATCGGGACGATCTGGCCGAGGATGCGTTGACGCGTCTCATCGGCGAAGTCCTCCCCGGTGATGAATTCGACGCCCGGTATCGCCACCTCTCCCCGTGCGGCTACCGAATCTCGGTCGTCGCGGTCTTTGAGTGTAATGACGAAGAACGTGCGCGTCGAAGGTGGATCGAGCGCAAGGAAGTCGACTGCCGTGTCGATCGTTACGAAGGCGACCTGGGTATAGACAAAGTCACCCCCCTTCGAGTATCCGACGACCGTCAAAGTCTTCGTTCCGCGCACGAGCCGGTCGCCAATGTCGACGCCGTAGCGCCTGTGCATCTGCTGATCGATGATCATCTCGCCTGGGCCAGGTGGACTCTTGCCTTCGATCACCTCAAGCGGGCCACCGAGGCCGACCTTAGGATCGTAGCCAACGAGGTGAACGTCGAAGGTGTCGTCCGGGTTCTCGCCCGCGAAGGACATCTCCATGGGTCGTACGATGAGCGGACCGACGGTATCGACCTCAGGGTTCAATTCTAGTGCGACACCAAGTGAGTTCGGCAGGATGGAGGCGGCTGCGGTAAAGTCGGTGGTGCCGTCGCTGGCGACCCAGAGGTCGGCGGGGACATTCTCGACGAAGCTGCCGACTTGCTGGCTCCAGCCGCGGTAGAGCGAAAGAAGAATGCCAATAAGAAAGACAGAGAGGGCGACCCCACCGATGGAAATCGCAAGGCGTGTCCTCTCCGAGAACAGGTTCTTCCGGGCGACCAGTAGCATGAGAGAATTACTTCGTCAAACCTGCCTCGCGGCAAGGTGAGTTGTAGTTTAATCGGGTTAAGAGGTAGCCTGCAACAAGATGACCAGTCAGTCACTTAAGTAACATGCGACGCTTCACCCCCGCTTTCACAGTACTTGCGCTGGCGATTCTGGCGGCGATGTCTGCGAGTTGCTCTGACGACAGCCTGGACGCTTCGCAGGGGCACCTAATCTTCCTGCGCCGGAGCAGCGGCGACTACGACATCCGCGTGCCCTCGCCCGACCGCAACCAGCCGCAGACAGTCAGCGACTTCTTCCGCTGGGACGCGGCGCCGGTCTGGTCGCCCGATGGCAGCCGCATCGCGTTCTACGGCGACCGCGTGTTCAACCTGGGTAACCGCGACGATGACGTTGATCTTTTTGTGATGAACGCCGATGGCTCCGGCTTGCAACGCCTGACAGAGAATAGCCCGCAGCCAGACGCATTCCCCGTGTGGTCGCCGGACGGGACGCAGATCGCGTTCTACTCTGAACGCGACGGCGACGGCGAGACCTATCTCATGAATGCGGACGGCTCCGACGTACGCCGCCTGACCGCAACAGTCGGCGTCGATGTGCCCTACCAGTGGTCGGCTGACGGCTCGCAGCTCTTGTTCGGATCCAACCGCGAGGGCGATTTCGACGTGATGGTAATGAACGCCGACGGTACGGACCAAAAGCGGCTCACCGGCAGCGGCCCCGAGGACTTCGCGGCAACCTGGTCGCCCGACGGCAGCCGCATCGTGTACCAGTCAGACGGTAGCGGCAACATGGACCTCGTGATCATGAACTCCGATGGGTCGGGCAAAGTGAACATGACGCTTAGCGCGCTCGCCGACGAGAACCCGGTCTGGGCGGCGGACGGCCGCCGAATCGCTTTCGTTTCCGAGCGCGACGGCAACCGTGAGCTATACGTGATGGATACCGTGCTCGCGACACTTACGCGGATCACAACGACGCCGCGCGACGATGTTCAGCCCGCCTGGTCGCCGGGAGGCGTGCAGCTGGCGTATATCTCGCTGCGTGACTTCGGTCCCGAACTCTACATAAGCAACATCGACGGCCAGGCGACCTCTCGTGTGACCACCGATCCCGGCTGGGACGCGATGCCAGCCTGGTCGCCGGATGGCACCAGGATCGCGTTCGCCTCGCACCGGGACGGCCGGCGCGACGTTTACACGATGAACGCGGACGGCAGCGGCCTTGTGCGCCTGACGAATGATGAAGGCGAAGCCGCCGCCGCGGCGGTGAGGCGGTAAACTGGCACCATGACAACGACACGCACGGACGATGTCCACGTTGGCCGCTACTACGGCGAACGCCAGATCGAGATCACGCCAGAGTTGGTGCAGCACTATGCCGAGGCGGTACGGGACTTCAACCCCTGGTATTTCGGTGATTCACCCTTCGGCGGGCCTGTCGCGCCTGCGCTGATCCTGCACTCGGAGGTGTACAGCTCTATCGATTGGTACCTGAGCATCTTCGGGAACCTGCACGCGCGCCAGGAGTGGGAGCTGTTCCACCCAATCATGGTCGGCGAGACCGTGATGGCGCGGCGGCAGATCATCGATCGCTACCTGAAGCGCGACCGTGAGTACGTCGTCAACGAGACATCCGTCTATGGGGCGGACGGACGGATTCTGAACCGCGGCCGAACGCATCAGAGCTTCCTCGTCCGCAAAGACGTCGTCGGGGACGTCGTGGACAAAGACCGTGAGAAGCGCTCAGACCGTCGCTTTGACGCGCCGGCCGAAACCGTGTTGGGGGAGATCGCCGCGTCCGAGAAGGAAATCACGATCGAGATGTGCCAGAAGTTCTCCGGGCCGCATAAGAACTACCACAACGACGTGGACGAGGCGCGTAAACTTGGGTTCCCGGACATCGTCGTCCAGGGGATGATGTCGCTCTGCTTCGTATCGGAGATGATGACGGAGCGCTTCGGCGCGGGCTGGTTCGCCGGCGGCAAGATGAACGTGAACCTAGTCAACGTCCTTTGGCAGGGGGAGCGTGTAACGTCGCACGGTGCAGTGATAGAAACAGCGACGGAAGGGCCGCGCAGCCGTGCGCAGTTGCGTGCCTGGTGCGAGAAGGCGGACGGCACGAAGATCGTGGCCGGGACCGCGAGTGCGCTTACGGACTGACTACTAGGGTCGCGGCAGCCGTTCGACGATCATGTCGAGGGCTTCGCCGCGGCGCACCCAGCGCGTCATCTCTTCACGCAGAAGACTGCTCACCTTGTCGATAGCCATGGCGCGGCTTGGGTCGGCCTGGCCGGCGCGGGCTTCCGAGACCTCACGGAGAGCGCCTTCGCAAGCCGCGGCCATTCGCCAGGCGAAGAACCAGCGGCCGCTCAAGTCAGCCCAGGTGTCGTTGTCCGTCCCTATCGTTTGAATGTGCCTGACGAGTGCCATCTTTACTTGCCCCCAACCAATAGGATTTCTGAATATTGGATGACCGACACTACGGAACCGTTACAAGTCCCGCCCGCGTATCTCTTGTGACGGCCAGAACATTCCCTTTGTTATACTGATTAGTAACCGCTGCAAGCCTCACAGTTGCAGCATGTAATCCGCCCATCCCACGAGAGGTGAGTTAGACAGTGCCACAAAGCAAACGAAGACGGCGAAGAGGACCGGTAGACACGGGCGAGCGGAAGGCCCGTTACCCGTTTCCGGTAAACATCCTCTTCAACGTCAAAGTCTTCTATTTCGTATTCATCATCGTCATGATCGCTTCGATGGCGGCCGTCGGACTCGGTGTCAGCCAGGGCAGCGGTAATAAGGGCCCCGGCGCGCCGATCACCGACCAGACGACCGCGCCAGAAGTCACACCTGACGTGGCCCAATGGCCGGACGGTGCCTTGCCGGTCATTGACGCGACGACGCCTCACATCGCTACCCTCCACACCAACCAGGGCGATATCGTGATCGAGTTCTCGACGAAAGCGCCCCTGACCGCGAACGGCTTCGCATTCCTCGCTGCCAAGAACTTCTTCGACGGCGACGCCTTCTTCTACGTCGACAAGCAATACTTCGCGCAGTCAGGCGACCCGAGCTGCGCTGCTGAATCCGAGAACGTATGCTCCGGCCTTGGTGGCCCAGGATACACATTGGCCTTTGAGGAGAGCGACCTGAAGCACGATCAGTGGGCAGTTGTCGCGCCGGCGCTTGGCGAAGGCGCCACGGACATGCACGGCAGCCAGTTCCGCATCCTCTACGCTGGCGATTCGCGGTTGGACGGTAAGGAGACTGTGTTTGGCACCGTTGTTGAGGGCCGGGACATCCTGGAGGGCCTCAGCAACTTTAGTGTCTGCTCCGTGAGCACGTCAGACGATTGCCACGACGATTTCGCGGACGCATTGGTGATTGAGGACGTGACTGTCGAGGAATCGTAGCCGCCGCTTGCGGGCGGTGCTATCCTTGAGGCAGGGAGTACACAAATGTTTGGAAGTCTCGGCGCACCTGAACTGCTGATTATCCTTGCGATTGTCGTCGTGCTCTTCGGCGCGACGCGCATCGGCGATATCGGGAAGGGCATCGGCCGTGGCATCAAGGAGTTCCGCCGAGAGTTGAAGGATGAAGAAGCCGAGAAGCCTGAAGCCACGGTCGCGGCCTCCGCGTCAGCGCCCGCCGAGACCGTGAAGGAAGAGAAGCCCTCCGAGACCCCCTAGTCCGTAAGGACTGGGAGGCATAGACGCCGGCGAATCCGCCGGCGTTTTCATTTGCCGGAGGCTTCGGCGCCGCGCTCGATAAAGAACATCAGGAACAGGAAGACCACTGTCACGCCAGTGCAGGCCAGCGCCGGCATCCAGATCGCGCCGATCAGGAAGAAGATCGCCAGAGCGGCGGCAAAGCCCATCCCCGAAACAACCACTATCCGCGCGAAGATGATGCCGAGCGGCACCTGCCGGATCAGGACAACGCGACCCTCTTCTTCCAGGTCGTCATCGGGCGTGTCGTAATCGCCGCTTTGGAGCGCCATCACAAGCATCGTAGCGTGGCGGTGGGGCGTTGAGCAAAACGCGTCCTTAACGCAACCGGGCCTTTACTTTAGCGCGGCGAGAATCCGGCGAGGCGGGCGCGCGAGAATGGGGATGCAAGGAGGAGACGCAGATGCGCACCCTATTCATCGGAATGGTGATAGCCCTCGCCCTGGGCTTCACCCTCAAGAACGTTGAGACCTCGGAGGAGGCCAGCAGCGCCGTGGACAGCAGCGTCAGCCGGGTCAGCGGCTACTTTGAAGACGGCGGAGTTTCCGCCGGGACTCACGAAAAGCTGGCGCACACCGCGGCGGACGCGAAGGACGTTGGCGAAGACCTCTTCCACAAGTTCAACGACTCCGAATAGACCCGCTTCGGAAGGTCGCGCTAGAGCCATGGCGGCAGCAGCCGCTTGATGACGAGCCACGCCCGGCCGTAGACGGGCGTCTCGGCCGAGTAGTCCTGCGTCAGCACGCGCACCGGCTTGACCGCCAGCGTTATCTCCACCCCCCGCTGCACCTCGTCCGCTGCCACCTGCATATACGCAGCGCCCGCGATCGCGCCGAGGTAGTGGCGCGCCATCTTCGGGCCGAGCGCATCGTCCACCGCCTCGATCGTCGCCGCGCCGTATACCGTCACGCTCTTGTACGGCGGACGTTCGTCCTGGACGCAGACCGTCACGCGCGGGTCGTTGCGGATGTTCTTCGCCTTCTCGCTTTCGTCTGCCGTGCGCATGAGGATTGCACCGTCACGGTAGAGGTACCAGATCGGCGTCAGCAGCGGCTCACCGCTGGCGCGGATGGTCCCGAGGACGGCGACGTGCCGTCCCTTCAGGAAGCGCTCCCACTGTGGCTTCGAGAGTCGATTCGGCATGGCAGCAGATGGTCGGGGTGGACGGATTCGAACCGTCGACCTCCTGGCCCCAAACCAGGCGCTCTAACCTAGCTGAGCTACACCCCGCTGCGATTCAGGTTAAGCGTGGGCGCGTGGAGCGGTCAATCAGCCGCTGTGCGTCGCCAGCGGCACTCGCTCCACCTCTACTGAGCCGTCCGTGCATAGACGCACCGCATTCACCGTCGTAGCGAGGTCAGGAGAGCCGCAGTAGTAGGCGGGGACGCGGCCGTCGCCGGCAGGCCCAGCCTGCGGCCAGTGCCCGAGGGCGACGTAGGCCGCGCCGCTGTTGGCGATATCGTCGTCGGTGATCAGCCAGCCGCGGTGGTGGTCGGCGGGCGTCTGGTACCAGTGGCCGTGCGCCATGGCGATGCGGCGGCAGGCCTCGGGCGGCGGCGCATCGCTGAGGGGCGACATGTTCGCGTAGTCGAGATGCGCGCGGCCCCAGACCTCGAGGTCGTGTTCGGGCCAGACGAAGCGATCATCGCTGCTGACGCCGAGGACGTGAACGTTCGGCACATCGGCGAGGCCGCCTCGGCGGTAGACGGAGTCGGCGGTGATCGGGTCGTGGTTGCCGGGCAAGATGACGACGGGCATGCGCGCGTCGTCCAGCAGGCGCGCGACCATGTCGAGCTTCGTCAGCGGCACACGGTTGTGGTCGAATATGTCGCCGGCGAGCAGGAGGATGTCCGCGCCAAGTTGCGAGGCGGTCGCGAGCACGCGGCAGAGCGGGTGGAACTCGTCCATGAACCGGCCGTCGATGTGAAGGTCGGACGTGTGGACGATCGTTAGGTCGCCGTTGACAGCGCTCACCCCGGCAGCGTCGCCGCGCCGATCAACTCACGCACGTCCTCGACGCCTTGCTCGTGCATGTACGCCTCGATACCCTCGAGAACATCGAGGGCTGCGCTGGGGTTGCGGAAGGTCGCCGTGCCCACCTGCACGGCAGACGCGCCCGCGAGCAGGAACTCGACGGCGTCCTCGCCGGTCGTGATGCCGCCGCAGCCGATGACCGGCACGCTCACTGCCTGCGAGACGATGTAGACAAGGCGCACGGCAATCGGCTTGAGGGCGGGGCCGGAGAGGCCGCCTGCGCCCCAGCCGAGTGCGGGCCGGCGTGTATGGATGTCGATTTGCATCGCGGGGTAGGTGTTGATCAGGGTGAGCGCGTCGGCCCCACCATCGACGATCGCGGAGGCCACGCCGACGATGTCGGTGACGTTGGGCGTCAGCTTGACAATCAGCGGCAGGCCGGCACTACGGCGGACCGCGTAGGTGACCTCGCTAGCGGCCCGCGGGTCGACACCGAACTCCATGCCGCTCTCGACGTTCGGACAGCTGACATTCATCTCGATGCCGGAGACGCCGGGCAAGCCGTCGAGGCGCGAGGCCAGTTCGGCGTAGTCGGCGATCGTCTCGCCAGCAATGTTGGCGATGACAGGGACGGTCCACGTCTCCCAGACGGGTGCAACGTCGCTGATGATCGCATCGATTCCGATGTTCTGGAGACCGATGGAGTTGATCATGCCGGCGGCGGTCTCAGCAATGCGCGGCTGGACATTGCCCTTGCGCGGCTTGCGCGTGATCGCCTTGCTGACGATAGCGCCGAGACGCTGGATGTCGAAGATCTTCTGGTACTCAAGGCCGTTGCCGAACGTGCCGGAAGCGGTCATCACGGGGTTTGTCAGCGAAAGCGAGCGCTTGCCGCCGGTCACGAGGTCGATATGCAGGTCCACGTCAGGATCCATGATACACGGCACAAAACAAGAGGCCTTCCGCAAACGCGGAAGGCCTTGCTGCGGGGGTGTGTCCGTGCTTAAACGAGCGCGACGTCTCGCGAGGCGCCGGAAGCGGCGATCTCGTCGTCTTCGACGTGCTTAACCGCCGTGCGGCTGCCGCGCCAGGGGGTGTAGCCCTTGTTCTCGCCGCTGTCATCGTCCCAGACGTAGTCTGTCGTGGAGTTGCGGAACTCCCGCTCTTCACCACAGCGCTTGCAAACACCCTGGCTCATGGCGCCGCGGGGCGACGCGATCTTCCAGTGGTGCTGGCAGGTCGGAACTTCGGTGACCGTTGTCGCCTCGACCGGCGCTTCCGCCCTGGGCCGTCTCTTTTCGATTACTTGACTCTTCGCCATCATCAACCCTCCGGGTCTTCACTTTCCTTGTCTTGTGCAACAAAGATGTCGTCTGAGGCTGATACGTTACATACGACTCTTTGGATGTACCCCATGGGGGTATTATACATGGATTAACACTCTATAGGCTGTCTAAATTATCCTTCACTAACCATCGTTGTATACTTATAACGGTCGCCGGCTGAAAAGGTTTCTCTGTACGCAATCGATAAGGAGCACATTCTCTCGCATTTGATCGCGACGGACGGGACCGCGCGAACGACTGCGAAAGGAACCGAATGACAGATTCGAACGGTGTGACGAAGGACGAGGTCCTTGCCGCACTGAGCCAGATCCAGGACCCAGACCTCCACAAGGACATCGTCTCGCTGGGCTTCGTCCCTGAAGACTCGATCAACATCTGCGGCGAGAGCATCGCCGTGAAGATCGTGCTCACGACGCCGGCCTGCCCGGTCCGCGAGGAGATGAAGGCGCAGGCCGAGCAACTGCTGCTGGCCCTGCCCGGCGTCGAACGCGCCGAAGTCGAGATGGACGCGACAGTGCGTTCCACCGGCATCGGTCACGGCCCGAAGGTGGTTGAAGGTGTGCGCAACATCATCGCTGTCGCTTCAAACAAGGGCGGAGTCGGCAAGTCGACCGTTGCCGTGAATCTTGCGATCTCGTTGCAGCGCTTCGGCGCGAAGGTCGGCCTGCTGGACGCTGACATCACCGGCCCCAACGTGCCGACGATGCTCGGGATTAGCGCCGGCGTCCAGGCTGACACCGGCCTTGGGATCATCGAGCGGTACGGAATCCGCGCGGCCTCATTGGGCTTCGTGCTCAAGAGGGGCCTACCGGTGGTTTGGCGCGGGCCGATGATCGGCAGCGGTGTGCGCCAGCTCCTCCACGACCTGCCGTGGGCCGATGATGGCGAACTGGACTACCTGGTGATCGACCTGCCACCGGGCACCAGCGACGCCTCGATGAGCGCCGCGGGAGAAGCACCGATCGCCGGCGCGGTCGTGGTAACGACGCCCAACGCCGTGTCGATCGAAGATGCCACAAAGGCCGTGGGCATGTTCGAGAAGCTGAACGTGCCCGTCTTCGGACTCGTCGAGAATATGAGCTACTTCATCTGCCCGCACTGCGGCGACCGGACCGATATCTTCGGGACGGGCGGCGCCGAGGTGATGGCCGACGAACTCGGTATCGACTTCCTGGGTGCGATCCCGCTCGACCCCGGGGTGCGCGCCGGTGCCGACGCGGGCGTGCCGATCGTCGAGAGCGACCCCGAGTCGCCGATTGCGGTAGCGTTCGGGAAGATTGCGCAGCGCGTCGCGGCAAAGACGAGCGTGCAGCACTTCTTCGCCGAAGCTCCCGCCAACGCCTAACGGCGTTCGCGTAACAAGGGCTTAACGCCGGAGTAACATCGCCGCAACCGGCGCGTAATGGCGACCGCTTAGTCTGCAGGCATGGTTCCACCGCGAATCGTCGTCGGCAACGTAACGATCGACAAGGGCCGTTTCGAGGTGTGGGTGGGGGAAGAGCGGATCGAACTCACCTTCGTCGAATTCGAGCTGCTGTATGCGCTCGCGCGCAACGCTGGCAGGGTCGTCCCTCGCTCGCGCCTCAAGCTTGACGTGTGGAACGAACACACGAAGGGCGACGACCGTAAGCTCACCGTGCACTTCTCGCGTCTGCGCAAGAAGCTGCGTACCGGCGGCAGTGTCCTCCAGATCGAGACGGTCAAGAAGCGCGGTTACATGCTGACGCTGGGCACTGAGCGCGAGGAAGCAAGCCTGGCAACACAGGCGCGGTTGGTGCCGGCACGCTACGAAAGGAGCGATCTCTGATGAAACGGATCGAGGCAATCATTCGCCCGGAGAAGATCCTTGATGTGAAGGCGGCGCTGGAGCGTCTGGGCTACGGCGGCATGACGGTGACCGAGGTGAAAGGTCACGGCACGCAGCGCGGCATCAAAGAGGAGTGGAACGGCAAGGAGTTCTGGATCGAGTTCCTGCCGAAGCTGTGGTTCCTGATGGTTGTGGACGACAAGGACGTCGATGAGGTCGTCGACGCGATCTGCGAGAACGCGGTAACGGGTGAGCCGGGCGACGGCAAGGTCTTCGTCTCCGACATAATCGACGCCGTTCGTGTCCGCACGCGCGAGCGGGGTGTTGCCGCGCTTACAGGCGGCACGCCCGTCGTTACTCCCGGCGCCGGTTAGAGCGCCTGGAAGACGCGTCGCCCGTTCTCGGTGGCGATGCGCCCGAAGCCGTTGCCGGGGAAGTGGCAGAACGCCGCCAACGAGCCGTCCGCCTCCAGTTGATCGAGCACCTTGCGCCGTGAGGCGATCGAGCTTGGGTGGTCGGTATCGAACGAGGGACACCACTCGGGCCGGTCGACCTGCGCGGGATGGTGCGCGAGATCGCCGGTGATCAGGATCTTCTCGCCGCCCGAGTTGACGAGGACGCTGGAGTGGCCGGGGGTGTGTCCCGGCGTAGGCACCGTAGTGACTTCTGGAGTCAAGGTGATCTCGCCGTCGTACAGCTCGAGCCGGTCGATCTCCTTGAGCGGGATGACCTGCTGCATGTGGGGGTTTGCCGCGAGGTCCTGGGAGAACATCTCGTAGTCAGCGCGCGGACCGTAGTACCGGGCGTTCGGGAAGTTGGGCTTCCCGTCGGGGGAAATGTTCCAGCCCACGTGATCGACGTGCAGGTGCGTGTGGATGACGAAGTCGACGGATTCCGGCGGCACGCCCTTGGACTTCATGTCGCCGAGCAAGTTGCCGGTGAGGCCGCCCAGCATAGCGATCGGCCCGGGGCCGATACCGGTGTCGACGACAATCGTCTTACCGCCCGAGCGCACCGCGTAAGCACCACAGTCCGCCGCGAGCCCAAACTTGCCGAAGCACCCGGGGTACAGGTCGCGATAGGCCTCGAAGTCTGACATCGCGAGGTTCGGGAACATCATCTGGGACGGGAATTCGAGGTCGAGGTCGTGGAGGGCGATGATCTCTGCGTTGCCAACGGTGATGGAGTCTGACATGGTGTTTCCTCTTTCTGTTGCGCCGCCAGTATTATGCGGGGAGGGCGCAAGCTGTCAATCGAGGGCCTTGTCAGCGGACCGTGATCGTGCCCTTCATGTACGGGTGGATCGAGCACTTGTAGGGGTACTCCCCCTCTGCACCGAAAGTGACGGTATCCGCGTCGTCTTTGCCCAGCTCGTTCGTGGCCCAGTCTCCGGCGTTGTCGGTGGCGTCGTGCGGCGCGACGTCGTGGTTCACCCACTTGACCATCGCTCCGGCCGGCACGGAGACGTTGGCCGGGTTGAACTTGAAGTCCTCGATGTCGATCGTGACAGCCGTCGTGTCGATGATGGTTGGCGTGGCTTCGGTGTCGTCGTCACTGCCGCCTGAGACGAGCAATGCGACGAGGACGGCGATTCCGAGGACCACGACCGCTGCGACGAAGACCGCCAGCGGCAGCATGCTGGAACGAGGCGCCGGAGGGTCTGCCATCCAGTTCAGCCTAGCTGAAGACTTCGCGGAGTTCCATGCAGGGGCCGTCCCGGCAGACGAGCCGCACGCCTTTGCGCGTGAACACCGCGCAACCGTAGCAGACGCCCGTGCCGCAGCCCATCCGCTCCTCCAGTAGTGCCTGCACGGACTTGCGTGACCGCGCCTCCTTGACCACCTTGGCCATCGCCTCGAACATCGGGTTGGGCCCGCACGCGAAGACTTGGTCTGCCCAGGGCATGTGCGTGGCCAGGAGTTCGGGGACACGGCCGCGGTGGCCCTCGGAGCCGTCGTCGGTCGCGGAGATCGCCTCGACCTCGGCTGGGAGTTGCTCCGGCGGGAAGAGCTTGGCCGCCGTCCGCGCACCCTGCAGCAGCGTGACGGACTTGCCTGCCGAAACCGCTTCGTCGGCGAGTGCAAGAACCCCGGCGACGCCGAGACCCCCGGCGATCAGCAAGAGGTTCTGCGTTCCGGCGTCAACCGCGAATCCGCGGCCCAGCGGCCCGAACACCGTGAGCGTATCGCCGGCCTTGCGCCGCGACAGCCAGGTCGTGCCGCGGCCCCGCACGTCGTAGAGGATAGCGAACTGCCGCTCGCCAGCCGCGTCGCGGAAGCGGTGGAAGGACATCGGCCGCGGCAGCAGCGGGTCAAGGCTATCCGCGCAGTGGAGCATCAGAAAACGGCCGGGCGTGGCGCCGCGCACAACCGGCGGGGAGGAGAGCCACATCAGGTGTGTGTCCTCGTATAGCTCCTCTTGCGACACGACGCGCGCCTGTTCGAGCTTCACGCGAGGTAATCCCGCAGCGGTTGAATCGTGAAGTCCTGCTCGCCGTTGACGATTGCGTTGACGGCGGCCGCGGCGGTGTCGATCGAAGTGAGGCAGGGGATACGCTTCTCGGCGGCGGCGCGGCGGATGTGGAAGCCGTCGCGGAGGGTCTCGGTGACGTTGCCCTCTGGTGTGTTGATCACGGCGTCGACGAGGCCCTCGCGGATGACGTCGACGACGTTCGGGTAGCCCTGGTCGAGGCGCTTCGGCACCTCTTCGACGGCGATTCCCAGAGCCTGGATCATCGTCGCCGTGCCCTCCGTCGCGAAAATGCTAATACCGGAGGCGTGCAGTTGCCGGATAAGCGGCACCGCCTCGGACTTGGTGCGGTCGGCGAGGCTCAGTAGCACGGCCTTTCGTCCCACCAGCGACAGGTCGGCGGCGATCAGCGCCTTCGAGAGCGCTGCTTCGAACGTGTGGTCCACGCCCATCACTTCGCCGGTCGACTTCATCTCTGGCCCGAGGTGAGTGTCGACCCCGATCAGCTTCGACATCGAGAAGACGGGCGCCTTCACCGCGACGAGGTCTTGCTCCGGCCAGACGCCCGGCTCGCAGCCCAACTCGCGCAGCGTCTTGCCGAGCATCACCTGGATCGCCAGTCGCACCATCGGCACACCTGTGACCTTCGAGATGAACGGCACCGTGCGGCTGGCGCGCGGGTTGACCTCGATCACGAAGACCTGTGACGGGGCGCCGTCGGGACGCATGATCACGTACTGGATGTTCATCAGGCCGCGCACGCCGAGCGCTTCGCCGAGCCGCTGCGTGTAATCCACGATCATCGCCTTCTCGGCGTCGCTGAGCCCAACGGCCGGATAAACGGCCATCGAGTCGCCGGAATGGACACCTGCCCGCTCGATGTGCTGCATGATGCCGGGGATCAGGACCTCGCCGGTGCCGTCGCAGATCGCATCCACCTCGGCCTCGATGCCTTCGAGGTACTTGTCGATGAGCACGGGCTTGCCGGGCGAGATCTCGGCGGCCTCCGCGACATAACGCGAGAGGTCCTTCGGGCGCTGCACGATCTCCATCGCCCGCCCGCCGAGCACGTAGCTGGGACGCACGAGCACCGGGTAGCCGATCAGTTGCGCCGTCTGCAGGGCCTCCTCGACCGACGAAACGCCAGCGCCGGGTGGCTGCGGGATGCCGAGCCGCTGCAGCAGGTCCTCGAAGCGACGGCGGTCCTCGGCCAGGTCGATCGTCTCGGCGCTTGAGCCGAGGATCGGATGGTTGGCGTGGAAAAGCGGTGTCGCCAGGTTGACGGCCGTCTGGCCGCCGAACTGGACGATCGACGGCGGCGCCGACTCCGCCCCGTCCAGGGACTCGTTCTCGAGCAGGTCGCGGATGCCCTCTTCGTCGAGGGGCTCGAAGTAGAGGCGGTCGCTCGTATCGAAGTCGGTGGAGACGGTCTCGGGGTTGGAGTTGACCATGATCGCCGCGACCCCCGCCTCGCGCAGAGCCCAGGCGGCGTGCACGGCCGAGTAGTCGAACTCGATCCCCTGGCCGATGCGGATCGGCCCGCTGCCGATTACGAGCGCCTTCTCGCCTCCGAGAGGCGGCGCTTCGTTTTCCTCGTCGTAAGTGGAGTAGAAGTATGGCGTCTCAGCCTCAAACTCGGCGGCGCACGTGTCGACCATCTTGTAAACGGGCGTGACCCCCCACTCCGTGCGCAGTGAGCGCACCTGCTCCGGCAAGCGGTCGGCGAGCGTGCCGATAACGCCGTCGGCGAGGCCCTTGCGCTTCGCCTGCCGCATCAGATCGGGCGTGAGGGTTTCGTTGAGGAGCCTGTATTCCATCGTCACCATGCCCTGCATCTTCGTGAGGAACCAGGGGTCGATCCCAGAGAGGTCTGACAGTTCAGCGACAGTTGCGCCGCGGCGGAGCGAGGCCAGGATCGCCCAGAGCCGCTCGTCTGTCGGGATCGCCACGTAATCGCGCGGGTCGATGTCGCGCCATGCCGGGTCTTCCCAGAGCAGGGAGCGACCGCCGAACTCAAGCGAGCGGACGGCCTTGCCGAGCGCCGCCTCGAACGTGCGGTCGATCGCCATCACCTCGCCGGTCGCCTTCATTTGCGTACCGGTGCGGCGCTCGCCGAGCGGGAACTTGTCAAACGGCCAGCGGGGGATCTTGACCACGCAGTAGTCGAGCGCGGGCTCGAACGCGGCAGTCGTCTTACCGGTAACGCGGTTCGGGATCTGGTCCAGCGTCTTGCCGACGGCGATCTTGGCGGCGACGCGCGCGATCGGGTAGCCAGTGGCCTTCGACGCCAGGGCGGAACTGCGGGAAACGCGCGGGTTGACCTCGATCACGTAGTAAGGCGGCTGACCATCGCCCCGCAGGTCCCACTCTGCGATCTCCTTGCGCGGCGCCAGCGCGAACTGGATATTGCAGCCGCCCTCGATGCCCAGCGCGCGGATGATCTTGAGTGACGCCGAGCGCAGCATCTGGTATTCCTTGTCGGGCAGTGTCTGGCTCGGCGCGACGACTATCGAGTCACCGGTGTGGACGCCCATGGGGTCGAGGTTCTCCATGTTGCAGATCGTGATGCAGTTGTCCGCGCCGTCGCGCATCACTTCGTACTCGATCTCCTTCCAGCCGCGCAGGTAGCGCTCGACCAGCACCTGGTTGATCGGCGAGGCGGCCAGCCCCGAGCGGGCGAAGTGCTCCAGCTCGTCGCGTGTGAAGGCGATCCCACCGCCTGTGCCGCCGAGTGTGTACGCCGGGCGAATGACCAGCGGCAGGCCGATCCCTTTCGCGACCTTGCGCGCTTCATCGACCGACGTCACGATCTCGCTCTCCGGTACGGGCTCGCCGATCGACTCCAGCAGCTTGCGGAAGAGGTCACGGTCCTCGGCCGTGCGGATCGTGTCGATCGGAGTGCCGAGGGAGCGGACGTTGTACTTGTCGAGCACTCCGGCGTCGGCGAGCGCGACCGCGAGGTTGAGGCCGGTCTGCCCGCCGAGCGTCGGCAACAGGCCGTCGGGGCGTTCGCGGGCGATGATGCGCTTGATCACCGGCACCGTCAGCGGCTCGATGTAGATCGTGTCGGCAATGCCCTCGTCGGTCATGATCGTCGCCGGGTTCGAGTTGACGAGCACCGTGTGCACGCCCTCCTCCCGCAGCGACCGGCAAGCCTGCGACCCCGAATAATCGAACTCCGCCGCTTGGCCGATGACAATCGGCCCAGAGCCGATGATGAGCACGCGTGAGGGTTTGGGGTGCGTCATGCCAGCACCAGTACCAGAGCAATGATGCTTGCGACCGAGCCGGCGAAAGTGACTATCCCGAACAGAATCGCCGCCAGCTTGTTCTGACCCACCCAACTCCTGCCCACCGCGAACGCCGTCTCGATCCAGAATAGGGGACTTGTCCACCGATAGCGCGCCGGAGCCGAGGAGTTACCATCTGTGCCCACGCCGAATCGCTCAACCTCTAAGATGAGTGCATCGGCCCAACCGCGTAACACACCGAGAATTTCGGAGAACCTGGCCTCCATCTCGGCGTCGATCTCACCTTGGTTGAATCCCGCGATCGGCCGGCCCCAGTTTGAAGCGCCATAGTAGCCCTTGACTTCGTGGGAATCTTCGCCAAATACACGACGGAGCGTGGATCTCATTTCATTGTGCCAGCGAACCCAGCGATCGTCTCGATAGGTGGTCTGATCGAATGTTGCGAGTTCCTTTTGCTTCTCGGCCAGCCAATCCAAAACTTCTGAGGAGGTCATGCTCACAGCGGCAGCTCGTACTCCATACCCTGGCCGACGATCTGCGCCATGCTCGCGAAGTCGCCGAAGAACGACAGCGCCGGTTCGTTGCCTTCCGGGATGATCCCGCGCAGGCGCTTGTAGCCGGCCTGGCGCGCCCAGTCCGTGCCGGCGACGGCAAGCTCGCGGCCGAGCCCCTTGCCGCGGGCGTCCGGCACCAGCCAGACGCCGAGCACGGCCTCGCTCGGGTGGTTGACGTCAGGCTGCACGAAAGCGAAGCCACAAATCGTGCCACCCTCCTCGCAGACGAAGATACTGCCGCGCGCCCCAAGCTCCTGCATGCGGGCGTGTATGCCCTCGGCGGTCGTCGGACCGGGGAGGCCGCTACCGGGGCCGAGTTCCTCCCAGAGGGCCGCGCCAACCGCCGCGATCGCGGCGGCGTCATCGGTCGTGGCGGGGCGGTAGGTTGGTTCAGGCACCTTCGTCTCCTTCCGGCTGGTACAGGCGCAGGCCCGGGATACGCTGGAAGTGCTTGTCACGCGTGAATACTTCATGGTCGCCCTCGAGCGCTCTAGCAGCGATGAAGATGTCGGCCATGGGCAACCGTTGCCCCTTGAGGTCCAGGGCCTGAGCAATCTCGCCTGATAGGCGCCATGTCGTCCTGGTCATTTCGATGAACGGGACAAAATCCAGAAGGTCCTGCACTTCCTGCGTGTTCTCCGGATTCAGGCCTCTGAGTACTTCGGCAAGCACAACACCAACCAGGGCGAGACGTCGCTCACGTAGCAGATCCCTTAACAAGGCCCCGTGACCAGTATCTGGGTCGCGGATGAAATCGATCCATACGGTGGAGTCCGCGATTATCACCTCTTGCTCCGTTCCTTCCGACGTTTCTCTTCCGTCTCAAGTTCTTCTCTCTCCCACTCTTCCCAGTTATCGCGGATCTCTATCGTGCCCGCCAAAGCAATCAAGCGCTCGGTCTTATCGCGACGGACGAGTTCAGCGAGCGCCCGGTCAACCACCCGGCCGCGGTTCTTTTCGCCCGTGATTTTTTGAGCCTCCCGCAAGAGAGCGTCATCGATGTTTATCGTGGTACGCATCAGTTCTCCTCATCATGTGGTGATGCATATATTGTACATCATACCGCGCACTCATCGATCATCTGCATGAAGCGGTCGAAGACGTAAACGTTGTCGAGCGGGCCCGGCGAGGCCTCGGAATGGTACTGGATCGAGATGACCGGCTCAGTGCGGTGGCGCAGACCCTCACACGTGCCGTCGTTGAGGTGGACCTGCGAGACCTCGATGTCGTTTGAGAGGCCGTCCGGATCCAGAGCGTAGCCGTGATTCTGCGCGGTGATGTGGACGCGGCCGCTCGCCAGGTCCTTCACCGGGTGGTTGGCGCCGCGGTGGCCGAACTTCAGCTTGAACGTGTCCCCTCCAAACGCGCGGCCCAGCACCTGGTGGCCGAGGCAGATGCCCAGCACCGGCGTCTTCCCGATCAGCGAGCGCACCGTCGCCACCTGGTAGTCGAGGAACTTTGGGTCGCCCGGCCCCGGCGAGAAGAGGATGCCGTCAGGCTTCTGCGCGAGGATGTCCTCTGCGGAGGCGTCGCACGGCAGCGCCGTCACCCGGCAGCCGCGCTCGGTAAGCAGGCGCATGATGTTGTACTTCACTCCGCTGTCGACGACGACAACGTGGCGCTGTGGCTCATCCGCTGGCCACTCGAACGCGGCCTCGGTGCTGACCTCGCGAACGAGGTCGACGTCGCCGTAGCGCGGGACCGCGCGCAGCCGAGCCAGCGCCTCATCGGGCGTCTCGTCGGTTGTCACAGCGCCCATCATCACGCCCCCGGCGCGCAGCTTCCGCGTCAGCGCGCGAGTGTCGACGCCGGCGATGCCCGGTATGCCCTCAGACGCCAGGTACTCACCGAGCGTCATGTCGGAACGCCAGTGCGACGGCGTCTCGCAGTCCTCGTGCACGACGAGCCCCGCAACCTGGATGCGCTTCGACTCGACGTCCTCGCCGTTGATGCCGTAATTCCCGGCGAGCGGATACGTCAGCACAAGCACCTGCCCCGCAAACGAGGGGTCCGTGAGCATCTCCTGGTACCCGGTCATGGCCGTCGCAAACACGACCTCGCCGTGTGAGCGCGCATCGGCGCCGAACGTATGACCGCGGAATAGCGTGCCGTCTTCGAGGACGAGGAGCGCGGCTTTAGCGGGCATGGCTGCGATCCTCCTTCTTCTCGTCCCACCACGTCCATAATGCGATGTCTATCTCGCGCGCTGTGAGCCCCGTCATCCGCCTCAATTCGTGCAGGATCGAGGTGTAGTAGTCGTACTCGCGGGCCTCAAACGGAGTAGAGCGCGCGCTTGAATAGTTGAAGAGCGCCGACCACGCGTTGACGTCGATGATTCCGAATGTCCGCGGATCCCAGACGGTCAGAACCACGCTAGCGGTCGGCACCCTGATGCCTTCCAGAATCGTCAACACCGAAATGGGAATCGAGGGCGGGAGGTTCCGGCGGCTTGCCAAATCGAGCGCAACTCGCGTGAATTTCCTAACGTCTGAGTCGCGATTGAGCTTGACTCGCCCGGCCGAACGCTGCGACTTCCAGTGCGCAAGCTTATGGAGGTCAGCCAAGGACAGGAAGCCTTTGGCTTTCAATCTCTTAGATTCGTTCGGGAACGTGGGGGAGTTATCCAGGGTCGGCTTGTAGGAATAGCGGCACACGAGATCGGGCAAAGGCATTCGCGAGATCGCCTCCCGGGCGACGTCAGCCGCTGATGGCATTTCAGCCTTCACGTCCGCCAGGCCACCTTCCCGCCGTACACCGTCCCCACCACGCGCCCCTTCAGCGTCCGACCTGCCAGCGGGGTGTTCTTGCCCTTGCTCGCGAAATCCGCAGGTTCGACGGTCCACTCAGCGCTCGAGTCGATCAGCGTGACGTCGCCGGGAGCGCCGGGCGAGAGCGAGCCGATGCCGGGGACGTGGCGCGCGAGGCCGAGCGCAGTGATGGGCGCGATCGTAAGCGCGGCGGCTACGCGCTCCAGCGGGAGCGCCGTCAAACACAAGGCCAGCGCGGTCTCGAGGCCGCTGATGCCCATGGCGGCGGCGTCGAACTCGCAGAGCTTGTCCTGCGTCGCGTGCGGCGCGTGGTCGGTGGCGATGCAGTCGATCGTGCCGTCGAGGAGCCCCGCGACGCAGGCTGCGACGTCGGCGGGTGTGCGCAGCGGTGGATTTACCTTGGCGTTGGTGTCGTATGCGAGCGGTCCGCCCTCGGAAGGCCCAGTGAGCACAACCTCGTGGGTCAGCGCCAGGTGGTGCGGCGTGACCTCGGCGGTCACCTGCACGCCGCGCGCCTTGGCCGCGCGCACCAGCTCAACCGAACCGGCCGTGCTGATGTGCGCGAGGTGAATGTGCGTGTGCGTCTGCTCGGCCAGGGCGATGTCGCGGGCGACGGCCACGTCCTCGGCGGCGGCGGGAACGCCGCGCAACCCGAGGCGGGTCGAGACCCAGCCTTCGTGCATGACGCCGTCGGCTGCGAGTGCGGCGTCCTCCGGGTGGTCGATCACGGGCGCATTGAGCATGCCCGCGTACTCGAGTGCGCGCCGCATGAGCGCGGCGTCGGCGACGGGCGCGCCGTCATCGCTGAAGGCCACTGCGCCTGCCTGTGCCAGTTCCGACAACTCGGCCAGCTCGTGGCCGGCACGGCCCTTGGTCACGCAGGCGATCGGCAGGACGCGCACGGTGCCTCGCACAGCGGCTGTGCGCAGGACCTGCTCGACGGCAGCCGCGGAATCGATCGGCGGCTCTGTGTTTGGCATCGCGCATACGGTAGTGAAGCCGCCGCGGGCAGCCGCTAGGGTGCCGGTCTCGATCGTCTCCTTGTGCTCGAAGCCCGGCTCACGCAGGTGCGTGTGAATGTCAACGAAGCCGGGACAAACAACAAGGCTGGTGGCGTCGATCGTCTCGCCGGACGCTTTGCCTCCAGCCTTGGCGACTTCCGCGACAACGCCGTCGCGGATGACGACGTCGGCGAGCGCGTCGAAGCCGTTCGCCGGGTCGATGACGCGCCCACCGCGGATCGTGACGTCGGTCATGCGTTCTTCCCTCTGCACATCAGCAGAAGCACGGCCATGCGCACCGCCACGCCGTTTGTCACTTGCTCCTCGATCACGGACTGCAGGCTCGACGCGACGGCGGGTGAGATCTCTACGCCTTCGTTCATCGGGCCGGGGTGCATGACAAGCGCCCCGGTGTTGGCGAGGGCGACTCGGCGCTCGTTCAGCTGGTAGAGCGTCGCGTACTCACGCAGCGAGGGCAGGAGGCCGCTGGTCATACGTTCTTGCTGGAGGCGCAGCGCCATCACCACGTCCGCGCCTCGCACCGCGACGTCGAGGTCCGTCTCGACGGTGACACGCGGCATCCCGAGAGTCTCGTCGAGGACGTCGCTTGGGCGCATGCCAGCCGGGAGCAGCGTCGGCGGCGCGCAGACCGTGACTTCCGCGCCGGCGTTTGACAGCAGCCAGATGTTCGAACGGGCGACGCGGCTATGGGCGATGTCGCCGACGATGACGACCTTCCGCCCGCGGACGTCGCCAAGGTGCGAGCGCATAGTGAAGAGGTCGAGCAGCGCCTGGGTCGGATGGGCGTGCCAGCCGTCGCCGGCGCTGATCACCGACGAACGGACCTGGCGAGCGACGATGTACGGCGCGCCGGACGAGCCGTGGCGCATGACCAGGACGTCGGCCCCGACTGCCTGCAGCGTGCGGACGGTGTCGATCAGCGACTCACCCTTCTCGACGCTGGAGCCGCCCGCCGAAACGTTGATGACGTCCGCGCCCAGCGCCTTGCCTGCAAGCTCGAATGAGGCGCGCGTGCGTGTGCTCGCCTCGTAAAACAGCGTGACGACGGTGCGGCCGCGCAGGACGGGCACGCGGGGCACCTCGCGGCCGAGCACTTCTTTCATCGCCTCGGTTGTCTCCATCAGCAGCTCGATTTCGTCGCGCGAGAGGTCGTCGACGTCGAGCAGGTGCTTGCGTGTCCACTGCCGTTCGCCATCGACGCGTTGTTCGACGATCGACTCTTGGCCCTGCGTCGCTCGGATCATTCTTCGCCCTCCTCTCGCGCGATACGCACTTCGTCGCGGCCGTCGATCTCCTCAAGGAGCACGTCCACGTCCTCGTGCAGCGCTGTCGGGATGTTCTTGCCTACGTAGTCGGGGCGGATCGGCAGCTGGCGGTGGCCGCGGTCGACGAGCACCGCGAGCTGGATCGAGGCGGGTCGGCCGAAGTCGGCGAGCGCGTCGAGCGCGGCGCGGATGCTACGGCCGGTGAAGAGCACGTCGTCGACGAGGATGACTGTGCGCCCCTCGATATCTTGGGGGAGGTCAGTCGGCTGAATGCGCGGCGAGCGCGAGGCGATGTCGTCACGGTAGAGGCCGATGTCAAGCGCGCCAACGGGCACAGCCTCGCCCTCGAACTCGGAGATTGCGCTGGCGAGGCGTTGTGCCAGCGGCACACCGCGCGTGCGCATCCCGACAAGCACGATCGAGTCAAGGCCGTGGTTGCGTTCCACGATCTCGTGAGCGATGCGCCGGATGGCGCGGCGGATGTCTTCCGCGCTGAGGACGGTGCGCGCGATCAACAAAAATCCCTCTCACAAGTGGGAGAGGGACCGCGCGTGCGCCGGTGTGGTATGCGGTTAGCCGGGACGCATTCGTACGTCAATTCGATCTCCCTTGGCGGCCTCGCAGGACCGCATTAAAGGTCGCGTTGTTGCAGACGCGTCTGCTCTCGAAATGGTAACAGGCAGGCCGCGCCTCGGCAATGTCATGTAACCGCTTCCGGTGAGAGGTGTCTTACTTGATGGCGGGCAGGTACAATCCTGACGCCGGAGACTGCTGTATGCGGTGTGCAAAACACGACGAAGAGACTGCAGTAAGCTGCGGGCGTTGCGAGGCGCCTGTCTGTCCGAAATGCATGGTGCACTCGGATGTGGGCGTCCGCTGTAAGAACTGCGCGCCTGCACGGGGTCGCTCGTCAACTCGATGCGCAAAGGTACGGCGATAGTTGGGGTTGGCGTCGCACTTGTCATCGGGATCGTTGTCTTTGGCATTGCGGGCGACGGCATTGGATCCAGCGATGGCGATTCGTCCGACTACAACGACTATCAGGAGTTCTATGAAGTGGAGACGACCGCCGAGCAAGTGGTCGACCCTTGGATTCCAGGGGCTGATGTTCGCAATCCCTCGCCGGGACACCACTTCGTCGCGATCGAGATTGTCGTCCAGAACTCATCGAGTTCCGCCGAGCCCTACTACGTCGGATTTGGCGACTACGGTCTCACAGACTCGGATGACTTCGTGTACGGTACGCTTGAATATGGTGCCACTCCGCGAGTTTCGGAAGTGACACTGGAGCCGGGGCAGAAGACCCGGGGTTGGATCACCTTCGAGGTGAAGGACGGTGTCAGCGTGCGGTCGCTTTCCGACTGGTTTGGCGAAAACGTCGCGCTACCTGACTGACTCCGGCGCTGTTCGCGTTCGGTATGATGGGTAGGCCGATCGACAAGAGTCAGGAGGAGTAGATGCCGGAGTTCGTACGCGTCGCCAGCGCCAGCGAGGTGCCGCCGGGCGAGATGAAGATCGTCGAGGTGAACGACCAGGAGGTCGTGATCGCGAACATCGACGGCGAGTTCGTCTGCTTCAGCAACAGTTGCACCCACCGTCAGGGGCCGCTGGGCGAGGGTATGCTCCTGCCCGGCGGCGTGGTTGAGTGCCCGTTCCACGGCGGCCAGTTCAACGTGCGCACCGGCGAAGTGGTCGCTC
>JBBEAZ010000024.1:0-373453 GCA_040882565.1 Dehalococcoidia bacterium
CGCAGGGCGTCGATCCACTCCTGCGTCTCGACCCAGTCCGGGGTCTCGATCGAAGTGGGGGCGTCGCGACCGTCTTGTGTCTGTGTCATACCATCCACGGATGCCGCCGGGTGTTCACAAGTGCGATTGTAACGCTCGGCCGCCTCGTAAATCACCGGGCCCCGAGCGTGGAACTATAATGCCGACATCATGGTGCAACCTGGGGGAACGGTCACGATCATGTTCACCGACATGGTGGGCTCGACGGCGCTGGGCGACCGCCTGGGTGACGAGACTGCGCAGGCGCTGCGCAGAGCGCAGGACCGGATCGTGCGGGAGCAGCTGGCGCGCTTCGGCGGCAGGGTGGTGAAGGGGACGGGCGACGGGTTCATGCTGGCGTTTGGGTCGGCCCGGCGGGGCGTTGAGTGCGCCGTGGCGGTACAGAATGCGATTACGGAACAGCAGCGTGAGGGGCGATATTCAGAGCTCCAGGTACGCATCGGTTTGCACACCGGTGAGCCAGGCTCGGAAGGCGATGATCTGCTGGGGACCGACGTCGATCTGGCGGCGCGTATCGAAGCCGAGGCCGGTGGCGGTCAGGTTTTCGTGTCAGACTTGACCCGAGCACTGGCGCGCCAGGCGGCGGGTGTGACCTTCACGCCGCTGGGTGAGCGCACCCTGAAGGGATTCGCTGAGCCCGTGGCGGTGTTCGAAGTGGGCTGGGCTGACGCGCACGACACGATGGCGGGCCTGACCCGCTTTGTCGGGCGGCGCCAGGAGCTTGGCCGTTTGCGCGCGGCGCTGGACACAGCGAAGCGCGGGCAGGGCAGCCTAGTGCTAGTGTCCGGCGAGCCAGGTGTAGGAAAGACGCGGCTGGTGTCGGAGCTAGGGATCGACGCGCGCGATTGGCGGCTGCGGCGTGCTGATGGGACACGCGTACGAAACAGAGGGTATGCCGCCCTATCTACCGTTCATTGAGGCGCTGGGCGAGCACATCCGCACTCAAGCCTCGGAGCAGCTCCGTGTGGAGCTGGGCGGCGGCCACTCCTACATTGCGCGGTTGCTCCCTGGGATACGAAAGCTGCTGCCGGATTTGGCCGAGCCGGCGGCGATCGGCGCTGAACTGGAGCGATACAGGCTGTTCGAAGAGGTGGCGGAGTTTGTCTTGAGGATCGGCGCCGGCCGGCCATTGATGCTCTTTCTGGACGACCTGCATTGGGCGGATAGGGGAACACTGCTGCTCCTGCAGCATGTGGCTCGCCGCGTGGGCGAAGGGCAATTCCTGATTGTCGGAACGTACCGGGACGCCGAGGTGGACGCCCGGCACCCGCTTACTGAGTTGTTGGTCGAAATGACCCGGCAGAAATTGGGATCCGTACTGACGCTGGGCCCGCTGGACCGCGATGACACCGCGGCACTGATCGAAGCTTCGCTGGGAAAGCCCGCGTCTCGGCAGGTGGTTGATGCGCTATTCCGCGCGGGCGAGGGCAACCCGTTCTTCACGGAGGAACTCGTCCGGCACTTAAGAGAGCAGGGGCGCGACCTCGCGGACCCCGAGGCGGCCGTCGGCGAATGGGGGATCCCGGTCGGCGTCAACCAGGTGATCACAGGCCGGCTGGCGCGGTTGAGCGAGGACGCGAATCGCGTGTTGCTCTGTTGCGCGATCCTGGGACGCGACCTGTCGCCCGAGAGAGTAGCGGCAGCGGCCGAGATAGACGAGAGCAGAGTCTTGGAGCTGTTCGAGGAGGCGCTTCCGACACATATGCTGCGAGAAGAACGCGACGGGTTCGTGTTCGCCCATCCACTCGTGCGCGAGACGTTGTACCAGGGACTCAGCGCACCCCGGCGGCAGCAGTTGCATCGTCGCGTCGCCGAAGCACTGGAGACGCTGTATTCTGCTGAGCCCGAAGCCCACCTGGATGAACTTGCACACCATTTCTTTCAGGGTGGCGCCAGCGCCGATGCGGAGAAGACACTCCGCTTCTGCACTGGCGCGGCGGAGCGGGCGGCAGCGGAAGCGGCGCACGAGGAAGCCGTCCGCCTGTACGAGATGGCGCTAGGGGTGCTCGCGCCCTCTGATGAGTCGCGGCGGTTCGAACTAATGTTGGCGCAAGCCCAGGCCCAGTTCCGGGGAGGTCAGGCTGAGAGAGAGCGCGACACGGCGATTGCCGTCGCCACTGCGGCCAAAGCTGCCGACGCTGCCGAGTGGCTAGCGCGGGCGTCTTTGCTCGGTGCCCAGACACGGCTCGGCTTCGGGGAGTTGGACCGGACCTCGGTCGACCTGCTGGAGAACGCGATCACCGCGCTTGGCGACGACAAAGACCAGTCGTTAAAAGTTCAAGCTCTTGCCGCCCTGGCGACCATGTTCTCCAGATCGTTCGAACGGGAGTTGGTTGCGCGGGCTCAAGGCCTAAGCGCTGAGGCGTTGGGCACCGCCCGGCACCTGGACGAGCCGGAGACCACAATCGTGGCCCTCCGTGCGAGATCTGAGATCCTCTTCTTTAGACCCGAATACCTTGAAGAGCATCTCCACGTCGCGCAGGAAATCGTTCGGGTCGGAGGAGGGCTGGGTGACACCACTTCGGTCTATGAGGCCCACGACATGATCTCCTGCGACGCCCTGATGATGGGCGATATGACATTGCTCGACGCCGAAATCAATGAGCTGCTAAGGCTGGCCGACGAACTCCGCCAGCCCGCGCTACATTCCAACGCGGAAGGCGTTATGTTCGGCCAGGCGTTGTTGCAGGGGAGATTTCGAGAAGCCGACCGGCTTCTTCACCGAGTCCTGACCATGAGCGAGGACGCCGGAATGACAGAGCACGACGTATTGATTGTCCTGGGACAGAAGCCGGTCGAACTGCTCCCGGATCAGGAGCGGATAGGCGAGCCAGAACAGGCAATCAAGCGACTGATCGCTGGCGAGGATGCCGCCATCGAGTTCTGGCACGCCAGACTTGCCCACTTCTATGCAGAGATCGATCGAGCGCCAGAAGCGCGTGCCGCATACGAAGCGGCCGCTTCCGATGATTTCGCGAATCTCCCCGACGACGGGACGCGGTTCATGACTACGATATTCCTGGCCCGCGCCTGTGCGACTGTCGACGACATCAATCGCGCCCCACTCCTCTATATGGAGATCCTTCCATTCGCAGGCACGTTCGCCGCCAACGGAAACACACTCCCGATGGGTCCCACCGATCAGTACCTTGGGATCCTCGCCTCCACCATGCGGCGATGGGCTGACGCGGAGAAGCACTTCGAAGCCGCCCTCGAGTTGGCCAACAAGATGCGGGCGAAACCCTTCGTGGCGCGCACGCAGTACGACTACGCGCGGATGCTGCAGTCGCGGGGCGGGGACAGCGACCGCAAGAAGGCTCGGACCCTGCTAAACGCGGCGCTGTCGACAGCGCTAGAGCTTGGGATGACGCGATTGGAGGCCAATGCCACGGACCTTCTGGCCGAGCCGGCAATCGCATCGCCGGCCCAGAGGTCGGCACTTCCCGACGGGCTGACCGGGCGCGAGGTGGAGGTGCTGCGGCTCATCGCGGCGGGGCGGACAAACGCTGAGATCGCCGAAGACCTGGTGTTAAGCGTCCGCACGGTGGAGCGCCAAATCACAAACATCTACCGCAAGATCGGCGCCCGCGGTAAGGCGGACGCGACGGCCTACGTGTTGCGCCACGACCTGGCACCCGCGGAGTGACCACGCGCTACGCGGTATCCGCCAACTAGCCTGTCGGCGCTCCTGCTCGGATACGTCAGCTGCCCCACGTGTTCTCGACCTGAGGTTCGAAAAGTTGCCTGCTTACACGGACGACGCATCTGCCGCCGAGGCTAGCTTGTGATGCAGGAGACAACGGAGATGCGCCAAGCAGAAGTCACGAGGTTTGAGAGCAGACCGCAGCTGCGCGTCGTTGACCGGACTCCGGCCGCCCTTACGCCGCCGTCACTCCCGGAGGGTCTAACCGTCAGAGAGATCGAGGTTCTGCGCGTGGTTGCCCGCGGCGCCACGAACAGGCAAATCGCGGATGAACTCAAGCTGGCCGTCAAAACTGTGGATCGCCATCTGTCCAACATATTCGCCAAGGTTGGCGTGGAGACGAGGTCAGCCGCAACTGCATATGCGTTCGAGAGCGGCTTGATGTTTGGGGCGTACGTTTCATCCGGCGAGGGGCTCGATCCGGCAAAGACTCATCGTCTCCGCGACCTGATCGCAACGGCGTTGAAGCTGCAATCGGAGATTCAATCGCTTCTGGTGAGCGCCTCCAATGAGGCCTCCCAAGGGCGCCCATGACCGGAAGCGAGGAATAGCCAGGCTGTCAGCAGGGAGCGATATCGTCGATGAACCGGTCCTTTAACCACCGCCATCGTGAGGCGCTCCCACGAGGAAACCGCTAAGATTTATTGATGGAGGGGTGGCAGAGCGGTTGAATGCGGCGGTCTTGAAAACCGCTGTGCGTCGCAAGGCGTACCGTGGGTTCGAATCCCACCCCCTCCGCCATTCACCATCAGCCGAGGAGAGCCCGCTATGCACGACGAATCCACGCCGGCGCTGCCCCGCCTCCGCGAACTGGATGCGAGTTCGCCGGACGCCCACAAGCGCGTGCACGAGGAGAACCGCCTCTCCTGGAACGAGGCGACGAAGGCGCACAACAGCCACAAGCGCGACCAGGCGAAGTTCTTCCGCGAAGGCGGGACGAAGCTCTTCCCAGAAGAGATTGGTCTGCTTGGCGACCTGACCGGGAAGTCGGTGCTGCACCTGCAATGCAACGCCGGGCAGGACACCATCTCGATCAAGATGCTCGGTGCGGCCACGGTGACCGGCGTTGACATCAGCGACGAGGCTATCGATTTCGCGCGCCGGCTGTCCGCGGATTCGGGTCTCGCAGCGACGTTCCACCGCGCGGACGTTTACGACTGGTTGGCGGAGGCTGCGGCGGGCGACGAACGGTGGGACATTGTATTTTCGTCCTACGGAGCGATCTGCTGGCTCTCGGACCTCGGGACCTGGGGAAAAGGGATCGCGGCGGTACTTAAACCGGGCGGATGCTTCGTACTTGTGGAGTTCCACCCGGTCATCGGTATGTTCGATGAGGAGATGCGCCACTTCTTCCCGTACTCCTCGCACGGCGAGGCCGTGACCTGGGATGACGGCGTCGGTGACTACGTGGCGGCGTCCGGCTCATTGATCACGCCTTCCGGGTGGGACGACGGCGTTAAGGACTTCAAGAACCCTCACCGCGTACACGAATTCGCGTGGGGCGTGAGTGACGTCATTGGCCCGCTGCTGGACGCGGGTTTAGCTCTGGAAAGCTTCCGGGAGTACGACTATTCGAACGGGTGCAAGCTGTTCAGCGAGATGCGGGAACTGGAGGGGCGGCGCTGGACCGTCCCACAAGGTGTGCCGCGCCTGCCGATGATGTACTCAATAACCGCTCGTAAACAAGCGTAATCTCCTGCGACGCGCGACAATTTGGCTCCAAGCTGCAACACAGGGCGTTGTGACCACGTCTCCTATTTCGTAATCGGGCCGATTTGTCTAATCTATTTCTCCGGCTCGGTCTGGAGGCAATCACATGAAACCGCAGACGAGCAGACTGACGATTTTTGCAATTGTAGCGTGCGGCGTGCTGGCCGTGGCCTTTGTCGCCACCGCGTACTGGCAGCGCGATGTCCACAGCTCGAAGCTCAGCGACGCCGAATCGCATGAAGCGATCGCCGCGTCGGTGCAGCACGGGAAGGCGGAAGGCGGACTGGCAGCCGAGCTCCTGCGACAGTACGTGGAGACCGGCGACACAACGTTGCTTGTCGAGATGCAAGTGCACACCGAGGCAGGAGTACAAGACCTGACAAACGCTGTTTCGGCTGCAGGCGGCGACAGCAACGGATTCCTCGACCAGGGTACGCAGTTCGTGCAGGCCGCCGGGCAGGTCATCGCGCTGAGGCAGGGCGGGGACGTCCAGGGTGCCACAGGCGCGTTGGAGCAGCTAGCGCCGTCGTTCGAGACCTTCATCGCCACGCAAGACGAGTTCATTGCTTCTGAGCACGCGCAAGCATCCGCTGATCGGTCTGACGCTAGCCAGGCGAACACAAATGCGCTGTGGCTCGCGATCACGGCCGCTGCCCTTGCCTGCTGCGCGGTCCTGGGCTTGTTCGTTGTGGCACGCCGGGGTCCCAGTTCCACCTCGCTTGACGCGGTACCGACTGCCTAGGGGACGAGACTTGGCGTCGCGCCCACTTCTCGCCAAATGCGCGCGGGTGAGGCGCGACGCGATCCGGCTGCCTGACCTCGGCCGGACCGGTCACAATTGCGATGGCTAAGCAGTCCGAGCATCCAGGCACAACAATCGACCGAAGGGCGCGGCCGGGGCTGTCGGTGCGCGTGCGCGTTGTCGCCGGCTTTTGCCTCCTTGTGGCCATCCTGGTGGCCGTTACCCTTGGCGCGAGTTATCAGACCCGCCAGCATCAGGCCGACCTTGAGGACCTGCAGCGACACTCGGTGATGGCGACGTTGCTGCTGACAGCCGAGGCGAAGGCGGCGATTTCCGCCGAGTTGCTCCAAAGATACGTTTACACCGGCGATGAGGCGTATGTCTCGGAATTGAACGCGCACGCTTCGGCGGCGCAGGCGGCGCTCAATGAGGCGCTGGCGCGGGGTGGGCCTGAGGGACTTGACCAAGTGGTTGCCAAAGGCGCACAGCTTCAGCAGGGCGCCGCACAGGCCCAGACACTGCGCCAAAGCGGTAACGTCGATCAGGCATCGGCGGTCATCGAGGAGTTGGTACCGGTCTTCCACGAGTACAGGATCAAGCTGGAGGAGATGAGTTCACTGGAGCTGTCGCAAGAGAGTGCTCTGCGGGTACGGGCGGACGACGCCGGCCGCCTCGCTCTCTGGCTGCTGGTGGCATCGGGTGCTATCGGCGCCTCTTTGGGTGTCGCGGTCTCGTATCAAATCGCCAGGTCCATCATCAGGCCGCTAGCCTCTCTCGAAGCGACCGCCCGCAGCGTTGTGGCAGGTGACCTGACGGCCCGGGCATCCACCAAGGGCCCGAGCGAACTTTCGCATATGGGCGTTGTGCTCAACCAGATGATGTCCGCTGTGGAGGCCCGCACCGCCGATCTGCGCGAAGCGAACCGCAAGCTGCTGACACAGAACACCGAACTCACTGACGCCCGCATGCAAGCGTCCACCGATCCGCTCACCGGCCTTGGAAACCACCGCTCGTTCCACAACCGGCTTCGAGACGAGACGGAGCGGGCTTCCCGGGCGAAATCGCACCTCGGACTAGTAATCATCGACCTCGATGGGTTCAAGGAAATCAACGACTCGCTTGGCCATCTCGCCGGAGACCAGCTTTTGAGGGATGTGGCCGCAGCCCTCGTACAGGTATCGCAGCGAGAAAATACGTACCGCTACGGCGGAGACGAGCTTGCCGTTTTGCTGCCGGAAGCGGATGAGGCTGCCGCGTCAGAAACTGCCGAGCGTTTGCGGAACGCTCTAAAACAGGTCTCCACGCTCGGAGGGCGGCAGGTAACGGCGAGCCTCGGCGTCGCCTGTTTCCCGAATTCAGCGGACACGCCCGAGGAGCTCGTCTACAGGGCAGATATGGCCATGTATTGGGCCAAGTCGTCAGGAAAGAACCGCGTGAGCGCGTGGGATGAGGGCCAGTTGGGCGCCCCGGCAGGGGGCTACATCGGCGATCCGCACGGCCAGCCAGATGTCGTGACGGCGCTCTGCGTAGCGCTTGGCGCCAAGGACCCACTGACGCGCAGGCACGTCGAACGCTGCTCGAAGTACGCCAACGAACTCGCTGTTGAATTGGGCCTCAGCGAAGAGGAGGCCGCAAACGTGCGACTCGCCTCGCTGCTTCACGACATCGGGAAGCTGGTCGTCCCCGACGAGGTCCTCAACAAGCCGGGACCATTGACTGATGCTGAAATGGACGTGATCAAGCGTCATCCGGTCGACGGGGCCAGCATGCTCTCACACATCGACTCCGTGGCGCCGGCGGTGCCTGCAATCCGGCACCACCACGAGCATTTCGACGGGTCCGGCTACCCGGATGGCTTGGTGGGCGAGGAGATTCCCCTCGCCGCGCGGATTCTGCTTGTCGTCGACGCGTTCGACGCCGTCACATCGCACCGTCCTTACGGAGCGGCGCGACCGTCGGAAGAGGGGATCTCAGAGCTGAAACGGTGCAGCGGCGGCCAGTTCGACCCGCAGGTCGTGGATGCGTTCGTGGGCATCATCGAGCGGGGTCTGGATCAGACTCCCCGCCACCTCAAGTCCGGCACCCGGGCCGTCGCCAAGGCGACTTAGGTCCCCTCGGACGGCGTTGGCCGTCAGTCGGGGTCAACCGGGTCGCGCGTCAAAGCGTCGAGAATACGCCCGACGATCCAGGCGAGTCCGGCGAACCCGCCCATAAGCAGCGCGACCAGTGAGGTCGTGAGTAGCACCTCAGCGACCTCAGACACCTCGAAGTCGAAGCCGACCGCGACGATCACTACCGCGGTGATTGCGCCAAAGACGGCGACGATTGTTTCGCCCAAACCGTAACGGTCGATCAGTTCACGCATCGAGACCCCTTCGTGTGTTGTGGCGCCCCCGGTAGGACTCGAACCCACAACCTTCTGATCCGAAGTCAGACGCTCTATCCATTGAGCTACAGGGGCGTGAATTCGAGTATACCATTCGGATTGACCGCTTAAGCCTCTGCGGGTAACTTGAAGTCGGCCCCCTGCCGCAGTGCGGCGCAGCACGGGCGCCAACCGTCAGACTGGACCTCGCGAACCGAGTATCTCCATGACTACCGAGCAGGAAACCACCGACCTCGAGCGCCTCCAGGCGTTGCTGCAGGGCGACGACGTCCAGGGGGCGATTGAGCTCCTCGAAGACCTGCACCCCGCAGACCAGGCCGATCTGTTCGAGAGCCTGGACGAGGACGACCGCCTGAGGATGCTTGCGCTTCTCTCCGCCGAAGGCACGGCGGCGCTGTTGGAGCACCTCGATGAAGAAGAAATGCACTCGGTTGTCGAGGCGATGCCGCGGGCAACTCTGGCGCGGGTGCTCGACAACACCGACAACGACGTTGCAGTTGACATCCTGCGCATGCTGCCGCCGGCGGAAGCCGCGCGCACACTGTCGCAGATGACAACGGCGGCCGAGGTGACCCCACTCCTCGGCCACGAAGACGAGAGCGCCGGCGGCCTGATGACGCGCGGCTACATCACGCTGCACCGCGACATGACCGTCGCCGAGGCGCTGGCATTTCTGCGTGCGACGAGGCCAGCGGCAGAGGAGGCCTACTACCTCTACGTGCTCGACGCCGCAAATCGGCTCCAGGGAGTCGTCAACCTACGCCAGCTGGTGGTTTCTGATCCCGAGACACACCTCGAAGAGGTGATGGAGACAGACGTCATCTCAGTCCTCGAAGACGCCGACCAAGAGGAAGCCGCGAACCTGCTCCAGCACTATCGCCTGCGCGCCTTACCGGTGGTGGACAAGGACGGCGCGCTCAAGGGCGTTATCACCAGTGATGACATCATCGACGTCATCCAGGAGGAGGCCACGGAGGACATGTACCGGATGGCCGGCCTTCCCGCAGACGAGAGCATCTACGCGCCGATCAGCGTGTCGGCCAGGCGGCGCATTCCCTGGCTCTTGCTGAACCTGGTGACGGCGTTCGCGGCCGGCGGCATCGTCGCGATCTTCGAGGGGACGATCGCGGACGCGGCGGCGCTGGCCGTCTTCATGCCGATCATCGCCGGCCAAGGCGGTAACGCCGGTATTCAAACGGTGACGATCGTCGTCCGCGGGATCGCCCTTGGCGAGGTTGAGCCGAGCGACGCCTGGGTCGTGTTGCGGAAAGAGATCGCGCTCGGCGTGATCCGCGGTGTGCTGTTTGGCGCACTCGTCGGCGGAGCTGCTTTCGCCTGGAAGGGTGAATGGGCCTGGGGCGTGGTCGTCGGCGGCGCGATGCTGCTGAACATGATTGTCGCCGGACTCGTGGGGACGTTCATTCCACTGGGCATGCGCCGTCTCAAGCTGGATCCGGCGATCGCCTCAGGTGTCTTCCTGACGACGTTCACGGACATGCTCGGGTTCCTGTTCCTGCTTGGCTTCGCCGCCTTGATGATCGACCGGCTGACGTAGCCGCACGTAGCGACGGTCAGGTGCAACTGAAAAGGAGCGGCTAACGCCGCTCCTTGTCATCAAAGGTGGGGTGAGCGACGGGACTTGAACCCGCGATCTTCAGGGCCACAACCTGACGTGTTAACCACTACACTACGCCCACCATGTGGATGGCCCGGTACACGGGCCGCACCTGATTCTAGCATTCGCCGCCTAAGGCGGGCAACGCGCGGCCGCCACCAGCGCTGCCGCCTTACAGCGCGCGATGCTACGATTGCGGCAATGGCCACCGACTTCGATCCATACCGCATCCTGAGCGTCGAGCGCGGCGTGACAATGGACGAGGTTTGGGACGCCTACGAGCGGCTCATCGCCGAACATGAGGTGGGATCATCACGCCGCAGCGAGATCGAGGCTGCGTACGCCGTGATCGGGCGCCCGGAACAGCGACAAGAGTATGACGCACGGCTACTGTCGCGGGAGACGACCGGCGTGGCGGCTCCGTCGCGGGACGCCGTCGGTGCGGTTGCTCCCGGCAGCGCTACGACGGTTCCCTGGACGATGGGCGATGTCGCGAAGGCCCTGATCTTGCCACTCCTGTTGCTGATCCTCAGCGTAGGCACGTTGATCGCCGGGGGCGCTGCCGATGAAGAAGACCTGACGGAGAGCGAGTACATCTTCACCTTCGCGTTTAGTTTCGTTGTCCAACTCGCCTACTTTGGGCTGGCGTACCACTTCGTTGTTCGCAAATACAAGCTCTCGCTACGAGCGCTCGGCTTCGCTTGGCCACCGGGCCTCCGATGGTGGTTCCCGATCGTCGTGCTTGGGGGGGCGCTCATCACGATTTACGCGTACCTGCTGGTGCTTGTAGTCCTTGGCGTCGAGCCAGCCTCAAACATCCCGGACAACGTCTACGACTACGCGATTCCAGTCGTCATGCTCGGCTTTCTCTCGATCCTCGTGGCGCCGTTCGTCGAAGAAGTGTTCTTCCGGGCGTTCCTGTACCAGGGGATAGCCAAGCGTTATGGCATGTGGGCTGGGATCATTGGCAGCGGGCTCATTTTCGGCCTCGCGCACGTCGGAACGCTCGACACGCTCATCGTCATTCCCGGCATCGCGGCGATCGGCGGCATCTTCGCGTGGTCATACGCGCGCACGGGATCGATCTACCCGTCGATGATCGCCCATGTCATTTTCAACACGATAAGCTTCGCCATAGGGTTCACTAATTGAACGGCCGTATCGAAGAGACCTTCGCACGGCTGAAGGCGGATGGGGAGACCGGCTTCATCGCGTTTCTCACGGTCGGGTATCCGGACGTCGAGGCGACGCTGCGGTTGGTGCCCGCGCTGATCGAGGGGGGCGCCGACTTAGTCGAACTGGGCGTGCCGTTCTCGGACCCGCTGGCTGACGGCCCCACAATCCAGAAGGCCTCGTTCCACGCGCTCGGTCAGGGGGTGACCCTCGAGACGTGTCTCAACGTCACCCGCAAGCTCCGCGCCAGCGGAGTAACGGCGCCCCTGGTGCTCATGGGCTACTACAACCCGCTCCTGGCGTACGGCATCGAACGTTTCAGCCAGGCCGCCGCAGAAGCCGGCGCAGACGGCGCGATCGTCGTCGACCTGCCACCGGAAGAGTCAGACGATCTGCATGGCGCGTTCGAGAAGGTTGGCTTGCGCCTGATCTACCTCGTCGCGCCGACGAGTACTGAGGAGCGGATACAAGAGGTGGCGAAGCGCGCCTCCGGCTTCGTGTATTGCGTGAGCGTCACTGGAGTGACCAGCGCGCGCGACGAGCTATCAGCCGACCTGGCAGAGTTCGTCGTACGTGTGCGAAACGCCACTAACTTGCCAATAGCTGTAGGATTTGGTATATCTCAGCCTAAGCATTTCCGGGCTGTCGGCCGTTTCGCAGATGCGGCAGTCATTGGAAGCGCGATCATCGACGAGATCGCCCGCAGCGGTCCGTCAGAGCAAGCGGAGAGGCTAAAGAACTATGCAGAGGTGGTCACCGGCCGACGGGGAGCAGCAGCGTAGGGCCGCTCGGGTCTGTCAATTGATGGACACCGTCGGCCGTATGTATCAGGCTGGGTCCCGGGCCGGCATCTTTGCCGCCCGCTAACCTTTCGGTGCCGACCGGCCCGGGGCGGGCTGGGAAACAGACGACATGCTGGTAAGGGGTGTCAGGGGCGCGACCACGGTCGAGGCCAACACGGTCGAGGCAATCCTCGAGGCCTCAAGGGAACTCCTCTCGGCTATGGTGGGTGCCAATCACATCGACCCCGATAGCGTAGCGTCGGCGATCTTCACCACCACTCCTGACCTGAACGCCGAGTTTCCCGCCGTCGCCGCTCGTGACATGGGCTGGGGGCATGTGGCGCTTCTCTGCGGACACGAAATGAGCGTACCGAAGGGGCTCAAAATGTGCCTGAGGGTGCTCCTTCACGTCAACACCGATGTGGATGCCAGCCAGGTCCGGCACGTCTACCTGAGAGGCGCCGCTGAGCTACGGCCAGACATCGGAAGTCAGACGAATACAACATCCTGAACACAAGGGAGCCAACAATGATCGTAGTAATGAAAACAGGAGCCACTGAAGAACAGGTGGCTGTCGTCCAGAAGGCGATAAGACAACTCGGTTTCAAGGACCACCGCATCCTCGGCGAAGAGCGGGCGGTGATTGCGGTGCTCGGGCACGTCTACCCGGAACTCGCAGACGAACTCGGCGTCCTCGACGGCGTCGACTCGGTGGTCCGCATAAGCAAGCCGTTCAAGCTGGCGAGCCGCGAGGTTAACCCGTTCAACACAGTCGTTCACGTCGGCAGCGTCGCCATCGGCGACGGCAACGTCGTGATGATGGGCGGGCCCTGCTCTGTGGACACGGAAGAGAACGTGATCACCGCTGCTCGCGCCGTCCGTGACGCGGGCGGCCACATCTTGCGCGGCGGCGCCTTCAAGCCCCGCTCCAGCCCGTACGCCTTCCGCGGCCACGGCGAGAAGGGTCTGCTGATGCTGGTCGCCGCGCGCGAGGAGACGGGCCTGCCGATCATCACGGAAGTGATGGACGTGCGGGACGTCGAGCTCGTCGCGCGACACGCCGACATTCTCCAGATCGGCGCGCGAAACATGCAGAACTTCAACTTGCTGGACGAAGTCGGTAAGGCTGGCCGTCCGGTGATGCTGAAGCGGGCGCTGGCCGGCACGATTGAAGAGTGGCTGCTGGCGGCAGAGTACATCCTGTCGCATGGCAACCGCGACGTGATCCTCTGCGAGCGCGGCATCCGCACCTTCGAGACGGCCACGCGGAACACGTTCGACGTGAACGCGATCCCGCTCGTGAAGAAGCTCTCGCACCTGCCGATCATCGGTGACCCAAGCCACGCGACCGGCAAGTGGTACCTCGTCGAACCGGTGGGCCTGGCCGCCGTCGCCGCGGGGGCCGACGGTCTGATCATCGAAGTGCATCCCGAGCCCGATCACGCGCTCTCGGACGGCGCGCAGTCGCTGACTCCGGCCAACTTCGCTAAGCTCGTCGAGAAAACCCGCCTGGTGGCACAGGCACTTGGCCGCGACTTGGCGCCGGCGATTGGCGCCCCAGCGGCCCGCGCTCGCAAGGCAAGCTAGGCGAACTGAGAAGAGACTAGGACAGGGGCGCGGGGTACGCGCCCCCGTCCATTTTGGAATCGCTGGCTCACTTCACGGACTGTGCAATCTTGATCGCCTCTTCGCGATCGAGTTCGCCTTCGATGCGGTACGTGTGCCCTTCGTGTACCCAGATAACCGTGTTCGCCTCTGTCACGCGCTGGGTCTCCCTGATGACGTTCCCGGCGTTGTCATAGATGAACGCCAGGCGGCGACCGTGGAGCCAATACGCTTCGCCCTCGAAGCCGGTGAGACGTTCGGCGCCCGCCCCGGGTGCCAGCCCCTTGCCGGTGCTGGCGTCCGTGGCGAAAAGAACGAATGGGGGGCTTCCTTCAGGTTCGAAGAAGACGTGGGCAATGTCGTACTCCGCGCTGCCCGGCCCGGAGATGTGTTGGAACACCACACGGGTGATCGCGTCCTCGATTCCTGCCGGGTACTTGGGCAGGTCGATCCCGCGCCCCATCCGGATCTCCGCTTCTTCCAGCGTCACGTCTTCGCCGACGATGTCCTGGGTGACGCCCTCGAAGGCGTCTTCGTCGGCCTCGAAGATGTTGATACGATCGAAGAGCTCAGCGGCGGCGTCACGAGCGGGAGCGACGGTGCCGGCGACCACGCTGACCGCCACGACAACCGTCGCCATGGCTACCGCCGCCAGCGACCATGCTGGTGCCGCGGCGCGGGTCTCGCGCTCGGCTTGAAGGCGGCTCCAGAACCCCGCCGCGAGGTCTGGAGTCGGCGGATAGGGCAACGCTTGCGCTAGTGCCATGAGGTCTGTCTCCATGCGGTCTCCTTGCATCACATCCACTCTTCTGCGAGTTCCGGGTTCTGCTTTGCGATCAGCTCGCGGAGGTGCGCCAAGGCTCGATGAAGGCGCGATTTCACGGTGCCGGCCGGCACGCCAAGGTAGTCAGCCAGTTCGCGCTCGGGTAGAGCGAGGAAATAGCGCAGGTAGACGACCACACGTTCGTGCTCCTTCAACGAGTCAAGCGCCGACCAGATCACAGCGGCGCGTTCGCTGCTGATCACTGCCTCGTCGAGCGTCTGTAGCGGCGCGTCAACAACGCGTCCGGCCTCATCGACGAGACGCGCGCGTCGGGTGCGCGACCTCGCCTGCGTGAGCGACTGGTTGACGACGATCTTGAGCAGCCACGGCCGGAACGCCGAGCCTTCGCGAAAGCGCCCGATGGCACGGTACGCCTTGACCATCGCCTCTTGGGCGGCGTCCTCGGCCTCGTCGCTATCTCGCAGGACCAGGTAGGCCGTGCGGAAGGCGTCGTTCTGATAGCGGCGGACCAGGCCTTCAAAGGCCCCGATGTCGCCCCGGCGCGAATTGGCGATGAGCGCTGCGTCGTCCAGTGGATCGCCCCTTTCTGGTACTTATACAACGCGCAGCGCGTGTTGGTTCCCGTTGGTCCGCCGCATATAATTGCCGCATGCCCACAAGTGCGGACAAGAAAAACGTTAAAAAGCCTAATCGGATAACCGATTCCTCTTGGCAACGGGTGTTCACCCTAGCTATCATGGGCGAGATGGTGCAGATTCAGGTTGAAGGCTTCGAAGGGTCAATCGACCTGCTGCTCGAATTGATCGACCGCAAAGAGCTCGACATCACGACTCTCTCCCTCGCCGACGTAAGTGACCAGTACTGGCGCGAGTTGGAGAACGCCGGCGACCTTGACCCCGACACGCTGTCCGACTTCATCAGCGTCGGTTCGAAGCTCATGTTCATCAAGTCGGCGGCTCTACTGCCGGGTGCAGAGCCGCCCCCGGGGGACCTCGACGAGCGGATCGAGGCGACCGCGGCTGATCTTGCCGCCGCGCTCGAGGAGCACCGACGCTTCCGCGATGCTGTCGATCTGTTCCGCCAGCTGGAAGAAGAGGGGCGGCGCACTTTCGCCCGCGCCGCACCGCCGAAGAACGTGCCGCTACCTCCGGGCCTTGAAGGCGTGACCCTCGATAACCTGCTGAGCGCCGTCAAAGATGCGCTCGCAAAGCGCCCAGCAGAACCGGAAGAAGCCGTCATTCACATCGAGCCGGTCACGGTCAGCCAGAAGATCGACGAGATATCAGGCGCGCTAACCCGCAAGAATGGCCGGCTGCGCTTCCGACCGCTGCTCGAGGCCTGTCAGACGCGGACCGAGATCGTCGTGCTCTTCATGGCGCTGCTAGAGATGATCAAGGGCGGCACGTTGTGGGCTGAGCAACTAAAGGCCTTCGGCGACATCGAGCTGATCGACACCGCGACGGAAGCGGAGTCGGCAGAAGCCGAACCGGAGCCAGCCGAGACCGCATAGCTCGCGGCACCGGAAAACAAACAGGCCGGGCGAATTGCCCGGCCTTCGTGTCTGTGTTCCTCGCGCGCTAGGCGCGGGCGAGGCGGCGGCCGCCACGGCGGCCGAAGCGCTTGGTGCCGAACTTGGTCGGCTTGGCGGCCTGCACTGCTGTCCGCTGCGCCGGCTGGTGCTCGCGCGAACCGCCGTTGATGCCCGGCGCAGGAATTCGGGGCAGCTTGCCGATCTTGCGCTCGATCTCGTGCCACTTGGAAAGGTCGGTGGCAGTGACGAGGGTGATCGCCTGGCCGGAACGGCCCATGCGGCCCGTGCGGCCGATGCGGTGGGTCATGAGTTCGGCACTATCCGGTACGTCGAAGTTAATGACGCGGGCGATGTGCAGGACATCGAGGCCGCGCGCCGCGACGTTCGTCGCCACCAGAATGTCGGACTTGCCATCGCGGAACCGGCCAAGGGCGCGGTCACGCTGGTTCTGTCCGAGGTTGCCCTCCAGGACGGATACCTGGAAGCCCATGTCACCGAGCTTCTTGCCCAGGTTGCGGACGCCGTGCTTCGTGCGGCCGAAGACTAGCGTCGTGCCCTCGAGTGGCTCTCGCAGCAGCCTGATCAGGACCTGGAACTTGTCTTCGCGAAAGACGTCCATGACGACCTGCTCGATGTCGGGCTCTTGTTCCTCGTTTTCCGAAGTGATAACTACCGGGTCGATCATGTGGCGCTTGGCGACTTTCTGGACCCACTCCGGTGTCGTGGCCGAGAACATCGCCGTCAAGCGGTCCTTCGGCGTCATCGCCATGATGCGCTCGACATCCGGAGCGAAGCCTCTGTCGAGCATTTCGTCTGCCTCGTCAAGGATGAACAGTCGTAGTTGGTCGAGCTTCAGGGTGCGCCTTCGCAGGTGGTCCAGGATGCGCCCGGGCGTGCCGACGACGACGTGCGTGCCACGGCGGAGCGCCGTTTCCTGGGGTCCGTAGTTGACGCCACCGTAAAGCAGCGTGACGCGAAGGTGAGAGCCCTCGCTCAGGTCATGCAGCACTGAGCCAACCTGGCGGGCCAGCTCGCGTGTTGGTGTGAGAACGACTGCCTGCACCTCGCGTCGGTCCGGGTCGCAGTGTTCCATGATTGGCAGCGCGAAGGCGAGCGTCTTGCCGGAACCAGTCATTGCCTGGGCGATCAGGTCTCTCTTTTCGAGGAGAACGGGAATCGATTGGGCCTGGATGGGAGTTGGTGTGTGAATATCCATTCGCTCCAGCGCCTTCAGGCTGGACTTGCGAAGGGTAAATTCAGAGAACGTGGTCAAACTAGAGGTTGTCCTTTCGTGGGGGTTGGTGTTGCGGATTTTGAGAACAGAAGAGCGAAATTCCAATACTTGTCTTGCGCTCAGTATACGCTACCACGGTCTCTACCGGCAATCTCGCGTCTGGCAGGCCCTTGTCGTATCCCGTACACTTACGTTCGCTATGGCGGACATGACCAAGACTCAACGCGTGATGCATGCGCTCAAGGGCGAGCGCGTCGACCGCGTGCCGGTTTCCGCCTGGTGGCATGACTTCCCGCGCGAGTGGTCCGCGGCGGACTTGGCAGAGACGACGCTCGAAGCATACCGCGAATACGATTGGGATTTCATCAAGGTGAATCCCCGCTTCTCGTACTACTCCGAGCCCTGGGGCACCGAGTACAAACCTTTCCCTGACCGCCTGCCGGAGCCAGTCAAGAGTGCCGTCAACGGCCCGGCCGATCTGGCGAAAATCAAGGCGGTAGACGGCACGTCCGGTGCATTTGCCGAGCAACTTGAGTCGCTGCGGTTGATCGCCGCCGGCCTGCAGAGCGAAGCACCGTTCATCCAGACAGTCTTCAGCCCGCTCGCCGTTATGTCGCGCATCACCGGCCCCATCGAGCCGGTCCGCGCGATGATCCGCGAGGCCCCGGACGAACTCGATGCCGCGCTGACCACCATTGGCGACACCCTGATTCAGTACGCCAGGGCGTGCCTCGATGCCGGCGCCTCCGGCATCTTCTATGCGGGCGTCGAGTGGGGATCAGCAGACTTCATTTCGGGCAAGGACTACGACCGCTTCTCCAAGCCACACGATCTGCGCATCCTCAACGCCGTGAAGGATGCGCCGTTCAACGTCCTCCACGTCTGCCGCCCACACAATCATCTCATGAAGTCGTTGGACTACCCGATCGCGGCGTTCAACTGGGACACCCGCGGCGAAGGCAATCCTTCGCTGCAGGAAGTGCTGGGACAGACCAAGAAGGCCGTCATCGGCGGCGTCGACCATCGGCGCACGATTCGTCGGGGTGGCCCTGCAGACGTCGGCACTGAGGCCGCGGAAGCGATCGAGGAGACCGGCGGTAGGCGCTTTCTACTTGCGCCGAATTGCTCGATTGACCCGGCGACACCCGAAGCTAACCTCTTCGCCCTGGTCGAGGCTGTCCTCGCGTGACCGTCTCGCTGGCGCGGCGCGAGCTGCAACGAATCGCGCAGGGTCGCCCCTCCGCAGTGACGATAGGCGTCTTCGACGGCGTCCATCGCGGCCACCAACACCTCGTGAACGTGCTGCTCGAAAACTCGCGCCGCGAAGGGCTAGCGTCCATCGCGATCACCTTCAACCCGCATCCAATCGCAGTCCTGCGTCCGGGTGTTGTCGTGACTTACCTGACTTCGTTGGAAGAGCGAATCGAGCTGCTGCAGGGGTTGGGGTTGGACGCTGTTGGTGTGCTGGCTTTCACCTCAGAGCTCGCACACCTTGAGCCGCACGAATTCCTCTCGCTGCTCGTCGAAGAGCTGCAGATGCGTTTGCTCGTCGTTGGCCCGGACTTCGCGTTCGGGCGCAACCGCGCCGGTACAGTCGATGTCAGCCGCGAGATCGGTGAGAAGCTCGGCTTCCGTGTGGAAGTCGCGCCGATGCTGGCCGAAGAGAGCGAGAAAGTCGGCTCGACGGCGGTCCGCAAAGCGCTGGCGGAAGGCGACGTCAGTCGCGTTGCGCGCCTGTTGGGCCGCCCGTTCTCCCTGCGCGGGCCGGTCGTTACAGGCGACAAGCGTGGCCGCGAGCTGGGCTTCCCGACTGCCAACATCGCGATAGGCCTGGACCGCGCGCTGCCTGCCTACGGGATCTACGTGACGCGGGCGTACGTCCGCGAAACAGCATATGAATCGTGCACATCGATCGGCATCCGGCCGACGTTCGACGTAGAACCGCGACCGACGGTCGAGACGTTTGTCCTGGACTTCGACGGCGATATTTACGGCGAGGAGATGCGCATCGACCTGCTGGAGCGGTTGCGTGGCGAGGAACGCTTCGACAACGTCGATGACCTGATCGCCCAGATGCACAAGGATATCGACCGCACCCGCGCCTACCTCGGGGCTGAGTCGGCCCGTGGCTAGTGCGCGCATCCCGACCGCGGCCGAACTCGACTGGCTGACACGGCGGGCTGTCGCCGAGATCATCCCGCACGACGAGTTTGTCAAGGCGCTGCAGTCCGGCAAGGCGCTGCGCTTGAAGATGGGCTTCGACCCGAGCGCGCCGGACCTCACCCTCGGCCACGCCGTTGGCCTTCGCAAGCTGCGCCAGTTGCAGGACCTCGGACACACAGTTGTGATCATCGTCGGCGATTGGACGGCGCAGATTGGCGATCCCTCGGGACAGTCGAAGACCCGGCCGATGCTGACGCAGGAACAGGTCAACGAAAACGCCGCGACTTACCTGCGCCAATTCTTCAAAATCGTCGACCGCGAACTGACGGAAATACGGCCCCAAAGCGAATGGTTCAGCAGCTTCAACCTGGCCGACGTGGTGCGTCTGGCGGCGAAGTTCACGGTGGCGCAGATGCTCGAACGCGCCGATTTCGCCGAGCGGTTCCGTGCCCAGCAGCCGATCGGAGTGCACGAACTCCTGTACCCGCTCCTCCAGGGTTACGACTCGGTTGCGGTGAAGTCGGACGTCGAGTTCGGCGGCACAGACCAGAAGTTCAACCTGCTGGTCGGGCGAGACCTGCAAGCCGAAGCAGGCCAGAAGCCACAGTGCGTCTACACCGTTCCCCTTCTCGTCGGCACCGACGGGGAGGTCAAGATGAGCAAGAGCCTCGGCAACTATATCGGCGTCGACGACCCACCGAATGATATGTTCGGCAAGCTGATGTCGATACCGGATCGCCGTATCGCCGAGTACTTCGAATACCTGACTGATGTCCCAGATGACGAAGTCGCCTCCATCCGCGAGTCGATCGAAGCGCGCACGCTGAACCCCATGGACCCGAAGAAGCGTCTCGCCCGCGAGATCGTCGCGCAGTTCCACGACACCGCGTCGGCGGATGACGCAGCGTCGTTCTTCGAACGCACTTTCAGCAAACGCGAGCTGCCGGACGAGGTGCCGGAGCAGCGCGTGTCGTTCTCTAGCGCTCGCTCCGAGGCCGCGGCCGGTGAGGACGGAGCAGTCAAGCTGCCGTGGTTGCTGGCGCAGCTGGGGATGGCGGCAGGCACGTCCGAGGCTAATAGATTGGTCAAACAGCGGGCGGTCGAAGTGGACGGTGAGGTAGTTACCGACCCTCAGATCGCCCTGCGTGACGGGATGATCATCCGCGTGGGCAAGCACCGCTTCGTGCGAGTAGTAGATGAGGACAAGTAAACATGGCTGAGCTTCCGGACGACCTGCGCACCGCCGTCGAAGACCAGGCGAAGGCGCGCGTCGAAATGAGCATCCAGGGCTACGCGAAGTACCTGAAGCCGGAGGCCGTAGACTCACTGCGCGCCTCGTTCCCGGGCATTCCGCCACGCGTCAGCCGATATGAGATCGGCCCAGTCGGAACTGCCGGCGGCGACTATGTCGTCGACGTTCGCTACTTCGTCCGCGACGAGTCGTTCTTCGTGCGCAGTCGCTGGCATCCGGAGAGTGGCAGCTGGATGGTGATCCACGCTGAGCGGCTCTGGGAGGAAGGTGAAGCGCGTCCCGGGATTATTTCGCGCTTGCTGATGTCTGTTATCGGCCGTTTCACGCGGCGGCGCGGCCGCTAAACCCACGGCGAGTTATCAACGAACTGGTGTTTACACACCGTTGACACTTGCGCCGCACACCCTAGACTGCGTGCCAGTGGGGCAGCCCTGAAAGTGCATGCTCCGGTGCGCACGGAAAGACCTTCTCCGTGCCACAACAAATGAAACATGACCGGTGAACGTTGATTCTGGAAACCGACTTGACAGGGTAGCTCGTATCACCTATACCGGACGCATTAACGGGCGCATACGAACCGTGTACCGCAAGGAGGCGACTCATGGCAACGAGCGAGTACTGGAACAGGTTCTGGCGACGGCAGCTTAGCCGGCGCCGCCTTCTGAAAGGGACGGTGGTCGGCGCCTCGGGGCTTGCAGTTGCGGGCGTCGTGGGATGCGGTGACGACGACGACGGCGGGACCACTGCCACGGGGACCGGCGGTGCAACGGCGACAGCCGCACCGACTGAGGGCCAACCAATCCCCGGCGGTACCATGCGCGGCCCTCTCGTTGGTACTTCGACAGGGACTCCACCCTCACTCGATGCGCAGCGCCAGCTCACATTCCTCGCGCAAATTCCCGCCGCATACCACTACAACCGCCTGCTGAAATTCGTGCCACCAACACCTTCCGAGGTTAACGGCGTGCCGAGCGTGCCGATCGACTTCTCAACGGTTGAAGGCGACGCTTGCGAGAGCGTGCCCGAGGTGGTGGACGGCGCGACTTTCAACTTCAAGCTCCGTGACAACCTGGCATTCCACGACGTCGCGCCGGTCAGCGGTCGCGCTGTCACAGCAGACGACGTGAAGCAGGCGTTTGACGTCTTCTCTGCGGAATCGCCGAACCGCGGCAACTGGCTCTCTCAGGTCCAGGAACTTGCCGTGACGGGCGAGAAGACGTTCTCGATCACACTGCGCGGGCCGTTTGCGCCGGCCTTCCAGGTGCTGTTTGCCAACAACGACGGCGGACCGTGGATCATCCCGCCGGAAGTGCTTGCGGACCCGAATCTCGCTAACCAGAAGCCGATCGGTGCCGGGCCGTTCATTTTCGAGAGCATGACGCCCGATGAGTCGATCATCTGGAACCGGAACCCGAACTACTACGACTCGCCGCGGCCGTACGTCGACCGTATCGAATCGTCGCTGATCGGTGACGCCGAGGTCATCCTGCAAAACGTCAAAGAAGGCAATTTCGACTCCGCCCTGTGGACCGCGTCGCAATGGGACCGCGCCCGCGATGAGGTACCGAACGGACAGTTCTTCACCGGCCCCGAGCACGTCTGGGGAGGCGCCTTCTTCAACTTCGCGGAAGCGCCTTTCAACGACAAGCGCGTCCGCCAGGCTTTTTCGATGGCCGTCGACCGCCAGGGAACTCTCTCGGTCCTCGACCAGCCAGGCGCAGTGGGCGGCGGCGCCGGACTCACGCACGTCTCCCAGTACGACGGTTTCTACATCGACCCGATCAACGATGCATCCGCGTTCGGCGAGAACGCGAAGTACTACACACGTGACATCCAGGCGGCGAAGGACCTACTCGGAGAGGCGGGTTACCCGAACGGCCTCGACCTGACCGCCACCAGCTCCAACGTCTATGGTCCGGGCTTCGGTGACCTGATGGAGACTCTCGGCGGGAGTGCGGCGGAGGCAGGCTTCCGCCTCACGTTCAACTACGAGGAATACGGCGCCTACATCAGCACGTCGTTCTTCGGCGCCCTTCCCGCGAACACCTTGGGCCTCGCGCCGTTGTTCGGCAGCCCGATGGACCCACACAACATCTTCTTCACGGTCTTCCACCCGTCCAGCGCGCGCCACAACTACGGTCCGCAGGGCAATCCGCACGCGATCCCAGCGGCCAACCTGCCGGTCTCGGGTGACCCCTCACCCGGTGGGGACGCGGCGCTGCTCGCGCTCTGGAATGAACAGGCGACTCTGCTGGACCTCGACGAGCGGACGGCGAAGATCCATGAGATCCAGCAGATGATGGCGGAGTCGATGTACTTCGTACCGTGGCCGGGAACATCCACGGCCTACATCTTCAATCCGTGGGTGAAGGGCATTCGCCTGGTCAGGGGTTACGCATACGCCGCGGAGACGCTGCCGCATCTCTGGCTCGACAAGTCTTAGCCCACGTTCCTCCGCAGGAGAGGGCCTTCGGCCCGGGGCCGAGGTGAGCTGAATGAGGAATTACATACTGCGACGGGCCCTGCTGGTGCCGGTCACGGTGCTGGGCGTCAGCCTGCTCGTTAGTTCACTGCTGGAGCTCCTGCCGGGCAATGTTGCGGATATCATCCTGGCGGAATCGGGCGGGTTCAATACGAACCTGACTAAGGGCAGCATCGAGAGCGATCTCGGCCTGGACCAGAACTTCCTCACCCGATGGGGAAATTGGCTTGCAGATATCGCCCAGGGCAACTTCGGAAACTACTTCCGCGGCGGCCGTTCGGTGGGCGGCGAACTCGAACACCGGCTACCGGTCACGCTTCAGCTGGCTGGGATGTCACTTGTGCTCTCGCTGATCATCGCCATCCCCATCGGCGTCATTTCTGCGGTACGCCAGGACAGCCTCGTCGACTATTTCTCGCGAAGCCTGGCGATTTTCATGCTGGCCGCCCCCTCCTTCTGGCTCGGGGTGATGTTCATCGTCCTGGTCGGCAATTACCAACCATCGCTCCTGCCCCCTGTTGCCTACCATGACGTCTGGGAAGATCCCTGGCTCAATTTGAAACAGATGTGGGCCCCGACGGTCATTCTCGCCTTCTCCCTGGCAGGCTCAGTGATGAGGCTCACGCGCAGCCAGATGCTCGAGGTGCTGCGCCAGGACTACGTGCGCACGGCCTGGTCCAAGGGCCTCAGAGAGCGCGTCGTCGTCACCCGCCACGCGGTGCGTAACGCATTCATTCCCGTCCTCAGCCTCATCGGTGTACAAATCAACATCCTGATCAGCGGCTCAATTGTCCTGGAACAGATTTTTGGGCTTCCGGGCCTCGGCTTGATGCTGATCAATGCGCTTTTGACACGAGAATATCTTGCGGTACAGGGAGTCTTGATTGTCGTAGCGACGATCATCGTCATCACCAATTTCATCGTGGACCTTGGCTATTCGGTCCTCGATCCACGAATTCGGTATACATAGGATGGCCGTGCGAGAAGAAGCGGTCATTCTCAGCCGGCTGGACCGGCCGGTGCCCTCGCTTGGCCTCAGGTGGCTGCGTGGCGCCTGGTGGTTCGCACGACACAAGCCTCTTGGCGCATTCGGTGCCTTGGTGCTGATCGCCACGGTCGTCGTTGCGATTTTCTCTCCCTGGATCGCGACGTACCCATACGCCCAACAGCACTTGACCGACAGTCTCCAGGACCCCAACAGCACCTACTGGTTCGGCACCGACAAGCAGGGTCACGACCTCTTCAGCCGCATCGTGATTGGTAGCCAGATTACCGTCCTGGTTGGGGTTGGCACCGTGACCCTGGCAGCCGTGCTGTCCGTCCTCGTCGGTGGCGTCAGCGGTTACCTCGGCGGTCGAGTGGACATCATCACCCAGCGAGTGGTTGACGTATGGGTATCGCTGCCTCCGATCTTTCTGCTCCTGACCTTCGTGTCCGTTCTGGGTACCGGCGGAAGCGGCTTTCTAGGCCTTGGGAGGGGCCCCGACGTGGGCCTCAATCCGATCGACGGCGATTGGATCTGGTACACATTCTTCCGCAGCAGCGTCGTCATCTTGTCGCTGGGCATCATCTTCGCCGGATATGGCTCACGGATCGTCCGTGGGGCAGTTCTGGCAATCAAGGAGAACACCTACATCGAGGCCGCGCGGGCGGTCGGCGCCGGCGACGTCAGGATCATGGTCCACTACATCCTGCCCAATATCCTCCCGGTTGTGATCATCCTCGCGACGATCAATCTCGGCGCTGCGGTGCTGGCCGAGGCGACTATCAGTTTTCTAGGGTTCGGTATCCAAGAACCCTTTCCAACCTGGGGGCACATCCTTGGGGACGAAGGGCGTACTTACGGCCCAACAGCCGAGCATCTGATGTGGGTGCCGGGCGCCGCGATTTTCTTCTCGGTGTACGGCTTCAACATGCTCGGAGACGCCCTGCGTGACGTCCTGGACCCGCGCCTGCGCGGCGGTCGCTGAGGTTAGGGCCCCGCTGATTGTCTAGAGCGCCGCCGTCAACCTTGAGCGCGCATCTGGCGTACTCTACCATGACGGGTAATCCTTGCGATCCCTGGTTTGGCCCTGGCTCCTCGCCGTAGTAGGAGCCTTCGCGCTGGTCTCCGCGTGCGGCGGCGAAGATGAACCCTCTTCATCGTCGTCGGCCACCGCGACGCGGGGGCCCACAGCACAGCTTGGCGACATCGGTCCCGGCATTACGGACACTGAAATCCGCCTCGGAATAGCCAACGACGTAAGCGCCACCAGCGAAACGCCACACGCGGCGGTGGGCCTGGCCATCAGCGCCTACTTCGCGATGGTGAATCAGGAGGGCGGTGGCGTCTGCGGCCGCGAACTCGTGCTGGTTCTCGAGGACGACACTTCGAGCGAACGGGACCAGATCGCCGCGTTCATCGGCAACGTGCGCCCGGACGTCGCTCAACAGGATCCACCAGACCTATTCGTCGACATCGACATGGACTACGTCACTGAGTCAGACACCGTGCCAACCATAGTCTTCAGACCGAGCTACGAGGCGGACGGGCAGATCCTCGGCGGCTATATCAATGACAACCTGGCAGGCCAGACGGCCGCGACTCTATACCAGGACGACGACTTCGGTAGGTCCGGCCGCGACGCATTTACAGGGGAGTTTGCAGGCGACATTGTGGCCGAGGAGTCATACGAATCGACCGCAACAGACATCAACTCGCAACTCGCAACCCTGCGCAACGCCGCACCCGACATCTTGTACCTGTACTCCACGCCGGTGTTCACTGCGCTAGCCTTTGCGTACATGACCCAGAACGATTGGCATCCGCTAGTCGTGATGAGCTACGTCAATTCCGCTGCAACGCTGGCATCCTCGATCGGCGGCGGAACTGAAGTGGCGCAGATAACGGCTGGCTTCGCCGCGATCGCCGGATCCATCTCCAACAACTACATTCTCGACCCGGTAGCCGACGCGGATGATCCGGCGCTCGTCGAGCATATCCGGATCATGGAGACATACAACGGACCGCCTGTCAGCAAGCCGAGCGTCAACGCCCAGGCGATCGCCGAGACGGTTGTGCAGACCCTCGACATCGCCTGCGAGAACGACGACCTCAGCCGCTCCGGTATGGTTGCGGCGGCGGCGTCCCTTAACGGCTTCCACCCATCGGTACTTCGGGAGGATATTGAGCTGATGATCAGCGAGACTGATCACTCGGCGATCCAGTCGCTGATACCGGTTCAAATTCGGGCGGACGGCACGCTCGCCCCGCTCGTCACCGAACCGATCGAGGCCGGCGGCTAGTGATCATCGATTCTGCGTCTCATGCGCGGCTTATATAGGAAACTTGAATCGCTCGCGCGGTGTCCCATAGGATTGGTTGCGGATTTCCCCCTTTGCGTCCTAGCGTTTGGCTGTGGCTCCCCGCCATAGCGGGAGCCTTCACGCTGCTGGCCGCCGCCTGCGGTGGCGACGATGGTGGCTCGTCGTCCTCGGGCTCCCCGACCACCACGGTTCGGGCCACGGCACCCACGGGTGACGTTGGTCCCGGCGTCAGTGGCACAGAAATCCGCCTCGGGATGACCAGCGATGTCGCCGGCCGGGGCGACACTCCCTACGCGGCGGTGTCACTCGCCGCGCAAGCTTACTTCGCTTACCTGAACGAGGAGCAGGGCGGAGTCTGTGGCCGCAACATCACTCTGCTCGTGGAAGACGACGAGTACTCGCCAGCCCTGGCGCTCGAGAAGACACAGAAGCTCGTCACGGGTGATCAGGTACTGGGGATGATCGGCGCGCTCAGCACCCAATCGCACCAACAGGTTGCGCCCTGGTTGAACGACCCTAATGCCGACGGCGACAAAGCGGACGGAGTGCCGGACCTTTTCGTCTCCACCGGCTGGAGCACCTGGAGTGACCAGGCGACCTATCCCTGGACGACCGGCTTTATTCCTGACTACGCCTCGGACGGCCGCGCCCTGGCCACGTACATCACCGCTGAGTTGCCTGACAAAAAGGTCGGGCTCCTGTACCGAGAAGATGAGTTCGGCCAGGACTACCTGTCGGCATTGCAGGCCTCCTTCCCGGACGAGGGCAAACTCACCAGCCAGTCCTACGCCGCTGACGATACGGACGTCAGCCAGGAGATCGGCGCGATCGCCACCGGCGGCGCCGAGGTTGTCGTGTTGGCAGCAACACCCGAGGTGGCGGCGAGCGCGATAAAAGCTGCGCACGGCGGCGGGCTCTCACCACAGTTCCTCCTGAGCTACGTTAACCAGCCGAGCAACCTGGCGAGCGAACTGGGTGGCGGCAACGCGGCGGCGAACATCATTTCGGGTTTCGAGCAGCTGGACGGCGTGATCGTCTCCTCGTACCTGATGAGCGCTGTGGAGGACGAAAACGATGAGGCGATCATCGAGCACCTCCGGATCATGGAGAGCTACGCCGGGCCAATGGTCAGCAGCCTCAGCATCTACGGCCAGGCGCTCGCCGAGACCGTCGCCGAAACGCTGTCCCGCGCCTGTCCTGACTTGACCCGCGCCAACCTCCTGAAGGCCGCGGAGGCGCTGAGCGGGTTCCATCCATCAGTCCTCTTGCCGAGAATCGACGTCGAACTCGGCGCCTCAGACCACGAGGCAATCCAGACGATGCAGCTGGCGCGGATCAACGGCGACGGGACGCTGGACAAGCTCGGCGATCCGATCGACGTCGGCCCGTAATTAGTGCGAGCTATAATGCTGACACTTAGGTCAGAGCCCCGACGAGGGAGGTCCAAATGACCCAGGACAACGGCATCGATCCCATCGTCGACGCGCACGCGAAGGCGATCCTGACGATGGACATCGCGAAGATCATGGACGACCTGATGCCCGAGCCGATGACGAAGCTCCAGACGCAGGCAGGCGGTGGCACCGCCCTTCAGATCAACGATTACGAAGTCCTCGGTCACACCCGCGAAGGCGACGATTATTGGTACGACGTCCGCTACATCGGCCCGGAGTCCTTCGTTGTCCACGCGCGCTGGTCGAAAATCGGCGCCGACTGGAAGATCGTGGACGCCGACATCACTTCGCGCGAGAGCGGCGAAGCCGTCTAAGCACCAACACCCCAACCAACAAACCGAAACCCTAACGTTACGTCCATTCGGTTGCGCCGCCTCTCTATGCGGGGATAGCATGGATTACGAGGGATGCTGGACTCTCAACGGGCACTTTCCGCCCCACAGCGCGAGAGAGGAGTGCTATGCGCATCGTTGTCGGAGCCGACCACCGCGGGTATCAGTTGAAGAATACGATTGCTGATCACCTCCGCACTCTCGGCCATGACGTGATCGATGCCGGCACCAACAGCGCCGAATCCGTCGACTACCCGGACATCGCGGAGGCCGTCGGCAATGCGATTCAGAACGGCGAGGCGGAGCGCGGCATCCTCGTCTGCGGAAGCGGCGTTGGCGCGTGCATCGCGGCCAACAAGCTCACCGGCATCCGTGCCGCGATCACCCACGACACTTACTCGGCCCACCAGGGCGTCGAGCATGACGACATGAACGTCATCAGCCTCGGCTCTCACGTGATCGGCGTCGACTTGGCTTTGGAAGTCGTTGGCGCTTTCGTCAGCGCACGGTTCGACCCCCAGGAACGCTACGTGCGGCGGCTCGACAAGGTGCTCGCGCTGGAGAGTGAAGCAGCGGCGAAGCAGAAGATTTCGGGATAGGAGCGCGCAAGATGGCCAATCCACTACTCGAACTGAAGCGTCTCGGGCAAAGCGTCTGGTACGACAACCTCAACCGCGAGCTGATCAGGACCCGTGCCCTCCAGCGTATGGTCGAAGAGGAAGGCGTTTCCGGCGGCACGTCGAATCCCTCGATTTTCGAGAAGGCTGTGGCCGCGGGCGACGCCTACGACGAGCACCTCCAGGAAATCGTCCGAGATGGCGTTGCACTCGACGAGATCTACGACGCGCTCACCGTCACCGACGTCGCACTCTCAGCCGACATTTTCCGCGCTGTCTACGACGCGACACCCAGCGCCGACGGATATGCGTCGCTGGAGGTCTCGCCCACGATTGCCAACGATACGGAGCGGACGATCAGCGAGGCCAAGCGCCTCTTCGCGGCGCTCAACCGCCCGAACGCGATGATCAAGATCCCCGGCACGCCGGAGGGCCTGCCAGCGATCGAGCACTGCCTCGCTGAGGGCCTCAACATCAACATCACGCTCCTTTTCGGGGTGGAGAATTACGAGCAGGTCGCCCTCGCGTACATCAAAGCGCTCGAAACGCGCGCCGCAGCGGGGCAGCCGGTAGACCGCATCGGCTCCGTCGCCAGCTTCTTCGTCAGCCGCGTCGACTCGCTGATAGACGACCGCCTCAACGCGCTGATAGCCGCCGCGGAGAGCGACCTCGAACGCCGCCGGCTGGAGACGCTGCAGGGCAAGGCCGGCGTTGCCAACGCTAAGATCGCCTACGCGAAGTACCAGGAGATCTTCTCGGGCCCGCGTTGGGAAGCGCTCGCCGTAGAAGGTGCGCGCGTTCAGCGCTGTCTCTGGGCCAGCACCAGCACCAAGAATCCCAACTACCGTGACGTCATCTACGTCGAGGAACTCATCGGCCCTGACACGATCAACACTATGCCGCAGAACACCCTCGATGCGTTCCGCGATCACGGCATCGTCGCCGAGACGATCACCAAGGGCGTCGACGAAGCGCGCGCTCATGTCCAGGAGCTAGCAAACATCGGCATCAACCTCCGCGAGGTCACCGACGAGCTCCAGGTGCAAGGCGTCAAGCTCTTCAGCGACTCGTTCGCGCAGGCTCGCGCAACCGTGGAGGAGAAACGGGCGCGCATCCTCGCCGGAAAAAGGGAGATTGGCGCTACGGCTAGGGGAGACTGACCTGTTGGTCTCGCCCGGTACGCTGCGCAGCCAGCGCTTTTATGAACGCCTGCGGGCGCGCGACGCAGCCCTTTGGTCGGACGACCCTGAGGTCCAGATCGCGATCCGCGACCGTCTCGGCTGGGTCGACATCCACGAGACCATCGCTGCCCGTCTGCCTGAGCTGCGGCAGTTCGCAGGTTGGGTGGGCGAGATGGAGTTCCGCCACGCGGTCCTCCTCGGAATGGGCGGCAGCTCGCTCGCGCCGGAGGTCTTCCAGCGCACGTTCGGCGACGCCCCCGGCTATCCCGAGCTGATCGTCCTGGACACGACGGACCCGCTGTCAATCGTCCGCGTCGAGAACCGCATCGACATTCATTCCACGCTCTTCATCGTCTCCAGCAAGTCCGGCACGACGATCGAGACGGTCTCGCTCCAGCGCTACTTCGGCGAGCGGATGCTCGACGCCAGCGGCGACACCGGCACGCTCGATAGCTTCATCGCGATTACCGACCCGGAAACGCCGCTGCACATCCAGGCGCTTGCCGACTCCTACCACCGCGTTTTCTTGAACCCGCCCGATATCGGCGGGCGCTACTCAGCACTTTCGTTTTTCGGGCTCGTTCCTGCCGTCGCGATCGGCATCGACGTCGAGCGCTTGCTCAAAGCAGCATCAAACATCGACGGTGAGGAAGCAGTCGACTTCGGCGAACGGCTCGCCACCCTGGCCCTTGAGGGCCGCGACAAGGTGACGTTCCTGCCGGGGGAGGGGCTGGAGAGCTTCGGCGCCTGGGCTGAACAGCTGATTGCGGAGAGTACGGGTAAGCAGGGCGGTGGCATCATCCCGATCGACGGTGAGCCGCCCGCAGACACGCGCGCATACGGCGATGACCGCGTCTTCATCTCGCTCAAGGTCGATAGTCAGGACGACGACATGGCCGCTGCTCTCGAGGCGCTCAAGAACGAGGGTCATACAGTCGTGCGACTGCAAGTGCCCGACGCCTATGGTCTGGGCGGCGAGTTCCTGCGATGGGAGATCGCCACTGCCGCCGCGGGGGCGGTCCTCGGCATCAATCCATTTGACGAACCGAATGTCAAAGAGGCGAAGGACGCCACGGCGCAACTGTTGGAACAGTTCCAGATCAACGGCGCGCTCCCGGCGCTGCCCGCAACAATCGAAGAAGACGGCCTCGAGGTGTTCGCCGATGAAAACACGCTGGACACGCTCCGGGGCGCTCCCGAACGAACAATCGGAGCCCTTGTCGCTGAGCACTTCCTGCGCGCCCCCGACCGCTCCTATCTCGCAATCATGGCTTATATACCGCGCACCGAGGAACACGAACGGCTGATAACACGCCTGCGGATTTCGCTTCGCGACGCCACTCATCGCGCGACAACCCTCGGATATGGGCCGCGCTTCTTGCACTCCACCGGCCAGCTCCACAAGGGCGGCCCACCCATTGGCGTTTTTCTTCAGCTGGTGATGGAGGACGAGATCGATCTCGACATCCCCGGTTACGACGGGCTGACCTTCAGCACCCTCAAGCACGCTCAATCGCTCGGCGACTTGCGGGCACTCGTCAGTCACGGGCGCCGGATCGTGCGGGTTTCCCTCGGCAAGGACGCGACCGCCAACCTGCGCCTTCTCGTCGACTCTGTCGAGGCGGCGCTACGCGAGACCGCGGAACGGAGGGACTAGCGTGCAAGTAGGCATGATCGGGCTGGGGCGAATGGGCGCGAACATGACGTTGCGACTCCTGCGCGGCGGACACCAGGTTGTCGCCTACGACCGCGATCCGGCGGTCGCCCTCGGTCTGAAGACCGAAGGCGCTGTTCCCGCCACAACCCTGGAAGAACTCGCGGCCGGCCTTGAGACACCGCGCCACGTCTGGATCATGGTGCCCTCCGGCGCCCCGGTCACACAGACGATCGAGTCCCTGCTGCCACTCCTCGACAAGGGCGACGCGATCATCGACGGCGGCAATTCCTACTACAAGGATTCGATCGCCCGCGCGCAAGCGCTAGAGCAGTCCGCTATCTATTTCATGGATGCCGGCACGAGCGGTGGCATCTGGGGGCTCGCCAATGGCTACTGCCTGATGATCGGCGGCGAGCGACCGATCTTCGAGCGCGCGCGACCGATCTTCGAGACACTCGCCCCGGCAAACGGCTACGAATACATGGGCCCGCCCGGCGCCGGCCACTATGTGAAGATGGTCCACAACGGCATCGAGTACGGCCTGCTCCAGGCCTACGCCGAGGGCTTCGAGCTGCTCGAAGCCTCGACCTACGATCTCGACCTGCCGCGCATCGCCAACCTCTGGCAGCAGGGCAGCGTCGTCCGCTCCTGGCTCCTGGAACTGGCCGAGCGCGCGCTCGCGAGCGACCCTGATCTCTCGGAAATTCGCGGCTACGTCGAGGACTCCGGCGAAGGCCGCTGGACGATCCTCGAAGCGATCGAGCGTGACGTTCCGGCGACAGTGCTGGCCTACTCGCTCTTCGCGCGTTTCCGGTCACGGCAGGATGAGTCGTTCGGGGCCAAGCTGATTGCCGCGCTCCGCCAGGAGTTCGGCGGCCACCAGGTGCGCAAAGAGTGACAACGCAGGCCGCCACGTTCACGACGAGCGTGCCGCTGGAACGCGCGCCGGAGGCCTGCTGCCTTGTCATCTTCGGCGCATCCGGCGACCTCACACACCGCATGCTCCTGCCCGCGCTCTACAATCTCGCGCTGGACAGGCGGCTGCCGCCGCGTTTCGCCGTTGTTGGCTTTGCCCGTACAGAATCGAGCGACGAGCAGTTCCGCGAAGAGGCCCGCAAGTCTATCGAGGAATTCTCACGGCGGCCGCTCGATCCTGCGATCTGGGACTCCTTCGCAGCCGGCCTGTTCTACGTTCACGGAGGCTACAACGACGCCACCAGCCATGACCGACTGACCGAGACCCTGCAGCGAGTCGAGCAGGAACGGGGGACGGCCGGCAATCATCTCTTCTACCTGGCGGTGCCGCCCACTGCTTTCGACGACATCATCCAGCAGCTCAGCCGCGGGCCCTACGGCCGCTCCAGCGAGGGCGCAACGTGGTCACGTGTGATCGTCGAGAAACCGTTCGGCACCGACCTGACTTCCGCACGGGATCTCAACCGGATGATGCACGCGGTCTTCCGCGAGGACGACATCTACCGCATCGACCATTACCTGGGCAAGGAGACAGTCCAAAACATCCTGGTCTTCCGCTTCGCCAATGGGATCATGGAGCCGATCTGGAACCGGCGCTACGTCGATCACATCCAGGTCACCGTGGCGGAGAGCATCGGCGTCGGCCGCCGCGGCAGCTACTACGACGAGACGGGCGCGCTGCGCGACATGGTGCAGAACCACATGATGCAACTGATCTCCCTCATAGCCATGGAGCCGCCGCTTGCCTTCAACGGCCGCTCCGTCCGCAACGAGAAGGTAAAGGTGCTCCACGCAATCCGTCTGATGGAAGAAAAGGACGTGCGAACCGCCACCGCCCGCGGACAGTACGGCCGCGGCTGGGTGGCGGGTGAGGAAGTGCCGGGCTACCGCGAGGAGGAAGAAGTCGCAGAACGCTCCACCACAGAGACATTTGTCGCGATGCGCCTCTTCGTCGACAGCTGGCGCTGGGCCGATGTGCCTTTTTACCTGCGCACCGGCAAGCGCCTCCCCAAGCGCAGCACGGAGATCGCAGTCACCTTCAAGCGCGCCCCACAGCTCCTCTTCAAAGAATTTATGGACGCACCGGAACTCGATCCCAACGTCCTCTCGATCCGCATCCAGCCTAACGAAGGGATCAGCCTCAAGTTCCTTACCAAGGTACCTGGATCGCCGCTGCGCCTGCGCCCCGCGAACATGGACTTCATGTACGGGGCGTCCTTCATCATGCAGGCGCCCTCCGCATATGAGACGCTACTGCTTGACGCTTTCCGCGGCGACGCTACGCTTTTCACGCGGTCCGATGAAGTGGAAGCGGCGTGGACGGTCACTGAGAGCATCCTCGCCGGCTGGGCGTCGATTCCACCGCCGAAAGTCCCCAACTACGAGGCCGGCACCTGGGGTCCGCCCGAAGCAGACGAGCTGATCGAAAGAGATGGGCGCCAGTGGCGGAGGCTCTAGACTTCGAGGACAGGCAACTGAGCTGGACCGACCGCGCGGTCGACATCGACCGGATCGAGGCCGAGCTGACGAAGATGCGTTACATTGCAGCCGATGAAACGGACGGCAGCGATGGTTTCGCGATTCGCACCAGCCTCGTGAACATGGTGGTGTACGCGGAGGACGAGGATACGGCTGCGCAGACCAGCCGCGTGATCGAGGAGCTTGCGGGCCATCATCCCTCACGTGCGCTGATCATCGTCGCGACTCCGACACAGGACGAATCCCGGGTAGATGCTTCGCTGGCCGCGCACTGGCACCTCGCGCCGGACATGGACCAGCGCGTCTGCTGTGAGGAGGTAACGCTGCACGTCTCTGGCCGCGTCGCATTCCACTTGCACAGCCTGATTGTCCCGCTCCTGATCCCGGACTTGCCCGTCGTTGTCTGGTGGACTGGGGCCTTCCCAGACGACACCCATCTCATCCAAGAGATGTGCGAAGTATCTGACCACCTGATCATTGACTCCGCCCGATTCGGCGACCAGGTGGGCGACCTGACTCGCATAGGCGTTCTTGCCGAACTCCACCGTTGTGGCGTCGGCGATCTCAACTACGAGCGAATGCGTCCCTGGTGCGAGCTCTTCGAGCAGTACACCGAATCCGGGGCACTCGCGCCCTGGCTCAACGCCGTCACCAGCGTCGAGATCCGTTACGCAGACGAGTGGGGCCGGACCACATCGGGGCAGGCGTTCCTCTTCCTGGCCTGGCTCGCCCAACAGTGCGGCTGGGACACACGCAGCGTCTCCGCGAACGGTTCAAATAGACTGACGATCCGCCAGGACGAGCGCAATATCCCCGCCTACATGTCTGCCGTGGGATACGAGGGAGTCGAGCGCGGCTGGCTAGTCAGCATCAAGGTCGCCTTCGAAGACAACCACGGTTCAGCGATGTTCTCAATGAGCCGGACCGGCGATCCGCTGCACGTTACGATCCGGCTGGAGCTGCCGGAGGGCGTGCGAGAAGACCACGTCCGGATCGAGTCGTGCGATAGCCCGACAGTGTTGATGCACCAGCTAGACGTGGCGCCTCACAGCGGCGAGTTCGTGCGCCTGCTCGCGGTCGCCAACCCTCTAATCCTCGCCACGCGCGCATGAACAGAGCCCGATCGGGATTACAGATGCATAACATTCACACCGCCCGCTCAGCACTGCCGCACTCACGATCATATCTGTCGCGGGCGATGACAGTCCTGGCAGTCACGGAACGGTCGCTTTCTGCGCGTGTTGATAATGATGACCGAGCGGAATACATTGGATATCCGGGCTCCGCTGGCCCCGTAGGAATATATGGTTCGAAACTCATCCGAAAAACCCAGCGTTAGCCAGGTGAGCGGAAGTGAGCCTGCAACCGCCTCGAACGGCGCAAGCGCGGGCTCTAGCTCCAGCGACAGCGTGCTCGTTGCCGAACTCGCGAGGCGCGCCCTTACGCGCCCGGCTTTCTCAGCTGTCCTGGAAGATGCGGTTGGCCTCGTTCGGACGCATTTGCGCGCAGACTTCGCGATGGTGCTGGAGCTTGTGCCAAACAGCGAAGGGTTCCTGCTGAGCTCAGGCGTTGGCTGGAGGCCGGGCTACGTTGGCCAGGTCGTCGTCCCTCTGTTGCCGGGTTCGGAGGTCGCCCACGCTATTGGTCAAAGCGGTCCGGTCGTCACCTCGGACTTGCGGAACGAGGCCCGGTTCACGCCCAGCCCTTTCCTGCTCGAGCACCACATCGACAGCAGTGCGGAGACGGCAATCCGCGACGGCGACCGCGTCTTTGGCATCCTGTCCGCCCACACAACGAAACGCCGCGAGTTCTCCGAGGGGGACCAGAATTTCCTCGCGTCGGTTGCGGCCGTACTCGCCGCCGCCTTCGCTCGGCGGGACACCGAACATGCACTCCTAGAGAGCGGCGAGCGCCTGAAGCTGGCGATGGAGGCCGGAGGAATGGGCGCCTGGGAATGGCGGGTACCGACCGCAGAAGTGATCTGGTCGGAGAGCCTGGAGCGCATCCACGGACTGGAGCCCGGCACCTTTGGAGGCGATTTCGCAGCTTATCAGCGCGACATCCACCCGGACGACCGCGAGCGTGCAGCGCAAACGATCCAGCAATCGCTCCAGGAAGGCTCGCACTACATGGAGTACCGCATCATCCGCCCCGACGGCGACGTACGTTGGTTGGCCGCTCGAGGACTGCTGCTCCGCGATAGCCGCGGCGAGCCGAGCAGGATGATCGGGGTCTGTAGCGACATCACGGAGCGCAAACAATCCACCGAAGAACGGGACCGCCTGTTTGCCGAAATCCGCAGCGCCGAGACTCGCTATCGCAGCCTCTTCACCGGGGTCGCCGACACGATCGTCCTCACCAACAGCCGCGGCCAGTGCGTTGATGTCAACCCTGCCGCCAGCGAACTCCTTGGCTACAGCATTGATGAAATGAAGCTGATGCATATCTCGGAAGTCGTCGTGCGCGGGCTGCAGTGGTCCGACGCGGAGTTCCGGCACTTCGTCGCGGCGGGGGAGTGGAAGGGGGAGGTGCTGCTACGCCGCAAGGACGGCGGCCTCGTTGATGTGGAGGTCAAGGCGACAATCATCCACCTTCCGATTGGACCGATATTCGTTGCCGCGGTCCGCGACATTACCGAACGCAAAAGAACGGAGATCAGCCTCGCGCGCAGCGCGCGCCAGCAGGCCGCTGTTGCGCAACTCGGTGTCCGCGCCCTCTCAGAGTCCAACCTCCAGGAGCTACTGGACGAGGCCGCCGTGCTCATCGCTTCGACACTTGACCTCGAGTACGCCGAGATCCTCGAGTTACTGGCCGGTGGAGACGCCCTGCTGCTGCGCGCTGGGGCCGGGTGGCAGGAGGGCCTCGTCGGACTTGCCACTATAGGCACGGGCGAAGACTCCCAGGCTGGCTACACCCTAATGACAGATGGCCCGGTCGTCGTCGAGGACGCGGGCACTGAGCAGCGTTTCACGGTGCCGAACCTCTTCATGGAGCACAACGCGGTCAGCGGCATGACCGTCGTCATCCGCCTCCGCGATCGCGTCTTTGGCGTCCTGGGCGCTCATACGAAAGAGAAGCGCGAATTCACCTCCGAGGACATCAACTTCCTCCAGTCGATCGCTAACATCCTGGCCGTCGCCCTCGAGCGTCACGAGACGGCGCAGGAGTTACAGAGGCTGGTCTTCCAGCTAGAGATGGAGCGCCAGCGCGTCGACAACCTCGTCTCAAACGTGCCCGGCGTCGTCTGGGAGTCATTCGGGGAGCCCGGAAAGGGAGAGCAGCCGATCGACTTCGTCAGCCAACACGTTGAGAAGATGCTGGGCTATTCGGTCGAGGAGTGGCTGTCCACCCCGAACCTGGGCCTTTCCATCATTCATCCCGACGACCGCGACCGCGCCGCCGCCGAGACAGCAGCGATATTCGAAAGTGGTGGCAGCGGCCGCAGCGAATTCCGGATGATCGCCAAAGATGGCACACCGGTCTGGGTCGAGGCGCAGTCGACGGTCGTAAGGAACGCGGACGGTAAGCCAATTGGCATGCGCGGCGTCACGATGGATATCACCGAACGCCGCCTTGCTGATGACAGGCTACGGGAGTACGCGCATACGCTGGAGACGATCAACCGGATCAACCTCTCGCTGAGCGGTGAGCTTGAGCTCGAACAGATCGTCCAGGGCGTGACCGACGCATTGACCGAGCTGACCGGGGCACAGTTCGGTGCTTTCTTCTACAACCTCGTCGATGCCGAGGGCGAACGCTATCAACTGTTCACGATTTCCGGTGTTCCGCGCGAAGAGTTCGAGAATTTTTCGATGCCGCGCAATACGGGGATCTTTCGTCCCGCCTTCGCAGGTGAGCGCATCGTCCGCTACGACGACGTGACGAAAGTGCCGGAGTATGACAAGTCCGAGCCTTACTTCGGAATGCCCGGTGGCCACGGACCAGTACGCAGCTACCTCGCCGTGCCCGTCGTCTCCCGCTTCGGCGGAGTGCACGGCGGGATCCTGCTCGGCCACTCTGAAGCCGGCGTATTCGGCGAGCGCGAGGAACAGGTGGCGACGGGGCTCGCGGCTCAGACCGCGATAGCGATGGACAATGCGCTCCTCTTCAGGCAGTCGCAGGAGACGCAGGAGGAGCTGCGTCGGGCCAACGAGGCGAAGGACGAATTCCTCGGTCTTGTCTCACACGAGCTCCGGACGCCCATTACCACGATCTTCGGTGGCGCAAGGCTTCTCCGTTCGCGCAGCGACCGACTCGATGCTGAAAGCCGCAACGAGATCCTCGAGGACATCGAACGCGAGTCTGAGCGTCTGCACCGCATCGTCGAAGACCTGCTCGTGCTTGCCCGCATGGAACTCGGCCAGGAGTTGGCCACCGAGCCGTTGTTGGTGCGCCGGATTGTCGAGCGCACGATCGCCACTTTCACTAAACGGCGGCCTGGACGTCCGGTGGAGTACCAAACCGACGACCAGCTGGCGCCCGTGCGCGGCTCCGCGGTTTACATAGACCAAATACTGCGTAACCTCCTCAACAACGCCGATAAGTACAGCCCGCCCGGCCTGCTGATCGACGTCTGGGTACGACGTGACGGCGATGAGCTCAAGGTTTCGGTGATGGACCGCGGCCCCGGAATCGCCGAGGCAGAGTTCAACCTCATCTTCGAGCGCTTCTACCGTTCCAGCGGCACGGCCAGCCAGGCCAGTGGCGCCGGCATCGGGCTGACCGTCTGTCAACGCCTGGTCGAGGCACAAAGCGGGCGGATCTGGGCCGAAGCCCGCGACGGTGGCGGCCTCGTCATCTCCTTCGCGCTCCCCGTATACTCAGAGTAGCCCGATCGCCTCACGACCCAGAGCGCCGTCAGGCCCGTAACGAGTCTCTCAAACACGCGTCTTGTTGATATGAGCGAGTCTCATATCACGTTATGACGACAACTTTGAGTGAGCGCGGCCCGATGGATGCCGCGCCGGTCCGGCGTGCCGGCACGGCGCACCGTCACATCGCGCCTATTCGCGAGGTGTACCGCCTCAAGCGGTTCGTCCAGGTATTCGTCTACGGCACCATCCTTGGCACCGAGCCCTTCTATTGGTTCGTGCTGCACTATTCGCCGGTACAAATGATCGTCGGGTTGGCGATCGGCCTCATGATCGCCACGAGCGCCATCGAGGGCGCGTTCAACCAGATGTTCAAGCTGCGTAAGCGCAGTAGCTATCCCAGCATCTTCCTTGTCGAGCTCGGTGTTCGCGCCTCCGCAGCCGACGCCGCCCGCGGCGCCCTCGTGACAGTCCGCGAGCTACTCGATGTAAGTGCCGCCTTCGTCGCCTTGCGCGAGGCCGACACGTTGAGTCTGGAGGCGTCCGACGGCGTCCCTTCACAACTCATCGCAGCGTTCCTGCAGGAAGACGGCGCGCGGGATGCGATGCGGCTTCTGGAGCCCGTGGGAGTCCACATTACGCAGCCGGAGCCCGCCTGCCTCGTCTTCGTGCCGATAGTGGCGTGGCAGAAGCCTCTCGGCGTCCTTGGACTGGTGGCGCCAAGATACTCCGGCGACGTGAAGGACAAGGAGCTGCTGGTAGGTATCGGCAACGCAATTGGCCTTTCGCTCGAGGACCTTCGCCAGAAAGAGGGTTTGCAGCAGAGCCTCTCCCTTCTAAGCGCTACGCTGGACTCGACCGGTGACGGCATCGTCGTCGTCGACCGCTCCGGCGCGATCGTGAACTTCAACCGCCGTTTCAAAGACATCTGGCAGATCCCGGATCAGGTTCTCGAAACAGGTGACAACAATCGCGTGATCAGCTACGCCCTCACCCAGCTCGAAGATCCAGAGGAGTTCCTCCACAAGCTAACTGAGGTCTACACCTACGACGAAGCCGAGGGCTACGACACCATCCACTTCAAGGACGGCCGAGCCTTCGAACGCTATTCCCAGCCTCACCGCCTGAACGATGTGGTCGTCGGGCGGGTCTGGAGCTTCCGCGACATCACCGATCGCAAGCAGTCCGAAGAGACGATCCGCCATCTCGCATATCACGACGCGTTGACGGACTTGCCGAACCGGGCGCTCTTTCAGGACAGGCTCACGGTGGCCCTGGCGCAGGCGCGTCGCGTCGGCCAGGGTCTCGCAGTGATGTTCCTTGATCTTGATCGCTTCAAGCTGATCAATGACACCCTCGGCCACGGCGCAGGGGATGAGCTACTGAAGTCGCTCGCCATCGAACTCGGAGCGCTTGTCCGCCAAGGCGACACTGTGGCGCGCGTTGGTGGTGACGAATTCACGCTCCTGCTGACGGGCGTCAGCCGCGAAGATGTTGAACAGGTCGCCCAACGCGCGCTGGACACGGTCCGCCGGACCCGAGTCGTGACAGGCCAAGAGCTGCGCGTGACAACGTCCATCGGCATCGCCTTTTTCCCCCGCGACGGTGCCGATGTCGAATCGCTTCTGCGCAACGCCGATACCGCGATGTACCGCGCGAAACAGCAGGGCCGCGACAACTACCAGACGTACGCACCCGCGATGAGCGCCGAGATCCTCGACCGGGTCTCCCTGGAGGCTGAGCTACGACGCGCCACCAACCACGGCGAATTCGTGCTCCACTACCAGCCGCAGGTGGAGGCATCCACGGGCCGGATCACCGGCGCTGAGGCCTTGATACGCTGGAACCACCCGGACCGAGGGCTGATTCCGCCGAGAGAGTTCATCAGCGTCGCTGAAGAATGCGGCCTCATCATCCCAATTGGCGACTGGGTGCTTGAGACGGCCGCCCGCCAGAACAAGGAATGGCAGGAACGGGGTCTGCCACGCATCACAGTCACTGTGAACGTCGCCGCCCGCCAGTTCGAGCAGAACCTTGTGGAAAAGATCGCGCACGTGCTCGACGGAGTCGGCCTCGACGCCTCTTCTCTCGAGATCGAAATCACCGAGAGTACGACCATCAACGACCCGGACTTCGCGGCCGGCATTCTTGCGCAAGTGCGGATGATGGGCGTTCACGTATCGATCGACGACTTCGGTACCGGCTACTCGTCCTTGAGCTACCTCAAGCGCTTCCGGATCGACCGCTTGAAGATCGACCGCTCCTTCGTCTCAGACTTGATCACGGACCAGAACGACGCAGCCATCGCGACGGCGATGATCCTGATGGCACACGGCCTCGGGCTGACCGTTGTCGCGGAGGGCGTTGAGACCGTGGCTCAGCTCAACTTCCTGCTGGAACAGGGCTGTGACCACCTGCAGGGATACCTCCTCGGCAGGCCGATGCCGGCCGAAGACTTCGAGCGCCTTCTAGAGGCCGGCGCTGTCGTAGAGATGCCGGGCGAGGACGAGATCACGCGCCGCCGCCGGATTCGAAACCTCGCCTGATCGCTCTGCCCGTGCTGTCACTGGCGGGAGATCTCGAACCGACGCAATGACGATGTCGGCACCACGCCGGGCCAGGAATTGCGCCGTCCGCACGCCATTCGACACGAATATCGAGCGACGGCCCGCCCTCGACGCAAACTCAACATCCTCTTCCGAGTCACCAACCACGTAACCGCCGTAGCGCAGACCATGGACGCCGGGAAGACGATGCTTACTCACATCCGCTCTCGGGGCCAACGAGTAGATTCCATTGAATAGCGAGGGCATGGGAAGCCGTTCCAGTTGCCCGCGCGTCATGACTTGGAACTCGCTTTGGCGAGCCTTGTTCCTCCCTGGAACTCAGGCGCCACCTCTGTAGCGAACAGCTTCATCGAGCGGCGCACCATCATCTCCGGCATCCCCCCGAAGTCGAAGCAACAGATGATGTTCCTCACTCCAACCGCATGGAACTCGGCGATCTTCGACACGAGGTCTTCCGGCGTGCCAAACAGGTCGTACTTCGCCATGTCCTCGGCGGTCACCTCCGAGAAGTGCTTGCAGGCCGGGTCGTTAATGATCATCCTCGCGCCCGGGACTCGGCTGCGGGTCTTCGCCCGGAGAGTCGGGCCCTCCAGGCTGGGCTGCAATTCGTGCAGCTTGCGATGGCGCCAAAGTGCATGCGGCCCGGCCTCCGCCTTTGCTTCGGTGGTCGTGCCCGCGATGTGCACCTTCAGCGAGAGCCACGATTCGGCGACGAGCACGTCGGCCGCCGCATCGGACAGTCCCGCCGCGGCGGCCGACTTGCGATACGTGTTGATCCTGTCGGCGACCTTGTGCGGAGTCTGGAAGTCATCACCGAGGATGAAGGGCAGGCCACGCGCGGCAATGCGAGCCGTCGACTCGGGCGTCCCTGCTGTCGCGACCAGCACTTGGGGATGCGGCGACTGCACAGGCCTCAGCTGAAGCGCTACGTCTTGTAGCGTCCAGTACTTGCCATCGTGATCGAAACGCTCTTCGTTCCAGCACTTGAGGACCACGTCTAGCGCCTCCTCGAAGCGGTCGCGGCGGCTCTCCAGGGCAAGGCCATAGGCGCGGAACTCCGTCGCCGAGTAGCCATGGCCGACGCCAAGCACCAGCCGTCCGCCGCTGAGGATGTCGACCAGTGTCGCTCGTTCGGCGATCTCCAATGGATGATGCAAGGGCAGCACGCTGACGCCGATGCCAATGCGAATCGACGACGTCGCGGCCGCGGCGTAGCACGCAAACGTCAGCGCATCGCTGACGAGACAATAAGTGCTCTGGTGATGCTCGGCCAGCCACACGGAATCGAACCCCAACTCTTCGGCAAGCATCACTTGGCGCAAGCCCGCACGCATCACATCACCCGGAGCGGGATCTCCGGAGGCCTGCGAAAGGAGGAACGCGCCGAATCTCATCTGCATAGACGAACCGATGTTGTCACCTTCGTTGCGGATCAGTTTAGGTACCTCCTCGTCGGACGCACGTTTGAAGACAGTCAGAAAACGGTCAGGATGGCGGTTTGCCCCTTGCAGGCCTTTCACCGGCCCTTCACTGTTATGTCAGCACCCATGTCACACATCGGCGTCAACACCACGCAAAGAGTTGGTTTCTTGCTCTTGGCAGGGTTCGTCAGTTTGCTCGCAGTGGCGGCTCTCAGCGGCAATGGCAGCGGCGGTAGCGATGGCAGTGTGGCAGCCGTGCCCCATAAAACGGCGCCGGACCGCCTCGTTGTCGGGCCGGGCGAAGAGTACCAGACGATCAATGCTGCCCTCGAAGCGGCGGCCAGCGGCACCATCGTCGAGGTCAAGGCCGGCATCTACCCGGAGACTGTGCTGATCTCGGCCCCGGTCATCCTCGAGCCGTTCGGCGATGGCCCAGTCTGGATCGACGGCGACTGCGAACGTGACACCGGCATCTGGGTCTACAGCGGAGCGGCAGTCAGCGTTGCCGGCCTCGGCGTCCGCAACACAAACGGCGCAGGCGTCCTCATCGGCAACACCGGCGACGACGCCCAACCACCCAATCACGTTACCATCGACGGGCTGACGATCCAGGACTTCAACTGTAGCGAATCCGACGTCCAGGCCAATGCCGGCGTCGCCGTCTGGCACGCCCGCTGCTGCATGACGATCATCAACAACACGATCACTTATCGCACCTCCGGCGACGTTCACGGCCGCGGCGACGGGATCTGGTTCAAGAGCACGGACGAGACCCCCAGTGGCGGCAGTCACATCATCTCAGCCAACAGGATCACAGGCGGCTGGGATGGCATCGGCGGCGAGGCTGAGGACGAAATCCGCGGCTCATTCGATAGCCACAGCACGATCCAAGACAACGTCATCAAAGACTGCTGGGACGACGGCATCCAAGTCGAGGGCGGCAACGAGAACACTCGTGTCCGCCGCAACGACATCAGTGGCTGCGGCACAGGCATCGCCTTCGCGCCAACGCGCGTTGGCGTGCTTGACATCAAGCGAAACATCATCCACGACCTGGCGGTCGGTCTCTACGAGAACCAGTTCTGTTTCAAGGTGGGTGGTGATGGCCAGGAAAACGGCGTGGTCCATCTCACGGAGAACCTCTGTGACACCGAAGGCGACGGCATCATGCACACCAACTCGGGCCTGCCCGCGATCGTCTCCCGCGGCAACTGCTTCCTGGTCACTCGCTACGTTCTCCAAATCGGCGCTGAGTTGCCGGCGGGCACCAGTTTCGACGAGGACACGATGTGGACGTCCGATCCGGAGCGCTTCGTCTCGTGGAAAGGCAACATCTACGACAACATTCGACAGTTCCAGACGACCGGTGAAGAATCGTCCGGTGTCGAGTCCCGCGACTGCCCGATCGAGTTCTAACCACGTTCACTGACTGTTAACCGCAGTTAAGAATTGGTTTACCCCTGCATATACCGTCACGTGCGACGTTGGTCTCACCGAACGGAACAACAGTCAGGTGGCGGGGCATGACGCAGACGGCAGTACAAGTTGACGAGCGCTTCGAATACAAAAGTCTCGCTATCGATTGGCGCGAGATGCAGGTCACCGTTGACGGCCAGGCGGTGCACCTGACGCCACTCGAATTTCGCCTCCTGGCCCTGCTCGTCCGCAAGCGCGGCTGGGTCGTCACCTTTTCGCAGGCGCTCACAGAAGTCTGGGGTCCGGCATACGTCGCGGACCGCGCAAACCTCAAGCTCTACATCTGGTACCTGCGCCGCAAGATCGAGCGCGATCCCAGCAACCCCGATTTGATCGTCACCCGCCGGGGAATGGGCTACATATTTGGTCCGCGCTCGGCAAACCTCGTCTGAACCCCAGATAGCTCGCCCGCCCATCCGAATTTGTGGTAGATCGCCCCACCGAGTCCCTGTAGCGCGTAGGCGTGAGCGCATCGAGCGGCGGCGCGCCTTCGTCAGACGGCGCGGGCTTTAGGACCTGCATCTTCGCTTCCTTGCATCAGTTCCAGCATCCGGAATGCCACGTGTTCCCAGGTGTACGGCTCTGCCTTGGCACGCGTCGAAACGGGGATCCGCCTCACGGACTCGATAGCCGCCACCATCGCCTCATCACTTTCGACAAAGACCAGTCCGTCACCTGGCTCAAGAGCCATTGTCAGTCCGCCGTAGGGATAGGCGACAACAGGTAGGTTGCACGCCATCGCCTCGAGCACGCTGAGCGGAAACTCCATCGCCGAATCCTCGTCCCTCACCGGGAAGAGATAGGCGTCACACGCCTGGTAAATCTCTTCGATGTCCCGCACGTAAGTGTCAATTAGGATGACGCCGGCGGCCTCCAGCCGTTTCCGAAGGCCCGCATCCTGACCCATGCTCTTGCCCGACACGACAACGGGCGTTCCTACCTTGCGACAACCCATCAGTAGCTCCACGTTGCGCCCGGGCTTGATGTGTCCGACGTGTAGCACGAGGTAGTCATCTGCCGGGAGACTCCACTTCCCGCGCAGTTCGGCCTTCTTTGGGTCGTCCACTGGCTGAAAGCGAACGAGGTCCACGCCGGATGGCAGAAACTGCGCCGCCATCCCCAGCCACTCCATATAGCGGATCGTCTCCCGCGACTGCGCGAACACCTTGTCCGGCGTCATTTCGCTGACGACCAGCCGCCCGAGCGGGGTGTGGTGTCGCTGCTGCACCGCGATCATCGCGATCTTCGCCTTCGGAGCGCAGCGCTTCAGTATGCGCGCGCGCCAGAAGCTGAAGGCAGTGCCGGACGCCGAAGGGATATACACGATCAGGTCCGGATTGATCTCCTCGATTTCATCGCGCAAGGCCCGCCCCATGAACAGCTTGTTGCCCGAGACGTGCTTCACCAGCGGGTGGGTCGCGTTCTCCGTGCCGGTGGTTGAGATCCCGAACACAATCGCGTGCGCGCGAAACCCCTCCATGAGTTCCGTTGCGAACTTGCGGATGCCTTCGTCGAGCGTCCCGCCCATGTGCTCGGAGACGACGGCGACGCGGCGGATCAGTCTCATCTGCCACCACCGATCACAATGGTCTCCGCACCTGCTCGTGCGGCGACCTTGCGCTCCCATAGGCCGAGATACAGGTTCTCGTACGCGCGAACCATCGTCGGCAAGGTGAACCGGCGCTCGAACGCAGCGCGGCCGCGATCGCCCAAGCGCGTGGCCAGTGCGGGCGACGTGAGCACCCGCAACGTGGCCGTCGCCATCGCCACCGCATCCCCGGGTGACACAAACAACCCAGCTTCGCTCGAGGCGAACAGCTCCCGGTTGCCGCCGATGTCGGTCGCAACGATGGGCCGCGAAAGGCCCATCGCTTCGAGCAGGAAGTTGGAACAGCCTTCGTGGTCGCACGACGACAGCACCGCAACGTCCATCGCCCCGATGTACGGCGCGATCTGTGTGCGGTGACCCGCGAATATCGCGCTCGCACCCAGACCAAGGTCCCGCGCGCGTTCCTCAAGTTGCTCTCTCAGCGGGCCGTCTCCGACGATCAGAAAGCGGGTGCTCGGAACGTGTCGCTTCATGATCGAAGCGGCTAGGAGAAATGTCTCGTGGTCCTTCGCTGGCGTCAGGTTCGCCACGATACCGACTACTGGCTCATCCGCGCGCACTCCGAGGGATGCACGGGCAGCATCGCGGTCTGCGGGCGTGCAGGTCGTGCGTTCCGGCGCCACGCCGTTGTATATCACCCGAACCTTGTCTTCGCGGACGCCACGCGACCGTAAGTACGCTGCGCCCGCCTCGCTGTTGGGCACGATAACGTCGGCGAAGCGCGCTAGGCGGTCTTCAACGTAGCGATAAAGCTTGTTGCCGACGCTCGTGTTCAGGCGCACGCCGCAACGCTCCGTCGCGATCTTGATTGGCGTCCGCGCAATCATCGCCGCTGTCAGCCCAAGAGCCGTCGCTGGCGTAAGGAACGGCTGGATGATGTCTACTTCCTCCCGCTTCAACATCCCCGCGAGCCTCATGGCCGCTCCGAAGTCCCACTTGCGCTTGCGCTCAAGCGAAACGAGATCTACTCCGTCGCGGTTGTCGAGGTCGGCCTCCACCGGCTCGCCGGAGTAGAGAGTCACCACGAGAACGCGGAAGCGCTCCTTGTTCAGGCCGCGCGCCAGCTCGACTAGCTGCCGCTCCGCGCCGCCAATCCGCAGATCGTTGATGAGCAGGCAGACGCTTAGCTTTGGTTGGTTGCCCATCATCAGGCCTTCCACGCGAATTCCTTGCCGCTGCGCATCAGCTTCGGGATCAAGCCCTCCACGACAACGAGCGGCCTGTCTACTCTCAACAGAACAAGCGAGAAGCCAGCGATGATCCAGAAGGCGAGCGATCCTTCGAAGAAGTTGTGAAACAACGAGTTCGTCTCGTAAGCCACCAGCGCGGCCAGCCCGCCCATACCGAGGCCGCGGATCACCTGGTCCGCGGCGTTCCGATGATGGTTATCGTGTTCATCTCGGGTTCGACGTTATCTTCGTTTAGTTTGGGTAAAGTCTGCGCCAAGTTTGAGGACGGTCAGAAGATGGTCTGAAGCCGCACGGCGGGTGTTCAGATGAAGTCAGGAAGTGATAAAGGGCCTTCCTGAACGGTTTTAGGGATGTAACGAGCATTTCTACGCGATGACATCATTGACGCCGTCATCCGAAACTCAGGAGCCCGCAATGCTAGGACGAACGCTCGCACTGATAATCGACGGCGATAAGCGTGACCTCGCGGCGGGCACCGCGCTGCTCAACGTGCATGGGTACGACACCGCCGAGGCCGGCGACGGCCTCAACGGACTACGCCAGTTCTTCAACCTCCACCCGGACATCGTCATCGTTGACCTCGACGTCAGCGAGATGTCCGGGTGGACGGTCGTCACACGCATCCGTGAGCTATCCGAGACGCCCGTCGTCATCACAGCCGAGGACGCGACGAACGAGGACGTCTCGCGCGCCCTCGACCTCGGCGTCGACGGCTTCCTCGCCAAGCCCTACGACCCCATGGAACTCATCAGCCGCCTTCACGCCATCCAAAACCGCTCGATGGAGACAGACGAGAAGCGCTGGGTCTACCAGCGCAACGGTCTCACGGTCGACCTGCGCAGTTGCGAGGTCTTGGTCCACGGGAAGACCGTCGGACTCACCGGCACCGAGTACAAGCTCCTGACCTACCTCATCGACCGCCGCGGCTGGGTACTCTCGCAGGACCAGATCCTCAGCCACGTCTGGGGCTCCGACTACGTCGGCAACCGCAGCCAGGTCAAGCTCTACATCTGGTACCTGCGCCAGAAGATCGAGAACGACCCGAGTAAGCCCCTGATGGTCGTCACCAAGCGCGGCCTTGGCTACACCTTCGTCGGCTAGGATGGCCACCCGCTAGAATCCGAGCATGACCCTTGTCCTCGGCGTTGACGGCTGCCCGCAAGGCTGGTGCACTGTTTCACTAGACACCGACACCGATGCTCTTGGGCCAGCCCACTTCGCGACGTTTCGCGAAGTGGGCTGGCAACTGACGCCGCCGTCATCGCCATCGACATCCCGATCGGGCTCATGGAAGGCCCCGGCGGCCGCGACTGTGATCGCGCGGCCCGCGCCCTCCTCGGCTGGCCGCGAATGACTAGCGTCTTCTCTCCGCCAGCTCGACAGACCCTCAAATGGTGCTGCTCGGACTACAAGCGAGCATGCCGAATAAACTTCGCTAACACCAAGCGCAAGATAAGCCAGCAGGCATTCTATATCGGTCCCAAGATCCGCGAAGTCGACGATACGATGACCCGGCCTCGCGCACGCAGAGTCTATGAAGCGCACCCCGAAGTCTCCTTCGCCGCACTCAACACGCCTGGGGGCGCAATGAGGTTTCGCAAATCGAAGCACGCTGGCCGCACCGAGCGCTGGGCTCTCCTTCGCCGCATCTTCCCCGAACTCCCACCAGAACCAAGGCTCCCCGACGCGCTCAGCCGTCTCTGTGACCGCGAAGACTACATCGACGCCCTGGTTTGCGCCTGGACTGCCGCGCGCATCCACGCCGGCGAGGCCGACCCGCTCCCCGCTGACCCGCCACGTGACAACAAACTTCTGCGCATGGCCATCTGGCGCCCGCGCTAGAACGCGTCGATTACCCGGTCGACCAACTCCTTGCCCAGCGTCACCAGCAGGATCACCCGAATCGTCTTACCTATGCCCACGGCGACTATGAAGCGCCAGAAGTTCATTCGCACGGCGCCGGCCGTGATCCCAGCAAACTCGAAGAACGGGTTCGGGATGGCCGAGAGCACGAGCAGCGTCAGGAAGCCGTAGTGCGCCATCAGCCAGTCCACCCAGCTCGCAAACCGCCGCATCAGCTGCCCAAACCGACCCTTCGCAGACACCTGCCGCTCTTCGGCCAGGCCCCGCCCAATGGAGCCCGTCAGGTACGCTGTCGACTCGGCGAGCGTCATCCCCAACGACCCGGCGACCACCACTCCGGGAACGAAGAGCCGGTCGGCACCAGCGATTATCAGCGCCTGCCCGGCCGCCGTCAGCCCCGGGACCGGGATGAACCCCGTCGCCGTCCCGAGGAAGTTCGCGGCGAAGATGCCGAAGTATCCGAACTGATCGAACTGATCTTCACCCAACCAGCCGAACGCAACGGGGATCGCCGTCCCGAGGAACGCCGCGAGAAGGATGAACACCATGCCGCCGATCAGGAGCCCGCGCGGGAACCGGTCCGTCGGCAGCCACGACGGCATGTCGAGGACGATGCGCCGCGGGGGAGGCTCCGTTATCGGCGGATCGTCCTGCGCCGGACGCGGCAGGGCCTCGTCTGTCATCCAGTCCAGTATACTTTCGCGTCTATCAGGATCGCGGCGGCTACCTAGCCCACCAGACGATCCCCTGCGGCCGCTCGCTGGCGTCCCGCATAGCGACGCCCTCAGGCGTCTCGATGACGAACTGGGGTGCTATTTCGCGGAGGCGCGCTTCTTTGTCGCTCCCCGGCGCGATGTACAGGAAGTGCCGCGCCATCGCGATGGCCGTCTCCAGGTTGGGGAGCGACCGGGGCCCTCCCGCCGGCGCCATCTCCACGTTGGGATAGACGCCCATTTCCCACAACATGGGCAATAGCTCCGCCAGCCCCGGCAGATCGATCCGCTTCTCCTCATGAACGGCGTTCCAGATCGCGGACATTCGGGTCAACGGCGCATCCATATAGAGAACAATCGCCACCCGCTCGCGAGCGTGCTCAGCCAGCCGCTTCACGAACGGCTCGATCTCGGCGACGCCATAGACCACGTTCGCGCAGAGTACGACGTCCGCCGGTTCAACATCCGTCTCTTCCCAGTTTGCGTGGATCGCACTCACGTTAGCGATCTTCGCCTCATCAGCCGCACGCCGCAGCGCATCGAGCATCGACGGCGACGAGTCGACCACGGTGACGTGCTTCGACTTGAGGGCCAACGGCAGCGCGTACCGCCCGGCGCCACCACCCACGTCGAGGACGGTGGACTCGCCTGTCAGCCCGGGTACAAGCGCATTGACCACAGGATCATCTGTCCGGAAAGGGTCATCCCAAAATCGTTCGGCCAGCGTGCTCCACAGATCCGCGTACTCAACATCACCCTGGGTACGTGCCGTCTGCTCGTGGTGGGATTCCACTCGGGTGCGCCACATCTCGATCGCTGACGTCATCTCAATCTCCTACAGGTTCTCTAGGTCCGCCGCGGCGTTGCTCAAAACCTTGCGGACCTTCTCGATCTTCGCCTCGTCGCCGCCGGCCGCCGCCTTGAAGGCGACCCGTGCCAGGCGCAGCGCCGGGCCCCATACTTCCATGCCGCCGGCGCTCATCGCGTCGCTCCAGTCGCCCCAGTTCGAGGCACGGCTCCAGATGCGGTCGATCGTTTCCTTCTGTTGGTCAAGTTCCTTGCGGCCGTCGTCCGTGATCGTGAAGACGCGCTTCCCGTCGTCACGTACCTCAACCCGCACGAGCCCTTCGTCTTCCATCATTTGGAGATTCGGGTAGACCGTCCCGGCGCTCGCCTTGTACATGCCGCCTGAGCGCGCCTCCATCTCCTTCATCAACTCGTATCCGTGCTTGGGCCCGTCCTTCAGCAACGAAAGCAGCGCGATCCGCACTTCGCCCGACTCAAAGAACTTTCCTCGAAAACCCCAGGGGCCGCCCTGGTCGTGCTCCTGGCCAAAACCGAACCAACTTCGCCCGTGCCGGGCGCCGTGTCTACCACGCATCCCATTGCCAGCCTTCCTCGTGACGTCGCTCCTCGTGGGGTCGCCGGTGTGTGATCACGAAGAGACCGAGAACAAGTGCCAGCCCAATCAAAATCTTCTTCATGATCTTGCCTCCGACATATCTTCCGTCCTGTCGCGCACTGTATCGTGCGATACATCGCCTGTCAAGTCCCTTTCACGTCCCCTTCACGTCCCCTTCCGCCTCGCCTACAATCGGCGCATGCCCGCTCCCGTCTTCCCTAACGCGGCCGTCGCCTCTCCCCACTACCTCGCTTCCTCGGCCGGACTCGCCGTCCTCGCCTCCGGCGGCAACGCTGCTGACGCCGCCATCGCAATGAACCTTGTCTTAGCCGTGGTCTATCCGCACATGTGCGGGCTCGGTGGCGACCTGATCGCCATGGTCTGGTCAGAGGGCAAGCTCCACGGCCTCAACTCCACCGGCCGTTTGCCTGCGGCTGCGGGCCAGCATGAGCAGGTGCCCCGCACCGGGATCGGCTCCGCCACCGTCCCGGGCGCGGTCGCCGGCTTCCATGCCCTTCACGATCGCTTCGCCTCCCGCGACCTCGCCGATCTGGCGAACCCGGCAATCGCATACGCCCGCCGCGGCGTCTCACGCGCTCCCGGCTTCAGCCGCATCACCGAGTTGATGCGCCCGCTCCTCGAACGCGACCCGGAAACGGCGAGCATCTTCCTCGCACCTGAACCACTCGTCCAGGAAGACCTCGCCGAAACGTTGGAGCACCTCGACGACTTCTATGAACGAATCGGCGGGCACGCACCGCCACCGTTCAGCGCGGACGACTTCAGGGAGCACAAGGCGGAGTGGGTCGACCCGGTCCGCACCAACTGGCGTGGCCTCGAAGTCTGCGAGATGCCTCCGAACAGCCGCGGCCACCTCGTCCTCGAAGCGCTCGACCGCCTGGAGCCGCTGGGCGGCTTATCGCCGGACGACGCCGAATTCCATCAGCGCCTGATCCGCGCCCTTGGACCGTCGCAAGGAGAAGGCGACACGATCTACCTCTGCGCGGTAGACCGAGACGGCATGGCCGTGAGCCTCAACGAGAGCCTCTTCCACGCCTTCGGCTCTGGTGTCACAGTACCCGGCACGGGCGTCCTCCTCCACAACCGCGCCGCCTACTTCAGTCCAGACACTTACCGGGCCGGAGAAAAGCCCGTCCACACACTGGCGCCCGCAATGGCCCTGAAAGAAAGTCGGCCACGGTTGGTCTTCGGGACGATGGGCGGCGAGGCGCAGATCCAGGTGCACCTGCAACTCCTCGCTCGCATCTTCGTCGCCGGCCAGGAGCTTGGCGCGGCGATCGCGGCCCCGCGTTGGCGCGTCAACGCAGACGGATTGATCGCCGAGGCCGGTCTCCCTGACCTCGGGGCTCAGCCGATGGCAATGCCCGCGCAAGCCGGTCATGCACACGCCATCCTCGTCGAGGACGGCCACCTCGTCGCCGCCTTCGACCCGCGCTCAGACGGCGCCGCGCTCGGCTACTAGCCGCTAATCCCCGCTCTCCTTGTACCCATGCTCGTGGATGCCGTAGCCCACGCGTTCGCCATAGGTCCACTTGGCGAAGCCCTCGCGCAGGCACGTCGGCCCGAACCATACGTTCGCGCATGCCGGCACCTCGCCCACAATATAGTGCTCGCGGCCCTTCTCGTCGGTGATGCGCAGGTCCACGCCCGTCTGCCGAATGCCGGTCTCGTCGAGCTTCACGTCGGCTTCGACCTTGGTCGTCAGCATCACTTCTTCGCCGTCGAACAGGCAGCCCACGGTGACCGGCTGCGGCATACCCGCGATCTGGATCTTCGCCGCATTGAACCAGAACTTCTCGTCGATTTCGCCGCTCATGTAGTCCCAGGGCGCGATCCTGTTCCAGTCTCGCTCTCCTCCGAAGGAGTGGTCGCGCCTACTCAGGCAATCGATCGCATACTCGATAGCGCCGATCATCACCTTGCCGCGGACCCTGCCCGCATGCTCGATATGCCGGGGCACTGCGTCCACTGGCGCCGGAGGGTGCGGCCACATGCACGTCGGGCTGTACCCCTCCCACGTTACGTCGAAACCGTTCCCGTCCCGATCATAGCTCAGCCGGAAGCGGTCCAGCGGCTTCTCGAATTCGATCGTGTAGCCGTCCGTCGACACACGCCCTGCCTCAAAAGGCGGCAACGCCGCGCGCTGATCGATCATGCTGTAGACAAGCGATCCTTGGTGCGTAATCAAGATATAGAGGTTTGCGTACCCCTTGTTGGGCAACATGCCGAACCGGGCGGCCACCCCGATCTCTTGCTTCGGGTCGTACCAGGCGAACCAGTAGCTCTCGTTCCAGAGCGGCCTCGACTCCGGCCCCGGCGTGTGCCGCGCATCGTCTTCCGGTGTCGCCATATGTTCTTTACTAGCCATGCGACTCCCCCTTCCTTCTGCTGTGCGCAATCGTGGCGTCGCATTTTACGACTGTCAACTGAACACCAGCGCCGCTGTTCGCCGTGTTCCTGTTCCGAGTTCCCTGTTCCGTGACATCTGTCACACTGACCACGCGGTCACCTCGTGCTATGATTTGCGCGCTCTAGTAGCAAGGGGAGGGACCAAGATGTACGACGCGATAGTTGTCGGCGCCCGCGTTGCCGGCGCGCCAACCGCCATGCTCCTGGCCCGCAAGGGCCACAAGGTGTTGCTGCTGGATCGCGACTCTTTTCCTAGCGACATCATGTCCACGCATTACATCCACCTCGCCGGACAAGTGCGCCTCCAGAACTGGGGGCTCCTCGACAAAGTGATCGCCACCGGCGCGCCGTGGATCACGAAGCGCACGCTCCACATCAACGGGATGGCGATCCAGCCACCCGACCCGCCCATACCTGCTGGGCTCTCCACCGATACGCTCTGCCCCCGGCGGTACATCCTCGACACGATCCTCGTGGACGCCGCCGTCGCAGCCGGCGCCGAGTTGTGGCCGGGCTTCCCAGTGCGCGAGCTCCTGTGGGAAGACGGGCGTGTCGTCGGCGTCCGCGGCGGCCCCCGCGGCGAAGAAGTCGAAGCGCGTGCGCGCATCGTAATCGGTGCTGACGGCCTGCACTCTACTGTCGCCAAAGAGGTGAAGCCCGAAGAATACGACACCGTGGAGTCGCTGACGTTCGGCTATTACAACTACTGGACCGGCATCGAAGATACCGGCATGCACATCTATTTCTTCAACGATTCGTACGGCATCCTCGTCTTCCCGACTAACGACGGCAAGACCTGCATCGGCGTCGGCGGCCCCGGCGAGATGTTTCACGAGTTCCGCAAGGATATCGAAGGCAACTACATTCGCGCTCTCGAGCAGGTGCCGGAACTCGCCGAACAGGTCAAGCGCGGCGAACGCGAGCGCTTCCTCGGCACGGCCGACATGCCGAACTACTTCCGCAAGCCGTACGGTCCCGGCTGGGCGCTGACGGGCGACGCCGGTTATCACCGCGATTTCCTCACCGGCCTCGGCATCAACGACGCATTCCTCCAGGCCGAGTTCCTCGCCGACGCCCTGCACGACGCCTGGTCCGGGCATTGCACGGAAGACGAGGCCCTCTCGGCATTCGAGCAAAGGCGGAACGAGTATGTAAAGCCCTGTTATGACGTCACAATAAAGATGGCCCGCGGCTATGAGCTGAGCCCCATGGAGTTCATGGAGTTCGGCGCCGCAATGGCCCGCCAGATCCCGACGGCCACCGTCGTCGCTGGCTAGAAGGAGCACACGTGTCCAACGAGATCACGCACCGCCAGATCAAGACCAACGGCATCAATATGCATATCGCTGAGGCCGGCGAGGGCCCGCTCGTGCTCTTCGCCCACGGTTTCCCTGAACTCTGGTACTCGTGGAACCACCAGCTGCCTGCGCTCGCCGCCGCCGGCTACCACGCCGTCGCCCCCGACATTCGCGGCTACGGCGGCACCGACAAGCCGCATGAGATCGAAGCCTACACGATGAAGAACCTGATGGCCGACCTCCTCGGCGTCGTCGACGAAATGGAGGAAGACAAGGCCGTCATCGTCGGCCACGACTGGGGCTCCTCGATGGCCTGGTCGTCCGCCGCGCTGCACCCGGACCGTTACCGGGCCGTCGTCGGCATGAGCGTGCCGTACCTCCCCCGCAGCCCGATGGCGCCTCTGCAGATGATGAACGCGATGTTCCAGAACAACTTCTTCTACATCCTATACTTCCAGGAACCCGGCGTCGCCGAGGCCGAGTTCGAGTCCGACGTGCGGCGCTCCCTGCGCCTGTTCACCTGGGGAGCCTCCGGCGAGGCCCGCGCCATCAGTGGCTTCGGCACCGCGATGGTCAACAAGGCCAAAGACTCCAAGCTCTTCGACGGCGCCCCGGACGTCGAAGGCCTGCCTCCCTGGATGACCGAGGCCGAACTCGACGTCTTCGTCGAGGCCTTCCAGAAGGGTGGCTTCCGCGGCCCGATCAACCGCTACCGCTGCATGGACATCGACTGGAACGAGATCCCGGAGTTGCAGGACAAGCGGATCGACCAACCTGCCCTCTTCGTCTACGGTGAGGCAGACGGCGTCATGTCCTTCGCGCCGATGGACCCGATGAAGGCATTCGTCACGAACCTCAAAATCGTCTCCTTCCCCGGCGCCGGCCACTGGACCCAGCGTGAGCGCGCCAAAGAGACGAACGAAGCGCTCATCGATTTCCTCAACGGCCTTCCCTAGCGCAGAAACGGCGCGCTTCCTGAGGAACGAAGGATCTCGCTCGCGGGCGACCACGCCACAACTCGCTCTCCCGCCGCAGCGCGATGTGCCCGCCGCGCCCCTGCTACAATCGTATGGCCATGCGTTACCACATCTGGACCGAAGGTTGCCAGATGAACGAGGCTGACTCCGAAAAGCTCGCCGCCGGCCTCGCCAAACTTGGTTGGGAGCCGGCTGCGGGACCCGACGACGTCGATCTCGCTGTCGTCAACACCTGCGTCGTCCGCCAGAAGGCCGAGGACCGCGCGATCGGCTACATGTCGAAGCTACGCAAGCTCAAGGCAAGCCGCGACGGCATGCAGATCGCCGTCATGGGCTGCATGGTCGGCCCGCGCACCGAAGACCTGCGCTCGCGCTTCCCCTTCGTTGACGTATGGGCCCGCCCGCAGAACTTTGACGTCATCATTCGCCAGTTGATGCCGGAAGACGACCTCGGCGGTGAGTTCTGGCCCGACACCTTCCCCGAGCCAAAAGGCCCGACCGCCTTCGTTCCGATCATCCACGGCTGCAACAAGTTCTGTACCTACTGCATAGTCCCTTACCGCCGCGGCCGCGAGAAGTCGCGCACCATCGCCGACATCACCCGCGAGGTCGCCTCGCTCGCCTCCCGCGGCGTCCGCGAAGTGACACTCCTCGGCCAGACCGTCGAAGCCTACGGTAAGGACTTGCCCGAGATGGACGAATCATCGCGGAGGCCCGACCTCGCCGACCTCTTCGAGTCAGTGTCCGCGATTCCCGCGATCGCGCGCATCCGCTTCCTCACGTCCTATCCGCGCGACATGACCGACCGCATCATCCGTTCGGTCGGCGAACTGCCGAAGGTCTGTGAGCACTTCAACATCCCGGTCCAGGCCGGCGACAATGAAGTGCTCGCCCGCATGCGTCGCGGCTACGAGATCGAAGAGTTCCTCGCCTGCGTCGCGAAGATCCGCGAGCACGTCCCCGACGCTTCCATCAGCACGGATGTCATCGTCGGCTTCTGCGGCGAGACGGAGGCACAGTTCCAGTGCACATTGGACGTCCTCGAGCAGGTGCGCTTCGACAAGGTGCACGTCGCCGCCTACTCGCCGCGGCCCGGCACCTTCGCCTGGCGCCAGATCGAGGACGACGTCCCGCAAGACGAGAAGATGCGCCGCCTCCACGCCGTCGAGGCCCTGCAGGAACGGATCGCCACCGAGATCAACGCACCACTGCTCGGTACGCCCCAGGAAGTGCTCGTCGAAGGCGAAGAGAGCGGGACGTTCACCGGCCGCAACCGCCGCAACAAACTCGTCCACTTTCACGCGGATCCGCGGCCCGCTATCGGCGATCTCGTCCGCGTCCACATCTTGAAGACGACACCTTGGTCCTTGCAGGGCGAGCTCATCCCGGCCGGAGCGGCTGCCGCCACGTAGCCGCATGGCCACGCCACAGCCGCGCGCCGACGCTACGCGCCGCGCCGTCCCGCCACCCGACCGGCCTGTCGCCGTCCTCGTGGTCATCTTCACAGTCGAAGAGGGCGGACTTCAGGTGCTCCTCATCCGCCGTAGCGCTGAGCCATTCAAGGACTACTGGTCCCTCCCCGGCGGTCTCCTCGCCGAAGACCAGTCGCTCGTCGAAGCCGCCACCCGTCGCCTAGAGGTCGAGACCGGCCTCCGCGACGTCTTCCTGGAGCAGCTCTACACCTCCTCCGGCCTCGATGAGCGCGACTCGATCGCCGTCGCCTACTGGGCGCTCGTCGACAAAGCCACCGCCCGACTCGACCGCCGCGACGAGTGGCAGCCAGGGTGGTGCCGCGTCGACGAGCTTCCCGAGCTGGCGTTCAAGAACGACGAAGTCATCGGCTACGCACTCACTCGTTTGCGAAACAAACTCGCCTATTCCAACGTCGCTTACTCACTCCTGCCACCGGAGTTCAGCCTCTCCCAGTTGCAGCGCACTTACGAAGCGATCCTCGGTCGTGGGCTCGACAAGCGCAACTTCCGCAAGCGTATGGTCTCGCTCGGCATCCTTGAGGCCACCGGCCGCTACGCCAGCGAAGGCCGCCACCGCCCGGCCCAGCTCTACCGCTTCCGCGAGCGCCGCCCCGTCGTCGTGTAACCCCTCCGCCGCGGCCGACGACGATCTCGGCCGTCCGCAGCGGCGACGGCTTCGCCGAAATCGCCCGGTGATACAATCGCCTCAACCTGTCGACTACTCCTTGGAGGTCACGCTTGACTCGTTTTCGCCTTCTCGCGCTCCTCACTTCACTCGTCGCGCTGTCTGGCGGCGCCTTCGCCTGCGGCGGCAGTGACGACGATGACGCAGGCAACGGAACCACACCAACGAGAAGTGAGGATCGAGACACACCCAGCGATGACAAGAGCCACAGCCCCAACCCAGAAGCTTTAGCGGAGTATTTCACTGCAATAGACGCCATCTTCGAGGCCGCCGACAGCGCCGCCGACAACGCTCAGGCGCGGTTGGAAGCCACCCCCGAGGGTGCGCCACTCGCTGAACAAAAGGCGGCGATCGACACCTTCCTCACGGACATCAGGGGTGTCTTCTCTGACGCCGCCGAGGCGATCGACGACCTGGACGCTCCCGAAGAAGTAGCCGACGATTCCGGCGACTTCGTGATCGCTACAGAAGCGGCGGTCGACATCGCCACCGACCTCCAGGGACAAATTGCCGGTGCAGACACGCAACAAGAGCTAGACGCGATCGCCGCGACATTCGACGCCGAAGTCTCCCTGACCGTCGCCGATGCCGACGCGGCTTGCGAGAACCTCCAGCAAATCGCCGACGACAATGACATCGCCGTCGACCTGGACTGTGAAGACTAAACTCCTCCTGGCGCTCGCGCTTTGTCAGACGTTGGCGTTACTGACCGCGCTCGGTTGCGGCGACGACGACGGCAATACCCCCGGCCCGGGTGATCCGACCGAAGCGCCCGTCCTCAGTGACGACGAGACCGAGTACATGCAAGCGCTCGCCACTGAACTCGCCACGGTGAATGAGCAACTCGAGAACCTCGATCAATTCCGCAGCGACGCGTTCTCCGCAGGCGCCAATCCTTCCTCCGCTGTTTCATATGGCGCCGCCTACGTCGCCTACGAGACGGCCCGTCGGGACGGCATCATTGCCCTGACATCACCCGATTCCCTCAGTACGCTACACGCCGCGCTGCTTGCCTCAGCCGAGGACAACGTTGCGTTTGCGAACACTCAGCAGCAGCGCCTCGGCGAATCCCCGCCCGCGACAGAACAACAGTATCAGAGCCTCTTCTTCGAACTGGACGGCTCCACGATCACCCAGCGCTTCCGCGACGCCTGCGGCGACCTTCAGGCGCGGGCGTCGGCCGCCGGCCTCGATGTGGACCTGGCCTGCCTCCGCTAAACACCTCCTGGCACCCCGCTTGCCTGCTTGCTGTTCGCACGTTTGACGGCAGTTAGTGTCATCTTGACACCTTCTCGTATCGATGCTAATCTGTGCATGCGAGACAAAGTGTACAAGGTACACTAACTCGCGCGCGAGGAATCAGGAATGGTACTCAAGACGGCCGCCAGAAAGCCCATCATTGACGAGCTTGACGTCCTCAACGAAGCCAACGAGTGCGTCGCCGACCGCACGCTCGAAACGACCCCTCTCTCTCAAGAGCCTGCGTTCGCCTTCTGGCAGAAGGATGTCCCGGAAGGCTACTGGAACCTTGACGGCAAGCAGCTCGCCGAACGCATCGCCATCGCCCGCCGAAAACTCGGTGAACGCTGCGTCGTCGTCGGCCACCACTACCAGCGCGAGGACATCATCCAGTTCGCCGACTACCGCGGCGACTCCTTCAACCTCAGCCGTTGGGCCGCCGACCAGAAAGAAGCCGAGTTCATCGTCTTCTGCGGCGTCCACTTCATGGCCGAGTCCGCCGACATCCTCTCGGCACCGCACCAGAAGGTCATCCTCCCGAACATGTCCGCCGGCTGCTCAATGGCCGACATGGCCGACCCGGAAGACGTCTACGCCTGCTGGGACGAACTCCAGGAAGCCGGTATCACCAGCGTCATCCCCGTCACCTACATGAACTCCGCCGCTGCGCTCAAGGCCTTTTGCGGCAAGAACGGCGGCATCGTCTGCACCTCATCCAACGCTCCGAAGGTCTACGACTGGGCGCTGGAAAGGGGAGACAAAGTGCTCTTCTTCCCCGACCAACACCTCGGCCGCAACACCGGCCTCAAGAAGGGCATAGCCCTCGACGAGATGGCCGTCTGGGACTACACCCTCCCCTATGGCTCGCTCGGCGGCAACACTCGCCAGCAACTGGAGCGCGCGAATGTCATCCTCTGGAAGGGCTGGTGCTCCGTGCACCGCCGCTTCAGCGTCAAGCAGATCGAGCAGGCGCGCGCCCAGCACCCCGGCGTCAAGGTCATCGTCCACCCTGAGTGCACGATGGAGGTCGTCCAGGCCGCTGACATGGACGGATCGACCGAGTTCATCGCCCGCACCATCACTCAGGCGCCGGCAGGCACCAGCTGGGCCGTCGGCACCGAGATCAACCTAGTCTCCCGCCTCGCCCGCGAGAACCCCGACAAGACAGTCTTCTGCCTCGACCCCGTCGTCTGCCCCTGCGCCACCATGTATCGCATCCACCCTGCCTACCTCGCCTGGGCCCTGGACGAGCTGGCCGAAGGCCGCGTCGTCAACCAGGTCACGGTCGACGACGAGACCGCGGAACACGCGAAGGTCGCGCTCGAGCGAATGCTCGCCGTCAAATAGAAGCCACCGGGAATCCCGGATGACCCCAACTACCTACGACTACCTCATCATCGGCTCCGGCATCGCCGGGCTCTACGCCGCGCATCTCGCCCGCGAGCAAGGCTCTGTGCTGGTCCTCACGAAGGGCGGCATCGAGGACACCAATACCCGCTGGGCCCAGGGCGGCATCGCCGCGCCGGTCGGCCCCGGTGATTCCTCCGAACAACACCTGCGCGACACGATCGCCGCCGGCGCCGGCCTCGTCGACGAAGAAGCCGCGCGGGTCCTCACCACCGAAGCCGCCGCGCGCATCGCGGACCTCGTCGCCCTCGGCGTCCCGTTCGACACACAGCACGGCGAAATCGCCCTCGCCATGGAGGGCGCCCATTCGGCACCGCGCATCCTCCATGCGGGCGGCGACTCCACGGGGGCCCACATCGAACTGACCCTCGCCTCTGCCGCCCGCCAGGAGAACATCACCGTCCTCGAACACACAATCGCCACCGAGATCATCGTGGAGGAGGGCCGCGCAACCGGCATCCGCGCCCTCAACACCCGCACCGGCGAACGCCGCGATTACACCTGCGCGAACCTCATCCTCGCCACGGGCGGCGCCGGCCAGATGTACCAGACTTCGACCAACCCCGAAGTCGCCACCGGCGACGGCATCGCCATCGCCTACCGCGCGGGCGCCGAGATCATGGACATGGAGTTCGTCCAGTTCCACCCGACGGCCCTGCGTCTGCCCGGCGTCCAGCCCTTCCTTATCTCCGAGGCGGTCCGCGGCGAAGGCGGCATCCTCCGCGACACCAACGGTGAGCGATTCATGCCTGCCTACGACGAGCGCGGCGAGCTTGCCCCACGTGACATCGTCGCCCGGGCCATCCGCGGACGCATGCTCGCTACAGGAGCCGACCACGTCCTGCTCGACATCACGCATCTCGACGCCAGCCTCGTGACCGCGCGCTTCCCCCAGATCTATCGTTTCTGTCTCGATGCCGGCCTTGACATCACCCGCCAGCCGATCCCGGTGGCGCCAGCCGCGCACTACACGATGGGCGGCATCCGCACCAACACCTGGGGCGAGACTACCGTCCGTGGCCTCTACGCCGCGGGCGAATGCGCTTGCACCGGCGTTCACGGCGCCAACCGCCTCGCGTCGAATTCGCTCCTCGAGACCGTCGTCTTCGCGCACCGCGTCATCCATCGCACCGTTGAATCCCCTGCCACCTCCGCATCGCCAACACACGACGCAGGAGAACTCGCCCCCACACCTGCGCCGGGCACACCCGGCCGCGGCGACGTCCCGCCCCTCACCCGTGAAGCGCTCCAGGCCCTGATGTGGCGCGAAGCCGGCATCGCCCGCGACCGCGACTCGCTCACTCGGGCTACATCCGTCCTCGCCGCCTGGCAGGCGACCGTTCCGCCGTCCGTGGATCGCGCGTCGCAAGAACTCGCGGACCTCCTGACTTGCTCTCGGCTGGTCACCGAAGCCGCGCTCGCCCGCGAGGAGTCCCGCGGCGCCCACTACCGCACCGATTTCCCCGAACCGCGCGACGAATGGCGCCGCCACCTGGTGTTCCGGAGCGCCTCCCGGTAGGAGCGCTGCTTGCCGCTCCCAGAACGTCCCGAAAAGCGTGTCATCCGATTATCCGCCCTCACACTTCCTATGCGCCTCGCAACGCCATTTGGCTCGTTTTTGGCCCGTTCCTGTGCATTTGTGGATGGTGTGGACAAACGTATTGTCGCCCCTTCGCCTTCACGCAATAATCCCGGCAGCTTCTCGAAACGAGTCGCAGCGCTCCGGAGCGGAGGCAGGGCTGACGGGCAACTAGAGGCCCCGCGCACCGAGCCGGCAGCGTGCAGGACCAGCGAGAAGGGACTCGGCCGGAGTGGCCACTGGGCGACCAGCGGCTCCTACGACCACCGAGACCTGGATCAAGGCTCCTCGCGCGACTCCTCTGCGAGAAGCTTTTTCTGTGCCCGCCGGCAACCGAGCCGGCCAGGATCCCGCACCCAGACTTGTTCCCCGGTTCCCAGTTCCTTGTTCCTCCCGCTGTGCATTTGTTGACCGTGTGGATAAACGTGTTGCCACCTTCCGAGCCCCCCGGCGATACTCCCGGCAGCTTCTCGTTCCGAGTCGCAGCGACTCAGAGAGAACGGACTTCACCGGAGCCAAAGGGCAACCTGAGGCCCCCCGGCTGCAGACCTGGATCTTTGAAGAGTGCGGTTCCCAGTTCGGGAAGCTATTCTTTTTCCGCCCCGTACACCCTCCCCGCGCTAAGAGAGACAGGAGGCAGGAGACAGGGAGCGGAAACGCTCTTCTGTCTCCTGTCTTCTCAACCTTGTCTCCCTTCGCGACCGCCTGTCACAATGCCCTCATGCGCACCGCTGACCTCGCGGCCCAGCTCGACGACTTCTTCCGCGTCGACGAATACTCCGCCGACGATTTCGCCGAGGTCGCGACCTTCAGCCGAGACGCCGGCATTCCCATCGCCGAATATGCGACCCCCACCTTCATGCGCCGCTTCAACGGCCTGATGCTCGCCAACGCCTACGAAGTTCAAATCGCCTACACCGTCGTATTCCCCTCAGACGACGTCATCGTCGAAGTCGAACGCCGCGCCTACGGCCGACCCGCGATCATCTTCACCCACCACCCAATGGACTTCGAGACTTCGGGTCGCGGCCTGATTCCCATTGGCCCGACATCCCTCGACCGCCTGCACGCCGCCGGCATCTCGCTCTACGCCGCACACGCTCCTCTCGATTGCCACGACTCTGTCTCGACCTCCCGCGCTCTCGCCCGCGAGATCGGCGTGCCGGCCGACGAAACGTTCGCCGCTTACATGGGTGGCCACGCCGGCGTCATCGGCGAGATCGCTCCGCTGGCGTTCCCCAATTTCCTGGAGCGCGTCCGAACCGCCTGCGAAGTCGAGCGCATCGACAGCAAGCGCGTGCACGAGACCGTCCAGCGCGTCGCTGTCGTGGCTGGCGGCGCCGCCTTCCCTGATCTGATGCAAGAGGCGGCCGACGCCGGCTGCGATACGTACGTCACCGGCGACTACCGCGTCCGCCATGGCGGACCGTGGGCGGAAGAGCACCGCCCTCAGTTCGACCCCTTCGTCGCGGAAGTCCCGCTGAACCTGGTCGGAGCTTCTCACTACGCCACCGAGTCCCTCGTCCTCCGTCACGACATGATTGACGTCTTCCGCAACCTCGGTGTCACCGCTGAGTTCGTGCCGCAGGACGACCCATGGCGATAACACTCGAACCCGCGCTGATCCAGCGCCTCGTCGCCGAAGCGCTCGAAGAGGACCGCGCCGACGACGACGCCACAACCGCGGCGCTCATCACGCCCGGCCAGCACGGCCGCGGCATATTCATCGCCAAGGCGCCGGGCGTCATCGCCGGTCTCGCCTTCGCGGAAGATGCCTTCCGGCAGATGGATCCTGACTGCGACTGGAGTCCGACAACGATTGATGGCGACCAGGTCGCGCCCGGGTTGATCATCGCGACTGTTGAGGGCCCGCTAGGAGCGCTCCTCCGAGCGGAACGGACGGCGCTCGACTTCCTCACCCACCTCAGCGGCGTCGCGACTGCCACCGCTGACATCGTCCGCCTCCTCGAGGGCACCGGCTGCCGCCTGCGCGACACCCGCAAGACGATCCCCGGCTTACGCTTGCCCGAAAAGTACGCGGCGCAGGTGGGCGGAGCCGAGACCTTCCGCACCGATCTGGCCGCCGCGGTGATGGTCAAGGACAACCACATCGCGGCCCTCCGCGCCCGCGAACTGGACATCCCCGATGCCGTCCGCCTTGCTCGCGAGGCCTACCCGGAGCTGCGCATCGAAGTCGAGGTTACGACACTCAACGAGGCTGTTCTTGCAGCCAGCGCCGGAGCAGACGAAGTGCTTCTCGATAACATGTCTGCCGAGGAAGTCCGCAATGTGGTCGAAACTGTAACGGTCCGGACGCCGCGCCTACCACTTGAGGCATCCGGTGGAATCACGGCCGAAAATGTGCGGGAGATGGCGGAAACGGGCGTTGATTATGTCTCCATGGGCGCGATCACGCATTCGGCGGCCACGCTCGACATTAGCCTCAAAATCGAAGGAGTCTAGGCCCATAGCCTAGTCCTCACCCGGGACCCTGGGGGGCCGCGAAAAACCCGCCCCTCTTTCATTTCCCGCCTGAGCGCTCGCTCAGCAGCTCGTCAACGTAGCGCGCGATGATGTCGCTCTCGAGGTTCACGCTGTCGCCGGGTTGGCGGCGCACCAGGTTCGTATGCTCCTGCGTGAATTGCACCAGCGAGACCGAGAGAGACTCGCTGTCCTTGGCGATCACCGTGAGCGATGCGCCGTCGATCGTGACCGGACCCTTGACCACGCAGTGGCGCAGGATCTCGGCGGGCGCGCTGTACCGGGCGATCACCGCGTCCTCCTCGGGCGTCAGCGACATCAGCCGGCCGGTCGCTTCCACAACGCCGCGCACCAGATGCCCGGACAGGCGCGTCGCCAGCGTCAGCGAGCGTTCGAGGTTCACCAGATCGCCCGCCTTCAGCTCACCGAGGTTCGAGCGGCGGTAAGTCTCCGGCATCGCGTTGAACAGCAGCAACGCACCGTCGACCTCGGCGACCGTCATGTCGACGCCGTTTATCGCAATTGAGTCGCCTAGCCCAGTACCGTCCAGGATCTCGCGGCACTCGATCACCAGGGTCCCGCGCTCCGCCCGCCGCACAGTGCCGACTTCTTCAATGATGCCCGTGAACATCGTGCCCCAAAGCTACCACACCCCGCGATCGGTGCAGCAGGCTGTCGTCCAACGACTACACCGGGAGATGAGCCCGGATCAAGTTCAGCGCCGCGCCAGGCCGGCGCAACGTCACCGCACCTAACGTCGACATCGCCGGCAAAGAGCGGGCCAGCCGCAACAGCACTCGTGAGGGGTAATCGATATCAGCGTAGCGCGAGGCCAGTGACTGCATCCCAGGCCCGCGCAAAGCGCCGACGACTCGTTCGATCTGCTTATCGTTGAGCGCCAGCCCGAAGTTCCGCAGGTGCCACGACTTCCGCAGCTCCCGCCCGATCTCCCGCTTCCAGCGTTTCTCATACGGCGCCAGGGCCTTCGCCCCGAACGCGTCCTTCTCGAACGCGTCGCGTATCGTCCGCGCCGCGTGCCGCCCGGCCACCAGGCTCGTGTAGATGCCGCCACCCGAGAACGGCTTCACCTGCCCTGCCGCATCGCCGACGAGCAGCGCGTGGTCGGCGTAGGACCGCGGCGCGAACGTTAGCGGGATCGTCCCCCCGTACATCCGCCGCGGCTCCATGCACGCGAAGAGACCCGGGAACGCCGCCGCCATCCGTTTGTAGCACGCCAGCGGCTTCACCGCGCCCGTCGTCCCAATGCCCACGCGCACCACACCATCCCCTGTCGGGATGATCCAGCCGAACCAGCCAGGCGCCAGGTCATGCCCGACAAATACGTGCACGTAGTCGTCGCGCCAGTTCGCTCGCGCGTCCGGCTTCAGCGTGCCCTCGATCCCGAGGTTGTACGCGTACTCCGCCGGCCGCGTCATCCCCAACGAGCGCGCCACCCGCGAGTGCGTCCCATCCGCCCCGACGACCATTCGCGCCGTGAGCGTTCGGTCATGTCCGTCCGTCTGCAGCGTGAGCCGCACGTGCGAATTCTCCCGTTCGACGAACGTCATCCGCGCCCGCACGTACTGCGCGCCCGTAGCCTCTGCCTGGTCGCATAGCGTCTGATCCCACGCCACGCGGTCGATCGCCACAGCACGAGTGTCCGTGCCGCCGAGCCCGACCTCGCTCCCGCCCTGCGTGTGTACGAACGCGCCCGTGATCCGGTGGATGACTGCCTCTTCGCCGATGTCCGCCTCCCGCAAGGTACGCAGCGAGATCAGACCCGAGCAATGCGAAGGCACACCCACCGCCCGATGCTCCTCGATTAACCGCACGCGTAGTCCGCACCGCGCCAGGTCTCGCGCCGTGCGCGAGCCCGCGGGCCCCGCACCGACTACCGCAACGTCGCAATCGAGTGTCATACGCGACGATTATCGCCGAGTGGGTCGTCGCGCGGTAGAGCGCCCTACGGCACCACCAGCACCTGCCCCGGCCGGATCAGATTCGGGTTACCGCCAATGCGCCGTCTCGATCGCCCGCTGCGCCTCCGCGTCCGGAACGCGACCGTATAGGTATCCCCAGTCACCAATCGCGAGTCCTTCGGTCTTCAGCGCGGCTGCGATCTCTTGAAACGAAGGCCCCTGCGCGAACCAGGCCCGCCGTCAAACGCCCTTCACTATCGCTCCGCGACAACCCGCCCCGCCGCGCATCGCCACCGTCACAGCGGCGCCAGTTCCAGATCCACACCCACTTCCCGGCAAGCGTCTCCGCCATCCGCCACCTCCTCCGTGCCAGGCAGCATCGCATACGCCTGATCCGAAATCCAAGGGGCAAACGGCATAGAGCAGGACGAACGCCACTCGCGATGCTCCAAGGCGCTTACAGCGCCTTCTTGTAGTAGTACTCCACGCTCTTGCTCTTGTCCTTGAGCGCGCGTGTCTTCGGGCCGCGCTCGTAGCCGCGTCTCTCGTAGAGGCGGTGCGCCTCCTTGAAGCGCGTGTCGCTCCACAGCTCGACGGTGGTTGCGCCGCGGCTGCGCGCCTCCACCTCGACCAGGCTGCACAGGCGCGCGCCCAGGCCCATCCGCCGCGCCTCGCTCGTCACGTAGAGTTTCTTCATCTCGACCGTGCCGTTGCCGTTCGGCACGAAGCCAACGCAGCCCATCACCTTCCCGCCGCTCTCCGCCACCCAGAAGCGCCCGTCCGCCTGCGCGTGCGCCGTCGCGATCGACTTTAGCTCGGGGACTTCGTTGTCGACGTCCAGCACACAGCCTGCGTACTCGGCGTAGCAGCCGGCGATCAATTCGACGAGGCCTTCGGCGTCACCGTCGCGTCCGTCGCGGATCTTGATCTGCATGTCGCGGCGGATTATACGACGCCGCTCAAGCTACCGGCGCGTCGCGGCGAAGTCGTTTCGCGCGTTTTCCACAAGCGCCGGCGCCAGGGCGATATCGACGCCGGTCATCGCCAGCGCCTGCGCCACCTCGATCATGTTGTCGTGCGCGGCGTCGGTGGCGGCGACTTCTGTGAATGCCGCCGTGTGGTTCAGGGCGAAAGCGCCGATACGGAACGTCGGGTGGATCGACGGCACGACCCAGCTCACGTTGCCCATGTCGGAGCTGCCGGACGACTGCAACGGCACCTCCATAAAGTTGCGGCCGAGCGATTCGGCGTTCGCCTTGTAGAGGCCGGCCAGGGTCGAGTTGTTGTTCATCGGGTCGTAGCCAAAGGGCGACCAGACGATGTCGACTTTGGCGCCGCTTGCCATCGCGCCGGCGTTGAAGCAGGCCTCGACGCGCACCTTCAGGTCCTCCAGGTACTGCGGTTGCAGCGCGCGCACCTCGAACTTGCCGGTGGCCTTCTCCGGAATCACGTTGCTGGCCAGACCACCCTCCGTGATAACACCGGCGATCCGCGCGTCGCGCCGGATGTGCTGACGGAGCTGGGCGATCGCTTGGTACGCGGTCACGAGGCCATCAAGCGCGTTGATCCCAGCCTCTGGGGCAACCGAGGCATGCACTTCGCGCCCCTGGTATGTCACGTACACCGAGTAGACGCCGAGCATGTAAGGATCGGCGATCTCGACCGGCGCCGGATGCACCATCAGCGCCGCGTCCACGCCTTCGAAGGCGCCTTTGTTGATCAGCAGTTGCTTGCCGCCGATGTCCTCCTCCGCGGGCGTGCCGAGCACCACCAGCCGCACGTCGGCAGGCGAGACGGCGCCTTTGAGGCCGATGGCGCCGCCCAGGCCTGCCGTGGCAATCAGGTTGTGCCCGCAGGCGTGCCCGATCCCCGGAAGCGCGTCGTACTCCATCAAGTAGGCGATGGTTACAGGCCCCTCGCCCCACGTGCCCTGAACGGCAGTCTCAATGCCATATGCGGAGCGGTCGACCTTGAAGCCCAACTCTTCCATCGTGTCGGCGAGCAAGCTCGCGGCGTGAGTCTCCTTCAGTGCCAGCTCCGGGTTCGCGTGAATATCGAGGCTGACCTCCACGAGCTTCTCCCGCGCCGCCGCGACGGCCGCCTTCGCTTTCTCCTTGGCTCCTGCTATGTCCATCGTATCCTCCGTCAGAGGCCCCGCAGGCCGAGCGCGGACCGCGTAGTCGTCATCTCGCCCAGGTGGACGTACTCGTGGCCGATCGCCACCCAGTTGACGAAGAAAGCCACCGGTTTCCCGGACCAGAGCGACTGCACCCAGCCGGCACCGGGCGCAAGGGCGGGCGGCGCCGCTTTCAGCCTTGCCGTCAAGTCCGGCACGTCCTCAAGGCGACTGACGTCCGCCGTCTTGAGCCAGTTACGCGTCTCCGCCTGGACCGCCGCCCAGTAGTCGAGTACAGCGGGTGCATCGACCTGCTGCATGAACTGGGCGGCCTCCTCGTCGCCCATGCTTGTACCAATATCAGAGAGCGCAACGCCGAGCTTCTCCCCCCACCCACTTGAGGCAAAGACCTGATCGACGCCGCGGACGACAGTGTTCATGGCGACGTCTTCCGTGCGCGCGCAGTGCCAGGCTAGCCAGGCGATCGAGTTGGCGTACGGCGACGGCCGCTGGGTAAGCTGGTCCGGCGTCAATCCAGACAAGATGCTGGTCTGGAAGATCGTTCGGATCCCGCCGTGTTGCCCCTTAATGTACTCTCTTAGGTCCATTGAACGCCTACTTTAACGCCATGGCGTTCGGAGGGGAACCAACCCCGCCCGGCACGTTGAGCGGCGCCGACGTGAAAAAGAACTCGTACACGCCGTCCGCCGCGCAGTCCTCCGCGAGGTCGTCCAACCACCAGAGCTCGCCGATCGGCATCCCCAGCAGCGGGATCAGCCGCCAGTGCATGAAGTCGCCCGTCTCCGGCGCGGGCGGCCAGGCTTCAAGCGCCGGGTTATCCGCCGCGACGGCTGCCACGTGGTGGTCCCAGAGCCAGGAAGCCATCTCTTCCGCGGGACCCAACCCGGGCGCCCGCAACACCGAGCGATCAGGCATCCTCCGCCGCTCCTCAGCGCTCGCCACATTGAAGTACCAGTCAAGCCAGCCGGTGCACACCAGGAGCACATCGCCCGTCCGCACTTCGACGCCCTCGGACGCAGCGCAAGCGTCGAGGTCGGCCGGGGTGATCACCTCTGACGATCCGCAATTCAAGGGGCGTCCGTTCGCCGCGATGTATCGTGCGACGTCCAGAAGAACACCGCGTCCGGCTATCCCCCGCCGCGCGATCGTATCGATCCCCAGCTTCCCACCATCGCCCGCAACGATCTGGTCGTCGGGCACGCCGTTGTAGAAGCCGTGCTCGGGATGGCGGATGTGCCGCAGGCTGTCCCATTGGCTCGACGCCTGCGGCCAGAAGTTGTCCAGGAAATCATCGCGTCCGTTACCGCCTTCACCCGTGATCGTGTGCCGCACGGCGCCACGTCCGTACAGCGGCGGGTCCGGCCTGTCGATCCGCAGGTTGAGGGGAAACGCCACGCCCTTCCGTGCCAACTTCGCCGCGTCCGCGACTCTCTCGGGCGTCAGCAAGTTCAGGCACCCAAGCTCGTCGTCGTCGCCCCACAACCCCCACGCCGACCGCGGAGGCGCGCCCGACGTCACGGGCAACTGGTCATACGAAGGCAGTTCAGACATTGCATCGGATTATGCCACGTCGCGTTCGCAGTCGCCCACGAAGTGGGAGAGGGTCAGGCTTGAGGGAACTTCAGCGTGACGATCTGGTTCCGCCGCAGCGCCATCCGCGCGGCATCCACCGGCGCAGCGTTCTCCTCGTTCAGATCGACAGCCTGCGCCGCTCCGTGCGCCTCGTCCAGAGTCAGCCCCGCCTCAATCGGCTGATCAGCGATGTTGAACGCCCGCACAACGACGCTATCGTCATCCTCCGCCAGCTTCACCGTCGAGACGACGAGGGCAGGATCGCTCACTGTCACCAGGCTCTTCTCGCGCGGCAACTGGCCCTTGCCCCGATTCGTGCGCAGCGCTCTCAGCGGCCGGTTGAACGCGTGCGCCTCGATGTACGCCCGCTGCCAGCCGCCCTCGTGCGGCACGATCGAGTACTCGAACGACCAGCGACCGATCATCTGCGCCCCCGGCGTGTGCATCCCCGGCCCGGCGTGTCCGCGCCGCTTCGACAGGTCGTCCCGCGACAGCCACGACACGCAGCGCAGCAACGTCACCGCCAACGTCGCGGTGCCGTCGTCCTCCGTCATCACCTCGTACTCGGCGAGACCACGGTTTGCGATCATCAGCCCTTGCGCACCGTCGCTCAGGTCCGTGAAAGTCTTTTGTGGGTAAAACGCCACAGGCGATTCCGGCGCGTTTGGCGGCTCCGGCGCGCAGGCGACCGGCCGTCGCACCACCCCGAAGTGTTGCTCCGAGTCCGACATGTCTGTCACGACTCCAGACGGGAACAGCACGCGCAGCCGGTGATCCTCCGCGCGGTTGTCCACGTCCGTCTCGATGTCCACACGTGCCACGCCCGGGTACAAGCTAACGCGGCTCACGATCTCGCAGTCCACTTCCTCCTCGCTCCGCGCGCCGCGGTCCCCCGTGAGTCGCACCGGCAGGCGATACGTCTGCCGCACCTCCAGCGTCCACCGCACAGGGCCCGCCTCCATCACCGCCACGCTCACCGGCCCGGTCGCCCGGTCGACGATCTGGTCCTCGTCGGGCGGGTTGTAGGTGTACTCGTCCCCGCGGTCACCGACGTCCAGGAAGCGGTTCAGGCCACACAACACGCGTCCATCGCGCTTGTCTTCGACTGTCAGCGTGCCGTCGCCCTCGCCAGTCACGCGGAAGAATTCGTTCTCAATTGCGTTGCCCGCTGCCATACCGGACGCGACCTCTTCGCGGCGCTCAAGTCGAAACACCTTGTACCCGAGCGATGTGACATCGCTCGCGACGAATCCGAACGTGACGCGCTCACGCGGGTCAACCGGCGAGTAGCCGCCACGTTCGATGGCTTGCAACGGCGCCGCGTTCCCGGCCCCGTATACCGCATGCGTCGGTTCCTCGCCCGGGCGCACCGGGATGCGCACCGTACAGAAATCCGTCCGCGTTACGTTCAGCGGGTTCCAGACGAGCGCACACGTCTCGCCCGGCGGCGCGGCAGCCTCGGCGATGTCCTGGTGCGACGCGAAGATGATCTGCTCGGCTATCTGCTCGCACTTGTTGAACCGCAGACCAACGTCGTCGTACACCGCGTCCGCCGAGCAGCCCGTCACCGAGTCGTGAGGCCCGTTCTGTAGCAGCAGCTTCCATGCGTGCTGCAACAACCGCCGGTCCTCCGCCGTCCGCTCGCCCCCAGCACCGTTCGCGCCGCGCAGAAGGTGCGACCACGCCGCCAACGGCTCCGCATACCGAGCGAGAAGGTCCTCGCAGTACGCGTACCGCTGCTTCAACCACATCCGCGCCGAGAGCACGCCCGCGAGCACGTTCGAGCGGTCGCTCGAACGGAACTCTCCGACGAGCAAGGGCAGGTCGTTGTAATGATCGCCCAACTCCTCGCGCACGGCCGCGACGAACTGCGGATAGGTCCCGTGCTCCATCGTCGACCCATCCAGCAACTCGTTCGCCGTCCTGATCACGCCCGAGAGCCCGCTATGCGCCGGCAGGTGATCCGTGCCGTTCGGCACGAGCACATTGCGCGTCGTCGCCAGCGGGTCAAGCATCGACCGCACGTTCGCCAGCGTGTTCGCCAGCGCCTCACGGTCCTCCGGCACCTCCGACATGTAGCCGTACCCATACGGAAAGTGGATCGCCAGCACCTCGGAGCCGTCGGGCGAGCCCCAGCGGAACTCTGACACCTTGACGTCGTTGCCAACGCCGCGCCAGATCGCCACCGAGTCGATGCCGAATCCCCGCAGGATCGCCGGCAGGTGCGCGATGTGCCCAAAAGCGTCCGGCGAGTAGCCGACGTTCATCACTGCGCCGTACTCACGAGCCGAGCGTATCCCCACCATCAAGTTGCGCACCCAGGCCTCCGCGCCGATCAGGAACTCATCCGGCAGGATGTAGTTCGGGCCGATCACCAGCCGCCCGTCGCGCACCAACCGCTCGATGGTCTCCCGGCGCTCCGGGCGGATTTCGAGGTAGTCGTCCAGCGGCACCGTCTGCCCGTCCAGCACGAAATGCTTGAAGCCGGCGTCGCTGTCGAACAGCTCGATCAGCGAGTCCATCATCCGCACCAGACGCGCCCGAAACGCTTCGAACGGCAGGTACCACTCGCGATCCCAGTGCGTGTGCGAAACGACGATATAGCGCCGGGTCCCGGCTTCGGTCGTCATGCAGCCTTCTTCCCCGTCGCTTGCTCCAGCGCCGCGATCCATTCGCGGTCGGTCAGGCTGAGCCCAGTCGAGAAGAGGTGACGATCATCGCCGCGTTGCATGTACATGCACTCGAAAACGAGCAGGCTGTTCACCTGGAACAGCACACCGCCATTTTCGCGCGTCATCGCGAACGCCTCGATCCGCTCCAGCGGCCACTCGATGCGCTCGTCGCCCATCACCGCGGCCCAGCGGTCCGGCAGGTACACCAGCCGATTGTTCGTCAGGTATAGCCTGCCGCCCTGGTTCGTCCGCGAAGGCTTATGGAACACATCGCCCGACTTCAGCACCTCTTCGCCGTCGAGCAGTTCCGTGCTGTGGTACCACCCACCGCCGAGACGCGCTGGTTCCGTCCTGCGTGGGATGGTGTCCGTCACTCGTGCGCCACCCATATCGGGTTCGTCATCGCCCAAACGACCTCGCCGCGTTCCGGTCGGCCTCGCCGCCCGCGCAGCTCAGCGCGCACATAGCGCCGGTTGCTCATATCGAGCGAGAACTCCAAGGTCGCCTCGTCCATGTCCAGCGGGATGATATCGATCGGCCCGCTTTCGCCGATCAGCCAAAGCTTGCGCTCATAGCTGCCCACCACTTGGACACGGAGCTTCACCCAGCCCGCCTTCACCTCGTCGCCCATCATCTTCTCGTATCGCCCATCACCGTCTCCGTCGGCAAGCAGAACGAGCGTTGAGCCACGCTGCGGCGAGTCCGTGACATAGGCGTGACCGGCGCGGATCGCGGTCAGCACGCCCACCTCCGATGCTTCCGTCGCGTACACCCATGTCGTCGGCTCCGCGAGCCCGTGCGGGTGGCGTGGCGCAGCCGGCGGGATCGAGTGGGTATCCGAACCGCCGACCGCCACAACTCGCTCGCCGCCACGCAGTAGCCGGTCCCATTGCTCCAGCGATTCCCAGTTGTAGAACCGCCACGGCGCCTGCCAGACCTCCATGCAGTCGAAGCCCTCCCAGCCGCTGAACAGCCACGGTGGTCCTATGCACTTGGGATGGTTGATCGAGAACATTCCGCCCTTGCTCGCAATGAACCGCTGCACGGCCTCCATCGAGGCCTGGTCCGCGCAGCGGTACTCGATCCACTCGCGCAGGCCCCACGTGTTCGCGTGGCCCCAGTACGTCGTCACTTCTTCGCCCGGGATCAGGATGATCGGCAGGTCAGCGAGTGCTTCGAGGTCCTCGTGATGAGCGTTCGTGTTGTGGTCCGTCACCGCCAGGAAATCGAGCCCCAACTCAACCGCGTGTTCGACAATCTCGCGGACCGTGTTCGCCCCGTCCGAGTGCAGCGTGTGGCAGTGCAGGTCGCCGCGCAGCCAGCGGCCGCCGCGTTCGTCGGCCCGGCCCAGCGGCTTCACCGCCGACGCCGTCGCGCCACCGGCGAGCACCGGAAGTTCCGCCGGCACTTCCTCCCCTTCGGGAGCGATGTCCAGCCTCACATCCACCGCGTAACGCGCACCCTCCGGGTCTGCACGCGCCGCGCCAAGCATGATGTTCCACTCACCCGGAAACAGCGGCCCGCGCAGGTACCCCGGCGTCGCATCCGTCGGCGTGATGAAGAACCGAGCGCGCGCCGAGCCGCTCCAGCCCCGAAACCCCGTACCGTCGAGGAACTCCCGCCCGCGCGAGTCGAAAACCCCAAGGTCCAGCACGCTTCCCGGCCCCATGCCGAAGGGCGCCGTCACCGGCTCGTGGTACTGGTACGACACGTCAATCCGCCGTGTGCGTGGCGGTACCTGGAACGGCAGGTACAAGTACGGATCGCGGCGCGCTTGTTCCGCGCTGACGTGCCCTTCCAGGCGTACAAGTTGCTCCATCGCCCATACCATAGCGACGCCGTGCTCCGGCGGCAACGTATGATATCGCGCATGACCGATCGACTCCTCCTGCGCGGCGCCCGCGTCGTGACTCCAGACACCCGCCTCGAGAACGCAGACGTCCTCATCGAAGACGGTCACATCGCTGACGTCCGTCCCGGAATCCAAGCCGACGGAGCGCGGACCACCGACCTCCCGGGCCTCTTCCTCTCCCCCGGATTCATCGACCTCCACGTCCACGGCGGCGGCGGCTTTTCGCTCATCACCACCGATTCCGCCGATATCGCCGCGTATCGCAGCTGGGCGCCCACCGGCGGCACGACCTCCTTCCTCGCCACGATCTGCGCCACGGACATCGTCGCCGCGTCGAAGTGCCTACGCGCCATCGTCGCCAGCGGTGGATCAGACGGAGCGAACCTCCTGGGCGCGAACCTCGAGGGCCCGTTCGTCAGCTCCGAACGCCGGGGCGCGCTCCCTCCATCCTGGCCGGCGACGCCCGACACGGCGGCATTCGAACACCTGCTCGACGCCGCCGGCGGCACCCTGCGCCTTATGACCGTCGCTCCGGAACTCGACGGCGCAGCGAAACTCATCGCTAAGGCGATCGGCGAGGGTGTCCGCATCAGCGTCGGTCACACCGACGCCACGTTCGATGAAGCCTGCGAAGGGTTCCGCGCAGGCGCGACCCAGGTCACCCACGCCTTCAACGCGATGCGGCCGTTCCACCATCGCGACCCTGGCCCCATCGGCGCCGCGCTCGAAGCAGACGGCGTCGTGATCGAGGTCATCGCCGACGGAGTGCACCTCCATCCGGCCACGGTACGCACGCTCGTACAAGCCTTCGGCCCCGAGCGGGTGGCGTTGATCACGGACGGCGTCACGCCAGCCGGGCTCGGCGCGGGCAGCTTTCGCATCGGCGATCACGAAGCGACGCTCAAGGGCGGCGAAATGCGCCTCCCCGACGGCACCATCGCCGGCGGCGTCGCGACGATGATCGACGTCGTCCGCAACGTCGTCCAATGGGGCATCGCCGACATCGCCACCGCCGCGACGATGGCCTCGGCCACGCCTGCGCAAGCCCTGGACCTCGACCGCAAGGGTCTAATCGCGCCCGGCTATGACGCCGATCTCGTGGCGCTGACGGAAGACCTCACTGTCTCACGAACGTGGGTCGGCGGCCGCGAAGTGTACGCGGCCTAACACCGGTAGGGGCGATGCCTGCCGCGCGCGTCTCGCCCCGCATCCGAACGCCCGCTAACGTCACCCGGAATCGCACTCCGGGACCGAAATCCCGACAAGGCGCCTCAGCAGGAGGCGCGCATCCGCCAAATCTGAGTCTCCGTCGCAGTCCAGATTCCCCAACTCGATGCACGGCGCCGCCGCCAAAGAACCCACATGCCGCAGCAACAGCAGCTCATCGAATGGCGTCAACGCGCCGTCACAGTCCACATCGCCCGGCAAAGAGCCCGCGGTCGGCACCACCGCCCCGAATTCATACGCGCCGATGTCGCAGACGGGCCCGACAGGGCGTGGCGCACCCCGCTGATCCCAAGCTGGGCACCGGGCGTCGTCCCCCGCGTTCGTCGCCGGACTCCCCGCCAACAGCGCGTGAGTCATCGTCGGCCCGCCGTTGTCGGCCAGATCGCTGAGCAGCGGATCGACGCCGACAAGGTCGCTCGGCCCTGAAAGCTGGCAACTGCCGTCGCCGTCCAGGTTGTGGCCGCCGGACGATGGGGACACCGAGTCAAGCCCCGAGCGGCAGTCGAAGTTCTCGTTTGCGGCCACGATCGTGTTGACTATGGTGGTCGTACTGTCCGCGTCGGTTGAGATGCCACCGCCAAGCACCTCTGAATCGTTGAAGGCGATTGTCAAGTTGACCGCCGTCACATGGCCACCGTCGTAGTTGGAGATTCCTCCGCCACCTCTGCCCCCGTCCGTGAAGTTCCCAGAGATCGTCGAATTCGAGATTTGGATTGAGCCTGACGGTCCGTTCAGAATTCCTCCGCCACCGTAGGATGCTTGGCCTCCCGTGGAGTTGCCGAAGAGTACGCTGTCGCGCAGGATCATGGTCCCGTAGTTCGCGACACCACCGCCGCCCAGTGTATCCGCGCGGTTATTTGAAATGGTGGTGCGTTCCAGAACGGCGAGCCCTCCACTGTAGTTCACGATTCCGCCTCCTGCGCCGGCGAAGGCGGCGACGTTGTCCTTGATTACGCTATCGGACACTCTCAACACTCCGTAGTTGCAGACTCCACCGCCGCTCCGACGAACGAGATTGTCGGACACCCGGACTCGCGCAAGCGTCAGATCGCCCAGATTGCGGATACCGCCCCCACAGCCTTCGCCCTGCGGCATAGGCCCACCAGAATCCAACGACTTGACTGTCAAGTCAGAAATGACCACCTGGGTTCCCTCACGGACATCAATCAGCCGGTCCACGAGCGCAGGGGCAGCAAAGATCGCCGTTTCTGCCATGCCCGAACCTTTAATGGTCAGATCGTCAGTGATATCAAGGTCCTGGCTGAGCGATTCGTCCTCGCAGCATGCGCCGATGCCCACCGCGTACCCGTAGTTGTTGTCCAGGACCACTGTTTGATGACCGGGCAACGTGTTGGTCTCTTGAAGAGCCGCCCTTAGGGTGCACTTGCCGCCAACTGTCAGGCAAACACCGTCTCCCGGGTCAGCGTCCACTTTGTCCGACACCGAGTTGACTTCGAAGGTTCCCCCGGCGTCGGTAGAGTGTCCCTCTCGGGGAGACGCGACCGTCATCAGGGCAATTGCTGCCAGAGCAACCAACGATATGGCCGAGCGAGCCACGGCAGAACCCACCTTTCGCCCCAAATGGGGTTAATACTCTACCACTCGCACTGACAATGCGGCGGCCTAACGCATCGCCGACACGCCGAACGCCTCCGGCCGCCGCCGCACATCCCGGAACCCCGCCTCCCCCAGCCGTCGCAATGCCCCACGCGTGGTGTTCCCGCTCATCTTGCTCTCGGGGTCGCCGACGTAATGGAACAGCTTGCCGCCCGGCCGCAGCACCCGTAACAACTGCTCGTAGAACGCCAGCGAGTACAGCTCCCCCGCCAGGCTGAACTGCGGCGGGTCGTGCACAATCGCGTCGAAGCTCGCGTCCGCCAGCGTCGGCACGACTTCGAAGCTGTCGCCGATCCGCCGCTCGATCCGCCCATCCTCGAACAACTCCCGCGACCACAGGTTCGCTCGCGCGATCTCCGTCGCCGCCCGGTCCACTTCGATCGTCAGCACAGTAGTAGCCGTCCGCGCCGCCTCCATCGCCGTGTAACCGAGCCCCGTCGCCGTGTCGAGCACCCGCCCCGTCACCGGCGCGATCGTCCGCAGCTTGCGCCGCGTGTCCTCCAGCGGGTCGATCCCCTTGATCCGGTGCATCGGTATCCCCGAAACCAGCATCGTCGGCGCACCCGCCGTCGGGTAGAGCGTGTACACCAGCCCCGTCTCCTCCGAAAACCTCTGGATCTTCGTCGCCGCGCCATCCTCAATCACAAAACAAGCGGTTTCGGCTTCTGCAATCTCCTCGACCACCGCCCACGCGATCAGCGCCTCACCCAGCCACACACCACCCTCCTCAACCCGCGCCTCCACCTCCGTCCGCCCCAGGTCGAGCGATGTAGTCGCCGCGGCCGCGCCGCTGTCGCGCGCCGCCAGCAATGGCCTCGCCTGGTAGTGCGAGATCACGATCGCCATGCCGCCATCCTATCCCCTCGCGCGCCTTGTTCAATGTTCCCAGTTCCATGTTCCTCCGCCCTCCGGATGCTACAATCCGCCCGTTATGACCGCCTTCCGCCCCGACTTCGCACGACTCTCCGAGACAGCGCAACGAATCCTCGCCGAGCGCCACTTGCCCGGCCTCGCGCTCGGCGCCGTCGTCGCCGGGGAACCGGCCTGGCAAGAAGCCTGGGGCTGGGCCGACATCGCCGCCCAACAGCCGATGACGCCGCAGCACCGCCAGCGCATCGCCTCGATCACCAAGACGATGGTTGGCCTTTGCGTCATGGCGCTCGTCGACGAGGGCCGCCTCTCGCTCGACAGCCGCGTCCAAGACATCCTTCCGGACTTCACGTTCCATGGCCCCGCCGAGGGACTTACGGTGCGCCACCTGCTCACGCACACCGGTGGCATCGGCGAAACGCCGAATGCCAACGACCTGGCGCAGCCGTTCGCCAAGCTCTACGGCAAGCATGAGCCCGGCACGTCGCTGACCGACCTCTACACCGACGGCTTGACGATCGAGGTCCCGCCGGGCACCAAGTGGGCGTACGCCAACCACGGCTTCCTGCTCCTCGGCGAGATCATCTCGCGCCTCGAGGGCGTGGCCCTGCCGGAGGCGATGCACCGACGCATCTATGAGCCCCTCGGCATGAACGACAGCGACACCCTCGACGTGCCGCGTCCAGACATCTCGCACGGGTACCACCAGGCGGCAACGCCCGAGGCCCGGCAACTGCTCGACTACTTCAGCGTCGAGCTGGAGTCCGACGTCCCGGTCGACGGCCACAACCTCGCCGGGAAGTACCCGCCGGCCTGGGGCAACGCGGCCGCCGGTGGCGCGCAGTCGACGGTGCCGGACATGCTCCGGTACGCCGCCGCGCTGCTCCGGGCCTCGGACGGTATCGTCCGACCGGAGACGTTCGCGCAGATGATTACGCCGCAGTGGCAGCCGGATCCGCGGCTACGCGGCTGGGGACTTTCGTTCGAGTCGCATCGCCCCTTCGGGCAGCGCATGTTCGGCCACGGCGGCGCGGCGATGGGCGGCTGGAACAGCTTCCTGGCCGTCTTCCCGGACCTCGACGCCGCGCTCGTCATCCATACCAACCTGATGACCGACGGCTTCGAGACCACCACACAGAGGCCGCTGATCCAGGCTTTCCTGGGCGCCGACAACCCGAAGCCCGGCGCCAACCTCGATACGCAGGTGCTGGCGACCGCTCCCGGCGTTTACGAGGCGCCTGACCCAGGCCCGCTCACCAACTTCCGCGTGAAGTTCGGTAGCGGCCGCGTGCTCATCCGTCAGGCTGACGGCCTGTTGACGCTGTATTCCCGCCGCGGTCCGTGGAAGGAAGGCGTTCCGCTGCTCCCCGGCGACACCGGCGAGCCCGACCTCCTCCTGATTAACCACGGCGCGATCCCGCAGCGGCTCGTCGTCCTCCGCGACGGTTCGGGCGATGTCACCGGCCTCCGCTTCACCCAGCTCGTGGACATGCACCGCAACCCCGAACTCCAGCCGTGGACGTGATCGCCGGCCAGCCACTCGTTATCCCGAGCGGCGACCTCAGCCTCGAAGGCCTTCTCCACCTGCCCGACGGCGACGCGCCGTTCCCCGGTGTTGTCGTCTGTCATCCGCACCCACAGATGGGCGGCGACATGTACAACAACGTTGTCGGCGCGATCGTCCGCGCATCGCTCGCCGCCGGCCACGCCGCGCTACGCTTTAACTTCCGCGGTGTCGGCGAAAGCACCGGCGCGTACGACAACGGCGAAGGCGAGATGGACGACGTCCGCGCTGCGCTCGACCACCTGCGCTCGCTGCCGGAGATCCACGCGCAGCGGGTCTCGCTGGCCGGCTACTCGTTCGGGGCGATGGTCGCCGTGCGCGTCGCCAGCGGCCGCGACGACCTCGCCGGCATGGTCGCCGTCTCGAACCCCACGAAGCGCGGACCAAAGTTGGAGCTTCGTCTGCTCTGCCCGACGCTCTTTGTCACCGGCGACCGCGACGAGTACTGCGACGGCGAACTGCTGAAGGAGTACCGCGAGCAGATCGGGCCGGACGTCACCGTCGAGGTCTTCCCGGGCGTCGACCACTTCTGGTGGGGCTCCGACGACCGCCTGATCGAGAGCATCACCGCGTTCCTGCTACGATTACAGGCGAAGTGACTGACAGCTCGGACCCGCAGGAAACGACCGAACCGCGCATCCTCGTCCGCAACAACGGGCCCTTCCGCGTCTACGGCGGCATCAAGCTAGTCGACCACGAGGGCAACGAGTTCACCGTGCCGGAAGGCGATTGGTACACGCTCTGCCGCTGTGGCCAGTCCAAGACCAAGCCGTTCTGCGACAGCACGCACAAGACGTGCGAGTTCGACGCGCCCAGCGACGCCACCCGGCCGCTGGAGTAATCCGCCGTGCTCTCGTCCGAGCAAGCCGCGTTCGTCGAGCGCCGTCGCGTGGCGCACCTGGCGACCGCGGACGCAGACGGTTCGCCTCACGTCGTGCCCGTTTGTTTTGCCTGGCACGAGGGCGCTTTCTGGATCGCGATCGACGAGAAGCCGAAGCGCGGTCCGCAACTCAAGCGTTTGCGCAACATTGAAGAGAACGAGCGCGTCGCGCTGATCTTCGATCATTACGCCGACGACTGGTCGCAACTCGGCTGGGTCCTCGTCCGTGGGCGGGCGCGGACCGTCGGCGGAGGAGACGCGCCCGGTGCGCTCGCCGCGCTGCGTTCGCGCTATCCGCAGTACGAGCGAATGGCGCTGGAAACGCGGCCGCTGATATGCGTCGCGCCTGACAGCGTGCGCGGCTGGGGCGATCTGAGCCGGTAGGCTGCTTCGTTCCTCGGGGAACGACCCGTTTCCTGAGCGGAGCCGCAGCGTAGCGAAGGACCTCGCACGCCTGTGACAACATCCGAAGTCCAGAGGGGAACACGTTAATGGCCTATCGCGTCGCTCAGATCACGCCAGCGGGCGTTCGTATTGGCGATCAGTTCGATCTTGCGACGGCGCACCCAGCCTTTGAGCTGTCGCTCTCGCTCCCGCGCGGCGCCGAGGTCTTCGGTGAGCTCGAAGTACACCAGACGAGTTGTGCGGTAACGCGATGTGAACCGCGAGCCGATTCCGGCTTTGTGCTCTGTGACCCTCCGCACAAGGTCGTTAGTGACGCCGATATAGAGGGTATTGCCAGAGTTGTTGGTCATGATGTAGACGGCATAGTTCGTCACCACCCGGTAAGCGTACGGGGACTCGCGGACACCGCGAATACCCTAATGGCGCTGTTCGTTTCCCAGCCCTCCAGAGATGCTCGCCTTCGCTGCGCTCACGGAACGGGCGTAGGTGCACGGCGAGGTGTGGGTGCCATGCTCGCCTTCGCTGCGCCGGGGCCCTTCGTTCCTCAGGGAACCTTGTTCCTACGTGACAGTCAGCGGCAGGCCCTGGTCGCAGAGCGGGCAGGCGGTTGGGTCGTAGGTCGGGAGGTCGAGCGGCAGGCAGGCGAAGAGGGGGACGCCGAAGTCGACTTTGCCGCCGCTGCGGTCGATCAGCACGGCCACGGCGATCGGCTCAGCGCCGAGGGCGCGCACGGCGTCGATGACGTCGCGGACGCTGCCGCCAGTCGTCAACACGTCGTCGACGACGAGCACGCGCTGACCCGGCGCGATCATGAACCCGCGCTGGAAGCTGCGTCCACCGGCCTTATCTGGTGCCTCGCCGGCAGGCAGGCGCTCGGCGAAGATGCTGAGCAGGCCGAGGTGTCGCGCGACCTCGTAGCTGACGATCAGTCCGCCAGTCGTCGGCCCGGCGACGATCCCCGGCGAGAGGCCGCGCGCCCAGTCGGCGATCATGCGGCAGAGCGCATCGGTCTGCGGCGGGCGTTCGAGCAGGCGAAATTTTTCGACGTAGAGCGCTGAGTGACGCCCCGACGATAGCTGGAAGTGGCCTTCGAGCATCGCGCCGGCCTCGCGCAGAAGCCTCTCGGCCTCGAGTTCGGCCGGCCGGCGATCGGACAAGCTAGTCCGTCGCCTCCTCGGCTGAGCCGACGGTGTGGTTCGGCGCCAGGTCAAGCTCCGGGCCGCCCTCGTGCCAGTAGGTGATCAGGGCCTTGCCGATGATGTTCTCCTTCGGCACCAGCCAGTCCTGCCGCGAGTCGCTGCTATTCTGGCGGTTGTCGCCCATCACGAAGAAGCACTCGCTGGAGCCGCAGCGCTCGAACGCCTCGTCGGTGCCGGCGGCCGGGATGTGGTAGGTGCATTCGGCGCCGCAGTTCGTATTCCCCTGGATGTACGGCTCGGAGAGGAGGTGGCCGTTGACGTGCACCTCGCCGGTCTCGTTGTTCAGCTCCACCGTGTCGCCGGGGACACCGATGATGCGCTTGATGAAGTCGCGGTCGACGCTCGTCGGCGCGCGGAAGACGATGACGTCGCCGCGCGAGGGGCTGTCCCAGAGGTAGTCATCGTTGCCCGAGTCGACGAACGGCAGCCAGTCGAGGAGGCCGCTGCCCATCTGGGCGTAGCTGAGCTTGTTGACGATCAGGTACTCGCCGTTGTCCAGGCTCGGGTTCATGCTGGCGCCTTCGACCTTGAAGTTCTGGAACGAGGCGCGCACGGCGAGGAAGATGAGCACGGCCAGAAGCAGCGTCTCGGCCAGCTCGCGGACCGTGACCACCCAGCGGCTTTCCGCGTGCGGGACGACGACCGTCTCTTCGCGCAGGCGCCGCTGGAGCTCGGTCAGGCGCTCCTGGTACTCGGGCTGGTAGCGGTGCGGGTAGTCCGGCGAGGCAGGCGTGTAGGGGCGCTGCCAGTCGGTCTCCTCGGTTTCAGGCGCTACGGGTACGGGCGCGAAGGCGAAGAGATCGTCGTGCGAGGCAGCGACGGGCTCAGACGGGGTGTCGTCCGCCCAGGAGTCGAACAGTGGATCAAAGGAACGTGGCGTCCGCTCTCCCCCGCCGCCGCCGAAGCCTTCGTCGTCGTCAAATTCTGGCATGCATCCTCAATTATAACGTTCAGACGCAGGTTTCAGGTTGGAGTTGCAGTTAGAGGACGGTTGGAAGGAGTGCGCGTACCCCGCGCCCTTGCGCGGGCGCGGGGGAATGTTTGCTTAAGGCGGAGCGTCGTTCTGGTGCTCGCCTTCGCTGCGCCGGGCCCTTCGTCCCTCAGGGAACGCTTTAGTTGTTGCGGGGGTCGAGGTTGCGGGCCTGGCGGCGCAGGGAGCGCTCGACGCTGTCGGCGGCGTCGCTGACGTTCTCCGCGAGATCGGAGGCTTCGCCGGCGACCTCGGCGGCGGCTTCGCGCCCGGCGCGGGCGGTGGCGGTCACCGTCTGGCGGTTGGCGTCGGACATGCGCTCGTAGAGGCTGCGCGTGGTCGAGGTCATGTCGCGGAGGTCGTCGAACATCGTGCGGACCAGCTCGAGGCGGCGGCGGTTGCGTCGCGTCCAGGTCTGGAAGAGCTCGCGGGTGTTGTCGGACACGGCGGTCGGGCGCGCGAGAAACTCGCGGACGAACTCGGCGCGCTCCTCCTGCGTGCGCTCCGCCTCGTCGATGAGCAGGCGGTTGAAGCGGTGCGTGCGGTCGTTGTTGGCGCGGAACAGGTCCATCCAGACAGACCCGCTCTCCTTCGTGCCGTTGATTGCGCTGTTGACTGTGGCGTTGCGTGGCATCGTGTGTGTCTCCTTAGCGACTAGTCTTGGCGGCCGACCGCGCGGGTGTCGATCAGCGGGTGGCCGTGGTGCGTGTGGTGGATCGGGTGCTCGTCCGTGAGCCGGCGGCAGGACGGCTCGTGCCGGGCGCCGGGCGTTTCGCCGACGTCACCTTGCGAGCCCTGCGGGTGGCGGCGGCCGCGCTCTTCGCCGTGTTCCGCTTGCGAGCGGTGCTCGTCGCGGCGGCCGGGCGCTTCGTCGTCGTCCGCTTGCGAGCGGTGCTCGTCGCGGCGGCCGGGCGCTTCGTCGTCGTCCGCTTGCGAGCGGTGCTCGTCGCGGCGGCCGGACGCTTCGTCGTCGTCCGCTTGCGGGCGGTGCTCGTTGCGGCGGCCGCGCGCTTCGTCGTGGTCCGCTTGCGGGTGGTGTTCGTCGCGGCAGTCGCGCGCTTGGTCGTCGTCCGCTTGCGAGTGGTGCTCGTCGCGGCGGTCGCGCGCTTCGCCGTGGTCCGCTTGCGGGCGGTCCGCCTGGTGACGGCCATCGGCCCGGCGCTGGTGGTCGCTGCGGGGGAGCGGGTGGCCTGCGCAGCGCCCGTCAGGCGCTCTTTGAGCGCGGCCATCTGGTCGCCGATACGGGAGAGGCGGTCTCGAGGCAGCTCGGCGGCGCGCGGGAACATCTGCGACTCCTCGTCGGTGATGTGCTCGGTGACCGTCTCGACCAGCAGGCGGAAGCGCGGCTCGAGGGTCTTGTCGCGGGAGTCGGTGCTGCTCAGCTCAACCATGATGCGGTCGGCGGCCGCGTGCTCCTCCTCGGAGTGGCGGACGAGATCGGGGAGGCCTTCGCGTTCCATCGCCGGGTAGAAGACCTCCTCTTCCAGCTGGCTGTGGATCATGAGCTCGGCGATCGCCTCGTCGACGATGGCCTTGCGGGTGGTACCGTCCGCGGCCTCGTCGAAGCGGCGGAAGAGGTCTTTCACTTTGAGGTGGTCATCCCTCAGCATCTGCAGGGCATCCATAGGGGCTCCTTCCTGGGCAAGTGGATACTGACGCGGGTTTGTGTATGTGCGGAGGTTATCGCCCCAAGCGTTACAGAGGGGTAAACCGGCCCGCGCGCGGCAGTCCAAATGTGTGACAGAGCCACGGGAGGAACAGGGAACAGGGAACAGGGAGGGGCGAGGGAACTGGAACACGGAACAGGGAACATGGCCGGGGGCGGACAGTGAAGCGCTGAGTTGTCAAGGATTCCTTGACAACTACGTGTTGTTGCTGAACCGTCAAGTATTCCTTGATAGTTGCGCGTCGCTCCGGTACTCCTACCCTCCCGGCGCCCCGATGATGTCGAGTCGGGCCAACGGCGAAGATCCTCCCTTGCGGCGGGTCTGCATGGCCTCGAGCTCGTGGAGGTTCTGGATGCAGGTACGGTGGTAGTGAGCCTCGTAGCGCAGGATTATCTCCATGCGTTCCTTCTCGGGGATGATCCTGGCGTGCTCGTGGCGCTGCTGGACCAGGTCGACCAGCTCGGGATCGGGCTCCGGCTCGTCGGGGTCGTACTCGAATTTGGGGCCGAATTTCTCGATGTAGGCTGCCGCCGCTGGGCCGGCGTAGAGGCTCGGCGGGGGGTTCCGCACCTTGTGGATGGCGAGCATGGTAGTGACCGCCTGCCAGCGCTCGAGGCGGCGCAGCTTCCAGAGGTTGAGGGCGACGCGCTCGGCGAACATGTGCTCGAGGGTGCCGACGGGCTGGGTCGACTCGATGATGCCGTCGCGGATGGCCTCCCACTCAGCGGGGTCCTCCTGGCCGTCGATGACGACGATCTGGGATTCGATGCCGTGCTTGAAGGCGTTCTGGGCGGCGATCTTCTTGCCGCGCTTGGTGACCGGTCCTGTCTGTGGCATGCAGATATGGTTTCACGCTAGACGGTGACATGGCAACAATGAAGTGTCACCCTGATTTCGTTTCGCAGTTTTGGGTTGTGGGATTACGTGGAGATTCTAGAATCGAGAGGTAGTCGTAGATACGAAATAGCTAGAATGCGCTGATTACGTTAAGTGGAAAATGGGCAATAATCGGTCAAGAAAATCTGACGCTGTTGCGAGCGGGCGAAGGCCCGAGTTGATTTGAAGCAAGGCTGGCCGCCAAGGAGTGGCAAGCCGGTGCGGCTACGATCCTCCGGGGGTAGCTTTACGAGCGGGCGCGATCGAGGCTACAATCAATTGGTGAGGCAAAATGCAACACTTGATTCGTCGTTCTGGATTCACGCGGCTGTCAGCGACGTCATCGGCCAGTTGCTGGAGGATTTCGACCTCTCCGTCGCGTCAGCCGTGGGGGATGAGCTCACCGAGGACTACGCAAGCGGGGCTCTCCTGCACGGACTTGTCAGGGAAGGCAGGATCCTGGTCCGGAATGCCGAGACGGAGACGATCGACCGGTTCGGGCCGGGCGAGCGCGGCGCGATCAACCTCGCTATCGAGAACCGGGGATGGGTCCTCCTGATGGATGACCTGCGGCCTGTCCGCGCGGCTGAAGAGATGGGATTGGCGCCGGTATCGAGCCCGGTGTACGCGGCATCCCTGTACCGGCGCGGGGGGCGGAACGAACGTGCGGTGCTGACAGTGCTGGCGCGTCTCGCGGCCCGATCGACCGTGAGCCCGCAACTGATCGACCTGGCGCTCAACCAGATCGGACAGATGACGAAGGAAGGGAGCGATTGAATTGGGCACGAAGTTGAAGACTGTATCCGTCAGGCTGGAAGACCGGGCAGGGGCCCGCGTGAGCAAGGCGGCGGCGCTGGCGCGCCAGTCGAAGGGGGCGTTCCTTGCCCGCGCCGGGGAGGAAGCGGCGAGGAGCTTGTTGCTGGCATGGGCAGTCCAGCGCCACGCCAGCGGTGAAGCGTCACTCTCGGAGCTGGCGGCGGAGACGGGCGTTCCGATCGAGGCGATCTCAGAACACCTCAGTGGACAGCGTAGCGAGGAGGCCACCCGGATGTACCTGGCGAGCGCGCGGCGGCTTGCGGAGGCGCTGAAGACGCCCGCGTTCTATGCCGAGGCCAAACGGGCGGTGAAGGCAGTGAGGAAGGAAGGCGTCCGGGACGAGAGTGAGTGATCTTCTGCTGAGCGGAGCGAGAAGCCGGCCGGGACTGTAAGCACGAGACGGGCCTGGGGGGCGGATTACGCCAGTGACAAGCGGCGCTTTGAGTACGGAGCAGCATTGGTTAGCGTTGGCGCTACTCAATGTTTATGAAAGAGCCCCGGTCACCATCGCCGTCTAATTGTCGCTTTTGCGGACGCCCCGGTTGTGGAGAGTGGGCGCTGACCCGGCTTACGGCAACCGGCGAATGGGAGCGGCTCGTCGTGCCAGCGTGCGGCCGCTGCCACCGGCTGGTGTACGGAGCCGGCGCAAAGGGGCGCGTTGAGAAGCGGACGGGTGACACGTGGTACCCCGGACACGGCCGCGGGGTGTATCCGGGCCCGCAGGAGCACTACCCGTGACGCCTGTTGAGTAGTCAAGTTAAGTAAATCGTCAAGAAACACTGGCTACGACCCCGCGATGCCACGCCTTGAAACTGCTACAAGGGAGGAAAGTCACCGAATTTGGTGGGCGTAAGCTCCCAGAGCGGTCGGCGTCCGGATGCCTTGAGAGGCCTCTTCCACCAGTCAGTGCCACCGGGGTACTTCATATTGATACCTGCGTTCCTGTTGAGGATCGGGTATCGACGCTTTTCGTATAGACCGCCGTATTGATCATGGAAGTACTTGAGCATATTGTGCTCGACCTGCTTGTAGTACATCGCGGTTCCCGGGAGCGCGGGACGCGCGAAGTGGAAATCGAAATTCGCGCCCGCCACGCTCAGCATGAAATCGAACAGCCTGTTGCTGAAATGTAACTTGATCCGTCCCATGATGTTGCCCATGCCGATATAGATAACCTGCGACCGATATTTTGAGTATCGCACTGAAAGCGGGTTTGACAGGGCGATCACGTACACGCCTCGCTTGACGCTATAAACGTCAAAGCCCTGCTCATTGCACGCTAGATAGATCGCGTCCAAGGCTTCATTGACGGCCCGCTTGCGAAGCTCCTCCTTCGCGCCGTCGGAGTAGTCGTGGTATACCGCCAGGTCAAATCCCGCGTTCCTGGCATAGATTGCCAGGCTCTGGCTTCGGACCGCGTACCAATGATTATTTCTCATGGCGGCATCTCCCGCTAGAGCAGTGGCGGCGGCGCAAACACCGCCAGGTCCGCGAATTCGTCCGCACGCAGTTGCTCGAACTCTTTTTGCGGCACCTTGACGTATCGCCATTCGGTATCCGTGAGCATCGTCGCATTCTCGCACCAGAGGATCGCCGCCCGGTCCTTATGCGCGACATCGAGATCTTCGCGCCCCTTCGTCTCGATAATGTAGTGATCGCCGCTCTCCAGCACAGCCACGAAGTCGGGGCGGTAGTAGCGTAGGTTTCCCGTCGCGTCCGTGTACTCGATCGCGAACCCGAACGGGTCGGGCAGTTTCGCGAACGACTTAACGTCCTCCGCGTCCTCGAGGAACTTCGCGAACGTCTTCTCGAACTCGTTGCTGCACGCAGCCAGGTTGAAGACTGTCTTCTTTGCTTCAAGGGTCTGCCGCGACCAAGGGAATCCGGGCGTCTCCGATAGATGCCGGCCCGCACCCAATAACTTAGGCTCCAGCTCCTCGACAACCAGTTCACGCAACGCAGCGACGAACGCCTTGACTGTGACGTATTGCGCCACGTTCGAGCTGATGGCACGCACGATCTCTTTGTCGCTGAGGTCCACGCGCTCGGCGAACAACCGCGTCTCAAGGAACTCCCTGACCTTCGGCGCGAGCGCCGCAAACTGCGACGGCAGCTTAACGTCGTTCGCGATTCGCCTCGCGTAGTAGCCGATCACTTCCTCTGCGGTCTGGACTTCGGGAATCGTGTACTCGCGCGCGACGACTTGTTCCAGCGTGATGATGTCGATCCCTTCATAGCGGAACTTCTCGGCCTCGGCCGTCTCCCGCTTCTTGAACATTCCCGGCGATGCCATCGCCTGCACATCGAGTCCGGCGATCTCTTCGGCCAAGGTCTTCTTCCGAGCGAGGACGGGTGTCAGCGTCGGAATCGCGATATCGTGTTGGCTCTTCGATTCTTCGGGGAAGATACTGACGATGACGAGCTTGTCTTTGCCGATGTCGAACGTGCCAAGCTCGAGGTCTTCGTCCTTCTCCAGCTTCTCGACGAACTCGATGAACTTCTTGTTACCGATGACGTCAACTCGCTCGACGTAGGATGGCGAACTTGAGCGGTCGCGGAACATTAGGCGCAGGCCGCGACCAACCGTCTGCTCCGGCAAGATGTTCGCCTTCGACGTGTATGGGCGCAGACCGACAATCACCGTGACGTTCTGGACGTCCCAGCCCTCGCGGAGCATCAGCACGCTGACAATCGCATTCACCGGGCTACCCTCATGGTCCACTTCGCGCGCGACTTCTCGCGCCTTATCGAGGTCGCGCTTCGACACCTCGCCGGTGTTGTCAGTGTGGATGACGAGGAGCTTTTCCCCCGCGAACTCCGCAGGGTACTTCGTGCGCAGATAATCGCCGACATCGTCCGCCTCAACTGTGCTGTTGAGCATCACGAACAGGATCGGTTTCTTGCCCAGCGGCGCGAGTTGCTCAGCGTATTCCCGCCAGCGCTCGACGCCCGCCGTCAGGTACGCCTTGTACCGCTCGCTGGCGATGTCAGACGGCGCTTCACTGATGTCGCGGGCGATCCCCTTAACGGGCCGCTTCACGATGTTGTCGATGATCGCCTGCTTCAACGGATAGTCGTAGACAACCCAGGTGAACAGCGAGCCCTTGTTGTAGCGAGGCGTCGCTGTGAAATCCAGTTGGGCCGCGAGTCCCGTCGCCAGCCTCTCGTCGAGTTTCCTGATGCACTTGTTCCACTCGCTGTCCTCGTCGTGCGTGTGATGCGCTTCGTCGTTGACCACAAGGCAGGGGACGCCGCGATCTATGATCCGGTCGTCGAAGTCAGTCACATCGCTCAGAGTCGCGGGCGGCTTCGGCCCCAGGACGTCCGTCATTTCGTCAGGCTCGTCATCGTCTTTGCGTGCGCGGCGCTCGTAGAACTGCTGAACGTTTGTTAGGTACAGCGACCCTTGCGAACTCGCTCGCTCGGCGTCGCCGCGCATATAGCAGTCGTAGTCCCAGTGGATCTCCAACTCTTTCGGGATCACCGGGTCCGACCGGAACACCCGTCCGCCCTCGAAGTCTGTTCGCAACCGCTCGAAGACGATCACGTTTGGGGCGATCAGCAGCGTCGTGCGCGCGAAGTCGTCGCGTCCTTCTACCACCGCGTTGAAGTACTGCCACGCGATTGCCAGCGCGATCACTTTCGTCTTCCCGCTCCCCGTCGCCATCTTGATCGCATATCGGGCGAAGGCGTCGTACTGCAGTAGCCGTATGTTCGGCACGTCGGCGGGTGCATACTTTTCCAGCAAGTCCTTGTGCCGCCGGACGCTCACGATCTCGTACAAATAGATCAGCGTCTCAATGGCTTCCCGCTGCGACTCGTGATACTGGAAGAATGAACCATCCGCCAGACGGTGAGCGCCCGACCGGCCCTCCGGGTCGCCTGGCTCAGGCTTGAACCAGTAGTTCAGCAGCAGGCGCGTCGTCGCTGTCGCGCCCTTGTACCCACCCCTCCGCCAGTCGGCGACAGCCCGCTTCACTTCCGGCACACACGGCGCGGTCTTTGTCCGGACCTCCAGCAGACTCGCCTGCTCGGAAGGGGGCTTCTTGGTTCGGGGCACCTAGCCCACCTTCACGGTGAGCGTCTTCGTGGTGTCGTTGCCGAGAATGTCGATGACTTTCACGACGACTGTGTACTCGCCGGGCGCATCGTACTCGTGGCTGGCGGACTTCTGCAGATCGCGCTTCTTGCGCGTCCTGTAGTCCTGCCACTGGTTGTGGAAAGTGTCGCCTTTGTTGTCCCAGTCCACCGCCCAGTAGTCGATCCACTGTTCCCATTTCGTAATTGCCCGCTGCACATCTTCTGGCACATCGTCCGGTGGGATCACGAAATCGGTGAGCGCCAACGTCAGCTTCCGCTTCGCAACCTTCGAATCGACGGACAGCGCAGCGAGTTCGAAGAAGCGCACATCTCCCTGGTCCCGCGCCCGTTTATCCATCACGTCGTGGGGAATGCGGTACCACTTGACGTCGACGCCAGCAGCGGCAGCCATCTGCTTGGCGGTCTCGTTCATTTCGAACGCGAAATCCCACCCCAGCACATCGACGCCGTTCGTTTTCGGTGCACTTTTGCCGCTCCCGATCGACCGCTTGAACTCGGATGCGATCTGAGACACATCGCCCTGGCTTACGGGCGCGTCCACCGAGCCGACGTGGACCATCCGGCCACCCTTCGTTCCATGGAGCCACGCATAGCCTGTCATCGGTGTAGCGTGGTACAGGTCGAGGATCAAAGCGCGATACGCCGCCTGCTTCGCCTCGGCTGCTTCTCCAAACTCCGCCACTTGCCAGTGTTGGCGCTCGTACTTGCCGAGGTTCTGCACCACAAATGGCGTCGCTCCCGGCAGATCGAGTAGGCGCTTTCTCGTTGTATGGATCGCGAATCGACCTATGTCGCAACCGATCCACCGTCGTTTCGTTTTCTCTGCCGCGACTACGGTCGTTCCAGAACCCACAAAGCAGTCTAGGACGAGATTGTCTTCCTCTGAGGCTGTCGCAATCACTCGCTGCAGTATGGTCTCGGGCTTTTGAGTGGGGAACCTGACGTTTTCGGTTTCGTCCGCTGGCTGGAGCATAGAAAGTCGCCATACATCATCTACACCACGCGTCGTGGATTCTTGATATAGAACCTTACCGTCCTCGCCCTTTACGTTGACAACCGCCTTCTTCTGCTTGTCCCACGCCCTGCGAATCTGACGAACTGGAGAGTCCCTCTCCTCGGTCTGTGGGGCGTATCGGAATTCCTTTCCGGCTCTATACCAAAAAATGGTGTCGTGGTTCGATGGAAAATGATTCACATTCCCTTGAAACTTGTTGTAATACCACCAGACGATTTCGTTAAGGAAGTTGTCTCTACCGAACACTTCATCGAGAACGACCTTGGCGTAGTGGCCAGCATGCCAATCGAGATGGACGAAAATACTTCCCCTGGGGGCGAGGAACTCCTTGAGGAGTACACACGTCTCGTAGAACCACGGGCAGTATGAATCCAGACCGTGGCCCCAGGTGTCGCGGTAAGCCTTGAGCTCGATGAGACCCGGCTCCTTGACGAAATCTTGGCCGTCTATCTCGACCTCATACGAGAAATCTGCGCCAGTGTCGAACGGCGGGTCGATATAGATGAGGTCGACCTGGCCCGCAAACTCTTGAAGCAACGACGGAAGCACGTACTTCTTGTCGCCCCAGATCAACCGGTTGCGCCACTCGCGGTCGCGGCCCGTGGTGTATCGCTCCAGGCTCAGCTGCCGCTGTTGCGCGCTTTCGTTGACCGTCTCAACGGTCTGGAACGGCAACGCCACGCGCAGCGGCGCCACCTTGCGGCCGGCGTCGTCGTACTTCCCGTCCCATATGAGCTCTGTCACTCGGCGTCCCCAAGCATGATGCCGCAACTATAGCAATAGCACGCCCAAGCGGCACCCCGAAATGACATTTCTCCCTTAGACTTCCCGCCCCAACCCGCTACCCTATCCCCATGCCCCACATCGCATCCGCCGTCTCCCTACGCCCGTCGCGCGCTGTCTTTCTTTGCCGCGCGCCGACCGGGTGCGGGACAATCATGTTGAACTCAATGGGGTATACCAGACGCAAGGGGATTTAGACTATCGGCATGGCAGGACATCGGGGCTAGACTTGACGTATGTTTTCCGACTTTAGCATTAGGGTCGGGTTGCCCGCCTCCTTCGCGGGCGTTGCCATCGGTATTCTTTTCGCGGTATGCGAAGTCCAAGGGTGGAAAATGCCTGCCCCAATAGCAGTTGGTTTCATCGTTATCCTCTTGGTGATGATCGCTGTTGCACTAGGGATCATTGGGTATGAGTTGTTCAGGGAGGCGCAGCGGTATTTCGAGCGTCGTGCAACGTCAGCATCTTGGGTATCTTCGGAAGAGCCAGGACTACTTGACTACGAAGCTGACGGACTTCGTGCAATCCATCGGTTCACCCGAGAAATGGATGGACTCGCGAAGAACACCAGGAAGTTGGGGCGAAGCCTCACGAAACACACTGAGCGTTTTGAAGAGCCGAATCTCCAGCGCAACGCCCGCTTGAAGCAAAAGAGGGCGAATCAGGCAGCGAAATCCATTGATCGGGCTGCCGTCTACATTGAGAAGAGAGCTGAGTTGTTCCAGAAGCTGGTCAAGGACATTTCTAGGAACTACGCGGGGCTGATAGCGAATATCACCATCGCCACAGAGGAAGACCGAGCGTCTGGCACGGTGCTCGCGGAATCCCTGGCCGCCAATAGCGAGACTGTGACAACCACGATCGGACAGGTGACAGGCTATCGAGATAGCGTACGGTCAGTGCAAGAGAGGAACCTCTCAAGAACAGTGCGGATAGCAGGCAAGAGGCTTGCCGACGCCTTGGACTCTGCGGCGAAAATCCTGAAGAGCTACAAACAGAAGTCGCGTGAGTTGCATCAGCAACTTACGCAAAAGATGGAATCGGCTAAGCCGACTCCGCGATCAACTCCTGATAAGGAAGCGTCTCCGCTCCGACCAACTTCATAAGGGTGTCACGGAAAAGATACTCGTTGTGACGGTTGTTGTAGCGGAACGTGAACTCATCGAGGTAGGCGGGAAGGTGCTTCTCGCTGAGTTGGTGGTAGGAGCCTGAGCGACTGCTTCAAGAGGCTCCACACGCTCTCAATGCTGTTGCTGTGGACCTGACCCCGCGGCCGCCGGGGTGTTCGAGATCAGGACGTTCGCTGCGGGTGGTGAGGGAGACGCCCTCTGCAGATGTGCGCTGGTGTTTTGCACATTCCTGAAGGACTCTGGAGGCGTTGCGGCCGGCCCAAATGCTTGCATTTGCAACCGTGGTAGCTAGAATCAGGGAACACCAGGAAGCAACGAGGGGGTCGCCATGACCACGAGCTGGGAGTCACCCGGAGCAATCGAGCCGGCAAAGCCGGCGCCCGTCGATACAGCACTGCCAGGCCGCATCACACGTATCGACGCGAGGCGCTTCTGGCAACACGCGCCTGCGATGATTCGATTTGTCGAAGTGCTCCGGCCACGCGTGAAGGCGCTGCCGTAAGGGCGGCGAAGATGACGCAGCAGGGGCCGATCCAGCGCGCGATCCGCGCACGCATCGCACCGGGCTCGACGTTGCGCACGGCGGTGCGTAGCGCGCCGTTCGTCGTCGATGCCGTTAACGGCGACGGCATCGTGCTGCTCCTCGGCGCGAAGCAGGCGCGCACGGCGTTCGACTGGGAATGCATCGAGGGGATCGGCGCCTTCTTGCGCGGCAGGGGGTGGGTGGAGTCGGGAAGCACTTATGAAGTCCGACCAAACCCTGGGACTCTCGACGGCTATCTGAAGGGCTGCATCAACCGGGCGACCGCCAACTGGGTGGCGAGACTGCTGGAGGAGGCGGGCGTCGTTGACCTGGATGGTGGGCGGCCCCTGCGCGTGCGGTTGCGGACAGGGTTTTGATGTTGGGCGCCAAGACTAAGAAGTGCCCGAAGTGCGGTCAGAAGAACACGGTCGTTCCGATCATGTACGGGATGCCCTCGGGCGAGGCCATGGAGGAAGCGGAACGCGGCGATCTGATGCTCGCCGGCTGCATGGTCGGCGATGTCGATCCGCAGTTGAACTGCCGCGCCTGTGCCATCAACTTCGCCTTCGCTCGGCCAGAGCTGGCGGCGGGGGTAGCCGCGCAACGCGGGTGGATCGACCCGCAAGAGGGGGATGAGGCGAGCTCGAGCGGGCAGTAAGGCCCAGACAGCGCGGATCCCCCCGACCCCCACATCCCCATTTGAGGCAAGGCTAGCCCAGACGGGTCCGTAGGGAAGCCGTTGCGGCTACGTGAGGGGGGCGCGGGCGGTGTACAGATGCTCGCCTTCGCTGCGCCGAGACCCCCTTCGACTGACGCTCAGGGCAGGCTTTCGTTCCTCAGGGAACGAGCCGCCCCCCCCGCCCCGAGGGCGCAGCGAGCGGCCCAGACGGGCAAGCGCCCCCCTACCGGAGGCCACACCACGGCCCGCCGCGTCATTTGAGGCAAGGCTGACCCAGACGGGCGCACGAGGCCCAGACGGGCAGGCGCGCGAGCCGTTGCGGCTACGTGGAGGGACGGAGCGTCGGAAGCGAACCGGACCGTGCCTCCGGCAGGCAGGCGGGCGCCGCAGGCGAGAGCTACTCCACCGTGAACGCCGCGTGCAGCCCGGCGGCGTAGTCGCCGTCGTTGTTCGAGATCAGGACGTAGCTGCCGGTGGCCAGCGACACCCGGGCCGTGTCCGACGCGCCGGCGTTGATCCCCGGCGATTGGGCCACGATCGTTGCAGCGCCGGCGACCGGGTCGAACGCGCCTGCGGCGGTCGTCGGCAGGGCGTCCTCCGCCAGGGTCGTCTCCACGATCACCAGCGTGTGCGCCGACGCGCCCGAATTCGTGATGCTGAACGTCACCGTGCCCGAGGGCACCGTGTCCACGTCGAGCGTGATCGCGTCGTCGCTCAGTGTCACCGCGACGGCAGTGTCGACGGTCGCGGCCGGGGTTGCGTAGTCATCGAGGGACCCGGTCGGCGTAGGCGAACCGGCGGGCGCTGACGCCGTGACGGCAGGCGTCGGCGAGGGGGTCGCCGCGGCGTCATCGTCGTCGTCGCCGCAGGCGAGCAGCAGGGTTGCGGAGATCAGCAAGAGGCAGGCAGATAGAGTGCGTAGCAAGGGATCGCTCCTTTCGTCGGCGGGGTGCGCGCGGGCGCCCCGCTGCAGCGCATTGTAGGGGTGGGAGGGGATAGCGGCAATGGCGAGGGCCGCTCGAACCGCCGGGCAGGCGTCAGGCTCCACTCGTGCACCCCGCGCGACCTGGTTCTGCCCACCCACCCAACCGCGAAAGGTTGTGGCACTGGGGGGACACCCCCCAACCCCCCCGGCAGCGTCGCCGCTGCACCCGCGTAATTAGAGGCAAGGCTGGCCCAGACGGGCGCACGAGGCCCAGACGGGCAGGCGCGCGAGCCGGTGCGGCTACGTGGGGGAGGGCGACGGTCGTGCGTTGGCGTGGTGGTGGGGTAGCCGATACCCTGCTCGCATGGCGGATGACGACTACGAGTATCGCGGGATGCTGGCGTCAGCGTGGGATCTGTTGCGCGGGGATACGTCGCAGTGGCCGGACCGCGCGTTCTACCGCGAGGTGATTGCGCGGTACGGTGAGCCCGCGCTGGACGTCGGTTGCGGGACGGGGCGGCTGCTGCTCGATTATCTCGCTGACGGCCTGGACGCCGAGGGAGTCGACAACTCGCCGGAGATGCTCGCGCTCTGCCGCGAGAAGGCGAGTGCGCGCGGGCTGAACCCGGCTGTGTACCAACAGCAGATGGAGTCGCTGGACCTGCCCCGGCGCTACCGCACGATTTTCGTGCCGTCCAGCTCGTTTCTGCTGCTGACTGACAGGGGCGACGCGGAGCTGGCGATGGAGCGCTTCTTCTCGCACCTCACACCGGGTGGGGTGCTGGTGATGCCGTTCATGGTGATGCGGCGCGGCAACACTCCGCCCGACGGCGAGTGGAGCGAGTGGTATAAGACGGGCGAGCGCGAGCGCCCGGAAGACGGGGCCCTGGTCCGCCGGTGGCAGCGGATGAAGTTCGACGACGCGGAGCAGTGGGAGCACACGGAGGACCGCTACGAGGCGATCGTTGGCGGCGAGGTCGTCGCGACGGAGGAGCACCATCGTTCACCGGCGGTGCGCTGGTACTCGCAGGCGCAGTCGCTGGCGCTGTACGAACGCGCCGGGTTCGGCGATGTGCACGCGGTGAGCGCGTTCACGTTCGAGCCGGCGACGGCGGGTGATAGCGTGTGGACGGTGTTCGGGAGTAGCAAGTAGCGGGGGGACACCCCCCAAGCCCCCCGGCAGCGTCGCCACTGCACCCGCATGATTGGAGGCAAGGCTGGCCCAGACGGGTCCGCAGGAAAGCCATCCAGACGGGCGCAGTGCGGCTACGTGGGGGAGCGGAGGCCGCGTGCGAGCCACCCAGACGGGCGAAGTGCGGCTAACCCGAGCGGCTCGGCGGTTTGTTATACGGATGCAACGCGTTTTTCCGGCACGCCACCGTCTGCGGCCCTAGAGTGGCCAAGAATCCCCTCTCTTCAAAGAGCAAGGGCCGGTCACTAGCGTTGCATCCCCCCTCGCATTGCTGAGAGATCGGCCCTTTTCTCTATCCATTTCAAACTGACCTACTGCCCGCCGGGACGTTTTTGCGAGGCGGGCAGGCCCCTCCTGCGGCGGACAGGCTGTTCCTCAGGGAGCGTTCGCACTAAGGCGCGTGTTGGCCCGCGGCGTAGTCGCCGTCGTCGTTCGACGTCGGGCTCCACTCGTGCACCCCGCGCGATGTGGTTCCCAGGCGGGTCCGTAGGACGGCCCACCCACCCGCCCTCGAAGGTGGTAGCAACTGGGGGGACACCCCCCCACCCAGACGGGCCTGCAGGGGACCCCCCGGCAGCGTGCGGGCTGCACCCTTCTGACGCTTGCTCAGGGAAGGCTTCCCTCCTCCGGCGGGCAGGCCGTTCCTCAGGGAACGGACCGCCCCGCCCCCACCGCTAAGGGCGCAGCGAGCGGCCCAGACGGGCAAGCGCCCCCCTACCGTGGGATGGCGTGCCCCGGCACCGCGTGATTGGAGGCAAGGCTGACCCAGACGGGCCCGTAGGGAGCCATGCGGCTACGTGGCGGGAGCGGGCACGCCCCCTGGCGTGGATCGCCATGTTCGTGATCGCCACGCCGTGGGCTATACTCTGATCTAGCGCCAGAGGCTTTCGTACGCTCGGCAGACGCGTGCGGTGGTTCGAGTCCCCCTCAACCGAGCCTCGGCGCTCTTCCTTTGCCCTTCGCCTGCTATACTCCGCGCACCATGCAGGTGGTGATCGACAAGGACGGCCACGTTGATCCCGCAGGCGCAGCCGATCTGGTGGGCACTTTCAGGCATGCGTGGACGGACGATACGCAGTACCGGATCTTCTACTGTCTGGGATGTCGCCAACCATTTAACGCGACCGTCGGCGAGAAGACGGTTCACGACTGCCCAAGTGAAGGTCGTGCGCTTGCCTTGCGAGTCGGGGGACCCCGACGCCTGCGATACGCTTAGCGGGGAGATCTAAGGGGCGCTGGCCGTTTCCTGAGCGGAGCCGCAGCGGAGCGAAGGACCTCGCACGCGGGGTACATCGCCGCAACGCGGACGACGTTTGGCGCGACCGACGAATGTTCGTGCACTGAGCACCGCAGTACAGGTGCTCGCCTTCGCTGCGCCGAGGCCCCCTTCGACTGCCGCTCAGGGCAGGCTTTCGTTCCTCAGGGAACGTTACTAGCCTAGCTCGTCGCTCAGATCACGCCAGTGGACGTTCGTGCTCGCGATCAATGCGATTTTGCGGCGGCGCACCCAGCCTTTGAGCTGTCGTTCGCGCTCGCGCGCGGCGCCGAGGTCTTCGGTGAGCTCGAAGTACACCAGACGAGTTGTGCGATAACGCGATGTGAACCGCGAGCCCGATTCCGGCTTTGTGCTCTGTGACCCTCCGCACAAGGTCGTTAGTGACGCCGATATAGAGGGTATTGCCAGAGTTGTTGGTCATGATGTAGACGGCATAGTTCGTCACCACCCGGTAAGCGTACGGGGACTCGCGGACACCGCGAATACCCTAATGGCGCTGTTCGTTTCCCAGCCCTGCGGAGATGCTCGCCTTCGCCGCGCCGAGGCCCCCTTCGGCTGACGCTCAGGGCAGGCTTCCCTCCTTCGGCGGGCAGGCGCGCGTGGCGTTGCGGTAGGGCGCGGCGTTGCGGGGGTGCTCGCCTTCGCTGCGCCGAGGCCCTTCGTTCCTCAGGGAACGAGCCGCCCCGCCCCCGCCCCGAGGGCGCAGCGAGCGGCCCAGACGGGCAAGCGCCCCCTACCACGGCGTACCGGAACCCCCTCACTTGCCCCGAAATTGCTACGCCCCTCCTCTCGCATCACATCTCGCCGCAATTGACGGGCGCGTATCATACGCGCGGGAACAGGGAACACGGAACACGGAACACGGACTGGGGGCCAAGACACAGATGCCGATATTCAACCGCAAAGAGCGTCTGGACACCTCGCAGGTCGATGACCGGCGGGGGCAGAGGCGGCTGGGCATGCCCGGCGGGCTGGCAGCGGGCGGCGGCGGCCTCGGCCTGATCCTCACCCTTGTCGCCGTGCTGCTCTTCGGCGGCAACATCCTCGACCCGTCCTCGGGCGGTGGCCTGGGCGGGCTCGGCGCGCTCGACGGCGAGACCACCGGCAACAGCACCCTCTCCGAGAACTGCCAGACCGGCGCCGACGCGGCCGAACGCGAAGACTGCGCGATGGTCGCTTACGTCAACAGCATCCAGCGCTTCTGGACCGACGAGTACGCCCAAGGCGGCCGCGTCTACACGGAGGCGAAGACGACCTTCTTCGCCGGCCAGACGCAGACCGGCTGCGGCCTGGCCTCGTCAGCGGTCGGGCCGTTCTACTGCCCGCCGGACGGCCGGGTGTACATCGACCTCGGCTTCTTCGACGAGCTGCGCGACCGCTTCGGCGCCGCCGGCGGCGATTTCGCCCCGGCCTACGTGCTGGCCCACGAGTACGGCCACCACATCCAGAACCTGCGCGGGACGCTGGCCCAGATCGGCGACGACCGCGAGGGCCCGGAGAGCGCGGGCGTGCGCAGCGAGCTTCAGGCCGACTGCTTCGCGGGCGTCTGGGCGAACAACGCGTCGGGCGTCGGCGTGATCGCCCGGCTGACGCCGACGGACATCGCCGACGGGATAGACGCGGCGAGGGCGGTGGGCGACGACCGCATCCAGGAGCGTCTGGAGGGGCAGGTGAACGAGGAACGCTGGACGCACGGGTCGGCGGAGCAGAGGCAGCGCTGGTTCACGACGGGGTATGACTCGGGGGACCCCGACGACTGTGACACGTTTAGCGGGGAGATTTAGCGCGGGCGCGCCGAACAGGGAATACGGATCCGCGGGGAACGGCGAGAGGGGCGTCATTTGAGGCGAGGCTGGCCCAGACGGGTCCGCAGGGAAGCCACGCGGCTACGTGGCGGGAGTGGCGCTAGGTCACCCTTGAACGCTCTCGCCCGCCTGTCGCAGCAGAGCTTCTACCTCCGCGAGGAGGCGTGGCAGGTGAGTCCCGGCGACGCCCCACACGGTGGCGTCGTCAACGGCGTCATAGCCGTGGATGATGCGGTTGCGAAATCCCACAATGCGATCGAGGTCCCCGATACGGGAGGCCGTTGCTGCATCGGCCTGGCTCAATCTGTTCAGCGCCTCGCCGATGATCTCGAACTCTCGTTCCACGGCCTTGCGCAACTGCCGGTCAGCCTCGTATTCGGAAAAGGTGTGCCCTTCGCACCACTCCCTGATGCTGCGGCCGGACACCAGTACGTCAAACAGCAGCTGTTTGGCGCGGTTGTCCATAGACAAGCTGACGTGTGGCCTCCACCTCACGCCGGAAGTAGGGGTTGCGAACCGACTCCTCTGTGATGAGATCAACGTGGCGCCCGAAGAGACGCTCAAGGTCCTCAGCAAGGCCAAAGTATCGGTCCGCGTAGACGCCCGTCGGCTGCCGATCGGCCATCTCGACGACGAAGTCAAGATCGCTCGACGCCTCGACGAAGCCTCCTGTTGCGGCCGAGCCGAAGAGGTAGAGGCGTTCAACGCCGTACCTTCGGCAAAGCTCGGCGAGTTCGTCCCGTTTGGTCTCAATGAGATCTATCAGCGCGTTCATAGCACCAGTTTAACCGAAGCGAGGTTCCGCCGATCGCATAGGTGAAGGCTCGAACGTCCGCATTGCGTGATTGGAGGCAAGGCTGGAGGCATGCGGCTGCGTGAGGCGTCGCGCCGCAGGTGCTTGCGGGGGCTGACGCCAATAGAATGGCGGCAGTGGCGCAGACACACAGCGACGACGACCTCGACCTCATCGCCCGCGCCCGCGGCGGCGACCTTGGCGCGTTCAACGTGCTGGTGGAGCGCTACGAGACGCCCGTTTTCAACCTCTGCTTCCGGATGCTGGGCGGGCCGGCAGCCGAGGACGCGGCGCAGGAGGCGTTCATCTCGGCCTTCCGCTTCCTGGAGCGGTTTCGCGGCGGTTCCTTCCGCGCCTGGCTCTTCCGGATCGCCGCCAACGCCTGCTACGACGAGATGCGCCGCAAGAAAGCCCGCCCGGCAGTCTCGCTCGACCAGCCGCGCGGGGAGGACCAGCGCCCCTTCGACGCCCCCGATAACGAACCGACGATGGAAGAACGCGCGGCGAACACGGAGCTGCGGCAGGCCCTCCAGCACGCCCTCGACCAGCTCCCGGCCGAACAGCGCCTAGCGATCGTCCTTTGCGACGTCCAGGGGATGGACTACGCCGAGATCGCCCTGGTGATGGACGTCTCGCTGGGCACCGTGAAGTCGCGGATCAGCCGCGCGCGCTTCCGCATGCGCGAGATGATGATGGAGCGGCGGGAACTTTTGCCGGATAGCATCCGTCAATCAGGTGAGGAACAATGAACCCCTTCGCAATCTTCAACCGTCACCCCGCGTCCGAGCTTTCGGCCTACATCGACGGCCAGGTCAAATCTGAGCGGCGCGCGACAATCGAGCGCCACGTCGATGGCTGCGCCTCGTGCCGAAGCGACGTCGCCGAGCTGCGCGTCGTCATGACCACCATGGGCGACTTGCCACTGGCGGCCGCGCCGCGCTCGTTCGCGCTGACGCCAAACATGGTCGCGCGGCCCGTCGCCGCATCGGAGCCCCGTAGCATGCCCGGCTATGTCGGCATGCGGATCGCCGGCGCCGGTGTGGCGGCGGTGCTCGCGGTCGTCGTCCTGCTGGACGCGGGCGGCGTCGTGAACGAGAGCGGCAGCGGCGACGACTCGGGGTCGACGGCGCTCAACTTCGCGGAGACGAGCGATGACGCGCCAACAGGCGCTCAGCTAGATATGTCGGAGTACGACGAGTTCGCCAACGACCTCGAGGCGAGCGCCTCTCCGGTGGAACGAGCCGGGGGCGCGGAAGAAACGAAGGCACCGGAACCCACCATCGCGCCCGGTTCAGCCCCTGCGGACGCGACGCAGGAGCCGGCAGCGGGCGGCATAGGCGGCGCACTCGACGGGGAGAACGCGACGACGACGCCCGACGAGGGCTACATCGCCGATGCGCCGGTGGCCACGGATCCGGTGCTGCCGGTCAATGCAGACGACAGCGACGCCGCCGCGACGGACGCGACGCTAGACAACGAGGCGCTGCGCACGGTCGCCGCGGGCGAGGATAACGGCATCAGCACGCTCGTCATCATCGAGATCGCGCTGGCCGTCTTCGCAGCAGCCGCCGTGGCGGGCAGTTTCGTGCTCGCTTACGCGGTCAATCGAGGCTCCAACCGGGATTAAGCGGAACTTAATAGCAAGCCAATCCGTTATCGTAGAAGAAAGCATTCAGGAGGACATGAGCATGAAAATCCGAGCGTTCGCACTGATGGCAGCGGTCGTGGCCGTTTCCGCCGTTTTCGCGGCCTGTGGCGGCGATGACGACGATTCCGGCGACGGCGTATCCAACATCGAGCCCGGCGAAATCCGCGTCGACAAGGGCCTGGCCGTAGCAGCGCTCGGCCAGTCGCTCGGCATCAACTTCAACGGCGAAGCGGCGGCCGACAACAGCGCTGCTGACCTCGGCAGCGAAGGCACGGGTAGCAGCGCTCCCGGGGCTGCTCCTGCAGCCGACATCGCCACCCGCAACTCCGCGGGCATGGCCGAGTACTGGCCTGGCGCGCCTGCCCTGCAGACCGGTGGCACGGGGCTGACGGTCCAGGGTTACGGCTCAGCCACCGCGACCGCCGACCAGGCTGTCGTCGAGGTCTACTTCTATCGCGACGGCTATTCCATCAAGCCTGAGCCTCTCCCGGTGCCCGAACCCGGCACGCCAGAGGGCGATTCCGGCGCGGGCTCCGACGGCAGCGTCAACAGTGACGACATCGCCCCCGAGACGCCCGGCACCGTCGAGCCGATCACCGAGGCCGAACTGCAGCCCGTGATCGATGCGATGCTCGCCGCCGGCGCCAGCGAAGTCGAGCTGGTTGAGCAGCCGTACTTCGATCCCTTCTACTCGAACGCCACGCTGCGCGCCAAGGTCACCAACCTTGACGCCGTCCAGGCCGTCCTCGATGCCGCCTCGAGCGCCTCGGGGAACCTCGGCGACATCACGTTCAGCGGCTCCAATGCCTACTACACCGTCAGCGACTGCTCGGCCCTCGAGCGCGCGGCGATGGAAGCGGCAGTCGAAGACGCCGCCGAACGCGGCGATGTCCTCGCCGACGTGCTGAGCGTGGGCCGCGGCGAGATCATCGGCGCCAGCAGCTACTCGTACGCTCCGTACGACGACGGCTCCTGCACATCGTCCGGCTACTACGGCCCCTACCCGGTCGACGGTGTGCTCGAATCTGCCCCCGGCCCGAGCGAGGTGCAGGTGTTCGCCTCGATCACAGTTACATACGCGATCCAGTAGACAGCGGGCCGCCGGATCTGGCCCCGGCCACCGCTGAAGAACTACGTGGGACGGTCCAGACGGACCGTCCCACGCGCTTATGGTCCGTTCGGCCCTTGACCCAATTCGGAGGGCGCTTCACGCTTGTAACGTGACAGTACTCAGCGACCACACCATCCGCGAAGAGCTTGCAGCGGGCCACATCGTTATCGATCCGCTCGACGAGAGCGCCATCCAGCCGGCGTCCGTCGACCTGCGGCTCAACAGCGCGTTCCGCGTCTTCCGGGTCACCAGCACGCCATTCGTCGACGTCCAGCAGCCGGTCGACGACCTGACGGAGCTGATCGAGATTGCGCCGGAGGAGCCTTTCGTAATCCAGCCCGGCGTGTTCTTCCTCGGTTCCACCCTCGAGACGATCGCCATCCCCAACGACATCGTCGGCCGCATCGACGGCAAGTCGTCGCTCGGCCGCCTCGGACTACTCGTGCATGCCACGGCCGGGTACGTCGACCCCGGCTGGACCGGCCGCCTGACGCTCGAGCTGTCGAACCAGTCGCAGATGCCGATCGCCCTCTACTACGGCATGCGCGTGGCCCAGATCAGCTTCCTGCGCATGTCTACGCCCGTCGACCGGCCGTATGGCAGCCCCGAGCTCGGCTCGAAATACCAGGGCCAGACTGGACCGACGCCTTCCCGTATCTCCCGCGAGTTCTTCCGCAAGGACCAGACTTGAGGAACCAACACCGGCTCAGGGACGTTCTATCTATAGAGACCGCTGATGCCCATCGACGATAGTTATCCCGTCCGCCTCAGTGTCGAGCGCCCGGAGCGCTTCAGCCGATCACACGTCGGCATGCGTCTCGCGATCCTGGTCGCTCTCTCCCTCCTCGGGGCGTTCGCCTGGCTCGCAACTCTGATCTACTTCGCGGTCCCGATTGTCACTGCGGCATTCGTTTCTCGTGACGGCCGCGAGAAGTTCCAGGCCGAGCACGCGGCACGTTTGCGTCGCTGGATCCACTGGATCGTCGCCTTCGACGCCTACTTCACCTTCCTGACCGACCGCTTCCCCAACGAACTGCCCGAAGAGACCGCTGCGTTCACGGTGGAACCCGCCGCTGCTCCGACGACAGGTAACGCGCTCCTTCGCCTCGTCACCAGCATCCCCAGCGCCTTCGTCCTCGCTCTGCTATGGATCGCCGCTGCCGTGACGACGGTGGTCGCCGGCGTCTTCATCCTCTTCCGTGAGGACTACCCGGAGGCCCTCTACAACTTCCACCTCGCGGTCGTTCGCTGGGGCGCGCGCCTCCTCGCGTACCACGCCTCGCTCACAGCTGCCTACCCGCCCTTCGACCTCGACATGACGACGCCGCCAACCACTCATCCCGGCGCCCCAACGGCCGTCAACCACCCGGCTTAACGGCGCGCGACGAACGTCACGTAGTCCAGGTAGGCCTCCACCCCCCGCCGCTCAACCGCGACCGAGGTCTCGATCTCGTCCGCGAAAAATACGTCGGCAGGCTGCGATGTCTTCGCATCCGCTGCCACATCGAGCATCGGCCGCCAGTACTGCTCCCAGTCTTCGCGCGGGTGCGTGACCACCTCTTCCACACGCAGGCCCGCGCCTTCGATCGCGACTCGGTAATCGTCCACGGTCGTCGGGGTCGCCTCAGCCAGCCAGCCCCACTCACGGCCCAGGGGCGCCTCCGGCTTCGACCGCCACGCCACATCCGAGGCGATCACCCAGCCATCAGCCTTCGTTACCCGCGCGAGCTCTCGCAGCGCCGGCTCCAGGCCGACGATCGACGGCGCGCCGATACAGTACGCGGCGTCCATTGCGCCGTCCCGCACCGGCAGGCGCTGCCCGTTCGCCCGCACCAGCGTCACGAGATCGCGCAGGTTGAAATGCCAGAACTTGGCCGTCGCGATGTGCACGAAAGAATCGTAGGGCTCCACCGCGACAATCTGGCACGCGAACTCGCCCGCGAGGTGCGCCGCCGCCTCGCCCTTGCCCGCGCCCATGTCCAGCAGACGCGTGGCCTCGCCGGGCCGCACTCTCTCCGTGATGATCCCGACCGTCCGCGCCGCGCCCGGCGTCATGTACTCCTGCCGGGCGTAAATCCGCGCGAAGTCAGGCAATGATCGACACCGTCTGCAGCACGCGTTCGGCCAGGCGGGTGTCGCCACTGAGGTCTATGACGATCACTCGATCGAGCGGCTTCATTCGCCCGCGTATCCGGGGTAACCCGTCACCAGGATGTCCTCGCCGAGCCGCTCCACCGTCACCTCGCGCAGACGGAGCGCGTCGGCCATGCGGTCAGCGCCCTCGCCCGCCACGGCGCTGGGAGCATCCGCAGCACCGACGATGATCGGCGCTATGACGGCGTGCACCTTGTCCACGAGACCGTTGTCGAAGAACGAGCCCAAGATGACACCGCCGCCCTCGACGAGGAGCGTTACAACATCCCGCCGGCCCAGCTCTTCCAGCAGCGTCCGCAGGTAAACGTGCTCGCCGTCGAGCGGCAACGCGAGCACTTCCGCGCCGCGGCCTTCGATCGCCGCCCGCCAATCGGCCGGAGCGTCCGGACCGGTCGCGACCAGCGTGTTGGCCGGGCCGGCCAGCGCCTGCGCCATCGGCGGCGTGCGTCCACGTGTGTCAACGACCACTCGCAGCGGCTGCCGTTCGGCGTCCTCGCCGCCCGGGCGCGCCGTCAGCTGCGGGTCGTCCACTACTACAGTCGAGGAGCCGACGAGGATCGCGTCGATGCGGGTCCGCAGCAGGTGCGCCCATTCGCGCGTCTCCGGCCCCGAGACCCAGCGCGAATCGCCCGACGCCGCCGCAATCTTGCCGTCGAGCGAGGCCGCGAACTTCGCGATCACAAACGGCAGGCCGGTCGTGCGGTGCTTGAAGAAGGCCTCGTTGATGCGCCGGGCTTCGGCGTCGCCTTCACCGGCGATAGTGCTGATCCCGGCGGCTTCCAGTGCCTTTTGACCGCGTCCATCTACTTTCTTGTCAGGATCGCCGATTGCGTAGTGCACCTCCACTACGCCCGCAGCGATGATCGCCTCGGCGCAGGGCGACGTCTGCCCGTGGTGAGCGCACGGCTCGAGGGTCACGAACATCGTCGCGCCGCGCGCTCGCTCTCCCGCCGCCTCCAGCGCGACGACCTCCGCGTGCGGACCCGGCGGCGGCTGCGTCACGCCTTCACCGACCACAGTTCCGTCAGCGGCCACGACAACGGCTGCCACCAGCGGGTTCGGTGAGACGTACTGCGGGGCGTTCCGCGCCAGTTCGAGGGCGCGCTCCATTGGTTCGGGGGTCATCGCGGCCATTATCCAACCTCAGGCTCGCGCGCTGCTATACTTTCGCTTGCGGAAGGAGCACGCCAATGGCAGCAGTCAGCGAACGAATCGAGAAGATCATCCAGACGATCAAGGACGAGCGGCGACGCTTCTACGTGTTCTGCCTCTCGCTGAGCGATGAGGAACTAGCGCGGCCAGTCCCCAACAGCACGTGGACGGTAAAGGACTTCATCCCGCACCTCGGGACCCTCGATACGCAGATCATCCGCTGGTTCGAGGGCGTAGCCGCCGGCATCCCCGATGAGACGATCCGCGACTCGGAAGGCGCTCCCTTCAACATCGACAACTGGAACGACCGCGCCGTGGCCGAGCGCCGCGACTGGACAGTGGAGCAGACCCTCGACGAGGCAGAGGCCAACCGCGAGCAGTTGATTGCCACTCTTGAGAGGCTCACCGACGAGAACATCGAGACGATCGTCCACTTCAGCGGCGACAACAAGCGCCCCGCCGCCAAGGTGCCGCTCAAGTTCTTCCTCTCCGGATGGGCGCACCACGACGCCATCCACGTCGCGGACATGCTGAAAGCGCTCCCCGAGCGGGCCAACGACCCCGAGATGAGGGCCTGGCTCGACCACCCGGCCGTCACCTGGTACCAGAAGGCGATGGAGGGGCCGGCGGTCCGCTAGGCACCAAGCGCATTCAATCGACGTTTCACAGCGTTCAATCGACGCTTTCGGCGGTCGTGTGTATCTGCGCTTTCGTTGTCCGGCGGGAACGGTTCGTCCGGGTCACAGTCATCGGGTTTCGTCGCCTGTCTCGACTCTGGGACTGTAGCCACCCTCATACCATACTTGCAATTGTGGATATTCGTGACACTTTGAGAGCAATCACTTCGGACAGAGAATTGCGGAAGATGAGAGCGAAGAACTGAGCACGTATTTCGTTGAGACCGACCAATGGCAGCGCATGTTCAAAGGTGAGGTCGGGTGCCGTTCTTGTACCGAGATGCGCTCGATATGGTTCAAGGAGCCGCCGAGTAGTGCGCGTGTCGGCTGTTACAACGGTCAGAGCTGGTGATAATCGCTGACATTTTGACATCTGTGGCACGTAACCGCCCGACAGCCCATGGGAGCTGGCGGGAATGGCGAAGGATGAGATTGACAGCACTCCTACAGCAGGTGCATTGTAGGGCCCACTAGGACCTAATGGGAGGACACATGTCATCTCTTACGCTGTTGGCGGGAACGAGCAATCAGGCCCAAAGTGAACGCTGTCCTTGGTGTGACAACCCGATAACCCACCGGCAGTTCGAGGAAATAAGAGCGAGAATAGCCTCCGAAGAGCGGAAGCGAGCGGCGGACGCGGCTGCCCAGTTAGAGGCGGAGCTCAACAGAGAGCGCGCGGAGGCCAAGAAGGTCGTGGAGTCAGAACGGGCCCGTCTAGCGAAGGAAGCCGACGCCAGGGTGACCGCTGAGGTTAAGTCGGCCCGCGAAGAAGCGGCCGAGGCAAGCCGTCTCCAACTCGCCGAGATGGAGAAGGCGGCCATAGCCGCCGAGGCGCGCGTCGACGCTCTTGAAGCGGGCCAAGAAGATATGATTGCGGCCCGGCTCAAGGAGCAACGGACCGCCCTAGAGAAGGACAAGATTGACGCTTTGAACGCCGAAAGGGCGCAGCGCTCAAAGGACGAGCTGAAGTTCAAAGAGAAGGTCGACCTCCTCCAACGTCAGCTCGAGAAGAAGACAGCGGAAGACCTAGGTGAGGGCGCAGAGGTCGACCTCTTCGAAACGCTGAGGGAGGCGTTCCCCGAGGACCTCATCACGCGAGTCGGGAAAGGTAAGGAAGGCGCCGACATTTTGCACAGGGTCCGGGACTCTGGCGGCCACCAGTGCGGTTCAATCGTCTACGATTCCAAGAATCGCACGGCTTGGCGCAACGAATACGTAACAAAGCTTCGGAAGGATCAACTTGTAGCGAAAGCGGAGCACGCGATTCTCACATCTCTCGCGTTCCCAGCCGGCGCGAGGCAGCTTCACTTGCAGGATAGCGTGGTTGTATGCAATCCCGCGCGAGCTCGGGCAATCGTTGAATTGCTTCGCCGACATATCGTACAGACCCACACCATGCGGCTCAGCGCAGAGGCACGAGCCGAGAAGACTGCGCATCTGTACGATTTCGTAACATCAGATCAATGCGCTCAACTCCTAGAACAAATCGAGGCGCGTGCCGCAGACATTCTGACCCTTGACGTCACTGACAAGAAAGCGCACGAGTCGACCTGGAAGAAGCGTGGCGAAATGGTGCGCGCGATTGAGCGTGCTCACTTGGACCTTTCCACGGAGATTGATCGCATCATTGGTGGGCAATCGATTCGGCTCGTGAAATAGCATGGGGGATCCGAAGGTGGTTCGCCTTGCTCCCAATCTAGACGCGTTGCAGGAACGTCGACTGGGTCGCACTGTACTTCGTACCTATCGGGCTACTCTGGACATCGACGACCTCATTCCCAACGAACGCCAACCTAGGCTAGGACCGAAGGAAGACGACGAACTACAGCGCCAAATTGAGGCCAATGAAGGAGTCTTCGAGCCCTTGCTGGTCGAACCTCACCCTGATGTGCCAGACAAATTCAGAATAATTGACGGCGAGCGACGTTGGACGAACTCACTCGCGCTTGTGCACCAGGGGAAAGAACAGTATCGACAGCTGCCCGTCGAGATAACAGATAGAACACTCTCTGACGATGAACGATTGAGGGCGTGGATTTACATTCATCGCCAGCGCAAAGAATGGGACGCCAAAGAGAAAGAGATGGTGGCCTACAGACTCGTACAGTTAATGGGACGAGCCAGCGCCGCCAGTATATTGGGCATCACCGTTAGAGAACTGGATAAGCTGGTCGACATATTCGAGCTGTCTGAGCGGTTTGACAATCTGCGGGACCCGAGCGCAGCTATCACCTGGGCACGTGAACTGAATGGCGTAAGCAAGAAGCTTCTAACCCCATCGATCGTTGATGCCGTCGTAGGCAAAGTCGGCGACAAGCGCATAACGAACTCTAAGGATATTCGCAAACTTCGTGTGATCCTTCGCGATCCAGTAGCCAAGGCGAACTTCCTGTCGGATGAGGGTGATATTGATTCCGCGTTGCTGCGAATTGCCCCGGACGAATCCAGTAAGGACGAACGTGACATCCTCACTCAGCTCGACTTCGCGATGGAGTCCATCCGACGTGCTCCGTGGACTACGCTTGAACAACACCGAGGAGACGACCGCTTGATTCGACGCATCGATGAAGCCGAGGAGCTCCTTAGGGCGCTACGCGAGAAGTTGTCGAGGTAGGGTCCCGCCGTTAGGAGCCGCCGGGCAATATGCGGCGCGTCAACTTACGCGAGCGTCAGCGTTTGAGAAAGAGACCGTCGAGGACGCCACGCAGGAGCTGTCGCATTGACAAGCCTTGGCGTCGAAGTTCCGGAGGGAGCGCGACTTGGCGGCCGCTGGTCCGCGAATCTTGCGGCCTGGTTGTCGCGGACTTAGAGTAGGGCGCGATGACGGGGAGACCGGGGATTCCCCCTCGCGCAGAGGCTTCGGGCGCGAAGTCGAAAGGGGTATGTGGCACGGCCACGCCAGTGTCTCAGGACCCTCTCGGCGGCGAGGTGGTGGCAATGCGATGGGCTGGCTGTATCGCCCTCGGCCCAAGGGGGGTTACCTCGACCGGCTCATCCCCCGTTACCACTTGGACTGTCTGTCTTATGGAACGTCTTTCTTGGTTTGATTCAGCTTCTCCAATACCGCAGCGAGGGCGTCGATTGTTGCGTCGACGTCGAGAGCTCTGCGGCGGGCATTGTCGTGTATCCAAGCTAGAGCCTCGGACATTGGTTCACCCTCATCAACGCTGAATTCGTCAATCTGTACGCCCTGTTCGTTGGCGATGGACAAGGTATAGGTGGCACTAAAGGTAGATTTTAGATCACCGGTGATCCTGACCGAGGCAGGGCCAAAGTTGGCGTCGAAGATGCTATAGTCCGGTTTCGCAATTAGCGCGCGCCATTCTAGCTTGTCGCTGGCTTCAGCTAGATTCTTAACGATCGATTCGTATCTTGGTGGTATGGGCATCCTATTTCCTTTACGCTTGGCGAGCGTCGAACTGCATTCTAGTCGATAGGGCGGTGAGAAAAGAAGAAAGTTGCGTTAGGGAGACATGCACGCTCGTCAGTTGTGAATCCTTGGGGTGCGACTCACCTAGTGTGGCCTTGAGTAGCAGTTTCTCCATATCCTCTACCTGCTCGATGTGCGAGTTGAATGTTTGGGTATCGTCTGCCGGGATGCCAGCTCCTGCGAGCTTTGCGAGGGCTTCCCTTAGATCGCTCATGCGACCGAGAGCGGCGCCATACTGCCGGTTTCGGACGTGCTCTTGGAGGTTAGTAATGATTCGAACAGCGTTAGTCAGGTCAGTCAGTTGAAGCTGGCGTGCGAGTTGTCGGGTTGTCGCGTAGACGGTTTCGGCTCTCTTTGCGACAGTATCGGCAGCACTGCGAATCTGCCAGACGGCAACTATCAGCGCGACGGCTGTCGCCCCTATCCCAGCCAATGCGATGATGTCACGCCAGCCGTCATTCAGAAATCCCATTTCACCGTATGATAATGGTTTGTAGGCACCCGTGATCTTGGGCGCACAGCGCTCACAACCTGAGATACGGACGCACACCGCCAGCAGGATTAGGTTTCCTAAACCGGGTGTCGGCGGTTCGAGTCCGTCCCGGGGCACCACAATTTCGTGCCTGTAGCGAAACCCCATCGACCTACGGTCGGCGCCGGTCCGGGCGAGCCCGCGACCCTCGGAGTGGAAGGAATATCTGCCCGCTATAAGTCAAGTTACGTTGATTGTGAGGTTGGTTTGGTCATACCCATTCGCGTTCATGACGTAGATCTCAGAGAGTTCGGGTCGGACTAGCGCGGCGCTTACAATACCCCTGACTTGGCACCCATTACCTATCGCCCCTTTGTTCCCGCTGACCTCCCGCGCATCCGCGACATAGATCGCAGCGAGCGCATCGGCGTCCTCTATATCCAGCACGGAACACAGCCAGAGGAACGCCGCGGCGACTTCGACTCCCCCAACTGGCTCACGGAAGGCGACGGCGAGCACTCTCTTGCGGCCCAGCAAGCGCACGTCGAGGAGTTGCTGGCGTCAGGCGCTGTTGCCCTCGGCGCTTTCGATGGCGATCGCCTGGCTGGCATCGGCGTTCTTGTCCAGCACCTGCGGCCCGGCGTCGCGCAGCTCGCCTACCTGCACGTGAGCAACGGCTATCGGGCCAGCGGCATCGGCCAGCGGCTGTCCGAGGACCTCGACCACATCGCCAGGGAAGGCGGCGACAGCGAGATCGTCGTCTCCGCTACGCCGTCACAGAACACCGTGCGTTTCTACACGGGCCGCGGCTACCAGCCGATGGCCGAGCCGCTCCCCGAACTCTTCGCGCTGGAGCCGGAGGACATCCACCTCCACAAGAAGCTGTAGCCCGCCGAGGGCGGTATCATCGCAGCGATGAGACAACAAAATGACCCTATTCTTCCGAGAAGTAGGGCCGTAAGCGAGGCAAGGCCCCGGCGAACGACGGTTAACGGGCTGTGATGGGCTCCACGCTGCCGTCGGCCGCGATGCGCGACGCCAGGATGACCGTCGCCCCGAAGAGATCGCCGTCTTCTTCGATCGGTTCGCCGGCGTTGAGGCCGACGCGGACGTTCAGCGGCTCGCCCTCGCGGTCGGCAAAGGCGCGTTGGAGCCCGTTGGCGTCGCCTCCTCGGAGCCGTTGACAGTCGCCGGATCCCCCGCCAACGGACGAACCCCCAGGGCTGACGGCCGCGCTCCACCCACCGGCTGACGGTGCGCCGGTCGATCCCCAGCCTCCGTGCTGCTTCTGAAGCGTTCCCGCCACACTCTCTTCAGGTTTCGATGATTTCTCGTATCTCTGTTCGCTGCATCCGTCATTCTAAGCACCTGTGCCATAAGTCGTGAGAGAACAAGAGTTAGTTGACTAATTCTGCGGCCACTCCTATACTTAACCCACTTCGGAAAAGGATCGAGGCTCGCGGGCCGGGGGAGGGGTTTAAGATGCTCAGGTCGATTTCGCTCGGCGTTCTTGCCGTAGTACTTGTCGTTGTCGCCGCCTACTTGGACGGCGCCGGGGACAGAAGCGAGGCCGCTCCCGATCCTGACGTTATTCCGGGCCGCTACATTGTCACGCTGACGCCCGGTATCGCCGCTCATGCCTTCGCTCAAGAGACGGGTTCCCGGCTCGGTTTTCGAGCGGACGTCGTGTATTCCCACGCTCTCAACGGGTTTGCGGCCAACCTGCCAGCTCAGGCGGCGCAAGCCCTTGCCCGCGATTCCGGGGTTCTCTCCATCGAACCAGACCGCATCGCCCGCGTCACCGATCAGATTCTGCCAACGGGCATCGACCGCATCGACGTAGACGAAAATAGCACTGCGGGAATCGCCGGCGACGGTGGTGCTATGGACGTTGATATCGCCATCATCGACACAGGCATCGACGTCGATCACCCGGACCTGAACGTGGTTGGTGGCGCTCGATTCTCCGGGTCGGGGTTCGCCATCTTCTGGACTTGCGACAATGGCAGCGGCTCGTTTGACGACGATAATGCGCACGGCACCCACGTCGCCGGCACCGCGGCTGCCAGGGACAACTCCGTGGGAGTAGTGGGAGTGGCGCCCGGCGCCCGCCTGCACGCGGTCAAGGTGCTGACATCGGGGGGCACAGGTGCCTACTCGTGCATCATTATGGGGATCGACTGGGTGACCGCGCGAGCCGACACGATCGATGTCGCGAACATGAGCCTCGGCGGCGGCAGCAGCAGCGCCCTCTGCAACGCCATCCAGAACTCGGTCAACGCCGGAGTCGTCTATGCCGTCGCCGCGGGCAATGAGATCGTAGACGCTGAAACCCGCAGCCCCGCGAACTGCGCCCCTGTGGTGACGGTGTCAGCTATCGCCGACTTTGACGGAAAGCCGGGAGGTCTGCAGGACGAGACGATCGCGTTCTCATCCTGCACGGAGACCGAAGACGACTCGTTTGCCTGTTTCAGTAACTTCGGTTCGACCATCGAGGTGGCGGCGCCGGGAGTGAAGATCCTGTCCACGCTCCCGGGCGGCGGCACCGGGACCGGCTCAGGTACAAGCATGGCCAGTCCCCATGTGGCAGGGGCGATCGCCCTGTACAAGGTCGCGAACCCCGCTTACAACACCAGTCATGGTCCCACCGTCATCGCCGACATGACCGCGGACGGCTGGACGGTCCCGCAGGACAGCCCCTGTGGCTTTGACGGTGACCCGGACAGCTACCCTGAGCCGCTGATCTACGGCGGCTCAAGCTGCCTCGGTGGCGCGACACCCACGCCCTCGCCGACTCCATCGCCCACGCCGACACCCACGGCGTCACCCGAGCCCACGCCGACGCCAACACCTACCGCGTCACCGGCACCCACACCAACACCGACGCCGGCGCCGGACGGAACGATGCACGTGGCAAGCCTCAGCGGCATAAGCATCAGCCAGGGTTCAACCTGGGTCGCGCAGGTAACGATAACGGTCCACGATTCAGCCAACAACCCGGTGGCCGATGCAACTGTTTTCGGATCCTGGAGCCTGGGCTCGCCGTCCTCCGGCAACTGCACGACGAACGGCGCCGGGCAATGTACGCTCACTAGCGGCAGCATCCCTAAACGGAATTCGTCCGTCACGTTTACCGTCACAAACGTCACGTACACGACACTCGTCTACGATCCGAGTGGAACAACTTCAATAACCATCGCCAAGCCGTAGACAGCGGGACTTGGATTCGGGGCGGACTTCGGTCAGGGGCTTGGGGTGCTTCAGCCGAAATCGTATCTGGAGCGGGAGAGGGGCTCGCCCTACAGGTCCCGCCGCGGCGGAAACCCGCGACCCTCTGCTTGGAAGGCTCGGACCTGGAAAAAGCGCCGAAAATGAGGATTTCAGATACGAAATTGCGACCAAGATGCCACACTCAGCGGGGTGGTAGCAGCGGTGTGCCCCTACCGAGGAGACTCACGCTATTTCGTTGTATTTGTCCTCCATTTCGTTCGAATTCGCAGGTGGATTCTAACATGCGCTAAAAGGACCCTTGCGCCAATCATGGCATCACGAACAGCCCGGCGCGTCCCGACTCCACCTGCGATTCATCTTGCGTCCGGGCTAGGCCGACCGTGCTAGCGCGACAAGCCCGCTGAGCGATTTGCACCGATCCTCGAAGAGTTCGCTAGTGGACGTTCGTGCGATCCCGCGCGCCGAGAGTTTCGCTTGAAGGTAACATCCGCCAATACACCGGTGCCAACGGTTCCGGCGTGCAGTTGTTGATCACCGACCAGCTTCGTTGGGCTGGTCGTGATGTTCGTGGTAGAGAGCGCGAACTGCACGATGCTCGACCCGTCCATGGCCTGGAAGTAGCAGCCAATCGCGGGGAGAGGTGGTACAGGGGCCCGTCGTGGCGCCGGTCAGAGGGCCGGCCCGCTGCCAGTTAGAATACTTCGCGCAACACAAAGCAAGTAGGCCACAAGCAATGGTTGTAGCAGGCCAGCCGTTCCGGCTCGATCGCGGCTCAGTGCGACCGGTAGAAGGCTGCCCCCCGCTCCCCCACCATGTCTACTTCTCCAGCAAGAACAGTTGATGGTAGGGATGCTCGACGGGAAGCTTCTCGAAGTGAGAGAAGCCGGCCTCCCGCGCCAGCTCCCGGGCTGTTCCCTCCCCCACTACGTTGCCCAGCCCCTCGCCACCGTGGGCTAGCGAGACTGTCATGCAGTGCATAACGCTGGTGGCGTAGAGGAGTCGCCCCATGGGGTTGATGTTGTCCTCAAGGCGGTCGGACGCGTTGGCCTCCGACCACAGGAAGGCGCCGTCGGGTTTGAGGGCCCGGCAGACGCCGGCCAGGGCACCGCGCGGGTTGGCCATGTCGTGGATGCAGTTGAAGGCGATGATGAGATCGAAGTGGCCCTTGTGGGGGATATCCTCCGCCGCCGTGAACTCGAACGATACCCGTTCGCCGAGGTCGGCATTGGCGGCGTGTCGCCGTGCCCGGCGGATAGACTCCTCATCGATGTCATAGCCAACAAAGCGTGAGTTGAGGTAGGCCTTGGCGAAGGGGATGAGGGCCTGACCGGCGCCGCAGCCGACTTCCGCGACGTCCGCCCCGGCCTTGACCCTCTCGAACACCTCTCCAAGGGCCGGGAGCCACTGGGTCGCCACCGCGCTCTCGTAGCCGGGCGCGAAGAGGCGTTGGATGGCCTCGACGATCTCGGGTCCAAACTCGGCAAAGGCGATGCCGCCACCGTTCTTGAAAGCTTCCATCAGTCTCGGCAGTTGCCGGACGCACGCTTGGGCGTAGAGGAAACCACCGCCCATGAAGCGGGGACTATCATCGTCTGCCAGCACCGCCACCTGTTCAGGACTGAGCCGGAAGGTGTGATCCCGAGGATTGTAGTCGATATATTCCGATGCGGCCATGGCGGCGGCCCACTCGCGTATGTAGCGCTCGTTCAGGCCGGTGCGGTCCGCCAGGTCCTGCGAGGTCATTGGCACGCCGTCAGCCAGCGCCCGGAAGATGCCCAGCCGGTCGCCGATGTAGGCGAGCGCGATGATGTGGGCGCCGCCCCAGTCCTGGAGCACGCGGGTGGCAAACTGGGCGACCTTGCCAGGATCTGCGGATCGCTGTGACACGGGACCGTTATGCCAGGCGGCCTTAGCGGGGCGTCCCGGCAGTCGCTGGCTGGCGCTCGATCCTGTCCGCGAAGTAGGGCATGACCAGGCGCCCGAAGCGCTCCGCCTCCTCGTCGTGGGGATAGCCGGAGAGGCAGAACTCCGTGCAGCCAAGGTCGATGAATTCCTGGATGGTCTCGGCTACCTGCTCCGGGTTGCCCACGATGGCGACGCCGGCGCCTGGCCGCACAGTGGCGACGCCGCTCCAGAGGTGCTTGCCAATCCGGAGGTCTTCAGTCTGCGCCAGCTCCTTCATCCTAGTGTTCGCCTGCGACTCCCTCCACATATTTTGAACGACGTCCTTTAGCAATTGAGGCGCACCGGCGATGAGGGCGTCGGCGTCCCGCCACGCCTTTTCCTCCGTCTCGCGGACCAGCACCTGGAGTCGCATGCCGAAAGCGAGGTCGTCCCCGCGGCCGTACTTTGCGGCAACGCGCTTCACTTCGGCGACCTCTTCGGCGATCCGCTCGGGAGTGTCGCCCCAGAAGAGGTAGACGTCGGCGTGCCTGGCGCCGACCTCTCTGGCGGCGGGCGAGATACCGCCGATGTAGAAGCGCGGATGGGGCTTCTGGTAGGGACGGGGCTGGACGACGGCGTTCTCCACCTGGTAGTACTTGCCTTTGTGGGTCACGGGCCCGTCTTCAGTCCAGAGCCGCTTCATCAGCGTCACCGTCTCGTCCATGACTTCGTAGCGCTCGTCGTGTTCGTAGAAGAGGCCTTCGGCGGCCTGCTCGGCGCCGCCGGGCCCGGCGATGAGGTTGATACAGACGCGCCCCTGGGTGAGCTGGTCGAAGGTGGTGAACATCTTGGCCATGAGCGTGGGCAGCATGTAGCCGGCGCGCACCGCCACCAGCGGCTTCAGGCGCTCCGTGCGGGCCGCGACCATGGCGCAGGCGATCCAGGCCTCGTAGCACATGGTCTGGACGGGAACGAGGGCGTACTCGAAGCCGGCGCTCTCGGCCGCCTGCGCGACCTTTGTGAAGTGGTCCAGGCTGGGCGGGATGTTTGCGGCGCCATCGCCGAACGCCCTCGTGTCACCAGCGGTCGGGATGAACCAGCCGAAGCGAAGGCGGCCGTTGTCCTTTGTTCCCGTGTCGTCTACCGATGGGTGAACCATAGCTCCACGTTCAGCCATAAGAGCTGACCGGTCAGCCGGCCAGGTAGGGGCGCTCGCCCACGGTGGTGACGCGGTAGCCGGTGCGAGTCTCGGGGAAGTAGTCCCAACTGGCGTAATGCTGGACGCAGCGGTTGTCCCATAGCGCCACAGAGTTCTCCTCCCAGCGGAAGCGCACCTGGCACTCGACCTCGTACGCGACGTGGTCAAACAGCATCTTGAGGATCGCGTCACTCTCCCGTCTGGTGACGCCTTTGATGCGGGTGGTGAACCCGGAATTTATGTATAGCGCCCGCCGACCGGTCAACGGGTGGGTGCGCACCGCGGGATGAATGGCCGAGGGGGTCTTCGTGTCGTTCATGCTATAGCGTCCGCCGTACACCTGATCCGAGGTGTGGATAGCCTGGCGGGCAGAGAGGAATTCCTTCATCGGGTCTGAGAGCAGGTCGTAGGCGGCGTACATGCTGGACCAGAGCGTGTCGCCGCCGACCGAAGGGATAACCTCGACTCGCAGCATAGACAGCGCTGGTGGTTGCTCCTCGCAAGAGACATCGGTGTGCCAGGTTTCCCCCGCCGTGTACTTTGAGTCGGCGTCGGTGTGAACCAGCAGCACCTCAGGGTAGCCCTCTGGGCCCTTCGCTGCCGGGTGTACGTGCAGGGTACCCAAGCGCCGGCCAAGTTCCACCTGCTGATCCAGCGTCATCGCCTGATCACGGAAGAATAGTACGCCCCGTTCGGCTGCCAACTGCCTGATCTCCTCGATAGCCGCGTCGTCCAGATCGAGCAGGCGCAAGCCTCGCAGTTCGGTGCCGATGTGGTGGTTATAGTCAATGCGTTCAACACGAGTCAGGATGCCCGTCGTCATTTCAACCTCCTTAGGGAAACTCCGCGATGCGGACGGTATCACACAGGTGCGCAGGTGTCCAGCGAATGTACTCGTTCGGTACATATCCCACAGTCTTTGCCCTCCGGCGCCGGACTCGAGAAGTACGACTCTATGCGAGACAATCCTCCGCTGTTCCGACATGGCCCAGAGATCGCTTGGCAGCGGGGCCGCTGGCGGGCCGTAGGCCTTCAAGTCCGCACGCGTCCAAGACGCCAAACCAAACGCCCTGGGCGAGTCGATGCGGGCCGATATACGGGCTTGCGTTGGGGGAGCGGATTGAGTTTTGGTTAAGGGCTAGACACCACTGGCGAAGAGCATCTGTTTCGTAGGTGGCACCGGCCGGCTGGCCGTCTCGGCTGGGTAACGCTTCCGAAGGGTTAACGTCTACCTCTACATGCAAGCATCAACGGGTTATTCTCCGCGGGTCAGGCCACCAGCGTTCCATGGGCGCAACCAGCACGACCCGATATTCCAGCTGAAGGGCAATCTTTAACTAGTGCAGTCACGCGTTCAGCATCGCTCCGAGGCTGGCATCGACGAAGCCGCTACCGACAAGGTATTCGCGGCCGAGACCGATATCACCTTCGTGCGCCTGGCGGTCATCGCGTTTAGCACCGTCGTTTATGTCTTCCTCTTCGACAAATCCGGTTCCATCCAGTGGCTTGCGTACGGCACACTCGCCATCGCCTGGATCTACGGAGTGTCGGTGCTGGCGCTTCAGCCGCATCGGCGCCACCCGGCGCTGTTGTCGAGCTACTTCACATCGACATCCGACGCAGCCCTGATCACAGCCTGGATCATCGCCACCGGCGGATACGATTCACCCTTTTACGTTCTGTGGTATGTATCGATCGTCGCAATTGCTTACCGATACACCCCAAGGGAGACGATGATCGTCTCGTGTCTGTACGCGGCTTCGTATCTCGCTCTCGTGGCTGCCTTAGGTGAGACCTCTGACCGCACCACCGACTTGGTCGTTCGCATTGGCTATATCTTCCTCGTCGGTGCGATGAGTTCGTTGCTCTCGCGGGAGGCCCTTGGTCAGTCAAGGGCGAGAGTGGAGGCGCGCCGGGCGGCAGAGCTTGCGGCCGCCGCAGAAGCGCGGTTTCGCGAGCTCCTCGAATCGGCACCGGACCCGGTCATCATCGTGAACGAGCAGGGGTCTGTGGCTCTGGTCAACGCGGAGGCGGAGAGGGCCTTCGGCTACTCGAAAGAGGATATCCTGGGCGGCGGCGTGTTGATGCTCATACGCCAAACAGACCACGAGCGGGCGAGAGCCGAGTGGAGTGCATACACATCTGGGGTGCCAAGGCCGCAGACCATTGGTGGGATAGATCTCGTGGCGAGGCGAAAGGATGGAAGCGAGTTTGTGGTCGACGTCCGGCTGAGCCCGCTCAAAACCGAAGAGGGGATACTTTTCACGATCGTGATGCGCGACATCAGCGAGCGAAAGCGGGCCGAGGAGGCGCTCCACGAAAGCGAGGCTCGCTTCCGTGCCCTCACCGAGAACGCTTCTGACTTTATCTTGATCCTTGACCCCCACGGCGTTCTTCAATACACGAGCCCATCCGTGGGCAGAATGCTAGGTTATGGCGAAGACGAGTTGTTAGGGAAAAATGGGTTCGAATTCGTACACCCAGATGACGCCTCAGAACTGGCGCAAATCCTCGCGATGAGACTCCAGACGCGGGGGATCGGGGAGCCGATCGAATTTCGTGTTCTGCACAGCAACGGAGCCTGGCGCCTGTTCGAGGCGATCGGCAACTTCGACCTGCTGGACGACCCTGCGGTCGGCGGAATCGTCCTCAACGCCAGGGACATTACGGAGCGCCGACGGGCGGAGGAGGCATTGCGGGACTCCGAGACTCAGTACCGTACCTTGGTGGAGGGCGCCAGCGACCACATTTTGATCCTTCAAAATGGGAAGACGGTATATCGAAACCCCGCATATGAAAGGCTGATCGGCTACAGCTCTACCGAAACAGCTGGCCGCAGCTTCCTGGAGTTCGTCGCCCCCGAGGACCGCGCCATAGTGGAAGAAAAATACCGGAAGCGGCTCCGGGGGGAACCCGCAACAGAGCAATATGAAGTGCACATCATGACCAGGGATGGCGGCAGGGCGCTTATGGAGGTTAAACCACGGGTCATCCAGTACCACGGTGAGCCAGCCACAATGGTGCTGATGCGCGACATCACCGAGCGGAGGCAGGCCGAGGAGACGATCAGACGCCTCGCGCATCATGACGCGCTGACCGGCCTGCCGAACCGCATGCTCTTCGAGGACCGCCTCAACGTGGCTCTGGCCCAGGCGCGACGCAGCAAGGAGATGCTGGCCGTGCTGTTCCTGGACCTCGACCGTTTCAAGCTAGTGAACGACACGATCGGCCACGCCGGAGGAGACGAACTGCTGCGGCAAGTCGCCGCGGACCTCGAAGAGGTAGTGCGCGACGGGGACACGGTAGCACGCAACGGCGGCGACGAGTTCACGTTGCTGCTTCCACGCATCCACTCCAAGCAAGATGCGATAGAAATCGCAGAGCGCATTCTGCGGGTCCTGGGCGAGCCCAAGTGTCTGCGTGGCCAGGAATTCACGGTCACGACGAGCATCGGCATCAGCATGTATCCCAAGGACGGCAGGACTGAGCAGGAACTGATGGCGAACGCGGACACCGCGATGTACCGGGTCAAGGAGCGGGGGCGCAACAACTACCAGCTGTACACGCCAGCGATGAAGGCAGACGTTCTTGGCCGGCTCGCTCTTGAGAGAGACCTTAGACGTGCTCTGGAGCATGAGGAATTCGTGTTGCATTACCAGCCGATCCTTGACGTGGGGACCGGCGAAATCGTCGCCGCGGAAGCACTCCTCCGCTGGCGGCACCCGACCCGCGGGCTGGTTTACCCGAACGATTTCATTCCGTTCGCCGAGGAGCACCGGCTCCTGGCCGAAATCGAAGAATGGGTCCTGTCCGAAGCGTGCAGGCAGAGGCGGCATTGGCGGCAGGAAGGATATCCCGAAGTCCGCATGAGCGTGAACCTATCGGCGCAGCAACTGCAGCGGAAGGAGTTGCCCGCCCTGGTGTCGCGGATACTGAAGCAATCCGGACTCGCCGGGGTGCACTTGCAGATTGAAATTACGGAAGGTGCGATGCTGGACAATGCCGACCCTGTCATCAGGACCCTCCGGCACCTGCGAGGGATGGGCGTGCGAATCTCAGTCGACGACTTCGGGACGGGATACTCGTCGCTCAGCTACCTTAAGAGATTTCCGATCGACGAGGTGAAGATCGATAGGTCCTTCGTGAGAGACCTGACGGTGGATCCGAAAGACGCCACAATCGTCTCCACTATCATCACGATGGCCCACGACCTCGAACTCGACGTCGTTGGCGAGGGGGTCGAATCAGAAGACCAGCTCCGCTTCCTCAAAGATCGCGGCTGTGACGCATGTCAGGGCTATCTGTTCAGTAAACCTGTGCCGGCAGCGGAGTTTGAACAGTTGCTCCGCGAGAGCATCGCGACAGTCGTCGGTGCACTCGGGGCAGGGGCCGGACGAAATAGCAGCCGCAACTCATAAGAAGTTGGTTTGTTCTCGGCTCTGTCCGGTCGGCGCGCGGTTTCTCCCGGTTTGAAATACAGCTTCTACGCCAACGCGATCCCGACAGATTGGACGTGCAGTACGATGGCCGCAGCGCCGCGGAGGCGGGCGTCCCCAACCAGAGCGGATGTGAGACGCAAACTTCCTCCGGCGCTTCTGTTTGTCTAACTGTCTTCTTCTCAGAGCCAGCGAGCGGTGGGTCCGCCGGCCACCCGCTATACTTTTGGGCCAGCGCTCTGATTCCAGGAGGTGCTCTTGCCAGACAAACTTACCTCAGCGCAAGTTGAACGCTTCCTGCGGGGCCGCCACATAGCTGTGCTCACTACCGTCAACCCCAACGGCGCGCCGCTTCAGACCCCCGTCTGGTATCTCTACCGCGACGGGCTCATTTACATTCGCACCAACTCTCTAAGTGCCAAGGTGCGCAATGTTCGGCGCGATCCCCGAGTCAGCCTCTGCGTCCAGGATGAGCGGCCACCGTACCGCGGCGTAACAGTCACAGGTGTCGTCGCAAGGATTGAGCCAGACCGGCGAGAGATATCGACGGTGATGTCTCGGAATTACCTCGGCATGGTCGCGGGCTTCTTCTATTTGCGACTTCGCACTCGCAACGAGATCGAGGACGATCCTGACATGATGCTAGTGATCAAAGCGCAGCGAAAACACGGCTGGGACTATCGCCCACGCACTCCCCTGGTCGGCCGCGTCTGGCTGGCCTTCAAGCGCGTGCTGCCGCCTTGGCTGTAACGCGACGGATTGGAAGAGGCGAAGGACGTCGTTGTACCACTTGATCGTCTTTACCGACTTGCCCTCGGTCTGGTTGTGGAACTCCCAGTACTCTTTCAGTTCGTCAAGCGTGAGCTTGTTCACTGTCTTCCTCCACTTGAGAGCGGAGTTGCGCTTCTCTAGCTTCAGCATTTCCGGCGTGCCTCCTACGAGTCAAACTTGAGTGAGATCGAGATGAGATGCGGGTGATGCTTGCGTGATCTCGACTCGGCCAGGCACGCTCTGCAAAAGAGAGGGTGGCAGCGGTTCACCAGACGACTAAACGGGTCACCCCGTTTGCGCCAAACCGCGAATTCGTATCTGAAAATGGGGTTTGGCGCCCCCGGAAGGACTCGAACCTGCAACCCGCTGCTTAGAAGGCAGATGGTCTTTCGGTCATTAACGCGTCGCATCAACCGGCCTTAGCGCCAAGTTCCGGAGGGACGCGACTTAGCTGCCGCGGGTCCGCGAATCTTGCGGCTTCGCTGTCGCGGACTTAGTGAGGGGCGCCATGACGGGACGAGACCGGTGATTCCGCTACAGCCCTTCGGCCGGACGGGGCACACGAGCACCCGCATCGTCTTCGGCGCCACCCTCAGTCACGCCACCGCAGGTCAGAAATCCGTTACGCTCTCGTCTCAGTCCTTCTATTTCTTTGCGGGCTGATACTTGATGTGCGTGACGGTGTCGGAAGCGACCACGCGGGCGGGCTTCAGTTCGATCGTCTTACCCATGCCGTTGAACAGCGGCCGTCCTCCACCGAGCAGCACGGGAGCGATGTGCACCTGCAGTTCGTCGAGGAGGCCCAGCGTCAGCAGTTGCTGGATGATGCTCGCGCCGCCGGCCACTGAGATGTGCTGGTTGCCGGCAGCCCCCTCCGCCTGCTTGAGCGCCTCTTCGATCGAGCTGACGAAGTGGAAGGTCGTGCCGCCCTCCTTCAGGAGTGGCTCTCGCGGGCGGTGAGTAACGACGAATACGTCGTTGTGGAACGGCGGGTTAATGCCCCACGGCTCCTCGGCGAAGTCGAACATCCGGCGGCCCATGATCGTCGCACCAACTCCCTCAATCGACTCCGCCATTACGTCCGAGTCGGGGCCTTCCTTGCCGCCCGTCATGCCGTGCGGCTCGCGCCAGGCCTTGAGCCCGTACACCCACTGGTGCAGGCGCTCGCCGCCGTCCCCCAACCCGTTGTCCGGACTGTCGTTCGGGCCGGCGATGAACCCGTCCAGGGACATCGAGATGTCTGCTCTTAGCTTACCCATGGCTTACCCATCACTTTCCATCCTTCCCCGGCTGGTACGTGAGTAGCACCACGCCGGTCTTGTACGTCTTCGAGTCGACGAGACGCAGCTTCGGGATTGTGGCGTCATCGCGGAACAGGCGCAGGCCACTGCCAAGCACGATCGGGAACACCATCAGGTCGTACTCGTCGACCAGGTCGTGCTTCACCAGCGTCTGGACCAGGTCACCGCTGCCGTACACGAGGATGTTGCCGAGGTCCTGCTTCTTGAGGTCGGCCATGCGGGCGAACCCGTCGATGATCACGAGGCGTGATATCTCGTCCAAGTGTCGCGCCGCAAAGGCTATGATGGCAAGCGTCGCTGTAGCGATGCTGGCGAGTGCAAATTGGGAAACAGCCTGCGCGCTTCAGCACGGCTTCCACATCTAGCACAAAGTCATCAAGCTGCCGGGCCTGGGTGCGGTCGGACAGTCCCGTCCCGCGAAGATCGAAGCGAATCAATGTGTTTGTTCGCGCGAGCTCGCCGAGGAGGGTGCCGAGCACCGGATTCGAACACTCGAGCTGCACATGGCTGGCTGTGGACTCCATGGCGAAGATGAGCGGCGGGCCCTCGCCGGTCACCGTGTACGCGATGCGCACGCCATCGCTCGTCATGCAGTAGCGGACTTCGGGCTCCATGAGGCGGATTGTACAACCAGAGTCGTGGCTGGACACGAAGCCGCCGGGGCGCGGAGTCTACTGCAGCTCGAAGCCCTCGTAGGCGTTGGCGGCGATCTCGTCGCAGCGTTGGCGGTAATTGGGGGCGCCGCCGGCGTAGGCCATGAACGTGCGCTTCTGCCGGGTGGATACGTTGCTGTTGATGCCGGTCATCCAGGAGTCGACCTGGGTCAGGAGAAGGTACCGGCCGGTCTCGTAGACGTGTGCGGTCCAGGCGTCCTGCGCCTCCACGGTCGGTACGACGCGCTGGTGGTTGTGCTCTCGCATGTATGCGATGAGGCCGGCGACCCAGTCGACGTTTTGCTCGGCGCAGCGGGGGATGTTGCAGAAGGTGGCGGCGTTGTGCGGGCCGATCAGCGTCAAGAAGTTCGGGAACCCGGCGATCATCAGGCCGAGGTAGGTCTGCGGGCCGTCCGCCCAGGCGTCCCTCAGCGCGCGGCCGCCGACGCCGCGAATGTCGATGCGGTCGAAGGCGCCGGTGATGGCATCGAAGCCGGTGGCGTAAATGATCATGTCGAAGGGGTATTCGGCGTCGCTGGTCTTGATGCCGGTCAGGGTGATGCGCTCGATGGGCGTCTCGTTGATATCGACGAGGGTGACGTTGTCCTCGTTGTAGACCTCGTAGTAGCCGCTTTCGAGAGGGACGCGGCGAGTACCGAAGCCGTGGTTCGTCGGGATCAGCTTTTGCGCGACCTGCGGGTCGTTGACGCGCTCGCGGATCTTCCGGCTCATGAACTCCGTGATGGTGGCGTTGGCCGCAGGCACGACCATCAGGTCGCGGAAGTTGCCCATCCAGATGCCGAAACCGGGCTGGGCGTACAGCTTCTCGTAGAAGGCTTCGCGCTCCTCCGGGCTGACGTCCATAGCGTGGCGCTCGTCAGCCTGGTGGATGAAGCCGCCCCACGTTTCTTTGCACAGGGCGAAGATCTCGGGATACCGCGACCTGATGCTCTGCATCTCTTCGCGGCCGATGGGAGCGTTGCGGAGCGGGGCGCAGAAGTTAGGCGTGCGCTGGAAGACGGTGAGTGTGCCCGCTGTCTTGGCGACTTCGGTGATGGTCTGCACGCCGGTGGCGCCGGTGCCGATCACGGCCACGCGCTTGCCTTCGAAGGTCACCGGTTCGTGGGGCCAGCGGGCTGTGTGGAACGATTCGCCGACGAAGCTGTCGACACCGGGGATGTTCGGCATTGTGTAGGCGGACAACGGGCCGACTGCGGTGATGAGGAACTGCGCGCGGGCACGGCGGCCGTCGTCGGTCTCGATCTGCCAGCGGTTGTCGGCTTCGTCGAAGGTCGCGGAGAGGACGCGGGTGGCGAAGGTGATGTCGCGGCGGAGGTGCAGCTTGTCGGCGACGAAATTGCAGTAGCGCAGGGTCTCCGGCTGGCCTGCGAAGTGCTCGCTCCACTCCCACTCCTGGAGGATCTCGTCGTCGAAGGAATAGCCGTACGTCCAGCTCTCGGAATCGAAGCGGGCGCCGGGGTAGCGGTTCCAGTACCAGGTGCCGCCGACGCCCGTGCCGGCTTCGAACACGCGCACCGAGAGGCCGAGGCTGCGCAGACGGTGGAGCTGGTACATGCCGGAGATGCCGGCGCCGATGACGATGGCGTCGTATTGCTCGACCGGTCCCTGGGCGCCGGCCGGACGTTCGGAGGTGGTGGTTTTGGCTGACATTGGCTTTGCCTTCTGACTTAGGCTACCCGAGAATCTTGTTGAACGCAGCTGTTATCGCCATGCGTGGGTTCGCTGGAGGAGAGGGAACGCCACGCGATGAAGCGGTCAGGCCGCACCAGTATAGCGCCGTCCGGACCGATCTCTCGTGGCTACAGCTAGCTTTACCTGGCAGGACCATCGGCCGGCGATTTCAATCTGACTGGACCTGGCAATCGCGTTTTCAGGCCATCCTGGCCAGATGGCCGTTTGAACCAAACGCCCGCCTCGCGCGTTTGTATTGCTATGAAACCACGCAGACAGCGGAGCTTCCTCCGCTTGCTCGAGGAGCGATACAGCCGCCTGCGGCGGGGGAACAGCAGGGGCGGCGGGCCGGTGGTGTATCCGGTGGTCAACCGGCCGGCGGGCGCGCAGCCACTCGCCGGGGGGTTTGGGATGAGCTTCGATCAGGTGGTTGTGGCCGGGCTCATCTTCGTCATGATCGCCTGGGCAGGGGCGGGCGCGGTCGCCTGGGGGGTTGTCGAGCTTTCGGGCGGCGGCGAGCAGGGAGAGCAGGGCGTCGCCGGACCGCAGGGCGAGCAGGGTGAGGCGGGCGATATCGGGCCGCAGGGCCCAGCCGGCAACGACGCGGCAATGGAAATGATAAAACGCCTCGGCGCCATGTTCGCGGTGCAGCAGAAGTCCGCCTTAAACGGCGGCGCGTTCGTCGCGTTCAACGACACTGACATCGGCGCGTGCGTAAAGTACATCATCACCGGGGAGCCGGGAGTCTCCGCTTGTCCGGGATTCTCGGGCGGCCAGTGAGCGGCGGGCGGTGTTCCCCTACGAATATGCCTTGGTATAATCGGTGCGTATGACCTCGATATCACACGTCGAGAACGCCCAGGAGTACGCTCCCCCTCTCCCTTACGCCAGTCTTTCACTACGCATCGTAGCCACGATCCTTGACGGCATCTTTATCCTCTCCCTCGCCGCGCTCGTCAGTGCCGTCGCCGGATTCTACCTGCTCGCCCGCACGAGCTGGGGCGACGTCGATCCTTCCGACGAGGTCGCCGCGACCTCGGCTGCGATCCTCTGCGGATATCTGGTGCTCGCTCCTCTTTACTTCATGCTGCTGTGGTACTGGCGCGGCCAGACCCTCGGCCAGATGGCCGTTCGTATCGCCGTCACTGACCGCGACGGTTACCATCTCCATTTCTGGCAGGCGATCCTGCGGATGATCCTCTGGCCGCTCAGCGTCCTGCCGCTGGGCATCGGCGTGACGACGATGTTCTTCGACCGCGAGCACCGCATGCTACACGACATGCTCTCCGGCACCGTCGTCGTCGAGCTTCCCTGAGTGTCCGCGCTGCGTGCCGTCTCTGTCTGGATCGTCGCTTTTGCCCTGGCCGTCGCCCTGGCCGCACTCTTCGCCACCCTCACCGTTTACCAGCTGACCTCTGAGGACACCGGGGAGCGCATCCTCCGCCGCTCCATTGCCGCGACCACCGACATCGATGCGGCTCTGCCGCGGATCGAGGCCGACCTCGACCGCCTGACGACCGGCGACTCGCCCGAGACGGCCACCGTTCCCAACTTCCCGATCCAGGCCGAGCTGACGCGCGAAGAGGCGACGACCCTGCGGGGCGGCGAACTGCGCGACGTGATCCTGGATCGCGCCGCGCACAAACTCTACACAGTTGGTGGTGACGCCTGGACCGAAGGCGATCCACAGGCGAACCGGAACATCGAACGCGTCTCCACAACCGGCGCGATCGACTACGGTCTCGGCTTCGTCCGTGACTCCACGAACGCCGTCTTCCTGGTCCTCGCCGTCATCCTCGCCGTTGTCGCCATCGGCATGACCGCGGTACTGCTGGTCGTTCTTCCCTGGGACATGCGGCTGCTCGGCGCGGGCAGTGTCGCCGTTGTAGCGGGACTGCCGGGGCTCGCCGCCGCTGTTGCCGTGCGTTTCGTGTTCCGCACCGCCGACGACGAAGGCGACCCCTTCGTCAAGGCGATGCTGGACCTCGGTGTCGATAGCATGTGGGTGCCCATTCGCAACTTCGCCGTACTCAGCCTCTTCGGTTTTCTGCTGATCATCATCGCTACCACGCTCCTCTGGTGGGGTGCGCGCCATCGCCCGGCAGGGAGTCCCGCGCTGGATACACAGAGCTAGGACGCTCGTATAATTCCCGGGTAGAGAGATGACCGGCGACGTGTTCTCGCGCAATCGATTCGTTCGCTCCGTAGCGAGGTTCATCTTGCTCGGCGTGCTGCTTCCTAACTTCGTCTATCTCGGCCACTGGACCACGACCGGCACTGAAGCCCATGAGACGACCCACCATCACCGACAACCGGACGCGGCAGCAGACGACGCCCACACGCTCCACTGCCACACCGGCATCTCGAAGTGTGGCGGCGCGCAGGCGATGGTCGGCGCGCTCTGGGTTGGCGAAGACGCGGGTCTCTTTGCGCCGGATGACGCGCCAAAGCCTATCCTCCTAGCGCCGGCCGCAATCGCTCCGGAACCACCGACGCTCCTCCTCCTCCAACCTCCTAAGGCTGCCTGACCGGCCTGCCTTATCGATTCCGGCGTCCAATACGGCGCCGGTGGCGTTATTACTTGAGGAGGACAGATGAATCCACGAATCCGGCTGCTATTCGCCGGCCTCGCTGCCGTCGCGCTACTCGCCCTCGTCCTGGTCGCGGCCTGCGACGACGACGACGATGACAGCGGCGGCAGTGACAATAGCGCGGAACTGGCCGAGCTGACAACGCGCCTGGAGCGGGTCGAGGTGGAGACCGCGCTCAACACGCTTGACGCCGCCGCGTTCCACACCATCGACGACGAACTACAGGCCGCCAGCGAGATCCCGAGCGGCACTTCCGGTACGATCGAACGGGCTCATGCCATCGCTGCTGCGACCCACTGGCCGGACGACCTCAGCGAGCTGGCCGCGACGCTCGTCCAAACTATGGACGACTTCCTAGCGGCACTCGGAGCGGAGGACCTCGAGGCGTCAAAGGGTCTGGCGACAGACGCCCACGACGCCTGGCACGAGCTTCAGCATTCCGCGTACGACTGGGTCGCGGGCGAGGAGCTCGCCGACGAAGGAGAAGACGACCACGGCGCTGAAGAATCGCCCGCAGCCGAGGAAACCGGTAGCTAGAGTGACGTTCGCGGCACGTGTGAGCGGGGTGGCGGCGCTGGCCGTCGCCCTGCTCGCGGCCGTCCTGGTTTCGGCGTCTGGAGCCTCGGCTCACGCGCGCTACGTCAGCTCGACACCGGCCGACGGCGCGACGGTCGCCGAGTCTCCGGCTCAGATCGAAGCCGTGTTCGCAGAAGAGATGGGGCGCAGCGGCGGACTGCCGACGATGGTGCTCGTCAACGAGTCCGGCGACGTGATCGCCGATGGCCCCGTGCTCAACGACGCAGACCGCACGAAAATGACCCTCGACCTGCCGCCCTCGCTTCCCGAGGGGCGCTACACAGTGATCTGGCACAACATCTCGGACGACGACGGGGATGAGGCCCAGGGCGCGTTCGTTTTCTTCGTCGGCGGCGGCTCTTCTCAGACTCCGGGCCCCTCCGACACCGCCGCGGCCACGGCCGCGCCAACGACCGTCATTACCAACCCCGGCACGAGTGACGACGGCAGTAACGACATCCCGCTCTGGGCACTGATCGCAGGCGTTGCGGTCGGGCTCTGTGCCGGCGCCTCGGCAGGCGTCGTCCTCGGAAGCAGGCGCGACACCTGATGCGATTCCGGCGGCTGCTGCTCATGGTCTTCGTGATATGCCTTACCGCGGGCGTTTGGGCCTGCGGCAGCGGTGACGACGACGGCGGCGAGACGAACGCGCCGACTGGCACAGAGAGCGCGGCTCCCGGAGCGGCGTATATCCTCTACCGGGACGCCAGCGGCAACATCATCGCCAGTAATCTCGCCACCGCCGAGACCTTCCGGCAGCCCGTCGACTTCGAATCTGAGGTCGTCATCTCTGCCATGTGCTCTCCCGACAGCAAGCGAGTCGCCTTGCTCAAGCAACGTTTCACCGTCACTAACCGCGAACTCGTGATCCTCGGCGAAGACGCACCTGATGAAGAGATACCGCTCTCCGCCGCCGTCCAGGGCATGGACTGGTCCCCTGATGGGACCCACCTCGTCTATACCGAATACGATGGCTTCGAAAACATCCACAAGGTGGGTATCCTCGACATCGCAGCGGGCGAGGCAACCGAGCTTGGTGCCGCAGACAACCTCGCCGGCTCGCCATCCTGGTCTCCCGACGGGTCGACCATCGCCTACAACGTGCAGGACGCGATTGGCAACTTCTCGGATGTCTTGTTGCTCGACGCGTCGGGCGGGGAACCGCAGAAGCTCCAGATCGGCTCCGGCGGCCTCTGGTATGACCCAGAGTGGACTCCCGATGGCGAGTCGCTCCTCGTCTCCGGTATCAGCGAAGGCGAATCCCAGTTGTACCTGGTCAGTGCGGACGGCGGCGAGCCTGCTGCGATCACCAATTCCGACATCTTCAAACGCTCACCGGAGTACTCCCCGGACGGCGCTCAAATCGCGTACACCGGTTCGATCGTCATTCAGACCGTGTCCTTGAACGCACTCCACTCCTTTGGCATCTTCCTCATGAACAGCGACGGCAGCGATGAGCGCGCTTTGACCGCCGACCCGCGCCTCAACCCCGGCGCCGCGGTCGATCCCTACCTCGATGCCTTCCTGCTTGGCTGGTGCCTGCCCGGTCCCTGGCTGGACGATTCCTGGGAGCCGGTCGCGGCGCTGCCCACGCCATGATCCTCCACATCGGCGGCGCGAGCACCGGCACCGTTCTCATTACCGTCATCGGCATCTTCCTCCTCATCTTCGCGATGAGTTTCGCCATCGGGCCGATCCCCGAAGGCAAGCGCCGTTACAGCCGCGCCTGGTGCACCGCCTGGCTGCGCGCCTCCACACCCAGGCTGATCATCGCCGGGACTTTTTCCGCATTGGTCTTCACCGGCTCCGCTCTCTCCGGTGACGGCAAGAGCGACGCGCAAATCGCCGCCGACTGCGAATCGGCCGTGACTCCGCTCACCGGTAACGCTGTTACAGAGCCGCGCCTGCTCGTCGCCATCTCCGGGACGCGTGACATCGCCACCGCTGCCCGGAACGGCGATCCCGGCGGCGCGCAGACGCTCTTCTTCACCACCGACGCCCACAACGTCACGCACGACATCGATGCGCAGCTTCGCCTCGGCAGCCCGACGTTGGCCCAAGATCTCTGCATCAGCGTGGTCAAGCTCGAAAACGAGATCGCGGGAGACCTTCGGCCAGCCGTGATCGCCACGGAATCCGACAAGATCGCCGGCTACCTGGACCAAGCGAGTGACGAAATCGACTTTGCGGCAGAGCCCTCGCCGGTGCCGGGAGCCTCTGGCGTCTGCGCCTATCCGATCGGCGCTGTCAGCGACCGTCCGCTCACCGAGGAACGCCTGCGGTCTGCAATCGCGGCGATGCGCGAGGTCTCAGCGCTTGCCGGCGCCGGCGACGTGCCAGCCGCTGCCGAGGCCTTTGGCGGCGACGCGCACAACATCACCCATGACATCGACCTGCCGCTCCGCAACGCCGACCCGCAGCTCGGCGTCGACCTCTGCGAGAGCGTTCTCGAGCTCGAGCTCGAGTTCGGAGGTAAGCGAGACGCGGGCATCATCGCCGCCGAGGCGACGACTAGCGCCGGCCTCCTCGAGGACTCCGGGCGGGTGCTGGGCCTCCTGCGATGACGCGGCGCGGGGTACTCCCTCCGCTTGTTCTCGCCCTCGTGGCGGTAGTGCTTGTGGGCTGGCTGTCGTCCGCCCCGGGCGCTTCCGCGCATGCCATCCTCGTGAGGGCGGACCCGGCGATCAACGGCCAGCTCCAGTCGTCCCCGGCGATCGTGACCGGGTTCTTCAGCGAAACGGTCGATCAGCGGCTCTCAAACATGGAGGTCTTCGCCGGCACCGGGGAACGCGTCGACAACGGCGAGCTGACGTTCGGCCCGGAGCGCGAACGGATGGCCGTCGGCGTCGACGACGAGCTCGGCCCCGGCTTCTACACGGTGGTCTGGGAGACGCTCTCCGGCGTCGACGGCCACCTGCTGAGGGGCTCTTTTCCCTTCACCATCCTCAACGCCGACGGCTCGCAACCCAGCGGCCCGCGTTTCACCGCCGAAGGCACCGGTTCAACCCTCAAGCCGCAGAACGTTAGCGTGAAATGGACCCAGATTCTCTTCTCGACATTACTCGTCGGCAGCCTTGCCTTCGTCGCCCTCGTCGCGAACCCGGCAGCGTCCGTCTCAAGCGAACCGGCCCGCGCAGAAGCCCGCCTCGCCGCGCGCCGCCGCGCCCTCAACACGGCCTGGATAGCGGTCGGCGGCCTCGTCCTCGTCGCCGGGGGCGAGCTGTTTGTGCAGGCCGACCAACTGGGCGGCCTCAAGTACATTGACGACGTCCTCAGCAACAACTGGGGTGAGCGATTCATCCAGCGCCAGGCCGTGCTGGTTTGTATCGCCTCTGTGCTTGTGATGGTGCCCGCCTTTGCTCGCGGTAATCGCGAACGCCTCGCCGATTCCGCGACCTGGGTCGCCCTCGCCGGTGGCCTCGGTTACCTCCTGCTCATCGCGATGGTCGGCCACGCCAACGCTGTGCCCGGCTCCTTCTGGGCAGTTGCCGCCGACTTCCTCCACCTCGTGGCCACTGCCGTCTGGGTCGGCATGCTTGTCCAGCTCGGCCTCTTCCTCCTGTGGGTGCGACAGGAGCCGGACGCACGCTCCGACCTCCAGACCGCTCACCTCGAACGCTTCTCGCTGATCGCCGCCACGAGCGTCGTCGTTCTCCTCGCGACCGGCACCATTAACGCACTCGTCCAGGTACCGAGCTTCAACGCCCTGGTCGACACGGCATACGGGCGGGCGCTGCTCATCAAGCTCGGCGTCGTCACTACCGTTCTTGGCGTGGCCGGCGTCAACGCGTTCTATTTGCGCGAACGCACGATCGAGGAAGCCGAAGCTCCGGAGACTGGTTCAAGAGTCCGTCATTGGCTTCGGCGCGCCGTGTGGGCGGAGGCGGCTTTGGGCATCGCAGTCATGCTCGCCGCCGCCATTCTCTTTCAGTACCCGACGTCGCGCCAGGCGGAGGACGCCGAACGGGCGGCCGAGGAGGCCTCGCGCACACAGGCGGTGGTGGGCTATGACGAGATTCAGCCCGCGGGTGACCTCACCGTCAACCTCACGATCTCTCCCAACGCGATCGGCAACAACTCCTTCCGAGTGTTCCTCTTCCCGCAGCAGGGTGGGGACATTGGCGACATCCTCCGCGTGCGCCTCCGCTTCGTGCCGCCGTCCGGGGACGCTGCCCCGTCGGAGATCGACATGGAGCCCGCCGAACTGACTGCGTACCGCGCGGTCGGCCCCTTCATCAGCGAGCCCGGCAGCTGGGTCGTCCACGTCGACATCCGCCGCAGCGGCGCCGACGACATCACGGCCGATTTCCCTGTGGCGATTGACTCCCCGGGCGGCGGTGGTCAGTTCGATCTGCCTCTCGCCTCAGGAGGCTGGCTCACGGTCGGCGCCATTGGTCTGCTGGTCGCCGCGTTGCTCCTCGCTGCCTGGTCGCCACGGCTGCCGGAGCTTCCGGCGCCCGGCCCCCGGCTAATGCGGGTTGGCACCGCGGCGTTCACGGTGATCGGCACCGGAGTGATCGCGATCAGCCTGCTGCCGGGGGAAGCCGAGACGATCGGCAACCCGATCGCCGCCGATCCACAGTCGATTGCGATGGGTCGCTCGTTATACACGGCGAACTGCCAGCAGTGCCACGGCCCGGACGGGCGCGGCGACGGGCCGGTGGCGCGTGACCTGGAGACGCCGCCCGCCGACTTCCGCATCCATCTCCCCTACCATAAGGACGAGTTCTTCTTCCACGTCATCAGCAACGGTCTGACCGTGATGCCCTCCTTCGGCGACCGGCTCACCGAGGATGAGATCTGGCACCTGATAAACTTCCTGCAATCGGAGTTTGGGATTGACGCTCAAGAGCCCGGCAGCTAGCACCTTTTTCTCCCGCCGCCGGCGTGCGCAGGCGGCGCGCCAGGACGCCCTTCCGGACTGGGTCTGGGGCGCCGGCCTGGGCGTTCTCGTCCTGATCTTCGTCGGCGCTTTCTTCTTGGTTCGCCAGGTCAGCGGCGGTGGTGGTGACGATACCTGCGACAAGGCGCTCGTTCCCCTCGGCCAGAGCGAGATCAGTGCCGACGCGTTCGTCACTGAGGAAGCAGCGCTTACCCGCGTCATCGACTTCCTGAACGGAGGCGATCGCCAGGCGGCGGAGGCCGCTTTCTTCGGCCCCGCTCACAACTTCACCCACAATGTCGACCCGGAAGTCCGTGAGAAGGACGAGAGCCTCGCCAGAGACCTCTGCCACGCCGTCGTTACCCTCGAGGACGACCTCGCGACCAACGGTTCGAACCAGGCAATCGCCGCAGAGGTGGACCGAGTGCGCCTACTGTTGCGTGACATCGCGGAGACCCTCGGCTACCCTCGACCCGGATAGGAGCAGACTAGTGGGACAACTTGACGGCAGAGTCGCGATCGTGACAGGCGCCAGCCGCGGCATTGGCAAGGAGATCGCCGTGCTCTTCGCCGGCGAAGGCGCGAAGGTCATCGCCGCCGCGCGTACGGAGCACGAAGGCGACCACCAGCTCCCCGGTGGCATCCACGTGACAGTCGACGAGATCCGTCGTAATGGCGGCGAGGCGACCGCTGTCCGCGCCGACGTCTCAGACCCCAAGGAGATCGAGCGTCTCGTCGCTACGACGCGCGACACCTATGGACCGGTTAGCGTGCTTGTGAACAATGCTGCCCTGACCTACTACCTGCCGATAAAGGACTTCCCGCTCCGGCGCTTTCAGAAGATGATCGACGTCGACCTCACCGGGCCCTTCCTCCTCGCCCAGGCGGTAGTTCCCGACATGCTGAACGCCGGCCACGGGCACATCATCAATATCTCTTCGCGCGCCGCCTTTCACCCCGAAGGGCCGCCATACGAACTGCCACCGCGCGGCGGCACCGTTTACGGCCTGGTCAAGGCCGGCATCGAGCGTTTCAGCAGCGGCCTCGCGCACGAGCTGTACGATTCCGGGATCGCCGTCAACTCCCTCGCCCCGACGGGCATCGTCGCCTCACCCGGCGTCCTCTTCCACAAGCTCATCCAGAGCGGAGACGACCCGCGCGCCGAGCCGATTGAGTACATGGCAAGCGCCGCCCTCATCCTTGCCACCTGTGACGCGAAGACGCTAACGGGGCGCATCACCTTCAGCCAGCCGCTCCTCAAAGAACACGGCCTTCTGTAGCGTCAGCCTGACGGCTCAGCGCCCTCGTTCCCGACGATCCGCCCCTCAGCGTCGGTCACCAGCCGTCCCTTGCTCATGTCCAGCATCACCAGGACGTTGGCGAACGGGTCCATCACCACGGCGCACAGCCCAATCTGAATCTCGAACGGCCCCCTGATCAGACGACCGCCGGCGACGACAAAGCGCTCCACAGCCTCACCTACCGACTCCACCAGCAGGTCCGTCTCAGCTTCCGGACGCTCTGTTTGCAACACCAACTCGCTGTCGCCGCCCGGCATCCGTAGTCCGGCTGCCGTCTCGGAACGCCAGACGAGTTCGTGCCCCAGTGCGTCGCGGTAGAAACGGAGCGCCGCGTCGAGGTCATTTACAGACAACTGGTAGCAGTCGACCTTAACGAACAGTGGATATTTCGGCGCCTCACTCATCGCCGCATCAGTATACGGCGCGTCTTAACCATCCCTCTCTCCTCATAGGGCAACACACGCGTTGCCCTGCCGTCATCCGTTATGGAAAGCGCTCAAGAAGGAGACCCGCCCCATGAAAGTACCAGGAAAGCTGATCGTTGCCGCCTGCGCAGCGACCGCCGCCATCTTCGCCGTAGTGATCGCCGCCGGCCCCGCTGCTGATACTACATCGGCGACGACGATCCTCGATTCGGAGGAACAGATCTTCGTTACGCTGATCAACGACTATCGCGCGCAGAACGGCAAAGGCCCGCTACTCGTCGATGCCAATATCACGGAAGCCGCCCGGTGGATGGACGCCGACATGGGCGCCTACAACTACTTCAGCCACACCGACCACCTTGGACAAAGCCCCTGGACCCGCATGTGCAACTTTGGCTACTGCTGGTCTACGCCCAAGGGCGAGAACATCGCCGCCGGCTATACGACTGGCCTCAGCGTCTTCAATGCCTGGAAGGCGTCTTCCGGCCACAACGCCAATATGCTCAACGGCAATTTCAAGGTGATGGGCATCGACCGCACCTACACGGCCGGCAGCACCTACGGCTGGTACTGGACGAACGACTTCGGCGGCTACATCCCGCCCGCCGGTCCGACCAACACGCCGGCGCCGAGTAACACGCAGGCCCCCACGGCCACACCAACGCCATCGGCGGCGCCTACAGCCACTCCGGCCCCGACTGCCACTCCGGCCCCGACTGCCACTCCGGTGCCGACTGCCAGCCCTACGCCGACACCGCCACCCGGCTGCACGAATGACACCGACTGCGATGGCTTCCTGAACAGTGTCGAGGCCGTGATGGGCACGGACCCCGTCAAGCGCTGTCCGACGACCGTCCTGGCCAATGATGAGAACCCTGACTCCTGGCCGCCGGACTTCGACGACAACCGCATGGTGAACATCTCGGACGTGCTCAGCTACAAGCCGGTGTTCGGGACCGGTGGGTACAGCGGGCGCTATGACCTGAACGGCGACGCGCTCATCAACATCATGGACGTCAACACGATCAGGTTCATCTTCGGGTCCACCTGCACGCCGTAAGCGAAACAGGGACCGTCGATTTGACGGTCCCTGTGTAAGAGCAATTCCGAAGGCCGGGCGCAGCGCCCGGCTTTCCCCTAGTCGAGGCGTTCGATGATCGTGGCTGTGCCGAGGCCGCCGCCGCAGCACATCAGCTGCATGCCGTAGCGGCCGCCGGCGCGCTCAAGCTCATGGAGCATCGTCGTCATCAGGCGGGCGCCGGTGGCACCGAGCGGGTGGCCGAGGGCGATCGCCCCGCCGTTGACGTTGACCTTCGACATGTCGGGCGAGCACTCGCGCTTCCAGGCCAGGATGACGGAGGCGAAGGCTTCGTTGATCTCGATCAGGTCGATGTCCTTCATCTCGAGGCCGGCGTGCTTCAGCACCTTCGGCGTCGCCGTGATCGGCCCGGTCAGCATCAGGACCGGGTCGGAGCCGACGACTGCCTGCCCGACGATGCGTGCCCGCGGCTTCTTGCCGAGCTCTTCGGCCTTCTCGCGAGACATCAGCAGCACGGCCGATGAGCCGTCGGTGATCTGCGATGAGTTGCCGGCGTGGTGGATGCCGTTCGGACGGAAGGACGGCTGGAGGCTGGCGAGCTTCTCCAGCGAGGTGTCGCGGATGCCCTCGTCGGTCTTGACCGTGTGGTCGAGGCCTTCGAGCTTGACGTCGATCTGGAGCATCTCGCGGTCGAAGCGGCCCTCGTCACGCGCCGTCTTGGCCTTCTCATAGCTGCCGAGCGCCCACTCGTCGGCTTCCTGGCGGTCGATGCCCCACTTCACGGCGATCTCCTCGGCGGAGATGCCCTGCGGGGTGAGCGGGTACTTGTCCATCAACGCCGGGGTGAACGGCGCGCCGGGGCCCTGCATCATGTTGACGCCAAGCGGCACGCGTGACATCGACTCGACGCCGCCGCCGATCGTTATGTCGCAAACGCCGGAGGAAATGAGGTTGGCTGCGAAGTGGATCGCCTGCTGGCCGCTGCCGCACTGGCGGTCGACGCTCGTCGCCGGCACGGTGTACGGGAAGTCGGCGGTCAGCAGGACATTGCGCGCCACGTTCGCCGCCTGCTCGCCGACCTGGTCGACGCAGCCGAAGACGACGTCTTCGACCATCCCGGCCTCGATCCCGGAGCGCTTCACCAGCTCGTTGAGCACCTTCGCGCCCAGCTCGTTCGGGTGAATCCCGGAAAGCACGCCGCCGCGCCGTCCCATCGGCGTCCGTACCGCTTCAACAATTACAACTTCTCGCATGGAAAGCATCCTCCTTCTCGGTTCGGCTCAATTCTAGCAGACGCTTGGCTACGCCAATAATCAAGGCATCGTGCAAACAAGGGCCGGGCTCCTGCTGTCTGCACGGCTGGGCGCTTGCTTGTTCGGGAGCCCGGGACCACCGGAACGCTAACGCGCTTCAGGCGACAGAGAAGTGGGCGCGATTGGGCGGCCCCCGCGTGGGACCACTGCGCTGGCGCCAGGGCTGCGAAATGTAGCGCATATTGTAGCTCGAGCGAGCATGAGAGAGAGAGAGAGAGAGAGAGAGAGAGATGGGCGACTATGAACGACCTTGACACTGACGCGTAGTATATGAGCGTCAGGGGGAACACGATGCGCCGGAACGCTGGTTTCCGCAGCTCTTCACGGATGGGCCTTGCGCTTGGCTTCCTCGCAATCTACGCGGCAGCGGTATTCGTCGCGTGCAACGAGGGTGAGGAGGAGGTGCCCCAGCAGCCGCCTCCGGAAGCGTCAGGTACTCGACCATCGCCTCCGCCGGAGGACGACCTTACACAACCGCCCCCGGGAGAACCACCGCCCCTCTGCCCGAGCCCGGACGCTGCAGCCGCGGCGAGGCCCCCGGGACAGACCTTCGAGCTCCCGGGAGGCACCACTATTCCCATCCCAACGGGCGCCTCGACAGATTCATATACTCTCAATTCAACCACGTTCTACCGCGTCTCGCTGGGGCTCTCCCTCCTTGCCTTCGACGCGCAAGGTGTGATGAGCGCCATCGGAGTTCACACCGAGCACTGCGAGGTGTTCGAGCCCACGTTCGCGGCCTTGGCTGCCCTGCGGGCGCAGATCCCGCCACCTCCGCTTGTGGTTGAGGGCGTGAGCATCCCAATACCGCCCGGCGGTCACTATTCAGGGCCCCCGATTGGAGCGGGCGTGCCTCGCAGTTATGGGATTTATCGCGGCGACTCGTTTGTTCGGTTCAGTACAGCCGGAGTCATCCAGAGCGACATTTCTCAGGCGGACTCTGCAGATTTCCAGCCAGTCCTCGAAGCCATCGAGCGACTTGCCGCAAGAGAATCCCAATGAGAGTTGCACGTTACCTGGCCGTGGTACTCGCCCTTAAAGCGCAGTCCATCATGTAGAGGAGTTGCTCGATAACGGATCTGCCCCGTAACCACGATCGATTCTAGCGCAGGTGGCCTCAGGGCACAGAGGCTAGACGCGGTTCAATCTCCAGACGGCGCCCCCGGGCTTCCGGCGAAGTCGATGAACGCCACCGGCACGCCGCAGGCGCCCGATTGGTGCACCGAGACGATCCGCCCGCCTTGCAGCGCCGGGTGCGGCTCGCCCACCGGGTAGCCCTTCGCTTTCAGGTCAGCCGTCAGCTCGTCGATGCCCGTCACTTCGAATGCCAGCCCTGCGATGTTCCCCGGCCGGGGCTCGGCTGGCGCTTGGGTCGGCCCGATGACCTCGATCACCACATCCCCCGGGCGCATGAAGGCGAAGGTGGATTCGCCGCGCTCGAACGTGCGCTTGGTCCCGACGGCGAACCACGCCGCCATTCGCTCGCACACCGTCTTCGGGCTCGGCGCCCGCAGCACGACGTGGTCGATACGCGAGATCGGGCCGGGGGTCGGGTTGGCGCCGGCGAAGGCGGCTTCCGGCTGCACGACCTCGATCTGCACGCCGTCGAACGCTTCGGGCGCGAGGTAGCACAGCCGGCCCGTGAAGCCCTCCCGTGGTTCAGCATCGGTGAGCGGCACACCCAGTCTGCTCAAGGTCGCCACGTCGCCTTCGATATCGTCGCTCCACAGGGCCACGTGGTGCAGGCCTTCGCCACGCTCTTCGATGAACGACGTGAACGGCGACGACGCCTCGACCGGCTGGATCACCTCAAGGTAGCCGCGTCCGGCGGCCAGCATCGCCACGCGGACGCCGCGCGCCCGCATCTCGCCTTCCTTCACGCAGGGCAGCGAAAGGGCGTCGCGGTAGAAGGCGAGCGCCGCGTCGAGGTCGCGCACGGCGATGCCGATGTGGTGCACGTCGCTGATCATGGCCGCGATTGTACACGGTAAGGCCGCGGAGGCCGCTGGACCGCACCGGCGCGTGTATCATCATCCCATGACTGAATACCCGAAGCTGCCCTCAGCCGAACCGGCAGACTATGAACACGCGCTCGAGGGTATCGCCTTCCCCGCCGCTAAGGACGGTATCGTCCGCCACGCGGCGGATATCGGCGGCCTCGACAGCGAAGTCGGCGACATCCTGCACCGGCTACCGCGCGAGGGCTATGAGACCCGTGAGGAACTGATCGCCGGCATCCGGGCGATCTACCTGGCGGACGGCTTCCCGCCCGATTCCTTGCCAGTCTGAGCCCGCCGCGAGCGGCCGAAGTACGGCGTGCCGCAGTGGCGGCAGAACCGCGCCGCCAGCAACTCCGACGAATCATCCGGCATCGGCTCTTTGCATTTAGCGCAGTGCCAGACCATCGGGTTGCCACACTCCGCGCAGAAGTCATAGGGCTCCTCTGGCCGCGTGGGGTAGCCGTATGATCCGGGGTGATCGTTCTTGCACTTGCCTACCCCTCGCTCGCCTTCAGCCATTCTTAGCCTCCTCGGTGTCGGGGGCAGTTCGCTCGTCCAGCGCAGTCGACATGGCCGGCGTACCACTCCGCTTCTCAAGATAGTAGTCCAAACCGACGCGGGCGACGGCTGCTGCGGGCAGCGCCAGCAAGACGCCAACGATGCCGGCCAATGCGCCGCCGATCATCACCGCCACCAGCACGATCACGGGCGGCAGGTTGAGGGTGTGGCCGTACACGCGCGGCGCAAGTATCCGGTCCTCGAACTGCTGATACACAAGTAGCGCCACGATGACGCCGAGTCCCTGTGCCGGGGACTCCTGGAACGCGGCGATCGCCGGCATCACCACGGCAATCACTGCGCCAACGATCGGGATGATGTCCACGAACCCGGCGAGGATGGCGAAGGCGATCGCGTTCGGCACCCCGGCGATCGACAACACGACGAAGGTGACGACGGTGATGGACGCCGTCGTGATCACCTGGCCGCGGATGTAGCCACCGACCACTCGCCGCAGAGCGAAGAGCCAGCGCTCCAACTCCGGCTCGTAGCCCGGCTTCACAAACTGGTAGAGGAACCGGTTCATCCGTGGCGTATCCAACAGCAAGTAGGCTGTCAGAAAGAAGATCGTGAACACCGCGAGGCCGAAGGATAGCGCCCGCTGCCCGTAGTCGATCGCGGTGTCGCCGGAGACCACCCGATCCCAGTTGATGTCGCGCGCCCGGTCCTCCAGCTCAACGTTTATGCCGACATCGGCGAGGAAGTCCTCCATCTCGCGCGCGTCTTCAGGAAGGTTGTCCTTGAGGTCTGCGATCTCGTCGATCGTGGCCGGCACGACCAGCGCCGCGAGCGCTCCCAGCACCAGCAGGATCGCCAGCATGATCATCACGACCGCGGCCGTACGCGGAACGCGGTGCGCCGTGAGCCACTCGACGTAGGGCAGGAGCGCCGCCATGAAGATGAACGAGGTGACGACGATGACGATGATCGGCCACAGGCTGAGCAGCGCCCAGGCGGCGAGCAGGGCGACGATGATCAGGACGATGCCGCGGTACGAGACTTCGAGTCGCAGCACCGCTTATCGACCTCGGGAGTTTATGAGGGGCGGGCAGGCCTGATCTGATGGGCGAATAATCACTGACTCGCAGTTTTACGCGCGGATACTTCATACGAGCATAGCGCAGCCTGTCTTCGGTATACCAATTTTATCGCAGCCCAGACGGGCGCCCAGACGGGCGACGGACGGGTGCGGCCCGTAGCCCGTCGCCCAGACGGGCGCCTGACGGCGCGCGCAGCATCCGCTAGACTTGGCCTCGATACGCCCAACAGAGGAGCGCCCGCCATGCAAGTCGAGACCACGATCATCGCCTCCAACATCCAGGGCTATGCCGAGCAGGCCCGCCGCCTCGAAGAGATCGGCTACGACGTCATCGTCACGCCGGAAGCGGGCCACGACCCCTTCCTGCCGCTGATGACCGTCGCCGAGCACACGCAGCGGCTGAAGTTCGGCACCGCCGTCGCGATCGCCTTCCCGCGCAGCCCGATGGTGACGGCGCAGATCGCCTGGGACCTCCAGCGCTTCTCCGGCGGGCGGTTCATTCTCGGGCTCGGCACGCAGGTCAAGGGCCACAACGAGCGCCGCTACTCCACCGCCTGGCCGTCGCCGCCGGGGCCGCGCCTCAAGGACTACATCCTGACGCTGAAGGCGATCTTCAAGACGTTCCAGACCAACGAGCGTCCGGCGCACCAGGGGCCGCACTACCAGTTCACGCTGATCTCGCCGTTCTTCAACCCCGGCGGCAACACAGCCCCCGGCGACGACGTGCCGATCTACATCTCGGCGGTCAACCGCTACAACTGCCGCCTCGTCGGCGAGGTCTGCGACGGGATCCGCATGCACGGCTTCAACACGGTCAAGTACACGAAGGAAGTGATCATCCCGGAGATCGAGGCCGGCGCGAAGAAGGCGGGCCGCGATCCGAAGGAGGTCGACATCGTCGGCGGCGCGTTCATCATTACCGGCAAGAACGAGGAAGAGGTGGAGCGCGCGAAGGCGCCCGTCCGCCAACAGCTCTCGTTCTACGCCTCGACCCGCGCCTACCACCCGGTCCTCGACGTCCACGGCTGGCAGGAGACCGGCGACCGTCTCTTCCGCCTGTCGATGGAAGGCAAGTGGCAGGACATGGCGAACGGCATCACCGACGAGATGCTGGAGCAGTTCGCGATCATCGGCACGTACGACGAACTGCTCCCGAAGATCAAGGAGCGCTACTCGGGGCTCGTCTCGACACTCGACTTCGGCTTCGGCGTGCGCTCGCCGGAGGACCACGAGCGCCTCGCGTTCATCGTCCAGGAACTGAAGAAAGTCTAGCGTGCCGACGGTCGAAGGCACGTTCGTCCACCTGCCCGGCCGCGGGCTGCGACTGCACTACCGCGACTGGGGCGGCGACGGCCCGCCGCTGATCCTCCTGCACGGCCTCTCGTCGGGCAGCCGCATCTGGGACTGGACCGCGCCGCTCCTCGCGCAGCGCTTCCGCGTGATCGCGCTCGACCAGCGCAGCCACGGCCTCAGCGACGCCCCGGACGACGGCTACGGCTTCGACGACGTCACGGCGGACCTCGATGCCTTCATCGAAGCGCTCGGCCTCGAGCGGCCTGCCCTCGCCGGCCACTCGTGGGGCGCCAGCGTGGCGCTCACCTACGCGGTTGCGCACCCGGCGCGCGCAGTCGTGCTCATCGACGGCGGCGTCATCGAGCTTTCGAGCCGGGGCACATGGGAAGACGCCGAGGCGCGCATGCGCCCGCCGGACATCGACGGCACGCCGGTCGAGACCTTCCTCGGCTTCATGCGCCGCTGGCCGAACCTCCAGGACATGTGGAAGGAGGACCTTCCCGACATGGTGCTCTCCAACTTCGAGGTCCGCGACGACAAGGTCTACCGGCGGCTGGCGATCCCCAACCACATGAAGATCGCGCGGGCCATCTTCGACCTCAAGCCTTCCGAGTTGCTGCCGGAGATCGCCTGCCCGCTGATGATCATCTCCTGCCACCAGGAGCCGAAGACCGAACTCGAGCAGTCGTGGCTCGACGTGCGGCTCGAAGGCATCGAGGCTGCGCGCCGGTTGGTGGCCCGCGCGCGCGTCCTGATCATGGAGGACACGATCCACGACGTGCCGATCCAGCGCCCCGCCGAGCTGGCCGCCGCGATCAGCGACTTCCTGACGGAGTAGGGCCTTCGCCGGCGACCATGCCCCCGCGTATGGCCGGTCAGGCGTTGCCCGCGTGCTGCAACTCGGGGGTTAAGTGTCTCCACCAAAAGGTCTTTGGCAGCCAAGGAGCGTTGGTCTCGCCGCTTGCCGCCCTGATCGCGTCATTGTCAGCGTGCTCGCGGAGTGTGGATCGAAATCCTTGCTCCAGCGTATGGAACCTCCGCTTCACGGCGGAACGCACATTCGGGCCACCGGGTGCCCGCTGGCTTCCTGTCGCTAGACAGGCAGTTGCTTCCTGGGCTGACAACGCGGCGGCATGGCAATGATAGCAATTGCTTCTCGTCCAGCTACTACTTCTGATAACCGCCCTTGAACCGTGGGCAGATCCGGTGAGGCTGCCTTGATGAAGTCGACGTCCCTGCAGAACTCCGCTCGGTAGTTGTCGAGCTTAGCAACCGACTCTTCAATTGTGCATTCAAGAGGACCCCAGACCCAACTCATGTCAACATTGACTCCACCACAAACCCGCCACCGCCTTGCTCGATGGCGAACGCGCCATCCGTGGTCTGCCACGCCCCGCAAACTTGCGTCTTGTCGCAGGTCTCGCGCCCCGTCGTGCGCTCCGTCTGCAACCGCGGCCGACGACGCGGTTCATGGCCGCGATTGTGGCCACGTTGGCTCGCACGTCTAGGCGATGGGCGTGCCGTGCGTGGCACTGCGATTGTAGGCAGCATCTCGCCTGCGCTTGGTCGAGAGGATCCCTCCCACGAGCCCATGTAAGAACGCGCCGACAGGAAAGACAATCCACGCAGCAACGAAGATGGGTCCCCCGAAAAAGAAAAGCGGCTCGGTGGCAAGAACGACCATGGTGGCCGATATTCCAAGCAGCGTCCCCACAGGCAAATTTCTGGTCGACGCGAGAAGAAGACCCACCAGCCAACCGCCAATCCAAGCTCCAACGAAAGGAACTTGGAGAAACCACGGCATTACAGCAATCACGAATGCTATCAACAATCCGATGATGCAGAAAAGTATGAACGTGCCCAGTCCGTATTGATGAGCCGCGCGAGCCATAATCACAGTTTACCTTGGGGCGGGTTTCGCCCCCCTACTCGAACGCCCCATCCACGACAAACCCGCCGCCTTGCTCGATGGCGAGCGTGCCATCCGTAGTCTGCCACGCCCCGCAAACTTGCGTCTCGTGCGCGCCACGCTGTCACACGACCGCCCATACATTCGCTGCGACCGCCGCAGTTCCGACAAGCAAGAACGATCCCGGCATGATCCAGCGGGCATAGCGACGCCACAGGTCACGTCGTCGCTTCTGCTCGTCGGGAGGTAGCTGTGGGGGAATAATTGCAGGATTCTTCAGCGTGGAATCGGCCACGATGTCAAAGATGGGCTTCACAGCAGTTAGCAACCCGGCTGCGATGAAGCATGCCCCCAATATCAGCATCACCATTGCTTCCCCCTACTCACGGCCCACCCACGACAGACCCGCCACCGCCTTGCTCGATGGCGACCGTGCCATCCGTAGTCTGCCACGCCGCGCAAAGCTTGCGATCGGATCTAGAACGGGCACTCAGGAACCTCGGTCAGTAGCCACGAACCGTCGTCCTGGCGTGCCACACCCCACTCATAGGCAACCGTCTTCACATTGGCACCAGCCCTCGCGACGAACTGTCCGCGAACGACCGCCTCGCCATCGCGCCCCGGAGTGATCTCCGCGGGGTCGTCTAATTCGATGCCTGCACCCACGGGAGCACACCCAACGAAGGAGGAAAGCTGATCGTCCTCAATTCGGTCGTCAATTAGTGGCCGAAGCAAGCGCTCCGACGGAATGAAAGCCCTGTTCATCACATCGCTAACGAGAGAGTTGATGTCCTCTTCGTCCCTCTGAGAAAGCAAAGTGACACCCGGAGTTGCCGTTGGGTCAATCCGCACGGGCGACGTTTCCGTGAAGGTGTCGGAGAACTGAACGTCCGTTCCAGCGGACAGCAAATACAGCACGATCAACGCGACTACTATAGCTACAACCAGAAATACGATCTTTCTCATGTGCAAATCAGAAAGTCCGACGAATCACCCCTACTCGAACGGCCCATCCGCGACAAGCCCGCCGCCGGCTTGCTCGATGGCGAACGCCGCCATCCGTAGTCTGCCACGCCCCGCAAACTTGCGTCTCGGTGCGGGTCGCGGTTCCCGAACCCAGCGGCGGCCACCATCGTTGTCCTAGCAACCGTGCGCGCCTTCCATCCACAGCCTCGCCACTGGTCCGTCTTGATGTCAGCTCTCGTGTCGTTCGCCTTGGCGATGGCGCTGATGAGTTTCACGTACTTAGTGGTGCTCGCAGCAAACGAGTTTGCCAGCACGCCTACCTCGTGTGATCGGAGATGGGCGGGGCTTCCAGACCCGAGCACGAGCATCGCATCCGAATATGTGAGGGAATTTAGCGAACTTGATAAGGCGGGCTGCAGTCCTCGCTCCTATTTCTACTGATTCAAACTGAACCATTTCACGATTCGCGGCCTTCGTTCTCCTTGGTCCATATCGCGTTCATCACCGCCATGCCGTGATCTGTGATGGCGAACTCGACAAACTCATGATCTGGTGACTCTGAGCCAGCCCAATTATCCGGATTCGCGAGGACATCATTGATGTCTTCGGCGGGGATCGGTCGGGCGTCGGATGGGTCGTGTTTCGCAAAGACCAGCCTGACAAGTCCTTTGGCAAGGAGGCTCTGTAGCGTTGGTTCAGTTGATCCGCTGACCTCGACTCCAGTGGGAGAGAGCGTGATCGTGAAACTGGGGTTGAACTCCTGAAGGCCAAACGAGTCGTCGTACGAAATTTCTAACAGGGCCCGTTCCTGATCCGTCAGATCCATCACGCAGCGATTATAGACTTCACGCCGCGCGCGCCGACGGCTCGCCACTCGACGGCCCACCCACGACAAACCCGCCACCGTCTTGCTCGATGGCGGACGTGCCATCCGTAGTCTGCCACGCCCCGCAAACTTCGCCTCGTTGAGCGCGTTGGGTCGTCTCAAGCCAACGCGAAACGAGGGACGGCGTGGCCAACTTGGCGCAATCTAAGCAAGAGGTGGTCGCGGTTCGGGGGTTGCGCGTGCAATGCGAATCGCAGCCTTCCGGGTCGGGAACCGCGATAACGCACTCCTTCAAGAGCGAGAATCGATAAGACCTCCATGAATTGCCGGAAGCGATCCCGGTCGGGAAGAAGCCTGTCCGCGTCCGAAACGAGTGCCACGTATTGGGAAGCTGGCAGCCAACTGAGATCCCTCATCCAATCTACGAGCGAATTCCAATTGTTGCTGACGGTCGGGAAATCGAATGCGAAGCTCCAAGCAGCCAGAAGGGCATCCTCGTCATCTCCGCTATCGCCAGGTACGGTTCGAACAACCAAGTCTGCTGCTGGCTGCGCCTCAAGAAAGCGATCCAGCTGACCGCGACTGCCCACCAAGACACTGAGCCATGGCGCTTCAGGTGCGAGAAGCGTCGCCCAGCTGATCTTCGGGTCTTCTTGAACCGTCAATTGACTAGCAGTCCTGAGTGAATGCGTCACCCAATATACACGCGTGGGGCCATCCCTAGCCGGCCCGCCCATCCACGAAGGAAAGAGCGGGCCCGATGGCCCGCTCTTAATGCCAAACACAGGGTCTGGTCTAGAAATCTTCGTCCAGTTCCGCTTCGTCCACGTCAGCCTCGTTCTCCACGAACAAGGCGAACACGCGATCGAATGAGTCGCGGCTGAGAACCGGCTTAGCGCCGTCGAAACTCGCGCTCTCGATCAGGATCTCCACGAGGTCGCGGGCGTAGCTCGCCCTGGGCTGCAGGCCGGGCTCGTCGTAAATCTTGCGCACCGCGTGCTCGATCGCGTCATCTTCCACCGGAACGTGCTTCGTGCGGCACTCGCGGCGCATGATCTCCCCGAAGTTGGCCTCGTCCGGATTGGGCATTCGCACCTTGTAGAGAATACGCCGGAGCAGCGAGTCGTCGGCGACGTCGCGGACCCGCGCGTTCGTGCCGAACAACAGCTGCAAGCGGAACGGCACCGTCAGTTTCTCGCCGGTGGCGAGGCTGAGCGAGTCCCAGCCGCGCTCCAGCGGGATCAGCCAGCGTGTGAGCAGGTCGGTCGTCGTTACGCGCTGCCGGCCGAAGTCGTCGACGATCAACGCGCCGTTCTGCGCCTTGATGTGCGCCGGCGCCTGGTAGAACTTTGACTGCGGGTCGTAGCCCAGGTCGAGGGCGTCGCGGTCCATCTCCGCGCCGAGTATGATAGCCGGCCGCTTCACCTTGACCCAGCGCCTGTCCAGAAGCGAGTCGTCCTTGAACGAGCTTGAGTCCTCGTTCTGGTCCGGCGTCTCAAGCGGCTGGTGGATCGACGCGTCGAACACGCGGATCACCTGCCCGTAGGCGTAGATCGCGTAGGGCATCACGGAGTGGCCTTCCAGTGCCTTCGCAAAGCGTTCGAGGACGACGGTCTTCCCGTTGCCCGATGGCCCGTAAAGCAGCGTCGTCTTCCCCGAATACAGCGCCCGCGCTGTCGCGTCCGACACCTCACTTGTCAGGACCAGGTCCTTGAGTGCTTCTGTGATCTCGTTGCGGCTGACGGCCGGCTTCTCTTCGAGCAGCTTCGTCATCACCCGCGTGTATTGTTCGGCCGTCACCGGTGCCGGACCCGCGTACCGCGTGCGCTCCAGCGCTTCCGCTACCCGCGTCTGTCCGCGCTCCGAAAGGCGGTAGCGGTAGTTGCCGGTGTAGAGGTCAGACTGGCTCAGGATGTCCACCAGCCGCTCTTCCTGAAGCGCCTGCAGAATCTGTCCCACGATCTCCGTGTGCAGGCCCAGGCGCTTCGAGAGCTGCGCCAATGAAGGCGTGCCCGAGTAGTGCATGATCTTCATCGTCAGGTCCGTCAGGAACGCCTTCGAAAGACCAACCTCAGTGAACGTCCGTGGCGCGTTGGGGATCAGACCTTCATCCGCCGGGTCGTCTTTGTCCGCGACCGTGGCCATCGTCCGCGAGATGAACTGCGACATGGAATCGCTGTGTTGCTCCTCCGGCGCTGCCGACCCCTCGCGGGCGAAGAGCGACGGCACGTAGCCGCCATTCATCACGCCGCCGGGCGGTCCGCCTGGGGCGGACTCGCCTGCGACGTCCGGTTCATCGTCTCGGAACACTGGTTCGGTCTCCATCGCTACCTCGCGGTCTTTCTCGTATGCATGCTCACCCCGCGCAATGCGGGCCTACACGTAAGACGCTGTACGCGAGCCGCTGTTACCTCAACCTGAACCGTGAAGCGTGGTCAACAGGTTTGTAATTTTCGGCACAAACTATTGACCTTAAAACACGTCGGGCGCTATAACTAATCCAAGTCATCATTCGCCATTGAAAACATCAATAGGCAACATAGGACGTAGTTATGGAAATACCGCCAGTCGTCATCGACCGCTTGCCACTCTACGCGCGCGCCCTCGCCGCCCTCGAGTCCCTGGGACGCGAAGTCGTCAGCTCCCAGGAACTGGGACAGCAGCTCAACGTCACGCCCGCCCAGATCCGCAAGGACCTCAGCTATTTCGGGCGTTTCGGCAAGCAAGGCCGCGGCTACAACGTCCGTAAGCTGCTGGAAGAGCTGCGCAGCATCCTCGGGCTCAACCGCCAGTGGCGCATGGCGCTCGTCGGCACCGGCCGCCTCGGCCGCGCGATCCTCGGCTACGAGGGCTTCGCGCCGCAGGGCTTCCGCATCGTCGAGACGTTCGACTCGGACCCTCAGTGGATCGGCAAGGCGGTCAACGGCCTGACCATCGCCAGCACCGACGACCTCGAGACGATCCTCGGTGGGGATCCCGTTGACATCGGCATCGTCGCCGTCCCCGCCGAGACCGCCCAGCAAGTGATCGACCGCCTCGTGCGCTGCGGCGTCCAGGCGATCCTCAACTACGCCCCCATCGCCGCCCACGTCCCGCCCAACGTCCACATCAAGCGCATCGACCCGGTGCTGGCGCTCCAGGGGATGACGTACTACCTCAAGGCGGACGCAGCTTCGCCCAAGTAAGCGCACGGCGAACGCTCCCCGCGCCCTCCGGTGGCTGTCCGCGCGCAAAATAGCGGAACCAAAGGGCCGACTTAACCGTTTGATGGCTAGAAGTAGCCATTGACTTCCTCCAAAGCAGGACTACGATACAGCCAAACCGAAGGGTATCTTGAGTGGATCCCTCGATCACGTAACAACGATCCGCGGCCGCTTTGTCGAATTGCGGCCGATCAGCCGCGAGGACTATCCCACCTTATTCCGCTGGCGCTCGAGCTTCAGCACGATCCACGCCCTTAACTTCCGGCGCAGTGTTTCCACGTACGAGGAGTTTGTCCGCGAGTTGGAACAGATGCTCCCGAACGTGATCCTTCTCCTGATCCGCGATCGCAAGACCGCCGCGCCAATTGGTTACACCCTCGGTTACAACATTCAGCCTTGGGACCGATACATGGGCGGCTCGATCTTCATCGAGCCGGGCCGCCGAATGCGCGTCTACGGCGGCGAAGCGCTTGTTCACTCCATCGATTTCTTTTTCTCCCTCTTCCCCATCAACAAGATCGTGGTTGAGCCATACGAATTCGCGACGACGCTCCGCGCGATGCTGGAAAGAATGGGCTTCGAGGAGTGCGGCGTCTACACCGACCATTACTGGCACGACGGCAAAAGTTGGGCGCTCCACGTCATGGCGCTGCACCGGGAGCGGTGGGGGATAGAGCGAGAGAGGTACTTGAGTCTGATCGATACGGAAAACTTCCTCTCCAGTCATGACGAAAACGGCGCCCGTGGAGATGATCAGATCGGAAGTGAGGTCGCTATATGATGAAGCAAGGGCTGGTCTTGGTCGGCGGAACCGCAGCGGTTGCCCTCCTGATCTTCCTAATCCTGACGGTGGGTGGAGTCGACTTGCGTGAAGAGGGAACCGCGCAGGAGTCGGGGGGATTCACCGGGGACTTACTAATTTGGAGTGGACGCCAGGAACTCGCAGTGTGCGTTGAGGTCGCTGGATCCGCGAAGAATGAACAACAGGTCGTCGCAAGCGAGGCCGTCGAATCCGTATCGCCAGCCTTGCTGATTGTGAGCCAGGACGAGGCATTCACGGCCTCCGAGCGACTTCAGACGGCGGCCAGTTCGGTCGTCGTCGAAGCAGAGTGCCCTGGAGATGCCCAACTCGATTGTCCAGCGTATCCGTACGACCCGCCAATATTGTGCCCGGACGGCTACGAGATAGTGAAGGAGCCAAGTAAGTACCGGGTCTTCGTCTACGTGGTTTCCGATGCAGATCTAGAGCAGATCCTTGGCGGCGCGACTCAGCGTCGGGGTGGCGGAGAACACTTGTGCAGCGGAGACAGTTGCTCGGAAGTCACGTCGGCGGTGTATGTGAGCGTTAACGAATTGAACGACACCCAAGTACTGGCTGGCATACTCCGTGAGGGACTTGGGTTTGGCGGTCACAGGGAGTGACGCCACGGGAAACCTCCCACCAATGGCGCATCGTGCGCGTGGCTTTAAGCGCGGCCGTCGGTACCACGCTTGCTTTGGCAGCCCGGCTCGCGACCTCTGAACCCGGGAAAGCCAGTCACCCCTACTGGTTTCCAATCCAAGATCCTGGGCACATAGAGTCCATCAACTTTTCCGACATACCGGAAGCGGTCTGCGTCGATATCCAGACACAGCCGGCCATTGACTATCAGACCGCGTGGTACAGGATTGGGGATGCCCTCTACTACGCTGTACCTGACGGCGAGGATAGCTGGGACGGGCTTAACAACGACAAAATCAACTTCACATTTGCCCACCATAAAGAATATGAGATGCTCGGGCAGGGCTGCTTCGCCCCCCCGCCGGCCGACCCCTTGGTTTGGGAGATCCGAATCGCCGTTAAGGATGACGTGACGAGCAACTGCAACGGAAACTCTCGGGGATGCGCGTTTCGGAACGGCCCCATGTACGGGGACCCGTCGACTTCTGGGCACTCCTATGGCGAATACCAGAACAGTCAAATCTACATCGCGACAGGCGAGCTTCTAAGTGACTCCTACCTCTTCATAATAAATCATGAGGTCGGTCACGCGCTTGGTCTGGCCGACGGCGGGCCCGACGCGCCCGATGAACAGAACGCGAATGGTACTCAAATTCCCTTGCCATCCCAAACACAGAATCCATTGTCCTGCTCACCAATTAGTATCATGCATGTCTACGGTTGCGATGAGACGGACTGGCCGTCCGCAGTTGACAGGGCGGCCCTCGAGTTTCACATTCCCAACGGGCAACCGGCCGGCGGTGGGGGCAGTGGAGCCACCGCCAACAAGGGGTTCTTCTAGATACATGAGAGTATTGATCGGCGCCCTCGCCGTAGTTGCCGCTCTTGCCGCTCTTACGCTAATCACGTATCGCGAAGCCTTCGCCGCAGGCACATATGGGCCTACTCTAACCGTCGAACACTGCAACGGCCTCGCTGCCAACTTCCCCGCGAGCGGGACCTCAACTGATCCCGACCTTGCCGGCAACCCATCGTGCACCACCGGTGCCACTCCGCTTGCGTTGAACACCGCAACAAACTTGACGTTCAAGCAAGCGGTGCCCATTGGCCACATGAATCCTGGCACGGCTCTGTTCGTGACCGGGCCCGGTGACGATTACGTGGCGCCGGACGCATCAATTGCGAACGGAACCAAGGCTGGTGGCGTGACGGCCACCATGACCATCAGCGTGGCAAATGGCGCGTGCTCGACAGCGATCAACGTAGATTACATCCTCTACGAATCAACGACCAGCAACTCTGTGCTCATCGATCCGTTGGACCCAGGCACCGCCGACCACCTCTCGAACCTCGCCACGGATTCCGGCTTGGATGGATTCGCCGACTACAATTCGCCATTCCGCAACTCCAACCCGAGCTTTTACCCTCCCATCTTTGACCCCGATTTGGACGCCTTACTGGGGATCAACGGCCCAGTTGCGCCCTTGCTACCAATCGCACGTTATACGGGCATGTCGCGTGTCATTCCTACCGGGTCCGGGGAGTGGTCGATGCTTTCTGTTTTCGTCTTCAACAGCAGCGCTCTCGCCCCGTTCGCCGCCTATGAACACAATATTCCTCATTCATTCTCCCGTCTTGGCCGTTCGCCGGCCGACGGGCGTGTCTACTTCGCGGTTTTTGACGATCCGCTCGAAGCAGCTTATGGGCAGTCGAGGCTCCTCGAGACGTGCAGTCCGCTTACCACCACAGCGATGCTTCTCGGCACCCTACCGAATGCCGAGGTGCGCGCGCGAACGCCAACGACTTCAGGGACGCGTGCGTATAGCGCGTGGAGCTACAGCGCCCGCAACGCCGACAGCGACACGCTGGACAATTGGCTCGACAGTTGCCCGCTAGTCGCCAACGCCGGTACCGACGCAGACAACGATGGCATCGACGGCGCGTGCGATCCCACACCTTCCGTCAACACCGGCTTCGGCGACCACGACGGCGACGGCTTCAACAACCGCGAAGACAATTGCCCGCTAGAGGCCAACTGGCCGCAGTCCTCGGAGCGCGAGGGCGAGATGTACTACATCACCACCGCCCCGGACGGCGGCCCCCGCGGCGACGGCATCGGCAACCACTGCGACCCGCACCAGTTCAACGGTTACTCGGAGGGCGATTTCATCGAAAGCTACGTCATGGTGCCCAAGTGCTTCGGCGGCACAGACGGGGACGGAGATCGCTACTGCTCTACGCAGGACCTCAACGACAGCAGCGCCTCGACGCCCGGCTACACGCTGAACAGGGGCCCCGACACGGACGGCCTGCCCATCGGCGATGGTCATGGCTCAAACCTGGAGAAGTACGTCGGCACCGATCCGCTCAAGGCTTGCAACAAGACCACGGCAACTGATGATGAATCAGCGGGCGCGGACGCCTGGCCGGTGGATCTCAACGACTCAGGGCACGTCAACATTACAGACATACTCGGGATGAAGCCGTTTATCGGTTCGGCGGTGCCGCCGAACCAGCGCTATGACATTGTCCCGAGCAAGACCATCAACATTCAGGACGTGCTCGCGATAAAGCCTTCAATCGGCTTGACGTGCGGGATTACAACCAGGATCGATGCTGAAATTGCCTACGAGATTGCGAACGCAGCAACGTTGATCGGCTCCCCCGAGACGTGCACGGAGATGAACGTTGGCAACAGCATCCAAATTGATATCACAGCGAGCGCGATTCCGGCCTATACCGGTGGCCAAAACGGCCTCACCGGCTTCGAGTTCACGTTCAAGTACATCAGCAGCAAAATCAAAGTCACCGCGCTCGACGTCGACCTGCTTCTCAAGGCGAACCTGAACTCCAGTCTGCTCAGCATCGGCGACGCTCCGCCGAATACTGACGGCACGTTCTTCGTCTCAGTGGGCGATATTGGCACTGGGCAGCCGGAACAGGGCGCCGGCGTATTGGCCCGCATCACCGTCGAGGCGCTGGCCTCAGGCACTACAGCGGTGGAACTCACCAACATGGTCCTGACCGGAAGGACGGTGGGCGGCGGCGACTTCGAATACCCGGCGCGGGCCGTCAACGCGAACCTGGCCATCGGCACCACCTGCCCCTAGCGCCATTTCCCCTTTAGGACTTCGCGCTCGAACCCGCTACGCTATCCCCATGGCTATCAGCCTGGCTGTGTCACCCCGCCCGCGCGCTTGCCCGCTCGCCCGTCTGGGTCTGGGCCGCGCCGCTGCAGCCGAAGGTGCTCCGACCTCAAAACGAGGCGCAATCATCTTGAACCCAATCAAGAGTTTGGCGCCGCGTCAGACACGAAAAAGCGCTCCCCCAGAAAAAATCGAAAAACGCAATCAAGTTGTCTTGATTGTCCCGACCGTCAGAACGAGACGAGCCATTCGCCCTCGGCGGGCTGAGCGCGCTTGATCAGCGGCAGGTAGTCCAGCGCGATCCCCGCGCCCATGGCCACGCACTCCATCGGGCTGTCCGCCACGTAGCACGGGATGCCGATCTCCTGCGTGATCAGCCGGTCGAGGTTGCGCAGCATCCCGGTACCCCCCGAGAGGACGATGCCCCGATCCACGACGTCCGAGGCCAGCTCCGGCGGGGTGCGCTCCAGGACGGACCGCGCCGCGCCGACGATCGACGCCAGCGGGTCCTGGATCGCCTGCGTCACATCGGTTGACGTTACGGTGATCGTGCGCGGCAGCCCGGTGATCTGGTCGCGGCCGCGCACCTGGTACGTGATCTCTTCGTCGAGCGGCAAGGCGCTGCCGATCGCGATCTTCAGCTCTTCCGCTGTCCGGTCGCCGACGACGAGGTTGTGGCGCCGCTTCACGTAGGCCGCGATCGCGTCGTCGAGCCGGTCCCCGGCCACGCGGACGCTTTCGCTGACAACGATCCCGTACATCGAGATCACGGCCGCTTCCGTGCGCCCGCCGCCGATGTCTACGATCATGTGCCCCTGCGGCACGTGCACGGGTATCCGCGCGCCGATCGCTGCCGCCAGTGGTTCCGGGATCAGGTGCGCCGGCCGCCGCGCTCCCGCCGCTTCCGCGGCGTCCTGCACGGCGCGCTGCTCGACGCCTGTGACGCCCGCCGGCACGCAGATCATCACTTCCGGCTTCACGAACGAGACCCGGCCCAGCACCCGGCTGATGAAGTGGCGCAGCATCGCTTCTGTGGTCACGTAGTCTGCGATCACCCCTTCGCGCATCGGCCGGATCACCTGGATAGCGCCCGGCGTGCGGCCCAGCATCTCGCGCGCCTCAGTGCCCACGGCGACGATGCTGTTGTCACGCTGCGCCACGGCGACCACGGAAGGCTCGGCGATGACGATGCCGCGGCCCTTCACGTACACGAGTACGTTCGCAGTCCCCAGGTCAACGCCGATTCGTTTGCCGAACATTAAACCCTCTCGATATCAGCCCCGAGTGAGCGGAGCTTATCGTCGATTCGCTCGTAGCCGCGGTCCACGTGATAGATGCCGGAGATATCCGTACGGCCCCTCGCCGCGAGCCCTGCCAGTATAAACGCAGCGCCGGCCCGGACATCCAGCGCGCGTAGGGCAGCTCCGGTCAGGGGAGCAGGCCCGGTAATGATAGCAACGGTGGCACCGGTCGTCACTATTTCCGCACCCATCTTGCGTAGCTCGCTGATATAGCCCAGGCGGTTGTCGAACACCCGCTCGTGCACGTAACTCACGCCGTGCGCCTGCGTCAGGAGCGCCGCGATCGGCGCCTGCAGGTCGGTTGGGAATCCCGGATACGGTAACGCCTGCACCGTCATAGCGTTCAGGTCACCGCCGCCGGTGACGTACATCCGGTCGCCTTCTGTCTCTACGCTGACGCCCAGCTGCCGCAGCTTCGCGATCACAGCCTGCATGTGCGCTGCGTTCACGCCGCGCACTTCGACGTCGCCGCCGGTGATCGCCGCCGCGATCGCGTACGTACCGGCTTCGAGGCGGTCCGGGATGATCGCGTAAGTGGTGCCGTTAAGCTTCTCGACGCCGTCCACCGTGATCGTGTGAGTCCCGGCGCCGCTGATCCGCGCACCCATGCCGGTCAGCATCTCGGCGAGGCCCTGCACTTCTGGCTCGGCGGCGGCGTTGACGATGGTTGTTGTGCCCTTCGCAGTCGCCGCCGCCATCATCGTGTTCTGCGTGCCCAGCACGCTTGGGTAGTCGGCGAAGAACACCGACCCGCGCAGTTCGTCTGCCCGAGCGTGGAACATCTCCTGGCTGACGCCGGTCTCGGCGCCCAGCGCGCGGAACCCCGCGAGGTGCACGTCGATCGGCCGCTGGCCGATCACGTCACCGCCCGGCGGCGGGCAGGCAGCTTCGCCGAGGCGCCCGAGCAGGGCGCCCATCACGAGGAAGCTCCCACGCAACGTTCCCACGAGGTCCTTGTCGGGGCACGATGAGGTGATCTCGCCCGCGTTCAGGCGCAGCTTGTGCTCTTCCGCCCACTCCACTATGCACCCGAGGCTGCGCAGGACGAGCGCCATCTGGTCGACATCGTCGATGTGAGGGACGTTCTCGAGGATGCAATCGTCAGGGACGAGCAATGCGGCCGCCATCGCGCCCAGAGTCGCGTTCTTAGAGCCGCCGATTTCGACGGTCCCGGACAGGCGCTTTCCGCCTTCGAGGACGAACGTCTGCTCGCGAAGCTGAAGGGCCATTCGCCCTTAGGTTACACCTCAGGCGGGCTGGACGGCCCGGACGGCCTTCGCGTGGTGCGCCTGCGCCCGCGTTCGGCCGCGCGCAGACGCAGCAACGCCCGCTGCAGCGAAGCGGCAGCCAGGGCGAGGTCTTCGGTGCTCTCGCGCTCCTCGAGGGCGCGCTCGGCGCGCCGGCGGGCCTCTTCGGCGGCCACAGTGTCGATCTCTTCGGCCCGTTCGGCGTCGTCAGCGAGGATCGTGACACGGTCGTCGCGCACTTCGAGGAAGCCGCCCGTGATCGCGACGTCTGTCTCGTCGTTGCCCTTGATCAAGCGCATGATGCCGGGCTTGATCATCGTCAGCAGCGGCGCGTGGCTGGGCAGCACCGTCAGCTCGCCTTCGATGCCGGGCACTACGACCTCGTCCACACCTGAGTCGGTGTAGACTTCGCGCTCCGCCGTGACTACGTGTACTGAAAGTGGCATATCTACGCCACCGTTGCCGCCGCTGCTGTCTCCGCTTGCATCTTCTCGGCGGCCTCTACTGCTTCTTCGATCGTTCCGACCATGTAGAACGCCTGCTCCGGTAGCGCGTCGTGCTTGCCATCAAGGATCTCGAGGAAGCCGCGCACTGTCTCCTTGACCGGGACGTAGCGCCCCGGCCGGCCCGTGTAAACTTCGGCCACGAACATCGGCTGCGTCAGGAAGCGCTGGATCTTGCGTGCCCGCGCCACCGCCAGCTTGTCCTCTTCGGAAAGCTCCTCGACTCCGAGAATCGCAATGATGTCCTGGAGGTCCTTGTAGCGCTGCAGCACGGCCTGCACACCCCGCGCCGCCCGGTAGTGCTCGTCGCCGACGATCCGCACGTCCAGGATCCGCGAGAATGAGGACAGCGGGTCCACCGCGGGGTAGAGCGCTTGCTCGACCAGCGCGCGGTCAAGTGAGATGACGGCGTCGAGGTGGCCGAACGTCGTGACGATGCCGGGGTCCGTGTAGTCGTCCGCAGGGACGTAGATCGCCTGGAACGAGGTGATGGAACCTCGCTTGGTGGAGGTGATCCGCTCCTCGAGCAGGCCCATGTCCGTTGCCAACGTCGGCTGGTAGCCGACGGCTGAAGGCATGCGGCCGAGAAGGGCCGACACTTCCATGTTCGCCAGGATGTAGCGGTAGACGTTGTCGATGAAGATCAGCACGTCCTGGCCCATCGTGTCGCGGAAGTACTCGGCCATCGTCACACCCGTGAGGGCGATCCGCGCGCGTACGCCCGGTGGCTCGTTCATCTGGCCGAAGACCAGCGCCGTCTTGTCGATGACGCCGGACTCCTTCATCTCGTTCCACATGTCGTTGCCTTCGCGCGAGCGCTCACCCACACCGGCGAAGACGGAGTAGCCACCGTGCTCGGTGGCGATGTTGCGGATCAGCTCCTGGATGATGACGGTCTTGCCGGTACCGGCGCCGCCGTAGGCGCCGACCTTGCCGCCCTTGGTGAAGGGCGCGACCAGGTCGAGCACTTTGACACCGGTCTCGAGGATGTTCGGCGACGTCTCGCGCTCTTCCAGCGTCGGCGCGGGCCGGTGGATCGGCCAGTGCTCGTCTGCCTGGACGTCCCCGAGGTTGTCGATCGGCGCGCCCAGTACGTTGAAGAGGCGCCCGAGGCAGGCTTCGCCCACCGGCACCTGGATTGGCTGGCCGTTGTCTACGCCCACGGCGCCGCGGGGCAGGCCGTCGGTCGAGTCCATCGCCAGCGCGCGCACCCAGTTGTTGCCCATGTGCTGCTGCACCTCGCAAACGAGAGTCGTGCCGTTGGGCATCGTCACATCGACGCTGTTGTAGATCTCCGGCAATTCGTCCGTCGGGAACTCGATGTCCACCACCGTGCCGATGACCTGTACGACTTTCCCTTTTGCACCTTTCGCCATGTTATGCCTCCTTAGCCCCCGTCCCCGGCCAGAGTAGCCAGTAGCAAGGAGCCAGTAGCCAGTAGTTCATCCCGGCCAGAGTAGCCATTAGCCGGTGGGTAGTTCATCCTTCGTGTTCTTCGCTCGCGTAGTACGGCTCATGTCCATCGGAAATGCCGTTCCGGTTCCAGTCCGGTTGCTGCTTCGCCTTGTTGCGCAGTGCTTTGATGAGGCCCGAGAGAGTCGCAGCTGCCTCAGACCGAATGGGCTCAATCGCTGCGATGTCCGCCTCGGTCAGGATCTCTACATCCAGCATGAATTCGAGCAGATACTCCACCTCACTGATCGAAGTGCTCGCAGTTTCCAGGAAACGCAGGAAATCTCGAGTCGTACCACGCCCGTGACCTTCTACGATGTTCAGAGGAGCGGAAACTGCCGCTCTCGACAGCTGACTGGCCAACCAACCATCGGTTTTGGCGACCTTTTTACTGAGCGCGTAGGCTCTTTTCGCCAGGAGGTCTGCCTTGCGAAATGCGATGACCCGCCGGTAGCCCTTGCTACTTGCTCCTTGCTCCTTGCTCCTCGTCGTCATGTCATTGCCTCGACGCCGCCGACGATGTCCAGCAGCTCGTTTGTGATGCTCTCTTGACGCGCCTTGTTGTAGACCAAGGTCAAGTCCCGCATCAACTCGTTTGCACTGTCAGTTGCGTTGCGCATCGCTACCATGCGCGCCGATTGCTCGCTCGCCGCTGCCTCGAGGATCGCGTCGTAGATGAGGCGCTCCACGTAGCGAGGGAGGAGTTCAGCGAGCACGGCCTCGCGGCTCGGCTCGTAGATGTAGTCAACGCCTGCGGTCTCTGCATCGGTAGGTGGTTCGATCGGCAGCAGCTTTGAGACTACCGGACGCTGCGTCACCATGTTCACGAACTCGGCGTAGAGGACATACACCTCGTCCGCCGCGCCGCTGATGAAGTCCTCCATCGCGACCTGCGCGACCGGCCGCACGTCGGTGTATGCCGGGTAGTCGCCGATCTCAAGAAACTCCGCGACGATCTCTTGTCCCGTCCGCCGCATGAAGTCGCGGCCCTTGCGGCCAACGGCGATCACGCGTACCGGCTTGCCTTCCGCCATAATGTACTGCGCCGCCCGACGGTTCAGGTTCGACGGCAGGCCGCCGGAAAGACCGCGGTTCGGCGTCACGATGATCAGCTCAACCGTCTTCACCTCACCGCGCACACGGATCAAGGGGTGCCGGTCTTCGTCGTCGATCTGCGGCAACGTCTCGGCGAGGTCAGCCAACACCCAGCGCAGGCGCTCGGCGTAGGGACGCGCCGCCAGCGCGTTCAGTTGGGCGCGGCGCATCTTCGAAGCCGCCACCAGCTCCATCGCCCGCGTGATCTTCGCGGTGCTCTGGATCGAGCGGATGCGGCGGCGTGTCTGCCTTAGCTGTCCTGCGCCCATATCGTCCTAGTACGCACCAGTCTGTTTGAACGCTTCGATAGCCTTCTTCAACTTCTCCTCGGTGTCGTCGTCGAGCAGTCCGCTGTCGTCGATAGCCTTCAGGATTTCTGGGTTGTTCGACGCGATGAAGCGGTGGAAAGCCGTCTCGAAGTCGAACACTTTGCCAGGCTCGACATCGTTCAGGTGACCGTTCACGACCGCGTAAATGATCGTTACCTCTTCGCCCGGGGTCAGCGGGCTGTACTGTGGCTGCTTGAGGATCTCGACCAGGCGCTGACCCAGCTCGAGTTGGCGTCGCGTGGCCGGGTCCAGCTCTGCAGTGCCGAACTGGGCGAAGGCCTGCAGCTCGCGGTACTGGGCGAGCCCGAGGCGCATGCCGCCGGCGACTTTGCGCATCGCCTTGGTTTGAGCGGCGCCACCCACGCGTGACACCGAAAGGCCGGCGTTGATCGCCGGCCGGATGCCGGACGCGAAGAGGTCCGCCTCCAGGTAGATCTGGCCGTCGGTAATCGAAATCACGTTCGTCGGCACGTAGGCCGAAACGTCGCCTGCCTGTGTCTCGATGATCGGCAGCGCCGTTAGCGAGCCGCCGCCGTACTCGGGCGCGAGCTTGGCCGCCCGCTCCAACAAGCGACTGTGCAGGTAGAACACGTCGCCCGGGTAGGCTTCGCGTCCCGGCGGACGGCGCAGTAGCAGCGACATCTGGCGGTAGGCCCAGGCGTGCTTGGAGAGGTCGTCGTAGATGATGAGACAGTCCTTGCCCTGGTCCATGAACTCTTCACCGATCGCGCAGCCCGCGTAAGGGGCGATGTACTGGAGGGCGGCCGGGTCCGCGGCGTTGGCACAGACGATTACCGTGTGCTCCATCGCGCCGTTCTCCTCCAGGATGCCGACGACCTGGGCGATTTTCGAGGCCTGCTGGCCGATGCCCACGTAGATGCAGATGACGTCGCGGCCCTTCTGCGAAATGATCGTGTCGAGGCAGATCGCGGTCTTGCCTGTGAAGCGATCGCCGATCACCAGCTCGCGCTGACCACGGCCGATCGGCACCATGGCGTCAATCGCCTTGACGCCGGTGTGCAGTGACTGGTTCACGCTCTGCCGCATCACCACACCCGGCGCAATCTTCTCGACAGGCCGCGCCTTGTCCGATGGAACCGGGCCTTTGCCGTCGAGCGGCTGGCCCAGCGGGTCGACCACGCGGCCGATCAGCGCGTCGCCGACCGGCACCTCGATGATGCGCCCGGTGGAGCGGACCTCGTCGCCTTCTTTGATGTCTGTGAATTCGCCGAGGACGATCGCGCCGACGGTGTCTTCTTCGAGGTTCAGCGCCAGGCCCATGATCGTCTTCGCCGCACCCTTGTCGTCCTTCGTGCGGAACTCCAGCAGCTCGCTGTAGACAGCATTGCGCAGGCCGTACACCCGCACGATGCCGTCACCGGCCGCGACGACGCTGCCGACGTCGACGGCCGTTACCTCGCCGCCGAACTGCTCGATCTGCTGACGGATTATTGATGCGATCTCTTCTGGTTTTACCGCCATAGCGTCCTCCCGTAGCTCGCGCTACGCTTCTGTCGTCTCCAACGCCCGCAGCCAGTCGCGGATGTGCTCGGCGTGTTGTCGGTAGTGTTCATATGTGTCGTAGCCGAACTCGGTGATCAGGGGCTGGCCGCGCAGTTCTTGCCCCAGGACCTCTTCGGGGGTGTCGTCAAGTGCGCGCGTGGCGTTCTGGTGATTACGCATCCACTCGACCCGCACTTCCGTGAAGGGGTGGTCTTTGCGCGCGTTGTACTCGCGCTCGTTCCACTCGTCCACCCAGTTGTCGCCCTCACCGATCGGGATGGCATCGAAGCGCCCGGCGGTCGCACAACGCAACGTCTCGCAAGCACGGCCGCTCCAGAAGGCGATGTGGCCGAGCAGGTCTTTGAGCGACCAGTTCTCGACGACGCCGGGCTGCGTCACCGCCGCGCTCGGCACCGATTCCACGATCGTCAATAGCTCCGCCCAAGCCCTGTCCAACTCGGTCTCGGCTAACGATTTCGTTACTGTTGTCATGACCGCGCTCCCGCCAGCTTCTGCTTTAGCGCCATCAGGCGACTGCGCGTGCTGCCATCGATCAACCGGTCGCCGATGCGCACGATCAGGCCGCCGATGATGCTCTCATCGACTTCCGTCTGCACTTCGACCTCGCCGCCGGTAATCTCGGCCAGCCGCTTCTTCACGGCAGCCAGCTCCGCGTTCGTCAGCGGTACGGCCGTCGTTACCATCGCATGCGAGATGCCCTTTGCCGCGTCCAGTAGCTCCTGGTACGCCTCGGCGATCTCCGGGCCGAGGGCGGTGCGCCCGCGGCTCATCAGCAGAAGCGCGAGGTTGAGCGTCTCCTTCTGGACCCCGGCCAGCGACTTCTCGATCAGCTCACGCTTCGCCTTCGGTGTCACGCGCGAGTTGCCGAGGAACGCCGCCGCCTGTGGGTCGCCGTACAGCGCGGCCATCGCCCAGAGCCCATCCGCCCACTGCTGTTCCGTCCCGTCTTCCCTGGCAATGAGGTACGCGGCCTCCGCGTAGCGCTTGGCGGCGATGTTCCGGATCAATTCGGGGAACGTCCTCCGCCGTCGCCTATTGGCGCGTCTGCGAGCACCTCTTCGATGATCTCGCCGTGCGCCTTGCGGTCGAGGGTGCGCTTGATCACGCGTTCCGCCGCCGTCACGGTCAGGTCCGCGAACTCGCGCCGCAGATCGGCGATCGCGCTGTCGCGTTCCAGCTGGATCTCCTGCCGTGCTCGCTCAAGGATCTGCTCTTGCTCCGCGCGGGCCGCCGCGCGCCCTTCTTCCTGGATCCGCGACGAAGCCTGCTGCGCCTGCGTGATGATGCCTTGCGCTTCCTGGCGCGCCCGCGTCATCTCCGCCGCCACTTCTTGCTCCGTTTGGGTGAGCCGCGCCTTCGCCTCATCCGAGGCCTGCAGGCCCTCTTCGATACGCTTCTTGCGTTCGTCGAGGATCCGCAGGAGCGGCTTGTACAGGAACAGCCGGAAGACGATCAGCAGCAGCGTGAAGTTGATCAGCTGCGCGATCAGAGCCGGCAGGTTCAGGCCTAGCGCCCCGATGCCGAGGATCACCGGTTCCATATCACCACGTCCATTTCCGGGTACGGGTCGCGCCCCAGAGGCGCGACTTCAATCCCTGGGGCCAACCTAAAACACGAAGCCGATCATCACCGCGGTGACCAGCGCGTAAATGCCGATCGCCTCGGCGAAAGCCAGGCCCAAGATCATGTTTGTCTGGATCACCGGCTGCGCCTCCGGGTTGCGGCCGAGAGCGTCGAGCGCCCGGCCGACAAGGTTACCGATGGCGATGGCAGGGCCGAACGAACCAAGACCCATCGCCAAGCCGGCGCCCAGGAACTTGATGCCGTCGTCAGTGATCGCGAATGTTGTCTGCCCGCCGCCTTCCTGGGCGACGTTGCGCATCGCCTCCACAGCCGGTGGGATTACTGCCAGTAGCAGGTCCATTTAGGGGTTCCTCCTTGTGTTTGAACGCCAGTGTCGTTGAATTGCAGTCACGCTATGAAACTCCATGTGCAACAGCGCCTTCGCTCGCGCCCTCTACGTGTTCCTTGTGCTCCTCGTGCCCGTTCCCGTGGTGCGTAACGGCCGAGACGCCGAAGACCAGCGTCAGCATCGCGAATATGAACGCCTGGATCACGCCGACGAACAGCTCGAGGCCGTAGAACACCACGGTGATGAGCAAGGGCGTCATGAACGTGAACATGAGGATCACGACCTCGCCGGCAAACATGTTGCCGAAAAGGCGCGCCGTGAAGCTCAGCAGCCGCACGATCTCCGAGACAAACTCGAGACCGCCGACGAACGCATCGATCATCCCCTCGAGGATCATTCCCGGATTCAGCTTGACGATGCCTCGCCCGATTCCTCCCAGCCGGATGAACTTGCTGCCGTACGTGAAGAGGCCAAGCGTGCTGATGCCCCAGGCCTCCACGAAAATCGCCGAGACGATGGCCAGCGCAAGCGTTGTGTTCAGGTCTGTGTTCGGGCCACGGAAGTACGGGAACAGTTCGCCGACGACCTTACCCTCGGCTATCGCTTCCTCGTAAAGCTCCTCGTGGTTTGGATCATCGTCCTCGATCGCGTCTCCGCTCAGGGCGCCCGGGCCGGACAGCGGCACGTAGTTCACGTCGAACGGGCCGGCGGACCCCTTGTCCAGCACGAACCCGTGCTCTTCCTCGTGCACCTCGCCGATCACGTTGAAGACAGGCAAGAGCGAGAGCCAGTTGGAGGCCAGGACGAAGAAGAAGATCGTCGCCACCACCGGAAAGAACCGCCGGCCGTTCTTCTCGCCGGCAACGCCGACGACCAGGTTGTAGAAGGCTTCGACGATGCCCTCGACCGTGTTCTGGACGCCGCCGGGCACGAGGTCCCAGCGCCGCGTCGTCAGCAGCACCGTGATGATCATCGTCGCCACCACCAGCCACGACGTCAGCATCGTGTTCGTGATGTCGACAGGCCCGACGGTCGCAATCGTCTCAGGCTTGATCGAAATGTGAGGGGTCGGCCCGCGGAGGAAGACGAAGCCAACAAGCGTCACAGCGATCGCCAGGACGGCGAAAATGAGGAGGTTACGCTTGTTCATCGGTTCCTGTCGTCTCCGTAGTCACCGCTATTGCCTGCATCAGCAGCTTGTATCCCCCAAGAAAGGCCGTCGCCAGGCCGATGATGAGACCGGCCATCGTTAGCAACGGGTCGGTGTTTAGCCATCCGTCCGCGAGCACTCCCAGCACGATACCACCGACTATGCAGAAGGCCAAATACCATCCCAACCCCAACAATCTGACGGCCCGGGGAAGCCGCTGCATCATGCCTTGATCAGGCTCGTGGGTGTGCGGTTTTTCTCGCATTGAGAAGAATATCACAAAGTTTCGCTAGGGCAAACAAAGGCTGCTTTCGCGTTTGAACACTTGAACAACGAAACAACGCCGCAACCTTTGTTCCCTTGTTCAAACTGTTCAAGTTCGCGCACCCCCGGCCCACAAAAAATCCAGGCCCCCCCGCCTGGATTACCGCCGCCTTACCGCTCCTAGCTCTTCTTCCCGAAGTCCTCCAGGTCCAACCCCTCGATCACGTCGCGGAAAGGACTGAGCTTCTTCAGTTCTTCTTCCGATACTTCTGTCGTTTCTTCCGTCCCATCGGTGACGCCTTCGAGACCGCCGCCCTCTTCGTCGAGCCGTACGCCCGCCTTCTCCAAGACCGCCTCGTCCGCGAAGATCGGCACCTCTGCCCGTACCGCCAGCGCGATCGCGTCACTCGGCCGCGAGTCGATGTCCAGCGTGCGCCCGTCGACCTGCACGACGATTCGCGCGAAGAAGGTGTCGTTGGAGAGATCGCTGACGACGATGTGCTCGATCGTTCCGCCCAGCTGGTCGATGATCCCCCGCAGGAGATCATGGGTGAGCGGCCGGGCGACCTGCACATCCTGCAGGCGGACCGCGATCGCATCGGCCTCTGCCGGCCCGATCCAGATGGGCAAGTAGCGATCCGAGTCCTTCTCCTTCAAGATGACCACGCGCTGGTAATTCATGAGGCTGACGCGGATGCTTTCGATGGTCATCTCGACCACTACTGCCACCTCCAATATCTAGGCAATTTCGATACTATCCCCCGTGGTACGTCACAATCAAGTATGAACGCGCTCGCGTTCTCGTGTCGCGGCCTCGTCCTTGTCCTCCTCAGCCCGTCCCACGGTCTCGCTCAGGAACGCGATCCCCCCTACGATCGCAGCCAATAGAACCAGCACAATCGTGATGTCCAGCACGTCCGTGATCGCGCCCACGAGGAGCAGCGGGATCAGGGAGATGAAGTTTGCCGACACCACCTGCGTCGCGAAAATGCGGCCGCGCATCTCCGGCGGCGCTCGTTCGTGGAGCACCGTCTGCGCCGGCGCGTTCAGCAGCGCGTAGAAGAACCCCATCGGCGCAGCGAACGCCATCACCAGCGCCTGCAAAAGCGAGATTCGCAGGATCTGCGTGGGGTCCAACTCGTCCGGCCCCCTCTCCCAGAGGTTCTCGATCGGTTGCACGAGCGCTAGCAAGACCAGGCAGACCGCGATCCCCGTCAGGCCGATGACCACTGTCCGGTTCTTCCCGTAGCGCGTGAACGAGGAAAGGAAGCGCAAACCGACCAGCGCGCCGATTCCCGTCGGCGCGAAGACGAACGCCGCGCTGTCCGCCGGCACGTCCAGCACGTCCCGCATGTAGCGCGGGATCAGGATCGCGAACAGGAGCACCAGCGTGCTACTCAGGATCAGCTGCGAGAGAGCGATCGCCGAGCGGCGGTCCGAGGCCAGCGCCTTCCAGCTCTCCCGGAACTCCGCCTGGAAGCCGCCGAACATCGCGCCCTGCGGCAGCTCAACCTTCGAGGTGTCCTTCCAGACGTTCACCCGCGCCGCGAAGAACGCGGCGGCCACGAACATGACCGCCGCCGCCAGGAACATCCCGTCGGCGCCGACTCCCTTCAGTAGAACGGGCGCCACGAAGACGATGCCCAGCAGCTGTGATCCAGTCAGCGTGAAGTTGTAGAGGCTGTTCGCCTGCACCAGCTTGTCCCGGGAAACGATCGAGGGGATCAGGGAGACGACCGCCGGATTGAAGAACAGGCCTGCCGTCGCCACCGCGATGCTGATCCCGTAGATGGTCCATTCGTCACTGTGGAAGAAGAAGAACAGCATGCAGCCGCCGGCCCGCAGGAGGTTCGTCACGATCAGCACCGGTTCCTTGTTCACCCGGTCCAAAATGACGCCGACGATGAACCCCAGCGGGATCGAAGGCAGGATGAAGCAGAAGACGAGGATACTCGTGTGGATCGATGAGTTCGTGATGTTGAGCACCACGACCAGCAGGCTGAACAACAGCGCGTTCTGGGCCGTCTGCGCGATGCCCTGGCTCAGCCAGAGGCTGAGGACCCGCCGGTCACCAAGCAGGGCCCTTGAGCGGACGACCTCGCGGACGTTCGGTTCGTACAACGCCTAGCTCTCCGCCTGCACGTCGGCCTCGGGGCCGCGGGTCAGGAACGTCTTCAGGCGCTTCTCCAAGTCGCTACGCGCCAGCAGTACGCGCCGCTTGCAACTCAGGCAGCGCAGGCCGATGTCGGCTCCCAGGCGCACCACCTCCCAGTCGTAGCTTCCGCAGGGATGTTTTTTCCGGAGGCGCACCGTGTCGCCCAGGCGGATTTCGAGCACCATGCGGCTACCGCCCGGCGAGGAGCGCCTCGCGCATCGTGTTGATGCGGGTCCGCAGCCCCTGCGCAGCCCGTCGCGCGTTGCCGGCGTAGTCCCCGGCCCGCGACGCGTACACGACCGCCCGCGACGCAGCGATCAGAAATCCCTCGCCGCGCGCATCCGCGGCCGCTTGCACAGCTGCCTCTAGCTCCCCCTCTTGCGCGCCGACTCCCGGCACCAGGATCAACTGGTCGGGGCAGATCTCCCGGACCCGCTCGATTTGCTCCGGCCACGTCGCCCCGGCCACGAGTCCGACGTTCCCATGTTCGTTCCAGGCCCGCGCGCTCTCGGCTACCTTCTCGTAGAGCATGCCGCCCTCGGCCGTCCGCACGTCCTGCACGTCGGCGGCGCCCGGGTTCGAGCTCCGGCACCAGATCAACACGCCGCGCTCGGCGTAGTCGGCGAAGGGTTGCACAGCATCCCGGCCTCCGTACCCATTGACCGTAGCCGCGTCGAAGTCATACACATCGAACAGCGCTTTTGCATAGAAGCGCGCGGTGTTCCCGATGTCCCCACGCTTGGCATCGGCGATGACAGGAATGCTGGCTGGGACGGCGCGCAGCGACTCCATCAGCGTTTGCATTCCCCCGGGGCCCAGCGCCTCGAAGAACGCCAGGTTCGGCTTGTAGGCGCACACGAGGTCCTTCGTCGCCTCAATGATCTCGGTCAGGAAGAACGCGACGTCTGGATGGGGCATTAACTCCGGGTCGGGGTCGAGGCCCACGCACAGGAAGGTGTGGTTCTTGTCCTGGGCCGCCCGGAGCTTTTCAACGAACATGCGCGAGCCTGCTCCTTCGTCTTACTTCTGGGAGGCCGCTCTGGGGCGTTGTATTGTCCCGCTTCCCGTCCTATGGATCCGCCGGATGATGTCCAATGGCTTAGCGGCATAATATAGACCAGCATTCTCATGGGTCAAGGAACGCGCATCGACGTCGCTATCCTCCCCGGACAGCGTTTTGATCCCGCCGCCAGTGTCTGCGTCATCGTCGACGTCCTGCGCGCTTCGTCCAGCATCGTCACGCTCCTCGACCGCGGCTGCGGGGCGGTCGTCGCTGCAGCCGACACCACCGAAGCTCGCCGGCTGCACAAGTCGCTGCCGGACCATCTGTTGTGCGGCGAAGAGCACGGCCTGCCGCCTGAGGGCTTCGCTTACGGGAACTCCCCTTCGGAGTTCTCCCGCCTCGAGCTCGCAGGCAAGTCCGTGATCCTCGCCACCTCCAACGGGACCCGCGTCCTGGCTGCGTTGGCTGCCGAGTCGCCTGCCGTTCTGGTCGGCTGTTTGCTCAACCGCATCGCCGTCGCCCGCGCTGCGATCGAGATCGCACAAGAGCGCCGCCTCGGCATCACGGTCGTCTGCTCGGCGGCCTACGGCGGCGCCGTCTTCGTGCTGGAGGACGCCCTCGGCGCGGGAGCGATTGCCGACGCGGCCCTCAGCCTCGATCCATCCCTCGAAGCCACCGATGCGGCTCGCTTCGCCCGCGATGCGTTCAGTGTCGCCGCGACCGACATCACCGCGGCCGTCCGCTCCGCATACCACGCCCAGGAGCTGGTCGACACCGGCCTCGGTGAAGATGTCGCCTACTGCGCCCAACTCGACACCTCCGCCGTCGCGCCCATCCTCCAACGCGGCGAAGATGGCGTCCTGCGCCTCAGCGCGCGATGACGCTAGGAGCCCGACGAGTCACAAACGTGTCGTTGGAGGCCGCCGTCGACGACTCTGCACTGTGAGCGCTCACTACCCGGGGGTCAGGGCTCGGGCCCCGACCCACGGGTCGCGGCGGTTCGCCTTGCCCGAAAGTAGGTGGGTGCTATACTTATCCGCCGGGTGATAATTTTCACATACTCGCGATCCTGAACGCCCCGCTTTAGTCGCTAACCAACCAGGAGGAGGCTCATGCCCCACATCATCTGTTTCGCTAAACAGGTGCCGGACCCGGAGACGCCCGCCAGCCAGTTCAAGGTTGACGAGGGCGCCAAGAAGGTCATCCCGGCGCCGGGCATGCAGCCCGTCCCCAGCCAGTTCGACACCATCGGCGTCGAGGCTGCGCTCCGCATCAAGGACAAGATGCCGGACGCCATCATCACGGTCATTAGCGTTGGGCCTGACAGCTTCCGCGACACGATTAAGCATTGCCTGGCGATGGGCGCCGACGAAGGCGTCCACATCAACGACCCGGCGCTCGCCGGCGCCGACCATTGGGCCACTGCGGAGGTGCTCGCTGCGGCCGTCAAGAAGCTCGGCGACTTCGACGTGATCATCGCCGGGCGGCAGTCGGTTGACTGGGACATGGGTGTCGTTGGCTCGACGGTCGCGGGGATCCTCGACGTGCCGGTGATCACGATCGCCAAGCAGATCGACTTCGACGGGAGCAAGGTCACGGTCGAGCGGGTGCTGCTGGACGGCTTCGAGACTGTCGAAGCGCCGACGCCGTGCGTGGTCACGGTCAGCAACGAGCTGGGGGAGCCGCGCTATCCGCAGCTGCGCCAGATCATGCTCGCCGCCAAGAAGGAAGTGAAGCCGTGGACGCTGGCGGACCTCGGGATCGCCGCGCCGCAGAACCGCACCAACCTCGAAGCCCTCTTCGTCCCTGACACGTCGGTTGCCACCGAAGTGATCGAGGGCGACACCGCGCAGGAGAAGGCCGCCGCGCTGGCGGGCCGTCTGCGCGACGCCAAGCTGATCTAGATATCGGAGAGAGTCATGGCCAACGGTGTACTGATATTCGGAGAGACAACTGAAGACGGCGCCCTCGCCGGCATCACCGCCGAGCTGAGCGGCGCCGCGACCCGCCTCGGCGGGCCCGTCACCTGCGCGCTCCTCGGCGCAGGCGTCGAAGGCGCAGCCGCCCAGGCCGGCCAGTACGGCGCGGCGAAGGTGATCGTCGTTGACGACCCGGTGCTGCAGGGATACCAGGGCGACGCGTATCTGCCGGTGGCGGAGCGGATCGCCCGCGAGGTGGACCCGGCGATCATCCTGTTCGGGCAGACGATGATGGGGCGCGACCTGGCGCCTCGGCTGGCGCAGCGGCTCGGGACAGCGGTGGCGATGGACTGCGTCGCGCTCGAGTTGCAGGGCGACAAGCTGCTGGCCGAGCGGCCGGCGTTCGGTGGGGCGGCACGGGCTCGGTACACCATCAACGCCATGCCGCAGATGGCCACCGTCCGCGTCAAGGCCCTCGAGCCCGCCGCGGCTTCCGGCTCGGCCGAAGTCGTCAAGCAGGACGCCAACGTCTCCCCTGACCAGATCCGCGCCAAAGTCGTCAACCGCACCAAGGAACAGGCCGAAGGCATCCGCCTCGAGGACGCCAAGGTCGTCGTCAGCGGCGGGCGCGGGCTGGGCGGGCCGGAGGGGTTCCAGCCGCTCGAGGAGCTGGCGAAGGTGCTGGGCGGAGCGGTGGGCGCGAGCCGCGCCGTCTGCGACCTCGGCTGGTACCCCGTCGCCGCGCAGGTCGGCCTCACCGGCAAAGTCGTCACCCCCGACCTCTACATCGCCGTCGGCATCTCCGGCGCGAGCCAGCACATGGCGGGGATCTCGTCGGTGAAGAACATCGCTTCGATTAACAAGGACTCCGATGCGAGCATCTTCAAGGCCTCGCGGTGGGCGGTGGTGCACGACTGGAAGGAGTTCATCCCGGCGTTCATTGAGGAAGTGAAGAAGGTCAAGGCCTCCTAGTCCGTGCCCCCTTGCGGAACGCCGTGGTGGAACGCGTCGGAATTCGCGCGGTCGTAAGCCGAGCAGGCTAAACGCTCGAGCAGCTGTGCAAGAAATCGCCGGGACCAAGAGCTCCTGGGATGTTCTCCTTCGCCTTCCAGACGACGCTGAGTTGGACCTTAGGAACCGATTATTTATTGTATATACGCTTGACAAGCGAATGTCCCGAAATTTACGCTTGGCAAGCAGCCAAAGCGTAATCGCAGGGCGCAAGGATGATCGGGTACTGGAGCCGCAGACCGGCGCGAACTGCCAGGTCTGCGGCGTTTTCATCTCTGATCCAGAAAGGAGGGAGCGCCGATGGCCACGAGTGCTAAGAAGCAAGCACGACCAGGTCACCCTCAGAAGGCCACAGTTCACACGAATGCCAACGGCCCCTCCCGTGATAAGGTCGAGAAGGTAACCAGGGTTGCCATCAAGACCTACGAGAAGGCCATGAAGGAGCTTGAAAAGCACTGATGCCGATCTGGTATCCAGATCGGGAAGACGTCGAAATCGTAGCAAGAGAGCTGGCGGCAATATGGTTTCCCAGAAAGAAATCTGAGCAGCCGGCTCTTTTTGGATTGGTTAAGGGACACGAGGGCAGGGCCGCGTTAGAATCTGCGCTGGGGATCGTTCAGCAGCCCTACTACAGGCAACTGCATGACAAGGCCGGCGCTCTTCTTCGGTCTCTCATTAAGAACCACGCATTCGTTGACGGAAACAAGCGGATCGCCGTCATCACAACCATCGACTTCCTATCAATGAATGGCCACATTCTGTACGCGACCGACGAGGAATTGGTCGATGAGGCTTTGCGGATCGCGAGGAGTGAGCCTGATACCCCTTGGAAAGACGTGGCGAGGTGGATTCGCGAACGGTGTTACTGTGCGCGTAGCAAGTCTCCACGCGTGAGAGCAAGGCTTCTCGCGCATCCCAAGGAGCTTCAGGACCGATTGCTCAAGATGCGGAAGGTGCTCCAGGAAATCATGGAGGACGATACGGTCAAATAGGCCTACGCTAAGCGCCGCGAAATCGCGACGCGCCCGCGTCGTTCCCTGACGAACGAAGCCTGCCCTGAGCGCCAGCCGAATGGGGCCCCGGCGCAGCGTAGGCCTGCCCTGAGCTCGCAGCCAAAGCGGCGGATCACCCCGTTCCCTGAGGAACGAAGGGCCCCGGCGCAGCGAAGGCGAGCATGCCAGGACATTCGCCGTGTACGTGCCTCGGCGCAGCGAAGGGCCCGGCCCGAGCGCCGCGCCGGCCGCCGCCGAAGCCTGCCCTGAGCCGTAGCCGAAGGGGGGCAAGCACTCGCGACCACATCCCACTGGGCGGTGGTCCACGACTGGAAAGAGTTCATCCCGGCGTTCATCGAGGAAGTGAAGAAGGTCAAGGCCTCCTAGTCCGTGCCCTCTTGCGGAACGCCGTGGTGGAACGCGTCGGAATTCGCGCGGTCGTAAGCCGAGCAGGCTAAACGCTCGATGCTGTTGGCGCAGGCGTAGGAGCGGTTTCAATCCTCATTCTCCCCGTGGGGAGGGTGCAACGCCGCCGTGCCCGCGCCCTCGCGTCACGCGCAACGGATTTCAATCCTCACCCTCCCCGTGGGGAGAGTGCAACGACCTGCAGTCTCTCAACGCCTGTGCCAACGCTGTACTGGTTTCAATCCTCACCCTCCCCGTGGGGAGAGTGCAACGGCGTCCCCTCCGTCCAGACGTCGCCGGGGTTGTAGTTTCAATCCTCAGCCTCCCCGTGGGGAGGATGCAACAAGGGCAACAAGCGGGCGTTCAAGCACGGACGCCGGACGTTTCAATCCTCAGCCTCCCCGTGGGGAGGATGCAACACGACGTTGATCGCCGAGACGATGTACTCGCCGCTGTTTCAATCCTCAGCCTCCCCGTGGGGAGGATGCAACCAGCGAGAACGCGCCCGCTGGGGAAGGCGATGCCGTGGTAGCCGTTTCAATCCTCAGCCTCCCCGTGGGGAGGATGCAACTCCTTGCACCAGCCCTCCCGCATCGTGTCCGCCCAGTTTCAATCCTCACCCTCCCCGTGGGGAGGATGCAACCCCGCAAGTCGACCCGGACGTACCCCGGTTCTGGGTTTCAATCCTCACCCTCCCCGTGGGGAGGATGCAACTCGGTCCTTGCGGTACCAACCCGGCACTCGCCGATTTGTTTCAATCCTCACCCTCCCCGTGGGGAGGATGCAACACCGACGTCCACCGCCGCATTGCCACAATCACCCAGTTTCAATCCTCACCCTCCCCGTGGGGAGGATGCAACGTGGGATTGCCGGCGTAGCGCTGCCACCACCGGGTTTCAATCCTCACCCTCCCCGTGGGGAGGATGCAACTTTGTAGAAAACGAAGTGCCGCCACTGGTCAAGCGTTTCAATCCTCACCCTCCCCGTGGGGAGAGTGCAACGCCCAGCGGATGAAATTCAGTCCATCCGGTACCCTGTTTCAATCCTCACCCTCCCCGTGGGGAGAGTGCAACTACAAGCGTAGTTGTGCCCGTGGCGCGAACAATGCGTTTCAATCCTCACCCTCCCCGTGGGGAGAGTGCAACAATCTGGCGCTTGCGCCTCTAGTCACCAAAGGAGGTTTCAATCCTCACCCTCCCCGTGGGGAGAGTGCAACGCCTGCGCCGCCGTCGGCTCGCTGTCGCGGTCAACCTGTTTCAATCCTCACCCTCCCCGTGGGGAGAGTGCAACAACAAGAGTAGTTGTACCTACTGCCCGGACAATACGTTTCAATCCTCACCCTCCCCGTGGGGAGAGTGCAACGGGTCGGCCAGCGGCAAGACGGCGGCGAGTATCAGAGTTTCAATCCTCACCCTCCCCGTGGGGAGAGTGCAACCTGATCACGTGCCTGCGTGAGCAGCTCAACATCAAGGAGTTTCAATCCTCACCCTCCCCGTGGGGAGAGTGCAACGGCTGGAGATGGGCGGCAACATCATGGACCTCAAAGAGTTTCAATCCTCACCCTCCCCGTGGGGAGAGTGCAACTCGTCGCCATCCCGCGCTACCTGGTCCGCTCGGAGTTTCAATCCTCACCCTCCCCGTGGGGAGAGTGCAACCTGGCGTCGCGGCCCGGAGAAGGGCGTTACTACGTGTTTCAATCCTCACCCTCCCCGTGGGGAGAGTGCAACTTGATCGGTCGCCCAGTAGCCCTTCCCGGTGTCCTGGTTTCAATCCTCACCCTCCCCGTGGGGAGAGTGCAACTTGGCGAGATCAGACCTCGATGGTACTTCCACGAGTTTCAATCCTCACCCTCCCCGTGGGGAGAGTGCAACCGGTCTACATCGTGGCGGCGCGGCCCTCGCGGGGGTTTCAATCCTCACCCTCCCCGTGGGGAGAGTGCAACCTCGAGGTCCGTCGCGGAAGCGTTGTTGTACGGGTTTCAATCCTCACCCTCCCCGTGGGGAGAGTGCAACGGCTCAAAATCACCCAAAATCGACGCCCGCCCCTTCGGTGCGGCGTGATGTGGGCAACCTTAGCCCTCTTTGTCAACGACGAATCACCGTCCAGGTGACCGAAAACGGCTCCAAATGCGCGCGAACCCTTCGCGTCATCCTCCGTCGCCGGCTGTCCGCGCACAGTCAGATTATCAGAGGGTCATGCAGGTCGTATGGAGGCTTCTTCCCCATCACCTGCAGGTAGCGATCGCGCGGCTCTCGCAGGCGGTAGATGCGCAGACTGTCCTGTTCCGGATTCATCTCACGCCCCAAATGGTGCTTGAGCAGTTCGAGTTGCTCGCGGTTGAGCACACACTCGAAAACTGACTTCTGCACTCTTTGCCCGTGTGCCTCACATACCTTGGCGACACGGCGCAGGCGCCGCCTGCCAGCCGCCGTCTCCGTCGAGACGTCGTACGTTACGAGCACCTCCATTTCTTCCTCCTACCGATAGAGAAACGGCGGGTAGTCCTTGATGTCGCCCCTCAGGTGCCGTGCGAGCAGACGCGCCTGTACATGCGGGACAAGTCCCAAAGGAACCGGCTGCTTCAGCACCCTGTGACGGATCTCTTCCTCCTTTCGCTTCTGGTAAGCCACTATAACGGTGCGCCTCCCTTCATCAGTCATCTGCACGCCCCCTCCCGGACTATGCTCGAAATCCTCCTGCTTCACCTGGCGGCGGTTGATCAGGGTCATCGCCAGCCTGTCCGCCAGGACCGGGCGCAGTTCCTCCATGAGGTCCAGCGCCAACGCCGGCCGGCCTGGCCGGAGGGCATGCAGGAAGCCAACTTGCGGATCGAGCCCGACGCCCTCCAGCGCCGACGAGCACTCCGCGCGCAGCAACGCATAGAGGAAGGACAGGAGGGCGTTGGCAGGGTCTCGCGGCGGGCGGCGGGAACGTCCATCCGGGGCCATGGTCGGTCTGTCGGCTCTGACCATGTACCCGAAGACGCCGAAGTATGTGCGCGCGGCATCGCCTTCGCACCCCCGGATCTCGTCCAAATCGCTGGCCGTGCGAAGTCGGCGAAGGATGTTGGCAACATACGCGGCGGCATCAGCGAGCACCAGGCGATCGCCCATATCGCCGGACTCTCGCGCCGCACGCAAGAGGACGTTGCGGCTGTTCTGGATTTTCGCGGCGACGATCTGGCGCGCGATCTGGGCGGGGCGCTCGGGGTGCGAGAGCGCGAGGTGCTGGGCGCGGCGGAGGAGCACGTTCCCGCGGGTCGGGCCTTCAACTCGGGCCTTGAACCGTCCGTTCCGGCCCAGCCACACCAGCGTCCGGCCGTCCTCGGCGCAGCGGTGAACGAGGAACGGACTGACGCTCACCTGCCCGAAGACGACGATCCCGCCCAGGCGCAGCAACGGCGCCCGTAGCTTCGTCGCGCCTTCGACGACGACCCGCACGGTGTCCGACTCGAGGTTCAGGTACGCTCCCTGAGTTTGCACGTAAAGGACGTTCAACAGTTCATGCATCGCCCGCCCCTTCTCCATCCGCTTCCGCGGGGTCATACGGCACGAACAACGCTCCCTGCAGTCCGCGGAGGCGCGCGGGCTCCGCAACGACGTGCGGCAGGCAGGCGTTGATGAGCGAGCAACTGGGGCATCGCGCGTCATTGGGAGCTGCCGGCAAGCGCTGGGTTTGCAGCATGCGCCGTATGTCTGCGATCGCTGACAGCGTCGCCTCGCGAAGGTCATCATCGATGTCCACCTCATGCCGCCGCCTCACGGCGTGATAGAACACCGCGCCCTTCGCCACCGTCACGTCAAGCATCTCCTCAAGGCAAAGCGCCTGCGCGCAGAGCTGGAGGTCTGCGTGCCGGCCCCGGCGCCGGCCGACCTTGTACTCGACAGGGTAAGGCCCCGCCCGCCGCATCTCCACTACATCCGCCTTGCCTCTCAGCGCCAGGCGCTCAGACCATAGCGGCATGGAGCGCAGGACACGCACGCCGCGGGCCTTCTCCTTATCCGCCTTGTCGACGCGTTCGTGCGCGAGTTGCCCCTTGATCGTGAAGATGTTCTCCTCGAACGTCTGCTCGATGTGGATGAGGCCGCACTGGCGCGGGCAATAACTGTAGTGCTCCAGCGCCGAGATCGGCACCTCGATCTCGTCGGTGTCGAACAGGCCTTCGGCGCTGAGGTTAGTGGCGCTGTCCATCACCCCACTAGCCGGGTGAGCGTGACCCCCGGGAAGCCAAGGGCATCGAGGGGGCCGGATTGCGGAGCGTCGTCGATGGAATAGTCGTCACAGCTTTCGGGCTCCGACACTTCCGGATTCTTGGCTATCGACACCAGTTGGAATAGCCGGTGGGCGGGGGCGTTGCCGAGTTCGGTAGCGTGCGAGAAGATGAATACCTCGCAGACCCTCATTTCGCCTCTCGCTGCGGAGCGGTCGAAGGTGAAGAGGTCGTACGCGTCATTGTGAAAGGCAGCCCAGAAGGCTTCTAGGTCGTCCGACGAAACACCCGTTTGCTTCGCCAGAATGGGGCTAAAGAAGCCGTGGGATTCGTAGAGAGCGTAGGGGACAGCCCACTTACGCCCCATTTCAGTGTCTCCAGTTTGCATACGCGCAGCCGTCGTTCTGGCGTTTCGTGTTAGTGTCAAGTTCAACACCCGTATGCGATCTTTGGAGATGGCAGGGCTTAGCTGCATGGGGCCACGCACTTGGCCGGCGTTCAAGCCGGTCGACAGAACCGCCCCAAACATTCGTATGTCGTAGTAGTCCTTGCACAGTCGTTGACGCACTGTCTGTCTATCCGATTTTGCGACCTTCTTACCGCCACTCTCGGACAACGCTTTGGCGACGCCTAGTAGCTTCGTTCGCAGGCCAGTCGCCATGTCCGCGTCGTCCAGCCCTTCGAAGATCGCCTGCTGGATATCGTTTCTCTTGGCAGACTCGCCCGCGTAGATGAGGACCCCTTCCTCGATCGAGAACCCCTCAGGATTGTTCTCTTCAAACCACTCGGTCACCTCCTCGTCTCCCATCGGAGTCTGCACGGGTGCGATGCCCGAGTCGGCGAACCCTTTCGCAATCAACGAGTTGAGAGTGTGTTCGCTCTGAATGAAGATCGAGCCAGGCTGGAGCATGTCGATCACATTCCGAATTTTCCGCTTGATCGCGACATCGGTGACTATGCCGCGCCCGGTTGCCGGATCGACTCTGGGTTGATTGTCTGCGTCTGGGTCGCCGTTGGGGTTACCGCTCCGGACATCGAACAACAGGACGAAGTCGTGCCGCTTTGATGGATCTGTGTGGATCACGTCGATTCTCCCTTCTGGTGGTCTACTATTGAGAGGCGCCTCGCGAGCCGGCGTGCTTGTGGAATTCAGCGCGCTGACAGTAGAAGCCTAGGGCAAACTCACACTGGTCGGGCGGACTCAGGTAAGGCGGGAAGCCTCCCGTGGAATTCTTGAGTTTCTGATGGATGTCTTCGAGCAGGCGATTGAGTTCGCCGTACCCGCGCTGCTTTCGGCGGAGCTTCGGCAGATGCGCGACCTGCGCCAGTGCCAACATGTGACTGAACACGGACGCCGGAGCGACCGACGCAGCGCCGTAGTAACGCTCAACGAGCGTCGTGTTCAACTTGCCGTCGGCGGCCCTGCGCTGCGCTTCCGCCAGCACGGCCAACAGCTGCCCGCACAGGTAGCCCGGGTTCAAGTGTTCAGGATCAAGCATCTCCATTTGACTTGCGTCCTCCCTTCCGTGTGTCAAGGCAAGTTTCGCCGCAGCCGTGAGGGCGGCAATGTGGCGGACCCTTTCTTCTTCCTCAGCGCTCTTGGCGCGTGCCCCCTGGGTCCAGAGGACGCGCAAGCGGCTCGCCGTGGCTGTTACCAGTTGTCCTGGCAGGCTCTGACCAAGGTAAGCCGCCCTCAGCAACCCGCGCGTCAGGTGGGGGTCCTGGCTATGCAGCGCGGCTACGATGGCGGCGATTGAGACAGCCCGCGGCTCGCCGCCCCAAGGACTGACGAGCCGGAGGCCGCCTAGGAAACGGCGCAGGCGCTCCTGCAAGTCGGCGAGCGAGACCGAGAACCACTCGCGGACGACGAGGCGACCCTTGTTGGCGGACAGGACCGCCAAGTGGAACCTCTCGGTGTCGAGGGTCAGCCCGGCATCCCTCGGCGCCCAAGGGAGCTTGAGCAGGTTCTCGACGTGCTGGATGTCCGCCTGCAGGGGTTCGCCCTCATCGGACCTGAAGTCCTCGGCCAACACCGCCCTTAGGGCTTCCTCGCTGATCACCGCGCCCCGCTCCTGAAGCTCCACCGGGTGGGAGAGCCAATAGACGGCAAGCTGACTGCGGAAGGGATCAGGAGGCCCGTTCGGGCGAACCCGCTTGCGGACAATCTCCGACCTGTGATTCTTGTTCTGTCCCGCGACAAGGAAATCAAGCGTATCGATGATGGTGCTGGCGCATCGAAAGCAGATGGGCGAATTCTCAGTCTGCCTTCGGCCGAACGAGCGGAACGCGGGATCGTCAAACGAGGTGACCTGACACTTCTGGCCGAATAGCACTAACGGTCGAGGGAAGGTTCGCACGACCTGTCCTTTATTGGCGCAAACGACGCAGACCGTCGGATACTTGGAGGAGAGTTCAGACTCGAGGTGCTCAGCCCAGAATCGCTGTATTCCCGGTCGCTCGAACGGAAAGACCAACGGGTCCACTCGGAGTGCTACGAGGTCCTTGGCCTTCATCTTCTTCGTTTTGGCCGGGGGCGGTTTCCCTAAGAAATCAAGAATGGCCGCTACCTCCGCTCTCTCCTGCGCGTCGGCGGCCCGGCCAGTTGCTTCCTCAAGAAGCCGAACGTAAGCCTCATGAACGGGCTTCATGTCTTTACCCATGGAGAACAGAACCTCAGCTGTCTCGAACAGGAGGAAGGGCTTCAGGCCGCTCCGCTTCCCTGACCGATACCGGTCAGGTGCGAAAACTCGACGAAGTTCCCCGGGTGTGAACCGACCGCTAACATGTGGTTGCTTGCCGCCTAGTTCGATGATCCAGTTGACCGCTTTCTGCTTGTAGGCGACGGGGCCCATCTCGTCGTCTGTGCGGAAGCGATCCGACGCGATCACCAGCTCTCTAAACACCGGCTGCCTCCATCTCAGAGATCTCCGAATACTTCTCGGGAGGCACGCTCAGCCAACCTTGCTCGCAACGCGCGTTGAAGATCAGGGTCTGACTATAACCCCAGGCTTCTCGTCTGCCGCCGGGCCCGTGCTTCCCGAACCTAAGCTCCTTCCGCTCAGCGCTCTCGACATACGCTATCTCGAACAGAACCGGCCCCACGTCCATGTCGAGAGGCTGCGGCGTGTCGCCGTTTGGCGGACCGAACGAGGCCGCGAACTCGCGCGTGCCAAGGTAGGGCGTGTGGTGGCATTGGCCGCGCTCGACGCGCCGCTTGAACTGGTCCGAGTATTTGTAAATGGGGTCAGTCGCCCAGAGCCGCAAAGCCATCTCAGCGCGGATCAGGTAGGCGACATCGCGCAACACGACGCTTGTTCGCTGCTGCCGCTTGTCCTCTACTCGGATCGGTGACTGGCCCTGACGATCGGAAAGCTCGTTGCGGAGCAGCGCCATCTCGCTTCCCTGTTTGAGCACCCCGATTTGACGTATCTCGTAGCGGAATTCGGGTTTCCAGAAGATGGCTTCAAGCACCCCTCTGGCGGCGCTCGGAGTCATCACGGGATAGGTCATGCGTTCAACTTTGAGCTCTGGCCGTGTGAACAGGGCGAAATCACCCCACACCTTCACTTCGATCTGTGCGCGCTCTTGCATGCGCACCTCCTCTCAAAATCTGCTTAGCTCTTCCGGCGGAATTAGGTCGCTCGGATCTCGCATCACCTCCTTCAAGCCGAATTTTGCGTCGTACCCTTCCTCTTCGGTCCACTGGTACAGTCCATCGGAAACTTGCTTCAACAGGGCGTTCTTCTCCAAACGGAGCCTCTCGCTGTCATGCAGACCGACTATGTACGGCTGGAGGCGTTGCCACGCGCGACGGCTGGGTCTAGCAAGCCATTGGGCAAGCCTCTCTTCAGCGTCCTCGTACGGTACCACCACTGGCACAGTGTCTTCCTCGATCATCCGAAAGCTCTGCGCGACCGTAGGATAGTCGAGTCGCTCCCGTGAAGCCTGTATGCCGTGCTCATCCAGGTTGAGGTCGGCATACAGCCGGCGGAAGTACTCGCGGTGGAAGTCCGGGTCGTGCAGCGACTCGGGTGGATTCTCGCGCAGGAGCAGGCGGGCTTTTTCGATTCCTACCTTGTACGGTCCACGCGGAGTGCCGCCTTCCGCGGCCTCAAAGATCACGACTCTCCCCATCCCCGGCAATTCGCCCTCGCGGTTGCAGCGACCCGCCGCCTGCACGATACGGTCGAGAGGCCCCGTGGCGCGAAATACAACAGGGAAGCTGATATCGACGCCAGCCTCCACGACCTGCGTGCTAATCAAGAGCACAGGCTTTAGGCTACTCAAACGACTCCTAATCTCATCCAGGATCTTCCGCCGGTGAGCGCCGCAGAGCAGCGTCGACAGGTGAAAGGCAGACGCTTTCCGATCCTCCGGCAGCGCATCGATCAAGCGAAGGGCGTCACGGCGGGTGTTCAGGACAACCATCGCGCGATCGTACCTGGCCACGTCCTCGGCCAACTCCTCCCATGTGACAGCGTCGGGAAGCCGCTCGTAGTCCACGCGGCGCAGTTGCTCGAAGTGCTCGCGGTAGCCGGGGACGATCTCGACTCCGCCCAGTTCTCGTAGCCCTGGTACGTCTTGGAACGCTGGTTGAGTCGCAGTGGAAAGCACAAGCGTTACGTCATAGTCATCTACAAGAGTTTTGAGGACATCAGTGATGGGTGCGAGCAGCCCCGGAGGCAACATCTGCACCTCATCGAGGATCAGGACGCTTCCCGCGACATTGTGTATTTTTCGGATTCTGGACGTGCGTCTGTGCATCAAGCTCTCGAACAACTGGACGGTGGTGGTGACCACAACGGGCGCATCCCAGTTCTCGGTAGCCAACCGTATACGCACGGCCTCAGGGTCTTCATTCTCATCCGCTGCCGCTTCGACTTGCGAATGGTGCTCGAGCACAGCGTCCGCCCCCAACACTTCACGGTACTCGCGCGCCGTCTGATCGATAATGCTGGTGTACGGAAGCGCAACGATTACGCGGCGGGTCCCAGCATGGTTTAGCCCAAAGGCCAGGCTGCTAAGAGTCTTGCCGCCTCCGGTCGGTACGGTGAGTCGATAGATTCCGCGAGGGCCGAGGGCTGCCTGAAGGCACTTTTGGTGCACCTCAGCCCGAATTCGGTTTAGCGCATTGTCCTCAGCACCTGCAAACTTCTCGCGGAATGCCGTCCTAAATCGCCTGGCGAGATCCTCAACTCTTGGCCAAGCCATTCGCGACTCCGCCGCCTCGGGAGTGAAGTGACTCTCCGTGGCCAACCAGTCCGCGTCGCGGAGCACTGATAGCAGCATTCGAACCAGCATCTCCCGCCCGGTCCCGTCTCTGCGTGTCAACTCGCTCTGGATGCGTTCAAATGATCGGGGAAGAAGCGCAAACCGATTGACCCGCTCTCGGGTGTCATTTATTACCGTTTCCGACGAACGGGCAGAATGCAGTAGTTCTTGCTCAAGCGTTGCGCGACTTCCCAATCCCGAGTGATGTCCCGCGATAGGGAGGACGATCTCTTCCCAGGGGACACCCAATTTCGTCAGGAGCGCGTGGGCAAAGAGTGCTCCCGACATGGAATGGGGCGCCCGCAGTGCCTTCTCCTTCGCTGCAACTGCCCTGATGTAGCGCTGGAACTCAGGGGTAAACTTCCCGAGATCGTGCCAGAGGCCAATTGTGTACGCGAGCTCTTCCGCGCCAATGGCTTTGCCTAATTCTCCGGACAAATGGGCTACCCGGCGCAGGTGCGGTATCAGATAGTCCCACTCACCTTCGTGAGGCGTGTGCGCGAGGAACGATTCCTCTGAAGTAGGGTTGTCCATTAGGATTGCCTTTGCCTGACCCGCGCACCATACACGTGGGCAAACTCTCGCGCCTGGGCCGCAACCGCCTTAAGGTGGTCCGTCAGAAGGTGCCGCTTACCGGCTTCGTTGGCAGAGTGAGCATAGGCTGGCATGTACCGGAGCCTCGATTTTGACCGCCCGTCGCAGCCGCGTCAACGACTCTCTGTCACTCTTTGTTCGATTACCAGACCAGTCGGATTACCCATGCAGTTCCATTCGCGAATACTACTTCCTAGTTCCTCCAAAACACTAAAAATACAAAACAATTAGAATTGTGCCATTTCCCCCTTCGAGATCCCCGCTACGCACACCTAACCTGTAAGCATGCCCAGGAAGAAAAAGACCGGCCCGCATCCCCCGGAGGACAAGCTGCGCGTCAGCCGCAACGCCCTCTCGCACGGCATGATGTCTTCCGTGCCCGTCGTCCACGACTTCGAGAGCGTTGAGCGATGGGAGTACCACAGAAACGCCATCGTCGAAAGCTACGATCCGGTGGGCTATCTCGAGGTCAGCATGGCAGAGCAAATCGCCGTCCTCATGTGGCGTTTGCAGCGTGTCGTATGGTACGAAACTCAGGCCATCACCCTGTACAACGAGGACGCACAGTTCGACTTCATCAGCAAGGCGAGCGACCTTAAGGAGGCCGATAGACCCCTGGACCTGGCGACCTTCGCGGAACTCGTGGCCGACTTCTGGACCCATAAAGCCTTGCCAGAGGGCGACGTCCTCGACCGCGTCAAGCGCCACGAGGCTCATCTCCATCGCCTCTGGATCCAGACCATGCACGAGCTGGAGGCCCGCCAGGCTCGGCGCCGCGGCGGCGACGCGCCCCTCGCTCGCCTCGACATCACCGGCCTACCCGGCGGCTAACGTTGTTCCCTGAGGGGGGGCGATAAAGACGCTGCGGCTAGGGGTGAGGGCGGGGCCGTTCGAGGTCGGAAGGTGCCCGCTTCACCGAGGCGGCGTCAACGGCCGTATACTGATACGACGTTCCTGCTGTTGGCCGTGTATGGCGGTTAGGCGAAAATCTTGATGCCGAGATTGAGCTCGTGGATGGCCTTCTCGACCTTCTCACGATGAGGGATATCTTGCAGATCGATTCCGCCGCCGACCCCTAAGAATTCGACGCCGACCACGCGTCGATCATCCGAATAGTCGATGATTCGGAAGTCATCAAGCGTGTGGGACCGGGTAACGTCAGCGTCTAGCAGAACCACGTAAATTGCGTCCGCATCTGGATCATGCTTTGCGTATGGACGAAAAGTAGTCATAGGCTAGTCACCTTCCCAAACCACTGTAGTGACTTCAGGCGGACTCGATTCGCGAACCACGTAGACTTTGAGGTCACGCCCGCCGTACGCCCCAACGTAGATGATTGCGGGCTTTGCCCCTTCCCGGCGAGGTGCTGGGCGCGAAGTCTGGTAGTTGTTAAGTACATGCACGATAGCCTCTCGCGGGATCTTCCGCCGTTCCATTTGCCATTTTGCATGCTTTGTTAGTGTCGGCTCCGTCGGCCCGTCCCCCCTCTGTAAGGGCGGAGTATGCTGTAGCGGCGCCACACTTGTCAACAACTGTAAGCTATCACTCATAACGCACGGGTGAACGGAAAAGTGACCCTAGTGAAAATAACGTGTAGTTGTTGTGGATAAACGACCTCACGCACAACTTCTGCACAGATGCATCGGTATTCGCGAATACAGCTTCCTCCGTCCCGAAAACACTAAAAATACAAAACAATTAGATTGTGCCATTTCCCCCTTCGAGATCCCCGCTACGCACGCTTAACCTATAAGCATGCCCAGGAAGAAAAAGACCGGCCCGCAGACCCCGGAAGACAAGCTCCGCGTCGCCCGTAACGCCGTCACCCACGGCATGATGTCTTCCGTGCCCGTCGTCCTCGAATTCGAGAGCGTTGAGCAATGGGAGTACCACAGGAACGCCATCGTCGAAGGCTTCGATCCGGTGGGCTATGTCGAGGTTTGGATGGCCGAGCAAATCGCCATCCTCATGTGGCGTTTGCGGCGTGTCATATCCTACGAAACTCAGGCCATCACCCTGTACAATGAGGACGCACAGTTCGACTTCATCAGCAAGGCGAGCGACCTTAAGGAGGCCGATAGACCCCTGGACCTGGCGACCTTCGCGGAACTCGTGGCCGACTTCTGGACCCATAAAGCCTTGCCAGAGGGCGACGTCCTCGACCGCGTCAAGCGCCACGAGGCTCATCTCCATCGCCTCTGGATCCAGACCATGCACGAGCTGGAGGCCCGCCAGGCTCGGCGCCGCGGCGGCGACGCGCCCCTCGCTCGCCTCGACATCACCGGCCTACCCGGCGAGTAACGTTGTTCCCTGAGGAACGAAGGGCCTCGGCGCAGCGAAGGCTAGGAAGACGCTGCGGCTACGGGTGAGGGGGGCCGTTCGAGGCCGGAAATGGCCCGCTTCAGCCAGGCGACGTCAACGGCCGTATACGGACACGACGTTTCTGCTGTTGGCCGTGTATGGCCTTCCGTTCCAGCCGCCCCAGCGTTCCCTCAGGCGCAGACCGGCGATGCGTGCCATCAGGTCCATCTCGCTTGGCCAGACCTGCCTTGTGACGATCGGGAACAAGCGCACGCCCTCTGCAGTCAACGACACGTGGCTCTCTTCGAGCAGCTGCGTCACCGGATCGTAGCGGGCGACGTCCAGCCACACCGAGTCGACCTCGATCGACTGAGCGTGGACGTACTGCTGGTCAACAAGACCCAGGGAAGCAGGCGTGATCGCCTCGACGACGAACGAGCCATCATCCGTGAGATGAGAGGCGACGTTCTCGAAGCAGCGCACCTGGTCGTCTTGCGTTAGCAGGTTGTGCAAAGTGTTGTAGACGACATAGATCAGCCGGTATGTTCCTGCGACGGGAACGTCGGCGAAGTCACCCATTGTGACGGCGATTCCATCGCCGCCCGGTTGTTTGCGCAGGACGTCGACCATGGCCTGCGAGATATCGATGCCGTCGACACGGACGCCTGTCGCCGCCAGGGGTCGCGCGATGCGCCCGGTGCCGATCGCGAGCTCGAGGACATCGCCGTCGCCCGCCAGTCCGTGCAGGAAGGCGACCGTTGCCGCCTCGTCGCCGCGCAGTCTGCCGGGATCGCCCTCCGCTACGTCAGGGCCGAAACTCATCGCCGGGTGGTAGTTCTTCATCGAAGCCTCCCTTATTGGGTGATGCCGGCGAACGGGGCGCCTTCGGCGAAGGCGAGCGCCGCGAAGCGCTCGCCCATGCGGCGGTAGCCGGCAGTGTTGGGGTGCAGGCCGTCGGGGAGATCGGCGAGGTCCGGCTCGTCGAAGAGTTCGCGGCCGTCGAGGAGGTGGAGGTTCGCGTCGCCGGCCTTCTTGCGGCGGTCGACGACGTCGGCGATGAGCTGGCGGATGCGGCCAATCGATAGGGCACCGAGGGCGAGTTCCTCCGGGCGGGCGACGACGGCCGATGTTCCGTCGCGAACGATCGATGGGCCGGGGTGTGCCTCGCCGGCCGGGTAGATGATCGGCGTCGCGACGATCAGCGGCGTCTGCGGATGGCCGTCGCGCAGCGTGTCGAGGAAGCCGTGCAGTGCCGGGATGAACGCGCGCTCGCGCATCGTGTCGCCGTTGACGACGTTGATGCCCACCTTGACGCTGATCGCGTCGGCCGGGAGGTCGCGCATCGTTCGGGCGACGCACTGGTCCAGCTGGCACTGCCCGCCGAAGCCGAGGCTCAGGAGGTCTACGCCCGCGAGGCGCGCGGCGACCGCAGGCCAGGTCTCGGTCGGGCCATCCGCTTCACTGCACTGGCTGATCGAGCTTCCGTAGTGAATCCACCGGCGAGCCGTCATCGACGCGGCTTCCAGCAAAGCACCTTCGCTGATTCTGAGGTCGCGCAGTTCGATCATGCAGTTCTGCGGGAGCCAGAGCTCAATACGCTTCATTTCGGACCCGAGGCCGTCGAAGCGGACGGCGCTCGGTCCCCCGGCGCGGAACTCTATGTCATACCCGTTAGGTCCATTGCCCGTGCCCACGACCCAGCGGCCGCCATCCCCCGATTGCTGCGTTGCGACGGTCTCGCCATCGACGACCAGGTCGAACCGAGGGAGCGGCCCGGATCGTTCTGGGAACTCGACGCCGGTAAGCATTGCGTCCAGTTCAAGCGCGTCGGTGTTCGAGACGAAGACTGCCCGGATGCCGGACGCGGTGGCGACCGTGAACTGGAATAGGGGGTCGTGAATCTGATTCCAGGCCCACGCAGGCAACCGGCGCGGTATGAGACCCGTCGCTGATCGACTGATGTCCAGCGCGCCAACCAACTGGACCTCGTCGCGATTGAGGATTGACTTCATGCTCTGCATCCTAACCTCGGCCGGGGGACGAAACGGTGTGGCGACCGCCTGTGAACGTATTCGTTTCTCCGTTCGGTAGCACAACTTCGGCGGTGGTGCCTTCGGGTACCCCGACCTCGAGCTCGAGGCGGTCGCCGCGAAGTTCCCAGCGGACGTCGATGGGGCCGCCTGGGCTCTCGTGGTGCGCTTCCGCCCACTGGAGGGCGCCGCCGGGACGCGGGGCGACGCGGAAGCGACGCCATCCCGGCTCGATTAGCTGCAACCCAGCGATCGTGCCGTAGAGCCACGCGCCAACCGCACCGTAAGCGTAGTGGTTGAAGGAAAGCATCTCGCCGGGGTTGATCGTGCCGTCGGGCTGAATGGCGTCCCAGCGTTCCCAGATCGTCGTCGCGCCGTGCCTCACGGGATAGAGCCACGATGGGCATTCCTTCTGGAGAAGGAGCCGGTACGCTACGTCCTCGCGTCCGTGGTCAGAAAGGACCCGGCAGATGCCGGGCGTTCCGAGGAACCCGGTGCCTAGACGGTAGCCCTCTTGCTCGATCAGCTCTACCAGCCGGGCAACAGCCGACGGCTCGTCGTCCGGCGCCAACAAATCGAACTCGAGGGCGAGGATGATCTCGGTTTGCGCTCCCGACGACCTCAGCCCGTCCGGCGCGTACTTTGCGCGGAACGCTTCCTTGATGCGGTCGGCGAGAGCGGCGTATTCGCGGGCATCATCGTTGCGGCCGAGAACGCCAGCGGCCCTGGAAAGCACTTCGGTTGAGTGGGCGAAATAGGCCGTCGCGACGAGGTGGCGATCGGCTCGTGCTTGGTAGGGCTTGTCCGGCGGCGACGCTGGGTCCAGCCAGTCGCCATACTGGAAGCCGGTGTCCCAGAGCAGCGTCTCCCCGGCGATCCCGCGAACGTGCTCGACCCAGGCGCGCATGCTCTCGTACTGCACTTCGAGAATAGCTGGGTCGCCGTAGTGTTGGTAGAGCGTCCACGGGACGAGGACGGCCGCGTCGGCCCATCCAGCCCCGGATGATGACGCGGGGAAGTCCTCCGATGCGACATCGGGAATGACGGCCGGGACGCCTCCGTCCGGAAACTGGTCGGCGGCGAGGTCGGCGAGCCACGACTTGAGGACGCCCGACACGTCGTAGAGGAGGCAGGCGGTGGGCGCGAAGACCTGGATGTCGCCTGTCCAGCCGAGGCGCTCCGATCGTTGCGGACAGTCGGTCGGGATATCGAGGAAGTTGCCGCGCAGCGACCAGACGATGTTCTCGTGGAGCCGGTTGATGTCGTCGTTCGAGCACTTGAACGATCCGGTGCGTCTCATGTCGGAGTGGCAGACGACTGCCCGCACGTCACCCGGCTGGATCTCGCCGGACCAGCCGTCGACTTCCGCATAGCGGAATCCGTGGAAGGTGAACTCAGGCTCCCACTCCTCGAGGCCGCCGCCTTTTAGCGTGTAACGGTCCGTCGCCTCGGCGAACCGTAGCGCTCTGGTGAAGAGTTCCCCGTCGTCCAGGATCTCTGCGTGGCGCAAGGTGATCTGCGTTCCGGCCTCCCCGTCGACCCGCATCCGCAGCCGGCCAACGAGGTTCTGGCCGAAGTCGAGGATCGTTTTGCCAGACGGCGACGTTGTGACTGTGACGGGGTCGACGGTCTCGATCCGTCGCACCGGCGGGCCGACCGGCGCGACGAGCGCGGCCGGCCAGTCGAACAGCCGGACGCCCTTCCAGTCGGAGTCATCAAAGCTGGGAGAAGACCAGCCGGGCATCTCGAGCCGGGCGTCGTAGGTCTCACCGTTGTACAGATCCGACGCCAGAATCGGTCCCGTGGCCGTTCGCCACGAGCCGTCACTGACGACTCGAATTTCACGGCCATCGGTCAGGGTGATCTCGAGCTGCGCGAGGAGGGCGAGCCGGTCTGTGTAGCGGTTGCGGCGGGGGCGAAAGCCGAGGTTGCCCCTGGCCCAGCCGTCGGCCAGAACGACGCCGATCGCGTTCGCTCCTGACTGCACGCTGGCGGTGACGTCGTAGGTTTGGTAGCAGAGACGGTGCCGGTAGCTTGTCCATCCCGGGCGCAGCACGTCCTCGCTCACGCGCCGGCCGTTGATCTCCGCCTGATACACGCCGAGCGCCGTGACGTACAGCATGGCCGAAGCAACCTCGCCCGGGACGTCGGACTCGCGTCGCAGGTGCGGGCAAGGCTGCGACTTGCTCACGTCTTCGTCCCAGTCGGGCGTGATGAACGCCGCGGTCCAGTCATTGGGGCGTGGAAGCTCGGCCATGGGGTGCAGTGTATCGGGTGATTGGCGTTGATTGAGTCAGGGCTAACCCAGACGGGCGCGGCGCAGACCCATACGTACGGGCGCGGCCGCTTCGGCTACGGTGGTGGGTGGCGGGGAGTGGGTGAGTTGTGCCCTACTCGGCGCACCGATGGCGCGCCGGTTACGCGTGAGGAGGCTGAGAAGCTGCTGCCACGGATTGCGCCGATTTTGGAGGAGATCCGGGACGTCCGCAATTCCTCGCCCACTTGAGGTAAGACGCTGTCTGATTCTAGAATAAACACGTAATCCCAAAACACGAAACTGCAGAACGAAATCAGTGACATTTCCGCGTTGCCACGTACCCGGCTAGCATGAAACCATATCTGCGACATGCCACAGACCGGTCCAACCACCAGGCGCGGCAAGGCCATCGCCAGCCGCAACTCCTTCAAGCACGGCATCGCCTCGGTCAGCGCCGTCATCGAAGACCGTAAGGATCGCAAAGAGTGGGTGGGTATTCGCGACGGCGTCATCGAGTCACTCAACCCCGCCAACACGACGGAGCGCCTGCACTGCGAGCGCATCGCTCTCGCCCTCTGGAAGCTCCGCTGCTACGAACGCTGGCAGTCCAGGCAGATCGCCATGAACATCGCGGCCGTCGACCGCAAGCATCGGGAAGAGGTACAGATCAATGCTGAACTTCTCGCGGAAGGCCACAGTCCTGGCGGTCGGACCGAGTACGACGCGGACTACGTAGATTTTGCGCAAAAATTCAAGTTGGTGCCCAGCGCCAGGGAAATGGATCTAATCATGCGCTACGAGGCGCACTACCACCGCCAGTACATCCAGGCCCTGCGCGAACTCGAAGCCATGCAGACCTACCGCAAAGGCGGCTCCTCGCCACTCGCCCGCCTGCCCGCCGTGGAGGGTTTCGACGTCATCGGAGCCCCCGGCGGATGACCCCGTTATCGTTCCCTGAGGAACGAAGGGCCTCGGCGCAGCGAAGGCGAGCACCCGAACTGCGTCCCGCCTCGCCCGCTTGCCTCCGTAGGCATGGCCCGCCGTGGAAGGCCTTCCCGAAGTGGAGGGTGCAACCGACAAGGAATACTTGACAACTGAATGCGCGCCGTTCCCCGCCGTCCCCGTTCCCAGTTCCTTGTTCCTCATCGCCCCGTGTTCCCCGTTCCCAGTCCCCAGTTCCTTGTTCTGCGCCCCGTCTGCCATACTGTGCCCACCATGCCCCGCCGCTTCACTCGCGAAGAGGCCGAAAACCTCCTGCCGCGGATCGCGCCTATGCTCGAGGAGATCCGGGAGCTGAAGCGGCAGCATGATGAGCACCTCGAGGCGGTGAATGCGCTGCAGGGGACGGTGAAGACGAACGGGCACAGCCTCGACGTGGAGATGACGCGCAGCTCGCAGGGGTTGCAGCAGGCGACGGCGGCGCTCAATGTGCTGATCGCGCGGGTGAACCAACTCGGCGCCGAGGTGAAGGACATAGAGATGGGGCTGATCGACTTCAGGGGCGAGCGAGGGGGCCGCGAGGTGTACCTTTGCTGGAAGCTGGGCGAGGAGCGGATCGGCTGGTGGCACGAGCTGGACACGGGCTATGCGTCGCGCGAGCCGCTAGACTAGACGCATGCCAAGGAAGAAGGTCGCGCCGGAAAACGAGATCGAGGACATCCTCGGGCGGCTCGAGGGCGCCAAGCAGGCGTTCGTGGACGCGCTCGAGGCGACGCCGCACGAGTCGTTCGAGACGAGCAGGGGCGAGGATGAATCGGTCAAGCGGATCGTCGAGCGGACGGTGGACGACATCAACTTCTACTTCGGGCGGCTGGTGTCGCGGGCGCTGAACCTCCCTCAGCCGCCGTGCCTCGGGCGCGCGGACCTCGGCTCGCTGCGCGAGGGTTCGATGGCGTTCCAGGTGGCGCACCGGCGGTTCACGAACTTGCTGCACGACCTGCTGCCGGAGGACCTCGAGAAGGTCGCGGCGGACCCGGACCTCGGCACGTACACGCTGCGGCAGGTGCTCGAACTGACGGCGGCGCAGTACAACCAGCGCGCGCAGCACGTGCGCAAGCTCAGTGCCTGACCCACCACGGCGGGCAGGTCCGCCACGGCGGACGCCGCTGCCGCATCCTGTGCGAATTGCGCACGCGTTCGGGAATACCCGGACTGACCTGGCGACGGCGCTGGCGGCTGATGTCGACATGATCGAGGTCGACATCTGGTTCCGCGGCGGCGACATCTACATCCACCATGCGCGGCGGCTGAATCCGTTCCCGATCCTGGTCGACCGCAAGACGCCGTTCCACGACCTGCCTCGCTTCGCGATTCCGCTCCGCAACCGGTATTACGCGTGGCCGGACCTGAACACGCTGAAGCTGGACGAGGTGCTGGAGAAGACGGAGGGGCGGAAGCGGCTGCTGCTGGACGTCAAGGGGAGCTACCGGGGCGAGCGCAACGAGCAGTTCGCGGCGACGATCGTCGACAGGGTGCGCTCGCACGATGCGGCGGAGTGGACGGTGGTCTGCGGGCAGACCTCGCCGGTGCTGGATGCGCTGCGGGAGCTGGCGCCGGAGGTCGAGGTGCGGTACTCGCTGGAGAAGCAGTGGCAGTGGGAGGCGTTCGTCCGCAAGATGGAGCGGGACGAGCGGGTGCGGCAGGTGTGCATCTCGCAACACTTCATCGACGACGAGAAGGCGCGCATCTTCGAGCAGAACGGGGTGGACGTGTACGTGTGGACGGTGGACATCGTGGAGCGGGCGCTGCACTGGGTGGAGCAGGGGGTGGACGGGATTACGAGCAACAACCTGCCCCTCCTCGAAGCCCTGCCCCGCCGGAGGAGCAAGGAGCCAGGATCAAGTAGCAAGTAGTCTCTGGTTACTGGCTCCTGGCTACTTGCTACTTCCGTATGAGGTGCACGGCGGTGGCCTTGAAGGTGGCGAGGACGGGGGACCCTGGGGCGAGGGCGAGGTCTTCCAGCGATTGCTTCGTTATGAGGGCGACGAGGGGGAAGCCGGCGTCCATTTCGACTCGGAGCCAGGGGCCCGAGGGGACGATGCGGCGGACGGTGGCCGGGAGGCGGTTGCGGGCGCTGGTGGCTGTGCCCTCGGTGCGCGGGCCGAGGGCGACGTCTTCGGGGCGTAGGCAGACGAGGACGGGGTCGCCGGGGGTGACTTCGCCGCCGGCTTCGATGGTGTGGTCGCCGACGCGGACTGAGGCGAGGCCGTCGGCGATGGTTTCGACGCGACCTTCGGCGATCGTTTCGACGCCGACGAAGGCGGCGACTTCTTCGTCGGCCGGGGCTGAGAAGATCTCGGCGGGCGAGCCGAGTTGGCGGATGCGGCCGGCGATGAGGACGGCGAGGCGGTCGCCGAGGCGGAGGGCTTCGTCGCGGTTGTGGGTGACGAGGACAGTCGGTGTTGCGGTGCGTGCGAGGACGCCGGCGACGTCTTCGATGAGCGATTGACGGGCGGGGGCGTCGACGGCGGAGAAGGGCTCGTCGAGCAGGAGGATGTCGGGGCGGACGGCGAGCGCCCGGGCGAGGGCGACGCGCTGGCGCTGGCCGCCGGAGAGTGCGCGCGGTCTGAGCTTGCGTTGCTCAGCGAGGCCGACTAGGTCGATCAGCTCGTCGACGCGTGCGTGGCGGGCCGCGCCGCTGAGACCGCGGAGGCCGTAGCCGACGTTGCCCTCGACGGTCATGTGGGGGAAGAGGGCGTAGTCCTGGGGGACGTAGCCGACGCGGCGGAGCTGGGACGGCATCGAGACGCCGCTTGCGGTATCGACGAGGATGCGGCCGTCGAGGGTGATGCGAGCGGCGCCGGGGGAGAGGACGCCGGCGATGGCTTTCAGGGTGAGGGTCTTGCCGGCGCCGGAGGGGCCGATGATGACGAGGGTGCCGCCGGGCGAGTCGAAGGCGACGTCCAGCGCGAAGTCGCCGGCCGTGTGGCGGATTGCCGCGTCGAGCATGCCTAGAGTGTCAGCAGTGCCCGCCTCAGTAGCAAGCGGAAGGCGAGCAGGACGCTGAACGAGAGCACGATCAGCACGGTCGAGAGCACGAGAGGAGCCTCGACGCCGGTCTCGAGCAGGCGATAGATCGCGAGGGGGACGGTCTGGGTGCGGCCGGCGAAGCTGCCGGCGAACATGATCGTGGCGCCGAACTCGCCGAGGGCGCGGGCCCAGGCCATGACGGCGCCGGCGAGCAGCGACGGCATCGCGACCGGCACCGCGACGCGGAGGAACGCGCCGGTGCGGGAGGAGCCGAGAGTGCGGGCGACGTGCTCCAACTCCTCGCCGCTCGCCTCGAAGCCGGCGCGGGCGGAGCGGATGTAGAAGGGGCTGGCGACGAACGTCTGGGCCATGACCACAGCCGTTGTTGTGAAGGCGACCTCGATCCCGAGATCGGAGAGCGGCTCGCCGAGGATGCCGCGCCGGCCGAAGGCCATCAGGAGGCCGAGGCCACCGACAGCCGGGGGCAGGACGATCGGCAGGTCGATGAGGGTGTCGAGGAGAGCGTGGCCGGGGAAACGGGTGCGGGCCATGACGTAGGCGACGGGCGTGCCGAAGACGACCACGAGCACGAGGCTGATCGAGGTGGTGACGAGGCTCAGGCGGAGGGCGTCGGTGACCTCGGAGGAGGAGACGACGTCGAAGAACGAGGTGTCGCGGACGGCCTTCTCGATGATGGCGACGATGGGGAGGCAGAGGAAGACGAAGGCGATGAGGCAGGCGATGGCGGCGAGGGCGACTTCGCCGGTGCGCTGGATGGAGTAGGTGCGTTCAGCGGTGGTCCGAGTTGTCATTGGTCTACCCTCATGAATCCGTGGTCTTCCAGGATTGATTGGCCTTCGTCGCTGAGGACGAAGTCGATGAATCCGGAGGAATCGGTACCATTGATTGCGGCAACAAAATACTCTGCGATCTCGTTCAGCTCATCGGGAATCTCGATCATCGTCACCGCGTCGGTGACGTCAGTAGCGTAGACGATGCCAGCATCCGCCTCGTCCAATTCCACGCGCGCCACAACCTGCCGCACGTTCGTCTCCTCGGACACGACGTTCGCTAGCACATCCTCGCCGTAATCTGCTCCGAACGCCGGGTCGGATGATGCGTTCTCCAGGAACTGCCGCGTGTATTCGCCCGCTGGCACGTCCTCCCCCGCGACAATGATCTTGAGGCCGTCGTTCGCCAGGTCTTGCAAATCCTCGATCCCAGCCTTGTTCCGCGTCGGCACGATCACAACCAACCGGTTGCGTGCGAACACGACCGGGGTGCCCTTGACGACTCCGGACTCTCGCGCCAGGTCCAGCTGCCTCGCATTGGCCGACGCGAAAACTGATGCGCTTGCACCTTGTTCCAGCTGAGTCCGCAACGCTTGTGAACCGGCGAAGTTGTACGAGAGCCTCGCGGGTGAGCAGCCTGAGTAATGGTGTTCCTCTATCGCCTCGAAGGCTTCCGTGAGTGAAGACGCGGCAAACACTGTGAATCCGACGAAGCTGTCCCCATTGCAGGATGGCGCATCGTCGTCGCCACAGGCGGCAACGATTGCGAGCGAGAATCCGATCAAGAACACGAGCGTGATACGCCACGGCATGGTCGCACGATACGGCGCGCGGTCTCGGGCGCGCAACGGCGCTAGGCCTGCGTGTTGTCGTCGGCGCCGCCGGCGAGGGGTGGGAGGGCTGGTTCGGCGGTGGAGGGCAGCATCGGGCTGGGGTCTTCGGGGATGGCGTGGGTCTTGCGGAGGGGCTCTTCCTTCATGAAGGCGGAGACGACGACGGCCGCGACGAGCACCCAGATGGCGATGAAAAATGCCTCGCTGATGCCGTTGGCGAGAGAGACTTTGACGCCGGTCATAGTCTGCTGGAAGAGCTGCTCGCCCTGTGCGCCGAATGCGCCGAATGAGGACTGGACCTTATCGAGGGCGTCGGTGTTGACCAGGAACTGAGGGTCGCGAAGAGCGCCGGAAAGCTGCTCGTCCTGCCGCACCTGTGCTGGCACGCGCTCTTCGATGCCCTGGCGGTATTGCGCCTGGATGATCGAGAACATGATCGCCACGCCCATGGTGCCGCCGACCAAGCGCAGGAACTGGATCGTCGACGTGGAGATGCCCATCACGCGGTAGGGGACGGTGTTCTGCACGGCGAGCATGAACAGGGGCATCGATGTGCCGAGGCCGATGCCGAAGATGATCATCGCGTAGGTGATGTCGGTGCGGGTGGAGGATGCGCTCATCGTCGAGAGGTAGGCCATGCCGACGGCCATCAGGATGAGGCCGAAGACGCCGAGCCAGCGGTACCTCCCGAAGCGCGACATGATCTGGCCGGCGACAGCGCTGGCGAGCGCCATCGCGATCATCATCGGCATCGTGACGAGGCCGGAGTTGGTCGCCGAGGAGCCGATCACTCCCTGCACGAACAGAGGGATATAGAAGAGGCTGCCCATCATCGCGAAGCCTGAGATGAGTGTCACCAGCGAGGCGACGAGAAAGACGCGGTTCTTGAACAGGTGCATCGGCAGCAGCGGCTCGTCCGTCCGCAGCTCGGCGTAGGTGAAGAGGCCGAGGGCGACGACGGACCAGCCGAGGAAGCCGATGATCTGGGGCGAGACCCAGTCGTAGCGGTTGCCGGCCCATGAGAAGGCGAGGAGCATCGGCACGGTCGTCGCGCAAAGGAGCATCAGGCCGCGGTAGTCGACTTTTGCCTGCGCCTCGGGCCGGATGCGCGGCATGCCGAACATCAGCACGGCGAGGGCGATGCCGCCCATCGGCAGGTTGATGTAGAAGACCCAGCGCCAGTCGGCGTGGTCGGTGAGCGTGCCGCCGATGAGCGGGCCGATGACGCTGGCCGCTGCGAACACGCCGGACATCAGCCCGGCCCAACGGCCTCGTTCAGAGGGCGGGAAGACGTCGCCGATGATGGCGAAGCCGAGCGACATGATCATGCCGGCGCCGAAGCCCTGGACGATGCGGAAGGCGATCAGTTGCTCGATGTTTTGGGCCGAGCCGCAGAGGACGGAGCCTGCGAGAAGGAGGAAGATGCCCAGCATGTAGAACGGCTTGCGTCCGTACATGTCGGAGAGCTTGCCGACAATCGGCACGGTGGTGGTCGAGGCCAGCATGAAGCCGGTGCCGACCCAGGAGAAGAGGCCGAAGCCGCCGAGGTCGGCGATGATGCTTGGCATCGAGGTGCTGACGACCGTCTGGTCCATGGCCGCCGTGAACATGCCAAGGAGCGTGCCGGTCATGACGAGCGCCTTGGTGCGGCCACCCATCTCGGCGATCGGTTGCATGCCGCCACCCATCTGTTCCGCCGCTGCCACTAGGGGTGCTCCTTCGATTCGACGGCGTCGAACGTCTCGGTGAGGTCCTTCAGCGCGGCGACGACGCGCTCGAGTTGCGCCTCGGTCAGACGATTGAAGAAGTCGTCGAAGCGCCGCCGGCCGGCGCTGCGCATCTGGTTGAGGGCATCGACGCCAGTGTCGGTGACGTAGTGGCGGACGAGGCGCCGGTCTTCTTCGTCGGCCTCGCGACGGACGAGTTGGTGGTGCACAAGGCGGTCGACGATGCGTGTCACGGTCGAAGGTTGCACGCCGAGGCGCTCGGCCAGGTCGCCGGCGGGGAGGCCCTGCTCCTCTTCGAGGATGGCGAGCACGCGGACCTGGCTCATCGTGAGGCCGAGGCGGGCCCAGTCGTCGAGGCGGCTGGGGTCGGACTGGGCGAAGAGGCGGCCGAAGAGCTTGAAGGCCTGGGTCTTGAGGTCGGTGTCGATTGTTTGCATGGGTGTTAATGTTTTACAGGGTGGCAATAGTTTAGCACATGCGCCCCGCCCCCCCGGGGGAAATTGGAGAGTCGGGGGGGGGACGCCCCCCGCCCAGACGGGCCCGTAGGGAACCCCCCGGCAGCGGCTCCGCTGCACCTTAGCGTTCGGGAGTGTACGGGAGTGGTGGTGCATAGTGCGATGCGATGGTCACGCGGCGAGACGCCTGGGGCGCAGCAACAAGAGCGAGTGCCGGGTGTGTGACCGAGGTTTTGCCGGGACCAGGGGGTAGGCAGTTGTCGTGAGGGGTTGTTGCTGCCGCCCCTACGCGGTGGGGTCGGCTGGACGCTGCGGTGATACGCTTATCTTGTGACTACGGAATTTGAGCCGGTGACTGAGAACGCGACGCTGAAGCGGCACATTGTGGGCGTGATCCGGGAAACGGGCGGCGGTATTCCTTTCCGGGAGTTTATGGAGCTGGCGCTATACCATCCGACGCTTGGCTACTACAACGTGCCGCGCGAGAAGATTGGGCGGTCGGGGGACTACCTGACGTCTCCGGAGATGTCGCCACTTTTTGGGGCGATGGTTGGGCGTCAGTTGCGGGAGTTGTGGGAGCGGATGGGCGAGCCTGCACGGTTCGATGTGGTTGAGGCGGGGCCAGGGACCGGCGTTCTCGCACGCGACATTCTCGCCTGGGCCACTCGCACCGCGCCGGAGTTCGAGGCCGCTCTCAAGTACACGCTCGTTGAGACGAGCCCGGCGCTTGGTGAGCGCCAGTTGGCCACGCTCGTTGCGGAAGGCTTGAAGGCACAATTGCGAGACGAACTGCCCTCGAGAGTCACCGGGTGCATCTTGTCGAACGAACTTCTCGATGCGATGCCCGTTCACCGTGTCGCCGTCGAAAACGGCGGCCTGCGCGAGGTCTATGTCTCGACTGACGGCGAACGGTTCAGCGAAGAACTCCGCGATCCACATCTTGATATCGTTGCGTACTTTGAAGCGCTGGGGTTGCTGCCCGGTGAAGGTTGTCGCGCTGAGGTCAACCTCGCGGCGCCGGAATGGATGACAGACGCGGCGCGGGCGCTTGAGCGTGGGTATGTGCTGACGTTCGACTACGGCTACGAAGCGTCCGAGCTGTACGCGCCGTGGCGGACCGCTGGTACCCTTCTCGGGTTCTACCGCCACAACCCCTCGCACGATCCGTACGCACGGATCGGGCGGCAGGACATTACGGCGCATGTGGACTTCACCACGATCCGCCGGGCCGGCGAAGGGGCCGGCCTCACAACGCTCCGCCTGACGACCCAGTCGGCATTCCTCGCCGCGCTCGGCCTGGGCGAAGCGCTGGCGGCTTCGACCGGCAGCCAACAGGATATGGAGGAGTACTTTGCGCGGCGCCGCGCTGTCACAGAGCTGCTCGATCCGGGTGGGCTCGGACGGATCAAGGTGCTCGTCCAGGCAAAGGGCGCGGGCGGGCCGCTGATGGGACTGGCGGGAGACGAGTGATCGTCCCGCAGCCGTGGGACCAAGCGCCCGATTTCACGCTGCCGACGACGGACGGGCCGGTTTCGCTCGGAGATCTGACGGCGCGAGGGAAGGTTGTGCTGGCGTTCTACGCGGAGGACGCGACGCCGCTTTGCTCGACGCAGGTGTTGATGCTGAAGACGGACTACCAGGTGCTGCGGGAGTTCGACGCCAACGTGCTGGCGATCAGCGCGGATGACGTCGGGACGCACCGCGCCTTCGCGGAGCGGCTCGGCGGCGTGCCGTTCCCGCTGGCCAGCGATGAGTCGCTGGAGGTCGCGCGGCTCTACGGGGTCGCGGACGAGGAGGCCAAGCGCAGTCATCGGGCGGTGTTTGTGATCGACCAGACCGGCATGGTCGTTCACGCCCAGCCCTGGTTCCAGCCCGGGAACACGGACCAGTTCGCCGCGATCTTCCGCGCCCTCGGGCTGGAACTCTGACCGCTCTGTGACCCACATCTCACTCCGCGCCTCGCCAGCATGCGCTAGAATAGCCAACGCGAACGGAAGGAGCCGCTGTGCGGACATTCGAATACCACGCCCCGCAGACAATTGACGAAGCTGTGCGCCTCTTGCAGGCGGGAGGCGCGGCTGCGCGTCCGCTCGCGGGCGGCACGGATATCGTCGTGCAGATGAAGGAAAGCGCGACGAAGTTCCCCTACCCTGAGGCGATTGTCAGCCTCGACCGCGTGTCCGAACTGCGAGGAATCGACTTCTCCGAGTCGGAAGGTCTCCGGATCGGCGCGGGGACGACGATGGCGGACGTCGCGGCCTCGCCGCTCGTGCGGGAGCGCTATCTGGCGCTGGCCGAGGGTGCGGGTGTTGTGGGTTCGCTGCAGACGATGAACATGGCGACGATCGGTGGCAACGTCTGCAATGCCGCGCCCTCCGCGGACACTGCGCCGCCGCTACTGGTGTACGAGGCGCAGGCCGTCGTCGTCGGCACGAATGGCCGGCGGACGCTGCCCCTCGGCGATTTCTTCCACGGCCCCGGACTCACGGCACTCGAACCGGGCGAGCTACTGGCCGAGCTGCGCATGCCGGTCCCGCCGGCGAACACGGGCGCGGTCTATCTCCGTAACACACCGCGCAAACAGATGGACATCGCCGTCGTCGGCGTTGCCGTCGCCCTAACGCTTTCGGGAGACACCATCGAGCGCGCCCGTGTGGCGCTCGGAGCCGTCGCCCCGACGCCGGTGCGAGCGATAGCCGCCGAAGCGGCGCTCGAAGGGCAACCGGCCAGCGACGAGACTTTCGCTCGCGCCGCTGAAGCCGCGGCTTCGCAGGACGCTAGGCCGATATCGGACATCCGGGCGTCCGTGGACTTCCGGCGCCATTTGGTCAAGGTGATGACGGCGCGCTTACTGGTAGAAGCGGCGTCGCGCGCCAAGGGAAACTCATGATGCCGAAGCAACTGATCTCGCTCACGCTGAACGGCCTTCCCCGCGAACTTGCAGTCGAGCCGTCGTGGACGCTGCTGGAGACTGTGCGTGAGGCGCTCGACCTGACCGGGCCGAAGGAAGGGTGCGGGACAGGCGATTGTGGCGCTTGCTCGATGATCGTTGACGGGCGGCTCATCACGTCGTGCTTGATGCTGGCGCCGCAGGCCGCCGGGCGCGAAATCACGACGATCGAGGGGTTGCAAAAGAACGGTTCGCTGGATCCGGTGCAGCAGGCGTTTATTGACGCGGGTGGGCTTCAGTGCGGCTTCTGTATCCCGGGGATGGTGATGGCCGCGCGGCATTTGCTTGACCACAACCGCGAGCCGAGCCTGACGGAGATACGGGAGGCGCTCGCCGGGAACCTGTGCCGCTGCACAGGCTATACGAAGATATATGAAGCGGTGCAGCTGGCCACAGAGCGGATGGCCGCGCGATGACTACAGCGACAGCGAACGGAGTGAGTTGATGGCGCAGGAAACGAAGGTCCGCGAAACGCAGCGAACGGACGCGAACGGCCACCACGCGGTCGGTCAGCGCGTCAAGCGCCTCGAGGGCGCGGCGAAGGTCACCGGGAAGACCGTGTACGCCGACGACATCAAGTTCCCCGGGCTGCTGCACGCCAAAGCGCTGTACGCTCCGTACGCCCACGCGCTGATCAAGTCGATTGACACTACGAAGGCGAAGCAGTTGCCGGGTGTCCACTCCGTTTATACGGCGACGGACCTGCCGCACTACAACCGCAACGACAGCAACCGCCGCAACCTCATCTTTCCGGACAAGGAAGTGCTCTTCTACGGCCAGCCGGTCGCGGCGGTGCTCGCGGAGGACCCGCACGTGGCGGAACAAGCGGCCGGGCTGATCGAGGTCCAGTGGGAGGTGCTACCCGCGGTCCTTGATCCGGTTGCGGCGATCGAGCCCGGCTCGCCGCTCGTGCGCGACCCGTTGAGCGACGTCGACCGCTCCGAGGAGCGAGGGCACGTTTCGGTTGATACGCAGGAGACAGAGCAGGAGGGCGCGCCCTCGAACATCGCTTCGCACGCGCCGTTCAAGCGCGGCGACGTTGCGGCGGGGTTTGCTGAGGCCGACGTAATCGTCGAGCGCAGCTGGAAGTCGGCGATGGTGCACCAGAGCTACATCGAGCCGCATTCGACTGTCGCTGACTATGACATCACGGGCGAGTTGAAGGTCTGGACGAGCACGCAGGCGCCGTTCTACATCCGCGACGAACTGGCGCAGGCGTTCGACCTGCCTGAGAACCGCATCCGCATCATCGCCACCGAGGTCGGCGGCGGCTTCGGCGGCAAGATCTACCTCACCGAGCTGATGGTCGCCGCCCTGGCGATCGCCGTGAAACGGCCGGTCAAGTACATCATGAGCCGCAAGGACGACATGCTGGCCGCGACCCCGGCGCCGTTCGCCCACATTGACCTGAAGACCGGCATGACGAAAGACGGAACGCTGACGGCCCTCGAGGCTCGTCTGATCTACGACTCGGGCGCCTTCCCAGGCGCGCCGATGCTGGCAGGTTGCATGCTGATCGGCGGCTACTACCGCTGCGACAACATCGATATCCAGGGCTACGAAGTGCTGACCAACAAGGTGAGTGTCGGCGCCCTGCGAGCGCCCGGCGCGCACAACGCGACCTTTGCCATCGAGTCTCACATCGACATGATGGCCAAAGAACTCGGGCTCGACCCGCTCGAAGTGCGGATCAAGAACGCCGTCGAAGAGGGCGACCTGATGCCGAACGGCCAGGTGTACCCGCGCATTGGCCTGCGTGAGTGTCTTGAAGCGATTGCCGGCAGCGAGGTTTGGCGCAACCGTCGCGCCGTTGAAGCAACGCCGAACCGCGGCGTAGGACTTGCCATCGGCGGCTGGCTTGGTGGTCTGCAGCCGGCCAGCGCGATCTGTTGTCTGAACCCGGACGGTACCGTAAACGTGACGGTCGGGTCGGCGGACATCACCGGCACGAACACGAGCTTTCAGCAAATCGCGGCGGAGGTCCTCAAGCTGCCGCTCGAGATGGTGAACGTGACGAGCGGCGACACGAAGACCGCGCCGTTCGCGGGCATGAGCGCCGGCAGCAAGACCACGTACACGGTCGGCCGCGCGGTCCTGCTGGCCGCAGAGGACATGAAGCAGCAGATGTTCGAGCTGGCGAAGCAGCGCCTCGAAGTCGAGCCGGAAGACATGGAAGTAGCTGAAGGCCGGGTGCAGGTCAAGGGTGCGCCCGACCGCGCGATGACCTTCCAGCGATTCGGCAAGCTGAGCACCAACTTCGGCGCTCCGTTCCCGGTACTTGTCGGCCGTGGCGCGATCACGGCGCGGAAGTCGGCGCCGGGCTTTACCGCGCAGGCCGCCGATGTTGAGGTGGACCCCGAGACCGGCGATATCACGCTCCACGCCTTCGCAATCGCCCAGGACGCCGGCTTCGCGATCAACCCGCTCTCCGTCGAAGGCCAGATGCAGGGCGGCGCCAGTCAGGGCCTCGGTATCGCGCTCTGGGAGGAGATGCAGTACGACGAGCACGGCCGGCTGCTCAACCCCAACCTCCTCGACTATCGCCTGCCGACTTCGCGGGACCTGCCGCCGATCGAGACGATCATCGTCGAAGTGCCGTCCGAGGAAGGCCCGTTCGGAGCGAGGATTGTCGGGGAGCCGTCGATCGTCGCCGGCGCTGCCGCGGTGGGCAACGCTGTCTTCAACGCCTGCGGCGCCCGCGTCGACGAAGTGCCGATCACGCCTGAACGCTTGCTGCGGGCGCTCGGCAAGCTATGACGTTGGAACAAAGCCGCCCCAGCCGCTGTTAGAAATCATTGGAGGGTTCGCTAGATGGGAATATTGATGACGCCGACGAAAGACCAGATCCGCGAATACTATCGCGGCGCTCTCGAGCGCTGCCTTGAGGCGTTCGCGAAGCTCGACGACAAGGAGTGGGGCAAGAAAGTCTCCGACGAATGGACCGCCAAGGAGCATCTCGCGCACCTCGTGGCCACGAAAGAGAAGGAGAGCCTGCCGCTGATCCGCCAGGCGCTGGCCGGCGAGCCGCCGAACATTCCCGGCTTCGAGAAGCGCTCCGACATGCTCAAGTTCCGCGAGGACACGATGCGCGGCGCGATCTTTATGCCGACGGCTGAGTTGCTCACACGCCTGCGCACGCTGAACGAGGAAGAACTGGGGATTCTCGACTCGCTGAGCGAAGCCGATCTCGACAAGCCGGCGCGCAGTCCCGGCTGGGACCGCCCCGGCACGGTGCGCGACTTCTTCTTCGCCAGCTACCTCTTCCTGCCCGGCCAGTACCAGGAGATCCGCAAGGCGGCGAAGAAAAAGCTTCCGCACTGGATCGAAACTAGCACGCCCGACCAGGTGAACTACCAGATGGGCCGCATCTTCCACTACATGCCGCTGATCTTCCGCAGCGATAAGGGCGCGGACGTCAACGCCACCTACCAGTTCACGATGGAAGGGGACGGCGGCGGCCAGTGGACACTCGCCATCGCCGCGGGCAAGGCCGACGCCGCCGACGGGGAAGCCCCGAGTCATGACGTCGAGATCAAGACGAAGCCCGAGCTGTGGATCGACCTGACCAACGGCGAGCTTAACCCGGCGCTGGCGATCATGACCCGTAAGGTCAAGATCGGTGGCAACGCCGGCCTGGCGATGAAGCTCAGCGACTTCTTCTCCGCCGAGGGGTAGCAGTCGCGCGAATCACGGCCATCCTCCTCGCCGCCGGCGAGTCGGTCCGCATGGGCACGCCGAAGCCGCTCCTCCAGTGGCAGGGTACGACGCTGATCGAGTACCAGATTGCGCAACTGCGTGAGGCGGGCGTCGATGATGTCGTGGCCGTGCTCGGCCATCGCGCCGGCGACATCGCGTCCCTTGTCGACACCACCGGTGCCCGCGCGGTCATCAACGAACGCTACGCAGAGGGTCGCGCGTCTTCACTCCGCGCCGGCGCAGGGGCGATTGGCGCTGACCGCGAGGTGATCGTCATCCTCAGCGTCGACCAGCCGCGTCCAGCGAGTGTTGTCCGCCGACTGCTCGCGGAGCACAGGTCCGGCATCACCATACCGACGCACGAAGGCCGTCGCGGGCACCCGGTGGTGCTCGATGCGTCGGTCCTGCCGGAACTCCTGAAGGTGACCGAAGAGACGCTAGGACTGCGCGGCGTCATCGCCCGTCATGAGGCGGAAGTTCACGAAGTGCCGTTCGATTCTGGGTTCGTTCTGCTTGACGTGAACACACCGGAGGAATACGAAGAAGCGAGGAAGAGCTACGCCAGCGAGGTGATCACATGAAAGACATGGGCCACTACGAAATCCTCTCCCACGTCTCGATGCCGGAGTGCAGCATCCGCATCATCCGCATGCACCAGCAGGAGCACGTCTCGCCGCACTACCACCAGAACTGCGCCCAGGTGTACACCGTCCTCGAAGGCCAGGTCGAAGCCCGCGTCACGGGCGTCGATATGCGCCTGCGGCCGTATGAGACGGTCCGCGTGGAGAAAAACGAGGTGCACAGCATCCGCACGATCGAGGGCGAGGCGCTGGTGATGTCGCTGTCGATACCGCCGCTGGACCCGAGCGACCAGCACGTCGCGGAGTAGCAAGGGTCACGAGACATGTTGGCAACTCCTCACAATTGCGCACAGCAGCGGTTCACTTCCCTATAATCTGTACGGTGGCGCAGTCGAAACTCTTCCGACAATCGGTGGCTGCGATAGACCTATCGATTCAGAGAGCCACACCGGATGTGCCAGATGACGGTTGGTTTTATGTGGTGTTTCAGGGTCTAATCAAAGGCAGATTTCGTCAAAAGAAGCAGGCAGAGATTTTGTACAAAGGCATCCTCAACGAGACTGGGTACAAGCCAGACCCGCCAGCGCCCTCCTCTCGAAACGAGGCCGTTGAGGGCTATCTCGACGAGGTAGAAAATTATTGGCTGGACAGCCACAAGCACACACGACGCGGCGGCAAGGGGCGGTATTAAAATGCCGACTCGCGAACAGCTAGCCCTGGAGATGGCCTACACCAGCCCAGCAGACGGCGGCCTGCGCGACGCCGCTGCGTCCGAGAATAAGACACTCCCGATACACAGGTGGGTGCCCTGGATCGCAGGGTTTTCTTCGCAGTTCGTTCAGGATGTGATCTCGGCGTACCTTCCAACCAGCACCCGCAAAAGACACCTCATACTCGATCCATTTGCGGGCGTTGGTACAACACTCGTCGAAGCCATCAAGGCCGGCCATGACAGCCTCGGATATGAGATCAACCCATTTGCGGCCCTTGCGGCGCGGGCGAAGATCGACTGTATCGAGGTTCATCCTGGCGACCTAAGGGCAGAAGTAGATGCTTTCCGATACTCGATGCAGCGGTTCGAATCCGAAATCGACCACCAGTGGTCAGATGATCCCAAGGGCGACATACTGACCTCGTATCCGGAGCTGAGTGAACTTCGTCCTGGCTCGTTTCGCAGCCGGATACCGTTCTTTAGCGCCCCTGTGGAGGCGAAGTTTCTGTACGCGCTGGCTCGGACAAGAGCGCTGCTGGAACCAGATAAGGCTCTATTCCGGTCGGCACTCGGTGCGACCATGGTGTCATTCTCCAATTACAGCTACGAACCCAGCCTGGCATCGCGCCCAGGGTCCGGAAAGAGCCTGATAGATAACGCCTCCGTGGCCTCAGCCGTTTGCCGAAAACTCGAGGAGATGATCACTGATATCGAGTGGGCGAGGCAGACGTACGGCTACACATGGTTGTCAACTCAGCGACGCATGATCCATGGCTCATACTTCGATTCGGAATTGCCAGCAGCATCGGTGTCCCTCGTAGTGACCTCCCCTCCGTATATGAATAACTACCACTACGTGCGAAACACACGTCCGCAACTGTATTGGCTCGGATTCATCTCCAACGGCGGGAGCCGGCACCTTGAGGAAGAGAGTTTCGGGAAGTTCTGGCAAACCGTGAGACAGGGTCCCGACCTACGCCGTGAATTCGACCTACCAGAACTTGGACCCGTGTTGGACAGATTGAGTGAACGACACCCGGAGAAGGGTGCCTATGGTGGCCAAGGGTGGGTGAACTACATTGTGACGTACTTGAATGACGCTAACCGCCTGGTGGTGAACCTCAAGAAGCAGTTGCGGCGTGGGGGAGTTGCGGTAGTGGTCGTGGGGAACTCAATTATTCAGGGCACGGAGTTCAAGGTGGACCAATTGCTTGCTCAGCTTGCGCAGGGGCGAGGACTGAAAGCAGAAGCAATCCACATCGTTCGTACAAAGCGCACGGGTAACAGCATCATCGATTCGTCGGTCCGAAACGGGGACAGCAACGGACACCGCGACAAGACCCAGTTGTACGACGCCGCGGTGATCCTTCGGCGATGACCTCATTTCGGAGGAAACTCGACGTCCCACCTGCTTGTCTTGACGCCCGGCCGGCCAATGCCCGGAATGTGGCTACCGAACCCACTGTTCTGCCAGGCAGGGCGATAAGTTTGGATTAGCGCATCCTCTGCAGCTCGAACGAACCAGTCTCCCTCAATAACCAGGAATCGGCACGTCACATCAGCCACGTCGATGTTGCTGCGCGCGACTATTTTCCGGTAGTGTTCGCCTAACCTCCGACCCAATCGCGTGTGCAGCGCCTTGCCCGCATAAATCAGGTCGCCACGCCAGTAGAGCGCGTACACGCCCTTGCGTAGTGGAGCGACATCCTCTGTCATGGGATGAGCAGGGCTGGCTTCGAACTTTTCGATCAATTGGTGGTTGTACGCCTTGTCGAACTCGAAAACGAAGCCATGTAGATCACACATTTCGCCGCGGTATGTTATCCGGACGCGAAGCGATCCGCCACTGGGCGATGGCAAAGCTTGACGCGCACGTTAGGGTCTGCCAACATACAGCACGCATCAAAGGAGGAAACCGCCCTTGGCTCAAGAAACCGCGACCGAGAAGAAAACCAACCCAATCCTTCCGTTCATCAAGATCCCTGATAAGTACCCTTCCGAAGACGCTTACCTCTGGGGGATGAAGTGCACAGCCTGCGGCGCCAAGTTCCTGGGCGCCCGGATCGCCTGCGGGAAGTGCGGCGAGACCGAGAAGCTGGAAGAAGTGAAGTACGGCACCGAGGGCGAACTGTACGTCTTCGCGGTTGTCCACCAGTCTGCGCCCGGAGTCGAAACGCCCTTCATCGCGGGGATCGTCGATCTCGATGACGGGGTCTCCGTCCGCGCGAACATCTACGGGCTCGACCCAGAGAAGCCGGACCACTCGTGGTTCGGCAAGCGCGTGAAGATGTACAGCGAAGTCACCGGACAAGACAAAGAAGGCAACGACGTCGTCGCGGCCAAGTTCAAGGTCGTTTAGGCCACCCAAGGAAGAGAAGGAGAATCACATGCGAGACGTAGCAGTTGTCGGCGCTAACATGCTCAAGTTCGGCCGCTACCCCGAGAAGGACGTCGTCCAGCTGGCGTCGGAGGCGACGATCGGCGCGCTCAAGGACGCCGGCATCGGCATCAAGGACGTCGAGATCCTCGTCAGCGGCAACCTGTACCAGTCGAACGCGATGGTGGGCCAGCGCGTGATGAAGGAAATCGGCGCCACGGGCATTCCCGTGATCAACGTGGCCAACGCCTGCGCAACCGGCTCGACCGCCTTCCGCGAGGCTTATTACGCCGTCGCTTCCGGCGCGTACGACATCGCGGTCGCCGTCGGCAGCGAGCAGATGGGCAAGATGGGCCTCCTTGGCGGCGGCGGCGGTGGTGACCGTGCCTACAGCACCGAGGGCGTAATGGGCACCGGCGGCATGCCGGGCGTCTTCGGCCAGGCGGGCGCGGAGCACATGCGCAAGTACGGCACGACGCAGGCGCAGATCGCCAAGATCGCGGTCAAGAACCACGAGCACGGCATGCTCAACCCGTACGCCCAGTACCAGAAGGAGACGCCGCTGGAGGACGTGCTCAACGCGCGCGTTGTCTCCTGGCCGAACACGCTGTTCATGTGCTGCCCCACCGGCGACGGCGCGGCGGCGGCAGTGCTGATGTCGGCCGAGAAGGCGAAGAAGTACACGACGAAGCCCGTCTGGGTGGCCGCGTCGGCGCTGAGCTCGGATCCTTACAGCGAGCGCAACCCGACGATGTTCGACATCAACACGGTGACCCGCATAGCCGCCAAGGAAGCGTACGCGACGGCGGGGATCGGGCCTGAGGACCTCGACATGGTCGAGCTGCACGACTGTTTCGCGACGGCGGAGCTGGTCCATTACGAGAACCTCGGGCTGTGCGCGGACGGCGAAGCGGGCAAGCTGATCGACGACAAGGAGACGTACAACGGCGGCAAGATCCCGGTGAACGTCAGCGGCGGGCTGCTGTCCAAGGGACACCCGCTGGGCGCGACCGGCGTGGCCAACATCGTCGAGGTCGTCTGGCACCTCCGCGAAGACGAAAGGGCCAAGAAGCGGCAGGTCAAGGGCGCAAAGACCGGCCTCGCGCACGTGATCGGGTTGGGCTCTGCCTGCACGATCCACGTGCTCAAGCGCTAGGGGCTTAGCCAAGCAGGCAAGCAAGCAAACAGGCAAACAGTGTGAGGGCCGGCGCTTTTGCCGGCCCTTCTGTTCGTGTGCCTCGTACCATATAATCCCTGCACTGATATGTGGGTACGGAGGGGGATGTGCGCGCAAGAATAGCTGTCATTTCCCGCCTCGGCATCTTCGCGTTCGCCGCTGCCCTCTCTGTACTCGCTGGATCGGACTCTTTCGAACCGGGAACCGCTCATGGAGCGGCGTATACCGTGGTCAACATAGGCGGCGATAGCGACGACGGAGCCTGTCAGCCCCTGAACTTCATGAGCGGCACCGACTGCACGTTGCGTGAGGCCATCAATGCGGCAAATGCCGACGCCGTTGCCGACACTATTACCTTCACCAGCTTCGCCGCGGCGGCGGGAAGCGTCTCGCCAACTTCGGCTCTGCCCACGATCACCCAACCGCTCACCATCAACGGGGCCATTCCAGTCAGCCCGGTTACCGGGAGCGATAAGTTCAGGATCGATGGCGCCAGCGGCGGCTCCACCACGGATGGCCTCCATCCCACCGCCTCGCTCACCGTGCAGAACCTGATAATCACGCGCTTCGGCGGCGAGGGCATCGAGTTCAACGCCGGCGGCAGCGTTTCCGGGAGTTTCATCGGGACCGACGCGAGCGGCACGCCCGGCCTCGGCAACGATCGCGGCATCTGGAACAGGCTCAGCGGCGCCGTGACGCTCACCAACAGCACCATCAGCGGCAACGCCACCGGCGGCCTCGGCGGCGGCATCCAGAACACCAGCGGCACCGTGACGCTCACCAACAGCACGATCAGCGGCAACACGGCCCTCTCGGGCGGCGGCATCTACAACAGCGGCGGTCTCGGTACCGTGACTCTGACCGACAGTACAGTAAGCGGCAACACGGCTAACATCGGCGGCGGCATATATAGCGGCATCGCCGGCAGCAACTCCGTGACGCTGACCAACAGCACGGTTAGCGGCAACACGGCGACCGTGGGCGCCGGCGGCGGCGGCATCTACATCGCCGCCGGCACCATGACTCTCACCAACAGCACCGTCAGCGGCAACACGGCCAATGGCCCCGGGGGCGGCGGCATCTACGCCAATGGCACCTCCGCGACTCTGACCAACAGCACCATCAGCGACAACACGGCCAACGGCAGCGCCGGCGGCGGCGGCATCGCGACTTCCAGTACGCTGACGCTCACGAACAGCACCGTCAGCGGCAATATGGCGCGCCAGAGCGGCGGCGGCATCGCCAACTTCAACACCATGACAGTCTCCAACAGCACCATCACCAACAACACGGCCGACAGCGATGCGGACGGAACCGGCGGCGGTGGCGGCATCGCCAACATCGGCGGCGGCACCGTGAACTTGAAGAACAACATCCTCGCCGGCAACTCCGACCCTACCAGCGACCCCGACTGCCTCGGCGAGCTGACCTCGCAGGGTTACAACCTAATCCAGACCGTATCGGCCGGGTGCAGCGTCACCGGCGACAGCACCGGCAACGTCACCGGCCAGGGTGCGGACCTCGGGCCCCTCGCCCTCAACGCCCCGGGCACGACCCAGACGCACTCGCTGATGGCCGGCAGCCCCGCCATCAACGCCGGCAGTCTGGACTGCCCGCCACCCGCGACCGACCAGCGGGGGGTGGCCCGTCCCCAGGTTGGCCGTTGTGATATAGGCTCCTACGAGTCGTCCTTCGCATCGCCCACGCCATCACCCAGTCCCACGCCATCGCCATCGCCCACGCCCACGCCGACGCTAACCGCCACGCCAACGGTAACCCCAACCCCCACGGCCACACCCTCCGGCCAGACGCCGACTGTCACCCCCACCGCCACCCCGACAGCTACGCCCTTCGGCCAAACAGCGACCCCTACTCCGACTCCCGCACCACCAAAGCAGGGCGACACTAACTGCAACGGCCTGATCGAAGCCGGCGACGGAGTCGAGATCCTGCGCGAGAAGGGCGGCCTGGAGGCCGCGGCCTGCGTCGATCAGGGCGATGTCAATTGCGACCTGCAACGAGACGCCTGGGACACGCTGGACATCATCCGGTTTCTTGTGGGGCTCGGGCAGCCGGATACCCTCGTTCCCTGCACAGCCATCGGCGAGCCGCTCTAGCTCGCATACCGAACCGGGTGTGATGTTTGTCATACCGCTTTGCGCGGGGGCCGTGCTGCAATAGAATGACCAACCAAGGAGACGAATGACGGAAACCGATACGACCGTGCGCCGCGATGGTGGCGCACAACTTGAATCCGGATATTGCGGCGAGGCTCGATGGAGCTAACGTTCCTGGGATCCGCCAACGCCTTCGCCTCCGAGGGCAAGTACTGGAGTTCTTTCATCGTCGACGGCAAGTACCAGTTCGACTGCCCGCCGACGCTGCTGCCGCAGCTCAAGAAGCTCGGGGTCGTCCTCGAGGACATCGAGGTCATCTTCATCACCCACCATCACGGCGACCATTTCGTCGGGCTGCCGTTCTTGATGCTCGAATACCTGTACATGACGAAGCGCACGAACGACCTCTATATCGTCGGGCCGCCGCACTGCGAGGAGTGGCTCGAGGACTTTGCCGAGCGCGTCTACCCGCACATCCTGCGTGAGTCGGGCTACCGGCGGATCTATGTCGAGGCTGACCCGTCACGGGACCAGCAGGCCGGCAGCCTGACGTTCCGCGCGTTCCAGATGAACCACGTGCCGAAGGACCACAAGGGCGCCTACGGGTACCGGGTGCAGATCGGGGACCAGATCGTGTCTTACACGGGCGACACGATGTTCTGCGAGGAGGCCGTAGCGCTCGGCGACGGCAGCGATGTCTACGTGGTCGACTGCACTTACGCGGACGGCTGCGGGCCGGAGCACATGGGCCTCGAAGATGTCACGGTGATCCGCGAGCGGATCTCGCCGAAGACGACGATGATCCTGACGCACCTGAGCGAGCGGCCGAACATCAACGGGCTCAAGAATACGCTGATCGCCGAAGACCTGAAGACGTTCACGTTCTGACGCCCGGGGTGGTTCAGTCGTGTATCTTTGAATGCTGGAAGGAGGGTCCGCCGATGGTAACAAATGCCAAGAAGTCTAGACCGAGCGTCTCTAAGAAGAGCGTTAGCAGCAGCAGTAACAACAGCGGCCGCTCCCGCGACAAGGTCGCGAAAGTGACGCGAGTCGCTATAAAGACCTATGAGAAGGCCATGAAGGAGCTCGCAAAGCACTAATGTCGATCTGGTACCCAGATCGGACAGACGTTGAAATCGTAGCGAAAGAGCTGGCTGCAATTTGGTTTCCCAAAAGGGAATCTGAGCAGCCAGCTCTTTTCGGTCTACTCAAGGGACCGGATGGTGCAGCCGCCCTGGAATCTGCTCTGGGTATTGTCCAGCAGCCCTATTACAGGCAGCATCACCACAAGGCCGGCGCTCTTCTCCGGTCTCTTATCAAGAATCATCCGTTCGTAGACGGTAACAAGCGCATCGGTGTCATCACGACCATCGACTTCCTGGTAATGAACGGCCACATCTTGTACGCCACTGATGAGGAACTGGTCACTATTGCGCTCGAGATTGCTAGGAGCGAGCCGGATATTCCCTGGCGAGACGTGGCCAAGTGGATTGGAGAGCGGTGTTTCTGTATGCGCAGTCGCTCTAAGCGCGTGAGCGAGCGGAGACTTGAGCGTCCCCAAGAGGTTCAAGGCAGGTTGCAGCAAATGCAACGCGCCTTCAGGGAAATCATGCCTGGAGCCTGAGCCAATACCAATACCCGCGGCGGGCTGTCACGTGAAACGCGGAGCCTGTACTCTCTCAGCATGAGTAAAACCGTAGCGATACTCGGCGCGGGGAACATGGGGACCGCGATCGCGCAGGTGGTGGCGTCGAACGGGCACCGGGTGCGGCTGTGGTCGATCGAGCATGACGTGCTGGAGGAGGTGCGGGACAAGCACCTGAACACTCGCTACCTGGACGACGTGCGTTTGCACGACAACGTCGAGGCCGTGTGGGAGCTGGAGGCGGCGGTGAAGGGCGCGTTCCTCGTCGTGGTCAGCGTGCCTTCGCAGGTGGTGCGGGCGGTGGCCAAGGACCTGGCCGGGGTCGTGGAGCCGGGGCAGCTGGTGCTGAACGTGGCGAAGGGGCTGGAGGCGGGGAGCCACCGGCGAATGAGCGAGGTGGTCGGCGCGGAGCTGGGGCCGGAGTGCGCGCGGTACGTCGGCAGCATGGGCGGGCCGGCGGTGGCGATCGAGATGGCGCGGGGGCAGCCGGTGGCAGTTATCATCGGGTTCCCGGGGCAGGACGAGGCGATTGCCTGCCAGGCGATCCTGCAGAACAAGCACCTGAAGGTGCAGGCGACGCAGGACCTGACCGGGCTCGAACTGTGCTCGATGCTGAAGAACGTGTACGCGATCGCGCTGGGGATCGCCGACGGGCTGCACCTGGGGACCAACGGCAAGGCGTTCCTGACGACGATCGCGCTGGACGAGATGGCGACAATCGCGATGGGCATGGGGAGCGAGCGGGAGACGATCTACGGGCTGGCCGGGCTGGGCGACCTGATCACAACGGGCTTCAGCGCCCACAGCCGCAACCGCACGCTCGGCGACAGGCTGGGCTCGGAGGGCGACTGGCAACAGTTCCTGCGCACAAACACGGTCGAAGGCGTGACTGCAGTGCGCTCGATGACGGAGCTGACGATCGGGCGGGGCGAGTTCCCGCTGCTGGCGATGCTGCACCGAGTGCTGTTCGAGGAGGAGCCGGCGCCGGCGGCGATGCGGGGGTTTCTGGAGGGGTTCAGCTACGCTTGAGGCGGCGGTGTAGCGAATGGGCGCGGCACGCGTCTTGTTTAGGGGCAACTACAGGACAATGAACAACCAAACGTCGGTGGCGCAATTCAGAATGGTGGGAAACACCGTCTCCATCCCGGTCCTGCTTGCCTTAATTGCGTTGAGTCTGCCTCTGCTTGCCGTAGCGTTCCTCAACACAGGGACAATCGTCGGAGGCGTCCTGGGTGGGATTGGCGGGACATTCGTGGTCTTGGCGGTAGTGCTTTGGTGCATGCGGTCCAACAGCAGAGGTAATGTCTTGATCGCAGAAGAAGGACTCACGGTCGGCAGTTTGGGGCGACGAGACATGTATCCGTGGGATCATATTTCGGCGATTGAGCCGGTTGAGCGCTCGGTCATGTTCGGTTCGAACGACAAGCTGATAGCCAAGATCCCGCTCCTACGAATAAGGCTACGCGGCCCATTCGGCGTTTCACCACTTGCAAGGACGGTTCTCATACGCGTGGAGGATCCAGAGGCGTTTCTTTCGGCGGCACATCGCTTCATGGGCGCTCGCCTCTCGAGTCGTAGCCGTCATTGAGCTACGGCCGCCGCCCTCGCGAGTAGCCGGCGGGCCAGCGTGGCGCGCACGAGACGCGAGTTTGCGGGGCGTGGCAGACTACGGATGGCACGCTCGTCATCGATCAAGGCGGTGGCGGGTTTGTCGTGGATGGGGGTGGGGATAGAGGTGCGAGAATGGCCGACATGAACCCAGCCACATGCGTTCGACTCGACTTCGAAGTCGATCCCGAGATGCTGGAAGAGAGCAGGGGGCTCCACCCGGCCGCGCGCGACTACGGAGACCTAATGCAAATCCTGTTCGCAATGCCGATCACCCTACAAGTGGATGGCGTTGTGCTGCTAGAGCGTCTCCACCGGCCGATCGCGTACGTCGCGGCTGAAGGGGTTGAACAGCTGAAAGACTTCCGAGCTCCAAGCGCGTGTACATGTTATTCCCACTTGGCCGGGGCTTGTCATTCGAACTTCGCCGGGACGACACTGTGAGCGTCAAAGCAATGTTTGACGGAGCGCAGGCACTGGCCAACGATGGCGAATTGCTAGCGGCCTGGCTCGCCTTCGAACGAAAGGTTAAGGACTTCCTGCTGTCGGAAGTACCAGACTATCGTACGCATCCCAAGGTTGGCCCCTGGATCAATTCGCGGTGAGATGCGCCGCCGCGGTCCGCGCCTCGGCAGGAGTGTGCCGGGCCAGCGTGGCGCGAGCGAGACGCAAGTTTGCGGGACGTGGCAGACTACGGATGGCACGTGCGTCATCGAGCAAGGCGGTGGGGAACGGCGAGCGTTGCGCTACGGCGGGGGCGGCATGATTTGAGGCAGGGCTGAAGCCGCTGCGGCTACGACGGGAGGGTGTTGAGGCGGGGCGCCGGGCGAGAGGCGTTTGTGGGTCGGCGGGCGCTGCACCGCGCCGGGCGTAGCACTCGCCCAATCGGGATTGTGGGGGGAGGCGGCACGTGCTGCGCCCCTACGACGACCGCGCCGCGATTGTAAACGCCCGTCCTCTAGACGCGCGCGGCGGCGCTCGGCCATAATCGCGGCGATGAACCGCATTGTGCGACGGGTGCGCGGCCGCGCTGAGCTGGCGCGCTGGCTGGCCGCGGGGCGGCTTGCCGGGACGCTCGTGCGCGGCAAGAAGCAGGGCGTGAACCGCGCGATCGTCGCGGAGACGTGGAAGGCGGTGGCGGACGGGGCGCACAATTCGAACACGGACCTGACGTTCTGGAACGGCAAGTTCTACCTCTGCCACCAGACATCGCCGTACCACCTCGGATCGCACCGCAGCCGGATGCTGTTGTGGCGCTCGGACGATGCGCACACATGGGAGAAGGTGAGGGAGTTCCGGCACCCGGACATCGAGTACCGGGACCCGACGTTCGGGCAGATCGGCGAGCGGCTGTTCCTGTACTTCCTGCCGAACCGCGGCCGCAACCCCGAGCCGTACTCGACCGACCTGACGTGGAGCACGGACGGCACGACGTGGGAGGAGCCGCGCGAAGTCAACACGCCGGGCTGGCTGTACTGGCGGCCGAAGACGCTCGACAACAAGACGTGGTACGTGACCGCCTACTGGCACGAGCACGGGCGCTCGCAGCTGCTGAAGTCGGAGGACGGGATCACGTGGAAGCACGTGTCGTACATCTGGGAGGGCGAGCGCAACGACGAGACGGACTTCGAGTTCATGGCCGACGAGCGGATCATCTCGACCGCGCGGCTCGAAGCCGGAGGCACCTGGCGCGGGGACAAGGAAGCGTCGACGCTGATCTCGGTCGCCGAGCCGCCGTACACGACGTGGACGCACGCCAAGAGCACGGTGACGCGCTTCGACGGGCCGTGCCTGTTCGCGTACAACGGCCGCGTGTACGGCGTGGGGCGCTACCAGGCGAGTTTCGCTCCACGGTACGCCGAGCAGGGCGGGCTGTTCGCGAAGAAGCGGACCTCGATCTTCCTGGTCGAGCCGGAGCGGCTAGTGCACCTGACGGACCTGCCGAGCGCCGGCGATACTTCGTACGCCGGGGTCGTAATCCGTGGTGACGACCTGTACGTCTCGTACTACTCGAGCAACGTGAAGCGCGACCCGGTGTGGGTCAACGGGATATTCCAGCGATCCGACATCCTGATGGCGCGGGTGACGCTGCCGGCGCTCGAGAACCTCGCGAAGTCGGTATGAGCGAGCCGCTCAATGCGGAGGAAATCGCCGCTTTGCGGGCCTTCAGCACGCCGACCGTGTGCAACGCGGTCGAGACGTTCAACGTGCGTCCATGGAGCGAGGGCTTCATGGACGGCACGATCGGCTGCCGCTTCCCGGAGCTGGGGCCGATGGTTGGCTACGCGGTGACGGCGAAGATGCGCGCGGCGAGCAAGCCGCAGACGCAGGTGCCGTTCGGGGAGGTCTGGGACGAGTTCGAGAAGACGCAGCGGCCGTGGGTGGTGGTGGTCGAGGACCTGGACCGGCCAAAGCCGGTGGGGTCGTTCTGGGGCGAGGTCAACGCGAGCGTTTACAAGCGGCTCGGGGCGGTTGGTTGCGTGACGAACGGGGGCGTGCGCGACCTCGGCGACGTGCGCCCGCACGGGTTCCACTTCTTCTCGTCGTGCCTGCTGGTCTCGCACGCGTACCTGCACGTTGTCGAGGCGGGGACGCCGGTCAGCGTCGGCGGGCTAACGGTGCGGCCCGGCGACCTGCTGCACGGCGACGAAGCACGGCGTGACGTCCGTGCCGCACGAGATCGCGCGCGACTTGCCCGCGGCGTGCGGCAAGACCGAGGCGGCGGAGCGTGTGCTGATCGACTATGCGGAGTCAGCGGAGTCGACGGTGGAGGGGCTGCGGGGATGTATGGGAGGGTGGACTAGGGGGGACAAATGGCGATCGGCCGGTTTGCGTTTGTGGCGCCCGATCGGAGCGTCCTAGTTGTTCAGATCATCGCCAGCGTAGCGAGCGACCGACGGTCCGTCTCCGTTTCAGGTAGGATCGTGACTACGCATGAACTTCGTTGAGTCTCTGGGATTCGCACGCTTCGTTCTCCTCACGATGCTGGCGATGGTGTTCTTTGTGACCGTTGGGGCGTTGATCGACGGTACGGACCTAAGGACGTCGCTAACTTGGGGGATCCCCGGGGGGATCCTTTCTGGATTTGCAGCGGCAGCTTATGGCTGGAGCACGCGGCCTCGTCAGAAATGAGGCTGGTGCCGCTGCTTGGTCACGTCCCAATAACCGGCCAGGTCAGTCATCGACGGTAGACGCGGTTCCCTTTCGGCGGATCTCCGCCAGGTGCTTCTGAAAGGCGATTACGTCTTTGCGACACGATCAAGGCCGTGGCCGAGGTGAAGAGTGTTGACGAGGAGATGCGCGACGTGAACGCAGCGTCGGCCAGACGGCTGTCGCGAGTGCTACATAGTCCGCTGGTTCGTCAGGGATGCCCTGTTCGCGGGCAAAGTCTTCAACTGACTTGTGCTTCGTCCCACCTGCGGCGAGCTCTCGGGTCCCTCGGCGATCTTGCCGTCGTACCATGATTCGTCCAGTTTACCGGATTCTACGTGGCCGCTTCCGTCAGCGCCTCGGCGAGGGTATGCCACGCCAGCGTCGCGCACTTGATGCGGACGGGGAACTTGCGGACGCCGGACATCGCTTCGAGGTCGCCGAGGGACTCGGGGTCGATGTCCTCTTCGCCACGCATGAGCCCGGTGAAGTCGGCGATGAGCTTGCGGGCGTCATCGACGCGCTTGCCGGCGACGGCGTCGGTCATCATCGAGGCGGACGACTGGCTGATCGAGCAGCCGGAGCCGGTGTACGTGATGTCGGCGAGGGCGCCGTCCTTGACGAGGACGTCGATGGTGACCTCGTCGCCGCAGAGGGGGTTCAGGCCCTCGTGGCTCGCCGAGGGCGAGGGGAGGCGGCCCTTGTGGCGGGGGTGGCGGTAGTGGTCGATGATGATCTCGCGATAGAGGTCATCGAGTTCGGCTTCCTGGCGGCGGAATTCTTCCTGCGTCATTGCATATCTATTGTCGCACGGCGGGCGGCGTCGTGGCCCCGCGTCCCGCTGGCGCGGGACTCCCCGCCCCGCCCCCGAAGAAGTAAAGGGGTTTTCGGGGGACACCCCCGAACCCCCGGCAGCGTCCGTCGCTGCACCTCAGCGTTGGGCCTCTGCGGGTGTGGGAGTAACCCCGGGCTGCTATTTGAAGAAGTCGCGGGCGGCTTTGAGGGCTTCGACGAGGACTTCGACTTCTTCGGGGGTGTTGTAGATGTAGAAGCTGGCACGGGCGGTGCCGCTGATGCCAAGGCAGCGCATGAGGGGCTGGGTGCAGTGGTGGCCCGCGCGGATGGCGACGCCGTGGCGGTCGAGGATAGTGCCGACGTCGTGGGGGTGGAGGTCGCCGAAGTTGAAGGAGACGACGCCGCCGCGCTGCTCGGGATCGGGCGGGCCGTAGAGGGTGATGTCGTCGAACGTGCGGAGGCGGTCGAGGGCGTGGGCGGTGATCTCGATCTCGTGGCGACGGACGTTGTCCATGCCGAGGGCTTCGAGGTAGTCGATGGCGACGCCGAAGGCGATGGCGTCGGCAATGTTGGGCGTGCCGGCCTCGAACTTCCAGGGCAGGTCGTTCCAGGTCGCCTCTTCAAAGGTCACCTTGCGGATCATCTCGCCGCCGCCCATGAACGGCTGCATCTCCTCGAGCAGCTCGTGTCTCCCGTAGAGCACACCGATGCCGGTCGGGCCGAGCATCTTGTGAGAGGAGAAGGCGTAGAAGTCGGCGTCGAGGGCTTGCACGTCGACGGGCAGGTGCGGGGTCGCCTGCGCGCCGTCGACGAGGGTCGTGACGCCGCGCTTGCGCGCCTCGGCGACGATCTCGCCCGCGGGGTTGATGGTGCCGAGCGAGTTCGAGACGTGGGGCATCGCCAGCAGCTTCGTGCGCGGGGTGAACAGCGAGGAGAGCGGCCCGAGTTCGAGGGTGCCTTCGGGCGTGATCTCGATGTAGCGGATGCTGGCGCCCTTCTCCTTGGCGAGCTGGAGCCAGGGCACGAGGTTGGAGTGGTGCTCCATCTGGGTGAGGATGATCTCGTCGCCCTCGTCGATGTTGGCGCGGCCCCAGGCGTAGGCGACGAGGTTGATGGCTTCGGTCGTGTTGCGCGTGAAGATGATGCTCTCGGCGGTCGGGGCGTTGATGAAACGGCACACCTTCTCGCGCGCCTCTTCGTAGGCGGCGGTCGCCTCTTCGCCGAGGGCGTGGACGGCGCGGTGGATGTTGGAGTTGTAGCGCTCGTAGTAGTCGACCAGAGCCTCGATCACCTGCCGCGGCTTCTGCGAAGTCGCCGCGTTGTCGAGGTAGACGAGCGGCTTGCCGTAGACCTTGCGCTCGAGGATGGGGAAGTCCTTGCGGATGCGTGCGACGTCAAGGGTCATCGCGCCAGGCTCGTTCTCGCGAGCGCGGGTCGCAGGTGCTCAAGGTGCTCTTCGTCGTGGTGGTACCCAGAAAGAAACACTCCGAGACCCATCGCATCAGGCATGGTGCGGCTGGTTATCACCGGCGTGTTCTCGTCCGACTCGCCGACACGGGAAAGTAGCTCCAGAGTCTCCTCGCCTTCGCGTAGGACTTTGGCGATGAGTTCCTCGGTCGTTAACGCAGCCCCTCGCGCAAGGCTTGTGGCGATCCTCTCCTCACGCTTGGCGCTCTGGGGCCGCAGATCGTGGTCAGAATCATCCAGCACCGCGCGGACCACCATGTCACAGAACAAGTACCCTACCGCCAAGTGCGCCAGCACGTCCCGAAACGTCCAGCCCGCCACGGGGCTCGCCAGCTGCCAGGCGTCATCGGGTACTTCGCGCGCCACCTGGACGATCTCTTGCCGCGTTGATTGAAATCGCCTGGCAGCGGGCGCGACCCAGCTTGCGAACTCGGTGCTCATCCGGCCCTCTCCCCGAAGCGCGGCAGGGCCAGCGTGGTGCGCTCGTCGAGCCACGTGCGAAGGGCCGCGAGCTTGACGCCGTCGAGGATCTCGCTGGCGAAGCCGCGGACGAGGAAGAGCATGGCCTGCTCGGGGTCGATGCCGCGGCTCTGCATGTAGAAGAGCGCGTCCTCGGCGATGGCGCCCGCGGTTGCGCCGTGGCCGCACTTGACGTCGTCGGCGTAGATCTCGAGGGCGGGCTTGCTGTCTACCTCGGCCTCGCGGGAGAGGAGGAGGTTCTTGTCCTCCTGGTAGGCGTCGGTCTTGTCGGCGCCGGGGCGGACGAAGACGGTGCCGCCGAAGACGGCCTTCGAGCTGCCGTCAAGGATGCCCTTGTAGTAGAGGCGGGACGTGTTGTGCGGCTTCGCGTGGTCGATCGTCACGAGGTTGTCGATGTGCTGATCGCCGGAGGTGACGTAGAGGCCGCGCAGCGCCGCGGACGAGCCGGTGTCGTCGAAAAGCACATCGGTATCCACGCGCACGAGGCCGCCGCCGGTCTCGTACGACAAGTTGGCGTAGTTGGTGTCGCGGCCCTGGTTCACGCGGACGTGGCCGACGTGGAAGGCGTTCGGGTTCTCGAGGAGCAGCCGGTAGTGGTCAACGGTCGCGCCGTCTTCCAGAGTGATCTCGGTGACGGCGTCCGTGAAGTGGTTCTGGTCACCGAGACTGATGTAGCTCTCTACGAGCGTCAGCTCATTGAGCGCGGAGGCGACGACGAGCGCGCGCGGGAACGTTACCGGGTTACCGCGGTCCGACGTCAGGTAGACGACGTGCACCGGCGTCTTGACCGCCTGCGCAGCGTGGATGAACGCGCCGTCGCTGTGCATCGCGGTGTTCACACCGACGAAAGAGTCGTGGTTCACCTGGGCGTACTTGCCGAGGTGCGCTTCCACCAACTGCGGCTGTGAACGCACTGCCTCAGAGAGGGGCGCGACGACGATGCCGGGCGCGTCCAGGCCAGTCGACAGTTCGGGCGCGAAGTGGCCGTCAACGAGCGCGATGCGGATGAAGCCGCTGTCGAACGGCAGCCGGGCCGCCAGTGCCGAGGCGGACACTTCCGCGCGATCGAAGGGATAGTCGAAGGAACCGCGGGCAATCGGGCGGACGTCGGTGTACTTCCAGCCCTCGTTTCCCTTGCGCTCGACGGGGAAGCGGAACTGGAGGAAGCGCTCGAATCCCGAGTCGCGGAGGTCGGTCAACCATTGGGGTTCCTTGCCGGCGCGCTGTTCTTGGAGCTTACGGAAGTCAGTCTCGTACTGCTCGTACGTTTCGACGGCCTGGGCCATGGTTACGCGCTCGCTTCGGCCGGCGCTTCTTCGCGCAGCCAGTCGTAGCCGCGTGACTCCAACTCAAGCGCCAGCTCGCGCCCGCCGGAGCGCACGATCCGCCCGTCGATCAGCACGTGGACGAGGTCGGGCGTGATGTAGTCGAGGATTCGCTGGTAGTGCGTGACGAGGAGGATCGCCTTGCCGGGCCCGCGAAAGGCGTTGACGCCCTTGGCGACGACCTTGAGGGCGTCGATGTCGAGGCCGGAGTCGGTCTCGTCGAGGAGCGCCAGCTTCGGGTCGAGGACGGATAGTTGCAGGATCTCGTTGCGCTTCTTCTCGCCGCCGGAGAAGCCTTCGTTTACATTGCGCTTCATCATGTCGGGGTCGAGGTCCAGTTCTTTCGCCTTGGCGTCGAGCATCTTGTTGAAGTCGCGGATCGGCACGGCCTCCTCGCCGCGGCTCTCGCGCAGCGCGTCGAGCGCGGTGCGCAGGAACTCGCGGTTGCGAATGCCCGGCAGCTCGACCGGGTATTGAAGCGCCAGGAAGACTCCCGCGCGCGCCCTGGCATCCGGCGTCAGGCTCAGGAGGTTCTTGCCTTCGTAGAGCACTTCGCCGGCTGTCACGATGTATCCGGGCCGGCCGGCGATGATGTTCGCGAGCGTGCTCTTGCCGCTGCCGTTGGGACCCATGATCGCATGCACTTCGCCGGCGTTGAGAGATAGATCGACGCCCTTCAGGATCTCGGTGTCGACCACCGAGACGTGTAGCCCACGGACCTCGAGCATTGGCGGCCCTTCGGCGTTGCTCAGGACAGGCACTAGCCGACGGTCCCTTCGAGGCTGACCTTGAGCAGTTGCGATGCTTCCATGGCGAACTCGAAGGGGAGTTCGGCGAAGACGCCCTTGCAGAAGCCGTTGATGATCATGTACTGCGCGTCTTCCTCTTTAATGCCGCGCTGCATCAGGTAGAACAACTGGTCGTCGCTGATGCGGGAAGTCGTGGCCTCGTGCTCAAGGTGCGCGGTCGGGTTGCGGACTTCGATGTAGGGAACTGTGTGCGCCCCGCACTCGCTGCCGACCAGCAGTGAGTCGCAGCGCGTGTGGTTGCGCGCGTTCTCGGCGCCCGGCATGATCCGGACGAGGCCGCGGTAGGTGTTCTGCGCCTTGCCGGCTGAGATGCCCTTGGCGACGATCGTGCTCTTCGTATTCTTGCCGATGTGGATCATCTTCGTGCCGGTGTCGGCCTGCTGGTGGTTGTTCACGAGCGCCACCGAGTAGAACTCGCCGGTGGAGTTGTCGCCCTGGAGGATCACGCTGGGGTATTTCCAGGTGATTGCGGAGCCAGTCTCGACCTGTGTCCAAGAGATCTTCGAGTTACGGCCGGCGCACTTGCCGCGCTTGGTGACGAAGTTGTAGACGCCGCCCTTGCCGTCCTTGTCGCCGGGGTACCAGTTCTGGAGCGTCGAGTACTTGATCTCGGCGCCTTCCTCGGCGATCAGCTCGACGACTGCGGCGTGCAACTGGTTCGTCTTGCGCATCGGCGCCGTGCAGCCTTCAAGGTAGCTCACGTAAGAGCCCTCGGCGGCGATGATCAGCGTGCGTTCGAACTGGCCTGTGCCTTCGGCGTTGATGCGGAAGTAGGTCATCAGCTCCATCGGGCAGCGGACGCCCGGCGGCACGTAGCAGAACGTGCCGTCGCTGAAAACGGCGGAGTTGAGCGAGGCGAAGAAGTTGTCGGTGTACGGCACGACGGAGCCCATGTACTTGCGCACGAGGTCCGGGTGTTTCTCGATCGCTTCCGAGATCGGGCAGAAGATGACGCCCGCTTCTTCGAGCTGCTTCTGGAAGGTGGTGGCGACCGAGACGCTGTCGAACACCGCGTCGACGGCAACCCCGGTCAGCATCTTCTGCTCGGCGAGGGGGATGCCGAGCTTGTTGAACGCCTCGACCAGATCGGGGTCGACTTCATCGAGGCTCTGCGGGCCGTCTTCCTTCTTCTTAGGGGCGGCGTAGTAGTAGGCGTCCTGGTAGTCGATCGGCGGGAAGCTGACCTTGGCCCACCTGGGCTCTTTGTACTCGAGGGTGACCCAGTAGCGGTACGACTTCAGGCGCCAGTCGGTCATCCACTGCGGCTCGTTCTTCTTGCGGGAGATCAGCCTGACGATGTCCTCGTTGAGCCCCTTGGGCGCGAAGTCCATCTCGATGTCGGTGACGAAGCCCCACTTGTAGTCGGACTCGACCGCCGAAGTGCGGGATATGACCTTCGGTTCCTTCTGGGTTACCATCTGTTCTCCGTTGGGTGGGTGGCAATTGTGTGCGTATGTGGGGATTAAGGAATATTAGACTGTTTTTATCTACTCACATTCTAGCATGGGGGGTGCACGCGTTCAACATAGGTGACCTATGACGGGCGTTTGACGCGCGTTAAACGGCGCTGCTAAGTTGCGGACGGCGCCCGGGCCCTGTATCCGTGATTGGAGTTCTGCATGATCCGACTCATTATGGTTTCCGCCCTGGCTCTCGGTGTATTCGGCGTCGCACTGATGTCATTCTCCGGCCGGTCGTCCGCGGGCGCGCCTTTCGTGGTCGATAGCACGGCTGACGCCGGCGCCGGTTCGCTGCGCCAGGCGATACTCGATGCGAACGCTGATCCGGGCTTCGACACGATTGCCTTCGATGCTTCCGTCTTTCCGCCGGCGCTACCGGCCGTCATTCTGCTGGCGAGCGAGCTGCCGGCGATGACGGACCCGGATGGCACGAGCGTGGATGGCACTGGCGCAGGGGTGATCATCGACGGAGTTGCTCTGGGAGCGGGGGATGCTGGGCTGCGCTTTCACTCGGGGGCGGGAAACCCTCTAAACAGCGCGATGGCCAAGAACCTAACGGTGAGGAACTTCCCGGGCCGGGGAATTTACATGTGCGGTGGAGATGGCATCCTGGCCTGTATCAATCACGACAACTTCAACTCGCTGATTGACGGAGTCACACTCATCTCCAATGGGCACACTGGGGGATACATTACAGGCCGGACGGTGACCAATGCAGTCATTACTAACACGGTCGCGACTAACAACGCTTTTCACGGCGTTGAGATCAACTCCTGCACCGGCGACATGATCGAGCCCATCGTGACAGACAACACCGCGATGGCTAACGAGCGCCACGGGATACAGGTGAATTCCTGCGACGTCCTAGTCGATGCCACTGTCACGGGCAACATCTCCCTTGACAACGAGGACTTTGGGATCGAGGTGAACTCCGCGGATCAAATTATGAACCCAACTGTGTCAGACAACGTGGTGAGTGGTAATGACCAAGTGGGGATATACGTTAACGCGAGTGACGACATCATTGGAGCGGACATCGCCCGCAACAAGGTCGAGTTGAACGGTGAAGAGGGTGTCTATCTCAATGCCGGCGGCGTTCTGGACGACGCAGACGTCCACGCCAACCTGGTCCGCAACAACACAGGCGACGGTATCTACATCGATGGCGGCGCCCTATCACTTGCGCACGAACGAAGCATCACAGGAAACATCATCTGTAAGAACGTGGCCAGCGGGCTGAATGTGGCCAACGCGATCCCGCAGAACGCGGAAGGCAACTGGTGGGGCCAGCCCAGCGGCCCGGCGCCGGGGGGGACGGGCGACGCTATCATCGGAGCGGGTGCGGGGGTTGCGGATGCTGTTCCATGGATCGACACGATGACGGCCAGCGCCGATCCTGCGACCACAGGCATCTCCAGCGCGGTCCGCTTCCAGTTTTCGGACGCTGCCGCCACGGTCTTTCTAGGGCAAGGGCTTAGCATCGGTTATCCATTCGTGATCTCGACGGATATCGGCACGATCACTTCGTCGAGGGCGACCGGACCTATGGCGCCGGAAGCGATCAATGCCCCGGACGGGACGGTCGAAGTTCTGCTGACGCCAGATAGCGCCGGGCAAGCGACCGTGGAGATCGACGCGCCTTGCGGGCTAGCGCTACTACCGGGCAACCCGCTGGAGGTGGAAGTCGTGGATGCGACGCCAACGCCTTCGCCGACGCCGACCCCTTTGCCGACCGCTAGCTCCTCACCTACATCCACACCTACTTCGACGGTTAGCCCCAATCCTTCGCCTTCAGCGACTGCGACGCCGGGCGGCGAGCAAGTCGTCTGGGGCGACAACAACTGCTCGGGCCCGCCACCGGATCCGGTCGACTCGCTGCTGACGCTGCGCTTCGACGCTGGGCTCAGCACGAACACCGGGGACTGCCCGGAGATGGGCGAGGTGGTGGAGGTGGCGAACGCCTCGCCGCACCCATGGGGCGATGTCGATTGTTCGGGCGAGGTGAACCCGGTGGATTCGCTGAAGCTGCTGCGGTTTGATGCGGGGTTGCCGGTGGGCCAGCCGGACGGGTGTCCGGACCCGGGCGAGATGGTGACGGTCAGCTAGCTGGGTCGGTGAGCGCCCGTCTGGACTGTTTAACCCGCCGTTGTTAAGCTTGCGTCACTCTAGCATCAACGGGGGTGTGTGATGGTCCGAAAAATCCTTGTCCCTTCAATACTAGTCGGAGTACTAGCGATCCTTCTTGGTCTGGGAATGACCGGCCCGTCGGACGGTGGAGCGGCCTTCCCGGGTACGAATGGGAGGATCGCTTTTCGAGATACTGTATCCGGCGAAACAGACATCTATACTATGAACCCCGATGGTTCCGATGTTGATCAGCTGACGGACGCCGCAGGCCAAGACTCGACCCCAGGCTGGTCGGCGGATGGGACCAAGATACTATTCTCCAGCCAACGTGATCCCGAGAGCCGGGAGATCTACGTCATGAATGCGGACGGCTCTAATCAGACGCGCATTACCACCAACAACGTCGACGACGCGAGACCTACTTTCTCGCCGGACGGAACAAAGATCGCGTTCGACACGGGTCGGCACGCCGTAGGGATGGATAACAATTACGAGATCTACGTGATGGATCTGGACGGCTCGAACGAGGAACGCTTGACCACCAACACCGTCCATGACCGTGACGCAGACTGGTCGCCGGATGGGACAAAGATCACCTGGGGGAGCGGTTCTGACGTCTGGGTTATGGACGCCGACGGAAGCAACCAGACGAACCTGACTCCGAGCGCCTTCGAAGGTGGGGATCCTGGTTGGTCGCCCGATGGCACGAAGATAGTTTTCACTGGTTTCGTACCCGACGAGCAAAACACAGATGTCTACGTGATGGACGCAAACGGCGCGAATATCACGAACCTGACTCAGACAGACAACACCGGCGAGAGAGACCCGAGGTTTTCGCCGGATGGAACGAAGATCGTGTTCCACCAGAACGGCACCGGCGTCGTGGTGATGGATGCGAACGGCAGCAACCCTGTCACGATCAACACGAGCACGAACGCCATAATGCTCGATTGGGGGCCGGCGCCGAGTCCCACACCCTCGCCAACGCCGACCCTGTCGCCGACGCCAGTCGGCCAGACGCCCAGCCCCAGCCCAACGCCGTCCCCGACGCCTTCGCCGACGCCGGTGGGGCAGACGCCCTCGCCCTCACCTACGCCCTCTCCCACGCCCTCGCCCACGCCGGAGGGCCAGACTCCTGCACCCACGCCCACGCCCACGCCTTCGCCGACGCCGGAGCCCACGGACACGCCAGGCCCCGGCGAGCAACTCATCTGGGGCGACAACAACTGCTCTGGCCCGCCGCCAGACCCGGTCGACGCGCTGCTGGCGTTGCGCTTTGACGCGGGCCTGAGCACCAACACCGGCGACTGCCCGCCGATGGGCGAGGTGGTGGAGGTGACGAACGCGTCGCCGCATCCGTGGGGGGACGTCGACTGCTCGGGCGAGGTGAACCCGGTTGACTCGCTGAAGCTGCTGCGGTTCGACGCGGGGTTGAGCGTCTCACAGGGGGCGGGGTGTCCGGAGATCGGTGAGACGGTGGTTATCGATTAAGCGCACGTCGTCGCAGACCACGGCTGCTGATGGCGTGGACGGCGGCGGCGGTCGCTGGTATGCTTGCGCCAGTCAACTCTGGGGGGAGCGATGTCAGTCCTGATGAATGTGGTCCGCGCATGGCTGCTCGGCGTCGTCATCGTTGTTCTTCTACTCGCAGTCGCTGGATCCTCCACCGGCAGCGCAGCTTTTCCAGGATTCAACGGTCAACTGGCATGGCATTCGTATGGCTCGGGCGAGTCTTCCGATATCCACACCATGGACCCGGACGGCGGGAACCGCACCAACCTTACGAATACCCCGAACGTTAGCGAAGATGATCCCGCTTGGTCGCCGGACGGGACGCAGATTGCGTACACGAGGGACGGTGACATCTGGATAATGGATGCGGATGGTGATAACGAGGCAAACCTGACGAATACGAGCACCATCATGGAATATGTGCCGGCGTGGTCTCCAGATGGCACGAAGATGCTCTTCGTCCATCTCCCGGCAATGGGCGGCGGCAACTCAGAGATCTACGTTATGGACAGCGATGGGTCTGATCTAGTGAACCTGACCAACGCTTCCGACAGTAGCGAAGGGTACCCGGATTGGTCGCCCGATGGCACGAAGATCGCCTTCCAGAGCAACCGCGACGGCAGCGGTACCAATATCGAGATCTACGTAATGAACGCCAACGGCTCGAACCAGACCAACCTCAGCAACAACAGTGCCTGGGACCAGGTGCCTACGTGGTCACCCGACGGTTCGCACGTCGCCTTTTGGAGCGACCGGGACGGCGACCTGGACATCTACATGATGGACGCCAACGGCATGAACCAGGTCAACCTCACGAACACCGCAGCGGACGACTACGACCCCGTATGGTCTCCGGACGGCACAAAGATCGCCTACACCAAGTACGATGAGGCTAACGACGTCGAAGACATCTACGTAATGAACGCCAACGGATCCAGTCAGCCCAATATGACCAATGACGGTATGGGCGGAAGGAACTTCGGCGTGGACTGGCAGCGGCTGTTGACCGCGCCCACTCCCACACCTTCGCCAACGCCAAGCCCAACGGCCACATCCGCGTCCACGCCAACACCGACGCCAACGGCTACGCCCACGCCGACGGCGACGGATGAGCCAACCGACACGGCGACGCCGACGGCCACGCCAACACCAACACCGACTGAAACGCCGACGGGCCAGGAGGTGGCGTGGGGCGACAACAATTGCTCCGGCCCGCCTCCCGACCCGGTGGACTCGCTGCTGACGCTGCGCTTTGACGCGGGGCTTGGCACGAACACCGGCGACTGCCCGGAGATGGGCGAGGTCGTGGAGGTCGCGGCCGCGTCGCCGCACCCATGGGGCGACGTCGACTGCTCGGGCGAGGTGAACCCGGTGGACTCGCTGAAGCTGCTGCGTTTCGACGCGGGGCTGGATGTCGCGCAGGCGGACGGTTGTCCGGCGCTCGGTGACGCTGTCCTCGTCAACGAGAGCTGATGCTCACGCGCATCCAGCACGCAGGTATGCGCGCTTCTGTCTCAACGGCCTCAGATTTGGGACGCCAGTTCTCCGCTGCAGGGATGACAAGTTAGACACGCGTACAGGCCGCTGATATGCTTGCCGAAATCCTTTGGGAGGTGCTTGATGTCGCACAGACTCGTCTTAGTTCTCGGCTCACTCGTTGCCCTGATCGTGCTCACACTGCTCTTGCTGAGCGCCGATAGCGGGCAGGCCGTCACCCCGGGTTTCAACGGTAGCATCGCGTTCGACTCGGACCGCGATGGCGGGGGCCACTTTGACATCTTCGTGATGAATCCGGACGGGAGCGACAAGACGAACGTCACGAACACGTCCAACGACGATGAGTACGGCCCCCGTTTTTCGCCGGATGGCACGCGCATCGTGTTCTATGGCAACCAGCACGTCTTTACGATCGACGCGGACGGCGCCAATCGCTCGGCGGCGCTGACCTCCGAGGGACAAAACCTGTTTCCGGGCTGGTCTCCGGACGGCACACAGATCGTGTACGCCAGCAGCGCCACCGGCGACCTAAACGTGTACGTGATGGACGCGAACGGTGCGAACAAGACCCCCCTCACAGCGGGTGACACCGACAGCGCTCCCGATTGGTCGCCGGACGGCAGCAAGATCGCCTTCACCAGCTCCCGCGACGGCAACAGGGAGATTTACGTGATGAACTCGGACGGCTCCAACGAGACGCGCATCACGAATGACACGGCGAAGGACAATGCGCCCAAGTGGTCACCAGACGGTTCCAAGATAGCGTTCTCCACGGACCGCGATAGCAATCCGGAGATATACCTCATGGACGCGGACGGCTCTAATCCAGTGAACCTGACGAACACAGCGACGTCGGAAGACCGGCCCACCTGGTCTCCGGACGCGACAAAGATCGCGTTCCAGCAGGCAGACGGAGACGACCAGAATGTTTTCGTAATGAATAGCGACGGCACCAACCCGGTCAGCCTGACGGAGCAGCCCGGCACGACCAACGAGAAGCCCGACTGGCAGCGGGTGGACAGCACACCCACACCCTCTCCCAGCCCAACCGGCTCGCCGACGCCGTCACCGACCGCCAGCGCAACCGAGACCGCGTCTGCCTCCGCCTCGGCCACCGCCACGCCCACGGATAGCGGAGAACAGACCGCGACGGCGACACCGACGGGGACAGCGATGCCAACGATTGGCCCCACCGCGCCGCCGACGAGCCCCGGTGGCGGCGACGAGCGCACCTGGGGCGACGACAACTGCTCCGGCGAGGCAGACCCCGTTGACTCGCTGCTGACGCTGCGCTTCGACGCCGGCCTGGACGCCAACACCGGCGACTGCCCGCCGCTGGGGACGGAGGTGGATGTGCTCAACGCCTCGCTGCACCTCTGGGGCGACGTCGACTGCTCGAGCGAGGTGAACCCGGTGGATTCGTTGAAGCTGCTGCGGTTCGACGCGGGGTTGCCAGTGGATCAGCCAGATGGCTGCCCAGAGCTGGGCGCGACCGTCGCGGTCGTCAGTTAGCCGCGGCGGTGGACCTCTGCTGGACGATAGGTTCCGGCCGTTGGTATGCTCTAGGCCGATTGATCCCGGGGAGGCCGATCATGCTGATTAAACGTATGCGTCTTGCACCTCTGTACTTCGCGGCGCTTGTCGCGCTGGCGGCGCTGCTCTGGCAGGTTAGCAATGGTGGCGCCGCGGCCGGCGACACGGAGCGGGTCAGTGTAGACAGCTTCGAGAACGAGGTGACCGGCGGCGACAACGAAGACGCGGCCATCAGCGCGGATGGGCGCTACGTGGCGTTTATGTCAGGCGCAGTTGACCTCGTACCGGATGACAACAACGGCATGCAGGATGCGTTTGTCCGGGACCGCCAGGCCGGAACCACGGAGCGGGTGAGCGTGGACAGTTCGGGTGTCGAAGGCGACCAGCACAGCGGCGCGGTGGGAATCAGCGGTGACGGCCGCTACGTGGTCTTCCAATCCAACGCCAACAACTTCGTGCCCGGCGATAACGACAACGACAGCGACATCTTCGTCCACGACCGGCAGACAGGTGACACGGAGATTGTGAGCGTAGACAGTTCCGGGAACCACGGCGACGCTTCCAGCTTTGGCCCAGCAGCGATCAGCGCGGACGGCCGCTACGTCGCCTTTTACTCCGGTGCCACCAATCTCGTGACCGGTGATATGAACGACGTGTATGACACGTTTGTCCACGACCGCCAGACCGGCGACACCGAGCGCGTGAGCGTCGACGGCTCCGGCGACGAGGGCGATTTCAACACCTTCGGACCCACCATCAGCTCGGACGGCCGTTACGTCGGCTTCGATACGCGCTCCGTCCTGGTGCCGGACGACCTGAACGGAGAAGTAGACGTGTACGTTCACGACCGCCAGACCGGCGACACCGAGCGGGTCAGCGTGGACAGCGCCGGCGAGGAAGGGAGCGACGCTAGTTTCTACGGTCATATCAGCGGCGACGGTCGCTACGTCGCGTTCGAGTCGCGGGCGATCGATCTGGTGCTGGGTGACACGAACGGGGACGTGGCTGACATCTACATTCACGACCGCCAGACAGGTGAGACGGAGCGGGTGAGCGTGGACAGCGACGGGAACCAGGGAAGCGGCCAGAGCCTGAGAAGCGGCATTAGCGGGGACGGCAGGTATGTCACGTTCGGTAGCCACTCCGCTCTTGTGCCAGAGGATGGGAACGGTTTCTCCGACGTCTACATCCACGACCGCCAAACGGGCGTCACGGATTGGGTCAGTGACGATATCTCAGGGAACCAGGGGGACGGCAACAGCTGGGGCAGCGAGAGTGACGCGACCATCAGCGAAGACGGCCGGTTCGTTGCGTTCACCTCAGACGCCACTGACCTCGTTGCGCTGGATGACAACGAGATTCGCGACGCCTTCGTCCATGACCTCGGTCCGCCGGCAACGCCGACGCCGAGTCCATCGCCCTCGCCAACTTCGTCGCCGACCGCTACAGCGACACCCACGCCGACGCCAACGCTAACCTCGACGCCAACTCTTCCATGTCCCGGGGCGACGGCTCCTCCGGGCGGCACCTGCCCCCCTTGCCCAGGGTTCGAGCCTCAGGGCGAGGGCGTTCATGTCGAGTCGACCTGCCCGCCCACGCCTTCACCGTCACCGTCCGGGGCGCAGATCCCCTGGGGCGACAACAATTGTTCTGGCCCGCCGCCTGACCCGGTTGACTCGCTGCTCACGCTGCGCTTCGACGCCGGGCTCGGCACGAATACCGGCGACTGCCCGCCGCTGGGCGAGGTGGTCGAGGTGGCGAACGCGTCGCCGCACCCGTGGGGAGACGTCGACTGCTCGGGTGAGGTCAACCCGGTGGATTCGCTGAAGCTGCTGCGGTTCGATGCGGGGCTGCCGGTAGACCAGCCCCAGGGCTGCCCGCAGTTGGGTGCGACAGTACTGGTCGCTGAGGGCTGACGCCAAGCGAACGTCAGCGTCTATACTCTGTCGCAACTACCGAGCGTCGCCTACTTCTGGAGAAGACCATGTTTCGTACGATCGCATCCATCGCAGTCGCGCTAATTGCCTTACCGTTGGCCTGGCAGGCCTCCGCCCCCCCCGGACGCTGTGGGTGGCCCGGTGATCCTCGTGGACACGACGGACGAAGCGGCGGTGAGCGACGGCAACTGCTCGATCAGCGAAGCGATCTCGGCTGCCAACCTTGGGGCGATGGTTGACAACTGCGACGGCACGGCATCGGACGCGATCGCATTCGATCTGGGCACGGGCACCCCGATGATCACGGTCGCCGGCGAGCTGCCGGAGATCACGGCACCGGTGACGATACTGGGCAACACCGGCGGCGCGACGCGTGTCGAGCTGCGCGGGCCGGGCGGTATGGGCCCTGAAACCGGTCTATTTGTCGCCGCGACGGCACCGGGGACGGTCATTCGCAAAATGGTGATCAACAGTTTTCCGAACGCAGGCATATCAATCGAGGCCGCCGACGTAACGGTAACGGGGAGCTTCATCGGCACCAACGCGGACGGCACGATTGCGATGTACAACTTCTACGGAATCACAGCGGACGCCACGTCTGGATTGCACATTGGTGGAACGAGCGGTGTCACACCGGGGGGTCCCTGCACAGGGGATTGCAACCTGATTTCCGGCAACGAGGAAGGTGTCTTCCTTGGCACGGATGCTGTGCTGGAAGGGAACTTCATCGGCACAAATGCCGCGGGCACGAGCGCCCTCCCCAACGTTGCCGGCGTTAAGCTGAACCCGAACCAGACACACGCGCTGGTAGGGGGGACCGCACCGGGCGCGGGCAACCTGATCTCCGGCAACTCAGAGTTCGGCATATATTCGGAGCAGGCGCTCACGATCCAGGGAAACCGTATCGGCACCAACGCGGCTGGTACGGGCGCGGTGCCCAACGGGCCTCAAGCTGCCACTACGGCGGAGTCATTCTCAACGGCAGCAGCAACGGCTTTGCGTCTGATCCCACGCTCATCGGCGGGACGACGGCCGCCGCGCGGAACGTGATTTCGGGAAATAACGGCTCCGGCATCGTGATCAGTGACGGCGCAACAGGCGTGCAGATTCAGGGTAACCGGATCGGGACGACGGCAAACGGACAGTCGGCGCTGGGCAACCTCGCCACGGGAGTGTACATTTTTGCTGCTTCAGGCAATTCCGTCGGCGGCAGCGACACCGGCGAGGGCAACACCATCGCCTTTAACAACCGCGGGGTGCGCGTTGACGGCGGCGGCGGCGCGACCATCTCGAACGCGATCCAGGGCAATTCCATCCACAGCAACACCAATGAGGGGATCGACAATATCGACGGCGGAAACGACGAGGTCGGTCCTCCCGTGATAAGCGGTACAGGCTCGGCATTCGGCACCGCCTGCGCTGACTGCGAGATTGACGTCTTTTCAGACAGCGAAAACGAGGGGCGGATCTACGAAGGCAAGGTCGGCGCGGACGGCAACGGCGACTGGACCTTCGATGGCCCGCTGACCGGCCCTTTCATCACCGCCACCGCCACCGATCCCATCAACAACACTTCCGAGTTCTCTGAGCCGTTCTTGCTGCCGGCCACGCCAACACCGTCGCCAAGCCCGACGCCTTCGCCGACACCTACGCCGACCGCCACGCCAACATCGACCGCGACCGGCAGTCAGACCGCCACCGCCACGCCGACATCAACAGCGACAGCGGTAACGACGCCCACGCCGTCCAGCACCGGTGAAGAGTTAGAAGTGCCGTGGGGCGGGCGACGCCAACTGCTCCGGGCCGCCGCCAGACCCGGTCGACTCGCTGCTCACGCTGCGCTTCGACGCTGGGCTCGGCACGAATACGGGCGACTGCCCGCCGATGGGCGACGTGGTCGAAGTGGGCGAAGCGTCGCCTCACCCGTGGGGTGATGTCGATTGCTCGGGAGAGGTTAACCCGGTGGACTCGCTGAAGATCCTCCGCGCCGACGCTGGTCTAAGCGTCGCGAAACCGGAGGGTTGCCCGGCCATCGGGGATGAGGTGACCATCGCCTAAGGTCGTCCCGGCGCACCGTCGTGGGGGGTGTCGAGCTGAGGAGCGCAAACCCTGGTTTTGGTACCGGGCTCGTGCTGCAAAATGCCGATGGATCTACGATTCAGAACCTGGCAGTCAACCGATACTCGATGGGCATGCAGATTACCTCCGACGACGTTAGACTGCGCGGCAACTTCATCGGCACGGACGCGTCAGGGACCATCGGTATAGGCAACGACACGGGCATCCAAGTCGAAGGCGCTCGGACAATCATCGGTGGGACGGACGGCTGGACTCCGGGCGGAGTCTGCACCGGGGACTGCAATCTCATCTCCGGCCATTCGGACCACAACAATGATTTCAGCATATTTGTCATCCCTGGCTCAGCAGACACAGTCATCCAGGGGAATATGTTTGGGGTTAATGCGGAAGGTACCTCGGCGTTACCGAATGGAACGAGTGTCATCGTTTCCGGGAGCAACGCGGTCATCGGTGGGGCCAGTCCAGTCGAAGGGAACCTCATCGCTGGCACAGTGCAGCGAGGAGTCAGGTTGGCCAGCGGAACGGCGACAATCCAGGGGAACCTGATCGGTACGAACAGTACTGGTACTGCCACGTTGACTGCGCCGAACCCACCGTTTCCACCGTTTGGAATAACCGTAGATAACGCTCAGAATGTGGTGATCGGTGGCGGAAGCCCCGGGGCCCGAAACGTTATCGCGGACATAAGGCCGGTTCGGGTTTACCAATCGTCGAACACCCAGATTCGTGGGAATTTCATAGGGATCGCAACGGACGGTGTGACGCAACTAGGGTTACCGGCACCCGGTGATGCTGGGGTCTGGATTGAGGGCACGATCGGCACTTTGGTCGGCGGAATCGAGCCGGGGCAGGGCAACACAATCGCCTATCGTGAAACTGGGGTAATGGTGTCCGGCAATAATGGAGTAACCCAGGGCAACCAGATCCGGGGAAACTCGATCCACTCGAATGTCGGTCCTGGCATCGACACCGCTGACGGGGGCAATGGTGAACCGCAGCCGCCGGTCGTCACCACCGCCAATCAGTCAGGGGCAAGCGGAACAGCCTCTGCCCTCTACTGCGCCAACTCAATGTGCGCCGTCGATATCTACTCGGACAACGAAGATGAGGGCCGCAGTTACGAAGGGTCTACGCAGACGGATCTCGCGGGGAACTGGACGTTCAGCGGATCGCTGAGCGGACCGAACGTGACGGCGACTATCACTAACGACGGCGGCAACACGTCAGAGTTCTCAGCGCCGTTCACCATCGATACCTCAACGCCTACGCCCAACCCGTCACCGACGCCGACGCCGACACCAACCTCGACCGCGACCGGCACTGCGAGCGCCACGGCCAGCCCAACGCCAACGCCGACCGGCGGTCCCCTGGACGATGAAGTGCCCTGGGGCGACGCCAACTGCTCCGGGGAGAGCGACCCGGTCGACTCGCTGCTGACGCTGCGCTTCGACGCCGGCCTCAGCACAAACACGGGTGACTGCCCGCCGATGGGCGAGGTGGTCGAGGTCGCGAACGCGTCGCCGCACCCGTGGGGTGACGTCGACTGCTCGGGCGAGGTGAACCCGGTGGACTCGCTGAAGCTGCTGCGGTTTGATGCGGGGTTGCCGGTCGCACAGGAGCCGGATTGCCCACCGATCGGGGACACGGTTTCGGTCCTGTTCTAGAATAGCTTCGTGATCACGAGACGCACCGCGGTCTTGTTCCCGACACTGGTCGTCGTCGCCGTTCTCGGCGTTCTCATCTTCACAGCCACGCGCGCACCGGGCCCGCAGCGGGCCGAAGCCGACCATCACCTGTTGCGTGTCGACCGGGTGATGGCGGACGGCGATATCCAGTACGTACAGTTGCGCATGACGACCGGCGGGCAGGGAGTCGTGGACGGCAAGCAGATCTGTTTCTACGACGCCACCGGCACCCCCGCCGGCAGCTTCACCTTCCCCGAAGACCTCGATGTAGCCACGGACGAAGCGACTGTGCTCATCGGCACAGCGGAGTTCGACGCCGCCTGGACTGGGGGAGATTCAGATTACCAGCTCACCGGACACCCTGTGCCGCACCCCGCCGGCAAGGTGACGTTCGGCGCAACTTGCGCGGCCGCGCCGGTCGACTCTGTGGCCTACGGCGCCGGCTACAGCGGTCCGGTCGAGAACCCCGCCAAGTTCCCGCAAGACCTTCCCGTTGACGGCCAGGCGTTGCGGCTTGATGCAGACGCGCCGAACGCGCCGCGCGTCAATGCCGACGACTACGCTATCGGGGCCGCCGACTTCAAGAAGAACAACGGCACAACCGGATCGCTGAACGAGACAAGCACCCCGACCGCCTCACCGAGCCCTACGGCGACGCCGACTGCCACGCCAACGCTGACGCCGTGTCCGACTGTCAGCCCCACAAACTGCGACATAGTCACGAACCCCCCGAGCCCAACGCCGACGCCGACAGCGACGCCAACGTTCACCGGCACTCTGCCGCCCGGCGACGAGCGCACGTGGGGTGACAACAACTGCTCCGGCCCACCGCCCGACCCGGTCGACTCCCTCCTCACCCTCCGCTTCGACGCTGGCCTCCCCACCAACACGGGCGATTGCCCGCCGGTGGGCGAAGTCGTCGAGGTCGCGAACGCGTCCCCGCACCCGTGGGGCGATGTCGACTGTTCGGGCGAGGTCAATCCGGTCGACTCGCTTAAGTTGCTGCGCTCCGACGCCGGCCTCCCGGTCAACCAGCCTCAGGACTGCCCGGAACTCGGCGGCGCTGTTATCGTCACGGCCTAGATTGGTGCGAAATGCTGTAACGCCAGGCTAAATCTGGCCATCTTACATATCTGGGAATATCAGAAATGCCCAGATTCTCGCTTGTCCTTACCGTTGCTATAGCGGCTACACTCGGCGCTCTCCTCTTCGCTGGTGCGCGCTCGCCCGGCCCGCAGCCGGCTGAGGCAAACCACCACTACATGCGCATAGACCGCGTCATGTCCAACGGCAACGTTCAGTACGTCATGTTGCGCATGCGGCAAGTCGGTATGAACCTCGTGGACGGCAGTGTCCTCTGCTTCTACAACGCTGCGGGCCAGGCAGCCGGCAGCTTCACCTTCCCCGCCGACGTCGCCAACAACGCCACCCAGGCCACGATCCTCATCGGAACCGCGGCGTTCGACGCAGCGTGGACGGGCGGCGCGCCGGACTTCACGTTCAGCGGCAACCCGGTTCCGACCAGCGGCAAAATCACGTACCGCGATGCTTGTGATTTCGGTCCAATCTGGGACCAGGTGGCTTACGGTTCCACGTACACCGGCTCAAACGGGTACGGCGAACCGTTCCCACAGAACCTGCCGCAGGACTACCAGGCGCTGCGACTGGTCGTGGGCCTGAACAACCCTGTGGACGAACGCAACAACGAGACCGACTATGCCCTCGGCACCGCCGACTTCAAGAAGAACAACGGCACGACCGGCTCCCTGCCCAGCACCGCCACCCCTTCTCCCACTCCAGTCCCCACGCCCACGCCGACAGCAACACCCATACCGACAGCAACATCAATCCCGACCAACACGCCGGTCGCGACTACGGCCGGCCCGACCGCCTCGGGCTCGACCCAGACGGCGGCTCCGACACCCACCGCCACCCCGACCGCTACGGCGAGCGCCACGCCCCCGCCAACACAACCGGGCCATACCCCGACGCCAACGGCGGCTCCGACGGCCGCCGCTACGCCCACCGCCACTGCCACGGCGCCACCCACCAGTTCGGGGGACGAGCATACCTGGGGCGACGGCAACTGCTCCGGCCCACCGCCCGACCCTGTCGACTCGCTGATCACCCTCCGCCATGATGCCGGCCTCAGCACCAGCACGGGCGACTGCCCACCGATCGGTGGCACGATTGAATTGCAGGGCGGCTCGCCTCACCCCTGGGGCGACATCGACTGCTCCGGTGGGGTGGACCCCGTCGACTCGCTCAAGCTCCTCCGCTTCGACGCCGGTTTGACCGTCGCATACGGACCGAACTGCCCTGGGCTGGGCGACGCTGTCGTCGTCTCTATGCCCTGACACACCGCTTCGGCCCCACTCTCAATTGACCCCTGACGCACGCCCGTGCGATCTTGATGCCGCCATGCAACCCGAGCGCGACCCCTCGGAAAAGCTCCTCTTCACGCCGGGGCCGCTGACCACCAGCGCCACCGTCAAGCAAGCGATGATGCGGGATGCCGGGTCATGGCACTGGGAGTTCAACGAGATGGTCGCGCGCGTGCGCCAGAAGCTCCTCGCCGTCGCTGGCGTGAGCCGCGACGACGGTTACGAATGCATCCTCCTGCAGGGCAGCGGCACGTACGGACTCGAGGCGGTCGTTGGCTCGGGCGTCCCGCGGGGCGCCAAGTTCCTTGTCGCGATCAACGGCGCGTACGGCGAGCGCATCGCACGTATCGCTGAAGTCCTCGGCGTCGAGACCGTCGCCCTCCGCTATCGCGAGCATGAGTTGCCCAGCGCGGGCGAAGTCCGCTCGGCGCTTGCCGATGACCCGGCGATCGCGATGGTCTGCGCCGTCCACTGCGAGACCACGACCGGCATCCTCAACCCCATCGCCGAGATCGGCCGCGCCGTCAAGGAGGCGGGGCGCCTCTACTTCGTCGACGCGATGAGCAGCTTCGGCGCGATCGACATCGACGTCCGCGGCATCGGCATCGACTACCTGGTGTCCTCCGCCAACAAGTGCATCGAAGGCGTGCCCGGTTTCTCCTTCGTCATCGCCCGGCGCCAGGCCCTGATCGACGCCGAGACCGGCGCCCGCAGCCTGAGCCTCGATCTACTCGCCCAGCTCCGCGGCTTTGAGAAGGGCGGCCAGTTCCGCTTCACGCCGCCGACTCACACGATCCTGGCCTTCGACCAGGCTCTGCGCGAACTCGAAGACGAAGGCGGCGTCGCTGGACGCGGCGACCGCTACCGCGCCAACCACGAAACGCTAATCGCCGGTATGCGCGACCTCGGCTTCCGCCAGCACCTCGCGCCCGACAGGCAGAGCTTCATCATCACGTCCTTCCACTACCCCGCGCACCCAGCCTTCGACTTCGACACTTTCTATCGCGCGCTCGCGGAGCGCGGCTTCATCATCTACCCCGGCAAGCTCAGCGCGATCGACTGCTTCCGCATCGGCAGCATCGGCCGCCTCTTCCCCGAGGACTTCCGGAACCTCCTCGCCGCCATCGCCGCGACTCTTAAAGAGGTGGGCGTGCCGGTGCCTGTGCCCGAGGCCGCCTCGCCGTGACTTACCGCGGCCCTCTCCGTGCCGTGATCCTCGACTGGGCCGGCACGATTGTCGACTTCGGCTCGTGTGCGCCCGTCCAGGCCTTCGTCGAAACGTTCCGCCGCGCCGGTGTGAAGATCAGCACCGCCGAAGCCCGCGGGCCGATGGGCAGCGCTAAGCGCGATCACATCGCCGCGCTGCTTGCGATGCCCGAGGTCGCGGCGCGCTGGCAGTCCGCCAACGGCGCCGCGCCCGGCGATGCCGAGGTCGACCGCCTGTACGCAGACTTCATCCCGATCCAGCTCGAAGTCCTGACCCGTTCTGTCGACATCATCCCCGGCGCCCCGGAAGCGATCTCAGCGCTCCGCGAGCGCGGTCTGAAGATCGGCAGCACCACCGGCTACAACCGCGTGATGATGGACGCCGTCGTCCCAGCCGCGACGAAGCAAGGCCTCGTCGTGGATCACGTCGCCACCGCTGACACGCTCCCCTCCGGCCGGCCCGCGCCCTGGATGTGCTTCGAGAACATGGCTGCCCTCGGCGTCTACCCGCCGGCCGCCTGCGTGAAGATCGGCGACACCGTCCCGGATATAGATGAGGGCCTCAATGCCGGAATGTGGACCATCGCCGTCGCCGCCACCGGCAACGAATTCGGCCTCTCGGAAGCGGAGGCCGCGGCGCTGCCGGAAGCGGAGCGCCGCGCACGGATCGCCACGGCGACGGAGCGACTGCAGGCAGCCGGTGCGCACTATGTGGTAGATGGCATCCGTGACGCGCCCGCGGTGCTCGACCAGATCGCGCTGCGCCTTGCCAACGACGATCACCGCTCGTCACGTCGCGCATAGCTCCAAAACCTCAAAGACGCGGAAATTACCTCAGTGGATTGAAACTGCTCCGCACGAGTTCTCGCAGGGCGTACACTGACAGCCATGCGAGTTGTGTTTGCCATGTTCGCGCTGATCACCGGTGTTGTGGCTGCCGTCACCGCTGCTCCAGATGGTGCAACTTCGAGCGTGGCTACCGATACCCCGATCGTGTTATCGCTAGGGCTGTATGGACCTTCCGTTGTGGAGCAAGGAGAAACCGTCGTAATAATTCTGCGCGCTGATATCCAGGAACCCGGAATTGGGGACGTCGCACTGAACGTCACCTACACTGAGGGGGCCGGTGCGAATTACTGCACGGGACCGTGGGGAATGTGCGAAATAGATATCGTGGAGAGAACGGTCCACTTCACTGGTTCGAGCCACGCGGGAATCGTCGGTGTGGGTGTGATGCTGGGGACCTTAGGACTTGATGCTGGTCAACAACCTGGCGCAATTCAGATCGCCATTGATCCTCTGTCGATTGAGCTAGAGGACACGCAGGGGGCTCTCGTTCAGCCGGAGCTGGTGGTTTCGCCCCTTTCGATCACAATCGTGAGTCCAACTCCAACTCCTTCGCCCACTCCTACACCCGTGCCGGCGACTCCGGGCCCAACGGGACCGACGCCCACCCCCGGCCCCGGAACACTGGTGTTATGGGGAGACAACAACTGTTCTAGTTCCGTGGACCCGGTGGACTCGCTGCTGACGTTGCGAGCTGACGCGGGCATGGCGGGAGATACAGGGAACTGTCCGGATGTGGGCAAGTTCGTCCTCGTTGGTAGTCATGGCCCAGACGGTCCCTGGGGTGACGTTGACTGCTCCGGGAATGTTGACCCCGTTGATTCACTCAGGACGTTGCGCTATGACGTGGGCCTCGGATTGGAAACGCCTGCGTTTTGCCCGGCGATCGGCCAGCAAGTCAGATTCATCGTTCCGAACTTCAAGTAACACATCCCCGAAGGGTGCCCGCGTTACAATCGTTGCGTGACTAACACACGTAGCGACCGCGTCTACCTCGACCACGCCGCGACCACGCCGCTCGATCCGCGCGTGCTCGAGGCGATGACGCCGTATCTGACGAGCGCGTGGGGCAACCCCTCATCGCTTTACGCTGAGGCACAGGACGCCCGGCGCGGGCTCGACGCCGCCCGCAACACGATCGCCGGGATCCTCGGCTGCCGGGCGAACGATCTGATCATCACGTCGGGAGGCTCGGAGTCGGACAACCTGGCGCTGCGCGGAGCGGCGTGGGCGGCGCGGCGCGCCGGTCGCGGGGAGCACATCATCACGACGGCGATCGAGCACCACGCGGTGCTCCACGCGGCCGAGCGCCTCGAGCAAGAGGGCTTTCGTGTCACGTACCTCGGCGTCGACGGCGAAGGGTTCATCGATCTCGCCGAACTCGAGGCGTCCGTTAGCGACGACACCGCCCTGGTCAGCGTCATGCACGTCAATAACGAAGTCGGCACGATCGAGCCGATCGCGGAGGCGGTCCGCGTCGTCAAGGCGAAGGACCCGCGCATCGTTTTCCACACGGACGCGGTGCAGGCCGCCGGTCTCCTCGACTTGAACGTCGATGCGCTGGGCATTGACCTGCTGTCGATCGCCGCGCACAAGTTCTACGGCCCGAAGGGTGTCGGCGCGCTCTACGTGCGGCCGCGCACGCCGTTGCTGCCTCAGCAGGTCGGCGGCTCGCAGGAAAAGAACCGCCGCGCCGGCACCGAGAACGTCGCGGGCGTCGTTGGGATGGCGAAGGCGCTGCAACTCGCCTACGACGAGTTCGACTCGCGCAACGCCCACTACCGCGCGCTCCGCGATCGCCTCCTCTTCGGCGTCCCGGAACGCGTTCCGCACGTTCGCGTTACCGGCGCGCAGGACACGGCGAGTCGTGCCACGAACAGCGCGTCGTTCTGCTTCGAGTACATCGAAGGCGAAGCGATCCTGATGGCGCTCGACCTCGCGGGCGTGGCAGCCTCAAGTGGCAGCGCGTGCACCTCGGGGTCGCTCGAGCCCTCTCACGTGCTGACCGCGATGGGGATTCCCGAAGACCTCGCGCGTGGTAGCATGCGCCTGACGGTGGGCACCGACAACACGCTCGAGCAAATGGACTACGTTCTCGACACTTTGCCCGGCCTCGTCTCGCGCCTGCGCTCCCTTTCGCCCACCTGGCCTGAGAGGTCGAAAGCATGACTGACGACAAGCCCGCAGGCAAGCCAACAGGCAAGCGCGAAGACCACATCGGCGACGCGCTGGCGCACGCGATGGTGCCGCCGGGCGCTGCCGAGCCGGCCGGGCCTCTCACCACCGAAGGCTCGCCGCTTGCGCAGTCCGAGGTCGTCGAGGATTACGTCGCCGCAGAGCTGAGCGATCCGCGCGCTGTGTATGACGGCGAGGTGATCGGCCGGCTCGAGGACATCTTCCCGCTGGCCTGGCTGGCGATGCTCACTGTGGTCTGCGTCATCGGCATCTATAACGCCGTCCGCCTCTTGCCCTGATGCCCGACGAGCCGCGGCCGCCCTCGTGGACCGACGAAGGCCGCGCCGCGGGCTTCGATGACGCCTGGCACGAGGAGTGGTGGCGGCGCATGGAGGAGTCCGGCGGCAATGTCATCGCCTCGTACCGCATGCGCATGGTCGAAGTCTCCGACGACCACGTGGTCATGTCGGTTCCTTATCAGCCGGCCGCACGGCAGGGCACCGGCGTCTTCGCGGCGGGTGTCCTGATTCAGGTCGCGGATGTCGCCGCCACCAGCGCTTGCTTCGAGTGGATGCGGCGCAAGGAGCCGGACTTGGCCGAACTCCCGTTCCCGCTCTCGGTGCAGATCAGCGTCAGCCTGCTGCGCAACACGGACCACGGCAGCGTCATCACTGAGACCCGGCTGATCCACGGCGGCAGGCGGCTGATGGTCGCCGAGTCGCTGATCAAGGATGAGGATGGGCGGTTGCTGGCTACGATGACAAGCACGCACTTGGTGGCGCGCCAGTAGTCGCCAGATGAGGCGGCGGCAGGCGGCGTTCGTGATATAATTCGCAATCGGAAAAGCCATGGCAGACCCCCTCATCACCGTCCACGACACCGCTAGCTCCTCCGTCGAAGAGTCGATCCGGCAGAACGTGCTGCTGGGCAGCGTCGAGAGCGTGGTCAACTGGGCGCGCAAGTCATCTCTTTGGCCGGCGGCCTTCGGACTCGCCTGCTGCGCGATCGAGATGATCGCGACCGCCATGCCCCGCTACGACATCGCCCGCTTCGGCGCTGAGGTATTCCGCCCTTCGCCGCGGCAGGCCGACCTGATGATCGTCGCCGGCACCGTCACCTGGAAGATGTCGCCGCCTGTCCGCCGCATCTACCTGCAGATGGCCGAGCCCCGCTACGTTATCTCTATGGGCAGTTGCGCCACTATCGGCGGGCCATTCGCCTACGGCTACAGCACCCTGCCAGGCGTGAACCTGATCATCCCCGTCGACGTGTACGTCCCCGGTTGCCCGCCGCGCCCCGAGTCGCTGCTCCAGGGGCTGATGCTGCTGCAGGACAAGATCTCCGGCGAGCGCGCCATCGGCCGCCGCCAGGTCACAGAGCCGGTCGGGGACTTCTCGCGCTACCTCCCGGACAGTGACCCGGTGCGACTCGAACTCGAGTCGCTCTTTCCCCCGAACATCTAGGGGCGCGTCGGCGTTCGTGTCGAGGGGATGCACCTCGGTTAACCTATCGGCATGACCTTCGAGTCCCGCCTGGCGTTCATCGTCTTCTTCTTCCTGTGCTGGACTGTGATCGCACTGTTCCCGTGGGCAGTCAGCGCCGTCGTGGTGCGCGGCCGTGGAGCGATTCTGGCGCTACCGCTGGCGATCGTCGCGGCGTGGGCGGCCGGTGTCCTTGTGCCGGTGCTCGGCATGCGCGACGCCGCCGGGTTCTTCCTCAGCCTCGGAACCGCCTTGGTTGCGGCCATCGCCGGCTCGGTAGCGGGCCTCGTCTTCGCGAGACGCATGGGAGTGGACGGCCCTCGACCCGGCCCGCCGACCCGCGCTAGACTCGACTCGTGACCGAACCGACAGCGCCCATATGCTCGCTCTCGACTATGTGGTCGCAGAGCCGCTTTCGCGCCGAGGGCGACGACCACGACGACATGGCCTCGTTCGCCGAGAAGACGGCGAGTCTCGGCTTCAGCCACATCGAGATCAACTACGTGATCCCGCAGTCCGGAGTGGACGCGCTGATCGGCAACGACCACGTCGCCGTCTCCTCGGTGCACTCGCCGTGTCCGAGGGTGAAGGCGCCCGACGGCCGTAACTCCGAGAACCTGAACCTTGCCGATATCGACGAGGACGCCCGGAGGCTCGCGGTGCAGTACGCACGGGACAGCGTCGACACAGCTGTGCGCGCCGGGTGCTCGCTGCTGGTCGTCCACCTGGGTGGCGTCGAGAACGCGATGTTCGAGGAGGAGCGCCGGCTCCGCAAGCTCTACGACACGCCCGGCGGCCGGGACGGCGAAGAGGTCGAGGCGCTCCGCCGCGCCGCGATCGAGCGCCGCCGCGCGGGCGCGCCGGCCTACTTCGCGCAGGCCAAGCGGTCGCTCGCCGAAATCGCCGAGCACGCCGCCGCGAATGGCGTGGCGATCGGCCTTGAGAACCGCTACCACTTCAGCGAATTCCCCGACCCCGACGAGACCGCCGAACTGATCGCCGACTACCCGCCGCACGTCGTCGGTTTCTGGCTCGACGTCGGCCACGCCGAGGTGCTCGAACGCCTCGGCTTCATCGATCACACTCGCTGGCTAGACGAGCTCGGCGATCGCTGCATTGGCACGCACGTGCACGACACGGACGGCCTCGCCGACCACCGCGCGCCCGGCCACGGCACCACCGACTGGCCGCACTATGCGGCGAAGCTACCGCCGCACATCCCGCGCATCTTCGAGATCAACCAGCACATCCCCGAGGACCACGTCGCGGCGTCGATCCCGTTCCTGCGCACGGTCGGCGTCCTGCCCGCGAGCTGAGCGGCATACGAAAAATCGGACGACACCAAAAAACGTTGACATCCCAACGCGCCCCTGCTACCATCCGGAAACCATGAATATCCGGTACGTATCCGCGGACACGCAGCACGGCGCCGCCTTTGGCGTAGCCTGTATGCTCACTATTCGCGAACGGGCCGAGGTATTCCAGACTTAGCACTACCGCCACCGGAACACCAAAAGCCCGTCGCAGAAGCGGCGGGCTTCTCGTTTTGGTGGCGTAGCCGGCAAGGGCAAGGAGGGACGACAAGATGATAGAAGGAAAGCTGGTTCGCTTAAGAGCGCTGGAGCTCGCTGATGCGGAGCGCGCCTACCGCTGGATCAACGACCGCGAAGTCACACGCTACCTCATGGCGCGCTACCCGCTGTCGATGGAGAACGAGAAGGAGTGGGCGGAGGCCGCCTCCAAGCGGACCGGGTTCTCCGACCTGGGCCTGGCCATTGAGACGAAGGACGGCGTGCACATCGGCACCTGCGGTTTGCACCGCGGCCGGAACGAGGACCGCCACGCCGAGCTGGGCATCATGATCGGCGAGAAGGAGTACTGGAACCGCGGATTCGGCACTGACGCCATTCTGACGCTCGTGCGCTTTGCCTTCGAGCAGATGAACCTGAACAAAGTGACGCTTGGCGTGATGGGGTTCAACGACCGCGCGCAGGCTGTCTACGCCAGGGTCGGTTTCATCGAGGAAGGCCGCTCCCGCGAGGACTACTACCAGGACGGCCGCTACTGGGACGTCATCCGCATGTCGATCCTCCGCCGCGAATTCGAGGCGCTGCACGGCGTCACCGCCGCGGCCGAGACCTCGGCCACCTGATCCGTCATCTCCCGGCGGGCGGGCGCTCCCCCTCCCTGCGCCCGCCCGCCATTAACTTTCTGCGCACCAGCATCACACCGTCGCGCACCGTCAGCATCACGTGCACGACGCGTTCGTCACGCGTCACGTGCTCGTTGAACGCGACGATCGCGCGCGAGTCTTCGTCCTTCGGGTCGAGTACGTTGCCGCTCCAGAGGACGTTGTCGATAGCGATCACACCGCGTTCGGAGAGCATGGGCAGCGCCGCCTCGTAGTAGTCGATGTAGCCGGTCTTGTTGGCGTCGATGAACACCAGGTCGAACGGGCCCGCCAGCGTCCGCAACGAATCCAACGCCGGTCCCTCAATCAGCCGCACCTTGTGCCCGTGCTCCGAGCGCTCGAAGAAGCTGCGCGCGAACGCCGCGTGGTCCGGGTCCAGCTCCAGCGTCACGACCTCGCCGTCGTCCGGCAGGCCCGCCGCCATCATCAGTGCGCTGAAGCCGGTGAACGTCCCGACCTCCAGCGCGCGCTTTGCTCCCATCGACGCGGCGACCGTCTGCAACAACAACCCCTCGGTCTGCCCCGACAGCATCCTCGCTCGCTCGCCGAACCGCTCCTGCGTCGCCCGTGCCAGCTCTGCCATGAGCGGCGCCATCGGCGTCGAGTGCGCCTGCGCGTACTCCTCGATCTGCTCGGGAACCAATGTCAGCATTGTGCGCTCCTTCTAGCCCGCCAGTTCCTGCTCCAACTGCGCCAGGCCCATTGGGCCGATGCTCAAGGCCTTCGTGTGGAAGGCCTTCAGGTCGAAGGCTGCTCCCGCCGCCTTGCGAGCGCCCTCGCGGGCGTTGAGCCAGTAACGCTCGCCGACTTTGTACGAGATTGCCTGGCCGGGCCAGCCGAGGTACCGGACGATCTCGCTCGCCATGAAGGAACGCGGACGCAGGGCGCGCTCGACCGCGAAGTCGAGCGCCAGGTCGTGGTTCCAGGTCTCGCCGGGGTGAAAGCTCTCGCCCCGCGGGATCTTCAGCTCGAGGTGCATGCCGATGTCGATGATCACCCGCACGGAGCGCAGCGCCTGCGCGCTCAGCAGCCCCAGGTAGCTGTCCGGGTTCTCCATGTAGCCCAGCTCCGACATCAACCGCTCCGCGTAGAGCGCCCAGCCTTCGCCGTGGCCGCTGATGAACGTCAGCACCCGCTGGTACCGCGATAGCGTCTCCGGGTAGAGGCGCACCGTCGCCACCTGCAGGTGGTGTCCCGGCACGCCTTCGTGGTAGACCGTCGAGACGTCCGCCCACTTCGCGAAGCGCGTGTTGTCGCCCGTCGGCCACCACGTCCGGCCTGGTCGCCTGAAGTCCTCCGACGGTCCGGTGTAGTACGCCGCCAGCGCGCCGCCGGGCGGCGGGATCATCACCTCGATCACGCGGATCGCATCGGGGATCTCGAAGTGCTTGCCGTGCAGTTCGGCCAGCGCCTCGTCGTGCAACTCCTGGAGCCAGCTCTTGTAGTTGTCGACGCCTTCAACCGCACGCGCCGGGTCCGTCTCCAGTGTCTCCACCGCCTCGGTGATCGACGCGCCCGGCGCGATCCGCTCAGCCGTCTTGCGCATCTCCTCTTCGATGCGATGTAGTTCGTCCCAGCCCCACTGGTACGTCTCCTCGGGATCGATCACGGCTCCGAGGAAGTTCCGCGACATCAGCTGATAGCGTTCGCGCCCCGCCGCCTCTCGTTCGCTCGTCCTGGGCACGTAATCATCGACCAGGTAGCGGTGCATCTCGGCGTAGCCCTCGCGTGCGGCCTTGACGCCGGTGTCGATGTCCGCGGCCAGACCGTTCGCAGCCACGCCGGACTTCGTGAAGCGCTCCTGGAGCTGGTCGAAGAACGAAGGCTTGTCACTCAGGCCCGCCCAGACGCGGGCCTGCTCCGCACCCTCGGTTGCCTGCCGCTTCGAGGCGTGCAGGCCGCGCTCGAGCCCTTCGGAGAGCGATTGCCGGTAACCGGCCAGCGTGTCCGGCACGAGCTTCAGCCGCGAGGCGATGTTCGACCAGTGCTCCGCCGTTTCCTGCGGCATGTAGTCGAAGACCTGGCGCACGTTTTGCAGCGGGCTCGCGATGTTCCGCAGCGCCCGCATGTATTCGCCGGCCGAGAAGATATCCAGCGACACACCGATGCGCTCCTCCATCACCGCCCGCGCGATGCGGTCGGCATCGCCCTCCACCGGCGCGGCTGTCAGCGCCTGCAGCGTCGTGCGGTTCAGGTCCGCCACCTTCGCCGGCCCTTCCAGCGAAAGGTCGGGCATCTCGTGATCGTGGCCGGGGATCCCCAGCGCCGTCGCCAGCGATGGCTCCAGGGCGGCGATGTCGTCTACGTATTTGTCGGCAATTTCGAACACACGGGACATGCGGGCTCCTTCCCCTCGAGGACTCGCCCATCAGGATGCCGCACCGGAGGGCTCCACGACAACCGCCCAGAGAACGAACCTCGCATGTGAGGGGTCATCAAGCGCCAACCAGTAGCGCGGCCATCGCTCACCAAATCATCACCCAACTTGACCCTCGGCCTCGCACGGGTCGCGTCTAATCTAGTGAGATGCCCCGCCTTCAACCCATCGCCTCGAGTTTCGCCGCCTTCGCCCTGCTCGCCGCCGCGTTCTTCGCGATCGGTGGCTCCCAGGACGCGAGCGCGTCCGGCATCTGGGGCGACGCCACCGGCGATGACCAGGTCACGACTATCGACGCCGTCAATGTGCTGTACCTGGCCAGCGGCGCCGATCTGCCCGGCATCGGCCCGTATCCGGACGCGGATTGCTCGGGTGAGCCGGGCGCAGGCGACGTCATCCTCATCCTCAACTTCGTGGCTGGTCTCCCATTTGAGCCGATCCCCGGCTGCGCGCCGGTCGGCTCGTGGGTCGAGGTCACGCCGACGCCCTCCGGCGCCTCGCCGCCACCGGCGCCCACCTCCACCGGCACGCAGGCCTCGACCCCCACGCCGACGCCGTCATCGGGCACCGGCCCGACGCCGACGCCCACCGCTACTCCCAGCCCGAACACCGCGACGCCGACGCCTGCGCCGAACCAGACGCCCGTGACCTCCGGCGAGCCGGACTGCGCCATCTTCCCCGAAGACAACTGGTGGAACACCGACATCTCGCAGTCCCCCGTTCACGCGAACTCGGCGGCGTTCATCACATCAATCGGCGCGAATACTGACCTTCATCCCGATTTCGGCACCGTTTGGGAGGGCAAGCCGATCGGGATCCCCTACGTCATCGTTGGCGCGGGTCAGCCCAAGGTACCGGTGACGTTCTACTACGACGATTCCGACCCCGGACCCTATCCGATCCCGCCGAACGCGCCTGTCGAAGGTCAGCCCGTCGGCCAGTCGAACAGCGCCAACTTCGGCGGCGACCGTCACGTCATCGTCGTCGACGAGTCCGACTGCACCCTGTACGAGACGTTCGACTCGCACCCGGTCAATGGCGGCCAGTCCTGGGACACAGGCTCCGCCGCGATCTTCGACCTCAGTTCAAACGCGCTGCGGCCCGACACCTGGACCTCAGCCGACGCCGCCGGGCTGCCGATCTTCGCCGGGCTGGTCCGCTACTCGGAGGTCGTCGAGGAAGGCGTGATCAACCACGCCCTGCGCTTCACCGTCAGCGACACACGCCAGGCCTTCATCCACCCTGCTACGCACTACGCCTCCGAACTGACCAGCCCCAACCTACCGGCCATGGGCCAGCGCTTCCGCATGAAGGCGAACTACGACTGTTCGTGGGCATCGAGCGAAGTGCAGGCGATCTGCACGGCCCTCAAGAAATACGGGATGTTCGTGGCCGACAACGGCTCCGACTGGTACATCAGCGGCGCGCCCGACCCGCGCTGGGACGACGATCGCATCGGCGACCTGAAGGACATTCCGGGTTCAGCCTTCGAAGCTGTCGAGACCGGCGAACCCGTCATCACCGGCTAGCCGCCACGTCCCGGTCTCCCGTTACAAGATCAGGTGCACATCCCCGAACTCGTGCCAAAAGTAACCTTCGTGCAGCGCCGCTTCGTACGCCATCCGCAGGTGCTCCCTGCCGACGATAGCTTCCAGCATCCAGAGGTGGCTCGCGCGCGGCTCGTGGAAGCCGGTGAGCAGGCCGTCGATAGCGCGCACACCGCGCTCCGGCGTCACGATCAGGTTCGCCCAGCCGCTCCCGGGGATGACCCCGCCCTGGCTCGTCGCCACGGACTCCAGCGCCCGCACAACCGTCGTCCCCACGGCGATCACGCGCCCGCCGGCGACACGCGTCGCGTTCACAGCCTGTGCTGTTTCCACAGACACGTCGAACCACTCCTCGTACGGAGCCTCGTGGGTCTCGAGGCTTGCGACGCCGCAGTGTAGTGTCAGCGTCGCCCAGCCCACGCCGTTCGCGCGAAGCGAATCGATCACCCGCTCGCTGAACGGGCGCCCGGCGGACGGCATCTCCGCCGACCCGGGGTGGCGCGCGTACACCGTCTGGTAGGCATCGAGTCGCCACTCACGCGCGGCATACGGGTACTGAATCGGCTTCCCGTGCGCCGCCAGGTACTCGAGCACCGGGACCGGCGTCTGCATTGTCGCCAGCCACAAACGCTGCGAGTCTCGGTACCGTTCGATCAAGCGCGCTCTCGCGCCTGCCGGCAGCACCAAGCGCTCGCCGGATCGGGCTTGCGTCTTGCGCGGCTCGACAATCCACGTGTTATGGCTGAGCCGCGTGGACAGGTGCAGGTCGATCACGGATCCGTCGTCTCGCTCCGCCCTGAGCGCTGCCGGGATTGTGGCCGAATCGTTGGCCACGACCAGGTCGCCGGGGCGCAGGAAGCTCGCGAGGTCCCGGAAGCCCGCGTGCGTCACGCTGTCGTCCGCGCGGTGGCTGACCAGGAGCCGCACCTCATCGCGGGCCAGGCCGCGGCTCTCGGGCGGCCCGCTCGCTTCGAGTTCCTTCGGCAGATCGAACGCCGGCACCGCCGCCGGACGCACGTCGCTCTCCGCACCCGCAACGGCGATCATCAGCCGATCGCTCCGGCGGCGACTTCCTGCGCCTTGACGCGGCTGAACGCCGCCGTCTCGTTCTCGACCAGTTGCACGAAAGCAGGCGCTGCAGCCTGTGGACCCGGCAGGCCCGACAGGTCCACGCCCGGCTCCGCCAGTTCGTGCATCACGGTGTTCATGTCGCCCGGGTCGACGACGTGTACGCGCACCCCGCTTCCTTCGAGTTCGGCGGCCAGCGTCCGTGAGAGGTGCTCGAGTGCTGCCTTGCTCGCGCCGTAGCCGCCCCATCCCCGATATGCCTCGACGCCCGCGTCCGATGTGACGTTGATGATCACGCCGCTGCCGCGCGCCTTCATCCCCGGTAGCACGAGTTGCACGAGGTGCAGAGGCGCCAGCAAGTTCACCCGCAGCACCTGTTCCAGGTCCTGCCAGCGGTAGTCCTTCAGCGCCGGCATCGGGCTGGGCCCGAGCTCCGAGGCGTTGTTAACCAGCACGTCGATCCGCCCGAACCGCGCGAGGCCCGCGTCCACTAGACGCTCTGCGTCCTGGGCCACGTCCACCGCCAGCGCCAACACTTCCGTCTGCGCGGCCAGCTCCCGCGCCGCCGTGTTCAGCGCCTCTGCGCCCCGCGCCGCGATCACCAGCCGCGCGCCACGCGCCGCGTATTCGCGCGCCACGGCCAACCCCAGACCCCGGGATGCGCCGGTGACTAGCGCCACGCTCTCGTTCAGTTTCATCGGTCTCTCCTTTCGAGCCTTCGCCCGCTCGTTTCTACCTCCAAGCTACGAGCGGATGCGGCCCCCTGCCACGAGTCCACGGGCCTAGCTAACGTCGGGAATGAGTCCTAAGACTGGACGTGCAAGAGGCGCCCCGCGGGGCGCTAGTCCGTCTCGAAGAGACGCTGGCGTACGGCGTAGAGGGCGGCCTGCGTACGGTCCGCAAGGTGCAGCTTCTGGAGGATGTTGCTGACGTGCGTCTTCACGGTCTTCTCCGCCACGCCCAACTCCAGCGCGATCTCGCGGTTCGATTGGCCACGCGCGATCAGCTCCAGCACTCCCATCTCGCGCTCTGTTAGAGCGTCCGGTTGCGCCGGTTCGCGCTTGCCCGTGGCGAACTCTTGCATCAGCTTGGCCGCGACGGCCGGGTGCAACAGCGCGTCGCCCCGGTAGACCGTGCGGATCGCGTCGCCCAATTCCGACGGCTGCACGTCCTTGAGGAGGTATCCCGCCGCACCGGCCTTCACCGCCGCGAAGACCTTATCTTCCTCCATGAAGCTCGTCACCACCAGAACCCGAGTCGACGGGCTTACCGCCCTGATCTCGCGCGTCGCCTCGATCCCGTCCTTGCCCGGCATCACGAGGTCCATCACGACGACGTCCGGCACCAGCTCCGCGGCCAGCCGCACCGCCTCAGCGCCGTCCGCGGCCTCGCCGACGACCTCGATGTCGTCTTGCAACTGAAGGAACGTCCGCAGTCCCTGGCGCACGACTGCGTGGTCGTCAGCGATCAGCACTCGGATCTCATCGGGCAAGCGGCACCTCCAGCTCGACGCGCGTCCCGTCATCGCTCGACTCCACCCACAGCTCGCCGCCCAGCTCCTCCGCGCGCTCCTCCATCGAGGTCAGCCCGAGGCGCCGCGACCGTATCCCCGCGTCCTGCGGATCGAACCCACGGCCGTCGTCCTCGACGCGCAACCGCACGCGACCATCGCTGACGCCGATGTCCATCGTGATCTGCGCAGCCTCGGAGTGCTTGACCGCGTTGTTCAGCGCCTCCTGCGCGATCCTCAACAGCTGCCGCTCGACGTCGACCGGCTGCACGACGTAGCCGTCGCTCCGTAACTCGATCTGCTTGTGCGAGACGCGCCGCACGACGTCGACGTGCTTGCGTAGTGTCGCCAGCAGGCCTTCCGACTCCAGTTCCGCCGGCCGCAGCTCGAAGACCAGCGAGCGCATCTCCTCGCCCGCCTGCCGCGCGAGGTCCCGTAGGATCTCCGCCTGCGCGCGGGCGCTCGCCGGCTCCTGCTCGACAAGTTGCGCCGTCGCTTCTGCCGTCAGCGCAATGCTGAACAGCGTCTGCGTGACGCTATCGTGCAGCTCGCGCGCCAGCCGCGTCCGCTCTTCGACTGCGCTCAGCTCGCGGCTCCGCTCGTGCAGCCGCGCGTTCTCGATCGCCACTGCCGCGTGCGCTGCCAGCATCTCGATCGTCTCCTGGTCGTCCGCCGTGAACTCGCGCTCGCCCAGCTTGTCGGTGAGGTAAAACGCCGCGATCACCTTGCCCTTGGACACGATCGGCACGCCGAGGAACGACGACATGCGCGGGTGCGCTTCCGGCCACCACTCGAAGCGGGGGTCCTTGCGGATGTCCTGCGTGCGGTAGGGCGCCGTCTCCTGCAGCATCGCGGCCAGCAGCCCGTGGCGTCGCGGAAGCGGACCGATTTTCGCGACGAGCTCGTCGCTCATGCCTGTGTAGATGAACTCGCGGAAGCCCTCGCCGTCCTCGTCCGGCACCCCGAGCGCCGCGTAACGAGCGTCGACCAGCGAACGGGCGCTCTCAACCAGCATCCGCAGACTGCGTTCCGGCCGCGGCTCCGCCAGGATTGCGAGGACCGCCTCGCTTATCGCCCGCAGCAGCTCCCGGTCACTCGCACGCGCCATCCTGCCGTCATTCTACGGCGCGGCCCTCAGCGCGGGCATCGGCCCGCAGACCTACGCCCCTGCTGCCGCCACCGCCGTCGTGCAGAATGCGCAGCGACTCGCTTCGATCGGGATCTCGCTCAGGCACTCCGGGCACTTGCGTGTCGTCGGGTCCGGCGGCTCCTCCTTCCGGAGTCGCCGCACCAGCGCGTTGTACGGCACGATTACGAAGAAGAACACCGCCGCGGCGATCGTCGCAAACGAGAACACCGCATTGATGAACGACCCGTAGCGGAACACGCTGTCGTTGATCGTGAACGTCAGCCCGCTGAAATCCGGCTCGCCCACAATCGCCGCGATCACCGGCGTGATCAAGTCCTCAACCAGCGACGTGACCAGCGCCCCGAACGCCACACCGATCACCACCGCCACCGCCAGGTCGACCACGTTCCCGCGCGTCAGGAACGCCTTGAACTCGTTCAGGAAACCCATGCCGGCACCTCCAAACGCTAGACCGTTTGGCGCACAGGATACTCCTCGCGGTCACGGCTGTGTACACTAACGGCAACTCATGTCCGCGCAGCCCGAGCCCCGCACATACGGCGCGCTGCCGATGCCGCTCCAGGACGGCGAGATCATCTACGAGTTCCGCCGCCGCCACTGGTGGTTCCTCTGGCCCCAGACCATCCTCTATGTGCTGGTGGCCATCGTCCCCGTCGCCCTCGCCTACGTCGTGCTGGACGCGATCGGCATCCAGGACGACATCGACATCTTCTTTTGGCTCATCGCCCTCGTCTGGGTCGGCTGGTGGGCGATTCGGGCGCTCTTAAACTGGTACCGCTACTCCCACGACGTTTGGATCGTCACCAACCAGCGCCTGATCGACAGCTTCAAGGCCCACCCCTTCAGCCACCGGCTCTCCACCGCCGACCTGATCAACGTCCAGGACATCGCCGTCAGCAAAGTCGGCCTGCTGGCCACGATGCTCAACTTCGGCGACGTCATCTGCGAGACCGCCGGCAGCAACCAGCAGTTCCGGATCATCGGCATCCCCCGCCCCGAAGCGATACAGCTGATGATCGACAAGGAACGCGACCGCGAGCGCAACCGGCTCGCGGGGCCGGGCACGGCGACCAACGCGGTCTAATCGCTCGTCGTCTGATCCTGTTCAGATAGATCCCGTACACCTGCGTTATAGCAGGCATGAGATTGACCCCCGGCACGAGCGCCCCGTAGACTCCTTCCACATGAACGTCGATTCACCACACAGTTGTCCTTAATGTCGCACCGCCTGGTTGTTGCCTTTTCGTCACTGGCCTTCCTCGCGGCCCTGATCGGCGCCTTCCTGGCCCTCCGGGCGCCCGCTGACGCGGCCCCCATCGCCGTAGATGTCTTTACCGACGAGCTCAACACTGACGGCGATTGCTCGTTGCGCGAGGCGATTACGGCGGCCAATCAAGACGTCGTGGTTGACGACTGCGCCGCCGACAGTGGCGCCGACACGATTACCCTGCCGGCCGGCACTTACACCCTTACGATCACCGGTCCCGATGAGGAGGCCGCCGTCACCGGCGACCTCGACGTCACGGACGACTTAACAATCAACGGCGCTGGGGCGGGCAGCACGATAATCGAGGCCTGCGCCGGCGTCCCGTGTGCGGGAGTCGACAGGGTGTTCGATGTACTGACAGGGACGGTCAGCATATCCGGCGTGACGATCCGGAACGGGGCTGCCGCCCATGGCAGCCCATTCCTCGGTAACGGCGGCGGCATCCAGAACGCCAGTGGCAGCACGCTGACCCTCACCAGTAGCACCGTCAGCGGCAACTCGGCCACGGGCGGCGGAGGCGGTATCCGCAACAGTGGCACCATGACGCTCACCAACAGCACCGTTAGCGGCAACACGGCGGGTGCCGGGTCTATAGCCGGCGGCATACGCAACGACGGCACTCTGACTCTGACCAACAGCACCGTCTCCGGCAACATGGCCTCTACCGTGGGTGGGGTCGCCAACAACAATACTCTGACGCTCACCAATAGCACCGTCAGCGGCAACACGGCCACCAACTTCGACGGCGCCGGCATCTTCAACAACTCCGCCGGCACCGCGACAATCACCAACAGCACCGTCAGCGGCAACACCGCCGCAGGTCACGGCGGCGGCGTCCGCAACGACGGCGCGCTGACGCTCGCCAACAGCACCGTCAGCGGCAACACGAGTGGCATCAACGGCGGCGGCATCTTCAACTTCGGCACGACGGCCGCCACGACGATCACCAATAGCACCATTAGCAACAACACCGCCGACAATGACGCAAGCGACTCCGGCGACGGCGGCGGCATCTTCTGGTTTTCCGGTACCGTGAACCTGAAAAACACCATCCTTGCCGGCAACCACGACCTCAGCGCTGTGCTCGTTGAGCCGGACTGCTTCGGCGAACTCACCTCCCAGGGGTACAACCTGATTCAGACCATATCTGTCGGGTGCTTGGTCAATGGTGACACCGTCACAAACGTCACAGGGCAGAGCGCGAACCTCGCCCCACTCGCCCTCAACGCACCGGGCACGACCGAAACACACGCAATCCAGGCAGGGAGCCCGGCGATCGACTTCGCCAGCGCAGACTGTCCCCCGCCGGCCACGGACCAGCGCGGGGTCGCCCGGCCCGACGGCAACCGGTGCGACATCGGCTCCTACGAATCGTCTTTCAGCGGCCCAACCCCGGTACCCACGCCCGTGCCCTCGCCGACACCGACGCCCTCGCCCTCACCCACCTCGACCCCCACCCCAACCGCGACCGCCACCGGCGCCGCAACCCCGACGCCAACCGCCACTGCCACCGGTGAGACCCCCACCCCCAGCGGCTCCCCCGGCAGCGTCACCCCGACCGGCTCCGTCACCGCCACACCGAGCGACACTGGGCCGACCGATACGCCCACCTCCAGCCCGGACGGCGGCCTCACCGTCACCTGGGGCGACGACAACTGCTCCGGCGAAGCCGATCCCGTCGACTCCCTCCTCACCCTCCGCCACGACGCCGGCCTCGGCGCCAACACCGGCGACTGCCCCGACTTCGGCGACTCCGTCGCGCTCCTAGTCGCCACCGCCCTCACCTGGGGCGACGTCGACTGCTCGACCAGCATCGACCCCGTAGACTCGCTCAAACTCCTCCGCTACGACGCCGGCCTGTCGGTATCGCAAGAGGCAGGCTGCCCGGAGCTCGGCGAGCAGGTCACCATCAGCACAGGCTGATCTGACCCTGTAACCTCCAACCCGAAAACCTGTACCCTATCCTTGATGCGACTCTCCCACATGTTCGGCAAGACGCTGCGCCAGGTGCCCGCCGACGCCGAGACCGAGAGCCACAAGCTCCTCCTCCGCACGGGGATGGTCACGCCCATCTCGGCGGGCGTCTACGCCTACCTGCCGCTTGGCCTGCGCGTGCTCAAGCGCATCGAGGCGATCATCCGCGAGGAGATGGATCGCGAGGGCCCCGGCGGCCGCGCCGGCCAGGAACTGCTGATGTCGTCGCTCGTGCCGATCGAGTTCTACGAGCAGTCCGGCCGCGACAAGTCGATGGCCGAAATCCTCTTCCGCCTCACCGACCATCACGACCGCCAGTTCGCGCTAGGCCCGACGCATGAAGAGGTCTTCGTCGACGTCTTCAAGCGCAACGTGCAGTCCTACCGCGACCTGCCGCTGATGCTCTACCAGATCGCCACCAAGTTCCGCGACGAGCCCCGGCCGCGCGGCGGGCTGATCCGCCTGCGCCAGTTCGTGATGAAGGACCTCTACAGCTTCGACACCGACTGGGAGGGCCTCGACGTCTCCTACCAGATGATGTTCGACGCATACTTGCGGGTCTTCAGCCGCTGCAGTGTGCCCGTGATCCCGGTCCTCGCCGATTCCGGCGCGATGGGCGGCCGCGACACCCACGAGTTCCTCTACCTGACCGACATCGGCGAGGACCACTGCCTCCTCTGCCCGAAGTGCGGCTACGCCGCCAACGCCGAGGTCGCGACCTTCGTCAAGGAGCCCGCCCACGCCGCCGAAGAGCCCGCGGCGATGGAGGAGATCGACACACCAGGCCTCACGACGATCGAGCAGCTTGCCAACCACCTCGGCGTCCCGAAGTCGAAGACCTGCAAGGCCGTGTTCTACGAGGCCGTCTTCGCCGCCGAACAGGCGAGCGGACAAACAGGCAAACAGGGAGGAACGACCACGATCCCGGTGTTCGTGGCCATCCGCGGCGACATGGACGTCAACGAGGCGAAGCTGCGCAACGCCCTCGGCGCGATCGAGGTCCGTTATATGGACGAGGACGCCGTCAAGAAGGCGGGCTTCGTCGCCGGCTCGGCTTCAGCGGTCGGCTTGAAGGGAATCAAGGTCGTCGCCGATGACCTCGTGACCCTGGAGCGGAACCTCGTAGCCGGCGCCAATAAGCCGGACAAGCACTTCCTCAACACGAACCACGGCCGCGACTGGCAGGCCGACATCGTCGACGACATCGCGCTGGCGGCGGGCGACATGCTCTGCGCCAACTGCCGCACGCCGATGGACGAGCGCCGCGGGATCGAGATGGGCCAGGTCTTCAAGCTCGGCCTCAAGTACTCGGAGGCGTTCGGGGCGTACTTCCTCGACGCCGAGGGCAAGCAGCAACCGGCGGTGATGGGCTCGTACGGCATCGGCATCGAGCGCCTCGTCGCCGCGATCATCGAGGAGAACCACGACGAGAGCGGCATCATCTGGCCGCCCGAACTGGCGCCGTACGACGTCCACGTCGTCGCGCTCAAGACAGACGAAGCGGCGGTTCGTGAAGCAGCGGAAACGCTCGTGCGCGACCTCGAAGCGGCGGGGTTGCAAGTCCTCTACGACGACCGCGACGAGTCACCCGGCGTTAAGTTCAACGACGCCGACCTGCTGGGGATGCCCGTCCGCGCCACCGTCAGCCCGCGCAACCTTGAGAAGGGCTCGGTTGAGCTACGCCGCCGCGCGGGCGGCGAGAACGAGCTGGTCGCGCTTGATACGGCGGTGGATGAAATCCGCGCGCGGCTCTCGCGCTAGACGGTAGAAGCGCCGACGGGCGTGCACGTCGAGTTCGACGGCGGAACCTGCGCGACATGGCGGAGGATGATCAACGCGTCGAAGCCATTGACATCGCTGTCGCAGTTGACGTCGCCGTGGCTCGTGCAGGCCGGAGCGCTGGCAGCCTCTCCGGTCATCAGCAGGACGGCGAGAACGTCGTTCAGGTTCACGATGTGATTGCAGTCGACATCGCCCTGTAGGTCGGGCTGCGCAGTCGGCGACGGCGTGTCTGAACCGGTCGGTTCAACGGTCGGCGTCGGTGTGTTGGTTGGCGCAGGCGGCGGCGACTGTGAGGGCGCCTGCGTCGGGCTCGGCGAAGGCGTCGGAGTCGGCGACGGCGTGGGCGTTGGCGTTGGGGTCGGCGAAGGCGTGGGCGTTGGCGTTGGGGTCGGCGAAGGCGTGGGCGTTGGCGATGGCGTCGGCGTGGGGGACGGCGTCAGCGTGGGGGACGGCGTCGGGCTGGGCGTCGCCGTCTGGCCCGGGGCGAGAACCGTGGCGTCGGCGGTCGCGGAGTAAGCGGAGTTGCCGCTCTTGTTGAACGAGCGCACCTTGTAGCAGTAGTCGCCGACCGCGAGCCCCGAGGTGTAGTTCGTGTCGGTGTAGGTGAGCGTGCCGTCCTGCACCGTATCAATCAGCGAGAAGTCGCCCGCAAGGGCGGTGGCGCAGGCCTCGTTGGCGCGCCAGGTCTCGTAGCCCCACTCGCTGGCCACGTCACCCCACGTCAGCAGCACCGATGTCGTGCCGACAGCGAGCAGGAAGCCCGGCGCGGCGGGCGGCGAGCCGCCGGCCAGCGGGTACACCGACTCCGCACCCGCCTCGTCGTCCGCGCACGGCGTGTGCTGGACGCCTCCGTACGTGGCGTCCATGACAGGGCACGGCACGCAGCCGAGGTTGCTTGGGTGACCGAGGCCGAGGAAGTGCCCGGTTTCGTGCAGGGTGACGGTCTCGAGGTCGAACAGACCGCTCCCGCACGAGCCGCTGCCGTCCACGCGCCACTTGGTGCCGAAGTGATCGGTGTCCGTCTCGATATCGGCGTCGAGGATTTCGCCGTTCCAGTAACAGGTGTACGTGACTGCCAGGGTTCCGGCGGCGTGACCCGGGTTCGTGATGCCCCAGGTGAGGTCGTTCAGACCGTCGCAGTCGCCCTGGCTGCCGGTGCGGGTTGTGTCCGTCACCGGCCCAAAGGCGATATAGGCATCGGGCAGGTTCTGCCACGTGTTGAAGGAGTTGACCTGAGCCTGGCGCGATTGCTGCGCCGTGAGCTGCGCGGGCCGGTTGTTGTTCGGGTTAAGGAAGTACTGCACCGGGATGTCGGCGTCGATGAACTTCGGGCCGAGGGTGGTGAACGAGCTTTCGATCATCTGCGGGCCGCCGTCCATCGGGTCTTCGCTCGATGCGAGGTCGCCGCCGGCGGCGTCGCGCACGGCATTGCCCATCTCGGTCAGCGAAAGGGCGGGTTGACTGATGCGTCCATCGCCCGAGACGGTGAATTTGCCCGCGAAGCCGGCCGAGGGATACACCTCCTCGCCGTGCACGGCGAGGAAGGCGACTACCTGCTCACCGATGGTGAACTCTGGGCTCGTGCCGACAGCGAGTCGGTAGTCTTCCCAGGCGCCACCGGGGACGGCGACGGTGAGGGCCGTGCCGGGCAGACGCTCAGCTTTGAACAGGTCACCCGGAGCGATCGTCACGAGCGTGACGATCGTGATGTCGCCGGTGCTGCGGCAGGTCTGCAGGCTCTCGACCGTACCGAAGACGACGAGGTCGGCCTCGTCGGCCATTTCGTCGAGGGTGGAGCCGATCATCAGACCGCCCGCGCCGGAAGTGAGGGACGCACCCTGATGGCGGACCGGGCCGCAGTCGTAGTAGGGCCCCGCGGAGGTCCGGTCAGGAGAGCCGGCGACCAGAAAGGCGGCCACGAGCACCGCGGCGAAGACGCCCGCAACGGCCATAGGCAGATGTGCCCGGCGACGAATGATCCTATGCATGAACTAAGTGCCCGTAAGGTGGGATGCCCGAGCTCTCGGCACGTTACGGAAAGCGGGTAAAGAAAGGGTTTGGGCAGACGTATGTTCTACCACCGATGCCATCGGCGCGGTTGGCGAAGGCCGTGGTGGTAGGCGTGAACTCAGGGCAGGCTTAGCTAAGACCGTCAGGTCACGTTGCCTGCGTGGTTCCCCGCTCAGGATGACAAGCTCAGGCGCTGACGGGCGGGCGCTTGTTAGCCCAGGGGCGCGCTTCCTCGAGCTGGCTTGCGAGGCGGAAGAGCGTGGCCTCGTCGCCGTAGCGGGCGACGAAGTGCGTGCCGATGGGCAGGCCGTCGGCATTCCAGTACAGCGGCACCGACATTGCCGGCTGGCCGGTCGCGTTCTGGATCGGCGTAAACGGCACGTAGTCCGCAGAACGGGTGAAGCCCAGCATCGGCTCTTCGGGAGTCGAGTGGATGAAGCCGAGCTCGACCGGCGGCGCACCTAGGGTCGGGGTCAGCCAGATGTCGTATGTCTCGTGGAACATCGCGGCCTGGCGCGCGATCATCTGCATGCCGGCCACCGCGGTGAGGTACTGAGTGGCGGTAACTTCCTTGCCCATTTCGTAGAGCGCCCACGTCAGGATCTCAAAGTCCTCCTGCTTCGGCTGGCGGCCGGTGAAGGGGACGAGGCTTTCGATGCCGTGGGCGGCGCCGGCTGCCCAGAGCTGCGTGAACGACTGGATCAGTTGCTCGCCGGGCACCGGGGGCGAGGCCTCCTCGACGTCGTGGCCGAGGTCGGTGAGGAGCGCGACGGCGTCCTTGACCGCGGCGACGCAGTCCTCGTGAAGAGGCTGGCCGTAGAAAGTCTTGGTGGTGAAAGCGATGCGCAGGCGGCCGGGTTTGGCGCCGACTTCCTCGACGTAGGGCCGCGCCGGCTCGGGCGCGACGTAGGGGTCGCCGGGCATCGCGCCCTCTGTGGCATCGAGAAGGGCGGCAGAATCGCGGACGGTCCGGGAGACACAGTGGTCGATCGTGAGACCGCTCATGATGTCGCCGACCAGCGGGCCCTGGGTAACGCGGGCGCGCGTCGGCTTCAGCCCGAACAGTCCGCAGCACGAGGCTGGGATGCGGATGCTGCCGCCGCCGTCGTTGGCATGGGCGAAGGGCACCATGCCGGAGGCCACCGCGGCTGCAGAGCCGCCGCTCGATCCGCCTGTACTGTGGTCCAAGTCCCACGGGTTGTGGGCAGCGCCGAAGAGCCGCGGCTCTGTCGTCGGAACGAGGCCAAACTCCGGGGTGTTTGTCTTGCCGCAGATTACCAGGCCCGCCTTCTTGTAGCGGCGGGTGATCTCCGTGTCCATTGGCGGGACGAAGTCCTTGAGATAGCTGCTGCCCGAGGCCTGCACAGTGCCTGCGTACATGACGCCGGTGCCGAGGTCCTTGAGCAGGAAAGGGACGCCGGTGAAGGGGCCCGCCGGCAGGCCGGCGGCGATCACTGCACGCGCCTGGTCGTACATCGTCAGAACGACGGCATTGAGCTGCGGGTTCAGGCGCTCGATCCGCTCGATTGCGCCGTCGAGCAGCTCTTCCGGCTTGATCTGCTTGTTGCGGACAAGCTCGGCCTGCGCGGTAGCGTCCAGAAATGCGACGTCGTTCATGGTGCCTCCTTAGGTTGCGGCCACACGTTCGCACGGCGCAGTTGTGAAGTCAAGCGCGGCCGGATACAACCACGAAATTGTGCGCCTCCGGCCGTCTGCGAGGCGCTCTCCGCGGTTGTTAAGAGGGGGTCAGAGTGATATATTTCAAGGGAAACATACGCTCTCGTGTAGGAGTGGGGTGGCACCCACTTTTTTTTGGCCCTGCGAACAGGGCCGGGGAGCGTTTCAGGAGGTTCGGGCCAGGGTGAAAAGCGAGTTCATGATCGCCATAACGCAGTTGGCGGCAGAGAAGAATCTGCCCCAGGAGGTGGTCCTCGAAGCGATGGAGGCCGCCCTTGTCTCTGCGTACAAAAAAGACGCCGAAATGGTGGGCAGCCTCGCCGTACGCATCGACCGGGAAACCGGCGAGCACCACGTTTACATGCAACAGACCGTCGTCCAGGAAGTCACCGACCCGGAGTCGGAGATTACGATCCAGGAGGCGCGCAAGCGCAAGCCCGACGCCCAGGTCGGTGACGTCTTCCGCGAAGAGGTGCACCCTGGCGCGGCCGGCCGCATCGCCGCGCAGACCGCCAAGCAGGTCGTCCTCCAGAGGCTCCGTGAAGCCGAGCGCGAGATGGTCTTCGAGGAATTCTCGAACCGCGCCAGCGACATCGTCTCCGGCGTCATTCAGCGCATAGAGCCCAAGCACATCGTCGTCGACCTCGGCAAGACCGAGGCGATCTTTCCGATCACAGAGCAGGTGCGCAACGAGCACTACCGCGGTGGCCAGCGCCTCAAGTTCTATCTGCTCGAAGTACACCGCTCGATGAAGGGGCCACAGCTCATCCTTTCGCGGACGCACAAGAACCTGCTCAAGCGGCTGTTTGAGCTGGAAGTGCCGGAGATCTACCGCGGCATCGTCGAGATTAAATCGATCGCGCGCGAGGGCGGTTACCGCAGCAAGGTCGCAGTTGCCGCGAAACAGGAAGGCGTCGACCCGGTCGGGTCTTGCGTCGGCCTGCGTGGCATCCGCATCCAGAACATCGTTAACGAGTTGAACGGCGAGCGCATCGACGTCATCAAGTGGGACGCCGAGCCCTCCAAGTTCGTAGCCAACGCCCTCAGCCCGGCGCAGGTCCTGACCGTGCGCATGGACGAAGAGGGGAACACGGCCTCCGTCATCGTGCCGGACCGGCAGCTGTCGCTGGCGATCGGCAAAGAAGGCCAGAACGCCCGGTTGGCGGCCAAGCTGACCGGCTGGCGTATCGATATCAAGCCCGAATCGGCGATGAGCGAAGAGATGGCCGCGGAAGTCGCTGCTGAGCACGCCGCCGAAGCCGCCGTCGCCGCCGCGACCAAGGCGAAGCCTGCGCCCGCCCCGGTTCCCGCTGCTCAACGTACCGAGACACCGGAGCCGTGGACAGAAGTCGTCGAGAAGCGGGAGGGCGAAGCAACGCCGGAGGCCGTGCCTGTCGCGAAGTCGGCCCCGGCAACCGGTGGTCTGCGTTTCGCGGAGGACCTCCCGACGCCGCCGGTGCAGATTGATGAGGCCCCGAAGAAGACCAAGAAGGCAAAGACCAAGCAGGACCTGGACGAGCCGGCCAACGCCAAGAAGACAGGCAAGAAGGGGCGGCGCGTCGCCGTCGTCGACGAGGACGAAGAAGACTACGACATGGACTTCAACCTCGAAGACTTTGGCTGGAAAGATGACGAAGAGACAACCGAGGAAGCAGCAGCAGGGGAAGCAGCGGAATCTGAGGAAACAGCTTGACGGCCACCAAGACACGAGCACGGCCGCTGCCGCAACGCACCTGCGTTGCCTGCGGCACGACCACCAACAAGCGCGAGCTGGTCCGCATAGTGCGGACGGCCGACGGCGTGCTGGCCGACCCGACCGGCAAGCTGGCCGGGCGAGGCGCCTACATTTGCCACCAGCCGCAGTGCTGGGAGCAGGCGATCAAGAAGGGCCGCCTCGAGCGCTCCCTCAAGACGACGCTGACTGCCACCGACGCCGCGGGCCTGCGCGAATACGCGACGTCGCTCACCGGCGGTGAAGCGTGACGCAGCGCGAGCCGCGCGGCGCGGCAACGCCGGAACTGCCGAAGACGATCACGCTGCCCAGTGAGGTGATGGTCCGCGACCTGGGCGAGATGCTCGGCATCTCGAACGTCGACATCATCAAAGAGCTGATGAAGCGCGGGGTGATGGCCTCCGTCAACCAGACTGTCGCCTTCGAGGTCGCAGCGGCCGTCGCCACAGAACTCGGTTGGGAGGTCGAAGGCGGAGAGGCAACCGCAGCGGTCGCCGAAGAAGAGATCGAGCCTGAGGAAGACCCGGCGAAGCTGCAGTTGCGGCCGCCGGTCGTGACCGTCATGGGTCACGTCGACCACGGCAAGACCAGCATCCTCGACGCGATCCGCAAGACCAACGTCACCGCGGGGGAAGTCGGCGCGATCACCCAGCACATCGGCGCGTACCAGGTCGAGATCAACGGCCACAAGATCACCTTCATCGACACGCCGGGCCACGAGGCGTTCACGGCTATGCGAGCCCGCGGCGCCAGCGTCACAGATATCGCCGTGCTCGTCGTGGCCGCGGACGACGGCGTCATGCCCCAGACGCAGGAGGCGATCGCCCACGCGAAGGCGGCGAACGTGCCGATCATCGTCGCGATCAACAAGATTGACCTGCCGGCTGCCAACCCCGAGAACGTTAAGCAGCAGCTAATCCAGAACAACATCGTCCTCGAGGAGTACGGCGGCGACGTGATCGCCGTTCCCGTCTCGGCCAAGACCGGTGCGGGGCTCGATGACCTGCTCGAGCACATCCTGCTCGTCGCCGAAGTCGGCGAACTGAAGGCGAACCCTGACCGCGAGGCAGAAGGCGTGATCATCGAGGCGGAGAAGGACCAGAGCCGCGGGCCGATGGCGACCCTCATTGTCCAGAAGGGAACGCTGCGCGTCGGCGAGATCATCGTCGCCGGCCCATCCTACGGCAAGGTCAAGGCGATGTTCGACGACCTCGGCAAGCGCGTGACTGAAGCGCCGCCGTCGATGCCCGTCGTCGTGATGGGGCTCAACACCGTCCCGCGCTCCGGCGACCCCTTCCTCGTCTTGAACGACGAGCGGGCAGCCCGTGAGATGGCCGAAGCCCGCGCCCGCGACCTGGCTGAAGGCAGCGGCCGCGCCGTCACACTGGAGGCGGTCTCCGGCGACATCGCAGCCGGCCGGCTGAAGGACCTTAACATCGTAATCAAGGCCGACGTCGTCGGCAGCATCGAGGCGATCCGCACCTCGCTCGAACGCCTGAGCGGCGACGAGGTACGGCTGCACGTGATCAGCACCGGCACCGGCAACGTCAGCGAGTCGGACGTGATGCTGGCAACGGCCTCCCGCGCGATCATCGTCGGCTTCCAGGTAAAGGTGGATCCCGGCGCCAAGCGGACCGCCGAGGCCGAACGCACCGACATCCGCCTGTACAACATCATCTACGAGCTGATCGAGGACGTCGAGAAGGCCGTGAAGGGTCTGATGGATCCGGTGCTCCTCGACGTCATCGACGGCCACGCCGAAGTGCGCACCGTGTTCCGCGTGCGCGGCGGCCGGATCGCCGGTTGCATGGTCACGGACGGCGCCATCCGCCGGAATTCGCTGGCACGCGTCCTGCGCAAGGGCGAGATGATCCACGAGAGCCGCGTCTCCAGCCTCAGGCGCTTCAAGGACGACGTGCGCGAAGTGGCCAACGGGCTGGAGTGCGGTATCGGCGTCGAGCGCTTCGAGACTTTTGAGGAAGGCGACATCATCGAGGCCTTCCACACCGAGCAAAAGGGCTAGGGCCGGACCGGGCCGTGAGCGGCCCCTGCGGAGGCGGAGATGAGTAGACGGACCGAGCGCCTGAGCGGACTTTTCCGGGCCGAACTGGCGGACCTCATCCAGTCCGAAATGCGCGACCCCCGGATCGTCGGCGCCAGCATCATCAGCATCGTCCGCGTCGACGTCTCGCCTGACCTCGAGAACGCCACCGTCTACGTCAGCGTGCTCGGCGACGAAGCCGAGCAGAACGCGGCGCTGCAGGCGTTGGGCCGTGCAGGGCCATTCCTGCGGCGCACGCTGAAACAGCGCATCAGCATCCGCAAGGTGCCGACGCTGCACTTCATGCTGGACCACACAATCGAAGACGGAGCGCGGATGCTGGAGCTCATGCGCAAGGTGGCTGCGGAGCGCGAACGCCGCCCCGAATGAGCGACTCGCCCGTCCCGGTTAGCGGCATCCTCAACTTCAACAAGCCCCGCGGCCGCACGTCATTCAGCATGATCGGCCCCGTCCGCAAAGGCACCGGCCAGCGCCGCGTCGGCCACGCCGGCACGCTGGACCCGATGGCGGAGGGCGTGCTGCTCATCTGCGTCGGCTCGGCAGCGCGCGTCACCGAGTACCTGATGGACCTCCCCAAGACCTACCGCGGCACGATCACGCTGGGCGTCGAGACGGACACCTACGATGCCGAGGGCCAGGTCGTGGCGACGCACGACGTGCAGGTCGGCGAGGCGCAGGTGCTCGATGCGCTGGCGCAGTTCGCCGGCGAGATCGAACAGCGCCCGCCCGCACATAGCGCGATCAAGATCGCCGGCCGACCGGCCTACGAGCGCGCCCGCAAAGGCGAGGACGTCGAGCTGAAACTACGCAGCGTGAGCATCTACCGCATCGACCTGCTGCGGTACGTGACACCGGACGTCGAGATCGAGGTCGAGTGCAGCCGTGGGACGTACGTCCGTAGTCTCGCCCACGATCTCGGCGAAGTGCTGGGCTGCGGCGCGCACCTCTCGGCGCTCGTCCGCACCCGCGTCGGCCCCTTCCGCGTCGAGGACAGCGTCGACGAGGCGGCGCTCGCCGCTGCCTTCGCTGACGGCACGTGGCGGGACCTGCTGCAACCTACCGACTGCGGGCTGATGCACCTGCCGGCGCTGACCCTGCCGATCGAAGACGAGAAGGACCTGCGCCACGGCCAGCCCGCCCACATCGACGACGAAGACGCGCTACGAAGCGCCGGCCCGCTGACGGACGCGCTGCAGGTGCGCTGCTACGCCGAGGACGGCTCGCTCGTCGGCATCCTGCGCTACGAGGCAGCGACGGGCATGTGGTACCCGCACAAGATCTTTCCTACGGGTTAGGAGGTCGTCGCTGAGAAGCGGCAAACCACAACCAGCCGCTAAAGCAAGTCCCGGGTGCTGTGGGCGGACGGCGAGGCGCCCATGCCCCTAACAAGCCCAGCAAACCCAACCACACCGGAAAGGCAGCCGCCAGGCTCATGGCCACAGTGAGTGTCAGGCTGGGGTCGCCATATGGGTCCTCCAGGATCTCCGACACGACACCCAAGACCTCTTCCCGATCCGCGCTTTCTGCACGGTAGAAGACGTGCCCACTCTCGTAACTGTCGCCGTTCCGAGAGAGTCCCATGATGAGGTAGCTGCCGGTCGGATCCTCATGGAAGCCACCGCGACCGTGGCAGGGCCACGAAATGTAGTTCCAATCTGATCCACTAGGTGATCGATCGAGACTGGATCGGTCAACGATTTCGACGTGCTTAGGAACCGCGCCTTTGAGTGAATCCTCGACATCGAACGCTAAAACGATGGGTATCGTATCGAAATACCTTAGCCCCTCTACGTCGTCGGCCATCGCCCAGCCAGTGACGCGACCGCCCACAATCACGTCGGATTTGGCAGCGTAGTTCGGTGGACCCCCTTGGATCGAACAGCCAAGCGCGGGGCGAGGCCCGCCGAGAAACGGCATCGCGATTGCGACGAGTACCAGCGCCGGCAGTATGCGCCACATCACGCCGCGATTGTACGCCTCGCCGGGCGTCGCGCACAGTTGCGGCGTTGGGCGGGCGAGACACGTGCACCGCGCGATGTTAGGGCGATGCGAGGGGTGCCTCACCCCCCTTTGACCGTCGATGGTGAGGCACTCCAGGCTCCCAACAAGCGCAGCAGCCACAGCCACACCAACATGGCGGGTACCATGCTCATGATCAGGGTGATCGTGAGGCTCGGGCCACCGTATGGATCCTGCGCGATCTGGGTTACGACAGCCAGCGCCTCATCCTTCTCGAGAGTACTTGACCGGTAAAGGATGTGGCCACGCTCAAATGTGTCACCGTTGCTGCTGAGGCCCATGATGACGTACTGCCCCGTCGGATTCTCAGTGAAGCGACTCGGGCCGCCGCATAGCGTCAGACTCTCCCCGCCGAAGCGTCCAGTTTCGTCCAAGCTATAGCGATCGACGATCTCAATGCGTGTGGGAGGATGGCTCTTGATCGAGTCTTGGACCTCGAAGCTCAGGATTATAGGTCTTGTGTGATAGCGTGATGGCGGTTCTGCGTTGTCGGCGACCTCCCAACCGGTGACACGGCCGCCAACGATCAACTCGGATTCGGCGGCGTAGTTAGGATATCTGCCACCTGAACAGCCGAGCGCAGATCCGTGAGGCCCCAGAAACGGCATCGTCATTGCGACGATGACCAACGCCAAAGGCATGCGCCACATCACGCCGCGATTGTACGCCCAGTCAAAGGAGTCGCGCACAGTCGCGGCGTTGGGCGGGCGAGACACGCGCACTGCGGGATGCAGGGGCAAGCCACCTGCGGGCACGCGCACAAGATTTTTCCTACTGGGTGGAAGGGTGCCGCTGCTTAGCCGCCAACCACAGCCAACCTGCGAAGCACGTGCCTGACACTGTGGGCTGGCGGCGAGGCGCCCAAGCACCTAACAAGCCCAGCAAACCCAACCACACCGGAAAGGCAGAGGCCAGGCTCATGGCCACAGTGAGTGTCAGGCTGGGGTCGCCATATGGGTCCTCCAGGATCTCCGACACGACACCCAAGACCTCTTCCCGATCCGCGCTTTCTGCACGGTAGAAGACGTGCCCACTCTCGTAACTGTCGCCGTTCCGAGAGAGTCCCATGATGAGGTAGCTGCCGGTCGGATCCTCATGGAAGCCACCGCGACCGTGGCAGGGCCACGAAATGTAGTTCCAATCTGATCCACTAGGTGATCGATCGAGACTGGATCGGTCAACGATTTCGACGTGCTTAGGAACCGCGCCTTTGAGTGAATCCTCGACATCGAAAGCTAAAACGATGGGTATCGTATCGAAAAACCTTAGCCCCTCTACATCGTCGGCCATCGTCCAGCCAGTGACGCGACCGCCCACAATCACGTCGGATTTGGCGGCGTAGTTCGGTGGACCCCCTTCCATCGAACAACCAAGCGCGGAGCCTGGCGCGCGGAGCAGCGGCAGCGCTACAGCGACGAGTACCAGCGCTGTCAGCATGCGCCACATCACGGGGCGATTGTACGCCCAGCCGGGCGGGCACGCACGTGCGCGGCGTTGGGCGGGCGACGCGCGATGTTGAGGCGATGCGAAGGTGCCTCGCCCCTACGTCGAAGCAGTCTCAGCTTGCAGGAACTCGCTCTTCAGGACGCCCATGATGAACTTGTCGCAATAGCGGCCTTCGCGGTACTTCGCCTCGCGCATCCGGCCCTCTTCGCGAAAGCCGCAGGCTTTGTAGCAACGTTGCGCGCGCTCGTTGTAGTCGAGGACCGTTAACGTGACTCTGTGCAGGTTCATCTCACTGAACGCGAAGCGGAGGATCGTGTTCGTCGCGTCGCGACCGTATGCCTGGCTCCAGTTCTCCTTGCGGATCGCGATGCCGAAGTCGGCGTTGCGCTCCTCTGGGCGGGTCCGCTTGAGGCTGATGTAGCCGATCAGCCCCGTGGACTCGATTTCGATCCCCAGCGCCAAGTGGCGCGATAACGAATTTTTCGTTATACTCGCTCCGTGGTCACAGAACGCCTCAACCCCGCCGACCGCATCATCCGCCGCTTTGGCGGCCAGAGCGCTCTTGCGGGCCTGCTTGGCAGGCGGCAGAGCACGATCGAGTATTGGGCCAGCACGGGCAGGATTCCAGCGCAGTGGCAAGGGCCGCTGATGTCGCTTGCCCGGCAGAAAGGGATTGTCTTGGAAGCGAAGGACTTCGTCGCCACGCAGACTCACGATATCGCCCCCGCAGGCGGCCGCCTCGGCGTCCTCCTCGTGGGGCTCGGCGCGGTCGCCACAACGTTCATTTCCGGCGTCGAGCACGCCCGCCGCGGCACGGCCCGGCCGATCGGCTCGGTGACGCAGATGGGCACCATCCGCCTCGGCAAGCGCACGGAGAGCCGGATGCCGCTGGTCAAGGACTTCGTGCCGCTGGCAGAGCTGGACCAACTGGTCTTCGGCGCCTGGGACCCCTTCGCGGACAACGCCTACGAGGCCGCGCTCAAGGCCGGTGTGCTCGACAAGCACGAACACGTCGAGTCGATCGCCGGCTTCCTGAAGACGATCGAACCGATGCCTGCCGTCTTTGACGACTATTACGTCAAGCGCCTCCACGGCACCAACGTGAAGCAGACCGGCACGAAAATGGAGGCCGCCGAGGCGCTCCGCCGGGACATCCGCGACTTCAAGACCAAGAACAACTGCGACCGCCTCGTGATGGTCTGGTGCGCCTCCACCGAGATCTTCATCGAGCCCGATGAGACGCACGCCAACCTCGAGAACCTCGAAGCCGCCATGCAGGCAAACGACATCAAGATAGCGCCCTCTATGCTCTACGCCTGGGCGGCGCTGATGGAAGGCGTCCCCTTCGCCAATGGCGCCCCGAACCTCACCGTCGACACGCCGGCGCTCGTCAAGCTGGCGACCGACAACGGCGTCCCGATCTGCGGCAAGGACTTCAAGACCGGCCAGACGCTGATGAAGACGGTGCTGGCCCCGATGCTCAAAGCGCGCATGCTCGGCGTCGCTGGCTGGTACTCGACGAACATCCTCGGCAACCGTGACGGCGAGGTCCTGGACGACCCCGAGAGCTTCAAGACGAAGGAAGAGTCAAAGCTCGGCGTCCTGGAGTACGTCCTTCAGCCTGACCTCTACCCCGAGCTTTACGGGAATATCTTCCACAAGGTGCGGATCAACTACTACCCTCCCAGAGGCGACAACAAAGAGGGCTGGGACAACATCGACATTTTCGGGTGGCTCGGCTACCCGATGCAGATCAAGATCGACTTCCTCTGCCGCGACTCGATCCTCGCCGCGCCGCTGGTGCTGGACCTGGCGCTGTTCATCGACCTCGCCAAGCGGGCGGGCCTCGGCGGCATCCAGGAGTGGCTCTCGTTCTACTTCAAGAGCCCGCAGCACTCGCCCAGCGTCTACCCCGAGCACGACCTCTTCATCCAGCAGACCAAACTCAAGAACACCCTCCGCTGGCTGATGGGCGAGGAGCAGATCACCCACCTCGGAGCCGAGTACTACGAGGAAGCGCCGTTAGAGGTGGAGCTAGAGGTCTAGCCGGCACATACGACCCACCGCACCGCCGTTTTTGCCAAACAAACTGCCGATTGTCCCCAATCGTGCCCGCTGTGCGTATTCTCTACTGATCGCGATCAGCATCCAGCCAAGTAAGAGGAGCACCGCATGACCTTGGCAGCGGCGGCGAACGATACGGCGGCACCCTTGTCCGACGAGGCGCTCGTCCTCGCCGCGCGGGAACGCCCGGCTGACTTCGGGCTGCTCTACGAGCGCTACTTGCCGCGCGTGTACCGGTACCTGGTGGCGCGGACGGGGCTGCGGGACGAGGCGGCGGACCTGACGCAGACCGCGTTCCTGAAAGCGTTCGACGCGCTGCCACATTACGCGCCGAGGAAAGGTACGTTCGCGGCCTGGCTCTTCCGGATCGCTCGCAACGCAGCGGCCGACGCTCATCGCAAGCGCCGCCCGACAGTAGCGTGGGACGGCCTGCCCGAGGCGCTGACCGCGACCAACGGCGCGAGCCCCGAGGCGATCGCCGAGAAGCGCGAACGCCTGGACCGGTTGCGCCACCTGTTGCTGGGCGTCGACGCCGACAAGCGCGAGCTTCTCGCGCTCCGCTTCGCCAGCGACCTATCGTCGCGAGAGATCGCGCACGTGGTGGGCAAGAGTGAGTCGGCGGTCAAGAAGCAACTTACACGGACCATCGCCACACTTAAGGAGTACTACCATGACGAACTTCCCTGACGACCCAATCGCCGATGGCGATCCAGTCACGACACAACTCAACGCTGACCTGACGGACCTCTTCGCGGCGACGGTTCCCGACCTCAAGTTCGAGCGGCCGGCCATGGCGCCCTCGCGAGCTGAGCGTCGCATCAGCTTCCGACTCGCCGGCCTCGCCGCGGGCATCGTGGCCGTAGCGGTTGCCGCCGCCGTCATTACACCCGGCCTGTTCGGCGGTGGCACGCAGGCCGTTGATGCTGCCGAAATCCTCGCCCGCGCCAGCGCCGTGACCGAAAATCACACCCTCGCGGACGGGGCCAGCTACCACCTCGTCGCCGAGATCCGTGCCGCAGGTGATGTGTCCACGAGCGAGACCTGGTACGGCGCCGATGATCGCTACCGCACCGAGCAGCGTTCATCCGCCGGCTCGGAACCATCGTTCGTGATCGGACAGGTAGTAAACGGCGCCGACACCTGGCTGTACCTGGGAGTCGACGATGCTGTCAACGCGGTTCACGGCGATTCTTCCGCGCTCGGCCTCGCGGGCGTCAACCTGCTCGGCATGTCGTTGAGTGACCAATCGAGCCTGGCGGACATCCTGGATGAGTACACGACTGGGAGTTGCCAATCCGCCGAACAACAGGGCGCAGAGGCCATCGCCGGCCGCTCCGCTTACGTGATCGTCGTCACGCCGGACCCGGCCAACTGCCCGGAGGGTGAGATGCGTCTAAAGACCGAGTCGCTCACCGGCTCGTCGGTGACTCTGTGGGTGGACCAGGAGACGTTCGTCACCCTCGGTATCGAGCAGACGGATGTAGACGGCGTCGCCGCGTTCACCTACGCGGTCACCGAGGTTCAAGTGGGGGCGGATTTGCCGGAATCGACGTTCACGTACGAAGCGCCGGTCGGCGTGACGATCCAGGAAACGACCGACATCAGCGACGCGAAGGACAAGCTCTCCGGCTTCTAGCATCCAGCGGAAACGGAAGCGCCCGCCTCTTCGTGGGGCGGGCGCTTCGCTATACTCAGCGAGAGATAAGCTCAGTGCTGAAATACCTCATCTTCTGGTTCACCTTCCGTGTCCTCGGCAGACTGCCGCTGCCGCTGCTCTACGGCTTCGCAGAGGTCGTGGCGCGCGTCGGGTACACGATGGCGCCCGCTACGCGGCGCAACATCTGGGACAACCTGCGGCATGTGATGCCGGACGCGCCGAAGCGGAAGGTGCGACGCGCGGCGCGGCAAGTCTTCCGCAACGTCGCGTATTACTACGCAGACCTGGCACAGCTCCAACGCATGGATCTAGACCACTTCTTCCGGGAGCGGCTCGTCTACCACGGGATCGAGGAGAACATCCGGACGCACCTGAACGCGGGCCGCGGCGTCGTCATGCTAAGCGCGCACGTCGGAAACGCCGAGATCGCGGGCCAGGGGCTAGTCCCGTTGGGGATCAAGTGCTTTGCCGTCACGGAGCCCGTGAAGCCGGCGCGCCTTGCGCGAATGCTGAACGAGATCCGCCAGAGCAAAGGGATCGAGTTTGAGCCGGTGGGGATGCCCGCCGCGAAGCGCATCGTGCGGACACTGCGGGGCGGTGGTACCGTGGCGCTCATGGGTGACCGCGATATCCACGGCCCGAGGATGTTCCTGCCCTTCTTCGGCGAAGAGACCTGGCTCCCGACTGGGCCGATCGAGGTGGCGTTGCGCACCGGCGCGGCGATCGTGCCATCGTTCTCGGCGCGGCGCGGTCGCTACGGCATCGAAGCATGGGCCCAGCCGGCCATCGAGATCGCTCGGACAGACGACTTCCAGGCGGATGTGCGGACGGCGATGCGCGAGTTCATCAAGCTCATGGAGGAGCGCCTCCTCGCCGAGCCCGGCCAGTGGATCATCTTTGAACGCCTCTGGGACGCCGACAAACCAGCGCCTGAACCGGCAGAGCCCGAGAAAGCGACCGCGTAGTGGGCAAGGCGGACCTCCACGTCCACACGCGCTTCAGCGACGGCATGGCACACGCCCGCGAGGTACTCGCGCACGTCGAGGAACACACGGACCTGGACGTGCTCGCAATCACTGACCACGACGACCTGCGCGGCGCTCTCGTGGCCCGGGAGTTGTGGGCGAAAGGCAACTACCGCTTCGACTTCGTCCCCGGTGTCGAGATCACGACCATCCAGGGACACCTCCTCGCGCTCTTCGTGGAGCAACCGCTGCCAACGCTGTGCCGGCTGGAGGAAGCGCTCGAGGCCGTGCACAAACAGGGCGGCGTCTGCGTCGCGCCACATCCGCTGAACCCATTTACGCGTAGCCTGGGCGTCCGCGAGCTGCGCCGTACCGCCGCCGCAGGTCTGCACGGGATCGAGGCGGCGAATTGCTCACCCGGGTCGGGCATCCGGCGCCGCGCGGCGCTCAAGCTGAACGCGAGCGAGTGGCACCTCGCCGAGATCGGCGCAAGCGACGCGCACTTCCTGGACTACATCGGCGCCGCTTACACCGATTTCCCCGGCACGGGGGCCGCCGCGCTCAAAGCGGCGATCCTGGCCCGTGAGACGACAGCGCACTACGGTTCCGTCCCTTCGTTGCGGCAAATCGGCCCGCGCCGCCTGCTGCACCAGACGTGGCGCGGATTCATGACAACGCCGCGGCGCCTGGGCTGGGGGCCCACTGCGGCGAGCTTTGTGCGACGGATCGTGCAAACGCGATGAGGATCGCGCTTGTCTCGCCATACGACTGGGGCGTGCCCGGCGGCGTCAACCGCCACGTCTTCAACCTCTCGCAGCACTTCATGCGCCGCGGCCACGACGTGACGGTCGTCGCGCCGGCTTCGAAGCGCTCGAGCGACGAGCCGCCTTATCTGCACGTCATCGGTCATAGCGCGATCGGCCTGCCCGCCAGCGGCTCGGTCGCGAACGTCACTCTCTCGTACAACATGTCATCGCGCGTCAAGAAGCTGCTGGCGCGCGAGTCGTTCGACATCGTGCACACACACGAGCCGTTTATGCCGCTACTCCCGTTCCAGTTCGTCCGCTTCTCCACTTCCACCAACATCGCGACGTTCCACGCCGCTCGCGACTCCGGAAGCCGCGTGTATGGATACATGCGATTCCTGATCCAGCCGTGGTGGCACCGCATCCACGGCCGCATCGCGCACTCCCAGGCCGCCCTCGACCTCATCGGCAAGTACTTCGAGGACGACTTCCGGATCATCCCCAGCGGCATCGACTACGCGTACTTCGCGCAGGAAGCGCCTCCGATCCCGGACCTGATGGACTCGAAGCGCAACATCGTCTTCGTCGGCCGACAGGAGAAGCGCAAGGGCCTTCCGTATTTGCTGGAGGCCTACGCGATGCTAAAGAAGGAGATGCCACAGACGCGTCTCGTCATCGTCGGCCCGGACGGAGGCATGCGTCCGGGGGCACTGCGCTACATCGAACAGAACCGCCTCGAGGACGTGGTCTTCACAGACTACGTTTCGTACCAAGACTTGCCGCGGTACTACAGGAGCGGCGATGTCTTCTGTGCGCCGAATACTGGCCACGAGAGCCTCGGCCTGATTCTGCTGGAGGCTATGGCGGCCGGCGTGCCGATCATCGCCTCGCGGATTCCCGGCTTCGCGGCGGTCGTCAAGGACGGCGAGCACGGCCTGCTCGTACCGCCCCGGGACGCCGAAGCTCTATACCTCGCGCTCAAGACCCTCCTTTCGGACGCCGCGATGCGCGAGGAGATGGCGAAGGCCGGGGCCACTGAGGCGCGCAACTGGAGCTGGGAGGAGATGGCGGGCAAGGTGCTCTCGTTCTACGAGGAGACAGCGGCAGCCAGGAACGGCAATGGCACCCGTGATGCCTGAGCACGAGGTCTCGCTGTGCCCGCGCTGACACCACGTGCCGCGCCGAAGTGGGTCGTCGACCCGGCGGTCAGCGCGCTATCGCGGCTGGGCGTGACGCCGAACATGCTCACGCTGACCGGCCTGGCCGGCAACTGCGTCGCTGCGGCACTCGCGGCGGACGGCAAGTTCCTCGCGGCGGGCATCGTGATGCTCTTCTTCAGCGCGCTCGACTTCCTGGACGGCTCGCTCGCGCGGGCGACGGGCCAGGCGACGCCTTTTGGCTCCGTGTTCGACGCCACACTAGACCGGCTTTCCGAAGCGGCTGTCCTGTTCGGCCTGCTCTGGTATTTCAGTGACCATGGGATGCGCACGGAGAGCCTCCTTTGCTTCGCGGCGGTCGTGGCCTCGTTCATGGTCAGCTACTTGCGTGCGCGGGCGGAGATCATCGGCGTCAAGATGCGAGAGGGCCTGTTCACGCGCACGGAGCGGGTGATCCTGCTCGGCGGCGGGCTGATCGTGCAGGACATCGTTACGCGGTGGGACCTCCCGCTGGTGCCGCAGGACGCGAACGTTCTCGAGCCGGTGCTCTGGGCGCTGGCGGTGATCGCGGGGTTCACGGCACTGCAGCGGCTTGTTATCGTGTGGCAGAAGGCCAACCAGGATGATTCCGCTTAAGGACCAGGAGCAGATCCAGCAAAAGTTCGCGGTCGAGCTTGCTTCGCCCGTGAAGATCGACCACTTCACGCAGCGCGACGTCGCGCTCGAAGTGCCCGGCGTGCAACCGTGCGCCTTCTGCAAGCCGACGCGCGACATGTTGCAAGAGCTGGCAGGCCTGAGCGATCTCGTCAGCCTGCGCGTGCACTACTTCGAGGACAACCCCGAGGAGAAGACGACGTTCGGCATAGAGCGCGTGCCCGGCACAGTCCTGCGGGGACCGGCGCCCGGCTTCGTCAAGTTCTACGGCATCCCCGGCGGCACCGAGTTCCCCGCCTTCGTCGAGGCGATCGTCGACATTTCGCGCTGGGAGACGCTGCTCTCAGAGGAATCGGTGAAGGCGCTGACGGAGCTAAAGACGGACGTCAGCGTGAAGGTGTTCGTGACGCCGACCTGCCCGTACTGCCCGGGGATGATGCGCGCCGCCTTCATGATGGCGATGGCTTCGGAGCGCGTGAAGGCCGAAGTGATCGAGGTCAACGAGTTCTCCGAGCTTGCCGACAAGTACAAGGTCGAGGCGGTGCCGTTGACCGTGATCAACGAACGGGTCGCCATTCCCGGCGCCATCCACGAACAGGCACTGGTCGAGCAGGTCCTGAAGGCGGCATCCACTCCCGCCAAGAAGGAGCCCTCGCAGGGCAACGAACGGATCGAGCGCGGCAAACGCCGCGACAGCGGGCTGTACATCCCCTAGTGGGTGCGGCGGTCAGCGTGAAGCGCCTGCGCCCCGGCGCGCGCCTGCCGGAGCGGGCCACGGAGGGCGCGACCGGCTACGACCTTTATGCCTGTCTCGATGAGACACTCCAAGTGGGGCACGAGCCCACGCGCGTCCCCACCGGCATCGCGATCGACGCGCCACCCGGCTGCGACGTGCAGATTCGCCCGCGCTCGGGGCTGTCGGCCAAAGGCGTGATGGTCACACTCGGCACGATCGACGCAGACTACCGGGGCGAGCTGCTCGTCACGATGTACGCGCTCCCCTACCGCGGGCCGCACGAAGTGAACGATGGCGACCGCATCGCGCAACTCGTGATTTCGCGCGTCGAAGACATCTCGTTGATCGAAGCGGCGGAGCTTTCAGACACCGCGCGCGACACAGGCGGCCACGGATCGACCGGGCGCTAGGCCGCTACGCGGAAGTCTTCGGCACCGAGAGCGGTGAGATCGTGCGCAGAGCGTCGAGGATCGTGCGCACTGTGGCCGAACGGGGGCGCGTATTGTCGACCTTCACCAGGCGTTCGCGTGGCACCTCGGTGGGGTGCTGGTAGCGGCGCTTCTGCTGGACGTAAATATCCCAGCGCGCGTCGGAGGCGTCGCGGCCGCGGGCGAGGCGGCCTGCCAGCCGCTCGCGGATGGCTGACTCGCGGGCGCTGACCTCCACGCAGGCGAACTGCGCCCCGGTCTCGCGGGCGAGTCGGGTGGCGGCGCGGCGGTGCTGCCGGCGCAGGAACGAGGCGTCAAGCACGACCGAACGGCCGGCCATCAGGTGCTCGCGCGCGTCATCGAAGAGCGCGTCGTACGTGCGGTCCGTCCTGGTCGCCGAGTAGAGCCCGGCGCGGAAATCGTCCAGCACGCGTTCTCGCGGGTCGAGGCCTGACATCTGCTTGCGGATGACGTCTGACGAGAGAACCACGGCATCGATCCGCCGCGCGACGTTGCGGGCGACGGTGGACTTGCCGGTACCGGCGAGGCCGCAGGTGATCACGAGCATCGCCGGCGGGAGCGACTCGGCGTAGTGGCAAGCCAGCTCGAAGTAGCGGCTGGCCCGCTTTGCCGCCGCCCGCTTCTGCGAGTCCGGCACACCCGGCACGTCGAGCATGAAGCTCTCAACTTTGCCCCGCACACACGCGTTATAGAACGAGTAGTAGGGCATGACATCCGGCAGGTCGGGGTCGTTGGCCCGTTCGATGTACTGGCGTGTGAACTCGCCGGCGAGGTCAGGGCGGCCACGGTATTCCAGGTCCATCGCCAGGAAAGTCACATCGCGCGCAACGTCCACATGCGTGATCCGCCGGTTGAACTCGACGCAGTCCATGACGCAGATGCCGTCCGGTCCCGCGTTGGGATCGACAATGCAAATGGCGTCCGAGCGCAGGTCAGAATGGCACTCGCGGATGCGCAGCTCGTCGACACGACGCTGCATGACATCGGCACGGCGAGCGTAGAAGGCGTCCATGTACGCCCGGAGAATGCGATCCTGCTCCTCCGTGATCGTGCGGCCGATGTACGGTGTCCATTGCTGTGCGTTCTCGCGAACGTTGTAGCGGATCGCCCAGTCTCCGTAGCGCGCGATCTCAGGGCTCGTCGCAGCGCTCGACTGGTGGAACGGCACGAGCTTCGCGGCGATGTCATCGATCATGCGATTGTCGACCGCGTTCTGCTCCAGAAGGTGGTTCATCATGCGTTCTTCGGGCAACCGCCGCATGAGCACGGCGTACTCGACGATCGGCCCCGTTGGCTCTGAGCCTCCGAAGCCTCGTACGGAAGAGGTGTCGACCCGGTATCCATCGCGTATCTTGCGGATGGGGACGACACCGAGGTAGGTGTCGGAGCAAAGGCGACGGTTGAGGGTCAGCTCGCGGCCGCAATAGTAGCGCCGCCTGCCGAGCGTCGAGTAGTTGAGGAAGCCGAAGTCGACCGGCTTTTTGATCTTGTAGACGTAGTCGCGCGTGAGTATGACGTACGAGATATGAGTCTGGATGAGGCTGATGCGACCGGCGGGGTGGGAGTACGGGGCGGAAGTGAGGAGCGCCTGGATCAGGGGTGGCAAGTCCGTCGCGGGCACGTGCCCATTATGGAACAGGCAACCGGCACGAGGAACAGCCGGGATTCTCCAACAAACCGCGGAGGGGCGAACGCGACAGGACTTGACGGGTGGTGTAGGCTAGGCGGCACCAGAAGGATTGGCCGCCAGTTCAGTACCAGGCGGCTCACATGCGGAGGCACGAATCGCCCATGGGTGTCCTTGTCTCGTAAATCGAAAAGCCGGGGTCAAATGGCCCCGGCTTATTGTTTGCCAAGCCAGAGGAGGACGGATGAAGCCTGAAATCCGCGCAGCGATCAGCGACATTCGGAACGACCGAGACAAGGGGGCGCGACAGCTCGCGCTGACAGCCCTCGAAGCCCTGAACGGCGTTGCCGCCGGAATGCCCGGCGAGGAGCTACGAGATACCTGCCGAACACTGGCGTTGGCGCGGCCGATGATGGCCGCGATTGAGAACGCCGTCGCGGCCGCCTACAGCCGGTACCTGGAGACGGGCGACGCCCCCGGCGCTGTTTCCGACACGATCGAGGCGATCAGCGTGGCGCCGGAAGGCATGGCCCTCTCCGCCCGCAAGGTTGTTCCGCACGGGACCGTGATGACATACAGCTACTCGTCCACCGTGATCGAGCTGCTGACGCGGTTGAAGCCGAAGCGGGTGATCATCTCGGAGGCGCGCCCCACCGGCGAAGGGCTCCGCGTGGCCCGTGAACTCGTGCGCGCCGGCATCTCGATGACGCTGATCACGGAGGCGCAGATGGCCCTCTTCGTGAACGAGACGGACGCTGTCATGGTCGGCGCCGACACAGTCCTGCCCGAAGGCGACTTCATCAACAAGATCGGCACGAAGCTGCTGGCGCTCGCAGCCAAAGACGCGGAAGTGCCGTTCTACAGCGCGACGGAAACGCTGAAGGTCGCCGCGCCGTCAGAGCCGATTCCCTTCGCGCCGGAAGAAGGTAAGGCCAGCGAGGTCTGCGCCGACAACTGGCTCGAGGTGCGCAACGTCTACTACGAGGTCACGCCGGCCCACCTGGTCACCTCTTACATCACCGAGCACGGCGTCCTCGACCCGGCCGAGGTGCAGACGTACTCAGGCGAGAACGAACGCCGCTGGCAAGCGCTTATGAACTCTCACGAGATGTAGGCGGCGCCTCGCGCCAAACGAGCAAGCAGGCAAACAGCTGGCAGTCCGGCACTCCCCTCGTGGCCGAAGTGTGATCCTTGTTCCCTGTTCCCAGTTCCTTGTTCCCTCCTCTTCCCTGTTCCTAGCTCCCTGTTCATAGGTACAATTGGGCTCACGCGTCCGGAATCGGTCCGGGCGCGTAACTAAGTGACAGGACGCCGCACGTGCCAATTCGAGACCACTACGCAACGCTACAGGTAAGCCGCAACGCCAGCGCGGAGGACATCGACCGCGCTTACGAGCGTCTTTCCAAAGCATACGATCCGACGACCAGCCGCAAGCCCCGCGCATCCCAGCGCCACTCCGACATCCGCGAGGCCTACGAGGTGCTCGGCGACCGCGACAAGCGTCGCGAATACGACAGGACGCTGCGCAAGGGCGACCGCGAGGTGGCGGGAGCCGTGTCACCAAGCGATGTGCTGTCCAACCGTTTCGTGTGGGTCGGCGCCGGGACACTGATAGCCAGTATCGCCGCGATCGTCGGCGTGATCCTGTTGTTCGGCGGTGGCGGCGACGACGAGCTGGTGATCGCGACCGGTACCCCCGCTCCAACGCCAACCGCGAGCCCGACGCCGCCGGCAAATACACCAACCACACCGCCAGAGAGCCCGCCGGAAGTAGCCGGCGAGGAAGTCACCCTGCCCAGCGGTCTCAAGTACATCGATGTCGTCGTCGGCACCGGCGAGACCGCTGAGCTGCGCGATTTGGTCGCCGTTAATTACACAGGCTGGCTCCAGGACACCGGCGTGAAGTTCGATTCGTCATTGGACCAGCCCACGGCCTTCAACGTCACGATCGGCTCCGGCACGATCCAGGGATGGGTCGAGGGCCTACCGGGTATGAAAGAGGGCGGCACGCGCCGGCTGATCATCCCGCCTGAGCTTGGATACGGCGAGGCCGGCCGCGGCGACACGATCCCTCCGAACTCTACGCTGATCTTCGACATTACGCTGATCGACGTCCTCGCGAAGGGCGTTGGCCCGACACCAACACCGGCCCCGGCATTTACGCCGATCGTGCAGACTCCAGGCACCGCGCCGGAGAGCCCGCCGGAGATCACGGGGGAGGAAATCACCCTACCGAGCGGCCTTAAGTACATCGATTTCGTGCCGGGCACCGGTGACACGGCCGCAACGGGTGACGCTGTCGCTGTGAACTACACGGGTTGGACCGAGGCAACGGGAGTGAAGTTCGATAGTTCCGTGGACAAGTCCGCGCCGTACCAACTGACCATCGGCACCGGCACGATCCAGGGATGGATCGAGGGGCTGCCGGGGATGAAGGAGGGTGGCAAGCGTCGCCTGATCATTCCCGCCGCGCTCGCCTACAAGGACGTCGGCAGTGGCGAGCTAATCCCGCCCGGAGCGACCCTAATCTTCGATATCGAACTCGTCGACATTCTGCAGAAGGCACCGGTGGCGACGCCTGGCGGGCAGGTGCCCTAGCGCGGGCGGGTATCGACCAGCGCCCCGGCGACCAGCTCGTCGAAGCGGTCGAGCGCCGGACTGACCGGCGAGTCGATATCGCGGACCGCGTTCGGATGCGCCAGGTAGCGCTGCGTGTATAGCTCGGCCACCAGGCTCTTGCGGTCGTCGCCGAGCTCGCGCAGCTCCCAGTCAGCGCGTTCGCACAGCATCGCCGCGGCGAACACCTCGGCCATGAACTGCGCCAGCGGGTAGAGCCGCGCCTCCGCCGTCTCCCCGTCAAGTTGCTTCCACGCCTCGATCGCCGCGACCAGGTCCTGCTTGCGCTCGCGGACGACACGGGCAGCCGGGACAGCCTCGCCGGCGTTGTCCAGCGCCTCGTCAATCCGCGCGAGGAACGGCGTGTCCGCGTTCTCACGCTCGATGGCGCGGCGCACGTCAAGACAGAGGATATTGTCCGGCCCCTCCCAGAGCGTGTTGATCTGCGCGTCACGGAGGATGCGGGCGACAGGCCACGTCTCGACGTAGCCGTTGCCGCCGTGGACCTCGATCGCGTCGCTGGCCGCCGTGATCCCCAGGCGCGCGGCCTTCAGCTTGGCCAGGGGCGGCACGATGCGGTGGCGCTCCAGCTTCTGCTCTCCGCGCTGACGGTTCGGGTAGCCGTAGCCTTCAAACAGCAGCGCCTGCACCGCCTCCACGTCCACGATCATCTCAACAAGCTTGCGCTTCATCAGCGGGTGCTGGATCAGCGGCGTCTTCCAGGAGTTGCGGGCCATGGCGTAGCAGAGCGACTCCACAAGCGCCCGGCGCGCGCAGCCGAGGGCCATCAACGCCACGCCGAGACGCGCACCGTTGGTCATCGTCATCAGCCGGGCCATACCGCGGCCGTCACTCGGGCTGCCGTCGTCGCTCGTGGCGGGGCCGGACAGCATGAAAGCCTCCGCGTCCACGAACTCCACCTCGCCCGAGGCCACGGCGTGCGTGCCTAGCTTCTGTTTCAACTGGCGGATCTTCATCGTGTTGCGGGTGCCGTCGCGGCGGTGCTTCAGCACGAGGAACGGCGTGTTGCCCTTCACTCCGTCAGGAGCGCCGATCGGCTTGGCGAGCACGACGAACGCCTCGCCGTCCAAGTTGGAGGAAAACCACTTGAAGCCGTTGAGGAGCCACGAATCGCCGTTTGGCGTGGCCGTAGTCTCGAGACCGCCGAGGTCCGAGCCACCGGTGCGTTCCGTGAAGAACTGCCCTGTGCCGCCGAGCCACTCGCCGGACTCGATCCGCGAGAGCACGTACTGCTGCACGTCCGGCGGCGCGAACTGCGCGACCTGGCTCTCCACCATCCCGGCGTCCGCGCCCATCGCGCAGGACATCCCGATCTCGGCCTGGTTCAGCATGTAGCCATTCGCCAGCATCAGCGGGCCGGGATTCACACCCGCCGCTTCGGCCTCGTGGCGGAACCGCGGACCCATGAAGCCGCGCTCCACGAGGTCTCGTTTCGTCGCCTTCGCGGACTCCGCGATCGTGACTTCACTGATGTCGTGGCCCCAGCGGTCGTACTTCACCAGCTGGGGCGGGTTCTTGTCCGTGATCTCGGCGCGCTCGGCGACCGGCCCGCCCATCAGCTCGCCGAGGTCGTTCAGCCGCGGTTCGGCCCAGCTGAACTCGTCCGGTGTCAGGTAGTAGCGCATCGCGCGCTGGAGCGTGGGGTCGGATTCGTACCAGTTGAGGCCAATCGCACCCAGGAAGGCGTCCGTTCGGTAGCGGTCCGTCTTCTCGGGTGTGTTGAACGGCAGCGAATCGACTCGCTCCTCGCCGTACTTCTCCGAGGCTCGGCTGCGCTCTGCTTCTGTAGTCATGAGACCCCTCCTGGTGGGGCGACATGCCCCTTAACGTTAGCGTTATTATGGTACACCTTCGCGTGTGGGTGTGGTTGAGCGCCGCCCGTCGTAAAATGACCGCGAAATGACCTTACGCTGGTCCAACATCTGCATCGACTCGACCGACCCGGCGCCGCTGGCGCGCTGGTGGGCGGATGCGCTCAGCTGGCGCATCACCCACGAGGGCGACGACGAAGTCGTCCTCGAGCCACCGGCGGGGAGCAAGGAGGACGGCGTCTCGCCCGACATCCTGTTCCTGAAGGTGCCCGAAGGCAAGACCCTGAAGAACCGCGTGCACATCGACCTGCGCCCGGAACACCGCGACGCCGAGGTGGCTCGCCTCGAAACGTTGGGTGGGAAACGCATCGATATCGGCCAGGGCGACGTGACGTGGGTCGTGATGGCCGACCCGCAGGGCAACGAGTTCTGCGTGCTGCGCGCGTTGCGCCCCGATGAGCTTGCGGGCGCATAGTGCTACGCTTTATGTAGACATCCATGGCCACGGTCAACGCGAACGGCATCGAGCTGTACTACGAAGTGCACGGCGCGGGCGAGCCGTTGCTCCTGATCATGGGCCTCGGCGGCACGGCCGCGACCTGGGACCCGCAGATCCCGGCCTTCTCCCGCGAATACCAGGTGATCGCCTTCGACAACCGTGGTTCCGGCCGCAGCGAGATGCCTGCCCACCCATACAGCGTCCACCTGATGGCCGACGACACTGCGGCGTTGATGGACGAGCTGGGCATCCAGACGGCGAACGTCTTCGGGATGTCAATGGGCGGGATGATCGCGCAGGAGCTCTACCACCGCCACGGTGCCCGCGTGCGAACGCTGATGCTGGCGGGCACGATGGCGGGCGGGCCGATGGCGACGTTCCCGAACGCCGCGCGTCTCCAGCAGTTCGCGGGCGTCAGGGCGATGTTGCCGGCTGCGGCCGTCGAGGCCGGCCTTTCGTTCTTCTACAGCGAGGAGTTCATTGCCCGCAACAAGCAACGTCTCATCAAGCGGGCGCTCGAACAGCTGCACCTCGTCGCGCCGGCCCAGTCCCTGCAGAAGCAACTGATGGCAGTCCTCGGCTTCAATGCGCACGGCCGTCTGCACAACATCCGCGTGCCAACGCTGGTCATGGGCGGCACGGAGGACAAGATCGTACCGTTCAAGAACCAGGAGATGCTGGCCAAGCACATCCCCGACGCGCGCTTCGTCACCTTCCACGGCGCCGGGCACGGGTTCCTCTTCGAACGCGCGGAGGCGGTCAACCGCGCGGTGCTGTCGTTCCTGGGCGAACACCGCACGCATTTCGTCTCGGCGAAGTAGCCGCGTCCATGACGATCGCGATCAGGCCGGCCACGATCGCCGATGAAGACGCCATCCTGGACCTCCTACCTCAGCTCTTCGAGCCTCCGGCAGCCCGACCACCACCCGGCTATACACGTGAACGAGGCTGCCGCGGGGTGCGCTGGGCGGTCGGGCAGCCCGACGCGGACATCCTGCTGGCGCTTGACGGCGCGCGCTTGGTCGGACTCGCCAGCGTGTATGCCGACATCGAGTCGATCCGATTCGGCCGCCGCACCTGGCTGCAGGACCTCATCGTCGACCGCGACGCGCGCTCCGCCGGCGTTGGCAAAGCGTTGCTCGCCGCTGCGGCCGCCTGGGGCCTCGAGCGCGGCTGTACGCACCTCGAACTGTCGTCCGGAAGTGGACGTGTCGACGCGCACCGCTTCTACGAGCGCGAAGGGATGGGGATGAGTTACTGCTTCAGCTTGTGGCTGGAGGAATAGCGGCGCGGCCACCTCACGTCGTTCCTTGACCCGCCAGCATCCCTCTACCTACAATCTGGATGCGCGCAGGGGGCGCGCTTCTTCATCTCTACGCCGTTAAGTGAAGGGTTGAGCGCATGTATGTGATCGGGTTGACCGGCGGCATCGGCAGCGGCAAATCGACCGTCGCGAAGGTGCTCGAAGAGCAAGGCGCGACGGTGGTCAGCGCCGACCTCGTCGGCCACGAGGTCTATAACCCCGGCCGGCCCGCCTGGCAGGAGATCGTCAACGAGTTCGGGCAGGACGTCGTCGGCCCGGACGGCACGATCGACCGCAAGAAGCTCGGCACGATTGCATTCGCCGACCCCAAGCGGCTGGCCGCGCTCAACGCCATCGTGCACCCACGCATGAAAGGCATGATGCGCGAACGACTCGCCGCGCTGGCCCGCGAAGGCGTCGACATCGCCGTGCTCGAAGCCGCGCTCCTCTTCGAGGCGAAATGGGACGACCTGGCCGACGAGATCTGGGTCACCGTTATCCCGCCCGACGTCGCAGCGAAGCGGACAGCCGAACGCAGCGGCCTCTCGGCGGTGGAAGTGCTGGAGCGCATCCGCAGCCAGATGACGAACGAAGAACGAGTACGCGGAGCAGACGTCGTCATCGACACGGACTGCACCCCGCAAGAGACGGCAAAGCGGGCGCTCGATGCGTGGGAGACGGTGAAGGCGCGACTGGCGAGCGCTTGAGACGTTAAGCCTAATGTATGCTAGAACAAGAATGAGGGAGCCCGAGCGAGCGTTATGACCACCGAATCGACCTACCGCCAGTACGCCATCGAAGAGTATGTCGTCACGACCGAGCCCTACTACGAGCCCGTAAGCGACGAGATCGAGCTCTTCAAGGCAGCCTACGCGGAGAAGATCCCGGTGCTACTCAAGGGCCCCACGGGCTGCGGCAAGACGCGTTTCGTCGAATACATGGCGTTCATGCTCGGCCGCCCCGTGACGGTCACCCGCGAAGCTGATGGTGTGGTGCAGGGCGAGGAGTCCGGCATGCCGCTGGTCACCGTCGCCTGCCACGAGGACCTGACGGCCTCGGACCTCGTCGGCCGCTACCTGCTCGAAGGTGACTCGACCCGCTGGGTGGACGGCCCGCTGACGCGCGCCGTAAAGACCGGCGCCATCTGCTACCTGGACGAGATCGTCGAGGCGCGCAAGGACACGACCGTGCTCGTCCACCCCCTGACCGACCACCGCCGCCTGCTGCCGATCGAGAAGCTCGGCCAGATCGTCGAGGCGCGGGACGGCTTCGTCCTCGTGATCTCGTACAACCCCGGCTACCAGAGCGCCCTCAAGGACCTCAAGCACTCGACCCGCCAGCGTTTCATGGCGATCGAGTTCGGCTACCCACCCCGCGACCTCGAGTTGAAGATCATCGCCCACGAGGCGGGCGTCTCGGACGCCGTCGCCAACGACCTCGCGAAGCTGGGCGAGAAGGTGCGCCACCTGAAGGAGCACGGCCTCGCCGAGGGCGTCAGCACGCGCCTCCTGATCTACGCCGGGAAGCTGATCCACGAAGGGATCAGCGCCCGCCGCGCCTGCCAGGTCGCCGTGACCTGGGCGCTGACGGACGACGCCGACGTACAACGGAGCATCGAAGAGGTTGTCTCTTCGATCTTCGAATAGCGCGCAAGCGCTCTTCGGTCTGGATCACCTTGAATGACTGAACGTACTCGCATTTACTCCTCGTACGAGAAGCAGCTAACGCCCTTCTCGACCAGCCTCGTCGCGGAGTTCCGCCGCACCGCCGACGCCGTCGGCGAGCTGATGACCGACGACGAGCTGCGCCAGTGGGCTGACGAGGGCCTGGAGCTGGCCAAACAGTCGTGGCGGTCGTGGGAAGCGGCAGGCGAGTACTATCGCGTGACACCGCAGATCCTGCCGCTCCTCGGCAACGATGGCTTCCAGCGCTGGGCGAAGCACGGCCGCGAACTCGCAGAGCTTTCGTCTGCGCTCGCCGCTTCGTTCTTCCGCGCTTCGCCGGGCACGCTGCCCGCCGTCGGCCCGGCACGCATGGGCGACTGGATGGGCCTAGGGCGGCTCCTCTACAAGGGCACGTGGCGCTCGGCGTCGCTGGCCGTGCAGTTCTTCGACGGCAGCCCGCACCTCTTCGATAAGCTGACGATCGACGAAGCGCGCGTCCTCGTGCGTTTCGTCGATGCCCTTTGCGACCGCTCCTACGACCTCGCCTCGCACTGCCTAACGATCGCCCCGCAGGCGCTCGATCCGCTGGAGGGCGATGACCGGGCGGCGTTCCTGATCTTTGCCGAAGCACTCGCCTCGACCGGCTGGGCCGACGCGCGCTCGTACCTGGAGAAGGGCCCCGCGCTCCTGGCCCATGTCCAGGGCGTGCAGCGCGGCCGCTTCCTGGAGTTGGCCCGCGAGCTGGCGCGCCGCGAAGGCCGGCAGGCGTTCTCGTTCTTCGCCGAAGCTGCCCGCGCTCTCGCCCAGGTTGACCACGAAACGCACGGCCTGCTCTTGTCGTTAGCCGAGGACCTCGTCGAGCGCTCACCCCTTGCCGCGATGGAGTTCCTGAAGACGGCCTCGACCGCCCTCGATCGCATCCCGGTCGACACGATCGCCGACTGGCACAGCGTAGGTAGCGACTTGCTCGACCAGAGCGTCGACGGCGGCGAGGCCTACTTCCGCATGGAATCGAGCCGCGGCGAGCAAGTGCTCGAAGCGCTCTCCTCGCGCGTCGAACTGAGCCGCGTCGCCGACATCCTCCGTATGTATGGCAAGGCTTTGACCGGATTCGACGTCGCGGTGCACTCGTCCGAGGCGTTGGCGGAGAAGGGCATCGGTTGGGTGGAGGGCGACGCGCCGTCGACCGAGGGCAGCGCGATCTTCCTGCCGCCACACGTCGAGGAGTTCACCGAAAAGGAGCAGAACTTCGGCGTCTACAAGGTCTACTGCACGCACCAGGCCGGACACCTTGAGTTCGGCACCTTCGAGTTCCTCTTCGAGCGCGAAGGGACGATCTTCCCCAACCTGCGCTTCGACGCTGAGAAGCAGCGTCCGGCGATCGCGCCCACGGCGCCGCCCATCGATTCCGACGGCCACGTCGACGCCCCGGGCGAGGCGACAATCCCGCTGCACGAGCCGCTCACAGACATGGAGCGCTTCTTCGACCTCTTCCCGGACCGCAAGCTCGCCTCAGACCTTTTCGCAATCGTCGAGGACGCGCGTATCGACGTCCTCATTGGCCAGGAGTACGGCGGCATCCGCAGGCCCTACGGCGAGCGCCAGGGCCGCGAGCTGGACCGCCGCCCGGTCGTCGACCAGCTGCCGCTGCGCCAGGCTTTCGTCGAGAACCTCGTGCGGGCCAGCCTCGGCGGCCTCGACCGCATCGTCTGGCCGGAGCAACTGCTTGGCTTGATGGCGGACGCAGTCGGCGTCCTCGAGACGCTGCGCCAGCCCCAGGCCACAGTCGAAGACTCGGCCGAGGCGACGCTGCGGATGTACCGGATCGCCAACGAGATCCCGAACGTCGCGCCCGAGCTGATGGACGACTGGATGCAGATGGAAGAGGACAACCTCAACGTCTCGCCGATGACGGCCGAGTCAATGGGCCAGGACGCCAGCGCGGAGATGCCCCAGGGCGAGCCGATGCCGTACGAAAGCCCCCAGCCGGTCGACTTTCGCGGCGAGTTCAAGCCAGAGACCGTGCAGATGCTGATGAAGCTGCGTCAGCAGCGCAACGAGCAAGGCCAAGCCTCGCCGATCTCGCCGGAGCAACTCCGACAGATGCTCGAGAAGAGCGTCGAGATCACCCTCGCCGACATGGCCGAGGCGGACCTCACGCAATCATCGGAGTTATTCCTCGCGAACCTGATCAAGGAGCTGAGCCAGCAGCAAGACCAGAAGCCCGGCCAGCAGAAGCCGATGCCGCTCAAGGACGGCCAGCCGGTCACCGGCCTGAGCACCGAGGACGACGAACACGCGCTGCCCGTCGAGCCGAAGTACTTCTTCTACGACGAGTGGGACTTCCGCGCCGGCGACTACCGCCCGCGCTGGTGCCGCATCGTCGAGTACCCGGTCGCCGAGGGCACGGAGGAGTACTACGACCAGACGCTTGTCAAGTACGCCTCGCTCGTCGGCCAGACGCGCCGCCAGTTCGAGCTGCTGCGCCCTGAGATGTACCGCAAGATCAAGCGCCTCCTCGACGGCGAGGAACTGGACTTCGACGCCGTCACCGACTACGCGGTCGAGCGCCGCGCCCGCGTCACGCCCAACGACAAGATCTACTGGCGCCGCAACAAGATCGAGCGCGACGTCAGCGTCGCTTTCCTGCTCGACATGAGCGCCTCGACCGACGAGGAGATCGCCAAGCACGAGCGGCGCTACCAGCAGGACGACTTCGACGACGACCCGCGTCGCTACTTCTCGTGGTGGATGGCCCGCCGCGCCCAGGAGCTACTGATGCCGCCCAAGCGGATCATCGACGTCGAGAAGGAGAGCATCGTCCTCCTGATCAAAGCCCTGGAGACGATCGGCGACGCCTACGGCATCTACGGCTTCTCAGGCTACGGCCGCGACAACGTCGAGTTCTACGTCGTCAAGGACCTCGAGGAAGGCTTCTCAGACCACGTCAAGCGCCGCATCGACAAGATCGCGCCCGTCCGCTCGACGCGCATGGGTCCGGCGATCCGCCACGCCACGACGAAGCTGCAGGCCCACGACTCCAAGGTGCGCATCCTCTTCCTCGTCTCGGACGGCCGCCCGCAGGACCACGGCTACGGCCGCGACCGCACCGAGAAGGAGTACGCCATCCACGACACGCACCAGGCGCTCATGGAAGCCAAGCGCATGGGCATCGTCCCCTTCTGCCTGACCGTCGACCGCTACGGCCACGACTACCTCAAGCAAATGTGCCAGGACATCGGCTACGAAGTCGTCCCCGACATCGAGTCCCTACCCTCGCGCATCACGACGCTGTACCGCCAACTGACGGCGTAGCGTTCCACCGGGCAAACCACGCCCCGGTAGGGGCGCTGCTTGCCGCGCCCATCGACGCTCCGATCTGGCAGAACCTTCCGCGAAACTGTGCCACATACCGCTTGGCGGTCGCCGCGCCTGTGTCAGATCCATCCCGGCGTGCCGTACGAGCCAATGATTCACCACCGCCGCTCGATCCGCATTCCTGGATACGACTACGCCGTGGCGGGTTACTACTACGTCACTATGTGCACCGCCGAGCGCGAACTGACCCTGGAATTCGCAAACGTCCGCGACGCCGTCTACGAGGTGTGGAACGGTCTACCGAAACGCTTCCCCGGCCTCGACATCGACGAATTCGTCGTCATGCCGAATCACGTGCACGGGATCATCATCCTGCAACCCGACGCTCGACGACTCGTTGCTCTGGCAGATGTCATGCGCGCGTTCAAATCGATCAGCGCGATCGCAGGAAACCGCGTCCTTGGCAGGTCTGGCCGCCCGTTCTGGCAGCGCAATCTCTATGAGCGCGACATTCGCCGAGACCGGGAACTAGATGCGGTTCGCGAATACATTCGCAGCAATCCGCTGAATTGGGACGTTGATCCCGAAAACCCGGCGCGTCGTCGCACAGCGTAGCGTGGGCAGGGCGCAGCAAGCGGCGCCCCTACCGGACGGTGACCAGGAAACCGTAAGCCGTACCACAGACGTAAACCATTACCGCTCCCACGGCTCCACATACGCCGCCGGCAGCGCCTCGTACGCCGCGATGTCCAAGTCCAACATCACGTCGTACCCCGCGTACGTCGGGTCCACGCCGGAGATGTACTCGCAGGCGTGGCCCTTGAACGCCGTCTCGAAGTCGAGCGGGAAGGCGCCGCCGGTGAGCGTCGCGGCCAGGATCGTCTCGTTGAAGATGCTCATGCTGACCGCCGAGACCGAGATGTCGTCGCCGGGCAGCCCGCAGTTCAGCGCGTCGTAGTAGTTGTTCTGGAAGACCGGCGTCGCCGGGTCCTTCGCCGCGTTGAGGCGGGCGTAGACCTCCTGCATCTTGCCGGGGTAGTCCAGGAGAATCTGCGTGAAGGCCTCCTGGCACTCGGGGCGCGGGACGCCGCCGCAGCCGAGGTTCGTGCGCAACTCGAGGAAGTCGTTGCCGCCGATGCTCAGCGTAATCGCGACGACATCGTGGCCGCCAGCGCGCAGGTCGGCGATCACCTCCTCGGCGACGTCGAGCTGCGGGCGGCTGGCACCCGGCTCGCCCTTGAGGAACGAGCGCAGCGTGCCGTTTCCCGCCAGGCTGACCCAGACGACCTCGCGGTTCAGCCGCTCGGAGAGCCAGTGCGCGAAGCGAGGGTGCGACGAGAACTCCGGGTCGTCGCAGCAGCCCCAGTTGAGCGAGTCGCCCAGCGAGAGGTAGACCGCCGCGCCCTCCGGCAACTGCGGCAGCGGCTCCTGCCCGTCGAACGAGCGATAGCCAAGCGCCACCCCCGGATACGGCGTCCGAGCTTCCGGCGTGTTCACCGGAAACTCGCGCTGAGTGAGCATTGGTATCGGCGTGTGGTCCGGCCGGCGCGTGGCTGCAGGCGACTGCGCGCCGCCGTCGTCATCACCGCACGCGGCAATGAGCGCCGTGAGCGCGAGGATGAGCGGGAGGAGGATGCGCAGGAGGTTCATTCGGGGAGATGATAAGGCTTGAGCGCTTTGGGACCCACTACCGGACGATTAAGCGCAGCGCGTGCTGTAGTCGATCTCGCTGTTGACGCCAACTCCGTCGGTGCCTACGCGCTCGCCCTTGTCGTCGAGCGCAACGATAGTCACAGACGGGTCCTTCCTGAATTCGTACGCTGGATCCGGGGTCGCCGGGAAGGTCACCCAGGTGGTGTCGCCCTCCAGGATTACGGAATCTTCCACTGATTTCGCCTTCCAGCCACCAAGCAAATAGAGGTCACACCCCGGATAGTATTCAATGCGCAAGTCGACCGTGTACTCGGCGGCACCCGGTATGGCGTCCCAGCAGGCAACGCCGCCTGAGAGGTTGAACGTGCCGCGCTCATCCTTGCCCTTGAAGTTCTCGCCCAGTCTGGCTCGGCATTCCGTCAAGTCATCCAACGACCCGTCGCGCCCGTAGTCCTGGCCAGGGCAACCGTATGCGAACGCGCGAGATCCCGCGCGGCCATTTGCCACCTCCGTGCCGCCTCGGTCTCGCGCAATGATGGTCGTTGAGGCCTCCGATATGAAGTCGTCGTGATATTCATCGGGGGGGCCGGGTAGGATAGTCCACGTGACCTCCCGTGGAAGTTCGACCGCCTTCTCCACAACCTCGATTCCCGCCGGTGTTTCAGGTGACCATCGGCAGTTCACCCACGCGACGGCTACGTTCACTGCATACGACCCCGCTCCGTTCGCCTCCTCCCAGCAGGCGACACGTTTGCCAAGGGATATGACGACCGGGTAACGATCGGCCAGCGTGTCCGTTCTGTTGGCCAGCCGGTCCAGGCTCGCCATGCACGCAGCCAGCCCCTCCGGTTCGTCCGCCCTGCCGGACTCCGAAACTCCCCAAGACGCCAGCGCGAGCCCTGCGACCGCCGCCGCGACGAGCGAAACGCCCACCAGCGCCCGCAGCGCGCGGCCCACCGTCCACTGGCCTACCGCCTCTTCGCGCCCCCGCTGTGCCATCGTGCCGTCAGTGTAGCGGCACCGCTGCGCGAATTACATGCCACCATCAGTAGCAGACGGTCGCTTCTGGAACGCTGATGGTGAGCATCTGGCCGTCGCGCGACCAGTACCCGATTGCGCCGCAGTCCGTCGTAATCATGACCGTGCGTTCATCGCCGTCGCTGAGCCGGTAGCTGTTGAAGTGTATGGTAGGGCACGGCGCGATGCCTTGCTCGACGCACTTTGCGCCCGCGACCACATCGCCAGAGTGCCAATTCACCTGGCCTGGTGGCCAACGGCCTGACGCAGGTTCATGCACAGTTCCTGATCCTTTGGGCGGGAGAGTGTAGACCGCCTCGCCAAAGAACGTCAGTGACCCGTCTGCCTGTGACCAAATCGGCCGGCCGGCCTCGATGTATGACCCGCCAGCCCCGGCGGCGTCCGAGGTCGAAAAAAGATCCAGGGTCATTGTCATGATCTCGCCGGAGGTAGAGCGCAGGCACACTGCCTGACCCTCCAGTCCTTCGCCTCGACGGCACTCAAAGGCAAGACGGTCATTATTGGGCGCAAATCGCGGCCAACCCGCGCGCTCCCCTATCGAGGTCCGTTCGCCGGTCCCGACATCGACGAGGATGAGGTTGTCCTCGCGGAGCGCACAGCCCGCCAGCATCGCGACGTACTTGCCGCTCGGCGCGACATCCATATCGTATGCGCAGGTCAGCCCGCTCGTGATCACTCTCGTCTGGCCTGCGGACGTCGTCAGGACGAGATCTAAGGGCCAATCATCCTCGGCAATCACACCCAGCGGATTCACCGGGTCCACTTCCGCCGCGAGGTAGACCAGTCCGCCATCGGGCATCCAGTAAGGCTGGCCCTCGATCGTGCTCGGGCTGTCGGTCACCTGCCTTACGTCCCCGGACTCGACGTCCATCACGAAGATCTCTGTGTTGTTCTCGGATTCCGGCGTTGGAACAACGTTCGTATAGGCGATCCGCGTGTCGTCCGCATTCCAGGCGACCAGTGAATCTGCCTTGTTGGGCGCCAGCTCAGTCGTCTCGCAAGTCCGGCCGTCGAGCAAGTACAAGCCACTCTCAAGCGCGTTGGCGTCCACCGGCTTGCAATCGGGCCAGCCCGGCTCGATATCCTCAGCGCCCGACTCCGACACACCCCACGACAGCAGCGCCAACCCCGCGACCGCCGCCGCGACAATCGACACACCCGCCAGCGCCAGTAGCGCGCGCCCGAACGTCCAGTGGCCCGGTGGCTCCGGCTGCCACACGGCAGCTTCTTCCCGCGTGCCAACCCCCAGCTTCGAGAGAACCTCCGAGACGTGCTGCTTGACCGTCTCGACCGTGATGCCGAGTTCGGCCGCGATCTCCGGGTTAGTGCGCCCTAGACGGATGCGCGCGAGCACGGCCTGCTCGCGTGGCGTCAGCAGGCCGAGATGGCGCGGTCTCCCCCTTTGTGCCATGGTGCGCGCAGTTTACCAGCGCCCGCAGGGGAATTACATGCCCCCACTGCTGTACAGGCAACTGACGGCGTAGGCGCCGTGTTCAGTGGCTGAAGGCGATCATCGACCCATCTGGTGACCACGTTGGCGATGAGCCTTCGGTCAAACGACGCGCGCTTTCTGAGCCATCAGCTGCAACCGTGTAGATGCCTCGCACGTCGTCACCCTCGTAGAGGGTATAAGCTATTTTGGACCCATCTGGCGACCAGGCAGCGCCGTACCCGTCAACCGTCACCAACGTCTTGCCGCTGCTCACCTCGATTACGCGGAGACCATCTCCGGCCGTAAACGCTAGTCGCGAAGAATCGGGCGACCATACCAACTCGGAACGAATCGGGTTCGATGGCTCCCACTCGAGAACCAACCGGGCCTCACCTCCTTCCGTGTCGGCGGCAAAGATCTGGTACGTGACGCCGACGTGGTGCTTGGCCGTCTCGAACGAGATGCCGAGGCGTTCCGCGATCTGCTCGTTCGTCAGGTCCTCGCGCAGTAGGGCAAGGACGTCCTGCTCGCGCGGGCGTCAGCAACTCAGGGTGCCGTGGGCGCCCCCTCTGTCCCATGCGTCGAGGTTAGCATCGATTTCGAGGCATTTTCATCCCCCGATAGCCGTATGACGCTACGCTTCGTGGGCGAGCAGCGTCCGGCGTAGCAGGAACAGCGCCGTGTTAACCGCGCGCCGCTTGTTGGCGGCGCGGCCCTGGTTGTACGTGTACGAAATGTTCTCCGCCCGCGTACCATCATGCACAGCGATGTGGATCGTCCCCGGCGGCTTGCCCTCGACCGGCTCGTTGCCCGCGATGCCAGTCGTGCCCACGCCGTAGTCCGCGCCGCGCAGCTCGCGGGCCGCGCGCGCCATGTCGGCGGCGACTTCCGGGCTGATGACGCCGTGCTGGTCGATCAGCGCGCCGTCGACGCCGAGCGCGGTCTTCAGGTCGACCTGGTAGGCGACGTAACCTCCGAGGTAGTAGTCCGACGAGCCGTCGACGTCCGTTATCACCGAGGCGAGGAGCCCGCCCGTGCAGGACTCCATCGTCGCCAGCGTCAGGCCTCGCTCCGTGAACATGTTCGCGATCGCGCCCTCCAGTGTGTCGTCGTCGGCGCCCCAGATGGCAGGCCCGAGGATCCGCCGCGCCTCTTCCTCGACCGGCGCGATCAAGGCTCGCGCCTCGTCCGCGGTCGGCGCTTTGGCGGCGATCCGCGCGTGGACGCCGTCGATCTTGGCGTAGATGCCGATGCTCGGGTTGGTGCCCTTGAGCAACGGCGACAGCATCTCGTCGACGCGCGCCTCGCTGACGGCCGCCGTCTTGAGGATGCGCGTGATCAGCACGTCGCCTGCCATCTCCGCCAGCCGCGGCGCGACTTCGTGCTCCCACATCCTGTACATCTCGGACGGCACGCCGGGCATCGCGATGATGTAGCGGTCGCCCTCGGCGCGGTTCTTCTCGACCCACCAGCCCGGCGCGGTGCCGCGCGGGTTGAGGACCGCGCTGGCCGAGGGGATCAGCTTCGCCTGCTTGACGTTCGACTCGGGGAACTCGATCCCGCGCGAGGCGAAAAACGCCCGCAGGGCGCTCTCGATGTCGGGGTCGGTGAACATCTCCTCGCCGAGCGCGTCAGCGATCGCCTCGCGGGTCAGGTCGTCCTCGGTCGGTCCAAGACCGCCGGTCATGATGATCACGTCCGAGCGCGAGAGCGCCCGCTCCAGCGTATCGACGATGCGGTCCAGGTTGTCACCGACGACCGACTTGTAGTAGATGTCGAGCCCCAGCGCCGGCAGCCGCGAAGCGATCCACGACGCGTTGGTGTCGGTGATCTCGCCGAGCAGGATTTCGGTGCCAACGGAGACGATTTCGGCTCTCATATCCTGAGCATATCAGGGACGCCGGACCGGGAACATTGAACAACGGGCGACCGCAGGCAACACTCCGTTTACCGAACCCTCACTCGCCGCCGCGCCCACCATTTATACTGTGAACGTGGTGAACCCGCGACCCATCTGGCTCCTCGGACTGGCTCTGTTCGGGCTGGCTCTGTTCGGGCTGGCATTCGCCGCCTGCGGCTCCTCGCTCGATGACAAGCCGCTGGAGGAGACGGGCCAAGACGGCGTGCCGGTGGTGCACATCCCCGCGCGCTACGCGAAAACGCTCGGCGCCGACCTCGACACACTCGTCTCGACGTTCGACGTCGCGTTCGTCGGCGTGGTGACCGGCGAGGCCGAGCAGCGCTCGGAACTGATGGCAGGCGGCCGTGGCGAACTGCCTGTTTCGGTCTTCACGGTGCTCGTTGAAGCGTCAGCCGATGCGGCCGTGGTGGGATCGACAGTCGAGGTCGAACAACTCGGCGGTATCACCACGGGCGGCGGCACGCGCACCACGCAGGGACAGGGGCCCGTGCGCCTGCTGATGGAAGGCGACTCCCCAATCGAAGTCGGCGAGCGGTACCTATTCATCGTCAAGGAGAAGGCACCCGGAATATATCGCGCCTCGCCGATGGCGCGCTTCCCGATCGAAAGCGGGCGGCTGCAGCCGGCGGCGGGCTGGGAGGACCTCGGGGCAGCGCAAGAGATCGCTGGCTTGACGGTCGCGCAGGCGATGGAGAGGGTGTCGCGAAGTGCGGACTAGGTCGCACACCTACGCCGCGCTCGCGCTCGTCGCTGTCGCTGCGCTGGCGCTTGCCGCCCTCGCGACGACTGCCGAGTCGCATCAGGGCCACCCGCAGAAGAAGCTCTTCCCGGAGCGCTGGCACTACCAGGTGCAGAACGGCGACTACGCCGCCTGGATGACGCTCAGCACCAGCGACGTTTGGCTGGAATGCGACAACAACGAGAACCAGTGCGGGACCAAGTGGAAGACGCCGTTCGACGACGCGTTCGCCGACTGGAACAGCCAGCCGGATACGGTGACCTTCGCGATCACCAATGGCGTGCAGAACGAATTCTTCGACCTCAACGTTTACGTCGAGGACGAGGCGCTGGGCGATCCGACGCTCCTCGGCATCGCGCCGACCTTCGACGAGAACGATTTCCCTTGCTTCGACCCGTCTTGCGAAGTAGCCTACGGCCTCATCATCATCGGCGATGACGCGCACAACGGCCCTTATGCCGGACCGCTCGACCGCCGCGCGACGCTGGGACACGAAGCTGGCCACATCATCCAGCTCGCGCATGAGAGCACGAACGAGGACGAGACGCAACTCTACGAATGCGGCATGGACGATACAGGCCCGATCCCGCACTCGATCATGTCGTACGACTGCATCGACCCGGTGGCTGTCGATGGCGCGGGTGAGTTTTTCGTGCAGCCCTGGGACGTCTGTGGCATCAACCACGCCTACTACGACCCCGCCTTCGACTTCACAGGCTGCGACGGCACGCTGAACACGCCGTCGCCGACGCCCTCACCATCGCCATCTGAGACGCCGACGGCAACGCCAACGCCGACACCCTCGCAGACGTCGACGCAAACGGCGACCACAACCCCGACCGGCGGGAATTCGGTGTCACCGACGTCCAGCGCAACGCCATCGACCACGCCGGTCGGGATAGCGCGCGTCTGGGGTGACATCAACTGCGGCGGCGGCAGCAATCCTGTGGACAGCCTGCTGGTGCTGAGGTTCGACGCCGGCTTGAGCACGAGCGCGCCGGCTGGGTGTCCCCTCCCCGGCACGCTCCTCTACGTCCCGTTCCAGTGCTGTGGGACAGCCTGGGGCAACGTCGACTGCCTTTCGGGAGTCAACCCCGTGGACTCGCTGAAGATCCTGCTTGCTGACGCCGGTACGCCAACCGACCAGCCGGCCGGATGCCCGGAGATCGGCGACACGGTCGTCCTCACCGAGGATCTACTGATCCCGGACAAGCCGACGTTCACGGCCGGCGCGGCTCAGTGAGGACGGTGACCTACAGGACTGCCGCTAGTCGGGGTAGCCGTCCGGGTGCGCCTGCATCCAGCGCCAGCTTGTCTCGATGATCGTCTCCGGGTCATCGTACTGCACCCGCCAGCCCAGCTCTGAGCGCGCCTTCTCGCTCGACGCGACCAATTCGGCCGGGTCGCCCGGGCGCCGCCCCTCTTCGTTTAAGGGGATTTCGTGCCCAGTCACGCGCCGCGTCGCCTCTATGATCTCGCGGTTCGAGAAGCCGCGCCCGACCGCGAGGTTGAAAGCCCCGCTCGCCTTTTCCGAGTAGTCCAGCGCCAGCAAATGCCCCGCCGCCAGGTCCTCAACGTGCACGTAGTCGCGCACGCAGGTACCGTCCGGCGTCGGGTAGTCCGTACCGAACAGCGAGATCACCTCCCGTTTGCCCAGCGCCACCTGGAGGATGTTCGGGATCAGGTGCGTCTCCGGCCGGTGGTCCTCGCCGCGGTCAGCGCTCGCGCCCGCGGCGTTAAAGTAACGCAGCGAGACGGAGCGCAATCCGAAGCGCGACTCGTACCACGGCAGCATCTGCTCGACGATCAGCTTCGACTGGCCGTAGGGGTTCACCGGCAGGCACCGCGCGCCTTCAGTGATCGGCAGCGACTCTGGCTCGCCGTAGACCGCGGCGCTGGAACTGAACACATGCCGCGTGACGTCGTACGTCACCATCGCGTTGAGAATCGCGATCGCGCCGGTGATGTTGTTCGCGAAGTAGCGCCCCGGCTGCTGCATCGACTCAGGGGCCTGGATGTAGCCGCCGTAGTTGATCACCGCGTGGAAGTTGTGCGCCGCAAACAGCCGCCCGAGCGCCGCCTCGTCCCGTACATCAGCGTGCACGAACTCGCACTCGCCGTTGACCGCCTCCGCATGTCCCGACACCAGGCTATCGATGACGGTGACGTCGTACCCCGCGGCGACCAGTTGATCGACGGTGACGGAGCCGATGTAGCCAGCGCCACCGACCACGAGTACGCGCATCTAGATGGCCGGGGCCATGGAGGGACGGTCGTCGCACACAGCGATCAACCTACGCCTCGTAGCGCTTGAAGACGAGGCAGGCGTTCTGGCCGCCGAAGCCAAAGCTGTTGCTCAGCACTACGTCCACGTTCGCCTCGCGCGCCTTGTTCGGCACGTAGTCCAGGTCGCACTCGGGGTCGGGGTGCTCGTAGTTGATCGTCGGGTGGATCGTCCCTGTCAGGATCGTCTGGATCGAGGCGACCGACTCGATCGCCCCGGCGGCGCCGAACGAATGCCCGACCATCGACTTCACCGCGCTGATCGGCACGCGATAGGCGTCCTCGCCGAACAGCTTCTTGATCGCCAGCGTCTCCGACTTGTCGTTGAGCTGCGTCGAGGTGCCGTGCGCGTTGATGTAGTCGACATCGGTCGTGGCGATGTGCGCATCGTCAAGCGCTTCGCGCATCGCCCGCATCGCCCCGTTGCCGTCCTCGGAGGGGGCAACGACGTGGAAGGCATCGTTACAGGCGCCGTATCCGGCGACCTCCGCGAGGACAGGCGCCTTGCGGGCCTTTGCGTGCTCCTCGCTCTCCAGGACGAGGATGCCGGCGCCTTCGGCAGCGATGAAGCCGTCACGCTCGGCGTCGAATGGGCGGCTGGCCTTCGGTGGGTCGTCGTTAGCCTGCGAGAGCGCGCGGATCACGGCAAAGCCGCAGAGGCCAAGCTCGCAGAGCGCAGCCTCGGTACCGCCGGTGATGCAGACGTCGACGCGTCCCGAACGCACGAGGTCCATCGCGTCGCCGATCGCCTGTGTTCCCGCCGCGCAGGCAGTGATCACCGTGTTGTTGTAGCCACGCGCGCCGAAGTGCAGCGCGATGTGCGCCGCCGCCATGTTCGGCAGCATCTTCGGGTAGTAGAACGGGTCGACGCGCATCCCGCCGCGCGTGTCGATGATGCGCACGGCTTCCTGCGACTCCTGGATGCCGCCGATGCCGTTACCGATGAGGACGCCGACTCGGTCCCGGTTCGTGTCCTCGAGGTCAAGGTCGGCCTGCTGCAGGGCCTGGGCGGTGGCAGCGATGCTGAACTGGCTGAAGCGCCCCATGCGGCGGGCTTCGCGGCGGTCCATGTGCTGTTCGGGCTCGAAGCCCTTCACCTCACCGGCGATGTGAACAGGGTAGGCGGAGTGGTCGAACGACTGGAGGATGTCGATCCCGGACTGCCCGGCGACCGCGTTCTCCCAGAACTCAGGTACGGAGTTGCCGATGGGGGTGATGGCGCCCATGCCGGTGACAACAACCCGGGTACCGTTCCTGCCTGCCATACGTACTACCTCCGCGTGCTAGCCGGCTGCAGTCATCAGATGCTCGCGCCCTTCCGCGGCCACGAAGAGCGAGCCCGCAAGACATATTAACCCGTCACTTCCGCTAGCCGCCATCGCGCGTTCAAGCGCCTCACCAACGCTGTCCACATATTCCGCAGGTATGTCCAGCGCACGAAATGTTTCGGCGATCTGAACCGGGTCCATCGCTCGCGGATGCCCACTCCGCGCCGCGATGACGTGCCCGACGAGCGGCGCCAACTCCTCTGCGAGGCCACGCACGTCCTTGTCCGAGGAAGAGCCGATGACGAACGTCACCTCGGCGGCGTCGAAGTACTCACGAAGCGATTCCGCCAGGCGCCGCGCAGAGTCGCGATTATGAGCGCCATCGGCGACGATCAGGGGCGCTTCGCGGATCACTTCCAGTCGCCCCGGCCACGATACCGCCGCCAGCCCACCCGTGATCGCGGCGTCAGCAACAGCAATCCGTTCCTGCACCGCGTCGATCGCGGCAACCGCGGTCGCGGCGTTCTCTGCCTGATGCGCCCCGAGCAGCGGCAGACGCACGTCGAGCGCGCCGGTCGGCCGCTCGATCCGGATGTCCTGCCCTCGCCGGTCGTGCGCGAGCACCTCAACACGGTACGTTGCGGCCACATCGATCAGGCGCGACTGCGCACGAAAGCTCGCCTCCCGCACCACGTATCCGCCGGCCTCGTACGGCTGCGGCGCCAGCACGACCGCGCAGCCTGGCGTGATGATCCCTGCCTTCTCCGCCGCGATCTGCTCGATCGTGTCGCCCAACACGGCCGTGTGCTCTAACGAGAGCGGGGTGATCACGGCGACTTCCTTCGTGTCGAAGACGTTCGTGCTGTCCACGCGCCCGCCAAGCCCGACTTCGATCACTTGCGCGCCGAGGCCTGCATCCCGGAAGGCGAGAAAGCCCAGCGCCGTGAACAGATCGAAGGTCACCAACGCGCGTTCGCCCTTGTCGAGACCCTCCACGGCCTCGCGCAAGTCGCCGCTCAGCTGCTCGAAGTGCCGGTGCGAGATCGGCTCGCCGTCGATGTGGATGCGCTCCGTGTAGTCGTGGAGGTGCGGACTCGTGTACAGGCCCGTCCTTACGCCGGCCATGCGCAGGACCGAATCGACCATCGCCGAGACGCTGCCCTTGCCCTTGCTCCCGGCCACGTGCACGGTCAGCCGCCCAAGATGCGGGTCACCGAGCGCACTGAGCAACCGCCGCACCGGCTCCACGTCCGGCCGGTCCTGGAAGCGCCCCGACCGCTCAAAGTCCGCGAACGACAGCAGCCATTCGATCGCCTCGTCGTACGTCATGCGAAGCGTAGTGTATCGCCCCACGGACGGGGCCACGAGCCACGGCAAGCGTTGCTTAACCGGGTCTCAACGCGTACTGCCAATCGGTGTGACCAGCCATTAACATTGTGGTTACCCGTTTGGCTTGACACCACGCCCTGGGCGGTCTGTAATGGAAGCCCAACTAGAGACAGCGCTCCCAACAGGAGGCCGCATATGAGCACCCGCACCCGAGAATCGGCCGCAGACCGCATTTTCGATAACATTGTCGAGCGGCAGACCAGCGTTTTCGACGCCGTCCGCAGTGGCAACGAGCGCGTTCACCGCTTCAATCGCAGCCTGATCGAAGGCGCACGCCAGAGCACCCGTGACTGGGCGGAAGTCGGCCGCGCCTGGGTCAATAACCCGACTGACCTCGTCAGCATGTACGAAACCGCATCCGAGGCCATCGGCAACTCGCAGGCTCGCTCGCTCGCGCTCGTTCGTGAGTGGGCCGAAGACACCGTCGAGGCCCAGCGCGAAAGCCGCGAAGTGCTCCGCCAGAGCCTCGGTGACGTGCGAGAGGTCGTGCAGCGTGTGCAGGAAGGAGCCCCGGAGCTACTCGAACGCGCGCGCACGGCAATCGCCGCCCGCCGCGCCAACGGCGGCACCGCCGGCGCCGAGTCGTAGAACAGTCTTCCGCTGGGCATCAACAGACGGTCCGTGAGCGCCGCGCGCCACGTACTGCTATCTCTATCGGCCAACAGTGTTAGGGTGTTGATACACTTTTCCTACGGATAGCGATCAACAGGATCGCGCCCTCCCATGCTACGCTTGTTCAGGGAAAGTTTAGCCGCGGTCAGGCTCAGCCTGCCGCTAATCAAACAAGGGAGTCGAAGATGCAGACGGTAACGGGGTTGCGGCGTGCTCTAACGCCACTAATCGTGCTTGGAATTGCCGCCGGCGTCATTGTCGGCATCGTCTCTGTTGGCGACCGCGCAGGCGCCAATCATGATGCTATCGCCTGCAACGACGACATACCTGCCGGCTACACCTGCGTGCCCCTGGTCAACAAGCCCGATTCAGGTCCCGGCATCAACACGCCCGCCATCGGCGAGCTCTTCTACCAGTTCGTCGACGCCGATACGATGCGCATCGCCGTCCGCGCGCTGCCCAGCCAGGGCGCCGTCGACGTCGGCACGAACCACCAGTTCTGCCTCGACGACGACAACGAGCCCTATGCGTGGCCCACTCCGGGCGCCAACGAGCCCAACCACTGCACGGGCGCCGCCGCAGCTGCCGTCAACGTCGTCGACGGATCGGCCGGCATCCCGGACTCCAGCGCCGAGCCCGATGATGACACCGCCGCCGGCCTCCTCGGCGAGTACGAAGTGCGAGTGGCCGGCCTCGTCAGCGACGGCACTGTGGCCAGCATGGACTACTACGAGTTCAACAACATCGACGGCTACTCGTTCTTCGTCTACCACGTCAACATCGGTCAGTCGTCCACCCAGGCGTTTTGGACCGGTGGCCCACCAGTCGAAACGGCTTCGCCAACGCCATCGCCGACCGCGTCACCGACCGCAACCGCCTCGCCTACTGCCACAGCTTCGCCGACCGCAACCGCCTCGCCGACGGCGTCCGCCACAGCGACTGTGATGGGCTCACCCACCGCAACTTCCACACTGGCCGAAGACACGGCCACGCCGTCACCCACGCCAACGCCGACGAGCACAGCTACCCCGCCGCCCGATACTGACACTCCTGGACCCACGCCAACGCCGACGGGTACACCTACAGCAACGCCGACGAACCCGCCGACTGCGCCGCCCACTCCGACGCCCTCGCCAACCGCGGAACAGGCTACCCAGACGCCCGCTCCCACCAACACCCCGGCGCCGACTAATACGCCGGCGCCGACCAACTCGCCGACGCCCACGCCCTCAGCGACCGTCCTCCTCGCCACCGCGACGCCGGTTGGCTTCCCGCCCACCGGTGGCGGGCCGGCAGCGGATGGCACCACCGCTGGCTTGCTACTGACACTTCTCGCGGGGCTGGCGTTGCTGGCCGCGGGCGGCATGAGCCTCGCCGCGGCCCGCACACCCCGCGACTAACCCCGCACCGCGCACACAAAAAACGGGGGTCGGGCATCAGCCCGGCCCCCGAATCTTTTCGTGCTTGCTCTAGACCGCTACCGGCTCGGGCGTCTTCGCCTTGTCGAAGGCGTATTCGCCGTCCGCGTAGTCGACGTGGGCCACGTCGCCCTCGCTGAACTCGCCGGCGAGGATGCGCCGTGAGAGCGGGTTCGCGATACGCCGCTCGATCGTCCTGCGCAGGGGCCGCGCACCGTAGACCGGATCGTAGCCCTCGTGGACCAGCGCTTCCTTGGCCGCATCCGTCAGCTCGAGACCGACGCCACGGTCGGCGAGGCGCTCGCGCACGTCGGCCAGCAGCAGCTCGACGATCTTCTTGAGGTCGTCCTCGGTCAACGGATCGAAGACGATTATCTCGTCGATGCGGTTCAGCAGCTCCGGCCGGAAGGTGGCCCGTAGCGCCTTCTCGATGTCCGCTTTTTGCTTGTCCTTCTCTGACTTCGACGGCTTGTCCTGCGCCAGGCCGAACCCGAGCGCTTGCCTGTGCAGCGCCTCTGTACCCAGGTTCGAAGTCATGATCACGACCGTGTTGCGGAAGTCGACCGTTCGGCCGTGGCCGTCCGTCAGGCGGCCGTCGTCCAGCATCTGCAAGAGGACGTTGAACACCTCCGGGTGCGCCTTCTCGATCTCGTCGAGGAGGATCAGCCGGTAAGGGCGCCGGCGCACCGCCTCGGTCAGTTGCCCGCCTTCGTCGTAGCCGACGTAGCCGGGCGGTGAGCCGATCATCCGCGAGACTGTGTGCCGTTCCTGGTACTCGCTCATGTCGAGCCGCACCATCGCGTCCTGGTCGTCGAAGAGGAACTCGGCGAGAGCCCTCGCCAGCTCTGTCTTGCCCACCCCGGTCGGCCCGAGGAAGATGAACGAGCCGATCGGCCGGTTCGGGTCCTTGAGCCCGGCGCGGGCGCGGCGGATCGCGTCCGACACAGCCTCGATCGCCTGATCCTGCCCGATCACCCGGTCGTGCAGGCGCTCCTCCATTTGCAGGAGCTTCTCCGGCTCGCCCTCAAGCATCCGGTTCACCGGGATGCCGGTGATCTTCGCCACCAGCTCGGCGATGTCGTGCTCGGTGACGCGCATGTCGTCTTGACCCGTTTCCTTGAGCCATTCGTCGCGCTTCTGCGTGAACTCGGCGCGCTTGGCTTCGAGTTCTGCCTTCACGCTGGCGTTCGTCTCCCAGTCCTCGCGCTCGGCGGCGGCTTCTGCCTCCCTCTCCAGCTTCTCGACTTCCTTTTCGAGCTTGCGGACGTCTGCCGGCATGCTCTGCGCATCGATGACGTGCTTCGAGGACGCCTCGTCGATCAGGTCGATCGCCTTGTCAGGGAGAAAGCGCTCAGTGACGTAGCGCGCCGAGAGCCGCACAGCAGCCTCGATCGCCTCGTCCGTGATCTGGACTTTGTGGTGCGCCTCGTAGCGCGGCCGCAGGCCCTTCAGGATCTCGATCGCCTCTTCCTCCGAGGGCTCGTCGACGTAGACCGGGGCGAAGCGGCGCTCCAGCGCCGGGTCCTTCTCGATGTACTTGCGGTATTCGTCGAGCGTTGTCGCGCCGATGACGTGCAACTCGCCGCGCGCCAGCGCCGGCTTGAGCATCGTCGAGGCGTCGATCGCGCCTTCCGCGCCGCCCGCGCCGACGACCTGGTGGATCTCGTCGATAAAGATGATGATCTCGCCCTGCGAGCGCTTGATCTCGTCCACCACTGCCTTCAGCCGCTCCTCGAACTCACCGCGGAACTTCGAGCCGGCGACCATTGCGCCCATGTCGAGCGCGAGCACCCGCTTGTTCTGCAAGTTCTCCGGCACGTCGCCGGCGACGATCCGCTGGGCCAGCGCCTCGGCGATCGCCGTCTTGCCGACGCCGGCCTCGCCGATGATCACCGGGTTGTTCTTCGTCCGCCGGTTCAGCACCTGCATCACGCGCCGCACTTCGTCGTCCCGGCCAATGACCGGGTCGAGCTTGCCCTGTCGCGCCGCCTCTGTGAGGTCGATCGCGTACTTTTCGAGGGCGTTGTACTTAGACTCCGCCGTCGGGCTGTCGACGCGCGCGCCGCCGCGGACGTCCTGGAGCGCCTGGTAGATGCGCTCCTTCTCGATCCCGAACTGCTTGAGGATGCGCGCCGCCTCGCCCTCGCGCTCATCGCTCATCGCGATCAGGATGTGTTCGACGCCGACGTACTCGTCCTGCAGGCGCTCCGCCTCCGCGTTCGCCGCCTCGAGCAGGCGCACGATCCGCGGCGTCGTGTAAATCTGCACGACGTCGTAAGAGAGCTTCGGGCTCGACTCCAGCGCTCGTGCGACGGCCTGCCGCAGGCGGTTCTTGTCGACGCCCAGCTTCTCGAATATCTGGGGCGTGATGCCCTTGTCGTAAGTGACCAGCGCCATCAGCACGTGCTCCACGTCCCACTGAGCGTGCCGGTCGCGCCGGACCATCTCCTGTGAGGCCGCGAGTACTTCCTGCGCGCCTTCTGTGAATCTGTCTTGTCTCATCATGTTGCGTTACCTCTCTACGGTTTGTGCCCGGCAGTAGCGGCTGAAATCGGCACGACGCCAAAAATTCGCACGTTCCCCGGGTTCGGCTCATCAGTCTTGAACTTCGCTTCATAGGGACGGAACCACAATCCCGCCTCCCCTGATCCATCATCACGTGCGCCAGACCCATCCATACCGGGAACGAAAAGGCCCGGCCCGAACTGATAGGCGATGCCCCTTGCTAGGCCTAGCTTTGCGTTGCCAGCGACGAAATTCTGGTTCGCCTCATGCCATACCACCCAAGGCGCGTAATTCTCCACCGGGTCCGCGGATGGGTGAAATGTGCTTCGAGCTAGGCCATTCTGGGTCAGCGAGACTGTCAACACTTCACCATTTATTATCTGGGCGAACTCTGACTTACTGGCCCCCATCCGAATCACTTCCACTAAGGCTGTCTCCACGCCGTCCAGTTGGCGATTCCTGATGGCTGCGTCTAGACGTCGACGGCCTGCTCGGTCAATCGACTGGTGAGCACCTATGATCATTGCAAGCCCCCGCCCTGGCTTCTCAACCACAAAATGTTGGACAGAAAAATGGTCCTTCGTTGCGGTGCTTGAATCTGGAACGAAACCAAGATCTGTGTTGGAAACCACCCAAAGATGGGGTGCCACGGTTTTGCCGTCATTCCGGTAGCCTGCTATTGAAAATGCGTGCTGCTTAGGAACATTCCGGATCCGCTCGAAGAGCTTGGTCGCGTGTTCGGCGATGATTTCGACGCCGACTTCAATCGGCAATTCAACCACGCCTTCAGTGGCCGCCAATTCCGCCAGCCATTGGTCCATGAATTTGCCGTTGTACATTCCGATGCCCGCGAACGTGATGGCAAACTGGCCATCCTCGGCATTCACGATGACGCCCTTGTTTGCATCATCCTTAATGGAAGACGTGAGCCGGCCCCTCGTATCGAGCATCACCATGCGGCGGTCAGACGCCTGAATGACGTAGCCCGCGGTAAGAAGGCTTATGTTGATCGTCATCAGTCTCGTTCCTCCGCCCCCGGCACCGCCGGCAGCACCCTGTCCCGATACACCTGCAGCTCCTGGCGCAGGCGATCCATGTCATGCTCCATGCGCTGGATGCGCTGCTTCATGTTCATGATCACTTCGACCCCGGCGAGGTTCACGCCGAGGTCCTGCACCAGCCGCTGGATGTTGCGCAGATGCTCGATGTCGGCCTGCGAGTACAGCCGCACCCGCCCCTGCGAACGCCCCGGCCGGATCAGTCCGATGCGCTCGTAGTTGCGCAACGACTGCGCGTGCATCCCGACCATCCGCGCCGCCACGCTGATCACGTAGCACGGCTCGTCCTGCGGGTGGCTGTTCGTGCGTCGTTCGTTCATCACTGGTTGTTCCATATCTGTTCGTCCGTATCGGAAATCCCTTGCGCTTCGCACCGTGAAGGCACGAAGGTGCAGCGGGGCCGCTGCCGGGGGGTTCGGGGGGTGTCCCCCCGAGACCCCCTAATTTTTGGGCGGGGGGCGGGGGCAATGCCCCGCAGGGTGGACGAACGCAACAACAACGTCATCGCTTTGCTCCCGCCGGCGCCTTACGCGATTCGCGCAACTGCTCGAACAACGCCCGTTGCTCATCCGTGAGCGACTCCGGAATCGCCAGCCGCACCCGAGCGTACAGGTCACCATGACCCTTGGCGCCGGCCCCGCGGGCGCCCGTCTGGGCGAGCTTCGGCATGCCAAGGCCCTTCAGCTTGATCTGCTTCCCGTTCTGCGTCAGCGGCGGCACCGTGATCGCGATCCGCTTGCCGGCGATCGTCTGCACCTCCACCTCGCCGCCGAGGACCGCGTCCTCGACCGGCACCGAGACGTCCTCGATCAGGTCGTCGCCCTTGCGCTCGAAGCGCGGGTGCGGCCTGACCTTCGTGACGACGTAGAGATCGCCGCGCGGGCCGCCGCGGCCGGATGAGCCCTCGCCGGCGATGCGGACGCGGGTGCCGTCGCGCGCCCCGGCCGGGATCTTGACCTCGATCGTCTTCGGCCGGGCGACGATGCCTGAGCCTTCGCAGGTGTGACAAGTAGCGCTGGCGATGTGTCCCGTCCCGCCACACGTCGGACAAGGCTCTTCGCTCTGCAGGTGCAGTGTACGGGTCGTCCCGTTATACGCCTCCTCGAGCGTGATCTCGGTCGCGTACTCCACGTTCTGGCCGCGCATCGGACCGCGTCCCTGGCCGCCGAACATGCTGCCAAGGACGTCGCCGAAATCGAAGCCGCCGTTGTTCGCACCGCGGCCGCCGCCCGAACGTCGGAGCAGATCGTTTATGTCAAACGTGAATGTCTGCGAATTCCCACCGCCTTGCGATGCGTAATGGCTGCGCGCCTTCTCGTAGGCTTCGGCCTGTTCCCAGTTGTCACCGTAACGGTCGTACTTGGCACGCTTCTCCGCGTCGGAGAGAACGTCGTGCGCCGAGTTGATCTCTTTGAACCTGCGCTCTGCCTCGGCATCGCCCGGATTCACGTCCGGGTGATGCTTACGGGCAAGCTTACGGAACGCCGCCTTGATCTCCTTCTGGGAGGCGTCCCGCTTGACGCCGAGCGCCTGGTAGTAGTCCTTCGCCATATCTGACGTAATTGTATCTGGAACAGGCGCGGCAGTCAACGCTAGGTGCAATAAAGTTGACACGATCATTGTCAGTGATATTGATATGCGGAATCGTCCCAATGGGAGGCCTTAGCCGCAGGGCTTCCGGCCCTGCCTCAAATCACAAATACGCGGGACCACTCCCGGGCCATCCACTCCCAGAACGTTGATTGAGTATAATTTCGCCTGCAGGCTGCAACCGCGAGTCGGAACTAGAGGAAGGAGCGATGTGAGATGTACGCAGTCGTTGGGCAAGTAAAAGTCGACGCTAGCCGCGAGGACGAGGCGCGGAAGGCGCTGGGCGAGATCGTCGTACCACAAGCGAAGTCTTTATCTGGTTTCGCCGGCGGCACCTGGCTTCGCGCCGCGCAAGACGACCGTGGGATATCCGTCCTGCTCTTCGAATCAGAGGAAGACGCTCGTGCCGCCGTCGAACGCATGCGATCACAGGGCCCTCCGCCCGGCACGCCAGCAACGTTTGTCTCTGCTGACCTCTTCGAGGTCGTCGCACAGGCGTAGCTGCCCGACGTACCTTCAGCCGGCATGGTGCAGCGCTCACGCTGCCGGGGGGCTTGGGGGGTGTCCCCCAATCCTCATTTTTCGGGAGGGATGGGGGGTGGGGCGCACGCGCCTAGGCGGGCCGGTCCACCCACTCCGCCTCGGGCCCGAGCGCACGCCCACCGATGCAGTGCAGGTGGAAGTGGAACTCCGTCTGGTTGCCGTCCGGCCCGGTATTCGTCAACAGGCGAAAGCCGGACTCAGCGACACCCAACTGACGCGCCAGCGCGCCCACCACCGTGAACAACCGCCCAGCCAGCGGCGCGTCCGCTTCCGTCAGCTCCAGCGCATCGCGGATGTGCCGGCGCGGGATCACAATGAAGTGCACGGGCGCACGCTTGTTCGGGTGGCTGTCCGGAATGTCGATCGCGACCACCAGGTCATCTTCGTGTAGAAGCGTCGCGCTCGTGCCGCCGGCTGCGATCCGGCAGAACAGGCAGCCGTCGTCAGATACTTCCGGCGGTGGCAATCTGATAGCCGATGGCGTCGAGCCGCGGCGTCAGCACGCCCCGCTGGCTAAGAATGCTCACGATGTGCGCCCGGTGCTCCGTCGCGTGGTTGATCGCTTGCGTGAACATGACAGAGGCCGGGATGTCGTACGGCTGGCCGCGCCATTCGCCGGTCAACCGCTGCGAGTCCGGAGTGCTCTCAGCAAGGCTGATCAGCGCCTCGCCACTGGCGACCGACCGTTCGCGCAACGTCGGGAAGCCCGGGAACGGCTGACCTTCGTTCAGCGCGGGCTCGGGCCGATCGCCGGGGAACGTGACAACATAGCGGCCTTCCGAGGACAACAGGTGCTGAAATGTATCGCGCACCGCTCCGTAGGTGCCCGGCGCCGACGCGGAAAGGTGCTCTTCGTCTAAGGATGCGCAGACATCGAGCAACCGCAGATTCGCCCAGAGGTTGTGCCAAAAGAGATCGGCGAGAATCTGGCTCACGTCAGGCGGCCGGCGGCGCTGTGCCCCAGAAGCCGACGATGCTCTCAAGCCGCCCATCCCCGGCAAGGAGACCAACGTCGATGCCTTCCATCGGCGTTGGCGCGCCGTCTAGCTTCCAGCCGAAGCGGATGCGGCCGTGGTGTTCATCGATCGCGCTGCTCAGAGCGATGCTCGCGCCCGGCATCTGCTGCTGAAAGCCGGCGATGAGACCGGCAAGCGCCTCGCGCCCTGCCACATCGGACATCGGGTCCGTGTAAGTGCCGCTGTCGGCCCAGCAGCGCTCCAGGATCTGCTGACGCTTCGCCTCGTCCGTTTCATTCCACGCTGAGAGATAGGCTTCGACTGTTTCCTTGGTCGCCATTTTGGGCCTCCTTCTTTTCGCGGCGCCATCATAGCAGACCGCCACGCCGTTTCGTATACTGGCGCTCGCTATGGCCGAACTCGAAGGAAAAGTCGCAGTCGTCACCGGCGCCGGCCGCCACAAGGGCATCGGCCGTTACATCGCGCACTCGCTGGCGAAGGCCGGCGCGGACGTCGTCATCACCGGCTCGGGCCGGTCGCCAGACACCTTCCCCGACGCCGAGAAGGAGATCGGCTGGCGAGACGTCGACTCGGTCGCTGAAGAGATCCGCGCGATGGGTCGCAAGGCTCTGCCGCTGATCACCGACATGACCAACGGCGACGACTGCCAGCGCCTGGCCGACGAAACCAAGCGCGAGTTCGGGCGCGTCGACATCCTCGTCAACAACGCCGCGGCCGGCCGCGGGAGCGACCGCGTCCCGGTGATCAACCTTGAAGAAAGCGAGTGGCGCCGCGTCCTCGACCTGAACCTGACGGGCACCTTCCTCGTCACGAAATCTGTCGGCGCGCAAATGGTCGCGCAGGGCGATGGCGGCCGCATCATCAACATCAGCTCGATCCTCGGCCGCCAGGGCATGATCACGTCCTCCGCCTACAGCGCCAGCAAAGCCGGGGTCCTCCTCCTGACGCAGGTCCTGGCGCTGGAGATGGCGCCGCACAAGATCAACGTCAACGCCGTCTGCCCCGGTCTCATCGGCACCTCGCGCATGGACGACGTCACCGCGCCGGGCCCGATCCGCGACATGGTTATGCGCACGACGCCCTTGGGCCGCGAAGGCTATCCGGAGGAAGTCGGCGAGCTGGTCTCCTTCCTCGCCGGCCCCGGCGGCGCATACATCACCGGCCAGACGATCAACATCGATGGCGGCCGGGTGATGAGCTAGCGCTGGAACAAGGACCGACCTCTCCCGCCAACCGCCGCTACGCCTGCGCTAAAGGCGAGATCGAGATCGCCGTCGCGAACGCTGACCAATGGCACGCCCTCGCCGTCTGCCTCGGGCGCCCGGAACTCGCATACGAAGGCGCCTGGGACGCCGCACGCATCGCGCCGCCCGACGGCCCGTTGGCCGCCGTAGTCGCCGAAATGTTCGCGGAAGATACCGCCGAGCGTTGGCGCGAGCGCCTGCAGGCACACAGTGTGCCCTGCGTCACAGTCTAGCCACGCCCACTGCGAGAGAATGCGATGCGAGCACGCTATGTGGGGATCAGGCGACATCGAGACGCGCGATTACGACCTGAGGGGGTTCCTTGCAGTTTGCGCGTCCAGCTTCAAGATAGAGGTCATTCAGTCGGACACGTTCGCCGTGACCGTGCACGCCGACAGGGATCTGTTCAACGGGCTCGACGTGCGGAAATCCGGCACGACGCTGCACCTGCACAAGAAGCGCTTCCATTGGGACATCGGTCACGAGAGGCCGGAGGCGACGATACACATGCCGGCGATCGAGTCGGTCGAACTGAGTGGAGCCACTTCCGTCCGCATGCGCGACTTCCGCGGTATCGACCGCCTCAACATCAAGCTGACCGGCGCATCGGAACTCACAGCCCACCTCGACGCGGAGGCGATTGACGCGGAGGCCACGGGAGCAAGCCGGTTGAATCTGGACGGCTCCGCGACGCGCGTCATGTTGGACGCGTCGGGAGCGAGCAAGCTGGACCTCACCGGGCTGGTCGCCACCAACGGCTCCGTTGAGCTGTCCGGCGCGAGCAGCGCAACCGTGAACTTCACTGAAGCCATCGACTTCGTCGAAGCGAGCGGGGCGTCGCATCTGCGCTACCTCGGCGATCCGAAGATCGGGCAGTTCGAATCGTCCGGGGCCTCACGAGTGGCCCGCGTCGCGTAGCGCTCGCCTCGAATCTGGGCCTACGCCCGCGTAGAATAGCCCTCGCATCACAACGAACTGAGGCTACCCATGGACTACGAACTCTCCGACGCCCACAAGCTCATCCGCGAAACCGCACGCCGCATCGCCCGCGAGAAGGTCGCACCGCGTGCCGCCGAGCTCGACGAGAGCGGCGAATACCCCGAAGACATCTTCCGGGTGTTCGCCGACGCCGGCCTGCTCGGCCTCACGATCCCGGAGGCGTACGGCGGCTCCGGCGCCGGCTTTCTGGCGCTCGCCCTCGCCGTGGAGGAGACCGCCAAGCACGACAACGCCTGCTCGCTGATCCTCCTCCTATCCGCGCTCTCCACGCAGCCGATCAACCTCGGCTCCTCGGAGGAGCAGAAGCGCGAGTGGCTCTCGAAGTCCGCGACCGGCGCGATCAAGGGCGCGTTCTGCCTGACGGAGCCGAACACCGGCTCCGACGCCGCTGCGCTCGAGTCGAAGGCGCGGCGTGACGGCGACGACTACGTCATTAACGGCGAGAAGGTCTACATCAGCGGCGGCAACGTCGCCGACTTCGTCGCCTTCTTCGCCAAGACCGCCGACAACGGCTCATCGGCGATCAGCGGCTTCATCGTGCCGACCGACTCACCCGGCTTCTCGGTGCCCCGCTGCGACCGCAAGATGGGCGTGATCGGAGTGCCGACCGCGAACATACTCCTGCAGGACTGCCGCGTCCCCGCCGGCCTGCGCATCGGCGAGGAGAATCGCGGATTCAAAACCGCGATGCTCACTCTGAACACCTGTCGCCCGGTCGTCGGCGCGCGTGGCCTCGGCCTGGCGGAAGGTGCGATCGCTTACGCCCTGGACTACGCCCGCGAGCGCATGACCTTCGGACTGCCGCTCGTCAACCACCAGGCGATCCAGTTCATGCTCGCCGACGCCGCGATCGCCATCGAAGGCTCGCGCCACCTCGTCTACCATGCCGCCTCACTGGTCGACGAGGGCAAGTACGACCGCGAGTGGGCGCCTTACCTGTCGATCGCGAAGACCTACGCGACGGAGACCGCGAACAAGGTCGCCTCAGACGCCATCCAGATCCTCGGCGCGCAGGGCTACATGAAAGACCACCCGCTCGAGCGCCACTTCCGCGACGCCCGCCAGCTGATGATCGTCGAAGGCACATCTCAGATTCAACGTCTCGTCATCGCCCGCGCCATGATCCAGGGTGAGCTGAACTACTGGTAACGGCGCAGAGCACGGCGACTCGCCGAGTTAACACGCGCGCAACCACCCCATAGCACGCCCGTAAACTCTGCCCCGCAAAATGAAGCTCAGGATGAATCGTGGGTTGGACATGCCGCGTCCAGCCACATTCGTCCGATGCACACCTCCCTTTGGGCTGCCGGGACGAGGGGGTACTCCCTCGGTCCGGCCTGCCCATGTCTGTAACAATCGCCAAATTGGCACGTCTCTACTGCCGATGTTCACACTTCCCAGCTTCGCTCCGCCCCCCAAGCCCAACACAACCAAACGCGTTACCCGCGAGGAGTTGACCCTGGCGGCCTATGTCCTTAGGATGGTCTATGCCCTTTAGTGAAATTTGGCGCAATCGCTCTGAGGGGGCGATCGATGAGCGCCGCGGAGGTCTTTCTTGAGATTACTTGGTGCCTTGCTGTTCAGCTACGCCGCCCTCAATGCATACCTGCTGTTGAAGATCCGCCCATTGCCGATCTGCTTCATCCCCCGCTTCGCGAACGTTGACGAGCGCGAGCTGGACCGCCTCGCCGCTTAACCTCCCGGGTCCAATTCCCACTCTGGCTCCACCTCAGGTGGCTTGATCGGCACGTCTTCGACCGGTCCGAAGCGCTTCGAGAACGTCAGATATCCCGCCGCCAACAGCGCGCTGAGCGCCGAGGCCAGCAGCGTCGCGCGGACGCCCACCACATCGGCCATCACACCCACCACCAGCAGCGGTATCAGCGAGAGGGCGTCGCCCAACGCCATCTGCATCGCGAAGATGCGTCCCTGCGCCTCTGGCGGCGCCTGCTCGTTCATCACCACCCTCGACGAGACGCTGAGGACTGTAAACGACAGGCCAAGCGGGATGGCCAGTAGCATCGTCACGGTGATGACCGAGGCGAGGCTGAAGTTGTCCTCCAGGAAGGAGATGCCGAAATCGAGGTTCTCGGTAATGAAGTCCCGCACGTAGACAACCAACCCCAGCGCGACGAGGCCGAGGACGAAAATGTAGAACGCCCCCGCCGCGACGCGCCAGGCCCCGAACAGCCTCGTGAAGATCGGGACAACCAGCAGCCCGATCCCGGCGCCGATCGCGGCCGGCGCGGCAACGTAGACCGTATCCTCAGCCGCGATGTCGAGGACGTCCCGCGTGTACTTCGGCAAGAGGACGATTAGCATCCTTGATAGCGCCAGCCCCGTCGTCACGTAGACGACCGCAAGGTAGGCCTTGCGGTTTGTGCGCAGAATCCGGAAGCCCTCTTTCGTCGCCTCCATGAAGCCAATGCTCGGCCGCTTCTCGTCTTGTGCGCGCGTGAAGTCGGTCGCGAGCCAACCAACGATGTACGTCGCAACCAGATAGAGAGCGGCGGCGACGATGAAGACGGCGTCGGCGCTGACCAACTTGATCAGGATCGGCGCAATCACGACCATACCGGCGATCTGACCCAGCATCAGCACCAGCATCATCAGCGAGTTCGCCGTCGAGAGCTGGTCCGGGCGGACGATCGCGGGTACTGTCGCCGCCTCGGCAGGCCCGAAGAACTGGCCGATAGTCGAGTGGATGAGCACGATCACGTAGATGTAGAACAGGTCGCCGCTGTAGTAGAAAAGAGCGCCGGCCACGCCCGCCCTCGCGAGGTAGCCGAGCGTCAACGTGAACCGCCGTGGCAGGGCGTCCGCGATCGTCCCGCCGGGAATGCCAAGGACGATCGCAGGAATCGTCAGGGCGACGATCAGCAGCGTGCTGTGTATCGCCGAACCGCTGTCCTTCACCAGAAGGATCAGCAGGGCGTAGATCATCGCGTTCTGCGCCGTCTGGCCGACGAGACGCGCCTCCAGCAAGCGCCGGAACTGGCTGTTCTTCAGCAGTTGGACGTCGTCTTCGAACTGGTAGTCCATCGCAAAACGCCTGCATGAAATGTAGCACCCATCCGCGGTAGTGGCGTCCGCCGGGGCGGACCGCGCCCGCCCACGCCCGGTCATGCACGACCAGCGCGCTCACCCGAGCACGAAGGTGCAGCGGAGCTGCTGCTGGGGGTTCGGGGGGTGTCCCCCGACCGAATAACATCTCGGGCCGGACGCCTGCCCGCCGTAGGCTGGGGTGGGCCGCACCACATCGCGCGGGGTCTACAAGTGGAGCCAAACGCCAAACCCATGGTACGTGCCACGTGCGCGCCTGAGCCCCCAGCGCGAAGGTGCAGCGGAGCCGCTGCCGGGGGTTCGGGGGGTGTCCCCCGACCAACCACCATCCCCTGGGGGGTGGGGGGGCGAACATCTCGGGGCCCGAAGTGGACCCCAAACTAACCGCGAACCGGAACCGCCCCGAAACCGTTTAACTCATGAACGCGCTGCTAAGATTTGATGGACAGGTTCCCGATGCCCCGAAGTATGCTGCTCGCCGCCCCGCTCGCCGCCTGCGCGATCGCACTCGCCTGTGGCGGCAACGGCGACGGCGATCCAGGCACGACCGATCGCCCCCAAACTCCCAAGGAGACCGCCGAGCGCTGGCTCGAACTCTGGAACGACGACCAGTTCGACGACATGTGGGACCTCGTCGCCACGGAATCGCGCGCGGCCACCGACAAACAGACCTTCACCGACCGCTATGCCGCAATCAAGGACGCGGCGACGATCACCGGCATCGATTATGAACTCGAGCCCGAAAGCAGTGTCACGCCGGCGCCGGCCGATCCTCTCGACGACGAGGACCTTCCAGAAGGCGCAGTCAAGGTACCTTTCGACGTCACCTTCCACACCTCGTTCTTCGGCGACTTCCCGGACACGAACTCGATGCCGCTAATCCAGGAAGAGGTCATCGTGCCGGCCGCCGAGGAGGGCGGCGACCCCTCAACGCACGACGAATGGCGCGTGCTCTGGACACCGTCGCTCTACTTCAGCACCCTCGACGAGACCTCGCTCGTGCACTTCTTCCAGCGCGTGCCCCGGCGCGGCACAATCTACGATCGCAATGGCCAACCCCTGGCTGTCGACGCCGACCTGCCCGTCATCGGCATCGTCCTCGACCTGATCACCGACGAGGAAGCGACCATCGCCGCTCTCAGCCAGGGCCTCGGCGGCGCGGACGCCGAAGTGCGCGCCGTCTTCGCCCAGGCGCACGCGCAACCGACTTACTATTTCGTCCCCGTTAGAACGCTGCCATACGGCACCAGCGACGCCGACGTCCAGAAGTTCCGGGATATGGTCCAACTCGGCGTCGTCGTCCGTGAGGAGACGCAACGCTACTACCCGCACAACTCGGCGGCGGCGCACGTCCTGGGCTACATGACGGAGGTCACTGAGGAGCAACTCGTAGACCTTGCCGAAAAGGGCTTCGGCCCCGGAGACCTGATCGGCGCGGCCGGTCTCGAAGGGCAGTACGAGGACACGCTCTCCGGCAACCGCGGCGGCCTCCTGGCCACTGTCAGCCCCGAGGGCACGATCACCGCAACGATCGCCGAGAAGGCATCCGAGCCCGGCAAGGACATCTGGCTGACCATCGACATCGCGGTGCAAGAACGCGCCGAAGCAGAGCTCGGCGAGCGACCAGGCTCAATCGTCGCCATGGACCCGCGGGATAACTCGGTCGTGGCACTGGCCTCCTACCCGCGCTTCGACCCCAACGCCTTCATCCGTGGCCTGACGTCGGATGAGGCCAACAGCCTGTTCAACAACCCGCAGCTGCCGTTCCTCAACCGCGCGTTGCTAGCCGAGTATCCGCCGGGCTCGACCTTCAAGCCGGTAACAATGGCGGCGGGAATCGAGAAAACCTCCTTCGAGACAGGGTCGACGATCCATTGCGTGCCCGTCTGGACAGGCCTCGGCGAGGACTATCCGCAGAAGAACTGGCAGACGGTGGACCGCGGTTTCCTGACCCCCGCGGAGGGCCTGATGGCCTCCTGCAACCCGGTTTTCTTCGAGCTGGCCAAAGCGCTGGACGAGGTCGACGAGAACGTGTTCCCGCAATTCATCCGCCAGTTCGGTTACGGTGCCCCAACCGGCATCGGCATGGAGGAAGCGTCCGGGCTCGTGCCGGACCCGGCGTGGAAAGAGGAGAACATCGGCGAGGCCTGGTTCCGCGGCGACGCCGTCAACATGGGCATCGGCCAGGGCTACGTTCTCGCCACGCCGATCCAGATCATCAACGCCTACTCGGCGATCGCCAGCACCGGCATCCTCCGCAAGCCGCTGCTCGTCTGGCGCGTCGGCGAGCCCTCGGCCGGCGGCGGCGTCGCCGTCCAGGAGTTCAAAGCCGAAGAAATCGCCCCGCTGCCGGTCACCCAGGAGACGCTGGACTCGATCCGCTACGGCCTCTACCTCGTGACCCAGAGCGCCGGCGGTACGTCCTACGCTGCCTGGGCCGGCACCAGCGTCGACGTCGCCGGCAAGTCCGGCACGGCCGAAGACCTGCAGGAGGGCGCCGACCACGTCTTCTTCGTCGCGTACGCCAACCGCGGCGACCCCAGCCTCGTCACCCTCGGCGCCCTCGAGACCGGCGAGTCCGGCTCGCGCGAGGTCGCGCCCATGCTCCGACGCCTGCTCGAGCAGTTCACGGGACTGACGCCGCTCGGTACGCTGCCCTAGGCTTCGCGGACAAACAGGCGCTTCACGGTGCGGAAGGCCTTGACGCGAAAGGGGACGCCCATCCCGTCGAGGCGCGGCTGCTTCGAGGTCGAGCGCTCGACCATCTGCAAGGCACGCGAGAACTCCGCGCCCAGGAGCATGATCTGCGCGCTGACGAAGACCCAGAAGAGGAAGGCGACTACCGCACCCAAAGAGCCAAAAATGACATCGAAGTTCTTGAAATTCGCGACGTAGAACCCGAACAGGTTCTTGGCGATCTCGAAGAGCAAGGCCGCCAAAAGCGCGCCCGGCACCGCCGACCTGAAGTTGCGGTTCCGGCTCGGGACCACCGTATATAGCACCACGAAGGCGATAAACGACAGTACGTAGCCGATCGCCAGCCCAGCCAGAGTCCACGCCCAGCCCATATCGTCCGAAAGGTCGCCCAGCCACGCCAGGTCGTCGCTACGCTCCTCCACGACCTGCAGAGCGCCTGTCGCGAAGACAGACGTCGCCAGGAAGACCCCGACCCCCAGGACCAGAGAGAGGTCGACCAGCTTCTGCTGCACCCACGGCCGCGAGTACGTGGGCTCCGAGTAGACGGTGTTGAGCGCTCGGCGGATCGCGCCGAACATCCCGCTGGCCCCCCAGACCATCCCGAGAAGGCCGATGATCCCGAGCGCCTGTCCGCCCCCGCCGGCCACGCTGTCGACCGCCTTCTCCACCTCCTCCCGGCCGTCCTCCTGGCTCAGCGGGATCACGTCCATCACCCGGTCGACGACCTCGCGCTGGGCCTCGGTGTCGAGGAAGAGCCCGGCGACAGCGACGACGAAAATCAGCAGCGGGAAGAGGGAGAAGAGGACGTAGTAGGAGATCGAAGCCGCGAGCTGAGGGCAGCCATCATCGCTGTACTTTTTGATCACTGCCCAGGCCACATTCTTGGCGTAAGTGAAGGGACTCATCGTGCCATTACTCTACCGGGCACGCGCCGGTTTTCCACATTCGCCGTTTCCGGTTTCAGTTAAATCTCCCTATCGTCGGTCGCGTTTTGCCGAGGGTTGACGCCGCGTGTTCCAGTTTGCGTATACTGCAGACCGTGCAGCTACAGGAGGTCGATATGTCCCCGTCGTCGCCCCTGGGGGAGACGCTACGGCGAGCCCGCCTCGACAAGAGTGTCACCTTCGAAGATGCCGAGAGAGTAACACGCATCCCGCGCAAGTACCTCGAAGCGCTCGAACTTGAGAACTTTGGAATATTGCCCGCCCCGGTCTACGCCCGGGGTTTCTTGCGTTCCTACGCCAGCTACCTCGGCCTCGACCCGAAGGACCTCATGCCGTTCTTCCCCGTCGGCCACGTCGACGAGCCGGCGCTCGAACAACTGCCCGAGATGAACGAGCCCCGCACCTGGAACGCCAGTGGCCTCATCGCCATGGGCGTCATCGGCGTGCTGATCATGCTCGTCGTCGCCCTCTACGCCGTCGGCAACGAGAGCAGCGCCGACTTCCGCGAGCCGGGCGAACTCGCCGGCGCGCAGAACGATTCCGTGATTACCGGCGACAACCCCGGACAGGGCGGCGGCGCCGCACTCGCCCTACCCGACCTCACCGGCCTCACGCTCGGCGAAGCTGTCCTCAAGATCGAAGAGACCGGCGCCACCTACTTCGTGGTGGGTACAACCGAGGGCGACATCCCCGTCGGCCAGGTCGTCGATCAGAACCCCGGCCCCGGCACGTCAGTCGGCGAGGGTGATCTCGTCACGCTGACCGTCAGCCAGTAGCGCCGCCTAGTCCGCGTCGATTATTTCTGTCTCGACGTCCAGGATTTCGGCGTCCAAGCGTTCGCTGCGGATGAAGCTGACCACCGAAGCCATTACCTCATCCGCATGACGGTCGCTGTTGGAGACACACGCCACGCCGATCGTGGCGAGCTGCCACGAGTCGTTGTTTGCGACCTCAGCGGCGGAGACGTGGAACTTGTTCTGCAGCCGCGCGATCAGCGACTTGATGACCTGGCGCTTCCCTTTCAGCGACTGATTTTCAGGCAGCCGCAGCTTGACCCGGCAAACACCTATCAGCATTGTCCTCTTGCCCTGACCACAGCCTCAGATCGAGGCGTCGGGATCATCGTCGTCATCAGCGGTGGGCAAGTCGTCGTCGGCCTCCGCCTCACCGTCTAGCGATGCAGCCTCGACGGCTGCAGCCTCACGCGCGGTGGCGTCTGCCTCTGCCATCTCGATCTCGGGGAGCGGCGGCAGGTCCTCCGGCTTCTCGAGGCCGAAGTGCTCCAGGAACTTGAACGTCGTGCCGTAGAGGTACGGACGCCCGGCGCCGTGGGCACGGCCGACCTCAGCGATGAGGCCGCGCAGCTTCAGCATCTGCACGCCGTAGTCGCAGTTCTTGTCGAGGATGCGTTCGACGTCGCCCTTGGTGATCGGCTGCTTGTAGGCGATCACGGTGAGCGTCGCGAGGACGGCCGGAGAGAGGCGCGCGTTCTCGTCGATGCCGAGGAAGCGCTGGAGGTACGTCGCGTTTTCGGGCGCGCTCACCATTTGCGCCGCCAAATCAGTGCGCTGGATGCGCACGCCCCGCGGCGCGCTCTCGATCGCTAGTTCCTCGACCGCGCGGACGACGTCCTCCACGCTCGCCTCGGTAAGGCGTGCCAGCGTCTTCATGTCGACGGATGAGTCCGCCACGAAGAGGATGCTCTCGACAGCGCGTTTCAGGGAATCGAGACTGAGGACCTCAGGCACGGGCAGGCTACTGCGGATGGTCTGCGCGCTCTTCATCGCCCGGCGTCACGTCGTAGACAAGCGGCCCAGGGGAGGCATCGGCGTGGCCGCTTTGCGACGGATCGCCAAAGCTCGCGGATGGCACTTCACTCACTCGCTCGTCCGCGGTGTCTATCGGTGAGAACGGCCGCCGTGGTTCGCGCGGCATCACCGGTGCCGGCGCTGGCGCGCCACCATCGACACGCGAGCCGCCGAAGGTGATCTTTACGTCTGGAGTGCCGGAGACGGGCAGCCCGAGGTCGGTGTGCAGCGTGTCAACGACGCTCCGCACAGCTTCCTGCGTGAGGGCGCCAACGTTGGCGCCCTGCGTCACCGTCAGGTCCATCGCCACGGACACACCCTTGTCACGCGGCCAGACCCGGGAGCGAGCGGCGGTGACGCCTGGGAGCTCCAGCAGCGCTTCTTCGAGCCGCAGGCGCAGCGCGTCGGCGGGGATGATCGTCGTCGCACCGGCCTGCTCGATACGCAGCTCCTTGACGTCGTCCTCGGGCGCCAGCTCAACGACGATCCAGAGCAGGGCAAGCATGGCAGCTGCTGCCGCGCCGAGCGTGACGACGAGCTTGCCGGCGCTGCCGTCATTGTCGTTAAGGAACTCAGCGAAGTCGGCCACCTTGTCGATCGCGTCGTTGGGTGCCGCCCATGTGACGAAGATGACCACCGCCATTAGCACGATCCACCCTGCGGCGGCCAGAACAATGATGAAGCGGTTGGTTTCGTTCATGGCAATTCGGGGACTCCGTAGACGCCTGCGCCGTCCAGGCGGACGAGCCTGGTGGGCGTGACCCGGTTGGTCAGGTCGGCACCGTCCGCAGCGTAAGTGCGCAGGTAGTTGCCGGTCAATCCTTGCCAGCGGCCGTCCACCTGTTCCTCCCATAGCACTTCGAGCGTGCTCCCGAGATGCCGCCTGCGGAACGCCTCGGACGAGCGCTTCTGCACCGCCAGGAGCCGCTCTAGCCGCTCACGGCGTACTGGTGGCGGCAGGTGACCGGTCATCCGGTCAGCGCCCGTCTGTGGCCGCCGTGAGTAGGGGAAGCAATGCATGTCCGCGAACGCAGCCTCGTCGCAGAGCGAAAGCGTCGCCTCGAAGTCCGCGCCAGTCTCGCCCGGGAAGCCAGCGATCACGTCCGTCGTGATCGCAACTCCGGGAACGTGCGCGCGAATCAGCGCGAGTGCCCGATGGTAATCGTCCGCAGTGTAGTGACGGCGCATGGGCCCGAGGACGGCATCGGAGCCGCTCTGCAGCGGTAGGTGAAAGTGCGGGCAGAGCCGCGGGTCCTGCCAGAGCGCCAGCAGTTCCGGCGAGATGTCTTGCGCCTGCAGAGACGACAGCCGGATGCGGGGAATCGACGTTTGGGCGAGCAGCTCGGCGAGCAGTTGTCGCGGCCCTTGCTCCGCGCGCGGCCAGCCGAGGTCGCGGCCGTAGTTGCCCAGTTGAGTTCCGGTCAGGACGACCTCGATGACCCCGTCCGCCTCGCGTTCCCGCACCTGCCGGACCACGTCCGCGATCGGCACGCTCTGCTCGCGGCCGCGCGTGTACGGGACGATGCAGAACGCGCACAGCTCGTTGCAGCCTTCCTGGATCTTGATGAAAGCACGAGTTCTCAGCGGATTGCGCACCGGCGTCGGGCAACCGGCAAACGGGTCGCCGCGCTCGGCGAGTCGGGCCAGTAGCCGGTCAGGAATCGTGACCTTGTCCGCATTCGAGAGCACCGCGTCGGCGCCAGTCACCTCACCGATGTTCGCCGGAGCGGTTTCGGCGTAGCAGCCGGTGAGCACGATCTCGGCGTCAGGCGACAGGCGCCGCGCCAACCTGACGAGGTGCCGGGCCTTGCTGTCGGCGACGTGAGTCACGGAACAGGTGTTGATGACGAAGGCGTCGGCGCCGGCCTCAGGCCTATCGATGATGCGCACGCCTTCGCCGGCCAGCCTGCGGGCGATCGCCTCGGAATCGGACTGGTTTAGCTTGCAGCCGAGCGTCAACACGGCGACCGTCGGCTGCTTATCAGTGGTCGTTCGGCTCACCACGCCATAATAGATGTCCGCGCGCTGGCACGTCCAACGACGCGGGTGCGCCTAGTTGCCGCAGCGCGAGAAGCCGCAGACCGGGCAGGTGGCACAGCCCTCGCCGAATACGAGAGGGCCGCCGCAATCGGGACAGCGCGGCTGCTGGAAGAGCCGCAGGCGGAGCTGCGTGGCGGGCTGTTGTGTCAGCGTTGCGTTAGCCATATCGGGCCTCCATAGAACGTCTGTGCTATACAGTTAGTAGCACGTCCGTTCTATTGTCAATCCAAAATGGCACTAAATCATATCGATTTCGTATTTAGCGTCAGACCGCGAAACCGGTCTCGAACAGACGCTTCGCTTCTCGCAGGTCCTCCTCCGGCAGCGGGGCAAACTCGGAAGCAGCCGCGTTCTCCTCGGACTGCTCGGCTGTCTTCGCGCCACTGATCACCGTCGATACCGCCGGCTCCGAGAGCACGAAGGCGAGCGCCGTCTGCGCCAGCGAGCGCCCCGGCCGCGCAAGGAATCGCAGCGCCTCGACGCGACGCGCGCTCTCATGCCGACGCTGCGGTGACCACATGGACCGAAAGTCCGAAGGCGGGAAGTAGTGGTCTGCGGTGTATTTGCCGGCGAGTAGCCCGGAGGCCAGCGGCACCCGCGCGATCAATCCCCAGTCCTGCCGCATCGCCTCGACGAACACGCCTTTCGCAGCCGCCTCCTGGTCGAGCATGTTGTACGGCACCTGCAACGTATCGCCGAAGCGCCCCGTCTCGCCGGACTCCCGCTCTCGCTTGAGGTAGACCAGCGCGTCGTTCACCGTCTTTGCGGACACGCCGAAGAAGCGAATCTTGCCTTCTTTGCGGAGCAAGGCCAGCGTCTCCCACACAGCGTCATCCTTCGCGAGCTTCTGCGGCGGGTTGTGCAACTGGTAGAGATCGACGTAGTCCGTCCGCAACCGCTGGAGGCTGCGCTCGAGCGCCTCACAGATGTAGGCCGGGTCCCAATTGGCACGCGCCGGCTCGCCATGGTAGAAGTCCATCCCAACTTTCGTCGCGATCAGCACATTCGGGCGCACCTCGCCGACGGCCTGGCCGATCAACTCCTCGCTGTGCCCGTGCCCATAGATGTCGGCTGTATCGAAGAAGTTGACGCCGAGATCGTACGCCTTCTGCAGCGCCGCCAGCGAATCCTCATCCCGCACACCACCCCACCCATGTCCCCCAATCGCCAGCCCCCCAAACCCGCTCTCCGACACCATCAACCCCGTGCGCCCAAGCCGCCTGTAAATCATGAGCGCACGATACCACCGGATTACCGAACGGAGCGCCAACCACGTACCAAGGCACCGGTAGGGGCGTCGGCCGTGGCGGACCTCGACCTACCACGCTCCGATCGTGCAACAACCCTCGCGCTCAACACAACGCGAAGGTGCAGCGGAGCCGCTGCTGGGGGTTCTGGGGTGTCCCCCCGAGATCTCAATCTTTTGGGGGCGGGGCGGGGCGGCAACCCCCAGGATCGCGAAGGTGGAGCACCACGCACGCCACCAACGCAGGGTGCGGCAGCCACTCTGTGTATATTCTCCCCATGCGAATCGTCATCTCCCCACAGGAGTACAAAGGCACCCTCACCGCCGAAGAGGCCGCAGCCGCAATGGCACAGGGCGCACGCCGCGCTCTCCCGGACGCAGACCTCGACGTAGTGCCGCTGCCGGACGGCGGCCCAGGCACCGTTCGTGCCATCGTCTCGATTACTGGCGGCGACATCCGCCCCACGCGCGTTCAGGACCCCCGCGGCCGACCCGTCGACGCCGAATGGGCGCTCCTCCCCGACGGCAGCGCCGTCATCGAAATGGCTGCCGCGTCCGGCCTGGTCCTCGTACCGGAAAACGAACGTGACCCACGCTCCGCCACAACGAACGGCGTCGGCGAGCTCCTGCGCGCCGCGCTCGACGCCGGGGCCCGTCGCCTGATCATCGGCCTCGGCGGCAGTGCTACGAACGACGGCGGCGGCGGCATGACGGCCGCCCTCGGCGGCCGTTTCCTCGACGACGCAGGCCACGAGCTGCCGCCCGGCGGCGCGGCGCTTGCCCACCTCGCTCGTATCGATGTGACTAACCTCGACCCGCGCGTCCGTGAGGCCGAAATCGTCGGCGCGAGTGATGTCACGAATCCGCTCTGCGGCCCCGAAGGCGCGTCCCTCATCTACGGCCCCCAGAAGGGCGCATCGCCACAAGTCGCCCGCGAGCTCGACCTCGCCCTGAAGAACTACGCCCGCGTCGTTGCGCGAGACCTTGGGGTGAGCGTGGCGGACGTGCCCGGCGCCGGCGCTGCCGGCGGTCTTGGCGCGGGCCTGATCGCCTTCCTCGGCGCAGACATTCGTCCCGGCGTCGAGGTCGTCGCCGCCGTCGTCGGCCTGCGCGAACGCCTGCAGGGTGCAGACCTCGTCCTCACCGGCGAAGGCCGCCTCGACGGCCAAACCCGCTACGGCAAGACCGTCGCCGGTGTCGCCCGCATGGCCTCGGACGCAGGCGTCCAGGTGATCGTGGTCCCCGGTACGCTCGGCGATGGCTGGGAATCAATCCTGTCGCTTGTCGCACACGTGGAGGCCATCGTTGCACAAGACGTAACACCCGAAGACGCAATGTCGCGGCCCGCTGAGCTACTGGCGGCGACGGTCGAGCGCGTTCTCATGGGAGCAGGGCGTCGCGGCCCGACCGAGCCGTAGGGGCGCAGCACGTGCGATGACGGATCACTTGCGACCGGCAGACGACCATCCGGTTACGCATGGCCATTGAAGCGCGGACGTGCTGCGCCCCTACTGGGGTTGCGGCTGTGGGCGCCGGGGTCAGTCCCGGCGGTCGGTCGCCGTCTCCGGCTTCTCCTCGTCCGGCTGGAACATGTGGATCAGCACCAGCGCCATCAGCGTCAGCGACCCGGCGAGCGGCACCACCACACTCTCGAACGAGAAGTCCTCGGTCCCTAGCCAGTGATAGAGCTGCGAGACGGAGAGAGCGCCCATGTGGATCAGCGCCAGCAGGAAGACCGGCCGGTATCGCGCCGGGTCCCGGAAGCAGAAGATGTACAGCGCGGCCAGCGGGATCCCCTCCCAACCGAACGCGAAGCCACCCAGCGCCCCGTCGAGACTGAGTTCCCCCTTGTTGTGGTTCTCCAGGAAAACGCCGCTGCTGGTAAAGGTCTGAGTGAGGACGCCCAGAAGAGACCACACTGCGAGCAACAGCAACATCAGCCGCGGCCGCTGGGCCAGCCCGATGAATGCGTTCCCGCGGTCGTACTTCTCCGCCCCACCCGTTGCCCCGGTACCCGGCGCGTCAGACATACATGCCCTCCTTAACCCATTCCTAGCTCGTGCAGGCGGTCTTCATCGATGCCCATGTAGTGGCCGATCTCGTGCAACAGCGTCTTTCGCGCCTGCTTCACCATGTCTTCGGTGGTCGAGGCGACGCGCTCGTGACTGCGCTGATAGAGGATGATCACGTCCGGCGCCACCATCGTATAGCCGTGCGTGCGGCGGGTGAGCGGCACGCCGAGGTAGACGCCGAAGAGGTCGTGGCCGGGCCGCAACCGCGTGCGCCGGCGCTCGTAAGGGTTGGGCGCCCAGCGCACCTGGATGTCGAGGTTGTCGATCGCGCGCTGGAACTCCACGGGCAGCTCATCCAGGGCCTGCTGCACCACCTGCTGGAATTCCTTGCGCGTCATTCGCACGTCAGGCCTATTCTACCCACAAGGCGCGTTGTAAAGCCGCAGCGCGCCTGCGCTAGGCCTTACGCACCGCCAGCATGACCTCCTGGCCCTCGATCTTCAGCGGCTCGCTCGTCGCGCCATCTGGCGCCGTCCCGGCCACCAGTTCGTCAGCCAGCGTCTCGGCGCGGATGTAGTCGCCGTGCGCCGCAACCACAGAGGCCAGGCGGCCCACGTCGCCGTAGTACGCGACGATCCGGTCCGAGATCTCGAGGCCCGCCGTCTTGCGCAGGTTCTGGAAGCGATGCACCAGTTCCCGCGCCAGACCTTCATCTGCCAGCTCCGGCGTCATTCGCGTGTCCATCGCCACCGCGTAGCCCGCCTCGTCTGTCGCGATCACGTGACCTTCGCCCGCGACTGCCAGCAGGTCGTCCGGCACTGTCACCGCGTTTGCCCCTGCGAACTGCTCCGCCATCGAGACCACCCGAAGCTCGCGCACGTTCGTCTCGTCCAGCACCTGTCCAGCCAGCTTCTCCAGCGCTTCCCGCTCCTCCTTAGTCCGCACGAACGCCGTCGCACTCGCGAGCGGTTGCCGCACCTTCAGCGAGCCCTTCTGCCGGGCGGCGCGCCCGAGGCTGACTACGCGCATCACCGTGCGTGTCTCGTTCATGAGCGCCTCGTCGATGAGCGATAGGTCGGCTTCCGGCCAGGCGGCGAGGTGCACGCTCTTTGGCGCGTCCTTGTCCACTGAACAGACGAGGTTCCTGTAGACCGCCTCAGCGACGAAGGGCGTGAACGGGGCCAGCAACTTCGCCACCGTCACCAGACAGGTGTACAACGTCTGGTAAGCGGCCAGCTTGTCGTCGTCCAGCTCGCCCCGCCAGAACCGGCGTCGGCTGCCGCGGACGTACCAGTTTGAGAGGTCGTCGACGAAGTCCTGGATCGCCCGCCCGGTAGTCGTCGGGTCGTACTCATCAAGGCCCGCGGTCACCTTCTCGACAAGCGCGTTCAGCTCCGACAACACCCAGCGGTCGAGATCGGTCCGCGCGCCTTCGCCGTGCTTCGTTGGATCGAAGTCGTCGAGATTCGCATAGGTCACGAAGAACGAGTACGTGTTCCAGTACGTCAAGAAGAACCGCCGCAACGACTCCTGGACCAGGTTCGCCGAGAAGCGCCGCGCGTCCCCCGGACGCGTTGCCGTGTACAGGTACCAGCGCAGGGCGTCGGCGCCCGATTCCTCGATCACCGACCACGGATCGACCGCATTGCCCGCGCTCTTGCTCATCTTGCGGCCCTTCTCGTCGAGGATCAGGCCGGTGCAGATGACGTTGCGATAGGCAAGCGCTTCCGGCGCCTCCTCGATCGAGTTCAGGAGCACCGCCTCGGCGTGGAGCGTGTAGAACCAGCCGCGCGTCTGGTCGACGCCCTCGCAGATGTAATCCGCCGGGAAGTTGGCGCGGAACTTGTCCGCGTTCTCGTGCGGGTAGTGCCACTGGGCGTACGGCATTGCCCCCGAGTCGAGCCAGGCGTCCATCAGCTCGGGCACCCGCTTCGCGACGCCACCGCATTCCGGGCACTTCAGTTCGATGCGGTCGATGTACGGACGGTGAAAGTCCTCCAGGACGTCGACCGTCGCCGGGTCGACCGCGCGCTCGCGCATGTCGGCGCGGGAGCCGATGCACTGGAAGGCGTTGCAGGACGCGCACTGCCAGACCGGCAGCGGCGTGCCCCAGTAGCGCTCGCGGCTGATCGCCCAGTCGATGTTGTTGCGCAGCCAGTCGCCGAAGCGCCCGCGCTTGATGTGGTCCGGGTACCAGTTGATCCGCTCGTTTGACTCGATCAGCTTCTCTTTGACCGCGGTCGTGCGGATGTACCACGTCGGCTTGGCGTAGTAGAGGAGCGGCGTGTCGCAGCGCCAGCAGAACGGGTACGTGTGCTTGATGACCTCCCGTTTCAGCAGCAGCCCACGCGCCGCGAGGTCATCCATGATCCCGTCGTCGGCCTTCTTGACGAACTGCCCTGCCCACGGAGAGCCGCCCGGCATGTTCCCGCGCAGGTCCACCGGCTGTAGGAACAAGAGGCCGTTCTCCTTACCCAGCTGGAAGTCCTCGCCACCAAACGCCGGCGCGATGTGCACGATCCCGGTTCCATCATCGAGCGAGACGAAGTCGGCAGCCAGCACCGTATACGCGCGCTCGACGGACGCCACGTCGTCCACAGGCGCCAGCCGCCCCTCATGCGCCTGGTCAAACCAGAGCGCCAGCACGCCCCACGAGGTGGGCTCGTAGAGTGGCCCGTATTTCAGGCCGACGAGGACGTCGCCGGTGCCCCAACGCACGGCGTCAGCCTCATCGCCGAGCACACGCGCTCCGAGTTCCTTCGCAATCGCCAGAAGCTCGCCCTCGTGCGCGTAGATGCCGTACTGGGCTTCGGGATTTACAGCCAGCGCAGTGTTCCCAGGGAGCGTCCACGGCGTGGTCGTCCAGGCAACGAGGCTGATTTGCTCATCGCCTTCAACCTGGGCGGCGGTACGGAGTTTCGCGGCCGATTCGTCCGTCATCCGGAACTTCACGTAAACGCTCGGGTCCGGCGTGTCGTCCTTGTAGCCGAGCGAGACCTCCGCGTCGGAAAGCGAAGTGCCGCACCGCGGACAGTGCGGCGTCGAGCGGCGGTCCTGGTAGATCAGGCCGTTGTCCCAGAGGCTCTTGACCACCCACCAGACCGACTCCATGTAGTTGTTGTCGTACGTCACATACGGGGCTTCCATGTCCACCCAGAAGCCGATGCGGTCCGTCATCTTCGTCCACTCCTGGACGTAGCGGAAGACGGACTCACGGCAGCGGCGGTTGAACTCCTCGACGCCGAACTGCTCGATCTCAGGCTTGCTCTTCAACCCCAGCTCGCGCTCGACCTCCAGCTCCACGGGCAGGCCGTGCGTGTCCCAGCCGCCCTTGCGGGCGACCCGGTAGCCTCGCATCGTCTTGTAACGCGGGAACAGATCCTTGAACGCCCGCGCCAGCACGTGGTGCACACCCGGCCTCGCGTTCGCGGTCGGTGGCCCCTCGTAGAAGATGTACGGCTTGTCTTCAGGGCGCTGCTCGACGCTCTTCTTGAACGTGTCGTGTTCCTTCCAGAACTCGAGGACTTCCTCCTCGAGCTTCGGAAAGCTCTGCCTGCTATCAACTGGCTTGAACATAGTGCTTACCTCCGGTGGCGCGCATCAAAAAACCCGTCCCCTGTAGGGACGGGCCATATGGCTCGCGGTACCACCCTGCTTTCCCCGCCGAGGCGGGGACGCTTGTGTCAGTGCACGGTCTCCGCCTTAGCGGAGAGTTATGCGCTTGCCTCTGCTAACGGGGGCTTCCGGCCGAGTCTACTCTCCGTAAGGATTTCGGTCGGCGGCTCGGGAGTGATCTTCCGGCGGCTTTTCCGCACCCCGCTCGCACTGTCCGGGGCTCGCTTGGCGGTGATTGGCTGCCGTACTCGTCTCCGTCATCGCTTTTCGGGCGTCTTCAGTTGTGCGGACAGTGTACGGTCACACGGCGGAACCCGTCAATTCTGCGGCGCAAATGGACTCACCGTGGATGAATGGTCGGGGTGGGCGGATTCGAACCGCCGACCTCACGGTCCCGAACCGTGCGCTCTAACCTGGCTGAGCTACACCCCGAACCGGGCGTTCACATTGTACGCGCTTGTCCGTAGGGCTTGCCCGTATGGGCGGCGGCCTTACAAGCGAAACCGCCGGGGTGCGCCCGACGGCACATTCTAGGTTATCAGACGCGCTCGCAGGCTGTCGATGTTCGTTGCTGGGCCGGGAACCGGCGGTTACACTGGCGACAAGTCGCTAATGCAGTCACAAGCACAGAGCCGCGGCGGCTTCCTCTTCAACGTCAACCTTGTCCTCGTGTCGCAGTTCGCCATCTACGGCCTGGCGTTTGTCTTGCGCGTGATCCTGGCGCGCGGCCTTGGTGACGACGGGCTCGGGACCTACTCGCTCTTCTTCGTCGCCGTGCTTGTGGCCGGCGGCGTGGGCAATCTGGGCATCGGCCTCGGCAACGTCTATTTCCTGAACAAAGGTGATTACACTTACCGCACGCTGCTGTCCGGGAGCATCGCGGCATACGGGGTGATGTCGCTCGCCGGGTGGTTGTTGATCGGTGCGTGGGGACTGGCCAGCGGCGCCGAACTGTTCGTCTCGGACGGCACGTACTGGCTGTACGCCGCCGCCCTGCCGGCGGTGATCGGCTACGTCATCTTCACGTCGTTCCTGCACGGCTCAAGCCGCTTCTTCGCGCTGGCGGCGGTCGCCGTCGTTCAGGGCGGGATCGCTGCGATCGGCGCGGGCGCCCTGCTCGCGGCCGATGATCTGACTGTCGGCAACGCGATCGCCGTGTGGTCCGTGTCGTTCCTGGCGGCGGATGTCGTCACGCTGGCCCTGATCGCGCCGGGGAACGTTGACTGGCGGCTCGTCGTGTCGCCGCCGTTGGCGGTACTCAAGGAACAGATCAAGTACGGGGCGCAGGGACAGGCCGCAAACATAGCCGCACTGTTCAACTACCGCCTCGACCAGTTCCTGGTCGCCGCGTTCGTCTCGACGGCGGGCGTCGGTCACTACACGGTCGCTGTCGGCCTCGCTGAGAGCGTCTGGTGGATTTCTTCCGCCGTATCGATCGTGCTGCTGCCACGGCTGACAGCGATGGAGAAGGATGACGCCGAGGAAGTGACGCCGATCATCGCGCGCAACACGCTCCTCATCAGCGTCGTCGCCGCCATCGCGCTCGTCGCCGTTTCGCCGATCGCGATCCAGGTGCTGTTCGGCGACGAGTTCTATCCCGAGGCGTTCCTGCCGCTCGTCCTGCTGATGCCGGGCATCGTCGCGGCGAGCGCGACGCGGGTGCTGGGGAGCTACCTCTTCAGCCAGGGACGCATCATCTACACGACGTTCGCGACGTTCATCGCGCTGGGTGTAACGATCGGTGCGGACCTGGTCCTGATCCCGCTCATCGAGGTCGAAGGCGCGGCGATTGCCTCATCGATCGCCTACGTGGCCGCGCTGGCCGCGACGGCCTACTGGTACCGGAGGCAGTCCGGGCGCAGCGCGTTCGACGCGCTGGTCTGGCGACCGGACGACATCGGCTATTACATGGCGGCGCTGCGGCGGTTACGCGACCGGGGGAAGACTGACTCAACGTCAGGAAGGGCGCCGGAGGCGGGCGAGGAAGACGAGCCAGACGAAGACGGGTAGGGCGAGCTGCCGGCGGAGGCGCGAGGGCTGACGGGCGAGGCGGTACAGCCACTCGAGGCCAGTGCGGCGCATCCAGCGCGGGGCGCGGCTGGTAGCGCCGGAGATGAACGAAAACGAGCCTCCCTCGGCAATAGCCACCCGGACTCCCAACTCCGCCAGGTTCTCGGCAATCCATAGCTCCTGCTGCGGGAACCCCATCGCGACAAGAAGGACGTCGGGAGCGGCGGCGTTGATCGCGCGGACAACGGCGAACTTTTCGGCGCGAGCGAAATAGCCGTCCCGGAAGCCGGCGATGCGCAGTGAAGGCAGACGCCTGCGGATCTTCTCCTCCGCTCCGGCGACTTCATCAGCCGTACCACCAAGTAGGTAAACGCTGCGTCCGGCACGGGCGAGCGCCTCGAGCATCGTCCAGGTGAAGTCGACCCCGGCCATCGCCTCCGGCAAAGGGTGACGGAGCGCGGAGGGCCGCAGCGCAAGCGATCCGAGTGAGAGTGGCAGCTGGACGGTCGCGCGCAACTTTCCACCGGCCAGCGAGAGGTAGTGCGCCGCCCAGAGGACGCCGACGCCGTCCGGCAGGCAGAGCGCAGCGCCGTTCAGGACATCGCGGACGCGTGTGTCCCGGTGAGCACGCGGCAAGAACTCTGAGTACGGCTTGACGACGTACGCCGTCCCTTGTTGTCCTGCGAGGCGCGCGACCTCTGCCGCTGCTTCCAGACGGGTGAGCGCGTGGAAACGGACGCCGAGCACCTCGACGTCCCGGGCGGTCACCGCCGGCCTCGGCGCCGCTGCCGAGGGGCGGTCGCCGGCTCGCCGCCCAGCACCCGGTCGAGACCACGGAACGCGATCTCGGCGATGTACTTCCCGCGGATGAGGGCGCGGCCGTTCTCACTGAGGACCCGCCAGCGCACGCCATCCGTGAGCAGCATGACGACTGCGTTCGCGATCTCGCGGTCGGAGCGGGCGACGATGAGATGGTCGCCCGGCACCACATCGAGCCCGCGCGCAGCTTGAAAGCTGGCGACAACAGGGACGCCACGCGCCAGGGCGTTCAGCACTTTGAGACGTGTGCCTCCGCCGGTCTTCGTCGCCTCAACGAACACTCGAGCACGAGTGTAGAGGGTCTCGGCGTCGTCCACAGGGCCGACAAAGTCGACGGCCTGACTGGTCGTCACGAGCTTGACCAGCGACGACGGCGCATCCCGCCCGGCGACGGCGAGTCGCGCGTCCGGAATCCTTTTCGTGATGTCGGGCAGCACGCGGGTGATGAATCGCTCGAGCCCGTCGACGTTCGGCTGCCAGCTCAGCGTGCCGAAATACAGGATCAGAGGCTCCGACGTGGCGAAGGAGAGCGCCGGCTGTCCGAGGAGCGCCGGGTCGGGGACGTTGGGTAGGATGCTGAAGCGCTTGCTGTCGCTGGCCAGGGCCGCGAGCGACCTTCTGTCGTCTTCCGAGACGGCGAAGATGGTGTCGAACCGGTTGACGAGCGATGCCTCGTAGCGGCGCACGCGACCCGCCTCTCGCCGGAGGAGGAAGCCCCTGAGGCCGCTGCCGCGCTCGGCGGCCTCACGTTGCCAGATGCGGTACTCAGCGTTGTGCTCGTGGAGTACCTTGAGGCCGGAGAACCAACCGGGAAGGTACTGCGCGACGAGCCAGCCGTCGACAAAGACGGCGTCCGGGAGGCTGGACTTGAGCTGTTCCTCGACGAGGCGCCGCATCGCTGACGATTCGTTGCGTTCAACGCTGAGGGGGACGCGGCTGAGGTAGCTGCGCGCGAGGTTCAAGGGATTGCGGCGTCGGTCCAGGACAACTGTCTGCACACCTGCTTCGTTGGCCCACGCTTGCTGCTCCGGGGTCAGGGGCAGGCGCGTCAGAGCGATCGCGTTGATCTCGTGGCGGGCGCGGAGGTGCTGGAAGACGCTCCATGTCTTTAGGGCGGCGCCGCTCTCCGGCGGGTAGGGGAAGTGTGAGGTGAGAAAGAGGATGCGCATGCAGGTGGGCTAGCGCGCACCCTTCTTCGTCATCACGAGAATGACGGTGCGAAGCAGGATCATCAGGTCGACGGTCAGAGGGTGGCGGCGCACGTAGCGCAGGTCGTAGCGGACCTTTTCGTAGTGCGTGAGGTCGGAGCGGCCGTTGACCTGCGCGAGGCCAGTCATGCCGGGCTTGACCTGGTGCCTCTGCCGGAACTGCGCCGGCCACGCTGCAACGATGTCCGGGATGTCCGGACGCGGGCCGACGAGGGTCATGTCGCCCTTGACGACGTTCACGAGTTGCGGCAGTTCGTCGACGGTCGTCTTGCGCAGGGTCCAACCGATCGCAGTGGCGTGCTTCGGGCGGCCGCGCGGGCTAAGCAGGCGGTTCATCAGGTCGCCGGTCGGGAGCCGCTCGGCAAGATCGCTGCTGGCGCGGTTGTGGTGCATCGTGCGGAACTTGAGGAAACGAAACGCGCGGCTGTTGAGACCGATCCGGTCCTGCTTGATGAGCACGGGTCCCGGCGATTCGAGCTTGATCAGGGCGGCAGCGAGCGCAAACACCGGCCAGAGTATGCCGATCATCATCCCGCCCACGGTGATGTCGATCAGGCGCTTGACCGGCGAAGTTGGCCCGGTCTCGACGCGGTCGGGGATTTCTGGATACGACTCCGTAGCCTCCGGGACGGGCTCAGCCGACTGGCCGTTCGACCCGCTGCGCGAAGCCGGCGACACCAGTTCGTCGGCCGGGTCGCGCACTAGCGTCGCGCTCCGGCGGCGATCAACTCGGCCACCTGCGGCGTGCGCATGTGCTCTACGAGCGCCTCTCGCCAGGGACGCAGCGTGATACCGAGGACGGCTGCGCGGTTGTTTGCGAGCGTCGAGTCGACCGGCTTGCGGAAGGGTAGGTTGAAGTCAGCCTGGACAGCGCCTTCGGTTGGCACATCGATGCCGGCGAGCCGAAGGACTTCCCGGGCCCACTCAAGCCTCGAACAACCGTCGCCCCCACCGGCCAGGTGGTAGACGCCGTACTCGCCGGTCTCGATAAGCTGTGCGATTGCCGCGGCAAGGTCGTGTGTCCACGTTGGCGTAGCGATCTCGTCTGTGACCCCGCGGACGCGGCCGTCAGCAAACGCGCGCTCGACGATCTTCTCCGGGAAACTGACCCGTCCTGGGCCATACACCCATGAGGTTCGGACAATGTAGTGCTTCTCGGTCTCCCCCCGCACAGCGATTTCACCTGCAAGCTTCGACCGGCCATATTCGTTGACCGGGTTCGGAGTGTCCTCTTCTTCGTACGGGGCCTTCCTCGTGCCCTCGAAGACTTCGTTGCTGCTGATCTGCACCATCGCAGCTCCAATTTGCGCGGCGGCCCGTGCCACATTCGCCGCTCCCTGCGAATTCACTTGAAGGGCGCGCCCGGGGTCACGCTCGCAGCCAGTCGTGTCGGTCCAAGCCGCGCAGTTGATGACGATCTCCGGTTCTTCGCCCGTTACAGCCTCGGCGACAGCGTCTTCGTCCGCGATGTCTAACGGTTTAGCAACATTGTGTCTGTATCGACGCTCGTGGTGGGCGTAGAGGGAAAGGTAATTGTTCTTTCCTCCCTTACGCCACGCCGCGGCGCGGCCATCGGTCCCCAGTTCAAGCTGGAGTGCACGCCCCAATTGCCCGTCTGCCCCGGTGATCAGGATGCGGTGGCGCCATTCCATTTTCACTTAACTACGCCTTGTTCAAGCTCCTCCTGAGTGTACTCGACCTGCTCATCCTTGAGATCCGGATCGTAGGGCGGGTCAGGATAGTTGACGAGCCAACCTTCTTCCGGACCGATGTTTTCGAGGCCGGTGGCCACGTTCTTCGGGATGAAGAGGCGTTTGGGCGCAGCTGCGTCGAGGATATGTTCTTCACGGACCCATGTCGTCCTGCCACCGGATGCAGTCGGCTGGTAGAGGATGATCCGCATGCGGCCCTTGAGGCAGACGTAGCGCGCGGACCGAACACGGTGCAGGTGATAGCCCTTGAAAGCGCCAGGCGTCGCGGCGGAGAGATAGACCTCGGTCAGGTGGCCGTCGGGGCTCTTAAACAGCTCGATCAAGAACCCGTTCTCGTTGCCGCCGTGGTCTTTGGTGGTGACGCGCTTCGCGGACTCTTCGCTGACTCGGTCGATCATCGCCCTAGTCTGGGCCACGTGGCTTCGCTTCAGCAAGCCGTTTGCCGTACTGCTTCTCGTAGTACGCTTGGAAATCGGCGTCGCGCACCTTCTCCCACCACCAGCGGTTCTGTAGATACCACTCGACTGTCTTTTCGAGCGTTGCCTTGAAGTCGTGGCGAGGGTGCCAGCCCAGCGCCTGAATCTTCGAGGAGTCCAAGAAGTAGCCGCGGTCATGGCCTGCGCGGTCCTCGACGAAACGAATGAGGCTGCGCGGCTTCTCCAGCAGGTCGAGGATCATTTCCGCCACCTCAAGGTTCGGGCGCTGGTTACCGGCGCCAATGTTGTAGGCCTCGCCCGGCACGCCTTCGTGGAGCAGCAGGTCGAGCGCCTCGCAGTGGTCTTCGACGAAAAGCCTGTCACGGGTCTGCTGGCCGTCGCCGTAGATCGGCAAGGGCAGCCCCTGCATAGCGTTGGTCGCGCAGAGTGGCACGAACTTCTCGACGTGCTGGCGGGGGCCAACGTTATTTGCCGGTCGCGCGACGACGACCGGCAGGTCGTAGGTCTCGACGTAGGCGCGACACTGCATCTCACCACCGGCCTTGCTCGCTGAGTAGGGGCTACGCGGCTTGAAGACGTCGGTCTCGACGGAAGGCAGGTCCGTCGGCAGGACCTCGCCGTAGACCTCATCGGTCGAGATGTGCAGGAAGCGCTGGAGGTGCATGTTCTGCCGTGCCGCCTCAAGAAGAGTGTAGGTACCGAAGACGTCGGTCTGGATAAACGAGCCGGGCTCCATCAGCGAGCGGTCAACGTGCGTCTCCGCGGCGAAGTGAGCGACATAGTCGGCATCCGGCATCAGCTTGCCGACGACCACCGGATCACAGATGTCACCCTGGACGAAGCGGTAGCGCGGGTCATCAGCGACGTCGCGGAGGTTGTCGGGGTTCCCGGCGTAGGTCAGCTTGTCGAGATTGATGACGCTAGCATCTAGATGCTCCTGGAGGAGACGGACGATGAAGTTACTACCGATGAAGCCGCAACCGCCTGTGACCAGGTAAGTGGTCACTCGGGGATCTCGATCCTGGAGTGGTCGCCGAGCGTCAGCGCGTAACCCGCGCCGCCGCCGTGCCCACCCGCCAACTCGACATTTCGGCCGATCATGCTCTTAACGATGGGCCAGTGCAGGTCTTCGATCCGGCTGTCTTCCATGACGATACTGTCCTCGATGCGACAGCCCTTGATCCGGCAGCGCGCATCGATCGAAGTGTTTGGACCGACGTAGGAGTCGATCACTTCAGCGCCCGCGCCGATGATCAGCGGGCCGCGGAGGACGCTGTTCTCGATCCGCGCGCCGGCTTCGATGACGACCGGCTCGTACACCCGAGTCTTTTCGTCGATCTCGCCGTCGCGGCGGTCGCTGAGCGTGCCGAGGACCATACGGTTGGCGTTCAGGATGTCGTCCATCTTGCCGGTGTCTATCCAGTAACGGTCCATCACCTCGGCGCGGACCCGGGCGCCGCGGTCGATCAGACCCTGGATTGCGTCCGTGATCTCGAGTTCGCCGCGCCATGACGGCTTCAGCGTCGCGATGACGTCATGTACGGCTGGGTCGAATATGTAGATGCCGATGACGGCAAGGTTTCCCATCGGCTCCTTCGGCTTTTCGACGATGCGTGTGACAACGTCGTCCGTTAGTTGGGCGATGCCGAAAGCTTCCGGGTTGGAGACGGGATGGAGGAGGATCTGCGAGCCTTGGCCCGCGGCGCAGTGCTTCTCGACGTACGGCTGGATGCCGCCGAGCACGAAGTTGTCGCCCAGGTAGAGGACAAATGGTGAGTCGCCCAAGAACCCATGCGCGGTGCGTACAGCGTGGGCGATGCCGCCGGGCTTGTCCTGCTGAACGATCGTGATGTTTGCGCCGAACTGGGAGCCATCGCCGACCGCTGCCATCACCTGCTCGGCGGTGTCGCCAACGACGACGCCGATGTCGGTGATGCCGCACTCGACGAGTTGCTCGATCGCGTAGAAGAGCACCGGCTTGTTGGCGATCGGCACGAGTTGCTTGGCATTGGTGTAGGTGAAGGGGCGAAGGCGGCTGCCGACGCCGCCGCTGAGGACGAGGCCCTTGAGCGCGCCATCGGCGGCGCCACTCGCGGACGGGGCTGCGGGATCCCGGCTGGTCGTCGTGGTCGTGGTTGCCATGATTAGACTAACGAGCGCCCTTTCGGCTGGTTATGCGTGTGCCAGAAAAGCGCGCGAATGGCGGGAATAGCACGGCCGATCCGCGTGGGATTACGCACGAAGTAGGCTGGGGCGTAGAACAACGCGTGCATCAGAAAGGCCGTGACGGCCTGCATACGGGTCCCACGCTTGCGCGCGAAAAGCAGTGCGTTGCGGCGGTAGAGGTAGTCGAAGCGGGCGTCTGGCTTTTGCGAGCGCGAGGCCTTGTGCCAGATGCGGGCCAGCGGCACGTAGTAGCAGTGGAGACCGTAAGCGCGGGCGCGAATGCACCAGTCAGTCTCTTCCCAGTAGGCGAAGTACTGCTCGTCCAGGAGGCCGACCTTCTCGATGGCCGAACGCGGGATCAGCATGCAGACGCCGTCCGCATAATCCCGGCGCTTGACGCGATCGTACTGGCCGGTGTCCTCTTCGCCGCGTCCGACCTGCGTCGCGACGGCGCGCCAGATGCTAACCTCGCCGCCGGTCGAGTAGATGACGCGCGGCCGGTCATAGAAGTTCGTGCGCGGGCAGGCCGCGGCGAGATCGGGCAGTTCGCGCGCGGCGTCGATCATCATCTGCAAAAACGTCGGGGCGACGACGGTGTCGTTGTTCAGGAGGAGAACGTAATCGCCATCAGCCTCCAGGGCGCGACGGATGCCTGCATTGGCGCCGCCGGCGAAGCCGCGGTTCTTCGACAAGCGCAGGACCTCGAGGAAGCTACCGAATTCTGCTTCGAGCTTGCCAGCCTCGTCATTGCGTGAGCCGTTGTCGACGACGATTGCACGGAAGGCGCCGTAGTCCACGGCCTGCAGGCTCTGAAGGCACTCACGAGTGTCGGCTAGGCCGTTCCAGTTGAGGATGACGATTGTGACGCTTGGTGGGGTGGTCATAGACTGCATATGCGCTCGCCGGGCGGAAATTCGGCCGGGTCTGGGCGGGTGTTTGAGCGCTCGTGCTAAGTGTCGTGAACATCGCGCCTTTGGTCAAGCGAGCATATAATTTTGCTTGTGGACGCCCCCCGCTACGAATCCCAGATTGACCTTACCAACGAAAACAACTCGCAGACGCTCGTCATCCTACTCACTGGCGAAAACAAGCGTGTGCTGGAGACAGGCCCCGCTACTGGCTACGTCACCCGCGAACTCCAGGCTCGAAGTTGCAAGGTCACCGGTCTAGAGATAGACGAGCAAGCTGCTGCCATCGCTGAGCCATTCTGCGAGCGGATGATAGTCGGCGACCTCGAGAAGCTGGATTTCGCGGAGACGTTCAAGGGCGAGCTGTTTGACGTCGCCATCTTTGGCGACGTGCTGGAGCACCTGGCTGACCCTTGGCGCGTGCTGCGGGAGATACGTCCGTTCCTGGCGCCGGGCGGGTATATCGTAGCGTCAGTGCCCAACGTGGCTCACGCCAGCCTGCGTCTCTCAGTTCTGCAGGGCGACTTCAAGTACACAGAACTGGGCCTGCTGGACCGCACGCACCTGCGCTTCTTCACCCGTGAATCACTGGGCGAACTGTTTCGTGACACCGGCTACTCGATCATAGAGTGGCGCCGAGTCGTCCTCGACCCCTTCGCCACGGAGCAAGGGCTGCGGGAGTCAGACTACCCGCCCTACCTCGCCCAAGCGATGCGCAATGACGAAGAAGCGCTCACCTACCAGTACGTGGTAACCGCCGTGGTCAGCGATACGCCTATCGCGTTCAACGGACACGACGAGGCAGCGGTGCCTCGGACGGCACCGCTAAGCTCCGCGATGGCAGCGATCCGCGCCGAGGAGAACCGAATCCTCGCGCTGGAACGACGCATGGCCACCATCACCGAGGGCTGGCACTCGCTGACGCCGCGCCTCGAGGAGGCGGAGGCGAAGCTGCTCAAAATGACGCAGCACGCCGGCAACCTCGGTAATGACCTGAGCCGAATGCGCAACAGCATCGGCTGGCGGCTGCTCCAGATCGCGCGCACGCCGATTCGAGTGTTGGCGCCGTCGGGAAGCCCGCAACGCCTGCCGCTGATCGCCGTGCGACGCGCGATCGGCCTCGCGGCGCGGCGCGGCCCCATGGCGCTGGTCAAGAAGGTAGCGAACGTGCGGCAGTGGCCGGCGGTGATGCGCAACCTGCGTCGGCCCCAGGTCCCGCACATGGACCTGAACGCCGCGTACCAGATCTGGCTCGAACGATACAGCATCACGCCCGAGAGGGCGGACCGCCTGCGCATCGAGGCGCTGACGCTGACTTACCGGCCGCGCATCAGCATCGTCACGCCCGTGTACAACCCGGAGGTGAGCTGGCTGCGCGACGCCATCGACTCGGTCGCCGGGCAGGTTTACGACAACTGGGAACTGTGTCTGGCGGACGACGGTTCGACAAAGCCAGGTATCCGCGAACTCCTCGAGGACTACGGCTCGCGCGACAACCGGATCAAGGTGTCGTTCGCGGAGCAGAACGCAGGCATTTCAGCGGCATCGAACAGGGCGCTGGCTATGGCGACCGGCGAGTACGTCGGCTTGCTCGATCACGACGACGTGCTGACGCCGGACGCGCTCTACGTGGTGGCCAAGCAGCTCAACGAGCGCCCAGAGATCGACTATATATACAGCGACGAGGACAAGATGGAGCTGGACGGCGGCCGCCTGGACCCGTTCTTCAAGCCGGACTGGTCACCGGACACGCTCTACTGCCTGAACTACGCCACGCACTTCAGCGTCTATCGCAAATCGGTGCTGGACGGGGTCGGCGGGTTCCGGCTGGGGTTCGAAGGAAGCCAGGACTGGGACTTGACGCTGCGGGTGACTGAGCTGACGGACCGCGTCGCCCACATTGCGCGACCGCTGTACTCTTGGCGTAAGGTGCCGGGCTCGGCGGCGGCTGCCGACGACGCGAAGGAGTATGCGCACGTGGCCGCGCGGAAGGCGATTGGCGAGGCGCTGGAGCGGCGTGGCACTCCCGGCCAGGTGCTGGACGGCCCATACAAGGGTTACTACAGGGTGAAGTACGACATCATCGGCGAGCCGAAGGTGGCGATCGTGATCCCGACTCGCGACGGGCTCGACATGCTGCGCAAGTGCATCGACAGCATCCGCACCAAGTCTAGCTACACAAACTACGAGATCATCATCATCAACAACCAGAGCAGCGACCCAGCGACGCTGAAATACTTCGACCAGTTCGGCGGCCGCGTGATCGATTACCCGCACCCGTTCAACTACTCGGCACAGATGAACCTCGGCGTGCGCGAGGCCGGCGCCGAGTACGTGCTCCTCCTCAACAACGACACGATCGTCATGAACGACGACTGGATCGAGGCGATGCTGGAGTACGGGCAGCGGGCTGACGTTGGCGCCGTCGGCGCGCGCCTGCTGTTCCCGGACGGCCGCGTGCAGCACGAGGGGGTCTACGTGGGTTGCGGCGGTGGGCTGGCGGGCCACATCGACCACAAAGGCTACTATGCCCTCGGTGAGTGCGTGCTCAACGTCTCGGCCGTGACGGCAGCCTGCATGCTCGTGAAGGCGAGCGTTTACCAAGAGGTCGGCGGGCTCGACGAGGAACTGAATGTCGCCTACAACGACGTTGACTTCTGCCTCAGGCTGCGCGCTGCCGGATACGAGGTCATCTACACACCCCACGCCCGGCTAGTGCACCGCGAGGGCGGTACGCGCGGCCACCGCCACCCGGACGGCAACGAGAGCCTCTTCCGCAGCCGCTGGCCCAACTACCGCGACCCCTACTACAACCCTAACTTCGACGTCGACCATCCGTTTGCGCTGAAACTTTAGCGCGCTGCCGCTGGTAGGTCGCGTACAACGCTCCGCCAAGCACCAGCACCACGACCGTTGCGATGCTAATGCGCTGGCCCCAGACGTACTCGTCCGGACGGAACTGCATCATCACCTCGTGCTCGCCGGCGGGCACGGCGATAACCTGAAGATCGTTGTCCCCGCGCAACACCTTCGCACCCTTGCCGTCGATCTTCACCTGCCAGCCGTCGTCGTAGCGCTCGCTGAGCAAAAGCCAGCCCCCAGCGCTAAAGTTCGTGCTTACCGCGAGGCTATCGCCGTCGTTGTCGGTGACCTCGGCCTCGAACGTGCCTTCTGCGGTCGTCGCCTCGGCGGTCGGAACGTCGTCTTCGGCGAACACAACCGACTGCGCCGGGTCGAAGCCGGCATCGGTGATGCGGATGAGAGCATCGTCACGCGTCGGGACGACTTCCGACGCGCCAACGCCCCACGCGAGCGGCCTGGCGGCGGTGACCTCGTACACCATGCCGTCTGGCCCGTCGTAGACCTCCTTGGCCCAGTCACCGGGTGATCTCAGGGCGCGGTGCGTGAGCGTCCCATCGACAGGCGAGCCATCCACAATAAGCCGATTGACAGGGTTGGGGCTTTGCGGAGCGCCCCAGATGATCAGCGGCCTTTCCTTGGTCGCCGTCGGAGCCTCTATCACGATAGTTGGCGCCCCCGCGTATCCGAAGGGCAATTCAACACGCTGCCACGATCCGTCGGGCATTGAGCCGGCGTCGAAACTCGCCGAGGAGATCTCATGGCCCTGCGGCGCCTCAAGTACACGGATCGTTGCCTCGGTCCCGGGCGGTAGCCATCCTCCGTTGCTGACGAAGAACTCGACCGCGTCGGTTTCCGGCGGAACCCCGAATTGGAAGGTCTGGGTAACGTCACCGTACGCCGTGTAGGGTGTCTCCGCTGGGAGGAATTCGCTTACTGATGTCCATAACCCGGACGGGGTCGTGACGATGTACTTGACGCCGAGCAGCGACAGCAGGTTGCGGTTGACCTCGCCGCGGTTTGGCGCGACACGGACGTAACCGAACGCGATGGCGCGGCCGGTGTCGTCGTCAGACATCATCGGGTCGAGGTAGTCGAGATAGGCTTCGTTGCGGTAGTGGTCGTACCCGATGATGGTGTTCAGCCCATAAACGTTGGGCGTGTTGCCGGGCATCACGTGGTCGCGGCCGTCTGACGCGATGGGCGCGATGCGGAAGAAGCCTCCTTGTTCCTGAAGAAACTCGATCAGGGGAGTAGTCGGATAGAGGTCATCTTTATCGACTGTGGCGTTGTAGCCGCTACCAAAAGCGAAGAGGTCGAGGAAGGTCAGCGCCAGGAGAAAGGCCGCGGCCTGTCGCGCGAGCAGCGGCCTCAGGCAGGCCACCACCACCGTCGCCGCACCGAGCACGATGAACGCGAGTTGCCGGTGGAAGGGCGTGCCGATCATCGTCCACGGAGCGGTGACGACACCATGCCCCTCGGTGATCCAGCGGAACGACTGGCCCTGGCCTCGGTCTATGTAAAGGACCGCGACAGCCATTAGCGCCACGGTTGCGACACCGGCGGTGACGGCCGCAAGTTGCCGGCGCTCACGCGCTGACGTTCTCGAATCGAGCAGCGCCGCAAGGCCTGCTGGGGCGACAAGAGCGACGGCTAGGTTGATCACAAAGAGCCACCGCCCCGCGGTGACCTGCTTGATGCCTGGAAGGTGTGCCAGCTCCTTGAGCGGCGGGATGCCGTAGACCTGCCCCGCTGCGAAGACGATTAGCGCTAGGCTGAACCAGCCCAGCCAGTTGCGGCGCAGGTGCCAGAGGCCAGCGATCGTGAGCGGGGCAATCGTTATCCCGATGTAGCCGAGCGCTTCGGGAGGATTGCCGAACGGCCCGAACCAGAAGTTCTCCGTGCCCCAGTAATCGGGAAAAAGGTTCGTCCAGGCGGTCTCCAGCGGCAAGTCGCCGAGGCCGACAGCGCGTCCGGTCTGGTAGCTACTGCCCGCAGCGCTCGATACCGACGGAATGAGCGAATACGCCGCGAGCAGCATCCCGACGAGCCCAGCCGCCACGTAGCCCGCCGTGTCAGTGGCGGCTTCGCGGAAGCGCCGCGCATAGACCGAAGGAGCCAGCCGCGTGGCACCGTAGAGCACCAGCACAGCACCGGTAACGATCCACGCCGGCACGTAGCCCAGGTATATCTCGATCGCGATGCAGGCGGCAGGTATCAAGAGATACGCGGGATTCCGCACTTCACGGAAACGTTCGAAGCCAAAAAGCATGAGCGGCACAACGCCAAGGCTGGCGGGCAGGTGAGAATGCCCAAGCCAGACAATGAAGTGCCCGTTGAATGAGTAAATGACCGCACCGAGGACGCAGGCAAGCCAGGGGTATTTGAACTGCCAGAGTAGCAAGTACATCGCGAGGCCGGCCACCAGGATGATGATCAAGTGGTAGGCCGTATTGGCGACCTCGAAGGGCAATGCTTCGTAGACGTAGGCCGGCGGGTAAAATTGCATCCCCAGCGCGTCGACGAGGAACGTATTGCGGTCGCTCGTGATGTAGTCGTCCTGCCACCAGGAGTCGCCGGTCCCGTTGTAGAGCGCGTAACGCCTGGGGTACAAGATGTCCGCGTCGTCGGTCTGGTAGGGGTTCTCAGGTGAGAAACCGTCGGGCGCGGACGCCTTCCAGGGATAGCTGTTGTACATCAAGTCGGCAGGCGAGATGATGCGCTGCTGGAGTGTCACCTGCCAGAAGAAGGCCGCGATGAACAGCATCAACACGCAAGCAGCGGCGACATGTGGGCACCGGAGAGCGGTCAGGCGGTCGAGGGGGCTACGGCGGGCCGGGGTGGTGGTTTCGCCCGCGGGCGTCAAACCGCCTCCATGTAGTGGGGCACCGTCGCCATGTACTCGGCGACGACCCGCTTGGCCGGGCCGTCAGCGGCGAGGCGGCCATGGTCCAGCCAAATGGCGCGGTCGCAGAAGCTAGTGATCGTCTCGGCGCTGTGAGAGACGACCACAATCGTTATGCCGCGCTGTTTGAACTCGTGCATACGCTCATGGCACTTCTCCTGGAAGAACGCGTCCCCCACCGACAGCACCTCGTCCACGAGGAGGACTTCCGGATTGCTGTGGACGGCGACGGCGAAACCTAGACGAACGTACATGCCGGAGGAGTAGCGCTTGACCGGCATGTCGATAAATTCCTGCAGCTCGGCGAACTCGACGATCGCCGGGAACTGCTCGTTGATCTCACGCTCCGACATGCCGAGAATCGAGCCGTTAAGGTGCACGTTCTCACGGCCGGTAAGGTCGGGGTGGAAGCCAGCGCCCAGCTCGATAAGCGGCGAGACGCGGCCGCCGACGAACACCTGCCCCTCGCTCGGCGCGGTGACCCCGGCAATGAGCTTGAGCGCAGTACTCTTGCCGCTGCCGTTGCGGCCGATGATGCCCAACGTTTCGCCCCGCGCCACGGTGAAACTGACGTCCGTGAGCGCGCGAAACTCATCGCCCCAGGGCTTACGCGAGATGATGGCGGTGGCGAACTCGCGCAGGGTACGGCCGTCCTTCAGGAAGAAGCGCTTGGTGACGTCACGGAATTCGATCTCGGGCTCAGGATCGAGCGGATTAGATGCTGTCTGCAAATCCCTTTTCCATCTTCTTGAACAGGTAATAGCCGCCAAGGAACGTGACAACCGCAATCACAACGCCCAGCAAAACTTTCTCCACGTCCGGGTCCTCCCCGTAAAGCATCGTCCGGCGATAGGCGTCAATGAACACGGCATTGGGGTTGAGGTCGAAGAGGATCTCGTATTTGTCCGGAACGATATCCACCGGGTAGATCACCGGCGTCAGATAGAACCAGAGCGTGAGCGCCACACCAACGAGGAACCGGACGTCATGGAAGTAGAGGTTGAGCGCGGCCAGCGGGTATGTGAGCCCGAGCAGGAAGATGAGGTGGATGCCGAAGAGGAGGGGCAGCCAGTACGACGTGGCCTCGGGCAACCGGCCATAGTAGGCCATCAGCGCGCCGAGAATCACCAGCCCGAAGAACAGGTCGACTAGTTTCGTGAAGACGGCCGCCGTGGGCAAGACCTCGCGCGGGAAGTAGACCTTCGTGACGAGCGTCGAGGCATTCACGACGGAGTCGGTCCCGGACGACAGCGCGTTCGAGAAGAAGAGCCAGGGAATGAGGCCGACGAAGAGGAAGAGCGGATACGGCAGGTCACCGGCCGGTTGCACCCGCAAGATCGTGGAGAATACGAACGAGAGGATGATCATCTGGCTGAGCGGGTTCACGAACGCCCAGGCATAGCCGAGGACCGATTGTTTGTACTGGCCGCGCAGGTGGCGGATCGTCATGTGCCAGAGCAGGTCGCGCCGGCGCCAGAAGCCGAGCAAGTTCGCGGCCATGTCGAACGGGCCGGTGGCAGTGGAAAGCGGTTGCCTGCGGAGGGATTGGGATCGAGCCATATCAGAGGTGACAACGCGAAGCGTGGATGCGCGGGTTCGCTCGCCTGATGTTATGCGCCGCCTTCAGGCTGAGGCAACTACTGGCGCTGCGCCGGGTCGGGGCGGCCGAAGCGCATCGGCGCCTCGATTAAGCGCGGTGGGCGCCCATAGATGACGGACATCGCGACGCCGTTCAGCTCTTCGTCGCGAATCAGTTGCATGACGGCCTCGGCGATCGTCGCCGGCTCGATCATCGGCATACTGTCGAGCATCGCCTCCACCTGCGCGCGCTCCTTTTGATCGAGGTCTTCGCGCACTCGGCGCACCATCGGCGTGTCGACGACACCCGGGCAGACGCAGTTCACGCGGATGCCGTCCTCCTGCTGCAGGTAGGTCAACGACCGAGTCAGGCCGACGACGCCGTGCTTGGCCGCGGCGTAGATCGGGTCCGGCATGTAGCCCATCAGCCCGGCGACTGAGGCCGTGCTGACGATGACGCCGCCACCGCGGCGTCGCATCGCAGGCACTTCCGCCTGGATGCCGGCGGCGACGGCCCAGAGGTCGACGAAGAACGTGCGCTCCCAGTGTTCCGGAGGCGCATCGGGAAAGCGCGGCCTGGGCGTACCGATGCCCGCGTTGTTGTAGGCGATGTCCAAGCCGCCAAACGTCTCCTCCGTGAACGAGACCATATGCTCGACGTCGTATCGCTTCGTGACGTCGGTGCGCACGAAGGCGGCTTGCCCACCGGCTCCCTTCACCATTCCCACGGTCTCGTTCCCGCCGTCCTCCTGAACGTCGGCGATGACCACAGAGGCCCTGGCCGCCGCGAGCGCGACCGCTGTCGCCCGGCCGATTCCCGAGCCGCCACCTGTGATCAGTGCTACCTTCCCGGCTGGGTCCATGATTCGCTCCTCCTGCGCCGGTAGTCTGTGGCAATCGGGCGCGTCCTGCAACCCGGTGCACATCGCCCCGCGGATACCTCCACAGCGCACGACAGAAGTTGTAGACTATGCGCCAAGCCCATCGCTCGGCGTGCGGCACGCCTGGAAGGGGGAACGATGAGCATCAGACTAGGCATCGTCGGCTCGCGGTTCGTCGCGAGCGCGCACGCAGAGGGGCTACGCCACGTGCCCGGTGTAGAGTTGGTTGCCGCCTGCTCGCCGAACCCGGAGCACGTCTGGGACTTCCACAAGCGCTTCGGCATCGAGCATGCCTTCGCCGACTACAAGGACATGCTCGCCAGCGGCTTCATGGACGCGATCACTGTCGCCTGTCCCAACGACCTGCACGCCGAGATCGCGATCGCCGCGGCCGAGGCCGGCAAGCACGTCTTCGTCGACAAACCGCTCGCCATGAACCTCGGCGAGTGCGATCGCATGATCGAGGCCTGCCAGAAGGCGGGCGTCATCCTGATGTACGGCGAGAACCTCTGCTTCGCTCCCAAGTATGTGCGGGCCAAGCAGCTCGCGGACGAAGGGGCGCTGGGGGACGTCTACTACGTACGGCAGGTTGAATGCCACTACGGCCCGCATGCCGACTGGTTCTGGGACGTCAACCGCTCCGGCGGCGGTGTCCTGATGGACATGGGCTGCCACTCGATCGCCTACTGCCGCTGGGTCTTCGGCAATGCGCCGGTCGAGTCCGTCTCAGCCGAGGCCGCAAACTTCGTGCACAAAGGCCGGACAAAGGGCGACGACCACGCGATCGTCACGATGCGTTTCGCCCCCAGCGAGAAGCATCCGCGCGGCGGGCTCGGTGTCGCCGAGAACTCGTGGGCGCGCATCGGCGGCCTCGACGACCGCGCCGAAATCTACGGCTCGAAAGGCCTGACCGTCGCCGACATCGCCCGCGGCAGCGCCCTCCACACCTACAGCGCCGAGGGCTATGGCTACGCCGGCGAGAAGGCGGAATGGACACGAGGCTGGACCTGGACGAGCTTCGACGAGGCGTGGAACTACGGCTTCCCCCAGGAAATGGCGCACTTCGCCCGCTGCATCGAGACCGGCGAGTCGCCGATGCTGACCGGCGAAGACGGCCGCGCGGTGCTCGAGATCATCTGCGCGGCGTATCTATCCGCGCGCACGGGCGAGCGGGTGAAGTTGCCGCTTGCGACCAACGCCCGCAAGCCGATCGACCTCTGGCTGAAGGGCGAACCGTCCACGCCGAATTTGAAGGCCGAGGCGCCCGCTCCGGATGCTGAATCGGCGTCACCTAAGTAACATACTGACCGTTCAGTCACTTGTTGACTTCCCCACCTCTTAGTGCCATTATTTGGCCCGACATCGAATCCCAGGAGGTCCCCTCATGAAGTTCGGCCTGTTTTACGAGCACCAGATCCCCCGCCCGCGCGACCAGGAGCAGTGGGACCCTGACGCCGAACACCAGATGATGAAGAACGCCCTCGACCAGATCGAGCTGGCGGACCAACTCGGTTTCGACTACGTCTTCGAGGTCGAGCACCACTTCCTCGAAGAGTACTCGCACTCTTCCGCGCCCGAGGTCTTCCTCGCGGCGGCCAGCCAGCGCACGAAGAACATCCGCCTGGGCCACGGCATCGTCCTCATGCCGCCCCGCTACAACCACCCCGCCCGCGTCGCTGAGCGCATCGCCACGCTCGACCTCGTCTCCGACGGCCGCGTCGAGTTCGGCACGGGCGAATCCGGCTCCGAGATGGAGATGGGCGGTTTCGGCGTGCAGCGCGAGGACAAGAAGCAGATGTGGGAAGAGGCGACGCGCGAAGTCGTCAAGATGATGACCGAAACGCCGTACCCCGGCATGGAAGGCGCCTACTTCGGCATGCCTTCGCGCAACGTCGTACCCAAGCCGCTGCAGAAGCCGCACCCGCCGCTCTGGGTCGCCTCCTCGCGCCGCGAGACGACGATGGTCGGCGCCCGCCTCGGCATGGGTTCTCTGGGCTTCGCCTTCGAGACGCCGACAGAGGCCGAAGAGCGCGCCGAGGAGTACTACCGCCTCGTCCGCGAAGAGTGCTATCCGATTGGCAAGGCGATCAACCCGGCGCTCGGCGTCGTCTCCGTCCTTTCCTGCTTCGACAGCGACGAAGAGGCGATCGAGAAGGGCATGGAGGGCGCGCAGTTCTTCGCTTACTCCCTCGCCTACTTTTACAACCCCTTCACCGGCGGCAACCACGCGCCGGGCAAGAAGAACATCTACAAGCAGTTCGCCGATGCCCCGGAAGATCAGCGCTGGGGCCCGTTCGGCGACGCCTTCCGCGGTTTCGGTGGCTTCGGCGGTGGCGGTTCGGGCGACGAGCCGAAGGACGAGGTCACGCGCGCTCTCTGGCGCGCCGCTCAGCGTGGCGGCTGCATCGGCTCGCCGGACTTCATCAAGGACACGCTCCGCCAGTACGAGGCATCACACCTCGACCTGATGATCTTCGTCGCCCAGTGCGGCGCCCGCAAGCACGACGACGTCATGGACTCGATCTACCGCACCGGCACGAAAGTCATCCCCGAGTTCAAGGAACGCCACGCAGAGCACCAGAAGTGGCGCGCCCGCCAGCTCGAGGGCGTCGAGCACCTGGTGAATTCGACGATCTAGAGGGCAGGCGCGAAAGTGGAGCAGAGTTGGCCTCAAAAGTAGACCGCATACAGGACGAGAGCCTGCGCACGGCGCTGCAGGACGCCCAGACTGCGCTCCGCACGGGCGACTACAAGAAGGTCGTCGAGTTGGCTTCAGGCGCCTACGTAGAGCTGCTGCGCCGCAAGCCCGAACTGCTGCAGGGCCAGGCGCAGTTCATGAGCGTGATGTTTTTCCCGCGCCTCGGCGCCCATCTCGTCGTCAACACCAACGGCGTGCCGGAGATCGTCTGGGACCGCGAGAAGTTCATCTTCTCGGAGGCGATCACTTACTACGAATACACAGTCGACAACCTGATCAAGAACAAACTCTAGCCGACAATGGGTGCGGGGTAACCGCAGCGGAGTTAGCCCGAGACGATCTCGCTGATCTGGACCTCGGGCCGCGCGTCCGTGTAGTTCGGCGTATCGGCCATGAACTCCGCCGCGTGAGGCGCGAACGCCTGCACGAACTCCGGCACTGAGTTGAAGTACATGTGGCCGACCGCCATGTAGGGCGCCGGCGACCCGGGCGCCGCGCCTGCCACGCCCTTGTCGACCTCAAACCGGATCATCGCCGGTCCCGCCTTCTCCGCCACCATCTTCATGTGATTGTTGATGTAATAGTCCTGGTCGAACTTGCCGCCGTTGGGGTACAGGATTGAAACACGGATCATCTGGGGCACCTCCTGCTCGCTATTTTGCCATCTTTTCAACGTAGCGTTTGAATTCCGCGTGCGCCTTGCCCTTGACAACTCCGCCGTGACCGAAGCAGGCCGTGTCGAACTCAAGCTCGGCCAGCTTGCGCATGCTCTTCCGCGCCTCCGCCATGTCCTCGGTGAAGATCAGCGCCGGCTTGCCGAGCCGGCCGAACATGTGCCCGCCGGCGTCGCCCGCGAAGAGCACGCCGCCATGGCCCTCGATCAAGAACGAGACGTGACCCATCGTGTGCCCGGGTGTATGGATCACCCGCACGCCACCGGCGATCGGCAGTTCGTCGCCGTCGTTGATCATTTGATCGGGCGTCACCGGCACGGGGTTGTTCTGGGGCAGGCGCGCTATGATCGGCCCGAGCACGCGTCCAGCGATGCTGCCGGGGTTCGGGTCAGGGCGCTTCTGGTCGCCGGCGACGATCGGGGCGTCCAGCGGGTGGACGTATGTCGTCGCGCCGCCGGCCTGATTGAGCGCCGCCAGGCTGCCGACGTGGTCCGCGTGATGGTGCGTAACTAACACGTGGCTCAGGTCGCCCGGCTTGCGCCCGATCTCCGTAATCGCCTTCCAGAAGCGCCGGTCGTTCCCGGGCAGCCCGGCGTCGACGAGCGTCAACCCACCCTCCTCGGCCATCATGTAGGCGTTCACGTATCCCAGAGGGACGTGGTAGATGAACGGGAAGATCTCTTGGACCGCTGCCACTACGCCTTCCCTCGCCGCAGCAGCCGACCGGCGTGCCTTTCCGCCTGCTCCTTGCCTTCCCCGGCTACCGTGCCGTTGACGACCACGTAGTCAACACCTGTCGGGTAATGGCGCGGCTCCTGGTATGTGGCCACGTCGGCGATCGTGTCCGAGTTGAATACGACGATGTCTGCGAACCAGCCCTCGCGCAGCGTGCCGCGCTCCGCCAACTGGAAGCGCCCCGCCGGCAGCGAGGTCATCTTGCGCACGCCCTCCTCCAGCGAGAATAGGCGCTCCTGACGGACGTAGGTCTGGAGAACGCGCGGGAAGGTGCCGTAGAGGCGCGGGTGCGGCTTGCCGGTCGGCGTCGGGATGCCGTCCGAGCCGATCATGCACATCGGGTGGGCGATGACCCGGCGAACGTCGTCCTCGTGCATCGAGAAGAAAATCGCGACAGCAAGCGGCTCCTCGGACAGTACCCGCGCGACGATTTCCTCGCCATCAGTAACCCCAATCATCTCGCCGATCTCAGTGAGGGTCTTGCCTTCGTACTCGCGATGATTCTGGGTCGAGGCGACGACAATGGTGTCGGGGTCAATCTCACGACGCACGCCTCGGGCTGCTGAGAGGACTGTGCTGCCGGCCGTGTACGGATAGACATCGAAGGTGACGTCGAGGCCGGAGTCGCGTGCGTCTTCGATCATGCGAATGGAGTCGGCCGTTTTGCCCCAGACCGACGGCGCTGCGGCCTTGTGGTGCGAGATCTCGACCGGCAAACCGGCGTCGCGCCCGATTGTGATCGCCTCTTCGACCGCGGACAGCAAGTTCTCTGCCTCGTTACGAATGTGGCTCATGTAGATGCCCCCGCTACGCGCCGCCACCGCCGAGAGTGCGACGATCTCGTCGGTCTGGGCGAAGGTGCCGGGTGGGTAGATGAGACCTGTCGAGAGGCCGAGAGCGCCTGCGGCCATGCCTTCGTCGATGTCGGCCTGCATGGCGGCGAGTTCGGCGGCGTCGGGTGGGCGCCGGTCCATGCCCATGTGGACGTAGCGAACCGCACCGTGGGGGACGAAGCAGCCGATGTTGATCGCGGGCTTGTGCGCCTCGACGGCGGCCATGTACTCGCCAAAGCTCTGCCATTTGACGTCGGGCAAAGCGCCCATGATCAGCTCCGTGCTGGGCACCGGCTGTCCGTCACGCAGCGGTGCAACGCCGGCTCCGCAGTTGCCGACAATGTCCGTCGTCACACCCTGCAGCAGCTTGAAGTCGAGGGGCGTCGAGAGCGCCGCCGCGTCATCGTGCGCATGCACGTCGACGAAACCTGGCGAGACTACGCGGCCCGTGGCGTCGATCACGCGCGCCGCGGTCGCCCCGTCCAGCGCGCCAACAGCGGCAATCCGGTCGCCGCGGACGCCGACGTCCGCCTTCACACGCAGCGCGCCGGTGCCGTCGACGACGGTCCCGCCGCGGATCAGCAGGTCGTAGGGTTCGTCGGGCATAGCGTCGAGCAACGTATCGCGAGTCACGCAACCTCGTCAACAAGTGACACTTCCCTATTGCTTGCGTCCCGGCGCGTCCCGCACCATGCTGGCCATGTTGTACGTACCTGAGAACCCAACCCACGCCGCCCCACCCAACGGCGCCGTCCGCGACGCCGCCCTCGTCGAGGTCACACCCGATCTGTCGCTGGTCTTGCACAAGTACTTCGGTTTCGCCGAGTTCCGCCCGCTGCAAGAACAAGTCATCGACGACTGCCTCTCCGGTCGCGACGTAATCGCGTTGATGCCGACCGGAGGCGGCAAGTCGCTGTGTTACCAGCTACCGGCGCTTGTGCGACCAGGCCTGACCGTCGTCGTCTCGCCATTGATCGCCCTGATGAAGGACCAGGTCGATTTCCTGAAGCGGCGGGGGATCCCCGCCGCGCTGATCAACTCGACGCTGCCGCCCGACCGCCTGCAGGAAGTAGTCGCCGGGCTCGATCGGGGCGACTACCGGTTGCTCTACGTCGCGCCGGAGCGGCTGATGCAGCCGGCGTTCCTCGACCGGCTCGCCCGCTGGAACGTGGCGATGGTGGCGATAGACGAGGCTCACTGCATCAGCGACTGGGGCCACGACTTCCGGCCCGAGTACCGAATGCTGGCGGAGTTGCGGCTGCGTTTCCCCGAGACGCCGCTGATGGCGCTCACGGCCACGGCGACCGACCGCGTGCGGGCCGACATCATCACGCAGCTTGGCCTGCGCGACCCCGGCGTGTACGTCGCCAGCTTCAACCGCCCAAACCTGCGCTACTACATCGAGCCCAAGCGGGCGCCGTACAATCGCCTGCTGACGTTCTTGCGCGAGCGCGAAGCGCAGGCCGGCATCGTCTACTGTGGCACGCGCAAAGCGACGGAAGGGCTGGCGGCGCGGCTGAAGGCGGACGGCATCGCGGCACTTCCCTATCACGCCGGGCTGGAACCGCGCCAACGCAGCCGCCACCAGGACCTGTTCCTGCGCGACGAGGTGCGGGTTATCTGCGCGACGATCGCCTTCGGAATGGGCATCGACAAGGCGAACATCCGCTTCGTCGTGCACTACGCGCTACCAAAGAACATCGAGGGGTTCTACCAGGAGACAGGGCGCGCGGGCCGCGACGGCGACCCGGCGGACTGCCTGATGCTCTTCGGCGCCCAGGACCAGCAGATGCAGGAGTACTTCATCAGCGAGCTGACCGACGCCCGCCAGCGCGAGATCGCGCGCGAGATGCTCGAGCGACTCGTCGACTTCGCCGGCTCACCGAACTGCCGCCGCAAGGAGCTACTGGCGTACTTCGGCGAGCATTTCCCCGGCGACAACTGCGGAGGGTGCGACAACTGCACGAAACCATTGAATGCGGCGCAGAGTCCGAGGGCTGAGCGGAGGGAACCCGAGTCGGCCCCTGTGGGCCCCGAGCAAGACCTCACGCTGGAGGCTCGCCGGTTCCTCGGCTGCCTTGCGCAGATCCAGAAAGCGAGCGGCTTCAGCGTTGGCGCCGGGCACGTTGCGGACGTGCTGACGCAGAGCGAGTCCGAGAAGGTGCGCCGCTGGGGCCACGACCAACTCACCGCGTACGGAGGCGGGCGCTCGCGTTCGAAGAAGGACTGGGCGGAGATCGCGAAGCGCCTGATCGAGGACGGCCACCTGGCGCGCAGCCAAGAGCGACTACCGGTGCTTACGATCACGGCCAGTGGTCGGGAGGTCCTGGCCGGCAACGCGACGTGGACCGCCGCGCTGCCACTGCCGCCGGCCCCGGCCGCGGGCGATTGCGACACCGTCCTGTTCGAGCGGCTCCGAGCCCTGCGCAAGCGTCTCGCCGAGGAGCGCAGCGCTCCCGCGTTCGTCATCTTCAGCGACGTGGCGCTGGCACAAATGGCACGCGAATACCCCGCGGCCCCCGAAGCGTTCGTGCGCATCGCCGGCGTCGGCCAGGCGAAGCTCGCCGAGTTCGGCGCGTTGTTCATGAGCGAGATAGAGGCGCACCTGGCCGACAATCCACGGCTCGAGTTCGACGGCGCGCCGATCGCCTTCGTGCCGAAGGAACTCGGCGACTCGGAGTGGGACACATTGCGCCGGTTCCGCGAAGGTGAATCGCTCGAGGAGATCGCAGCCCAGCGTGAAATCAAAGCAAGCACCGTGCTCGGCCACCTTGGGCGCGCGGTCGACCTGGGCGAAGAGATGGACCACCGCCGCCTCGTGACCGAAGAAGACGAGCGCGCGGTCATCGCCGCGTTCGGCGAGATGGGCTGGGCGAACCTGACGGGTGTCCACGAGCAGTTGGGCGGCCGCATCGACTTTGGTGTGCTGCGCATCGTGCGCACTGTTCAGCAGCGCGCATCGCGCGTGCTAACCTGACGCCGTGCTCTACATCCTCTACGGCTCGGATCCAGTCGCGCGCAGGGAGGCGTTCGGCAAGCTAAAGGCGGGGCTCGACACCGACGGCGGCCTCGCCACCAACACCACGCACCTCGAGGCCGCCAAGACCTCGCCGCAGGAAGTGATCGCCGCCTGCGACACGGTGCCATTCCTCGGCGAGCACCGCCTGGTCATCGTCGAGGGGCTACTCACCTGGGCGAGCAAACGCGCCAAGAAGACCGCCAAGGACGCCAAAGATGGGCAAGACGAAGAAGGCGAAGAGGAGGAGGCGCAGCCCGACCCGGGTCGCTGGGAGCTACTCCTTGCATACATCCCGAACATGCCGCCGTCGACGACGCTCTTGCTACTCGACGACGGCGTTCCCGCGACGACCGCGCTTCTCAAGAAGCTGACGCCGCTTGGCGACGTCAAGCGGTTCAGCGCGCCGGGCGAGAAGGAGACAGCGGGCTGGGTGAGGGACTACGCCAGGGCGAACGGCTTCAAGATCGACGGCGCGGCCTGCAACCTGCTTGGTGAACTGATCGGCCCTGACACGCGCGCGCTCGTTTCGGAGCTGGACAAGCTCGCAGCATACGCGGGCACCGACACCGTCCGCGTGGACGACGTGCGGGAATTGGTCGGCCGGGCGAAAGAGCAGAAGGGGTATTTCCTGGCGGAGGCGGTCGTGAAAGGCAGGGGCGTCGAGGCCGCCAAACTCCTGCAGGAGCTGATCGACGACGGTCAGGTACCGCCTGTGCTGCTGTCGACAATCGCCGGGCGCTACCGCCGCATCGCTATCGCCAAGGACATGATGGAACGCCGCTCGGGGACCGCCGAAATTGCCCGCCGCCTCGCCACTACCGAGACTGCCGTCCGCTTCCTGATGGAGGCCGCCGAACACGTCTCGTGGGCGGCGATCCGGCGCGCCTACGACCGGTTCATCGAGGCCGAACTCGACCTCAAGCACGGCCTAATGGACGACCGCACCGCGCTCGAGCTGGCGGTACAGGAACTCGCGCTGCGCCCCGGCCGCGCGGCGTAATCGCGCCCACGCGTGCGCTGAGACGTCCCGGCGCACCCGGCTATTTCACTGCGAAGCGCACGCTTCGTAGATCGCCTCAACCGGTATGAAGCGGATGCTGATGCGGTCGCCGTCTTGCGGAACGTAGTTCGCTGGCACTATCCGGGCAAGTTCAGCAGGCTCGGGCGAATCGCATGGCCGTGGGCCATTGACGAACACGACGAGCATGCCCAGCCTTCCGTCACTAGGGACCGGATCACCGTTCTCGTAGGTGTCGTTGCTCCCTGGCATCCGCAGAGACGTATTGGTCAGTTCGCCGCCCGCGTAGTCGAAGTAGCGAGCCAACGACGCTCCGGCGTCCTCTTCTTAGGCCGTAAACGGGTGAATGTGGATGACGCCGTCGCCGGGAGTCTCTAGCCCTGCCTGGAATGCCGGTATCAGTGGCTGCCTCTCGTCGCCTATGTAGACGGTGTATCCCGCGTGCCAGTGGTCTTCACCTATCAGCGGCGCAGCCCCGTCATGTACGTACGGCGGAGGTGTCGGGAACAGCGACCCGGAGGCATCGCTGCCCTCGTCACTCACGACCCCAAGCGCCAGGACGCCGAGGCCAGCCACTGCAGCAACGAGCACAACTGCACCAGCTAACTTCGCGGCGAGCGGCACCCCCAGCCAGGACCAACGTCTGCCGACGGGCTCAGCAAGGCGGGCCGCTTCCTCGCGGGTCGATACGCCGAGCTTCGAGAGGATCGATGAGACATGATACTTCGCACCGTCAAGGCTGATGCCGAGTCGATCGGCGATCTCTTCGTTGGTCAGACCAGCGCGCACAAGCTCGAAGACCTCGCGCTCCCGCGGTGTCAGTTCGTCTGTCACCATGCCCAAGATTCTGGCATGCGCGCCACCGCCGGACACTACCCGAAAGCTGGGCGAACCTCCCAGCCGGTGCCTATCCGCTTAGCTTCACCGCCGTACCCGACGCCGAGACCATCATCATGTTGTTGCCGACGGTCTCGTAGTCGATGTCGACGCCGACCACGGCGTCCGCGCCGAGAGCGACGGCCTTCTCTGTCATCTCGTTGATCGCCGTCTCGCGGGCCTCGTTCATCTTCTTCTCGTAGGACCCGGACCTGCCGCCAACCACATCGCGGAGGGCGGCGCCGATGTCGCGAAAGATGTTGGTGGCGACAATCGTCTCGCCGATGACGATGCCGAGGTACTCGCCGATTGGCCTGTTCTGGATGTCGTGTGTTGTCGTGACGATCATTGGATTCTCCTCCTAGAGTGAGGCGTAGACGGCGGCGATTAAGGGTGCCCAGCGTGGGTCTTCGAGCACGCTGGTCTGGCGCATCATGTTCATCACGTACCCGAAGCCGATCCGCGCGTCCGGATCGGCGAACCCGAGCGAGCCGCCGGCGCCGCTATGGCCGAACGAGCGCTCACCCGGGCCAAGTGGGCTCTCGGCCGAGTTGATGAAATAACCGAGGCCCCAGCGCGTGTTCTGCATCAGCACCGCGTCCGGGCCCTCGCACTGCACCGTTGTCGCGCGCTCGATGGCTTCAGGCGTCAGGATCCGCGTGCCGTCCAATTCGCCGCCACGGGCCAGCGCGCCGTAGAGGCGGGCGACGGCGCGGCCGTTGCCCTGGCCGTTCGCAGCCGGTATCTCGGCGGCGCGCCACTCTCGGGTGTTCCGCGTAGCCGGCAACATGATTTCAGGCGGGTTGGTCAGCGTCTTGAACGTGAGCGACGACGGGTCGGTGATCGCCTTCACGATGGGGATATCCGGATCGGGCGGCGGACCACCCGACACCATCTCCGCAGTGCGTGGCTCATCCGCTTCCGGCAGGCCGATCTGGAAATCGATGACGAACGGGCCGGCTATCTCGTCGCGCAGGTAGGCGCCGACGGTCTTGCCAGTGATCCGGCGGATCACCTCGCCCACCAGCCAGCCATAGGTGAAGGCGTGATAGCCGTGCTTCGTCCCCGGCTCCCACCACGGCTCCTGGCGGGCGATCGCTGCGGTCATCACGTCCCACTGGAACGACGAGCCCATCGGCATGGGCTCGCTGAGCGCGGGCAGGCCCGCCTGGTGCGAGAGCAAATAGCGGACAGGAATGCCTTCCTTGCCCGCCTGCGCAAACTCCGGCCAGTACGTGACGACCGGCGCGTCGAGGTCCAGCTTGCCTTCACCGGCGAGCCGGTGGGCACATGCCGCGACAATGCCCTTCGTTGTCGACCAAACCGTGGCAATCGTGTCGCGCTCCCAGGGTCGCGTCCGCGCGCCGTCAGCGTGACCGCCCCAGATGTCGACGACTGTCCGGCCATCGACGACGACGGACAACGACGCGCCGACTTCCTCGAACCTGTCGAAGTTCTCGCGGAAGGCGTCCTCAACGGCGCGGAAGCGCGCGTCGGTGGCGCCGGCGAAATTCGTAGTAGTCGTCATGTCACTCCTCCGGCGGTACTGTAGCAGATGAGCTTAGGTGTACACCGTGAACTTCCACCACCGTCCTTCGAAGTGATCGAACGAGTGGTAGCCTTGAGGCTTGGTAGGCGCGCCGCCATCGCATCGGGCAAAGCCACTGGGGCCAACCAAGAACGAACCACCGGTGACAACGAAGACACAGTCACCCCGCAAGTAGACATCATCGACGTGGTACAGTCCCGCCCAATCGTCGGGGCCGCCACCGGTTGCCCCCGTGGCCAGGTATTCATCGGCGACGCGGTTGAGGGCTGCTTCGCTCACATCAAATCTTGCATGCATGGGCAATTCGGCCCGGGCCGCCAGAATGAATACTGCCAGAGCCATGCCGAGCAATCACGAGACTCGCGGCGACACTCACAGCCCTTAAGAAATTCTGACGCGCAAAGCCGGAAACCCCGAGGACGATAAGCGCCATTCCAAATGCATACATCCCCAGGCAGGCAAAGAGCCATGCGAAGAAGAGAAGGTCTCCCACCATCAACGTTCCAGAGCGTTCGCTAAGCTCGAACAGCGACCAGAGCAACCAGCTGAGTGCGATCGCTGAGCTGATTAGAAAGACAGCTCGGGGCGAGAAGTCCTCAACTGCCTGCGGGAACAGTGACCTCACGGCGACATCCCGAACTGATCGGTGGGCTGATGGTGGAATTGGGTTGCAGTTCGACGACATAGTTATGCGAACTAAACGAATACAGGGGCGCGAAGTTCCGCGCCCCTGTATGTATGACGTTGATTTGGGCTAGGGGTTGCTGAGCGCCGGGCGCTCGGCGTGGTCGGGCATGTGCGAGATCGCCCGGTTGAGCGCGTTGAGCAGCGCCTTCGCCGAGGCCACCACGATGTCTGTATCCGCGGACCGCCCGACGAACGTGCGGCCGTCGGCCTCGATGCGCACCGTCACTTCGCCCTGGGCGTCGATGCCCTCGGTCACGCTGTTCACGGCGTACTCGACGAGCTGGTTTGGGACGCCGATGAGCGAGTTGAGGCCCTGGTAGGCGGCGTCCACCGGCCCGGTGCCCGTCGAAGTCGTCGTCAGTTCCTCACCCTTTGGGCCGATTACACGCACCGTCGCCGTCGCCACCGCCTGGTTGCCACACGATACCTGCAGGAGGTCGAGCTTGTAGATGTCATCAATCGCCCGGCGTTCGCCCGAGACCAGTGCGTCGAGGTCGCGGTCGTCGATCTCGCCCTTCTTGTCGGCCAGGTCCTTGAACGCGATGAAAACCAGGTCCATCTCGGCGCTCGTGATCTCGTAGCCCAGGTCGTCCAGGCGCGCCTTGAGGCCGTGTCGGCCCGAGTTCTTGTTGAGGACCAGGGTTGTCCCCCTCGGCAGGCCGATCGTCTCCGGGTCGATGATCTCGTACGTCTCGCGCATCTTCGTCATCCCGTGCTGGTGGATGCCCGACTGGTGACGAAAGGCGTTGATGCCGACGATCGACTTGTTCGGCTGGACAGTCATGCCGGTGAGCTGCGAGACCAGGCGGCTCGTGCGGTGGATCTGCGTCGTGTCGAGACCGGTCGTGGCCTTGAAGTAGTCGGGCCGTGTCTTGATCGACATCACGACCTCTTCCAGAGAGGCGTTGCCCGCCCGCTCGCCGATACCGTTCACGCAGACTTCGATCTGCCGCGCACCGGCCTGCACAGCGGCCAGGCTGTTCGCCACGGCCAGCCCCAGGTCGTTGTGGCAGTGCACGGAGATAGTCGCCTTGTCGATGTTCGGCACGTTCTTCTTGATGTCGTGGATGAACTGCGTAAACTCCTCCGGGATCGCGTAGCCGACGGTGTCGGGGATGTTCACGGTCGTCGCCCCGGCTTCGATCACTTCAGTCAGCATCCGATACACGTACTCCGGCACGGAGCGCGTGGCGTCCATCGGCGAGAACTCGACGTCTTCGCAGTAGCTCTTGGCCCGCGCCACGTTCTCGCGCGCCATCTGGAGGACGTTCTCCTTGTCCTTCTCGAGCTGGTGCATGATGTGGATGTCCGAGCTCGAGAGGAAGACGTGGATGCGCGGCCTCTCGGCGTGGCGGACCGCCTGCCAGCAGGCGTCGACGTCATTCGCTACGGCCCGCGCCAGCCCGGCGATTACCGAGCCGCGGACCTCCTTGGCGATCGCGCTCACGGACTCCAGGTCGCCGGGCGATGAGGCCGGGAAGCCGGCCTCGATAATGTCGACACGCATGCGCTCCAGCGCGCGGGCGATCTCCAGCTTCTCTTCAACGTTCAGGGCGACGCCGGGCGACTGTTCGCCGTCGCGCAGCGTCGTATCGAAAATCAGTACGCGGTCTTCGTTTGCCATTTGGTCTCTCAACCTCCATTTGTAACTCGTTCGGTGGGGGCGCTGATTACTGCACCCGGGAACGTCCGCTTGGGCCCCCTCGTCTGAAAATCAGACGGAGGGCCGGCTAAGGTTGAGGCTGCGGATTCGAAGTACCACTATCGTCTCTCGTTACGCCGCTCTACGGCGCGCCTCCCCAGCGGTCAGGGTCGTTGTCCGAAGGACGCGCCGGTGTGCTCCCCCAACGATCGCTGCTGCTACTGCTGTCTGCAGGTGGCGGCGCGCTCGGAGTGCGAGTCCACGGCGGTAGTGGCGGAGTTGGACTAGCCTCCGGTTCGTGGGCCGGCGCCCCGGGGTTGTCGTACTTGAACGGATCGTCAGGCGCCGTGTGTGACGGGTCGACCGCCGGCGCGCTCGCGTATGAGGGTGCGCTCGAAGCCGGCGCGGGCGCCATCGTGGGCGCCTGGCTCGCGGACGACGCGACCGGCGCGCTCGCCGTCTTAGTCTTTGGTTTGAGCCACGGCATCATGCCCCGCAGCTCGGCGCCGACGCCCTCGATCATGTGCTCGGCGTTCTGGCGGCGCAGCGCGAGGAAGCTCGGCCGGCCGGCCTGGTTCTCCAGGATCCACTCGCGGGCGAACGCGCCACTGCGGATGTTCTGCAGCACCTGCTTCATGTTCTGGCGCACGTGGTCGTCAATCACCTTCGGGCCGCGGGTGTAGTCGCCGTACTCGGCCGTGTCCGAGATCGAGTAGCGCATGTAGGCCATGCCGCCCTCGTGCATCATGTCGACCAGCAGCTTCAGTTCGTGCATGCACTCGAAGTAGGCGATCTCCGGCTGGTAGCCGGCCTGCACCAGCGTCTCGAACGCGGTCTTTACCAGCGCTGTCACGCCGCCGCAGAGCACCACCTGCTCGCCGAAGAGGTCCGTCTCCGTCTCTTCCTCAAACGTCGTTTCGATGATCCCCGCCTTGGCTGAGCCGATCCCGCGGCCGTAGGCCAGCGCCATCTCGCGGGCGTTCTCGGTCGCGTTCTGGTGCACCGCGATGATCGCGGGTACGCCGTTGCCGTCGACGTACGCCTCGCGCACCTTGTGACCGGGCGCCTTCGGGGCGATCATCGTCACGTCGACGTCCGCCGGCGCGACGATCTGGTTGTAGTGGATGTTGAAGCCGTGCGCGAACATCAGCATGTTGCCGGCCTCCAGGCCGGGCTCGATGCTCTCGTAGTAGATCTGCTTCTGCACCTGGTCTGGCGCCAGCACCATCAGGATGTCCGCTTCGCGGGCTACTTCCTCGACCGTACCGACCCGCAGGCCGGCCATCTGCGCCTGCTGCCAGGAACTCGACCCCGGATAGAGGCCGACCATCACGTTCATCCCGCTATCGCGCAGGTTCAGCGCGTGGGCGTGTCCCTGCGAGCCGAAGCCGATGATCCCGATCGTCTTCCCCTTCAGCAGGTCAAGGTTCGCGTCGTTCTCGTAGTAAATCTTGGGCATGGGCTTACTCCTCGCTTGAATCTGTCGTAAAAGAATCTAGCATCTCGCGGAATACTTCGTCGTAAACACCGGGGTTTTGTGGCGGTGAACCCAAGCCCAATAGCCAGAAACGACCTCTCGAAACAAAAGCCACTGACGTGACGAGGACATCGGCTGTACCCACCACGAAGGAATATCTGACCACGGATCCAACTGTCCCGTCCACCATTCGACTTTCAAGGACTTCGGGTTCTACACCGAGCTCGCGAATGCCGTTGATCTGCCGAGCTTTAACATCCTCGAACGTTAGAAGGGTCGAGTCTAGGTTGGGGTCGGTGCGGTAAAAAACCTGAACGGCATCAAAGATTCCATCCTCGGGACCTCGAAAGGTAACGCTAGCACCCGGGAGCTGGCCAACAGTCCAATCGGCTGGATATTCAATACTGAAGTCATCCTCCGACGTATGCTGGCGCCAACCATCGCGCACCACTGGATCCGGGACGCGCGTGCACAAGATGCAAGTCGCCAAAGGTGTCGTTGTAGCGCTAAGACTCATTGAGGCATCCTGTGATGGATCTCCGCTGACGCCATCCGAGTCGCCACCCGAACAGGCGAGTCCGAGCGCACTTGCGCAGACGGCTATGAAAAACAGGAGAGTACGCGTCATTTTCAGAATCAACTGATCCGCTTACCACGTGTGCACTCCGGGGGCGCGCTCGAACTGCTCGTCCTCCGGGACCTGGTGAGAGGTCTCGGGGCCGCGCAGCATGGCGACCTTGCCGGTGCGCACGAGTTCGATTATCTCGAAATCGCGCAGAAGTTCCACCAGCGAGTCGATCTTCGTCTCTTCGCCGGTCGCTTCCAGGATCATCGAGTCCGGCGCGACGTCCAGGACGTCCGCCTTGAACACCTCGGCGACGTCGATGATCTGGCTGCGCGTCTCCTTGGTCGCCTTGACCTTGATGATCGCCATCTCGCGGGCCACGATGTCTTCGTGCGAGACGTCACGGATGTCGACGACGTCCACCAGCTTGTCGACCTGGCGGACGACCTGCTCGGCGTTGGCGTTGGCATCAACGACGAAGGTCATCCGGGACAGACCCTCCACCTCGGAATGGCCGACCGCGAGACTTTCGATGTTGAAGCTGCGCTGGCGCCACTTCGAGACGATACGGTTGAGCACACCGGGACGGTCCTCGACGAGCGCGATGATCGTGTGTGGCTTGATCGGGCCGGCTCCATCCGTCGCCATCACGCACTCACCTTTTCCGGCGCCCATTTCGGCATGTCGATGGTCTCGTCCAGCGAAGCGCCCGGGGGCACCATCGGGTAGACGTTCTCGCCGTACTTCACCTGGAAGTCGATCAACACCGGCCCTTTGTGCGCCATCGCCTTCAGGACCACGGCCTCGACCTCTTCCTTCTTCTCGGCCCGCAGACCCATAACGCCGAACGCTTCCGCCAGCTTCACAAAGTCCGGGTTCTTGAGCGGCGTCGAGACGATGTTGTTCTTGTAGAACAGCTCCTGCCACTGCCGAACCATGCCCAGGTTGTTGTTGTTAATGATCGCGAACTTGATCGGCCAGTCGTACTCCGCGATCGTAGCCAGTTCCTGCAGCGTCATCTGGAACCCGCCGTCGCCGCAGATTGACCACACCGTGTCGTTCGGCGCCGCTGCCTGCGCGCCCATCGCCGCCGGCACCTCGAAGCCCATCGTGCCCAGCCCGCCGGACGTGATGAAGCTGTTCGGTTTGTCGTACCAGAAGTGCTGTGCCGCCCACATCTGGTGCTGGCCCACACCCGTCACCACGTAGCAGTCGCCCTTCGTCGCCCGGTAGATCGTGTCGATCACGTACTGCGGCAGCACCTCGTCCGTCTCACGGATCGTGATCGAAGGGTGGTTCGCCCGCATGTCGTCGATCCACTGGCGCCACTCGCGGTGCTCCTTGGCGGGCGGTAGGATCTTGTTCAGCTCCCGCAGCGTCACCTTCACGTCGCCCAGCAGCGCCGCCGCCGGGCGCACGTTCTTGCCCATCTCCGCCGGGTCGATCTCCATGTGGATGACCTTGGCCTTTGGCGCAAAGTCCTTCAGCCGGCCTGTCACGCGGTCGTCAAACCGCATCCCGATGCCGATCAGCAGGTCCGCTTCGTTGATCGCGCGGTTGTTCCAGTACATGCCGTGCATGCCCGGCATCCCCAGGTACAACGGGTGCGTGCCCGGGAAGCCGCTGATGCCTAGCAGCGTCGTGATCACTGGGATGTTTGTCTTCTCCGCGAACCGCAACAGTTCCTCATAAGCGTTGCCAATGATCACCCCGTGCCCGGCGATGATCACGGGCCGCTCCGCCTTCTCGATCAGCTCGACCGCCTTGGCCATCTCGCCTGCGTCGGGGTGCGTGCCGTTCGGCCGGTAGCCGCGCAGCTGCACTTTGTCCGCCCAGTAGAACTTGCCGCGCTGCTGCAGTACATCGCGCGGGATGTCCACCAGCACCGGCCCCGGCCGTCCCGTCGTCGCGATGTAGAACGCCTCCTGCATCGCGGCCGGGATCCGGTTCACGTCCATCACCAGCTCGTTGTGCTTGGTGATCGGGATCGTGATCCCCACGATGTCCGCCTCCTGGAACCCATCCCGCCCGATCAGCGGCGAGATCACCTGTCCCGTCACACAGACCAGCGGGATCGAGTCCATGAAGGCGTTGGCGATACCCGTCACGAGGTTCGTCGCGCCGGGGCCGGACGTGCCGTAGCAAACGCCTGCCTTGCCCGTCACGCGGGAATAGGCGTCGGCGGCGTGCGCCGCCGCCTGTTCGTGCTTCACCAGGTAATGCTTGATCGGGTACAGCTTCGGCACGATGCCTGGCGGCACCGGCTGAATGCCCACCCCACCCTCCTCGAGCACGTCGTACAGGGGCAGGTTCGCGCCGCCCGGATAGCCGAAGATCGTGTCGACGCCTTCACGGATGAAGGCTTCCATCACCATCTGAGCGCCGGTGAACTCTTGCTCTTTATCTTCCATTGCTGGGTTCCTCCCGATTCTTACCCCAATACAGGGTTATAGACGCAGTAAATCGCCGTTCGTATCAAGCCTTGCGCTCGAACCGTCGCTTAGCTGCAGACGGCTCCGCGCGCAGCCGAAGATACGAGGCGGGCGTACTTGGCCAGCGCCCCCGTCGTGTGACGTGGTTGCGGGGCGGTCCATAGGCCAAGTCGCCGCTGCATCTCCTCTTCACTCACCTCAAGCCTGATGCTTCTTGCCGGAATGTCGAATGTAATCGTGTCGCCGTCCTGGATCACCGCGATCGGGCCGCCGACCATCGCCTCTGGCGAGACGTGTCCCACCGTGAAGCCGCGCGTCGCGCCCGAGAAGCGTCCGTCCGTCATCAGCGCCACCTCCTCGTCCATCCCCTGCCCGGATAGCGCCGCCGTCACCGCCAGCATCTCGCGCATGCCGGGGCCGCCCACCGGGCCTTCGTAGCGGATCACCACCACATCTCCCGCCTTGATCTCGCGGCGGCGCACCGCCTCGAACGCCGCGTCTTCGGTATCGAAGACGCGCGCCGGACCGCTGTGCGTCGTCTTCTTGACGCCGCTCGTTTTCATCACCGAGCCATCGGGCGCCAGGTTGCCTTTCAGCACGACCATCGTGCCCGCCGCCTCAAGTGCCTTGTCCACCGAGACGATCGGCCGGTGGCCGTTTGAAGCCGGGCCCTCCGGGAAGACCATCCCGCGCAGGTTCTCCGCGAGCGTCTTTCCCGTCACTGTCATGCAGTCACCGTGCAGGAGTCCCGCGTCCAGTAGTTCCTTCATCACCCGCGGCGTGCCACCGGCGGCGTGGAGATCGCGCTGCACGAAGTGCCCGCCCGGCCGCATGTCCGCGATGTGCGGGATTCGCCGTGCGATCGTGTCGATGTCATCAAGCGTTACCTCGAGGCCGCACTCGTGCGCGATCGCCGGCAGGTGCAGCGCCGCGTTCGTCGAGCCGCCGATGGCGACCACGATCGCGATCGCGTTCTCGAACGCCTTCCGCGTCATGATGTCGCGCGGGCGGATGTCCTGCTCCAGTAGCGCCATCACGCGGCTGCCGGCCCAGCGGCACATCTCCGTGCGCGCACTGTCCAGCGCCGGCATCGAAGCGCTGTAGGGAAGCGCCATGCCGAGCGCCTCGCTGACGCAGGCCATCGTGTTGGCTGTGTACATGCCGCCGCAGGCGCCATCGCCGGGCGAGGCGGCGCACTCCAGCTCGTGCTGCTCCGCCTCTGTCATGCGGCCGGCCTCGACTGCGCCGACGCTTTCGAACACGTCCTGGATCGTCACGTCCTTGCCCCGCCACGTGCCCGGCATGATCGAGCCGCCGTAGAGAAACACCGACGGCACGTTCAGCCGCGCCATCGCCATCAGCATGCCGGGAAGGCTCTTGTCGCAACCGGCCACGCCGACAAGCGCGTCGTAGCCGTGTGCAAACACCATCAGCTCGACCGAGTCGGCGATGATCTCGCGGCTCACCAGCGACGCCTTCATGCCTTCGTAGCCCATCGAAATGCCGTCCGTTACGGCGATCGTGGTGAACTCACGCGGGGTGCCGCCGCCCGCCTTGACGCCCTGCTTCGCCCAGCCCGCCATGCGGTTGAGTGCGGAGTTGCAGGGCGTCGCCTCGTTCCAGCACGAAGCCACGCCGATGATCGGCTTCGCCAGGTCCTCGTCGGTGAGGCCCATCGCCCGCATGTAGCTGCGGGCCGGCGCGCGTGCGTACCCGCCCCGGTAGACGATGTCGCTCGGGCGCGCCTGTTTCGTTGTCGGTCTGTCTGTTGTCACCATCGCTAAATCCTCGCCCTATCTAAGGCAAATAAAAAAACCCGTCCCCTGAAAGGGACGGGACACTTAGGTCTCGCGGTACCACCCTTGTTCCCCCCGGCACGCCGGAGGACACTCGGAACGCTATAACGGGCGCACCCGACGCGGCCTACTCGTTACCTTTCGACCCCGTGGCTCGAGGGCGACTTCGCGGCGCCTTTGCTACCGGGCTCACACCTGGGCCCCGGCTCTCTTGAGCTGGCTTGCCGCTACTGGCTCCCTGTCGCAGCCGATACTGCACCGCTCCCGCTGGAACGGGCGATATTGCAGGCATTGTAGATGTTGATAAGTGCTGCCGTCAAGGCGCTCCAGCTTCCGCCTCGCAATATGGCTCTTCGACTCCAATGACGATAGTGCTCTCGATTCTGCCCGCAAGTTCCTCAGTGAGCATGAACGAACACATCACATGCCCATCCTCGTCCGATATCTCGATGAGGCATCCGTCATCGCCACAGTCATACAACCCGTCACGTTCCTTGGCGTCTGCACGAGCTGAAACAGCGTGGTACCCGTCTTTGAACACATTAACGTCGACGTTTGAACGATTGTCGAACGTAACCTCAATGGGCTTTGGGGCCGCGATGGCCACTCCCAACCCTATGGCAATGAGCAGTGCAAAGCCGCTCATGGACCCGTACACGACTAGTTTGTCCCGACGATCCCGGGGCCCCTTGTCTCGCCAGAACTGCTTGATTCGCTTCATCGTATTCTGTTCACCAGGATGCCCGGACACACGATGTCATCACTACTGAAACGGATGAGAGCCAAGGGAAGGATTGCCGCAAGCGCAGCACTCTCGTGTTTGCTCGTGGGAACGCTCATGCTCAGCGGGTGCTCATACTGTTACGACATCTGGGTGACGAATCCCTGCCAGGAAAGCCTTCGAGTGGAAACATACACGACGACGCCGGATGACCTTGATCGGTATCCGCCATGGCGAAGCGTCAGCATTCCGCCCGAGTCCAGAACGAAGATCACGGATGCGATTTTGGCCGGTGACGGATCCGTCAGGGTCGTGGACTACGGTGTGATCGCAGTCTACGAGGATCACCCCGAAGTAGTGGTCCCACTCGAAGCATGTGTTGAGTGAGGTTGGTGAGGCGCTGCGGCAGAGCGCTTCATCCCCCCTTCATCCCCCGCCCCGTACACTAGTCCCGCCATGCGCATCCTCCTCGTCGAAGACGAACCCCAGATCGCCGGCTTCATCGCCCGCGGCCTCGCCGAGAACGGCTACAGCGTCGACACCGCCACCGACGGCGAAGAAGCCATCGATTGGCCCGCCGTCGCCGAGTTCGATGTGATCATCCTCGACGTCATGCTCCCGCTCGTCGACGGCATCGCCGTCTGCCGCACCCTCCGCGAGCGCGGCGTGCGCACGCCGATCCTCATGTTGACCGCCCGCGACACGGTCGAAGACCGCGTCCTCGGCCTCGACAGCGGCGCCGACGATTACCTCGTCAAGCCCTTCGCCTTCGCCGAGTTGCTCGCCCGCGTCCGCGCGCTGATCCGGCGCGAACCGGCGCTCCTTGGCAATGTGCTGGAGGTCGGCGACCTCGCCCTCGACACCGCCACGCGCCAGGCGACCCGCGCCGGCGCAGACCTCGACCTCACAGCCAAGGAGTTCGCCCTCCTCGAGTACCTGATGCGCCACCCCAACCAGGTGCTCTCGCGCACCGTGATCGCCGAGCACGTCTGGAACTACGACTTCGACAACGCCACTAACGTTATCGACGTGCACGTCAAGAACCTCCGCAAGAAGATCGACGAGAGCTTCGCGCCCAAGCTGATCCACACCGTGCGAGGGGCGGGCTACCGGATCAGCACCCGCGTCGCCGACTAGCATGGCGCTCTTCCGCTCCCTCCGCGTTCGCCTCACCCTCTGGTACGTGCTCCTGCTGGCGCTCACCCTCGCCGTCTTCAGCGCCGGCGTCTACCTCGCCTTGCGCGAGAGCCTCTATTCCAACCTCGACGACTCGCTCGGCAACCGCGTCGCCATCACGTCTGGCCTCGTGACGGACGGCGGGCAACTCAACGTAGACAATCTCGACATCCCCGGCGACCCGGAGGGCGAAGAGTTCGCGCGGATTTTCGATGCCAGCGGCGATGTTGTGTTCGATAACAGCGCTGACCCGTTCAGCCCGCCGGTCAAGCCGAACGCCGTCGCGGATGCGCTCGGAGGGCGCACGAACACGCGCCACGCCGCTGTGGGCGACGTGAATCTGGAGATCAAGGTCGCGCCGCTTCGGTCCGACGGCGAAATCATCGGCGCAGCCGAGGTCGGCCTCTCCGATGACGATGCGCGCGACGCTCTCGCGTCGTTGCTTCTGATCATCGCAATCGCCTACCCCATCGGTCTCATCGTCACCAGCGCCGGCGGCATGTTCCTCGCGAGTCGCGCCCTCTCTCCCATCGACCGCGTGACGCGCGCCGCCCGCAGGATCAGCGCCGAGGATCTCAGCCAGCGCCTCGACCTGAGGTTGCCAGATGACGAAGTCGGCCGCCTGGCGAGCACCTTCGACGACATGATCGCGCGGCTCGACGAAGCCTTCCGCCGCCAGCGCCAGTTCACCGCCGATGCCTCCCACGAGCTACGCACCCCCCTGACCGCGATCAAGGGCACGAGCGAAGTCGCCCTCCAGCGCGACCGCGACCCCGAGGAGTACCGCGAGGCGCTGACCGTGGTGAACGCACAGGTGGACCGCATGATCCGCCTCGTCGCCAGCCTCCTCACCCTCGCCCGCGCCGACGCCCGCAGCATCCCCATCACCCGCGACCCTCTCGACGTCGCGCGTTTGGTCACCGACGCCGCCGACCAGATCCGCCCGGCGGCCGGGGCGAAGGGCGTGACCGTGAAGGTGGCGCCAGGAGAGAGTATGCGCATGACCGCCGACCAGGACCTTCTCCTGCAGCTCTTGCTCAACTTGCTCGACAACGCCGTCAAGTACACGCCCTCAGGCGGTTCGGTCGAAGCGTCCTGGCGCGGAGCGGGCAGCCAGGCAGAGATCGCCATCAAAGACACCGGCCCCGGCATCGCGGCGGAGCACATTCCACACATCTTCGACCGCTTCTATCGCGCCGACAAGGCGCGTGCCCGGGCGGACGGCGGCGCCGGCCTCGGCCTCTCGATCTCGCGCTGGATCGCCGAAGCCCACCGCGGCACCATCACCGTCACCAGCGACCCCACCGGCTCCACCTTCACCGTCCGCATCCCGCTCGCCTGACGCGCCGAGCAGCCGTTCCCTGAGGAACGAAGGGCCCCGGCGCAGCGAACGCGAGCACCGGACATCCCGCAGTGCACCCGCGCACTCCGCCCTTTTCCCAACATCCGCGAACACCCACAACGCTGAGGTGCAGCGGCGGACGCTGCCGGGGGTTCGGGAGTGTCCCCCGAAAACCCTTTTATTCCCCCAGGGGGGTGGGTGGGGTGGAGTCACGCGCCAGCGAGACGCGGCAGACGCCGCCGCCCCACGAGACCCTCGGCGTGACCCCTTGCGACCGATGGCGTATGGACCGACCCCAACATCTCGCGTACCCACAACGCTGAGGTGCAGCGGCGGACGCTGCCGGGGGTTCGGGGGTGTCCCCCGAAAACCCTTTCATTCCCCCAGGGGGCGGGGTGGAGTCACGCGCCAGCAAGACGCG
>JBBEAZ010000025.1:0-21986 GCA_040882565.1 Dehalococcoidia bacterium
ACCGGTGCGCCCGCCGGCAGACCGCGGAAGCGTCGCGCCAGGTCCACCAGGTCGCGTTCCGGTGGTTCGTTCGGCTCAGACGCAGGCGTCGCCGTCGGCGATGCAGTTGGCCGCGGAGTCGCCGTCCGGGATGGCTCGGTTGGCGTTGGTGTCGAGTCGCCGGCGTCGTCGCCACACGCGGCCAGGAGGGTAAAACAAAGGAGGGCGACCGCCTGAAAGACGGTCGCCCTCCCCGTCAGCACACTTCTGCTACGAAGCCTATCGCGAGCGCGGATGCGCCTTCTCGTAGACCTCGCGTACGTGCTCGCTCGTCAGGTGCGTGTACACCTGTGTCGTCGAGATGTTGGCGTGTCCCAGCATCTCCTGCACGTTGCGCAGTGGCATCCCGCCGCGCAGCATGTGCGTGGCGAAAGAGTGGCGGAGGGTGTGAGGCGTGATGTCTGGGCTCAGGTTCGCGGCCCTGGCGTACCCCTTCAGGATCAGCCAGAACCCCTGGCGTGTCAGGCGCTCGCCGCGGCGGTTCAGGAAGAGTGCGGACTCGTCCTTGGCGCGCACCAGCATCGGCCGTCCCTCATCCAGGTAATCGGTCAGCGCCTCAAGCGCCTGCTCGTGGATCGGGATCGTCCGCTCCTTGGCGCCCTTGCCCATGCAACGCACGTATGGCCGGGTCGGGTCCACGTTGATGCTTATGACGTCGAGCGATACCAGCTCGGTCACGCGCATCCCCGTAGCGTAGAGCAATTCCAGCATCGCCTTGTCGCGCTTCGCTTCGGGTGTGGCCCGCATTCCCGGTTGTTCCAGGAGCTCGTCGACCTCATTGGGACTGATCGCCTTCGGGAGGGTCTTGCCGACTCGCGGCGAAGTCAGGCCCTCCGTCGGGTTGTTCGTCACCAGCCCCTCAGCGCTCAAGAAAGCGTAGAAGGAGCGGACGGCGGCGACCTTCCGGGCGACGGATGTCTCCGTGTAACCGCGCTGTTTCAGGTCCAGGATGAAGTCCTGGATACCTGAGCGGTCAACGGATTCCCAACCCTCGGCACCGGGCAGCGTTCCAAGGAAATCGGCGAGCTGCTGGAGATCGTTGCGGTAAGCGGCTACGGTGTTGGCCGATGCGCCTTTCTCCACCGACAAGAAGTCGAGAAAATCGGTCAGCGTTTTGCGCATCGGTGTGGACGAAAACGGTTTTCGTAGCCGTTGGGGAGAAATGATGGCCATATTCTATTTTCACCTCCTCTCGGGTGTCCAGCCGGCCGGTCAGACCTTCCGCCGGACTTTGTTGATAAACATAAACAGACGCGGCAACACGACCGCCCCCGAATATCTTTCATGGTTGATAACGCGATTGTTGACTGCTAGTTAACAGAGTTTACGCCTAGTTTCAGACGGGTTACAAGAGAATGTAACGGACGAAACCGGCGACTTATGTCCGCCGGGCGATTCAACTCTACGTAACTCCACGGAGACGCATGGGCTCGTCGTCTAGCGCGACGTCGGCCAGGCGTCGCGCCCCAGCAATGGCACGAACCGGCACGGCCCCAGGTTGTGCCGCAGCGCTCCCTCCGGCGTCTTCACGATCCGCACCAGCTCCTGCATGTCCCGGCTGCCCACTGGCAGGACGAGGCGGCCACCCATCGCCAGCTGATCGAGCAGTTGCCGGGGCACCTCCGGTGACGCCGCGGTCACGACGATCGCGTCGTACGGCGCACACTCCGGCCACCCAAGTTCATCCGTTACCGCATGCACGACGACGTTCGCGTAGCCGAGGCGTGCCAGCCGTTCCGCCGCTGCCTCTGCCAGCTCGGGCACCCGCTCAACGGTCACGACCTCGGCCGAAAGCCGCGACAACAACGCCGCTTGGTACCCGGAGCCGGTTCCGACTTCCAGCACCTTGTCCGAGCCGGACAGCATCAGGGCTTGCGTCATCATCGCCACGATCAACGGTTGCGAGATCGTCTGCCGGTGCCCGATCGGGAGTGGCATGTTTTCGTACGCGTACTGCGCCTCCTCCCGCGGCACGAACTCTTCGCGTGGGATCCGGCGCATCGCCTCCAGCACGCGCCGGTCGCTCACGTCGTGGGCCAGCTCGCCGAAAAGGGCGTCCTTGGCGGCCTCCAGGTACCGGTTGCTCGTCGTCATCGCTTCTATTCCAGTATACGGGCGTTCAAAGCCGCTGCCGTGACGCTGCCAACCGCTGGCGCTTACCCGCATCGTTCGTTATAAATAGTGCGATGAAGTTAGACCTGACCAAGCTGCCGGTTGGCGAAATGATGATCGGGTTCCTGATTCTATCCCTGGGCCTGACCTTCGCCCTCGCCTACACTTACGTCGACACCCCACAAAGCCCGGCCGCCGAGACGCCAGAACCCACCGGCAACGGCGGCAGCGAGACGCCTCCGCCCGGTGCCCCTGAAGTCGTCATGCGTGATAGCGTCTTCGACCCGGACGAATTCATCGTCATCGCCGGCGAGACGGTCACCTTCGCGATCACCAACGAAGGCGCCCTCAAGCACAACATGCACATCGCCTCTCCTGATGGCGAGTTCACGGTCTCAGGCGTCTGCGAGACCGGCGACGACGAGCCCTGCTCTGATCCGGATCAGATCGACGGCGGTGAGACCGGCACCCTCACCTGGGAGGTCCCCGCCGACGCTGCAGGCAGCGAAATCCCCTTCCGCTGCGACTTCCACACGGCCGACATGACCGGCACAATTACCGTCCAGTAGCTCTCCCCCGCGCGTAGCCGCAGGTCTTCAGACCTGCCTCAATCATCCCTGACGGCGCTCCCGGTGGATCCTGTCCGCACGGTGCCGGGTTGTCGCGCCGTTAAGACGCAGGAGGCTGAACGATCGCGACGTCGGCTCCTATCTCCGGACACGCGGCTGGCTGAGTCACTGTCAGCCCCGCATCGAACCGCAGCAACTTCAGCGAGTCCACAGGGTTCACTTCGCCGCCGCAGTCGACGTCGCCCCACGGGTGCAGCGAAGCGTCCAGCACATCGACCGTATCGCCCATCGCCGGGCAGTCGCCGGTGTTGGTGCTGAGCCCTGCGTCGAACCGCAGGGTGATGAGCGAATCGACCGGATCGGCGCCGCCGGAGCAGTTGGCGTCGCCCCAGACGATCGTCTGTCCGCCGTCGGTGGGAGATGGAGTTGTCGTTGCCGTCAGCGTGGCGGGCGAGGGTGACGGGCTTGCCGTGGCTGTCGGCGTCGGCGTCTGGCCTACAGGTGTGGGCGACGGTGTTAGGGTAGGCGTCTGGCCGATGGGCGTGGGCGTCGGCGTCTGGCCGATGGGCGTGGGCGTCGGCGTTTCAATTGGTGTCGGCGAGGGCGTCGGCGTTTGGCCAGTAGGCGTTGGTGTGGGCGTAGGCGTGGGTGTCTGGCCGTCCGGCGTCGGTGACGGCGTCGGCGTGGGGGTGGCGCCGGCGACGACCGCCAGGCAGGCGGAGAACTCCGAGGTGTTATTGCCGGGGTCGGTGGCCGTCGAGGTGATGACCTCGCCGGGGGCTACCGTGGTCGGGAAGGTGACGTCGAAGGCGGCGTCGCCGCTGCCGTCGGTCATGGCGTCGGTAAAGCCGATGAAGGTCTTGCCCTCGCCGTAACCGAAGGGGTCGCAGGCGTCGTTGGAGAAGAACTCGATGCGGAACAGGGTGGCGGGGGTGCTGTTTAGCGTCCCCTGGATGCGGGTGCTGCCGCTGGTGGCAGAGGTCAGGACGGGGTAGTTTTGAAGATTGTTGGCGCCGGTGTCGGGGTCGTCTTCGTCGTTGGCCGTTACCGAATCGCCGCCGAGATTGATGCCGAGGGCGTTCTGGTCGCTCTGGCTCTTACTGCCGAATATCGAGTTGCCCAGGATGGCGTTTCCGGTGGTGTCGCTCTCAGCGAGGACGCCGGGATTATTAAAGGCGATGACGTTGCCCTCGCCGGGGGCCGTTCCGCCGATCTTGTTGCCGGATACACTCGGGCCGTCGAGCCAGACGCCGTAGTCCCAGTTGCCCAGGTCCTGGGTGCCGGTGGTGTCGGTGCCGATGAAGTTGCCCTGCACAACGATCCCGGTGGTTAGCGGGTACCCATATCCCGAACTGGACATGATGTGCACGCCCTTGCGGGGGTTGCCGGAGATGACATTCCGAGCGGCGGGGGTCGTTCCCCCGATTATCGTGTTGCTGGCCCCTTCGATCCGAACGCCGTCCTCTCCGGCCGGCAGCGTCCCCGTGCCGAGGGCGTTCAGGCCGATGAAGTTGCCCTGGATGGTATTGCCGGTCGACGCCGGGGCGCCGATGAAGACCTGCGAGAGCGCGAAGTTCCCTGAGAGGACGTTGCAGGCGCCCGTGCAGGCGCCGCCGGGCGTCGTGCCGGTTGTTCCTCCGATAAAGTTCCCCGGAGACTGGCTAATGCGCACGGCGAAAAACCCGTTGTGCAGTTCGGTCATCCCGGTCACCTTTGTGCCGATAAAGTTGCCCTGGACGAAGTTGCCGCCAGCGGTGTTCTGGCCGGCTATCTGAACACCATCTCCGAGATTTCCGGAGATAATGTTGCGTGCGGCTGCCGTGGTGCCGCCGATCGTGTTGCCAGTGGCGCCGCTTGTGATGAGAACGCCGTTGATGTTGCGTATCGCGATCGTGCCGGTCACGTCGGTACCGATGAAGTTGCCCTGGACCTGGTTGCCCGTGGAGCCGGCGCCGGAGATCCGGACCCCAACGCTGAAGTTACCGTCGTCGTTGCCGGAGAGGAGGTTGCGCTGGCTGTCTGTCAGGCCACCGATTGTGTTGTTCGCCGAACCTGTGACAACGACGCCGTCGCCGGTGTTCACCACGGCGGCAGTGCCCGCGGCGTTGGTGCCGATGTAGCTGCCTTCGATCTTGTTGCCGCCGCTGGGCCCGACGATCTCAATGCCGTTGTCCGAGAAACCGTTGATGACGAGCGCGCGGATCGTGCTGCCGGTGCCGCCGGTGATGCGCAGGCCGTCGGCGCCGGCCCCCGCCGCGCCACCGTCGAGTTCGACGCGGGTGGCGCCGCCGGTGTTGCCATCGATGGTCACCGGCTGGGTGATGGCGGGGAGGCCGCCCGCCGACACGTCTATGGTCGGCGTTCCGGCGCCGAGGGCGAACTCGATGACGTCTGTGCTGTTGTCAACGTTGGCAGCGTCGATCGCCTCGCGGAGCGTGCAGTCGCCCGGAGTCGGCTCGCAACCACCGGCATCGGTGTCGTCGAGGTTGGAGTTGACGGTGAAGGTGAGCCCACCGGCCGAGGCAGGGGCGAGAAGCAGCGCGACCAGGGCGAACCCCGCCGTCAGCGACAGGACGCTCGCATTCAGAAAGGCGAGCAGAGTCCGAACCCGCGAGGTCTGCATGTTCGTTCCTTTCCCTACTGAGCCCGCCCGAAGTTGACGCCTATTATACGCGCGCGCGGCCAGGCCAGCGCCGTGCCGATATCGGCGCAGGGCTCCTGCTGGGGGAGCGGGGCAGGGTGCCGAACTTGCGCAGGAGCGCCGAAACGCCCGGCGCTATGCCTCGACGATCTGCACCTGTGCGCCCATGGCCGGACAGCCGACCTCCTGGCCCACGCTAAGCCCCGCGTCGAACCGCAACAGTTTGAGCGAGTCCACCGGGTTCACCGCCTCCGAGCAGTCAACGTCGCCCCAGAGATGCGGCGACCCGGTCAGCACGTCGATCTCGTTGCCCATCGGCGGACAGTCGCCGGTGCTCGTACTCAGCCCGGCATCAAAGCGCAGCGTAATCAGCGAATCCACCGGGTCAGGGGGCGTCTCGGAACAATTGTTATCGCCCCAGGTCACCGTTTGGCCGCCTCCTCCCGTTGGAGTCGGCGTAAACGTCGGCGTCGGGTCGCTCGTTGGCGTCGCTGTGAACGTTTCGCTCGGCGTTGGCGTTACGCTCGCCGTTTCTGTAGGCGTCGCGGTCTCTGTCGGCGATGGTGTTGGAGTGGGGCTCGGCGTCGCCGTCGGCGGCGCGCTCGTGATCTCGACCGACGTGCTCCGGGATTCGGCGTCGATTTCCGCGGTGACGGTCGCCGTTCCCGGCCCCTCGTCCGCCGTCAGCACTCCATCGGCGATGCCACCGTCGGTTTCCTTGACGACTGCCGAACTCCCAACGCTGCCGAGATCGGTCGAGAGCGTGATCTGTGTGCCGTCTAGAATATTGCCGGAGGGCGACACGTCCACGCTGTCAGAGTTAATCGTCATGCTGGCGGTAAGGTCAGACGTCTCGCCGCCCGCGATCGAGTTGGGCTCTGCCTTAAATGTCAGCACGAGCCACGGGTCGGTCGAAATCGGTCCGTCTGCCGTGTCGCAGTTGCCGCCGCCGAACGGGCCTTCGTTACACCCCCACCAGTTGTTCTCGCCAAGCGCCACGAACGTCATCCCCTCGTCGTACGCGCCGGTGGTGTTGTTGTAAATGCGGTTGAAATGGAAATTGAAGTCGTCACCGCACGAGTAGAGACCGATGGATTCGAGGTTATTGTGACTGGTGATCGTGTTGCCGAGAACGTCGACGTTGCCGTTGCAATTGATACCGCCGTTCACGCCCATGCGGCCGTTGTCGTGGATGAAGTTGAGGCTGACCTCCCACGGACCCGGTTGAGCTGCCCCGCCCGTGATCACGCCGTCCAGGCCGAAGTCGCGGATCTCAAGGCCACGCAGTAGGGAGTCGCTCCCCACAAGCAGGATACCGGAGACACCTGCCCCGGCTCCCGTGCCGTCAATCACGACGAGTGGCTCACCCAAATAGCCGGGCTGAGTCGTGCCGTCGATCCTCGAGCTGTCCCTCGTGAGCGCCGGCAGGGCGGAGCCGGGACTGATCACGCAGCCGCCGCCGGGGCAGTTGTCCAGCCCGAATAGAATGTCGTGGATCTCGGGCGCGAGGTTGGCTTCCTCGATCGCGGCGCGCAGAGTGCAGTTGCCCGAAGCATCGAGGCAAAAGTTGTCTCCGGGTGTGGCGTCAGAGGTATCGCCGGTGTCGTCCACGACGAACGGGATAGAGCCTGCTGATCCCGGCTGCGGTGCCTCCAGCGCCACAAGTAGTCCGATTATCACGGCAGTTACGACGGCAAAGCGGGCCATGGCTCCTCCTTCCGCATCCCTATGCGAACGTCGCGAGTCTACGCCCGTGCGAAAGCGCGCGTCAAGGCGTTGCGTACCGAGCGTCGCCTACGTTTGCGCAATCGCGACGTTCGTGCCCATCTGCGGGCAGCCCGGCTCCTGCGAGACGCTCAGGCCCGCGTCGAACCGCAACAGCTTCAGCGAGTCCACCGGGTTCACCTCGCCGCCGCAGTCGACGTCGCCCCACGGATGCAGCGAAGCGTTCAGCACATCCACCGTCTCGCCCATCGCCGGGCAGTCGCCGGTGTTCGTGCTGAGCCCGGCGTCGAAGCGCAGCGTAATCAGCGAGTCGACCGGGTCGGGCGGCGTGCCGGAGCAGTTCGCGTCCCCCCAAGTCACGGTTTGGCTACCCGTCGGTGACGGAGTAAGCGTTGACGACGCCGTCGGTGTAACTGACGGCGTCGCCGTCACGCCGGGCGTCGGGGTTGCCGTCGGCGTCTGGGTTCCCGGCGCGTCAACCACCACCAGGGCGAGGGCTACGGTCTCGTTGTCCAGCGTCACCTGGATGTTGGCCGTCCCCGCCTGATTGGACGAGAACGCTGTCTGTGCGACACCCCCGGCCGTTGGCCTGTCCACGCTGGTGCTGCCGATGGAGCCAAAGTCCGTCTCGAGGTGGATCATCGTCCCGTCCGGGATATTGCCGGTGGCGGAAGTGTCTGCCCCGTCCGAGTTCACGGTTACGGCGCCGAACAGCGCACTGACCTGAGAGGTGACTGCCGGATCTGGATTGGCCGATACACCCAGCGTCAGCCAGGGATCGAAGTCAACGTCGCCAGTCGCCGCGTCGCAGTCGGCGTCACCCGGGCCTTCGTTGCACCCCCACCAGTTGTTCTCCGCGGCAACAGTCGTGCCAGCGGTGCTGAGCAGGCCCGAAGCGTTGCCAACCACCCGGTTGAAGTGCACCGCCGCCGGGGCATCGAAGGTCACGATCCCCTCTCCCCCGTTCGCGGTCACGGTGTTCATCGTGACCACACTGTTTTGCCCGCCCACCTGTATCCCCCGCCCAGTGTTGCCCTCAACGAGGTTGTCGTTGATTGTGTGGCCGCCCAACGGCCCTGTTGCGATCCCCAACCCCCCATTTCCGCCAACTTCGTTGCCCGTGATCGTGGCGGAGCCCGCATCGGCGAAGCCGTTGTCAATGCCACGCCCTAGATTTCCAGTGATCGCGTTGTTGCTGATCACATTGCCGGTGCCGGGCACCCTCACGGCGCTCGCGGTGCTCATGTTGCCCGTTATCGTATTGCCGGTGATCGTCATGCCTCCGCCGTTGTTGCCGTCGATCGCATGAACTGTGTTCCCGGAGATCGTGCTGTCCTCCACGACGATCCCCAACTCCCTCGCCGAGAAGCCATCCCCACCGTTGCCGGTCAGTGTGTTCTCTCCATACGTGCCCGATGTGTCAGTGGCGATGCCGTCGCCCGTGTTGCCGGAACTCTCGTTGTCGGTTACCGTCGCGCCGGACGAAACAGCGCCGCCGTTCAGAACGATCCCATCGCCTATGTTCCCCGTGGCCGTCGATCCGGTCACAGTCGGGTCAACAGTGCTCTGGCCCGCGTTGATATTGATACCGGCGGCGCCGTTGCCGTTGCCAGTCGAGTTCTGCACCAGCGCCCCGGTGTTGTTGTCCCCGGCGTTGATGTTGATTCCACGCTGCGTGTTCCCGATGGCCGTGACGCCCGAGACCGTCGCGTCCGTCGTGTTGTCGCCGGCGCTGATGTTGATCCCACGACTGCCATTCCCTGCCGCCGTACCGCCGGACACGAGGGATCTGAGGTTCTCCATCCCCAGCAGCTCGATCCCCCGCTCGCCGTTGTCGTTCGCTTGAACCGAGTCGATCAGTGTGTCAGTCAGGTCCCCGTCACATGGAACGGGATCACCGGCGCAAACACGGATCCCGTCCTCCGGGAAGTTCTGCACCGTCAGGTCCCGTACTGTTACGTCGGTCAGCGCGACACCCGCGGTCGTGTGGAAGTGCAGCCCGTGCTCCGAACCCACCAGCACACTGCCGTCGATGATCACCCCCGCGCCCGTCCCGTCGATCGCCAGGCCTTCAGGATCCGTGCTCGGGGGCAAAGCCGTCCCTGGGGAGATCGTCGCCGGCGCTCCGTTAGGGAACACGCCCGGATCAAACGTGATCGTGTCGTTGCCGGTCAGGGAATTGGCTCTGAGGATCGCCTCGCGCAGCGTGCAGTTGCCCGGCGACAGCTCGCACAGCCCGTCGTCCGTGTCCGCGCTGCTGTTTACCAGGATCGCCGCCCCGGACACCTCCTGCGAATTCAATCCCAGAACAACTGTCAGGACAACGACCGCCAGAATGCCCGAGCCTATCAATAGTCCTCGATGGTGTCGCATCGCGCTCTCCTTACGCCAGCACCAGGCCCAGCGCCGGACAGTTCGCTTCTTGGGTGACCTCCAGCCCCGCATCGTAGCGCAGCAGCTTCAACGAGTCCACTGGGTTGATCTCGCCGCTGCAATCGATGTCTCCCCAGGCCACAGTTACGCCGCCGATCGTCACTTCGTCACCAATCGCCGCGCACGCCGTCTCCGCCGGCAGTCCCGCATCGTAGCGGAGCAGCTTCAGCGAGTCGACCGGCGAAATCCCGTTCGTGCAATCGATGTCACCCCCCTGCACGCCGCCGGTGTATCCCCAGTCGGGATCATTGCCCAGGTAGTACTTATCCTCGAAGTCCTCCACCAGCCTATCGACGAGACCGCCCGCTGGGTCGACAATGCAAAGGTCGCGAAAGGCGCAGAAAAACGCGATCCGCTCCCCGTCCGGCGACCAACCCGGTTGCGTCGCCGACGCGCTCATCGGGTCGGTGTAGAGGTTTTCGCGCCCAGTCCCGTCCTTGTTCATCACATACAGCCCCGCCAGGCTCACCGGCTCGCTCGGCAGCGGCGTGCCCACAAACGCTATCTGCTCCCCGTCAGGCGACCAGGTTCCGTGCTCCCACTCTGCGCCGGTATTAGTCAGGTTGGTCAGTTGGTCCGTCTGCATATCCCAGACGAAGATGTCTTCATTGATACTCACCGTCTCGATCCCCACCAGCATGTAGCGACTGTCGGGCGACCACTCCAGGTAGATCGGTCGTGGGTCGATCTCCCTCACCATCTCGAAGCCAGTGCCATTCCGGTTGATGGTGCAGATCCCATGCGTATTCAGAGACTGCGGGTCGTTGCAGATGAACGCGATCTTCTTCCCGTCCGGCGACCACGTCGGCGAGTCGGGGTTGAAGATCAGGTCCGGCAGCAACTGCTGCTTGCCGCTGCCGTCCACGTTCATCAGCCAAAGCTCGAGGACGTCTCGTTCCCAAACGATCGTAGCGCCGTCCGGCGAGATCTTTGGCACCGAGTCCTCAGCGCTATCCTCTGTCAGCTGGACCCATCCGGTGCCATCGGGATTAATAGAGCAGATGTCGAAGCCGGGGCCCGGCGAACAGTGATAGACGATCTTCTGCTGCGGCGGCGGCACCCCGACGCCGGCCTGTGTCGAAGCAGGCGCTTGCAACGCAACAATCGCGGCAACCAGCAGTAGCGGGAAGATCCTCAGCGCGTAACTCAACGGGCGTACCTCCGTGGCGGGATGCTCACAGCAGCATCGCAGAACCTCCGCCGCGCAACAAGCCCAGTCCGTTGTAGCTGCATGCCTTCAGGCTTGCCGGGGGGTGGGGCGGCAGCCCGGCTCGCCGAAGTCCGACCCTACGCCAGCACCGACCCGATCGCCGGGCAGCCCGGCTCCTGCAGCACGCTCAGCCCCGCATCAAACCGCAAGATCTTCAGCGAATCGACCTGGCTAACCACCTCCGCGCAATCGACCGTCAATCAACCTTCGTCTATAGCGCCGCCAGCACCTTCTCCGCCACCGCCCGCGTGAACCCCGGCGTCGCCGCGATCTCTTCGACCGTCGCCTCGCGCACCGCCTTCACCGAGCCAAACTTCCGTAGTAGCGCCTTCTTCCGCTTCGGCCCCACCCCCGGAACCTCATCCAGCGCCGACCGGATCCCCGATTTCGCCCGCACGTTCCGGTGATAAGTAATCGCAAAGCGGTGTGCCTCGTCGCGAATCCGCTGCACCAGGTACAGCGCCTGCGACGTCCGGTCCAGTACTACCGGCTCGCTCAACCCCACCACGAACAGCTCCTCGAATCGCTTCGCCAGCCCCGCCAGCGGAATATTCCCGATCCCCAGGTTGCGCATTGCGTCATGCGCCGCCGAAACCTGCCCCTTCCCCCCGTCCACAATCACAAAGTCCGGCAGCGCCCCAAACGACTCGTCGTACTCAACAGAGTCGCCGTTGGTCTCCGCTTGCGGCGTCGTCATCGGCGCCCCCGCATTTGGCGCCTCCAAAGTCTCCCGTATCTCCTCCGAATCAGTCGGATGATCGTGCATTTCCGTCGACCAGTCTGACCCTTGAAGCCTCAAACCTGGATCCTCCGCCTCGTTCGCCCCCTCCGCCGACGACTGCCGCCGGAACCGCCAGAACCGGCGTTTCAGCACCTCCTGCATCATCGCGAAGTCATTCTGTCCGGCCACGCCCTTGATCCGGAACCGCCGGTACTCGCTCCGCTTCGGGTTCCCGTCCTCGAATACCACCATCGACCCGACCGCCGACGTCCCCTGGATTGTCGAGATGTCGTAACACTCGATCCGCCGGGGCAGCGACGGCAGCTCCAGCTCTTCCTGCAACTGCTGCAGCGCCTGGTCCTTCTTGCCGCGGTCCGCCATCCACTTCGCTCGCGCCTGCTGCAGCGACTCCTTCGCGTTCGTCATCGCGCGCTGCACCAGTGTCCGCTTCTCGCCGCGCTCCGGCACCATCACCGTCACGTTCTTCCCGCGCTTCTCGCTGAGCCATTGTTGGATCAAGTCGCGGTCGTCGACCTTCTCCGGCAGCAGCACCCGCGCCGGCACGTACGGCGCCGATTCGTAGAACTGCTCGAGGAAGCTCCGCAGAACCTCCGAGTCCGGCTCATCCTTCGTCCCGTCGAGCTGGAAGATGTCCCGCCCGACGATCAGTCCCTTGCGCAGGAAAAACACCTGGACGTAAGCCTCCTGCTCCTCGCGCGCCAGCCCAAAAACGTCCATGTCTGTGCGGTCCCGCACCTCCATGACCTGCCGCTCGGTCGTCCGGTCGATCGCCTGCACCTGGTCGCGCAGGCGCGCGGCGCGCTCGTACTCAAGCTTCTCGGACGCCTCCTGCATCGCGCGGCGCAACTCCTTCGTGATCTCATCCGTGCGTCCCTCAAGGAACATAATCGTCTGCTGGATCACTGTGTCGTATTCGTCCTTCGTACAAAGCGAGGCGCACGGCCCGATGCAGCGGTGAATGAAGTACTCCAGGCAGGGCCGCGGGTCGTTCCCCGTGATCTCCTTCGTGCACGACCGCCAAGGGAAGAGCTTCTTCACCAGGTCCAGCGTCCGCCTCACGGAACCCGCCGATGCAAACGGCCCGAAGTACCGCGAGCCGTCGCTCGTGATCCGCCGCGTGATGTCGACGCGCGGCCACTGCTCCTTCAGATCGATCTTCAGATACGGGTAGTGCTTGTCATCCTTCAGCCGCACGTTGAAGAACGGCTGATGTCGCTTCACCAGCGTCGCCTCCAGCAGCAACGCCTCCTGCGCCGACCCCGTCAGGATGAACTCGATCTCCTCGATCTGCTCTACCAGCGCCCGCGTCTTCGCCTCAAATGCGTGCGTCGACCCGAAATAGTTGCGCACGCGGCTCCGCAGCGAGGCCGCCTTGCCGACGTAGATGATCCCGCCCTTCGCGTTCCTGAACAGGTAAACGCCGGGCTTCGCGGGCAGCGCTTTCAGCTGGGCGTCGAACTTCTTCTCGGGCGATTTCGGTGCGCTTGTCACACCTACATTCTATCGCCCAACCCTCCCAGGACTCGTCACGCAATCGGCAGCGCGCTTGCGGCGGGGGCGCCTCCCCTTCTGCGCTACCCGCCGCACCTCATAAAGAAGAAGTCGCGGATCACCAGCACGTCGCTGATGTTGACGCTGCCACTGGCGTCGAGGTCAAACCGGGCATCGTAGGGGCCTCCCTCTAGCAAGCGCTTCATCTGTAAGACATCGTTGATCCAGACCTGCTGGTTGTCATCGAAGTCCGGCGGCCAGGGGTCAACACCAGGCTCGTCGTTGGGCAGCGGGGTCGCCGCACAGGCGCTTGCTGGGTCTGTCCCGATGGCAAGTTCACGCCCGTCGCCGAACACCGCGACGCCGCCGTTCGTGACGCCCAACGAGTCGCCGTCGTCGTCCATGTCGCAAGCGTCGCCGGATCCGTCGCCGTCCGTGTCCATCCCGCCGGCATCGGACGTCCAGTCACAGCCGTCAGCGGCGTTCGGGACGCCGTCGCCATCCACGTCCTCCGTCGCGACGACCTGGAGCTCGTTCTCGGCCTGGTTGTTGTTCGGCTCCGGGTCCGGCATCCCGGTTGCGGAACTCGCCTGGCCGTAGATGTTGAAGTGGTGCGATCCGGCGGGGCAGCGCACGGAGTACTTCCGTGCAAACGTCATCGCCTCGTCCGCAGCAAGCACGTTCCCTGCCAACATCACGGTGCTGTATTGAAAAGCACCGAGGATCACGACTTGCGCCGAGTCATCGGTCCACCGCGGGTCGCACGCCGAAGGTCCCGCGATCGCGATTGTCAGATCGAGGGTATCGGCAAGACCCCCGGCCTGCAGCGTGAACTGTACAGGCACTTGCTGCGGCTCGCCCGCCTTCACCACGTCAACAGCTGGATCCTCCCCATCGGTCCCGTCACTGTCCTCGTCTACCCCATCCGGCAATGGGTCTTCGTCGATCGCCGTGTCGCCGTCGTTGTCCACGCCGGCATCCCAGGGCAACAGGTCTCCCGGCGTTTCGTCCTTGGCGATGGCGGCGCTCAAGTCCGACGACGGCGCCGGCTGAGCGACTGCCTCGCGCCGTGAAGGGCTCAGCGCTAAGACGAGAATCACCACGGTCAGGGCAATAGCTATCGAACTGGCAGAAGTTAATCGAGCCGTGCGGGCGGACATCGGCTGCCTCCTTCTATGCTCTTATGGCGCCAATTCTAGGCCCGAAAACTCGCCGCGCTCTCCCCGAAAATGTGGATGCCCGCTCGCCGCCCCAGGGCGACGCCTCATATCTTCAGAGACGACCGATGGTGTCTCGCTGAGCACTGCCGACGCCGCCTCGATCAGTGGCAATCTTTTTTCATGGTTGACCTGACGAACGGCCGGCCTGGCTCAATGTCAGGCGCGGTTGTGTTCGTCGCCGTCGGTGGCCGCGAGTTCCCGCCATGCCGCGTACCCGACGCGACCCGTGTGCACATTGCCCTCCGACTCGCGGCCGGAGCCACCGCCGGTGCCGCCTTCGCAGAACGACGCCATGACGAACGAGCCCCGCGCCCCGTGGAAGACCGCGCCCGAGCAGCGGATCCCGTTCAGGAACGCTCCGCCCTTCTCGGCCACCCAGTTCTCCCGGTGGTTCTCGAGCCGGTTCATCTCATTCCACGGCAGGTTGCGCGACAGCTCGTGCCGGTAGTCCTGCCGCTTCATGATCCGCAGCATGTCCTCTGACGCCTCAGCCGACACGGCCTCGTGTCTCGCTATCAGTTCGAGCAGGCGTGCCATCTCCCGGCCCGTGCTCACCGACATCTTGCGCGCGTCGAGCCCAGCCTTCGGGTCGCCGAGGCGCTGGAAGATCGCGGTCTGTTTCAGGCCCAGCTGACGCATCGTTGTGTTGATGTGGTCGAGACCGACGAGGTCGATCATCATGTTCGTCGCCACATTGTCCGAGATGATGATCATCAGCGTGGCCGCATCGCGCACCGTCATGTCCACGCCCGGCGTCATGTGGATCAGGACGCCGGAACCCAGGACCTTCTGGTCTTTGCGGAACTGGATGCGGTCCGTCAGGCTCGTCAGCCCATCCTGCACCGCCTGGTACAGCGCCACGAGGATCGGCACCTTGATCAGCGAGGCCGTCGGCATCACGTCATCCTCGTCGAGGCCGATGTGCTCGCCCGAGGTCAGGTCTGTCAGCGCGTAGGTCCACTTACCGGTGTACTCCTCGCCGATGCGCGCGAGTTCCGTTGCGAGGCCGTCGAGCTTGCCCATGGCTAGAGCAGCGCCTTCTGCGCCGACTCGGCCGGCTCGACGGAGTCAGCCGGGAGCAGGCATTCGGGGTCGTCGTTTTTGACGGAGTTCACGCGGGTCGAGACGTGGGTGGCGACGAGGAGGTCGTCGCGGACGGGGCGGAGGAGCTCCATCAGCACATCGGCCGGCTGTTTGGCGAAGAGCCACTCGTCGACGGCGTCGTCCTCGAGGATGACGGGCATGCGGTCGTGGATGGGTTCGACGAGGCCGTTGGGGGTGGTGGTGACGATCGTGAAGGTGCGCTCCTTCTCGTCGGGGGAGGGGCGCCAGGACTCGTAGAGGCCGGCGAAGTAGATCAGGCCGCCGTCGGGGCGGTGGAACCAGATCGGCAGGCGCGCCTCTTTGGGGCCCGTCCACTCGAAGAAGCCGTCGGCGGGGACGACGCAGCGGCGCTCGGCGAAGGCTTCCTTGTAGGAGCGCAGCGTCTGCACGGTCTCGGCGCGGGCGTTGATGTTCTTGAAGGCCTGCTTGCGGTCCTTCATCCAGAACTTGACGAGGCCCCAGCGGGCGGGCCTGACCTCGCGGTCCTCGTAGCGGGTGCGGACGATCCAGTGGGGATCGGTGGGCGCGATGTTGTAGCGGGGCTTGTAGCCTTCGAGCTCATCGACCGAGACGCCGAGCTCGCGGGCCAGGCGCTCGGCCTCGCGGTAGCTAAGGGAGAAGCGTCCGCACATGTCTTAGCCAATCATACCGATCGCTCGGACGGGGACCAGCGTGTTATGTCATTGTTTTGTACTTTTCATGTTTTCGGGAGAATCAAGGTATCTGGATTCGCGAATTAGACTTCGCGGCCCGGCGCGAAGGAGGCGGTGCTCGCGTTGCTTCAACACAGCGGAAATGGCACTGGCGCGTCGCGCCGCTTGGGGGATTGGACAAAATGTATCGTTTACGATACACTAGAGCCGAGGTATTAACCTATGCGCTGTGCCAACAGTCGCTATCGTCGGCCAGTTCCGGTTCGTCATCAATACGAGGGAGAGCCTGTTTGAGCCACCGCATGTACATGTCTGGGTCGGTGGCGATGACGTTTGCCGGATCGAGCTCAACGGTGGCGCGTTCATGGACGAACCACCTCCCGGCGACTACCGCTCGATTCTCGACGCGTATAACCGCCACGCCGAAGCAATCCGGCGCACGTGGGATGAGATTCACGGAAGGTAGGAGAGACTGATGGCCGCAGTGCTGGTTGCAAATGCGGACCGGATGATGACATCGGCGGACACGAAGAGAAACGGCATCCACCTCACGTTCGCCGACGGCTGTTCTGGACTGATCCCGTTCAAGGACCTGCCCGAGATCAAGCAGCGGTCCAACCTCGAGTCGATCGAGATCCCGAACCCGTACGAAGTTGTGTTGCGCACCGCCGAGGGGCGGACCGTCGAGATTCCCTGGGACTTCGCGCGCCACTACTGCGACCCCGCCTATGAGGCGAGGGTGCGGGCGGTTGGCGCTCGCGGCAGGCAGTCCATTGGCACCCGGATCCGGCGGTTGCGCGAGGCCGCCGCCCTGACGCAGCAGCAACTCGCAACAAGCGCCGGACTAGGCCGCGTCACCCTCGTCCGCATCGAGAAGGGCGACCAGTCGCCCCGCTACGACACGCTGCTGGCGCTCGCCCGGGCGCTCAAGCGTCCGCTTGGGGAGCTGCTGGTTTCCGCATAGGAGGGCGCATGTCCGGGTGCTTGCGGCCGCCTGGTCGAGCATCGGCGCGGCGGGCTCGACGCCGCAGAGGCGGCCAGTGTGGCCCGACCGGCGGGCCAGGTGCAGGAGCTCGCCCGTACCGCAACCGACGTCGAGCACGACCTCCGCTGACATGACCAGCGGCATGATGAAGTCGAATTCGCCTCGTCGCTGGAGCGAGGCGTGGGACTCGTACAACGCGGCGAGACGGGAATCGAGGAAGAGAGGATCGTTGGGCACGGGCGGAGGATAGCAGACGGCGAGCGTACCTCAAATGGGGAAACGGCGCGTCTGCCCGCGGGGTCAGAAAGGCACCGTAGTCCTCCTCGACGTTGCAGATTCGACCGCGCCCAGAATCTCGGGCCGATCAACGATCTGTCGACACTCCATCTCCCGGGAGTTGCGCCTTCAGCAACTCGACCTCGGCTTGCAGTTCCGAAACCCGGTCCTTGAGTGCCGTCTCGTCTGTTGGCGTTGAGTCCTGCGCATGGCCGCCGTGGCCACCCATGCAGCCGGCCGAGAAATCCTTCTTCTGGCCGCGCGCGCGGGCCACTGCCCAGGCGACACCGCCGATCGCCAGCATGCCAAGCGGACAGGCGAGCACGAGCAGAATGAGGGCGATTGCTCCTAGTGTTTCCATTACTTTGTCCTTCCTGGGCTTCGAATGCCCACTGCGTTCATCGTCGCGGCGAAAACTGCCCGTCTAACCACTGCTCAAAGGGAAAGGTTACGCGAGTACCGAGAGTATTTCCGGGTCAGCCCCACGTCTGGCCGCCGTCCAGCGACCGAAATAGGAGTCCCTCCGTGTTGAGCACGAGGATATGGTCCGGGTTCGCGGGGTCGATGCCGATCGTGATAGCCCAGATATCATCGAGCGCGGTCACTGTCCAGGTCTTGCCTTCATCCGTACTTGCGTACACGCCGCGATCGGTACCCGCATACAGCTTGTCGCCCGAAGCGGATGCCCGAACGGTGAAGATGACGCCGATCTCGATGCCCGATCGAGACGCTGCCCAAGTCCTACCGCCGTCTTCGCTTCGCAACAGTCCCTGGTCGGGCGCGGCGAGGAGCAGCGTCCCGTCAGGAAGTTCGACGAGCGCCGCCGTTCCCGGTGAAACGTCGTTCGAGACAAGCGTCCAAGCCATCCCTCCGTCGTCGCTTGCATACAGACCTGAGCCCGCCGGTACAGCGTAAAGGCGATTCGCCACGGATGGGGAAGCGGCGAACGTGTGGAGGTCCAGGCTCGGCAGGTTTGAGGTGACGGAGGCCCAATTGGTACCACTGTCATCGCTCTTCATGAAGACGCTATGGCCGGCCATGTAGAGAGTTTCCGGATTGAAAGGATCGTACACGAGGTTCATCGGGTCTCGGCCGGGTTCATCGATTACGGGATCCCATGTTTCGCCCCCGTCGCGGCTCATCTGGACGCCGCCGTGGTGGCCGAAGAGGACGGTGCCCGGTTGATTGGGGCTGAATACAAGGGAATGGAAGTCTGCTGTATCGAAGGTGTGTATCGGTTGGAAACGGCTGGATGATGCTTCTTGCGAACCATCGTCGCCGCGGTTGATGAGGAACAATGCAACCACGGCGACGGCCGCCATTAAGACCGCGATCCAGAGGCCCACCCGCAGACCCCACGTCCGGCGCCGAACGCTCTGCGCCTTGGTATTTCTCGAACGAGATTTGGTATTCAAACGTTACCTCCCATGTGTGTCAGGGCGACCCGCTTAACCTGTCAGGGCCGAAGCCGAATACTGGTTTAGATTGACGAGCGGGTCCGTGTTCTCGCCAGCGGGCGGGCGACGCGCGATTTGGGAGACTATGCGCGTGGAGGCGGTTTATCGGGTGACAGCGTGGGCGACTGCAGCGCCAGGGCAGACGAGTTTAGCAGCGAATCGACGCCTTCAACAGGGGAGGCGAGCACAACACCTTGCTCAGGATGAGCGGAGCAAGGCGAGACACAGGGCCCAGCGGCCATGCAGTTCAACGGCGGGCACGAGGACATCCCGTCAGACATGCCGGGCTCGGTGGCATGCGCTTCTGCCATAGAAGTCCGAAGAAGCAGCCCCCCGACAAGGAGGCCGACAAGGACCAATAGCGTTAACGACACCCGCATTCCACCGTGAATTATCAGGCATAGCTCCGGCTGGTGGTAGGGCGCGAGACATAGTCGTCGCAGTCGAGTCGCTTGACAACATCAGAACAATAGCAGACTATATCGTCTGTAACAGACGGAATGGTCTACGGAGGGCTGATGACAACGCTGACACTGCGCGAACGACGAACTGCTGAAACTCGCCAGCTGATCCTCGATGCTGCCGCAAGCCTGTTCGCGAGCCGTGGGTACGGCCAGACGAGCGTCGACTCTGTGATTGCGGAGGCGGGTCTGTCGAAGGGGGCGTTCTACCACCACTTTGCCGGCAAGGAAGCCCTCCTCGCGGCGCTGCTCGAAGACCGGCAACGCCGCTGCGCCGAGCAGATGCAGGGGGCAGTGACGCCGGCTTCGTCGTTGCGTGAGGCCGTCGACCGCCTGGTGAAGGCGAGTTTTGAGACGAACGAAGCGGATCCCGACGGGGTCCGTCTCTACTTCGAGTTTTGCCTGCAGGCGATGCGTGATCCGGCGGCGAGAGATGTCGTCGCGAGATCACTTGCCGAGTGCCGGGAGATGGTCGCCGGGATGCTGAAAATCGGGCAGCCCGGCGCCGTCCGTGGCGACCTCGATACAGATGCCGCCGCAACGTTACTCATCGCCTTGTTCGATGGCATCGCGCTGCATAGAGCGATCGCGGCCGAGGCCGTTGACCTGCGTGTCATCGCCCGGCCGAGCGGCGACCTCATCGAGCGCTTCGTCGCCAACGGGGATACAAGCCCCCGCCAGAGCCGAAAAGGAGGATCGCGATGAAAGGCCACAAGTGGTTCGCGGCGATTTACGACAGGATGATGGCTCCGGGAGAGAAGTTGCTGGGACCGATCCGCCAGGAGATGCTCGGAGACGTCTCCGGCGAGGTCCTCGAGATCGGCGCAGGGACCGGCGCGAACTTTCGCTACTACGCTCCGGGCACTCACGTCGTGGCGACCGAGCCCGACCCGTACATGATGGAACGGGCGAAAAAACGCGCCGCGGAAGCGCCGGCGAACATCGAGTTGCACCAGGTCGCCGCTGAAGACCTGCCGTTTCCGGACGCTACCTTCGATTACGTGATCGACACCCTCGTCCTCTGCAGCGTGAAGGACCCGCGCAAGGCCCTCTCAGAAATCCGACGCGTGCTCAAGCCCGGCGGCGAGTTGCGCCTGTACGAGCACGTGCGCTATCAGAACCCGATCGGGGCGCTGTCCCAGGACGTCATCAGTCCGCTCTGGCAGTGGGTGGGCGCGGGCTGTCACCCGAACCGTGATACCGGCCGGACGCTCCGGGAAGCGGGCTTCGAGGTGACGAGCGAGCTGATCCGGAAGGAGTTGCCGCCCGTCCCGCCGATGGTTTTCACGCGGCCGCACCTGCAGGCTGTGGCGAGGCGTCCCGCCTCATGATCGCCACGGAATTCGAACCGGTCGGGGTACTGCGATCGCTGGGCATCGAGCCGGATGGTGCATGCCGCCGCGTCGAGGGCGGCTGGGCGACGGCGATCTGGCAGTTCAAGACGGCGGACGGGAAGGGCCACTCGCTCCGCGTCTTCAATCGAGAATCGGAGCGCGTAGCTCAACGAGAGCGCGCCGCCATGTCGTTTGCCGCCGGGGCCGGATTGCCGGTCCCGGAGGTTGAGGCCGCCGGCGCCTGGGAAGGTCGCCCGCTATTGGTCCTCTCGTGGCTGCCGGGCGTCAACCTCGTCGAGGCCGCGGCGAAACGGCCGTGGCAAATCTGGCGGCTCGGCGCACGAATGGGCGCACTGCAGGCGAAGGTCCACGCACTACGGCCTCCCGAAGAGCTAGAGGCAGATGCGCCGGAGCGCTGGCTCGGCAGGATCGGTGCAATACACCCTGAGGTGCGAGCCCTCGTCGAAGGATCTCTGTCAGACGAGATGGGTCTGATGCACATGGATTACCATCCATTGAACCTCCTGACCGATGGGCGGGAGATCACCGGCATCCTCGACTGGCCTACCGCAACGGCAGGCGACAGGCGCGCCGACCTCGCTATGACTACCGTCCTTCTCAAGCTCGCTCCGGTTCCGCCGAGCCCGCTGCGGCCAGTGCTAAAGATGGCACGATCTCTGGTGCACACGTCGTGGCGGCGGGCCTACACCCGGGCAGCGGGCTGGCCGGGGAACATGGCCCCGTTCTATGCCTGGGCCGGTGCCGTCTTCGTGAACGGGAACTTCGGGAAGGTTGGCAACGACGGAGTGTGGGCGACCGAAGCGGACTTCGAGCCGTTCAACCGCTGGATCGCGGAGTGGACGAAGCGCGCCCGGCTTGCCTGACGCCGGCCCGCCGTTTCGCTACTCGCTGATCGTCTTGTGGATCTGCTCGGCGTGCTCGCGGTCGTGGGCCGCCACGTTCTCGAGGATGCTGAGGACGCTGTACTCCTCGTGGCCGATCGACTGCAGCCGGTAGAAGTCGTCTTCCTTCACGTGACCGACGCCGGCGAGGACCGCTTTGCGTGTCGCTTCAAGCGCGGCCAGGGCGTCAGCAGACGTTGATGGATTGGCGCTCGGCTCCGCGGTGGTGCCGACGCCGCTGAAAACGGAGATCAGTTGTGCATAAAGCCGCTCCGAATGCAGAACGTGGTCGAGGATCTTTGACACTGGCCAACTGCCGCGCCGGGCGCTCGACAGGTCATCGGCGCTGAGCTTGCCCACGACTTTGTTCAGTTGAACGCGCGACTGTTGCATTTCGTTGAGTAGCTCAGCCTTGTCGGAATTAAAATCGGTCATCTTGTGCTCGCTTTCGTTGCAGTGAACGTCATTCCACGCGTGTCGAAATTGGCAGCCGAAGACTCGTGCTTCGACCCCGAAAACACATCAATCTGATCTCCCCAACGGACGTTGGCGAACCCCGAGTGCTCCAGCACCCATTCCCACTCTGCATACAGCAGAGCACCGGCTATTCAGTCACCCCAGAGGTCGATGTC
>JBBEAZ010000026.1:0-3372 GCA_040882565.1 Dehalococcoidia bacterium
CTCCTCAGGCTTCGTAACGTGGTGCTGAGAAGCGCCCGGTCATCGTCGGCGAGCGCCGGAGTGTGGTCGCGGCTCGCAACGAGTTGTTGAGCCTCCGCGACTCGATCCGTGAAGTGCGGAGCAGGGAGATCGATCTCCCGCATGCCAGCGTGCAGCCGCACCAGCGCATGCGCGTAGTCGACTGGTGAGACCTCTTGAGGTGCCACAGGTTCGTAGTAGGTCCACAGCGTGACCGCGAAGCCGTCACGCTCGTAGACGCGCGGCTCCACTCGAGGCTCAAGAGCAGCCACTGGGCTATCGGTTTCGGCCAGCCGTTGAGCAAGGTCTACTTCGAACTGCGCAACCTCATGTCCTACGTGTGCCACCCGAGCAAGGACGTCACAGGGTAGCACGCGCAGCGCGAGCTTGTTCGAGTTCTGAACAACGATCGCGTCGTCGGCTGTCAGGTCGAGCGCTGCCGCGATCGACATGGCCGCAGCCACCGCACGCTGGATCTCTGACGCCTTCATCGTCGCCTCGTCCCTCTCCGTTGCCGTCCTGACTGTCCCAGTGACGGGGCACGTCCTGGAAGCTAGCTCTCGCCCAGAAACTCCCCGATCACATCCGCCAGCTCACCTGATACACGCGCACCGGCTCCTCGAACCCCTTCGCCACAAACTCCCCGCGGTCGGCGAACAAGAACCCCTTGCCGCTGCACAACCCACGAACCGTGTCCGCCACCAGGATCTCGCCGCCGGCGGCCTTTGCCGCGATCCGCGACGCGAGGATGACCGTCGCGCCGAAGAGGTCGCCGTCTTCTTCGATCGGCTCGCCCGCGTTCAGGCCAACCCGGACGTTCAGCGCTTCGCCGACGTGTTCAGCGAACGCGCGCTGCAGGGCCACCGCGCACTCGACGGCCTTCGTCACCGAGCCGAACGATGCCATGAAGCCGTCGCCCATCGTCTTCACCTCGGTGCCGCCGTTCGCCTTCAGCACCTCGCGGGTGATGCGCTCGTGTTCGCGGAGGACGTCGCGACCGCGGTCGTCGCCGAGGCGGGACATCATCTCGGTGTGGCCGACAAGGTCGGTGAAAAGGACGGCGCGGAAGGCGGAATCTGGTGGCGCGGACGCCTTGGGCGCAGGCTTCGGCGCATCTTCGGCAAGGAATGCCAGCATGGCATTGAGCACCGCCTCGCTGTCGCCGAGCGCGTGGTAGTGGATATCGCCTTCGAGCGGCAGAAAGCGCGCGTTGCGAATGCCCGCCGCTATCTTTTGACCGATGGCGAATGGGAACAGCGCGTCCTGTCGCCTGTGCATCACCAATGTTGGCGCGGAAATGCCCGGCAAGTTTCTCTCTGCGTTCCAATCCGGGTCGAGACTATCCTCGAATAACTGGGCCGCCGACTGGGGGTTTATGGATTCAAAGAAAATCCGGCCCAGCTGTTGTCCAGCTGTTGGATGGCTCCTGTGGGTCAGGTCAGCAAGGCTCTGTGCGGCGACCCCTGGATTCGTTCGCCACAACATCGCGTACGCGCGGACTGCCTCTTCGCTGAATGAGTCCACAGACTTCAGATGCGCTCCGTAGGCGACGAGCCTTGAGACATTGGCGCTGGTGCCAGCGAATCGCAGTCCCATGGGGCCCCCGTGCCGCTGGCCCAGACAGCGAACCGGTCCAGTTCGAGCGCCGTCACGACTGCGTCGATATCGAGGCACAACTTATCGAGACTGGAGTGGTCAATTTCGCGCTGGGAGAGTCCCGTGCCGCGCCAGTCGAGGCGGATCAGACGGTGACGTTCTGTCACACGGCGCCAGAAGGCTTCCTCTTTCGGAAAAAGGTGCAGAAGCGAAAATGACTCGATGAATGCGGGAAGGGCAATCAGGGGTGTCCCCTCGCCCTCCACGCAGTAGGCGACGCGGACGCCGTCCTCGGACGTGCAATAACGGACTTCGCGCTCCATAGCGCGAATTCTACTCCCGGTTGAGCCTATATGGGCATTTTGCAGCTTTCGCTGTCTACGCCCCCAGAAACTCCCCGATGATATCCGCCAGCTCCGCCGGCTTCTCCAGCACCACCATGTGCGCCACGTCCGGCATCGTCACCAGCCTCGCCCCCCCGATCTCCTCCGCGTAGGCCTTCGTGTGCTCCGACGGGATCAGCGAATCCCGGTCCCCGCGAATCACCAGCGTCGGCACGGCCACGCGCCAGAGGCGCCCTCGCAGCTTCGGGTTGTGCAGGTACGGGTTCCAGCCCAGGCGCGCCGTCGCTGTCATCGCCTGGATCTGCGGCTTGATCAGGTCGAACGGGATCGCGTCCGCGCCGCCCTCCGTGAATAGCTTGTTCATCTGCAGCATCATCTGCGCCACCGGGTGCGACATGTCGGCGAACAGATCGCCCGCCATCTCCAGCGGCGTGCGGCCAAAGATGTCCTTGATGTGCGCCCCCGGAATGAATAACCCGGCCGGGTTGATCAGAACCAGCTTCGACAGCTTGTCCGGATAGCGCGTCGCCAGCTCCGCCGCCATCCAGCCGCCGAGCGACAGCCCAACGACGGGCGGCGCCTTCAGCCCCAGCCGCTCGAACAGGTCCAGCAGATGGAACACGGCGTCTTCCATCCCGTCGATCTGCTCGATGCCCTCCGAGTCTCCGAACCCCGGGAACATCGGCGCGATCACCTCGCCGTACCGCGCCAGCTCCGGCAGCAGCGGCAGCGCATCACCCTCACCACCTGCCGAGTGCAGGTAGACGATCGGCTTGCCGCTTCCGGCGCGCCTCAGTTGCACCTTCCCGACGCGAGTCTCGATCATCTCGGCGGCGACGGTCGCGGTCGTCATGCGCTCTCCTTCGCCACAGCCAAAGCCGGCGCCTTGGCCGGGAACCGTTCATGCAGCCGCGGCATCACCTGCGAGGCGAACAGCTCCATGCTGTTCCGCGTCAGGTCCGCCGGCAGCGTGCCCAGCTGAAACAGACCCAGCAGGTTGCCCGTGCCCAGCCGCTCGAGGTTCTTTTCCAGCTTCTCCAGAACCGTCGCCGGCGAGCCGATGATCGCGTAGTCGCCTTCCATCACCTCGTCCCAGGTCTTCAGGCTCGAGACGAACTTCCCGATGCCCTTCATGATGTTCTCCATCGAGCGCAGCGACGTGTACCCCGGCGGCGACACGTTGATCCCCGGCAGCAGCCGCCGCACGAAGTACCAGAAGTGCTCCTCGTACTGCGCCCGCGCCTGCTCGTCCGTCTCTGCCACGTAGATCGGCGTCAGCCAGCCCATTTGCTCCGGCGTTGCCTCGTAGCCCTCGCGCTCGCAGGCGTCGCGGAACTGCCGGAACGTCCGCTCGAAGATGTCGATGTGGAAGTAGGGGATGCCCATGTAGGCGTAGTGGTGCTTCGCCACGAAC
>JBBEAZ010000027.1:0-21276 GCA_040882565.1 Dehalococcoidia bacterium
GATCGCGCCGCAACTCGATGGCGCAGTCATCCTCTCAACCTCCAACCCCACCGAGATCTACACGACCGCCCCAGCAGGCGAGGGCCCGGACTTGATCCGCCTCTTGAACGACGCGAAGGGCGCCGCTGTCAGCAACGATCACTTCTATGTGCTTCAGCACGCCGCCGCGGTCGCCCAACTCTTCCGCGTGGCCAGCGGCATCGACTCCATGGTCCTCGGCGAGTCGCAGATTCTTGGGCAGGTGCGCGAAGCGATGTCCATCGCGACCGATGCCGAGACACTGAACGGCACCCTCTCGCACGTCTTCCACTCGGCGATCCACGTCGGTAAGCGCGCGCGCAGTGAGACGAATATCGGCAGCCATGCCGTCTCCGTAGGTAGCGCAGCGGTATCACTGGCGAAGAATTCGCTCGGCGACCTCACCGGCAAGACGGTCCTCGTGATCAGCGCCGGCAGCATGGGCAAGCTTGCAGCCCGGGCACTCGCCCAGCAAACGCGCTCCCACATCCTCGTAGCCAACCGTACCCGCGGGCGCGCCGCTCAGCTCGCACAGCAACTCGGACCCGATACCGAGGCAATCGATTTCGACCATCTGGACGAGGCGCTGGCCACGTCCGACATCGTCATCAGCGGAACCAGCGCGGAGGGCTTCATCCTCCGCCCTGACGATGTGCGTCCGGTGATGGACGCCCGCGCTGACCGCAGCCTGCTCTTCATCGACATCGCAGTGCCCCGCGACATCGACCCTGCTGTCCGGGACATCGCAGGCGTCCACCTCTGCGACATCGATGACATCGAGGCGGTGACCAACGAAGGCTGGAGCGGCCGCCAAGCGGAAGTCGAGAAGGTCGAGGGGATCGTCGGCGCTGAAGTCGCCGCGTTTGAAGACTGGTGGCGCTCCCTCGACGTCGTTCCGGTTATCTCGGCCCTCCGTCAACGTGCTGAGGCGATCCGCGTCCACGAGGTCGAGCGCACGCTCGGCAAGATGAAGCTCAACAACGGCGATCGTGAGCGCATCGAGGCGATGACCGCGGCGATCGTTAAGAAGATGCTCGACCGCCCGATCGCCCGTCTAAAGGACGGCGCCGACAAAGGCCTCTACATGGAAGCGCTGGAAGACCTTTTCGACATCCATGGTTCCAGCAACGGCCGCCGTCACGGGGCCGGCCACTAGAGGGCGGTCTCAGTTGTGTCCGGACGTAGCTTCAGTATCGGCACCCGCGGCAGCGCGCTAGCGCTACGCCAGACAGAGATCACCCTCGCCGCCCTTTCGTTCGCTCATCCCGACGCCGTCTTCGACACGCGCACGATCACGACCTCGGGCGACCGCACCCAGCAGTCGCTCTCCGAGATCGGCGGCCGCGGTGTTTTCGTCATCGAGATCGAGCGCGCGCTCTTGGACAGCGAGATCGACATCGCCGTCCACAGCCTCAAGGACCTGCCAAGCGAAGAAACCTCCGGCCTCGCGATCGCAGCCGTCCTCCCGCGCGAGGATCCGCGGGACGCTCTGATCTCCCGTAACGGCGTAACACTCGCCGCACTGCCGTCTGGCGCGAGCATTGGCACCGGTAGCCCACGTCGTGCCGCGCAGGTCCTGGCGCTGAGGCCTGATATCGAGGTCCGAGACATTCGCGGCAACGTCGACACTCGCATCCGCAAAGTCGAAGATGGGCAGTACGACGCCGTTGTACTCGCCGTCGCCGGCCTCGCGCGGCTCGGTTGCCTCGACCGCGCCTCCCAGGTGTTCGAGCCGAACGAGATGCTGCCTGCGGTCGGCCAGGGTGCGCTCGCAGTGCAGGTGCGAACAGATGATAGCGAGACGTTCAACCGGGTCCGCCAGCTCGACGACTTTCAGACCCGCGCGGCGATCACAGCCGAGCGCGCCTTCGAGCGACGCCTTGGCGGCGGCTGCCACGCGGCGATCGCCGGTTACGCCACGGTCGGCTACGGCTCGGGCCCCGATCGTGCGCCGGTCGCCCTGCGCGGCCTCGTCGGCGGCGAGGGACGCCTGTTGCGTGGCGAGATGGAAGCGCCGGCATCCGATGCGGAGGCGCTGGGCATCCGCCTGGCCGAGTACCTGATCGCCCAGGGCGCCGACGCCCTCCTGGAGGCGATTGGATGACCGGCAAAGTTTGGCTCGTCGGGGCTGGGCCGGGAGACCCCGGCCTTATCACCGTCGCTGGCCTTGAGCGCATCCGCGCGGCCGATGTCATCGTCTACGACCGCCTCGTCAGCGAACGCCTCCTCGACCACGCGTGCGCCGACGCCGAACTGATCTACGTCGGCAAGATCCCTCACCTCCCTCCATCCGTGGGTCAGGGCCTTAGCCCTGACCTCGGCGTCTCCCACGAGCAAGACGCCATCAACGCCCTCCTCATCGACAAGGCGCGCGAGGGCAAGCGCGTCGTCCGTCTGAAGGGCGGCGACCCGTTCGTGTTCGGTCGCGGCGGCGAAGAGGCCGACGCCTTGAGCAATGCCGGCATCTCGTTCGAGGTCGTGCCCGGCGTCACATCCGCGGTTGCGGTCCCGGCCTACGCCGGCATCCCCGTCACACACCGCGGCGTTGCCGCCAGCTTCGCAGTGATCACGGGGCACGAGGACCCCGACAAGCCCGAGTCCGCGATCAACTGGGCGCACCTCGCGACGGCCGTCGACACGCTCGTCTTCTTGATGGGGGTGAAGAACCTTCCCGACATCGTCGCCAACCTTGTTGCCAACGGCCGGTCGGACGCGACGCCCGTCGCCGTCGTCCGGTGGGGCACGACGCCCGAACAGCGCACCGTCACCGGCACGCTCGCCGACATCGCCGGCCGTGTAGCCGAGGCCGGCCTGGAGCCGCCCGCGATCACCGTGGTCGGTGAAGTCGTGAGGCTGCGAGAGACGATTTCCTGGTTCGAGAACCGGCCGCTTTTCGGCAGGCGCGTCCTGATCACGCGCACCCGACGCCAGGCCAGCGTACTCGCGCGTCTCCTCGCCGACGAAGGCGCGATACCGGTGGAACTGCCGGCGATCGAGATCGAGCCGCTGACGGACACCGCTGCACTCGCCGCTGCTATCGAGCGACTTGGCGATGGCGCCTACGCCTGGTGCGGGTTCACCAGCGCAAACGCCGTCGCCCTATTCTTCGAACACCTCTCCGAATGCGGGCTCGATACGCGCGCCTTCGGCCGAACGCGCGTCTTCGCGATCGGCCCGGCCACCGCCGAGGCGCTGAGCACGCGCGGCATCAACGCCGATGTCGTCCCGTACGAGTACGTCGCCGAGGCCATCGTCGAAGGGATGCGCCCGCACATCGTCCCCGCAGACAAGGTCCTGCTCCCGCGCGCCGAGTCCGCCCGCGCCGAACTCGTCACAGGCCTCGAAGCGTTCGGCGCCAGCGTCGACGAGATTCCCGTCTACCGCGCCGCCGTGCCCGCCGATCCTGACCCCGAGACGCTTGCCGCCCTGCGGGAAGGTCGTATTGACATCGTCACCTTCACCTCGTCCTCCACCGTGCGCAACCTCCTCGCCCTTCTAGGCCCCGACGCCGACGTCCTCCGCCGCGAATCGCGACCGCTCATCGCCTGCATCGGCCCGATCACGGCCGACACTGCCCGCGAGAGCGGCCTGACTGTGGACGTGATGGCGGCGGAATATACTGTAGAGGGGCTCGTTGCGGCTCTGCTGGACTATTGGAACCGCGCGCACGAGCAGATGGCCAGAAAGCTGATGAAGAGACCCTAACGTGACGAAAATCATCCCCCCGGAAGAATTCGTTGACGCTTTTCATGAAGTCGTTGCTCGTGAGGAACAGCAGCTCTTCAAGCTTTGGTGGACGTCTAATCCTAAGTACACGGAAAAAATTTCTAGCGCCAGGCGGCATCCTCGCGCAAGTGGCTGACGGTTTGAAACCCCAGTACAGACGTGAAAAAGCGAGAATGGACGCCATGCTGTATCAGCCGGTTAACGGCTGTAGAGCAATATCCGTAGCTATTGAGCATGAGCACAACGCAGAGACGGCCCAAAACGAGGCGTGGAGGCTATCTCTGCTAAACTCGCCACTCAAAGTCCTTGTGACCTACCCGGAGTACGGTGAGGGCGCGCTGTTGTTGAATTCATACGCCACTGTTCTCGAGGCCGTCGATACGTTTCGCGACTTCCACAAATTCCGGCGACAGTTGGTAGTATTTGGGTTTTCGGAGTACTCCGCTAAGTCAATTGAGTGGCAATACTACCTTTACTCCCGTGCAGGCTTTACACGATGCGAGGTGACGGCATGACCACCACACGCGCCACCGAAACCTTCCGCCGCTTCCGGCGGCTGCGTTCAAGTGAGGCGATGCGCTCGCTGGTGCGCGAGACGCGCCTCTCGCCTGAATCGTTCGTCTACCCGCTGTTCGTCGTCCACGGCGAGGGCGTGCGCAACGAGATCGTCTCGATGCCAGGCCAGTACCAGCTCTCCGTTGACCAGGCCGTGCGCGAGGCCGATGAAGTGCGTTCCCTCGGCATTCCCGCCGTCATCCTCTTCGGACTCCCTGCGGACAAAGACGAGGTCGGCTCCGAGGCCTACGACCCAGACGGCATCACCCAGCGCGCCGTCCACGCCATCAAGGCCGCGCACCCTGACCTGCTCGTGATCACCGACGTCTGCATGTGCGAGTACACGTCCCACGGCCACTGCGGCATCGTCCTCGACGACGGCACGGTCGACAACGACCGCACGATCGAGCTGCTGGCCCGCACTGCCGTATCGCACGTCGAGGCCGGCGCGGACATGGTCGCACCGTCGGACATGATGGACGGCCGCGTGGCGGCGATCCGCTCGGCGCTGGACCGCTCCGGCTTCGAAGTGACGCCGATCATGGCGTACGCTGCCAAGCAGGCTTCTGCGTTCTACGGCCCGTTTCGGATCGCCGCCGACTCTGCGCCGCAGTTCGGCGACCGCAGCGGATACCAGATGGACCCCGCCAACAGCCGCGAAGCGATGCGCGAGATCGAGACCGACATCGAAGAGGGTGCCGACATCGTCATCGTGAAGCCTGCGCTCACGAACCTCGACCTGATCGCCCGCGCCCGCGAGCGCTTCGACGTGCCGCTGGCCGCCTACAACGTCAGCGGCGAGTACGCGATGCTCAAGGCCGCGGTCGCCGCAGGCTATCTTGATGAGCAGCGCGCCACGCTTGAGGTGCTAACGGGCATCGCGCGGGCGGGGGCGGACATCATCATCACGTACCACGCCAAAGACGCCGCCCGCTGGCTCGCCTAGGGCGCGGCCACTCACCGCACGTCGACGTAGGGCGGGGCCCCAACCGAATGCCGCCTCGCCTCCCCACACTCACCCGCTCTTCAACGTGGGCCGCGTGTCCCCAGATACGCCTCTTGAGGCACCGCCTGGGGGTGGCCGCTCCGCTGCTTGCCCCGACGCTCCGAATAAACCTCAACGTCGAGGTGCAGCGACGGACGCTGCCGGGGGTTCCCTACGGGCCCGTCTGGGCGGGGGTGTCCCCCGAAGATACCCTTTAATTTTTGTCTGGGGGGCGCGGGCGTCGAGCCCAGCGCGCAAACAGAACGGGCGCGACCTAAGCCGCGCCCGTCCGGGGCCTCCTTCTGGCCTCGCGTTTGCTACTTGATGTGGATGCCGGAGATCGCGCGGGCGATCACCAGGCGCTGGATTTCCGACGTGCCCTCGAAGATCGTGTAGATCTTTGAGTCGCGGTGCCAGCGCTCCACGGGGTTCTCACGCACGTAGCCGTAGCCACCCAGGATCTGGATCGCCTCTTCAGTGACCTTGACCGCTGTCTCGCCGGCGAAGAGCTTCGACATCGAGCCCTCGCCAGAGGTGAATGGCTGGCCGGTCTTGCCCATCCACGCGGCGCGCCATACGAGCAGGCGTGAGGCGTCGATGCGGGTCTTCATGTCGGCGAGCTTGAACGCGATCGCCTGGTTCTCGATGATCGCACGGCCGAACTGCTTGCGCTCCTTGGCGTACTCGAGCGAGAACTCGTAAGCGGCGCGGGCGATGCCGACCGCCTGTGCGCCGACGGCCGGCCGCGTGGCCTCGAACGTGGCCATTGCTGCCTGGCTCTTGGAGGGCTTACCCTCGCGGGCGTTGGCGATGCGGCCGTCCAGCTTCTCCTTGCCGCCGAGCAGGCAACTTCCCGGCACCACGCAGTCGTCCAGGATCACCTCGGCCGTGTGGCTTGCGCGGATGCCGTGCTTCAGGAACTTGTGGCCCTGGCTGATGCCCTTGGTTCCGGGCGGGATGACGAACGCGGCGTGGCCGCGTGAGCCGAACTCAGGGGCGACGGAAGCGACGATGACGTGCACGTCGGCGATACCGCCGTTCGTGATCCAGGTCTTCGTACCGTTGAGCGTCCATTCGTCCTTTGCTTCGTTGTAGACGGCCCGCGTCTTCAGCGAGCTGACGTCGGAGCCGGCGTCCGGCTCGCTGACGCCGAAAGCGCCGAGCTGAATCTTCTGAGGAGTGCCGAAGCACTGCGGGACCCACTCGACGACCTGTTGCATCGTGCCGTTGGCGACGATGCCGGCCACGGCGAGGGTTGAGCCGAGGATCGAGAGGCCGATACCGGCGTCGCCCCAGAACAGCTCCTCGTTGACCAGCGGCATCAAGAGGCCGGTCGGGTCAGCGAACGAGTTCTGGACGAACTCCCAGGAGTAGATCCCGACCTTCGCGGCTTCCTCGATGATCGGCCAGGGGGTCTCTTCTCGCTCGTCCCACTCGTGGGCGGCCGGGCGGATCACATCCTTCGCGAAGTCGTGGACCCACTTCTGCATCTGGCGCTGGTCTTCGCTGAGCTCCAGCGAGAACGTCGTGGCAGCCGGGCCGCTGATGGGCGTGGGCGCTGCTGTTTGTACCATGGCACTACCTCCGGTGAAGCGGGCGAGAATATGGCGGGCGTCCCGCCCCAATAACTGTGCAAATCGTAGGTTAGCGAGCGCTAAGCTGACAAGTCCCGAAAAAATACTCTAATGCGAATTATGGATTCGCAGTTCTAGCGACTGAGAGCGTTACTTGGCGCCGTCGAGGGCTGCTTGAGTGTACGGCAGAAGCGTCTTGACGACGTCGACGCGGGAGTCGAGGTGCTTGCCGAGGCCGCTGAGGAGGCCGACAACGCGCATGATTAAAAGCATTTCGCGCGGGATCTCGGTGATTGGGTTGGCGCGGACGACCTTCGCCATGCGGTCGTTGGCGGCGGAGACGAGGTCGGCGTCGGCGTAGCCGGTGCCGGGGCGGGAGGTCTCCATGAAGGCGCGGCTGAGCTCGATATAGACGGTGGGGTCGTCCTGGTTCTTGACGTTGATGCCGAGCGCCTTGTAGGCCTCGATCATCTCGGGGATGTCCCAGCGCAGCATGGCGTTGACCATGCGGGCGTAGGCGAGGCGGAACTTGTCGTCGTACTGGCGGCAGAGGCCGAAGTCGAGCATCACGAGGGTCGGGCCGGGCTGGATGAGGAGGTTGCCGGGGTGCGGGTCGGCGTGGAACATGCCGTGCAGGTAGAGCTGCTCGCAGTAGACGTCGGTGACGAGCTGGGCGACGTCGTGGGTGTCGATGCCTTCGGCGCGGAGGGCGTCGACGTCGGTGATCTTGATGCCTTCCATGAACTCCATGGTGAGGACGCGGCGGGTGGTGTACTCCCAGTAGATTTTGGGGACGACGATGCCCGCGCGGCCCTCAAAGTTGCGAGCGATCATCTCGGCGTTGTGGCCTTCGTTGATGAAGTCCAGCTCGAGGGGGGCGTTGTGCATCAGCTCTTCGATGATTGGCGTGAAGTCGAGATTGCGTTCGAACTTCGCGAGGATCTTAAGGAGGATGCGGACGTTGCGGAGGTCGTTGTCGACGATGTCCTCGATGCCGGGGTACTGGACCTTGACGGCGACGATGCGCCCATCCTTGAGGCGCGCGCGATGGACCTGGGCGAGCGAGGCGGAGGCGATCGGCTGCTCTTCGAAGTCGTCGAAGATGTCGTCGAGGGGGCGTTCGAGTTCGGTCTCGATGGCGGCGCGGATGGTCTGGAAGGAGCGCGGCGGGACGGCGTCCTGGAGGCGCGAGAGGACATGGATGTACTCGTCGGGGATGAGGTCGGGGCGGGAACCGATGATCTGGCCGAGTTTGATGAGGAGGCCCTGGCGGCTGACGGCGACGTGGTAGAAGTTCTCGGCGGAGCGCTGATGGTGGCGGGAGCGCTTGCGCTCGGCTTTGGGGTGGGTGAGGCCAAAGCGCTTCTCGCGGAGGGTGATGACCTTGTAGCCGAGATAGACCCTGGCGGCGAGGCTGCCGACGGTGACGAAGCGGTCGATTCGGCCGGTGAGGTTCATACGATCATTATCGTCGAGCGGGCGATTAGATACGAATTTGGAGGCCGGAATGATTGTTGTCGGGAGTTGTGCCTGATGTTTGATTGACGGTCGCGTTTTTTTCGTTTTTCCGTATCTGGATGGGCCGCACTCAAGGCTGGCCGCGTTGATTGAGCGACGCACAAAGCCGTTGCGCGTGGGTTCAATCAAAGCGCTGCGCTCCGGGCGAGCGGAGACGGCTGCTGGGGGTGAGGCATGGGGATAGCATAGCGGGTTGTGGCGCGAAATCTAAGGGGGAAATGGCACTGCGGGTTGGCAACTTGATTCTGAGTTACCGCCCAATGGCCCGCCCGGCACGTGCCGTTCGGCTCTGACACCGAACCATCGCGCAGCGCTATCTTCGGTGGGAATGAAGAGGAGGAGCAAGCGATGATGGTTCTCATAGTTGTAGCGAGCCGGCATGGTGCCACGGGCGATATCGCCGACGCACTCGCCGTCGAGTTGCGCAGACACGATTTCGTGGTCGATGTTTGGGGCGCGAGGGACATGCCGGCGGTGCAGGGATACGACGCCGTGATACTCGGAAGCGCAGTTTACATGGGCAATTGGCTGCCAGACGCCCGACGTTTCTGGGAAGCCGAGCGCGCTGCTCTAACGACCGTCCCACTGTGGCTGTTCAGCAGCGGACCGCTTGGCGACGACGACCCGAAGCCGCACGGCGATCCCGATGGCATCACGGACATCCGGGAGGCGAGCGACGCGCGCGGCCACCGCGTGTTCGTTGGCAAACTCGACCGCAAGAACCTCGGGTTCGCCGAGCGGCTTGCCGCTAAGGTGGTGCATGCACCGGAAGGCGACTTCCGGGACTGGGACGACATCCGCGAATGGGCCCGGGACATCGCGGCAGCGCTGCCGGCAGCGGTGGCCACAGGATAGGAGGCACAAGCAATGCTTACACGTCACCAACCAGCGCTCCTCGTCACCATCGGGTTAATATTCGCTTTCCTCGCTGTCGCCATCGCGATGGAGCCCGGTATTGCCCACAGTGTGTTCTAGCGTCCCGTCCACGGATCGCTCGAGCAAAACGGCCCCTCCACAAGGGGCCGTTCGTCATATCAAACGAGGGCCATTCGCGCCATGAGGCGTTCCCCGCAGGCCGCCTATTCTGAGATCAGAAACAAAACAAGCCTCGCGCAAGAAAAGGAGAGAGAAATGACAAAGTACTTTAGGGCAGCAAGGCACTGGGTGTGGATCGCCCCGATCGTGCTGGGTGTCGCTTTCATCGCAGGCGGCGTCTTCATGATCATGGAGGGTCGTTCCGCCCACGACGACGTCCGCGATTCGGTTGTCCAGGAGGGCATCATCGTTTCCGAGGATGCGCCGGCGTTCGGCGGCGAGCAAGTCGACTCCCCGGCGAAGGCAGATGCGCAGGCCGAGGCGATCCTGCACCACACGCTGGCGGCGACGGGTGGGTACCTCTACGCGGAGATCGGGCGGTTCTCACTGCCTGAGGGTAATTACATGCTTCCCAATGGCACGTACGCGGCACCAGACGGTGGCGTTACCACCGACGTGGCGCTGGCAGCCACCGACGACGATGGGAACCCGATCATCACGACCACTGACGAGACGCTGGCGGCCAAGAACGCGAGCGACCAGCCGGTTGTCGGGTGGACCAACAACTCCGAGCTGGCGGCGAAGGATGCCAACGGCGCTCCGGTCCAAAATGCCCTGCGCAACACTGCAAAGGACTCGGCGTTCCTGCGGACGAGCCTTGGCGTGGCGACGATGGGCTTCAAGGTGGCCGACCTGGTGGTTGGTCTCGGGCTGTTCCTCGCCGTCCTGGGCGCGATGAACGTCTTCATCATCTCGCCGGTTACTTACTGGGCCACGGTCGTGGCGGACGAGCACGAGCGGACCCGTAAGACCGCGGCCGCCGAGGAGAGGGTGCGCGGCCCGCAGACCACGTGAACACCGGTCTCTCCTTCCGGAAGCGGGGAGGCAATGAGCGCGAGGCTCGCCTCCCCGCTTCGCATTCTGAACCAGACCCATCGCGGATGCGGTGGGTCTGCTGTCATTGACGGTATCAGCGGCCCCCTGAATGCGGGCCGTTCGGCACTCGGAATGGCGGCACCTGTGGCTTATCGTCGGCCATGGAGGTGAAGGACATGAACGTCAAGAACATTCTTGAAACCGGCACGCAACAAGCGTTGAAGGAGATGCTCAGCGACGCCGACCTCGCGCCGGCCGTCGCCAAACGGGTCCGCGCGCTGCTGCGCGACCTGGCCCGGGAAGACATGGCAATGGCGATGCTCGATCTGGCTCAGTTGTCGCGAGCCGTGATGGCGAGCCAAACGCCAGCACCCGGTGGCGAATACCGGGCATCGGTCGCGATCTGCAGCGAAGCGGGCGAGCCGCTCGTCGGCATATGCGATGGTCCCGAGCCCGGTGGGGAATGCCCCTGGGCCGGCACAGACGGAAAGCTACCGTGCAACGGGTCGTGGCTATCGACGCAGGGTTGGCGGTTCAAGGTGGCGGAAGACGCGACCTACCTCTGCCCGCTGACTTCTCTGCTGGCACAGGCCAGCTAAGAATTGGGCCAGGCAGCGACTACTCGTCTGGGGCCTTTGAGCGGTGCTCGGCCATGAAGGCAGCCGCCTCCGAGCGCCGCCTCAGGTTCAGCTTGCTGAGAATGCTCGATACGTAGTTCTTGACCGTCTTGTCGCTGAGGAATACCACCTCGGCGATTTCTTTGTTTGTCTTCCCCTGAGCGATGTGCGACAGGATCTTTCGCTCTTGCTCCGAGAGGGCAGCCAGCTCGTCACCTTCTCCGCGCGCCAGGGCACGCATGCGTTCCAACACCTGCGCAGTCACTGCCGGGTCGAGCAACGAATCACCGGCTGCGACGCGCTCGATTGCCTCCGCCAAGGTCTGCCCGCGTGTCTGCTTCAGGAGGTAACCGGAGGCACCGGCCATGATGGAGCCGTAGATCGCTTCGTCGTCGGCGTAGGAGGTCAGCATGATGACTTTCGTCTCAGGTCGCTCGCCACGGATCTCGCGTGTCGCTTCCACACCGTTACCGTCGGGCAGACGAATGTCCATGACGATGACGTCCGGTTCGCACTGGTGCGCTACCGACACCGCTTCCGCTGCCGTGCCGGCCTCGCCGACTATCGTGAAACCGGGTCGCCGTTCCAGCAGAGTGCGGATCCCCATGCGCACAACCTCGTGGTCATCGACAAGCATGATCTTCACCGTGTCAGCCAAGGGACTCGTCCTTTCGGCGCACCGGCAGATCCACTCGCACCCGTGTGCCACTGCCCGGGCTGCTATCGTACGTTAGATCCGCCCCTACACTGCGCGCTCGGTCCCGCATGTTGCGCAGTCCGTTGCGGACGCTTGCGACACCTTCCGGCGGCACATCAAAGCCCACGCCATTGTCCTCCACTTCCAGTGTGACGCTCCGCACGGTAGAACCCAAGCGCATCGCAACACTGGTCGCTTTCGAGTGCTTACTCACATTGTTGAGGGCTTCCTGCGCAATGTGAAATAGAGCCATGGCCGGGTCCTCTCCACCCGCGCCCGCAAATGACTGCGAGACGTCCAGCGTGATCGTCACGAGCGTATTTACGCGGAACTGTTCGACGAGCTGGCGGAGGGCGCCCGGAAGGTCATCAATGTTTGACAGCTGCGGGCGCAAGTCGAGGATGTAGCTCCGAATGTCCTTGATCACCTTGTTGAGGTCGTCCATTGCCCGCTCCACGTCTAGTTTCAAGTCGTTAGCCGAATCCGGAAGCCGGTCGAATACGTCCTCAAGATGCAAGACGACTGCGTAGATCGATTGGATGGCTCCATCGTGCAGATCCATGCCGATGCGGTCCCGCTCTTCTAGCCGTGCCAGGCTTTCAAGCTTCTCGTATAGTTGAGCGTTTGTAATGGCGACTGCCGCCTGGGTGGATAGCAGCCGCACCAAGTCCTCGTCGCGATCGTCGAAGCCGGTGGCCTCCTCCTTTTCCGTCAGATAGAGGTTGCCCAGGACGCGGCCGCGCGAGACGACAGATACGCCAAGCAGGGATTTCATCGGTGGGTGGTTCGGCGGAAATCCGACCGACCGCGGATCCTGCGAGAGATCGTCCATTCGCAACGTGGCACCGGCATTGAGAAGCACGGAGAGGAGTCCATGACCCACCGGGATGTCGCCGATCGCCGCGCGCTCTTCCTCGGTGATACCGCTGGTCACGAATCTTTGGATGCCCCCTTCGGCGCTGAGCACGCTCAAGGCGGCGTACTTTGCCCCGATCTGCCCACGAGCCACGTCTACGACCTTCTGGAGCACGGTGTCCAGCGTCAGTTCAGACGTGAGGCTGACGCTTGCTTCGACCAGTGCCCTGATCTCTTCGGCGGAGTATGTCGGTCCAGTAGTCATTTCTTCGCCCGATTATATGTGAACGGGCCATTCGGCCCGGCCATCACGGGACTTCTGCCTTATGCATCGCCAGTCCTAACCCGATACCCTGAATTCATGGACAACGAACGGGCCTTAACGGTCATGGTCGTAGATCAGCACAAAGAGGTGTGCGCCGTGCTCGCACGGAGTCTGGAGCGCCTGCCCGGAATCGACGTGCTGGGCCACGCTACGAACCTGATGCTTGCGGCCGAGGTGGCGCACCGCCTTTCACCCGACGTAATCGTGGCAGACTTTGTCTGGGGTGAGGCGACGCGCGCAGACATTCTGCGCTGGTTCGGCCGCATGAGCCCGTATTCTCGACTCGTCGTCTACTCCTCGTATTTCAGAGACGGCGAGCGGGAATCATTCGAGGCAGCGGGCGCGACGCGCTGCTTGCTGAAGGGGATGAACGTCAAGGATCTTGGGGCTGAACTGCGCAAGGTTCACCAGGTTCCTCGCGACGTCGATGAGCGGCGCGGAAACCACAATAAGCAGGGCAAATGAACTTGCGGAGTTGAAGGGGGTGACTCAGCCAAACCGAAAAGCAAGCACACAACCAAAGGAGATCGCCAGATGAACGGATTCGTCAAAGACATCGAGGAACTGACCGAGGCCAATATGGATTTCCGCCGCGTCCTCTATACCGGCAAGCACCTTCAGCTTGTGCTGATGGCGCTTAAACCCGGCGAGCAGATCGGGGAGGAGATCCATGCAGACCGAGACCAGTTCTTCCGGGTCGAGAAAGGCAAGGGGGAGGTCGCGATCGACGGCAACCGGACCCGCATCAAGAGCGACGACGCGATCCTCGTGCCGGCTGGAGCGCGCCACAACGTGATCAATACAGGTGACGCGCCTTTGCTGCTCTATACCCTCTACGGACCGCCGGAGCATAAGGATGCGATCGTACACGCGACAAAAGCCGAGGCGGAGGCGTCCGAGGAGCACTTCGACGGAGAGACCACGGAGCAATAGTTCGATTTCACGGATCTAGGTTTGGGAAGGCTGCCTAGTTCCCCACGCCGAAGCCTGACCAGCGGGAGGTGCGTGCCGCGCGCACGCGCGGCTCGAGGAGGCGGATGGCGCCTATCAGCCCACCTCTGATTGCTTCGGGGCTGCGAAGTGCCGCGTCGTAATCCTTGCTACGAAAGCCATGGCGCCAGACAGAATGCCGAGCACTGCACCCTCCGCACCGACTATCAGCATTGCACCGACCGTGTACCCAAGAGGAGCACCTTCGGACCACTGATCTCTGCTGCGTTCGCCCAACTCGAAGAGATTCGGCCCGCAGGCCCCCAACCCGCCAAAGACACCTGCCAGACAGCCGAGCATCAGTCCGGCGTAACAAGCCTGGACGGCGGACGCGAACGGCATCACCGCAAAGATGAGAAGTGCGACAACGAGCGTCATCGCGACGAAGCCTAGCAGAAGCACAGTTCCGTTGGCGTCATCTAACGCCGCGAGAAAGCCCAGCGGATACGCGAGGGCGGCCAGCACAGCCATGGCAGCTGCCAGACGAGGAGTCGACAGCGTCTGGCTCGACATCACGTGCCCTAATTCCCCACCCCAAACCCGGACCAACGGCTCGTGCGCGCCGCGCGCACTCGCGGCTCCAGAAGGCGGATGGCGACGCCGAGGACGTCGACTTCGGTCTGGAGGCGGTGGCGGGGGGACTGCTCTTCGAGGAGGCGCTGCTTGGCGCGGAGGTCGACGGCGAGGCGGTGGCCGATGAAGTCGGCGAGGAGGCCGGGCTCGGAGGGCATTTCGATCGTGCGCGCCCACTGGTGAGTGAGGGCGAGGTTGAGGCGGACGTACTCGGCGAAGAGGGCGCCGGCGCTCGCGGCGAGGGCGCTCAGCGCGGCGGCGGGGTCGTCGGTGCCGGGGGCGGGCGGGGAGTCGGCGTCGAGCATCTCGACGTCGCCGACGAGGTAGGGCTCGCGGCGGCGAATGCCGAGGACGCGAAAGCGCTGGACGCCGAGGCAGGTGACGTTGAGCTTGCCGTCGTCGAGCTTCTGGGCCTCGACGATGCGGGCGGTGGTGCCGACTTCGAAGGGCTCGGCGGTGCCGCCGACTTCGACGCCGGCGCGGATGAGGACGACGCCGAAGGGGCGCTTTTCGGCGATGCACTCGCCGATCATCAGCTTGTAGCGGTCCTCGAAGATGTGCAGAGGCATGATGTTGCCCGGGAAGAGGACGGTGTTGAGGGGGAAGAGGGGGATCTCCACAGCGCCGCTCTCCTACCGGCCGGGGCGGCGCCGCGCGGGCTGGTCGTCCGCGGCGAGGGTTGTGTGGGTAGAGTGGCCGTCCGGCTCGACGGCTTCGCCGATGATCCAGCGGGCGCGCTTTTCGTCGGCGGCGCGGACGTAGACCTGGACGTCGCCGAGGGCAGGGGCGAAGCCGGTAGGGGCGAGGGGGTCGGCCTGGCGGATGAGGACAGGAATGGCTTCCTGGGCGAGGGCGTCGCGCCAGATGCGGGCTTCGACGTGTGAGGCGAGGCCGAGCAGGACGAGGTCGTCTGCCATAGCGGGTCAAGATTAGCACGAAGTGGGGTGGGCGGGTTATGGCGGGTGTCGGTCTTTGGCGGGGCGTTGTAGGGGCGCAGACGCCACGCAGATGCGCGTTTAGGTGTGCGGTCCCGGCATGAAGGTGGCGAGGGGGCGGCGTTGGGTGCCGTCCGGGGTGAAGTTGGAGGGGTCGAGCCAGGCGGTGAGGGCGGAGCGGATGGCGGGCCATTCGCTGTCGAGGATGGAGAACCAGGCGTTGTCGCGGTTGCGGCCGCGGCGGACCCAGTTCTGGCGGAAGATGCCTTCGTAGTGGAAGCCGAGGCGCTCGGCGGCGTTCCAGGAGGGGGCGTTGTGGCTGTCGCATTTCCATTCGTAACGCCGGTAGCCGAGTTCGTCGAAGGCGCGGCGCATCATCAGGTACATGGCCTCGGTGGCGGCGGCGGTGCGCTGGAGGGCCGGGGCGTAGCGCAAGTGGCCGACTTCGATGCAGCCGTTGGCCGGGTCCATGCGCAGGAAGCTGGCGACGCCGACGGGTTGGCCCGACGCCCGGTCGACGATGGCGAAGAACTGCGGGTCGTCCTCGTGCTCGACGGATGCGACCCAGGCGGTGTAGTCGGTCTCGGATGCGAAGGGACCGTAGGGGAGGTAGGTCCAGTGGCGGCCGTCGGGGTCGGCGGAGTAGGCGACGTGGAGGGCGGCGGCGTGGCGGCTCGCCTCGAGGGGTTCGAGGCGGCAGAGGCGGCCGGTCATGGGGGTGCGGGGTGGCAGCGGTCTCGGCGACCAGTCCGGGACCGGCGCCCCGACGGGCTGGCCGTATTCGTTGTGGTGGTCGGTGTGCGGGTGCGGCGTGCGCGACATGGAGCGAGTTTAGCGCACAGACGAAGCGGGAGTGAGGTGGGCGGAGTCAGGGCTAGGGCCCTGACCCACGATTGCTAGAATTCGCGGCGTTGGAAGGCGAGAGCGGCGCCGGCGGCGCCGGCGAGGGAGGCGGCGGTGAAGGCGAGGAGGACGCGTAGTTCCTGCCAGGTGGTGGTGTCGCCGCGGATGGTTTCGGGGAGTTCGTTGAGGACACTGGTGGGGGAGAATTCCTTGATCTCGAGGAAGCCGAAGATCAGGCCCTCGGCGGCGACGGCGCACATGATGACGACGACGGCGAGGGCGAGGTTGCGGAGGACGGCGCCGGTGCAAACGCCGACGGCTGTCAGGAAGACGAGCATCATGCCGGTGATGAAACTGGTCATGAGGAGACCGACGGTCGTCGAGTCGTTGAGGCCCCAGCGCGCCGAGAGGAAGAGCATCGGTATCGTCGCGCAGAGGTGGATGAGGGCGACGACGGCGGCGCGGCTGGAGAGCTTGGCCACGACGTAGTCCCAGCGGGTGACGGCGCGGGTGAGGAAGGAGTCGGCGGCGATCTCGGCGTCCTGGGAGATGGTCGAGGCGCCGAAGACAGCGGCGAGGATGGCCGAGGGGATGAAGTAGATGATGAGCCACCCGCCGAGCAGGGTCGAGACGTTGTCGTCCTGGGCCGTCGCGGAGAGCATCGGCAGGATCGCGGCGATGACGGCGAAGCCACACCAACCGCGGACGAGCCACGAACGGGTGATCGCGGTCATCTCGGCCTGGCCGAGGGCGCGGACGGCCGTGCGAGACATCATTCGGTGGCGCTCCAATCGCTGAGGATGGCGCCACGGCGGTCTTCCTCGAGGCGGCGGAGAAAGGCGTCTTCCATCTGATCGGAGCCCATGTTGACGGAGAGGAGGGTGAGGTTTTCTTCGGCGATCATCGTGAAGAGGTGGCCGAGCGTGGCGGCTACCGGTGCGCCCTCGCGCAGCGTGATGTTGAGGAGCGGTGCGTTCCACTCCCACGAGGCGGCGAGCTCCCAGTTGGCGCCGCGCTGCAGCAGGCGCTCGACGTCGCCGTCCAGCTCCAGCTCGACGACGTTGCTCTGGACGCGGCGCTTCATGTCGGCGAGCGAGCCGGAGTAGATCAGGCGCCCGCGGTAGAGGAGGCCGACTTCGTCGCAGACGCGGTCGACATCGCCGAGGACGTGTGTCGAGACGACGACGGTGCGCTTCTTGCCGAGGAAGCGGATGAGATCGGTGACCTGGCGGCGGCCGACGGGGTCGAGGCCGCTGGTAGGCTCGTCCCAGATCAAAAGCTCGGGGTCGTTGATCAGGGAGGCAGCGATGCCGAGGCGGGTAACCATGCCGGTGGAGAACGAGCCGATGCGGTTGCCGGCGGCGTTCAGGAGGTCGAGATCGCGGAGGAGAACGGCGACGCGCTCGTCGGCCTGGCGGCGGCTGAGGCCGGACAGCTCGCCGACGAGACGCAGATACTCGATCGGCGTCGAGGAGGGCGGGAAGCGAGGGCCGGTGGGCAGGTAGCCGATGCGCTTGCGCAGGCCGGCGGCGTCGGGGGTCATCACTTCGCCGAGGACGCGCGCTTCGCCAGCGGTCGGGCGCTGGAGGCCGATGAGCATGCGGAACGCGGTGGTCTTGCCGGCGCCGTTTGGGCCGATGAGGCCGAAGACGGTGCCGCGCCTGACGACGAGGTCGGTCGGGCTGAGGGCGACGACGCGGTCCTGGAAGATCTTGGTCAGACCGCGCGTTTCGATGGCCAGGGTTGTGGTGTCGTTCATGGTTCTGCAGGCGCAATTGAGTTTACGCCTGTAGGGAAGACGTGAGTTGGGGCGCAGGTGTTGGCTGTAAACGCATGCGGAACGGATAACCGTGGGTCAGGGCCCCAGCCCTGACCCCCGGCACAGGCGGCGGTTAGACGCCCTTGGGTTGGGCTTCCCCGCCTTCGACGCGGATGGTGGGCAGGTAGCGGACGAGCCATTCGGGGGCCCACCAGTTCGCCCGGCCCATAAGCTCCATGGCTGCGGGGACGAGGACGAGGCGGACGATTGTGGCGTCGATGAGGATGGCGAAGGCGAGGCCGAAGCCGAATAGCTTGATGTCGCGCTGTGAGCCGAGGACGAAGGCGCCGAAGACGCAGACCATGATCGCGGCGGCGGCTGTGATGACGCGGCCGGTGGCGGCGAGGCCGTCGGCGACCGCGAGAGCATTGTCGCCAGTCTTGTCGTACTCCTCGCGGACGCGGGTGAGGAGGAAGACCTCGTAGTCCATGGAGAGGCCGAAGACGATGGCAAAGAGCATCATCGGGGCCCAGGCTTCGATCGGGCCTTCCTTTCCCTGGCCAATAAGGAAGTCGAACCAACCCCACTGGAAGACGGCGACCGTTGCGCCGAAAGCGGCGCTGATTGACAGCATGTTCACCAGGACAGCCTTCAGAGGAACCACGACGCTGTGGAAGACGACCAACAGGAGCAGGAAGGACAGCGCGAGCACGGCGCCGATGAATATCGGCAAACGCTCGCCGATGTAATCAGCGAAGTCGACGACGCCTGGCGGTCCGCCTGTCGTCAGCACGTCAAGTGAGGTCTCGGCCTCGACAGGCGGGATCACATCATTACGAAGGCGGTGGACGAGGTCGGTGGTCTCCTCGTCTTGAGGGGCAGTTGTCGCAAAGACGTTGATGATGGCGATGTCGCCGTCGCCGAGGATCTGTGGTTCGGATACCGAGTCCACTCCCTCGGTCGACTCGAGGGCGCTCTTGAGTGTCGCGAGCTCGGCGGGATCAGGCGGGCCGTCGGACCCCTGAGCGACGAGGAGGATCGGCGAGTTGAAGCCGGGGCCGAAGCCTTCGGAGAGAAGATCGTAGGCCTGGCGGCTGCTGTCAGATTCCGGGCGGTTGCCCGCGTCGCCGAAGCCGAGGCGCAAGGAGAGGAGGGGCACAGCGAGCAGCAGGAGGAGGGCGGCACTGGCGATGAGGGCCGGCCAGGGGTGAGCCTGGATGACGCGGCTCCAGCGCCACCAGATCGTATGGCGGACTTCGCCGGCGGTCTCTTTGCGGTGAGGGAGGCCGAACTTGTCGATGTTGCGGCCGGCGAAACCGAGCATGGCGGGGAGCAAGGTGACGGCGGCGGCCATGGTCATGAGGACGGCGAGGATGGCGCTGAGGCTGACGGCGCGGACGAAGTCCAGCTCCATCAGGAACATGCCGAGGAGGGCGATGACGACGGTGATGCCGGCGAAGACGACCGCGCGGCCGGAGGTGTTGAGGCTAAGGAGGACCGCGCTCTCGGGATCCAGCCCATCACGCAGGGCGTCGCGGAAGCGCGAAACGATCAGGAGCGAGTAGTCGATGCCGACGCCGATGCCGATCATGGCGGCGATCTGGGTCGTGAACTGGGGGACGCCCATGATGCGGGTCGCGAGGCCGACGAGCGCGACGCCGCAGCCGATGCCGAAGAGTGCAGTGATGATCGGCAGGCCCATGGCGATGACGGACCCGAAAGCGATGAGCAGGATGATGACGGCGGCGATGATGCCGATGAACTCGCTCGAGAACGCTGGCTCGTCTGCGAACATGTCGCCGCCGAGCTCGACGCGCAGACCCGGGACGTTCACTTCGTCACGCTGTTCGCGGATTACGTCCGCGTCGTCTGTGTATTCCTCGAAGTCGCGGTCGGAAAAGTTGAGTTCGGCGTAGGCGATCTTGCCGCTGTCGGAGATCTGGTACTCGTTGCCCGTGTCGTAGGGGCTGACGGTCTCGACGCCTTCGACGCCGGATTCGATGTCGGCAAGCAACGTCTCGACGGCCTCGCGGACTGCGGGGTCGTCTACGCCTTGCTCGGCTTCGAATACGATCTGGCCCTGGATGCCCGTGCGTTCGGCGACTCCGCTTTCCTCGAGGCGGTCGATGCCTTCCTGGCTCTCGGAGCCCGGCAGCTCGAACTCGGTGCTGAATTCGCCGGCGAACGCGGTCGAGGCCGCGAATAGGGCGACGATGAGGGCGATCCAGGCGGGGACGACGTAGCGGCGCCGGCGGTAGCAGAACTGGGCGATTGATTTCATGGGAGGTCTCCTTCGTTACGAAAGCAGGGCGTGGCTGGAGCGTCTTGAGACGTCCGCCTGTCCAGCGTAGAACAATCCGGTCTTCGCTGGGGTCGGGCGGTGGTCGGGGGCGGCGTCGGTAATCGGACCTAAGACCATTGCGACGGCGAGAGATGTGCCAGGCCCAGCGCCACAGGCCTTCCGCTTCGACTTACGACTGTCACTTCACTTCTACTATGCAGGGCCCGGCAATCTGTGTCTCGAATCGAATGTCACAGTACTGTTTCGAACGCATTGCTTTCTTGTTTACGTTGGCGTGCCACCCTCCCCCCACACGGAAGCCCCGGCAGCGGCTCCGCTGCACCTTGGGTGATTGCTGATACAATCCGAATTCTGTATTTGGAAGGAGCGTTGTGATGGCAGATCGGCAGTTGATTTCTTCGGGATCGCCGTATGAACCCGTGTTTGGGTATTCGCGGGCGGTGCGGTTGGGCAAGCAGATCTTTGTGTCGGGCACCGTGGCCTGGGGCGATGACGGCAAGGTGGCAGGCGCCGGCGACATGTACGCGCAGACCAAGCAGGCGATCCGCAATATCGAGAAGGCGCTGGCGACCGCCGGCGCGTCGCTGGCGGATGTTGTGCGCACGCGGACGTTTGTGACGGACATTTCGCGGTTCGAGGAGGTGTCGCGGGCTCACGGCGAGGCGTTCGGGGAGATTCGGCCCGCGGCGACCGTGGTGGGGGTGACGGCGCTGGTCGACGCTGTGATGCTGGTTGAGATTGAGGCGGATGCGGTGCTGTAGAGACGTCCCGGCGGGACGTCTCTAGGACATTTCGACCCGGCGCATCAATTCTTCAACAGAGTAGTCGCCCGGCTTACGGCCAAGGCGCGCGGCCTCGGCGGCGGCCATCTGCACCATGCGGTTGAACGGCGTCGGGACGCCATGCAGCGCGCCTAGCAGCACGATCTCGCCGTTCAGGTAGTCCGTCTCGAGGCCGCTGCCGCGCGTCAGGCTCTGCCAGGTGGAGCCGCCGCCGCGATTGCCCTCCCCGGGCACCTCCTTCAGCGTCGGTCCTTTCGCGCGCTCCGCGAACTCGTCGCCCTGCGCGTAGTCGACGCCGGCTGCCTCATAGA
>JBBEAZ010000028.1:0-20893 GCA_040882565.1 Dehalococcoidia bacterium
GGAATAATCCGCGCCTCTTCTGTCGTTTCGGAGGATCGGTGCCCTGATGGCTACTGCGGCGCGAGGCTCCAGTTACCGTCGGCCTCGATTTCCCAAAGGCATGGGGAGTCGCCGAAGCTGACGATGGTGCTCCCGCTGACGGCGCCGATCTCATTCTGGACAAGGTCAGAGCCGTCGGCGCAGTGCAGATAGACAATGAAGTTGTCCTGGCCATCGTGTGAGATGTTCCACCCGCCGTTGTCGGGAGTGTCAGTGATGAGGCCACTGACGGCGTCACCAGTACCGGAGAACGCAGCACCAGACGCAGCACTGATCGCTTCGATGTGGATGGTCCAGGGGCCATCCGCGTTGACATCGAAAACGATGGGCTCGTCACCAAAGAGCGGACGACTACCGGAGTAGTTGCCGATTTCATTCACTAACAGGTCTTCGTCTGAACCGCGGAAGGACTTGACGATGAAGTTGGACTGCCCGCTATGGGTCAGCGTGATGACGGAGACAGCCGCGGGCGGCGTGACAGACTCTGTTGCGGTCTGGCCGACGCCCGAGAGGTCGACGGCCGGAAGTGCCGTAGGCGCAGGCGTGTCGGTGGGTTCAGGCGTGTCCGTCGGTTCGTCGGTGGGTGCGTCTGATGGTTCCTGAGTTGTGGTCGCTGAAGCGCGACCGGACGCTGTGACGTTGGGCGGCCGCGCCGTCCTCTTTCTTGCCTTCACCACCACCGCCGGACCCGATCGCGACGAGGATGGTGACCCAAAGAATGCCGGTACCGACGGCGCCCGCGATGCGCCAGTTGGGGTTGGTGGTGAGCTTGCGCCACAGCGGCGGCAGGACGATCCATTCGCCGACGACTTTGAGGGTGTTCAATGGCAGACCTCCCTAGCGATGCGGCGGATTATAGCACTCGCGTAGGGGACTGTCGCTATACAGGGTTTAGATGCGCTTAAGGACGGGGCGAGGCAGGCGCTCCCGCAGGTACTCCGCCAATGCCTTGACCGCGCGGCTGCCGCTGGCACGCACCATGTAGTGCCCGCGCACGACGTGCCAGAACCCAGCGCTGCGGCCGACATACGACAGCACGTCCGCCATCCTGGGAGCGGAGAAGTCTTCATCTGCCCTGCAGCTCTCGAGCACGTCCGGGAAGATCTGGTGGAGCGCGCCGGCACCCAGTGGCTTCTGCAGCACATATTCCTTTGGCGTCTCGAACGCTGAGGGCCACGTGTCGCGCGCCGCGTTCCAGTAATTCAGTAGCAAGCGCCCGGCCTCTTCGTCCGTCACGCGCTTCACGAAGCTGTCGCGGAGGACCGGCTCGAGCGACGTCACGACACTGTGCTGCTTCAGCATGTGCTCGGGCCGCAGAGGCTCGCCGGGCATACGGATTGCCCCGCGCCACGGGCTGGAGGCCTCGTCGTTGAGGACATCTGTCAGCTTGGCAGCACGCCCGCGGAGGTAGTTCTTCTCCCCCTCGCGTTCGATCAGCGCCGGCCCCTCCGCCTCGCGCATCGAAAGGAGGTGGCGGTCGACGACATCCGTCGGCACGCCGCGGTGCCGCGTGTTGATCACGTGAAAGGTCCGCATCTCTTCGTAGGCATCGATGCCGTCCACGATCACGACCGGCAACGAGTAATCCGCGAGCCACTTCGCGCGGTCCTTAACCAGAGCTCGCTGCAGGCCGAAGAGCCGGTGCTGTCCGTCGACGATCCACATCGGCACTTCGCCGTCGATCGTCACGACACCGGTCGCAGCACCGTCGGCGGCAGCCTCGAAGCGCGCCCGGTGCGGCTGACGGATGCAGAGCACGATCGAGGTCGGGAGCATCCCCTCCTCCTCACGCATGTACTCCGAGATCTGGCGCAGGCGCGAGGGTGTCACGGGGCGCTGGTAGCCGGAAGGGTTGGTCGCGGAATACATGTCGGAGCTGAAGCGGCCCAAGAGGTCCTTCAGCTGCAGCGCCGTGACGTAGAGATTGACGTCGGGGCGCTTCTGCCGGAAGCGCACGGCAGGCGCCTGCAAAGGCGGAACAGTCGCGGATTTGCCGTTGCTCTGCTTGGCCTCGGGTTCGGCAGTAATCGTCATTTCGTGCTCCCTCTCTGCTCCACAAGATCTTCGAATCGCAAGGCCCAGGTGTGACATCCGGCTCTCGCAGGATGGTCTATCCGCCCTATAATTGACGAGGTATGGACACCAAAGAACGGGGCCCGGCCGGGGACCTCGCGCTCTCCGAGAACGCCCGCCTCGTCCTGACGCGCCGTTACCTGGCGAAGGATGACGAAGGACGCCCGAAGGAGACGCCGGAGGGGCTATTCCGGCGTGTCGCGCACAATATCTCGCAGGCCGAGCTTCGATACAACGCCGAAAATGTTGATAACGCCGGCGCCGCGGCTGAATGGGAACAGGAGTTCCTCGCGGTCATGAAGGACCTCGATTTCCTGCCCAACTCGCCGACCTTGATGAACGCCGGCCGCGACATCCAGCAGCTTGCCGCCTGCTTCGTCCTGCCGGTGCCGGACAGCATCGAGGGCATCTTCGAGGCGATCAAGGAAACGGCGATCATCCACCAGTCCGGCGGCGGCACCGGCTTCGCCTTCTCGCGCCTGCGGCCGCGGGGTGACCGCGTGCGCTCGACCATGGGCGTGGCGTCTGGGCCAGTGTCGTTCCTCAAGGTGTTCGACGCCGCGACCGAGGCGATCAAGCAGGGCGGGACGCGCCGAGGCGCCAATATGGGCATCCTGGCGGTCCACCACCCCGACATTACGGATTTCATCTCCCTCAAGTCCGACATGCGCACGCTGACCAACTTCAACATCTCGGTCGCCGTCAGCGAAGAGTTTATGGGCGCAGTCGAACGCGATGAGGAGTACGCGCTCGTCAACCCGAAGGACGGCGCGCCGACGGGAACCGCCCGCGCGCGGCATGTCTTCGACCAGATCATCGCCAACGCCTGGCGCAACGGCGACCCCGGCATCGTCTTCATCGACAGGATCAACCGGGACAACCCGACGCCGAACCTTGGGATGATCGAGGCGACCAATCCGTGCGTTACTGCTGACACGTGGATACACACCGCGCGTGGGCCGCGCCAGGTGAAAGAACTCGTCGGGCGACCCGTTGAGTTGATCGTCAGCGGCGAAGCTCACTCCTCCGGCGGCGAAGGATTCTTCTACACCGGACAACGCCAGATTGTCCGTCTCGAATTTGACGAGGGACATAGCTTGCGCTTGACGCCGGATCACCTGGTGCGTCGAGTCACAAGTGCCACGCGTAACCTGCAGCAGACCGAATGGGCGCCGGCAAGCACGCTTGTAGCGGGAGACCGAGTTGTCCTGCATGACCACCGCAGTGGGGCCGAGTGGGATGGCGAGCATAGCGAAGAGGAAGGCTACTTGCAGGGACTGCTCGTGGGTGACGGGACGCTGACCAGGGAGAAGGCGGTAATCGCGGTTTGGCCGGATGCCGGCGCTGAAGGAATGATGCTAGCGGCGACCACTGCGGCGGCAACGATGCCTGCCCGCGTCGACTTTCGCGGGTTCCAGAAAACCAGCAGGCCGAACACGCGGCTCGTTCTCGGCTCGGTGCGCAGACTCGCGTTGTCGCTCGGCCTCGCACCGGGGAACAAGACCATCACGGCTGACGTCGAACGTCAGTCGTCGAGTTTCTATCGCGGCTTCCTGCGAGGCTTCTTCGATTGCGACGGCTCAGTACAAGGTACCCAACCGAAGGGCGTCAGCGTTCGATTGTCGCAAAGCGATCTGGCCGCTCTTCAGGCCGTACAGCGAATGCTGTTGCGCCTGGGGATCAACAGCCGTATCTATCAGAACCGCCGTCTGGCAGGCGAGCGAATGATGCCTGATGGTCGAGGCGGCAGCCGTCTGTACCCGCACAAGGCTCAACACGAACTTGTCATTGCGGGCGAGAATCTTTCGAGATTCGCGGAGGTTGTGGGATTCGAACACACCACCAAGCGCGAACGGCTGGACGCATTGCTGGCGCAGTACCGTCGCACGTTGAACCGTGAGCGGTTCGTCGCCACGGTCAAGTCGATCGTCAGCGACGGCTTTGAGGACGTATACGACGTGCAGGTGCCGGAGGCAAATGCCTTCGACGCCAACGGCCTGTTCGTGCACAACTGCGGCGAACAACCGCTGCTTCCGTACGAGTCGTGCAACCTTGGATCTCTGAACCTGGGACGCTTCGTGAAGGCCGGTGAGACGCCACGCGTGGACTGGGAGCGGCTGGCTGAGGTCATCCCCATTTGCGCACGCTTCCTCGACGACGTCATCGACATGAACCGCTACCCGATAGAGGAGATCGAGCAAGCGACGAAGCTAACGCGCAAGATCGGCCTCGGCGTCATGGGCTGGCACGACATGCTCTTCCAGCTCGGCGTGCCGTACGACTCGGAGGAAGCGCTGGCGCTGGGCGAAGAGTTGATGCGTTTCATCCAGGAGAAGTCGAACGACGCTTCCGCGGAGCTAGCCCGCGAGCGCGGCGTCTTCCCGGCGTGGGAGGGTTCGCGCTACGACCCCGAGGCGCGATACCGCAACGCCACGCGCACGACCGTCGCGCCGACGGGCACGATCTCGATAATCGCCGACGCCTCGTCCGGAATCGAGCCGTTGTTCGCGCTCGCCTTCACGCGGCGGCATTACCTCGACGCCGACGACCCGTCGCGTCTGACAGAGCTGCGCGAAGTGAACAAGCACTTCCTCCGCGCCGCCCGGGACGGCGGCTTCTACAGCGACGAGCTGATGGAGCACCTCGCTGAGGGCGGCACGATCACGGCCTGGAACGAGACCGCCGAGGACGCGGCCAAGGTCCCGCAGGACGTGCAGCAGTTGTTCGTGACGGCGCACGAGATCACCCCGGAGTGGCACGTACGTATGCAGGCCGCGTTCCAGCGGCACACGGACAACGCCGTCTCGAAGACGATCAACTTCCCGGTGACGGCGACGGAGGCGGACATCGCCAGCGCCTACTGGCTCGCCTACCGGGAGGGCTGCAAGGGCATCACGATCTACCGCGAGGGCTCGCGGGACTTCTCGGTGCTATCGCACTCCACCGCGAACATCAAGGGGCCGGAGCAGGAGACGCAGACAGCGCTCGACGAGATCGAGGGGCGAATCTCGTCGCTCTCCCGCCCGCGACCGTATCGCGAACCCCTGCCCGACGAGCGCCGGTCCATCACGCACAAGTTCCGCGTCGCGGACCAGGACGGCTACCTCACGGTCGGGCTCTACCCGGACGGCCGCGCGGGCGAGCTCTTCGTCAAGATCAACAAGGAAGGATCGACCGTCTCTGGCCTCATGGATGCGGTGGCGAAGCTCGCTTCGATCGCCCTGCAGTACGGCGTTCCGTTGGAAGACCTCGCCCCCAAGATGCGCAACACGCGCTTCGACCCGGCCGGTCCCACCGGCAACCCCGACATCCCGTGGGCGACGTCCATCGTCGACTACGTGTTCCACTGGCTGGAGCGCAAGTTCACGCCGGGCGGAGAAGCTTCTGGAAGGGATCCCGCACCTTCCGAAGAAACCAGCGGCGTCGGTTGCCCTGACTGTGGGTCGCTTCTCGCCTACCAGGAGGGCTGCCTGGTCTGCCCTTCCTGCGCGTATAATCGCTGCGGTTAACCGACTCTGGGGGGAGATGGACTGAATGCCGGCCCAAGATACTGCGCACCCCGCGCGACCCGACGTGCTCAAGTGGGCTCGCGACCAAAGCGGACACTCGAGAGCGGAGGCAGCAGCGCTATTGGGTCTCACGGAGGCCAAGCTCGCTTCCATTGAACGTGGGGACTCACCGTTGACTGCTTCCGTCTTTCGCCGGATGATCGATGTTTATCAGCAAGTGGAGTCCGTGCTCTTGCTGCCGAGCCCGCCAGTGGCAGACGAACTGCCACGAGACTACAGGACGGCGGGCGCTGGACGTATATCCCTAAGTCAAACCACTAGATCCGTGATACGCGATGCCCGGCGGATCCAGTACTTCCTCTCGGAAATCGCGGAGGAAGAGACCGAGTTCCTTCCTAGGCTAAACATCGGACAAGCAAGTCTCAAGGATAGCCCCGGAGACGCAGCGAGGACGGAACGCGCTCGACTGGGAGTCACCTTCGAGACTCAAGGGTCTTGGGAGTTGTCGAACTCGTTTGAAGAGTGGCGACAGCGAGTCCACAACTTGGGTGTCGCCGTGCTTCTCGAGAGAATGCCTTGGAACGACTGTCGTGGGCTCTCACTGTGGGACGATCACTCAGTGCCAGTTGTCGTCGTGAATAGCGAAGATCGAGTTGCCGCCCGGTCGTTCACTTTGTTCCACGAGTATGGCCACTTGGTGCTGCGAAAGGCTGGGGTGTGTCTCGCTGAACCAAGTCAGACTCTGAAAGGTCAAATCGAGCGCTGGTGCAACGCGTTCTCTGCGTCTTTGCTGGTACCCGCCGGAGATCTCACACGCCTGATCGACCAAACGTATGTCGGGATGTCAGACATAGACTGGGAAATGAAGCACGTCCAGCGCTTGTCCGCCAAATTCCGCGTTAGCCGCTACGTGCTAGCGCGTCGTCTGAAAGAACTGGAAATCACCAACTTCTACGATCGGCATATCGCAGAACTTAGGAGATTTGACAAGCGACCGGATCGGAAGAAGACAGCGAGTGGCGGCGTCAGACCTGAGGTCAAGCGCCTATCTGAGGTTGGAACTGGAGTCGCATTGGTCGTGCTGGACGCGTGGAAGGGTCGGATGGTGGATGCTGGCGAGATAGCAGACGTGCTAGGCCTCAAAAGCGACCAACTTGCCGGCTTCGAGGAGGGTGCCGCAGCTCGGCGACGACGACGTACGGCATGACACAAGCTCGCTTCTGGGCAATCTTTTCGATCGACACCTCTTCATTGGTCACATTGGATGGCCTCGACCGTCCGCCGCCGGATCCACCGGCCTACACGCCCTCGGAACGGGCGGCCGTATGGCTCGGCCTGGAGGACTTGTGCCAAAACGGACGGCTCAAGCTGATCAAGCAAGTAAAACACGAGTTGAAGCGGTGGAACCCTCAAGCGCTAGAGAGGCTCAGGCTGTTCAAACAACACGAGCTTCCTCGAACTAATAACGAACTTCGACTGCGCTATCAACGATTGATGTTCGTGTATCCAGCAATGTTACCCCGCGATCCACGGTTCGATCCGGCCGACCCTGGCTGGTCGTATCAGCTCAACAGCACGGGCTAACCATCATCACCGATGAGCTTCCGAGGTCCATGCGCCGGACCCGGGCCCGGCGAGGGCCTCCGATACCAGATGCATGCGACGACCTCGGCTTACCTTGGACCAGCCTCCGTGAGTTAGCCAGAGCACAGGGCTGGATCTGATTCGCCTTCGCAGGTCTCCTGCTAAACTACGCCGCATGAAGGTTCACCACACGCCCTTGTCCGCGGCCAGGGACGGGGAGAAAGAGTTCTTCCTCGGCGAGGTGAAGGTCCAGCCCATCGTCTCGCCGGACGAGGGACTGGACATCATCCTCGTGCGGTTCAGCGCCGGCGCGCGCACGTATCTGCACACGCATGCCGTGCCGCAGGTCCTGCACTGCATTGAGGGGCGCGGCATACTCGCCACGCGCAGCGAGCAGAACCTTGTCGAGCCTGGCGACATCGTCCACGTGCCGGCAGGCGAGGAGCACTGGCACGGCGCAACCCAGGACTCTCACTTCGTGCACCTCTCGATCCGCCCGCCCGGCGAGTCAACCTGGACTAAGGTCGACCCACTCGGCTGATACGGAGCGCCATCCACTACCAAACGGTGTCTGCGGCTGCTATACTCTCGCCCGCTGACACTCGAGGCTGAAGGAGACCCCAAATGCAGAATATGATCACCCAACTGGCCCGCTTCGAGGCCCAGAAGGGCAAAGAGACAGAAGCGCACGCGGCTTTCAAGAAGATGGCGCAGGCGGTAAAAGCCAACGAGCCGGGTTGCCTGATGTACGCCATCACCCGCGGCCAGATGAATCACCAGGAGATCTACGTCTACGAAATCTACGAGGACCAGGCCGCCTGCGAGGCGCACCGCAACACTCCCCACCTCAAGGAGCTCCAGGCTGCCTTCAACCAGTTCCTCGACCGCAGCGCGTTCAACGTCGAGGTCCTGGACGAGGTCGGCGGTTTCATCCGCCACGAAGTGAGCGACATGGCGGGGCAGATGGGCTGATGCACACAGTCACCGCTGAATTCCGCATTAACGAGGGTAAAGAGGCCGAGGCCCTCGAAGCGATCAAGAAGGTGGCGAAGGCCGTCAGCGACAACGAGCCCGGCGCCCTGATGTACACGTGGCACCGCGGCGTCAAGGACCCCTTGCAGGTCCTCGTCTACGAGATCTATCGCGACGATGAGGCGACGCAAGCACATCGCAGCGCGCCGTACCTGGCCGAGTTCCAGAAGGCGTTCGCTGAGGGGGTATTCGACCCTGGCTCGGTCAAGATCAGCCGCTTCGAGCGGATCGCCGCTATCGAGCGCTAGTCCGCGCTGGGCTCCTTGTGCCGGCTGTGGCGATGACTTTCGCCGCGCACCTCCCAGAACGTTTCGCGCACCTCCGGGATCTCAGCTTCGATACGGGCGTCGATACGGCCGAGCAAGTCGTCGATCTCCGCCGTGCCAAGGCCGTCCTTGATCCGTAGCTCACCGGTCACGAGCACGCTGTTCGAGCCCATCAGCATCGCGAGGATCCGCTCGACTTCGATGACTTCCGGGAACGAGCGCACCAGGCGGTGCAAGGCGTCCCTTGTTTCGGGCGTTGCCGCCGCACCCAGAAGCAGACTGCGCGATTGCATCCCCAGCATCACCGAGACCCCCAGCAGGACGAAGCCGATGCTGATCGAGGCGGCTGCATCCCACGACTCCATTCCCGTGACCTCGGAAAGCGTCAACCCGCCCATCGCAATCAGCAGGCCGATGATCGCTGCGCTGTCCTCGAAGAACACGGTCTTGATCGTGACGTCGGGGGCCTCGCGGATGAAGCGGCCAAATGACCAGCCGCGCCTCCGCGCGCCGGCCAACACGCCACGAATCGCGACCGTGAACGAAAACACCTCGAAGACCAGCGCCACGCCCAGCACGCCGAAGGCGACCGTCAACTCAAGCGTCGAGCGATGGTGTTCGTGGCCCTCGACGGCGGTGCGGATCCCTTCGTAGAACGAGAACGTCGCGCCGGCGACGAAGATGAAGATCGCGGCGAGGAACGACCAGAAGAACGCCTCCTTACCGTAGCCATGCGGGTGCTTCTCATCGGCGGTGGTGGTCGAGAGGTTGATGCCGATCAGGAGGAATACCTGGTTCACGGTGTCGGCGATGGAGTGACCGGCCTCCGCCAGCATTGCCGCACTGCCGGTCATCAGCCCGGCGACGAGTTTGCCAACGGCGATCGCGAAGTTTGCCACCATGGCGGCGAGGACGGCGGCCTTGCTCTCGCCTTCGTGATGGGGCGCGGCTTGCGTCAGGTGAGCTTCGGAGTCCGGCATATCTTTTGCAGTCTGCCTTAGACGGTCTCGTCTACGCCAATGGCTGGAACGCCAAGCGACCGCGCCAGCTCGCGGGTGAAGTCGCGCCACTCGCCCGGATCCGCCCACCCCTCGTAGCCTGTGTACGTCGCGACCGGCAGGCGTTCCTCCTCAGGGCCAACGACCGCCACGACAGCGAAAGTCTCTTGCGGGCCCTTGATGTCTTGTGTCAGCTCAAGCCTCCGTATCTCCGATGTGCGGTAAGAGCGCTTCTCGCGGCCCACAAGGCGCTTCCGGCGCGATATCCGCACCTCACCCGCTACCTCGTCCAGAATCACGTCCACGGAGCCGCTGGTCGCCGTGAGGCGGCCCATCTCGTCCCGCGGTGGCAGGTTTCCACCGGTGCGGCCCGACGGCGCGCCTTCGTGGCGAACGGTGAGGCCGTACGCCGATGCGACCGTCTCCGCGATCTTGGCCGCGCATTCGCGGTCGTTCTCGTTGACTGTGAGACTGCGGCCGTCGTCATAGGTGATCACGACGCGCGAGAGGTTCTGTTGCATCGGCGCGCCGCCGGTGTGCGCTTGCATCGGCGCCTGCGACCAGCGGTACCAGGCAACAGACCGCACCGGCGACAATCGCTCGACCGCGTCGGGCTCCGATGCGTGTCCCTTGCGCTTGCGCGGGTAATGCCGTAACTCGCGCAGATGATCGTCCCACGCCCAGTCGCCGCAAAGGATGTCGGGCTCGTCAGCCACGGCGGCTAAGGCTGCCGCTCGAAGTTGCGGCGCACCCAGGCCCCATCGGGATGCGGCGCCGTCGGGATCACGGCGTCTTCCAGCGTCGCAACCGTTGCCGCGGCGCCGTTACGCACGTAGCTGCGGCAGTCGTCTGTCGACTGCCACGTGGTGACCTGGGCGAAGTGGCCCGGCTCGTCGATATTCCAGAAGTACTCGATCGAGACAAACCCCTGCTCGGCCTCGAGGACGGCCATGAGCTTGGGCAAGACGCCGTCGACCAGCGCCTGCCACTGCGTCCGATCGGCAATCCGTGTCTTGCGGGTGAGTATCGAAAGGACCATGCGCATCGTGCTCCGATGCGCCGATTATGCCGGATGCCTACGGCGCGTGCCAGAACTTGCGCACGGCGTAAGTGTCCGGCTGGCCTTGCTTCTCCCAGTACGCGGTCATCACCTGTTCGATACCGAACTCGAAGAGCCAGTCGCTCGTGTGCACCGTGTGACCTGCCGATTTCACGACCAGGGCGCGCGTCGGCGCGTCTTTGATGATCTTTGCGCGGCCGGTCATGTAGAACTCGGCGTCGAGTTTGCCGGGCAGCGCATGCAACGCGTAGCGTCTGTCGTTCTTCAGGTCGTAGCGCTTGGCCGACCACTCGGGGACCGCGACGAATATCCGGCCCTTTCCGATGATCGGGCAAATCGGGTGCAGGCGCGGCGCGCCGTCCTTGCGGACTGTCGCCAGGTACGTGATCGGGATCCAAGCCAACGAATCGGCCAGCACTTTCGCCATGTCTGGTTCAGCCTCGGCGAAGTCGCCCCACGTCACCATCAGCTGAATACACCCAGCGGCACAGCGGCTTCCCAGCGCTTGGCGACGCGGTGGATCTCAGGTGTCCCAAGACCTTTCCAGATCGCCCAATGGACGCGATCGATCGTCAGCTCGAAGGCGACGTCGTTCGTGCTGGTCATGTTGATCTTCCTGGCTTCGACCGCGCCCGCCATCCGCGTTGCCCAATCGTCGGAGACTGTAGCGCGTCCAATGATTAAGAATTCCTCATCGCTATCGCCGAGGACCGCGTGGACGCTGAAGCGCTGGTCACGCAGCAGGTTGTGGTACTTGACTGTGTGTTTGCCGATAAACGTCAGGAGACGCCCACCGGCGATCAGCGGAGTGAAGGGATGAACGCGCGACGATCCGTCCCTTGCCGTCGTCGCGATGTACGCGACGCCGACGCCGAAGAGCCTCGCGCCGCGCTCGGCGAGTTCCGGCTCTGCTGCAGCGAACTCACCCCAGCTATCCAACGTTGGCCCCGTTCGACGCCCGCATCTGGCCGATCGCGAGAGTGGCTGTCGCGCTCGCCGCGAGTTCGCCGTCGCCGTTGAACAAGCGCCCTTCGACGAAAAGCACTCGTTTCGTCCTGTGGACAACGCGGCCCTCGGCGGTGATGGTTCCGGCATACACAGGCCGGTAGTAGTTCACCTTAAGTTCGAGCGTCGGCGCGAACTCGCCCGGCTCGAGCGAGGCGAACGCTGCCGGTCCCATCGCGTCATCGAGCATCGCCGCGATGAATCCGCCTTGAACGCTGCCTTGCGGGTTGTACCACTCCTCGCGCGCCGTGTACCGGACGCGGACGCGCCCCGGCTCAAGCTCGAGCAGTTGCCAGCCCAGAAGCTCGGCTGCGGGCGGCATCGGCGTCGCGCCATTGGCCGCCGCGCGTAGGGTGTCCGCGTTGGGCTGCGTGATAACCGTCGTCATTCGCACCTCCATCAGATTCGGATGCGATCAACATAGGTGGCCCGGCTGACAGCAGAATGTCAGTAGTGGATCAGGCTTCTGGATAGCGCCCGACGAGCGCCGACGCCTCGTCTCGCACCCGGTCGACGAACTGCGGTGGCGCCAGCACCCGCGCGGACGCGCCGCGGCTCAAGATCCAGGGCAACAGCCGTTCCAGATCGCGCACGCGGAACGTGAAAATCGCCCCGCCCTCGGCGGGCTCATCGGAGACCCAGCCGAACGCCGTGTCTTCACGGGCCCAGCGGACGGCCTGTTGCTCGATCCAGACGCACACCTCGTGCTCCTGCTCCCCCGGATCGTAGCCAACATCAATCATTTTCCGGCGTTTGAACGTCTCGTCCAGCAGCTCGGCGCTGTCGATGCGGCTTGCGCGAAAGTCTCGGGTGTCCTCTCGGAGCCGGCAGTAGCCGACGAGGTGCCAATCACGGGCGTAGAAGACGAGATAATAGGCCTCCACATCACGCTCGGTGAGCTGATCAGGCGCGAACGAATGGTAACGCAGCCGGACGACCCGATCGCCGATCACCGCCTCCTGGAGGAGTGGCAGGAACGCCGACAACTCACCGGCGACGTGCGGCGACGCGCGGATGCGCTCGCGCAAGAGCATGACTTCGCGACTGGTCTCTGGCGACAGTACGGCTTCGACTTTGGCAGCGGCAGCCCGCGCTGAATCCCGCTGCGCGTTCGTGCCGAGACGGTGCGCCAGGTCAAGGCCGAGAAGGATTTGCACGGCCTCCTCCGCGGCAAACGCAATTGGCGGCAGGTGGTATCCCGGAACGAGGCGATATCCCTCGCCGGGCATCGAAGCCACGGGCACGCCCGCCTGGCAAAGCGCGTCGATATCGCGGTAGACAGTGCGGACAGAGCACTCGCATTCTTCGGCCAGGTCGGACGCGCGGACAGGCGTCTCCTCGCGGAGACGCATCAGGATTAGCAGACGGCGGTCCATCTGCTTCATAGCGCAGTCAGTATACTCGGCGTGTGAGCGTCGAGACGATCGCTGGCCGCATGCGGGTGGTCCGTGAGCGCATCGCCGCCGCCTGTGCGCGTAGCGGCCGCTCGCCGAGTGAGGTCACGCTAATCGCCGTGACGAAGGGGGTCGCGGCCGAGGCGATCCGGAAAGCCATTGATTCGGGGATCACGGACATCGGCGAGAACCGCGTCCAGGAGACAGCCGACAAACGGCCCTCGGTCGCCGATGTGGACGTCACCTGGCACATGATCGGTCATCTGCAGACGAACAAGGTCAAGGCTGCGCTCAGTCTCTTTGATATAATCCACTCCGTGGACTCGCTCCGCCTTGCAGAAGCTATATCGAGTCGGGCACTATCGAACGTGCCCGTTTTTGTTGAAGTGAACGTCTCCCAAGAACCCACGAAGACTGGATTTGCCCTTGAGCAGCTGCCTGACGCCGTCCGGGCGATGCGCGCGCTTCCCAACCTGGACGTCCGCGGCTTGATGACCGTGGCACCATTGTTCGAGCGCAGCGAGGACGCCCGACCGATCTTTCGCCGCCTGCGCGAGGCAGCGCACGAGGCAGGCCTGGGACAGTTGTCAATGGGCATGACTAGCGACTACGAGACGGCAGTCGAGGAAGGCGCCACACACGTGCGCATCGGCCAGGCGATCTTCGGGGAGCGACCGGCGTGAAGCTGGCCTTCATCGGCGGCGGCATGATGGGCGAGGCGATGATCGCCGGCGCCATCCGCAATGATGTTGCCGACGCAGGCAGCGTTGCGGTCTGCGACGTCGCCGCAGGCCGTCGCAAGCACCTGTCGACGAAATACCACTGTCGCGTTTCCGACTCAGCGACAGAGACGATCGACGGTGCGGATATCGTGGTCCTCGCCGTCAAGCCGCAGGAATTCGCAGCCGCATCGAAGAACCTCAAAGGGCAGTTGAAGTCAGATCAGACGGTTATGTCGATCATGGCGGGCACACGGATCGCCACGATCACAGACCTCCTCGCGCACAAAGAGATCGTGCGCGCGATCCCGAACACGCCGGCGACCATCGGCGAGGGGATGACTGTTTGGACCGCGACGTCGGCCGTCAAGACGCGCGCCCGCGACTCCGTACGCCTCCTTCTGTCCGTGCTCGGCAAGGAGATCTACGTCGAGGACGAGAAGTACGTGGACATGGCGACCGCCGTCAGCTCCAGCGGGCCGGCGTATGTATTCCTCGTGATCGAGGCCCTGACCGACGCTGCCATACACATCGGCCTGCGCCGGGAAATGGCGGTACCGATGGTGCTGCAGACGCTGCTCGGTTCGGCGCGATATGCGCAGGAGAGCGGCAAGCACCCGGCGGACCTGCGCAACCAGGTGACATCACCGGGCGGGACGACCACGGAAGGCCTCCTTGCGCTTGAGGAGGCCGGTCTGCGCGCTGCCTTTACACACGCAGTCGAAGCAGCTTACGAAAAAGCACAAGAGCTGGGAGGCTAGGGATCGAAGCCGTTGGGTTCTTCATCCAGGTGCTCGCGTACGTGCTGCTCGCAGCCATCGTCATCCGCATCATCTTTTCCTGGACCGGGTTCGACCCCAACAACCCGATCTTCGCGGTGATTTTCGAAGTGACGGAGCCAGTCCTGGCGCCGATCCGCAGCTTCATGCCGAAGATAGGCATGATGGATCTTTCGCCAATGGCAGCGAGTTTCCTGCTGATTATCCTGGCGCAGCTAGGCGCGGAATTGTCGGCGGCTTGACGTTTTACCGCGAATTTGGCAATTTCAAAATAGTGCCATTGATCTGTTGGTGGTACGCCAACCGCTGCTAATATGGCGTAGAACAAACGTTCCACTTAATAGTAGGAGAGAGCGATGAGCGCCAACGGAGCTAGCAAAAACGGCAACAACCCAAGCGACAAGCTGCGTGCCCTCGAAGTAGCGATTGAGAAGATCGAGAAGGACTTCGGACGCGGCTCGATTATGCGCCTCGGTGAAGCGAGCGCGCGCATGGCGGTGGAAACGATCCCGACTGGTTCCCTGGCGCTGGACATCGCGCTTGGCGCCGGCGGCATCCCGCGCGGCCGGATCACAGAGATCTACGGGCCGGAGATGGCCGGCAAGTCGACCGTCGCGATGCATATCATCGCCCAGGCACAGAAGCTCGGCGGCCTTGCCGCCTACATCGACGTCGAGCACGCGATGGACCCCTCCTTCGCGCAGGCCATCGGCATCAACATCGACGACCTCCTGATCTCCCAGCCGGACACCGGCGAGCAGGCGCTCGAGATCTGCGAGGCACTGGTACGCTCGAACGCAGTCGACGTCATCGTCATCGACTCTGTGGCAGCGCTCGTGCCTCGTGCTGAGATCGAGGGCGACATGGGCGACTCCCTGCCCGGCCTTCAGGCGCGGCTGATGTCGCAGGCGCTACGCAAGCTGACCGCCGCGATCTCCCGCTCGCGCGCAGGCGTGATCTTCATCAACCAACTCCGCGAGAAGATCGGCGTCGTCTTCGGCAACCCGGAAACGACACCCGGCGGACGCGCGCTCAAGTTCTACAGTTCGGTGCGCATCGAGCTGCGCCGGACGGAAAGCCTGAAGCAGGGCACAACCGTGATTGGTAACCGCGTCAAGGCGAAGATCGTCAAGAACAAGATCGCGCCGCCGTTCCGCGTCGCCGAGTTCGACATTATCTTCTCCGGCCCGCAAATTGGCATCAGCCGCGAGGGTGACGTCCTGGACCTGGGCACCGAAGCTGAGATCATCAAGAAGCAGGGCGCGTTCTACTCGTACAAAGAGCAGAAGATGGGCCAGGGCCGCGAGCAGGCGAAGGAATTCCTGCGCACAAACCCGGAAACCGCTCTCGAGATCGAGGACTTGATCCGCGCTCAGGGCCAGCCCGTCGCCGTAGCTGTCGCCGCTGGCATCGAAGAAGAAGACGAATAGCCCGACACACAGCAGTGCGCATCACCTCCATCGAACGGCGACCGCGGAAGCGTCGCTATGATATACACGTCGACTACGCGCTCGTCGTCCCGCTTTCGCCTGAGGTACTGGCCGGCGCTGGCCTGACGACCGGTCAGGAGATCAGCGAGAAGCGCATCGCGGCGCTCGAAGAAGCGGAAGCCAGGCACACAGCGATGTCTTCTGCCATCCGGCTTCTCGCTTTTCGGCCGCGCAGCGAGCGCGAGATCCGCGACGCACTGCGAACGCGGCGGGTCCCCGAGGAGATCGCGGAAGAGACGCTCTCGCGTCTTACGGAGCTGCGCTTGCTCGATGACCGAGCCTTCGCCGAAAGCTGGACGGAATCGCGCCAGCGGAACAGCCCGCGCAGCCGGCGCATGGTCCTCGCTGAGCTGGCACAGAAGGGCGTCCGCGGTGAAGTCGCTCACGAATCTGTGCAAGCGATCGACGAGGAGGAGGCAGCCGCCAGGGCGGCTCGGAAGAAATCCTTCACGCTGCGTGGCTCCGAATTCGCTGACTTCCGCCGCAAACTGGGAGATTTCCTCGCGCGTCGCGGCTTCGGTTACGAGGTGAGAAACGCCGCGATCAAGCGGCTGTGGGTAGAGGCGGAAAGCAACGCCGAGCCATAGGCGGCGTCTATCTTTACGTGACCCATTCATCAATCGGTACCGGTGATTTCTTGACACCTCCGTACCACCGAAACTATGATTCAGATAGAAAACGCTTCTGGCGAAGTTTTTCATTTCACATGCTTCTTTACTTTTTCCTAATCACAGGAAGTGAGGCGAAATGCCGGCCATTGCCCTTATCCTGGGGCTTGTCGGCGTTGTCATTGGTGTACTCGGCGCTTCATTCGTCCAGCAGTACCTTCGTCGCAACCGCGTCGAAACTGCTCAGCGCGATGCCGAACACATCCTTAACGAGGCCGACAGGCGCCAGAAAGAACTACTACTTGAGGCCAAAGAAGAGGCCATCCGCGTCCGCCGAGAGGCGGAATCTGAGATTCGCGACCGCCGCAATGAGCTTAAGGGTGGCGAACGCCGCCTAACCCAAAAGGAAGAGGGCCTCGACCGCAAGATTGAGTCCCTCGAGCAAAAGCAGAAGAATCTCCAGAAAAAGGAAACGGCGCTCGACGAGCAGCAGGAAGCGGTCGCGCAATTGCTCGAAGACCGCAAAGTCGAACTCGAGAAACTCTCAAACCTGACAATCGGCGAAGCGCGGCAAATGCTCCTTGACCAGGTGGAGCACGAGATTCGCGACGAAGCCAACCGCCGTCTGCGAGAGATCGAGCACGAGCTCAAGGAAGAGGCGGACGAGCGCGGGCGCAAAATCATCGCGACGGCAATGCAGCGCCTGACCGGCGACGTCGTCTCCGAGATGACCATCTCCGTCGTGCCGCTGCCCTCAGAAGACATGAAGGGCCGCATCATCGGCCGCGAGGGCCGCAACATCCGCGCCATCGAACAGGCGACGGGTGTCGATGTGATCATCGACGACACCCCCGATGCGGTTACCCTCTCGTCCTTCGATCCGGTGCGGCGTGAGATTGCGCGCATCGCCATGACCAAGCTCCTCGGCGATGGCCGAATTCACCCGGCACGCATCGAAGAGATGGTCGAGAAGGCCAAGAAGGAAGTCGACGTCGCCGTCCGCGAGGCCGGCGAGGAGGCGATCGTCGAAGCCCGCTGTCCGGGCCTGAACCCGGAGATTGTGCGGACGCTCGGGCGCCTCCGGTACCGCTACAGCTACGGCCAGAACCAGCTCCGCCACGCCGTCGAGACCGCGAACCTCGCTGCGATGATCGCTCACGAACTCGGAGCCAACGTCGAAGTGGCGCGCCGCGGCGGCCTGTTGCACGACCTCGGCAAGGCGGTCGACCACGATGTTGAGGGCACACACGCGCAGATCGGCGCCGACCTGGCCCGGCGGCATGGTGTCAACCCGGCAGTTACGCACTGCATCGAGGCGCACCACGAAGAAGTCGAGCCAAGTTCCGTCGAAGCGGTAATCACGATCGTCGCCGACGCGATCAGCGGCAGCCGTCCCGGCGCCCGCCGCGAGTCTCTCGAGTTCTACCTCAAGCGACTCGAGGCGCTGGAAGCCGTCGCCAACGCCTTCCCCGGCGTCGAAAAGTCGTACGCGATCCAGGCTGGACGCGAAATCCGCATCATGGTCAAGCCGGAAGAGGTCGACGACCTCGGAGCCCAGCGCATGGCCAAAGAGATCAGCAAGAGCATCCAGGAAAGCCTGGACTACCCGGGCCAAGTGAAGGTCACCGTGATCCGGGAGCGCCGCGCAATCGAATACGCAAAGTAGAAGGGAGCCGGCCGGGTCCTGCCCGGCTTTGGCATGGCACTCAACGTCCTCTTGATCGGTGACGTCGTCGGCAAACTGGGCCGCCGTACAGTCGCCCGGGTCCTGCCCGGCATCCGCGAACAGCGGGGGGTGGACTTCGTCATCGCCAACGGTGAAAACACGGCCGGCGGACGCGGACTCACGCCCGACACGCTCGAAGAACTGCAGCAAGCGGGCGTCGATGTCGTCACGTCCGGCAACCACATCTGGGCGAAGCGCGAAATCTACCCATTGCTGGACGACAAGGACTCGGCGGTGATCCGGCCGCTCAACTACCCAACGGGCGCCCCCGGCCGGGGCGTCTTCCGCCGTGGCCCCTTCGCGGTGATTAACGTTATCGGCCGTACGTTCATGGGCGACGACGTCGACTGTCCGTTCCGCGCTGTTGATGCGGCGTTGCGAGAGCTCGACGACTGCAAGGTGATCATCGTCGACGTGCACGCAGAAGCGACAAGCGAGAAGATAACCATGGGCCACTACCTGGACGGCCGCGTCAGCGCCGTCGTCGGCACTCACACGCACGTGCCGACCTCGGACACGCGAGTGCTCCCGAAGGGCACGGCCTACGTCACCGATCTGGGCATGGTCGGGGCGCTCAACTCAGTCCTTGGAATGGAGTACGAACCCGTGCTGGAACGCTTTCTCACACAGCTGCCAAGCCGCTGGGACCCCGTCGACAAGGGGACAGCGATCTTCAATGCCGTTCTCGTTCAGATCGAAGAGACCGGGCGCGCCACAGCCATTGAACGCCTCGACTGCGAGGTCCCCGAGTGACAAGCATCGCCGATTTTCACCTTCACAGTACGATTTCGGATGGCCGGCTGAGCCCGACACAGGTCGTTGACCTCGCCTACAAGAACGGTGTGCGCATCATGTCGTTGACGGATCACGACATCGTCGACGGACTGCCAGAGGCCTTTGACGCTGCTGCGAAGTACGACGACTTGACGTTAGTCCCGGGCATCGAGATGAGCACTGACGTCCCCGGCAACGAGGTACACATCCTAGGCCACTTCATCGACCGGCATGACGAGGCGTTCCTCGGAAAACTGGCGCACCTCCAGGAATCCCGGCTCAACCGCGCAGAGCGGATGGTGGAGAGGCTCCTCGATCTCGGTGCGCCGGTAACCTGGGAGCGCGTGCAGTCCTTCGCTGAGGGCGCGGTGGGCCGCCCACACATCGCCCTGGCCCTGGTGGAGGCTGGTCACGTGGCAACCGTCAACGAGGCCTTCGACAAGTACCTGAGCCGCACCGGCCCCGCGTACGTCGAGCGTGAGCGCCTTGAGCCGGAGGAAGTGGTGGAGACCCTGAGCGCCGTCGGCGGCATCGCTACGCTGGCGCACCCGCGCGAGCTGAACGCCGCCGGCAGCCTGGAAGCCCTGCTGAAGCGCCTCTGCGACGCGGGCTTGACGGGCATGGAGACGTATTACCAGGACTACGATGACAGCGAGGTCGAGCACTTCCGCCTGATGTGCGAAAGGTTCGGGCTGATTCCCCTAGGCGGCAGCGATTACCACGGCCTAGGCGGTCCACAGCAGCGCGAGCCCGGCAACATTCCGCTACCGATCGAGCCCGTCAACCGGCTCTTCAAGGTTGCCGAAGAGCGTGGTTCGCTGGGGCAAGCGCGTCTCCGGCATGACTTCCACTGATGCCGTGAGCGACGTCCGGTATTGCGCACGGCACCCTAAAATCGAGACGGGCCTCGCCTGCGGCCGCTGCGAGACGCCTATCTGCCCACGCTGCACCGTCTTTACGGACGTCGGCGCCCGCTGTCCTGACTGCGCGCCCGCCCGCAAGCTGCCTCAATTCGAGCTCGGGCCGCTCATCGCAGGCCGTGCCGCGCTCGCGGCAGTTGCCTCGGGCGGCCTGATCGGCGCGGCGTGGGGACTGATTCTGCCGGGCGGCTTCGGGTTCTTTATGATCTTCCTGGGCATCGGCATCGGTTACGGTGTGGCCGAGACGATCAGCTGGGCGACGAACCGAAAACTGGGGCCGTTCATCCAGGCGCTGGCGGGTTTCGGCGTTGTACTCGCCTACCTGACACGAAACGTGCTCGCCGGGTACGAACTGATACCGGCTAACGACTTTGGCGGCGTGATCGCCGTGCTCGCGGGAATCGTAGCCGCGATAAACCGGCTTCGCTACTAGCGGAAAAAGCCGCCGACGATGACAGCGATGATGATCAGCCCGCCGATGATCGCAATGCGCACGACTTCGGCGCGGACGTGTGCGTAGTCGCGGTTGACGTGCCGCTCCGGGCGGCTGTCTGCCCCGCGCGCGACGACTGACACAGCCACAGTTGCTGCAGCTTCCTCTTCAAATTCGTCTTCCGCGACGGCAGCCTCACTGACGGCCTCTTCGCCCGCAGGGAAATCGTATTCGACGGTCTTTTTGGCTTTGCGCCGCCTTGACGTTGGCGGGCGGTATTTTCTGGGCACTGGCCAGCGTTGCTCCTCGCTTGAAATTCTCGTGCATTATACCTAGACGCCCGGCAAGGCGCGAATCTGATTCACGTTGACCGGATGCCTCGTTCATCGCTAAAATTCAGGGTGAGGCCCCGTGGTGTAGCGGTTAACATGCCACCTTGTCACGGTGGAGATCGTCGGTTCGAATCCGATCGGGGTCGCCAATC
>JBBEAZ010000029.1:0-3032 GCA_040882565.1 Dehalococcoidia bacterium
TGCCGAGCTGGCTGGCCGTGTGCCTGCTCGAGCAGCGTGACGTTGAAACCCCTACAAATCTCCACGACGTACTCCTGGATGTCGGACGCCAGTCCGTTTTCGCTAGCGATGACGACGAGCCGAGCTGCTTCGTCCACGCTTATCCGGGCATCGGGCTCGAATTCAAGAAGTACGTCTCGCAGCCTCATGATCACGCCGGTGAACGCCAACTCATGTGGCTGCGAGGCACGCACTAGAGAACGAACCGATGTCAACACCTCCTCGAGCAGTTCCTTCTCTGACCTGATCTCGACCGCTTCATCGTCTCCGTTGAGATCGATGCGCTCGATGTCTTCCTGGAGCTGTGGCCACCATGTCGTGGCGGCTCTCGCAACGATCTCGTCGCTCAACGGATCAGGGAGCGCTTGGTTGACCGAGGAGAGCATGCGGCTGATGCCCTCTTCATCGACAGTCTCCGTCTGGAACTGCCCAAGCGGCGGCTCGATGTCGGTGACCTTCATGCCGAATGCTAGAGGCACGACTCTCGCCTGACCGAGTCGCTTCGCCAGGGCTCCCGCTTCGAAATTGATCCACGGCGTTCCTTGGTTACTGGGCGTGACGCAGACGATTCCGAAGTCACTGTCCTCAAGTTGCTCAGCGATCTCGTGCTGCCAGACTGCGCCGGACGCGATGTCCTTGCTCGAAACGAACGGCTCAGCATCCTGGATGACGGCTGGGAGCCAGTCGCGGAGAGCATGCGCCAGTTCTCGGCTCCCCGACCCCGACCAGCTGATGAAGACCTTCATAGTCGTCCTGTCCCTGTTTCACGATCACCCTAACCCCGCAGTCGGCAGCCGTGCCCGGGCCTGCCAAGACCTCCTGAGGCGTAACATTGGCGATGTCGGGAGCGTTCGCCCTCGTACACCGTTGGCAGCTGCAGCTCTGACGCTTTTCTAGAACTCCGGTTTCATGCGGCCGCTTCCCTCGGTCGACAATACCCGGCACGACGAATCACACACGGCCGCCGCAGTCGTATGCGAACCGGCGACTTCGGCAAGGCTTGCGGAAATTGGCCGTTCTCTCGCCCGGGCAGTGGTCCGCGGCGAGGCGCTATGCGCGGGTCGACACTCAAACGGAAGCGCGCCTAACGGGGATTTCCGGGCGGGGAATGGTGGAAGGCGGCGGTCTTCTACAGAAGCGCGGCGTGTGCCTTGACGGACGTGATGCACTCCTCGAGCGATGGCTTGGCACCCCAGACCCAGCCCAGGGCCAGGTCATAGCTGGTCTGGATGATGCCCATCAGGCTTGGTCGTTGAAGGCGGGGCTGGACGCGAAGCCGCCTGCCGGCCGGGGTGTGAACGGGAACCCGCCCTGCTGTGACCATGCATCGGCGTCTTGTGCGATCTCCGCGACCCAATCCGCACTGATCCTGCTTCGTAGGTCATCATCGCGAAGGAGCATGGCGACGTCGTAGTAGTGACGGCCCGCCCTCATCAGCCGGCCAGGCTTCTCAACGGTGGCTGTTGACGCGGCGTCGTGGAGCATGGCGAGCTTCTCGACCAGGGGTGCGTTCCGGCGCGAGCGTCTCGATGACCACAGGTGTCAGGTCGTCGTACGTCGGAAGCTGGGGGATGCCCTCGGCATGCTCGGTGACCATGGCCTTGACGGATGCGGCCGTGCACGGGTGCGTGCCGCCCATCACTGTGAGTTCGACGCGGATGTCTGCGGTGGCATCGAACGCGATCGGTCCACCGGTCACCGGTTCGTACGGGTACCGCCGATGCAGATCGAAGCCCCGGCGGCCGCCGTGTCGTTCGCCGTCGAGCTCCAGCACCTCGGACACGGTCTCCGCCGCGGCCTTCATGACCGTCGTCCGCTCGGTCTGCGAGTACTCCTTGGGGTCATGCGCGGGGATCGGAACGAGGAGGTCGATGTCCTCGGAGAACCGTTCGATGAGCCCGAACGCCTTCGACAGGCTCGTTCCCCCCTTGAAGATCGGCCGGATCTGCGCGACCTGGCCGCCGACCTCGACCTCGAAGCCCCCGTGGACCGCCCGCAGCGCCTCGACCGCCCAGTAGTCCTTCTCGATCAACGACGGATCCAGGCCTCGTGCCTCGGCGGCAGCGCCGATCAGGGCAGCGAAGCGGTCAGCGTCATGCCGTACGAGCATCATGCCGCTGCCAGGTCGACGAGCAGACGTCGGAGGTTCTCACGCAACGCTGGCTTGCGGCGCTCCGCATCGACCGCCTCGCTGATCCGTTCGAGGTTGATCGTGCGGCGAGCGCGAAGCTCGGCGACACGGGCGACGACCTCGTCCCACTCGGCCTCGACCCCGTAGGGGTACAGCGACAGCAACTCGATCACGGCGACCTCCACGAAGTTCAGCTGGGCGCGGACCGGGTTGTTGCGAACCTGCCAGTCCACGCCGCCAACGCCCGTCGGTGGTGCGCCCACGACCGTCAAGCTCGGACGGGGCGCTACCTGAGTCGTCAGGCCGAGGTATGCGGCCGCTGCCGCTCCCGCCGGACCCACGCCCCGCCCTCTGGCGACCTGGCACGCGGTCTGCAGCGGCGAAGGGCGACGCTTGCCGAAGAAGGGGTCCGGCGGACCGGACTTGAAATACAAGCCTTTGGCCGCACGCACCACCGGACCGGCGGACTCACGGGCAAGCCGCGACAACAGCTGCTCCGTGGCGTTGCCTCCACCCAGTTCCGACGGGCGGAACCAGGTGCCAACCGGTGCCTGATCGATCTGCTCCCGTACTGCGCTGCGCATGACAACACCCCCGACCCGCATTCAGGTTAGCGTGCCTAAAACCTGACGGCGGACCGCCCGGCCACTTCGAGTCCCTGCCTGCCGCGCAGTCGGGGCCGGCCCGCGTCGCGCCGTCACCTGCGCTCGTCCGTAGAGCAACGATCGGTGGCGCCAGGGGCCGTCGGTCAAATCCGATCACCTCCACTCGATATCCTGGCGAGAACGCCGAGATATCGCAGTTTCGGACCGATTCTTGATCATGAGGTGCGCACGGTGCACCACAGTGACACCGGCGCTAC
>JBBEAZ010000030.1:0-84838 GCA_040882565.1 Dehalococcoidia bacterium
CCCCCGCCCAGACGGGCCCGTAGGGAACCCCCCGGCAGCGGCTCCGCTGCACCTTTGCGTGAGGGGTGGATGCGTGTGTTGTTGCACGATCGGGGCGTGCGAGGGCGCGGCAAGCAGCGCTCCTACCGAGACGGAGTCAGGGCTGGGGCCCTGACCCACAGGGGAAGGGCCGGAGGCCCTGTGTGTAGCGTTTCATGTTGCACCTCCTTGTGCGGGATTCGGGTCTATGGGTTGATGGGGGCGGCGGAGAGCTGGTCTGTCCAGGCGAGCACGCCCGCCCACGGATGGTCCGCGTCGATGAGGGAAATCGCGTCGCGCAGCCAGGACCGCTGGGCTGGTGTCAGGACGGGGAGCAGACGTTCGAAGTCGACGTGGTCGTGGCGGCGTAGGTAGTGTCGCGAGTCCTTGTACGCGGTGGCCTTGAAGAAGAGCAGGACTTCCGGGATGACAGTGGGCAGGCCCCAGGGCGACGGCCGGACGGCGTCGGTCAGTGGCACGGCGAGGCGGGGCTTGTCTGAGATGACCCAGTCGTCGGCGTCGCAAGCGTTGAACTGGACGTCGATGCTGAACCCGTCCTCGGAGTAGATGCGGCCGTTGTCGTAGGCGTACACCGCGGGGACATGGATGTGCGCCGGGAGGTCGAGGCGGCGGCCGTCCCAGCGTTCGTCGGTATCATCAGCGCCGCCGGGGTGGTGGGCGACCATGGCCCAGCCGGCGAGGTGTTCGAAAAGCGCCTGGTGGTCGTCCTGGAAGACGATGATGTCGATATCCTCATGCGGGCGGGACTCGCGGCCGAGCCAGGCGTCGACGGCCCAGCCGCCGCAGAGCGCCCAGGGCCGCTGGTACGGCGACATGATCCCGGCGAGGCGAGCGACGTGTTCGGGTACGGCGCTCATCGTCCACGCAACTTCATGCGCTGGCGGTTGGCCTTGTGGATCTGCTTCCACTTCTTGGTCTGCTCGATGCGCAGGCGGTTGTCCTTCTTGCTCTCGATGAAGATCTGCTCGCGCTGGAGCTTGCGGTAGCTTTCCCAGCGGCCGAGGTCGAGAGCGCCGGCCTCGAGAGCGGCCTGGACGGCGCAGCCGGGCTCGGCGCGGTGTCCGCAGTCGTTGAAGGCGCACTGTTGGACCAACTCCTCGACCTCGGCGAAGACCTGGCCGAGGCCTTCGCCGGCGTCCCAGAGCTGGAGCTCGCGCAGGCCTGGGGTGTCGATGATGACGCCGCCGTCCGGGACGACCAGCATCTGGCGCGCGGTTGTCGTGTGGCGGCCCTTGTCGTCGGCGCGGATGTGGCTGACGACCTGTGCCTCGCGGTCGAGCAGGCGGTTGATGATGCTGGACTTGCCGACACCGGATGAGCCGACGAACACCGCCGTGACGCCGCGAGAGAGGAGGGCGCGCACGGCCTCGACGCCGTCGCCGGTGACGGCGCTGGTCTGGATGACCTCGACGCCGGGCGCGATCAGTTCGACGCGGCGGGAGAGTTCGTCGTGCGCGGCGCAGAGGTCCGATTTGTTGAGGACGAGCACGGGTCTGGCTCCGCTCTCCCAGGTCACGGCGAGATAGCGCTCCAGTCGGCGCAGGTTCAGCTCGCTGTTCAGCGACGCGACGACGATCACGAGGTCCACGTTCGCGGCCATGATCTGCTCGTCGGTGCGCTCGCCGGCGGCCTTGCGCGAGAGCGAGCTGCGGCGCGTAAGCAGTCGCTCGACGACGGCTCGTGGCTCGCCGGGAAGAGGGCGCGCGAGCACCCAGTCGCCGACAGCCGGGAGGTCGTCGCGGCCGCGGGACTCGTGCAGCATGCGGCCGGGGATGACGGCGTCGAGGCCGCCGCGCGGACCCCAGAGGACGTAGGCGCCGCGCTGCTCTTCGGCGACGCGCATCGGCGCGAGTCCCTCGCTATTCGGTTGTTCGGTCTGTTGCTGGAAGTACGGCCCCCAGCCCAGGTCTTCGAGTGAATACACGGATCGCTCCTTGTGTGGTTGGCAATGATCGGGCGCGCGGAAAGGCGCGCGGTCACAGGGGAGCGGAGCCCGTGTTTGGGAAGGGCAGGCCTAGCGGCCGGCGACCGAAAGGACGGGCCCGCTGTGCGCGGCAATAACTGTTGTGCTCATGTACAAGACCCTCCTTTCGGGAAACTGAGGGCAGATTAACCGGCCTGCGCGGAGTTGTCAATGCGACGGTTGGTGGAAACTCTTCTGATGGGCAGAGCTCTCGCCGTCTCGTCCGCCACGCGCTCCCAATCCTCCAGGTCCTGCGGCGAGTGCGTGGTCAGGTAGTATTCCCTCAGCTTCCGGTAGAACCCCTGCGCCCACTCAGGGCGGAGCATCGCCATGACGATGCCGTTCTCGAACCCGGCCGCGAACCCACACGCGTACTCGTCGCCGAGACGCTCCGACAGTTCGTCATGGGATCCCCCGCACCAGATAGGCACAGCGGTCCAGTAGAGGTCGTCCGGGGGTCCGCCTTCGGGTAACGAGGCATCCTTTTCTGCGTGGCTGTCCATTTCGTTGCTCCTTCCTATGTGTGCTGGCGAGGCTCGCCGCGTGGTGCGTAGGGTGCGGTTTGGCGTCTGGCACCATTCTCGCACCCGCCAAGGCGTTGATGGGCCCCCCCGCCCCCCTCGCCATAAGAATTGGGGATATCGGGGGGACACCCCCCGCCCAGACGGGCCCGAGGGAACCCCCCGACAGCGACTCCGCTGCACCTTTGTGTGGCGTTCCTGCCGGCGAGGCGCGGTCGCGCGAGGGAACACAGGCACGCGCGCCCGTATACTTCGCTCATGCGTGCTCTGGTGATCTCCGATGTCCATGCGAACCTGGCGGCGCTTGTGGCGGTTTTTCGGGACGCACGCTCGCGTGGCGCCCTGGATGCGGTCTGGAACATGGGGGACTGCGTGGGCTATGGGCCGCAGCCGGGAGAGTGCATCGCGCGGTTGCGGGACGAGGGCGCAGCGCTGGTGGCCGGCAACCACGAGCGCGCGGTGACGGGCGCGATCAGCATCACCGACTTCAACCCCGACGCGGCGAAGGCCGCGCGCTGGACGTCGCGGCGTCTCGGCGAGGACGAGAAGTCGTTCCTGGATGCACTGCCGGAAACGCGGATCGTGGCGGAGCACTTTACGCTGGTGCACGGCACTCTTCGCTGGCCGGTCTGGGAGTACCTGTCGACTGAGGACGCCGGAGCCGCGCACCTCGAGTTGCAGTCGACGCCGTTTGGCTTCTGCGGACACACGCATGTGCCGGCGATCGCCTCGCTGACGCCGGACGGGTGCGAGTTGCGACGGTTGTTCGACGGCGAAGTGGTGTTGCTTGACCTCGACTCGAAGGTGGTGATCAACCCGGGCAGCGTCGGGCAGCCGCGTGACGGCGACACGCGTGCCTCGTACGCGATCTACGACTCGGAGACTCAGAGCGTTACGATCTGCCGGGTGGAGTACGAGATTGCGGAGACGCAGCGGTTGATGACGGAGGCGGGATTGCCGACGTGGCTGATCGAGCGGTTGGCGCAGGGGCGCTAGCCGAGGTTGGCGGCGAACCAGGCCCAGTATTCGGGCCAGTCAGGGAGGTCAGTGCCGTCCGGCGCGGCGTAGTACAGCGCGCCGACGACGGCGAACGCTTCGACGGGGTTCGGGGTGTAGGCGTGGACGGTCTCGCCGGTGTTGCTGACATATGTCAGGTCGGTGCCGGTGTACTGGAAGAGCGAGCCGACCTCGTCCCAGGAGCCGTTGAGGCGCTGCGCCAGCTCGTCCGGCGGAACTGTCGGCAGCCAGCCGGAGCCGGCCATGAACGACTGCATCTCCGGCGTCAGCAACGATTGTGCGTAGGCGCCTGAGGCGACTTCTCGCATCTGGTACGCGTGAAGCAGCTCGTGAGCGATCGTCATGCCGTCGGCGCCGGTCTGGAGGACGACCTGGCTCGCGTCGTAGCGGTCGGTCGCACTCCAGTCTTCGCTCGAGTAGAAATTCGCGGCGCCGGAGCCGTAAGGTTGCCAGCCGGCGAGGGTGCGTCCGCTGTTGTTGGAGAGCAAGGCGAGCGTGCCGTGGGCGTTGTGGGTCGCGGCCGCCACAACTGCTACTGGCAGCGCGGCGAGGGCGCCGTAGAGAGCGCCGAGGTTACGTAGCTGCATGTCCTCGGTGATTCCCCAGTCCTGGCCCGTCGTGACGACGTCGATGCCCCAGCGCGCCTCGATCTCTGCGGCGAGAGCGGCGGCGGCAGGTGTGAGGTCGATGCTGGGCGCCGGTGTCGATACCGATGGCGTGGCCGTCCAGGCGTCGCCGATTGTGGGCGAGGCGGAGACGGATGAAGCGATTGGCCTTGGGGTGCTGGTGCTCGTGGCGGTTGGCCGTTCGGTGGAAGCCGGCGAGTCGCTTGGGGTCCGGTGACCCGCGGAGTCGGACGGCGGAGCCTGCGTGGCGATGATCGCGGGTTCGGTTGTCATGGCGGCAACGGTCGGTACTTCGTAAACGTACCGAGCATCGCCGGAACCGCCAGAGCCGAAAATGACCGCGCCGGCGATGACGCCGGCGGCGGTCGTGATTCCGAGGACTGCGGCGATGAGGCCGCGTGACGGGGTCCACCCTCCCAGGGGCCCTGTCTGCCGGTTCTGCTGTTGTCCAGTTTGGCCGGCCTCGGTCAAGTGCTGGTCCCTCCCCATTCCTGGCTCGTCCCAGGTGACATCGGGAACGTATCCCTGTCTGCTATGAAGGTTAAGGGCGGGTTGATGCAATGTCAGTAAACGACGGGTGAAGATGGGTCACGACGAGGGGAATGAGAAGCGAATGGCGTCGTATAATCGCCTTCGCTATGTCTGATCCGATTCGCGTGACGATTGCGATGCCGTTGGATGACGGGCTAGTGCAACGGGCGCGGGAGGTTTCCCCGCGGGTTGAGGTGACGCACCTTTCGCGTGCGCAGCGCTTCGTCTACCGCGAGGGCCGGCCGCTGTGGGGAGGCTATCGGGAACCGCCCGCGCCCGAGGACGAGAGCGAAGAGCAGGCGCGCGAGGCGCTGGCGGCGATCCTGGCATCGACGGAAGTGCTGCTCTCGAACCAGGTTGTGCCCGCCGACCTGTCGAGCCGGATGCCGAACGTCAAGTGGCTGCAATTGACGAGTGCCGGGGTCGATTCGATGATCGATCACGAGATCGTGCGTTCGTCGCAGGTTACGGTGACGACGGCGAGTGGCGTTCACGCGACGACGATCAGCGAGTACATCATCGGCGCGATGATCACGTTTGCGAAGAACTTTCCGAAGGCTATGCGGTCGCAGCAGGAGCGCACCTGGCAGCCTTACTGGCCGCAGGAGCTGGAGGACGCCTCGGTCGGCATCATCGGCCTGGGCGCGATCGGCCACCGCACGGCGGAACTGTGCCGGGCGCTGCGGATGCGGGTGCTGGCGATGCGGCGTTCGTGCCAGCGGCGGATGACCGGAGCCGAAGCGGGCGACCCGACGATCGACGAGATGCTCCCGCCAGCGGAATTGCACGCGCTCCTCGCCGAGTGCGATTACGTCGTGCTGGCGCTGCCGCTGACCGCGGAGTCGCGCGGAATGATCGGCGAAGCAGAGATCGCGGCGATGAAGCCGAACGCCGTGATCGTCAACATCGCGCGTGGCTCGGTGATCGACCAGGACGCGCTGATCCGAGCGCTCAGGGAGGGGCGGATCGCCGGGGCTGCGCTCGACGTTACGTCGCCGGAGCCGCTGCCACCCGACCACGAGCTGTGGGGCGTCGAGAACGTGATGATCACACCGCATATTAGCGGTGGCACGCCGCGCTACATGGAGCGGGTCATCGACCTCTTCTGCGACAACCTGCGTCGCTACGTTGACGGCGAGCCGTTGCGCAACGTGGTGGACGCATCGCGGGGATACTGACGCATTACGCGTCGAGCAAGACGCGGCGCAGGTGGTCGAGAGGAACGTTGCCGCCGCTGACGATGATTGCGACTTTCTTGCCGGCGAGACGGTCCTTCAGTTGTACTGCTGCGGCCGTGGCCGCGGCGCCGGCCTCCTCGACCACCTGATGGGCCGTGCGCGCGAGGAGGAGCATCGCGTCACGGATCTCCTTTTCGCTGACGAGGACGAAGTCGTCGAGATTGTCGATGAGCGTCTTGACCGCCGGGTAGTACGCGTTGCCGGTGGCGAGGCCCTCGGCAGCGGTGTTGATCGTGGCCGAGCGCAGCGTTCGGGACTTCCAGGATTCGTAGACGGCCGGCGCTCCTGCGGCCTGGACGCCGATCACTTCGACATTCTGGCTGAGCGCTTTGGCGACGAGACAATGGCCGAGAGCGCCGCTGCCGCCGCCGATGGGTGTCAGGATGACGTCAACGTCGGGGAGGTCTTCCATGACCTCGAGGCTCATAGTCGAGACGCCGGTGACGAGCATTGGGGCGTTGGCGTGGTGGATGTAGCGCAGGCCCTCGTTCTCAGCATGGCCCTCCGCCCATTCCCGCGCTTCCTCGAAGTTTGCGCCGTGGAACTCGACCGTTGCTCCCAGCCCGCGCATCGACTCGACCTTCATCGGGTTCGCTTCCTCGGGCATGGCGATGACGCAGCGAATGCCGCAGAGGTGCGCGCCGTAGGCGAGCGACTGGCCGTGGTTGCCGGTTGAGGCGCCGATTATGCCGCGCGTCCGCTCCTCGTCGCTCATGCCGGCGCAGAGGTAAACGCCGCCGCGCACCTTGAAGGCGCCGATGGGCTGCAGGTTCTCCAGCTTCAGGTAAGCCTCGAAGCCTAGCTCACGCGAGATTACGGGGTTGCGCACGAGCGGCGTGCGCTGAAGGTAGTCCTCGAGCAGGTGCTTGGCGCGGTAGACGTCGGCGATCCCCGGCAGATGCTCTATTCGGCGGTCGTAGATCATGCCGATGGGGTCGTCGCGCAATCCGGATTCGCGGATCCACGCGACTTTTCTTTGCAACTCCTCGGGCAGGATCTCGGTGCGGAGGAAGCCGAGCCTCTCGTAGTACGCCGCGAGACCGACTGCGGCGTCGGTGGTCAGAAACACCTCATCCTGGGGGAACCGGCGGATTAGCTCGCGTGTGATGCGTTCGCCCAGCCCGCGGCCACGGCGGTCCTCTGCGACGCATACGCTGCCCAGCTCGTATGTGTGTTCGTAGGGCTTGATCCGGCCGAAGGCGACGATGCGGCCACCTTCACGGATGGTGATGAACTGCTGTGGCTCCAGGCGCTCGGTATCGAGGCGCTCACGCTCGAGTTCGCCGGCGATGAACGCCATGTCGTCCGTGGTGGCCAGCGTAAAGGCGGGGTCAGGTGCTACGTCGGTGGTCACGTATCAATTGTACGTCGCTGCGCCGGTGTGGCGGGTCTGGAGAAGCGTTAAGACGTGGCGAGGCAATCTCATATACTGGTCGGAGCCTTAGATAGCGAAAGGAAGTCACCCTGTTCGGTATTGAAGACATCCTCCTGAACTTCGCCGAAGACCTTTACGACGCGATGGGGTGGCCCGGCGTCGTTTTCCTGATGGCAGTCGAGAGCGCCTGCATCCCGTTTCCGAGCGAGATCATCATGCCGCTGGCCGGCTGGCTGCTGGTGGAGGACAAGGGGCACGGCTGGGACTACCTTTTGCTTGGTGCGTTTTACGGCGCGCTCGGCAATACGATCGGGTCGTTGGTGGCGTACTTCGCCGGGGCCTGGGGCGGACGGCCGCTGCTGGAGAAGTACGGCCGCTACGTGCTGATCACGCGGAAGGACATCGACTGGGCTGACCGCTGGTTCAGCAAGTACGGCGAGTTGACAGTGTTTGCCAGCCGCATGCTGCCGGTGGTGCGCACGTTCATCAGCTTCCCGGCGGGGATCGCAAGGATGAATTTGCTGCGGTTCACGGTCCTCTCGTTCATCGGTTCGTATCCCTGGTCACTGCTGTTGATCGTGGCCGGTTACTACCTGGGCGAGAACTGGGAAGACGTTGGCAACTACCTTCGCCCGATCAGCATTCCGCTGGCTGTTGGCATTGCTGTGCTGGCGGGCGTTTTCTTTTACCGCCGGATCCGCGAGATACGGTCGGAGGGCCGGTTCCCGGAGGCGGGCGAGCCGTAGCGATGACGCTGAACGCGCCTGAATCCAGTGCCGGAGTGGAGTTGCAGAAGGCGAAGCAGTACATCCGCTTCTGGCGGCTCCAGGTGCGCCTGGAGATCCTGATGCTGGGCGTTGTGCTCGCCTTCGGGCTATCGATGGGGGCCGGACTGTTGCTGCTCGACCTGGGCAAGGACGACATCACGGGCACATGGGGCTATCCGGCGCTCTGGGCGATTTCGGCGCTGCGGGCGTCGTCTGTGCTCATGCCGATGCCCGGTGGGCTGACGATCGTAGGCGGGGCGATCATGAATCCGGTGATGGGCGTGCCGGCGCCGATCGTCGTCGGTTTGGTGGTTGGGTCGGCCGAATCGCTTGGCGAGTTCACCGGCTACTTTGCCGGGCGTAACGGCGCACGGTTGCTCGAGGGCCGGCGCCTCTACGAACGCATTCGGGCATCGATCCGGCGTAGGGCGATGCTGACGGTACTGGCGATGTCCCTGGCGCCGTCGCCGGTGTTCGACGTCGCGGGCATCGCCGCGGGGGCGGCGCGGATGCCGGTGCGCGTGTTCTACCCGCCGCTGCTGGCGGGCAAGATCGTACGGGGGATAGCGCTGGCGACGGCTGGGTATTACGGTTGGGACGCGCTGCAGGGCATCTTCTAGTGGCGCCGAAGGACGTTCTGAGCGACAAGCCGCTGATCGACAAACTTGGCGTGAAGCCAGGGATCCGCGTGGCGGTGATCAACATCGACGCCCCGCTCTTCCTGGCGAGCCTTCGGGAGCGGGCCGACGTCGTGGTCGGGGAGGTGACGCCCGGTACCGAGATGGCGTTCCTGGGCGTCGATGGCGCTGAGGGCATGGCGCGCCTTCGCGAGCTGCGCGATCTGATCGCGCGCGACGGTGCCGTGTGGGTCATCAATCCGCGCGGCCTCAAGGGCTTCAACAGCAACGACGTGATGCGGTTGGGGCGGAGACGGGCATGGTTGACGTGAAGATCGTGCGGTTTTCGGAGACACATTCGGGGACGAAGTTCGTGATACGGATGGCAGATCGATAAGGGAGGGATTGACGTGCTATTGAAGGACCGCGTGGCGATTATCACGGGAGGCGGCAGCGGCATCGGCCGGGGCGTGGCCGAGCGCTTTGCGAAAGAGGGCGCAAAGCTGATGCTCGTCGATATGAACGCTGATGGGCTGGCTGAGACGGCGGGGCTGGTAAAGGACTCAGGCGCTGATGTCGAGACTCACGAGGCGGACGTTAGCGCGACCGCGCAGGTGGAGGCGTTCTTCGCGAAGGCGGTGGAGCGTTTCGGGCGGGTCGACATCTGTGTAAACAACGCCGGTATCGGCAACCCGCCGGCGCCGCTGGTGCAGATGACGGACGAGGGCTTCGACCGCACGATCGCGGTGAACCTGCGGGGGGTGTTCCTCTGCATGCGGGCGGCCGGGAGGCAGATGATGGCGCAGGGTACGGGCGGCCGGATCATCAGCGTCGCGTCGCAGGCGGGCAAGACGGGGTTTGCGTTCCTGGCGCCGTATTGTGCGACGAAGGCGGGTGTGATCCTGATGACGAAGGCGATGGCGAAGGAAGTCGGGGCGAGTCAGATCACGGTGAACGCGGTCTGCCCGGGGACGATTGACACGCCGCTTCTGCGCGGCACGCTGGACCCTATCCTGGCTGCGAGCGGGATGACGCTGGAGCAGTGGGCGTTGAACACGGCGGGGATGCCGCCGATCCCGCTGGCCCGCATCGGCTACCCAAAGGACGTGGCGAACGTGATCACGTTTTTGGCTTCGGATGACGCGGATTACATGACGGGGCAGGCGATCAACATCAGCGGCGGGCAGGAGATGCACTAACCGAGGGTTCGGGTTGTACGCCCGCCGCCTCCCACCCCATAAGGTGGGGGATATCGTCGGGACACCCCCCGAACCACCGGCAGCGGCTCCGCTGCACCTTTGCGTTAGGGCTGGAGGCGTTGTTGCTTGCCTTCGCTGCGCCGGGGCCCTTCGTCCCTCAGGGAACTCTTCAGCCGAAGAGCGTTGCGCTGGCCAGGTCCGCGCCGGCTCGCAGAGAGCGGAGTTTTTCCCAGACGACGCCGGGGGCGACTTCGCCGAAGCCGGCGGCGGTGCCGAAACCGCAGTCTGTGCCGGCGAGGACGCGACGCGGGTCGCCGAGGGCCTCGGCGATCATGACGATACGGTCGGCGACGACCTGCGGGTGCTCGACGTAGTTGGTGGTGGTGTCGATGACGCCGGCGATGATAAGGGTGTCGTGCGAGGGCGGGAACTTGCTGAGGGCGCGCCATTCGTGCTGGTGGCGCGGGTTGGCGAACGGCAGGAGGAGGGCCCCGACGTTGGCCTCGTAGTACAGGGGCAGGACGTCCTCCAGCGGGACGTCGAGATGGTGGGGGCCTTCGTAGTTGCCCCAGCAAACGTGGAGGCGGATGCGGTCGCGTGGGAGGCCCTCGATCGCGCGGTTAATGGCGGCGATGTTGCGGCGGACGTATGTCTGGAAGTCCGCGAGCGAGCCGTCGGCGTGGGCGACGTGGCGTTCCATGGCGAGGTCCGGGCAGTCGAGCTGGAGGACGTAACCACGCGAGATGATGTACTCGTACTCGGGGCTGAGCGCGTCGGCGACCGCGGTGACGTAGTCGTCGTCAGTCGCGTAATGGCTGTTCAGCATCCCGGCGCAGACGATGCCGGGCGAGGCGACCGTCATGAACGTCTCGCTGAAACCGCCGGCTTCAGCGAGCGCGTCGTCGAACCCATCGCACTCCTCGCGCAGGGGCTCGATCGTGGAGTGAGTGACCTCGGCAACCGCCATTGGCGCGGTAATCAGGGAGACGGACTTGCGGGAGAAGTCTGGCAGCTTGTAGTCGAGGAAGGTGGGCAGCATGATGTCGCGCATCAGGGGGCGGTTGTTCTGGCCACCGTAACCGGTGAGACGGTGCTGGACGTATGTGAAGAAGCTTTCGCGGGCCTGTTCGCCGTCGTTGCCGACGTCGATCCCGACCTCACGCTGATGGCGCACGGCATCGACAGTGGCGGTGTGGACCTCGGCGGCGAGTTCGGACGGGTCGACAGGCTCGCGCTTGCTGAGGGCGACGAAGAGGTCCACGAGCTTCGGCGTACGCGGAAGGCTGCCGGCGTGAGTCGTGAGGATGCGGCCATCGCTGCGCTGCATGATGCGCGAGTGTAGCACCGGCGGGCGCGGGATGTATATTGGCGGTGATTTGCCAAACCAACTCGGCGGCCTCTACGTGATCATCGACCCCGCCGTGGCGGGCGAGCGCGACGTTCTGCACATCGCGCGGGAGGCGATCGCCGGCGGAGCGCGGCTCGTTCAATGGCGGGACAAGACGCGGGAGAAAGGATTGCAGCTGCCGGGTGTAGAGGCGCTTGTGGGCATCTGTCGCCAGGCGGGGGTGCCGCTGATTGTGAACGACGATGTCGACCTGGCGCTGGTCGCGGGCGTAGATGGAGTGCACGTGGGGCAGAAGGACCTGCCTGTGGCGGCGGTGCGGCGGATCGTGCCGCGCGAGTGGATCGTTGGCGCTTCGACGAACAACGTCGAGGAGGCCCGCGTGGCGGAGGCCGACGGGGCGGACTACGTTTCGGTCGGCAACCTGTTCGGCACGCAATCGAAGGACGACACGCGGCCGGCGACGCTGGAGACGTTGCGAGCGGTGAAGGCTGCGGTGCGTGTGCCGGTCTGCGCGATCGGCGGCATCAGCGAGGCGACCATCGCAGATGTGATCGCGGCGGGGGCCGACATGGCGTCGGTGATCTCGGCGGTGGTGGCGAGCGACGATCCGCGGGCGGCGGCGCGGCGACTGAGTGACGCGTTCAGCTAGCGGCAGAAGCGTTCGGGGGTGAAAGGGCGGAGGCGCCGGTCCGCCTTGCCGGTCAGGACGAGCTCGGCGACGAGGGCGCCGGTGATCGGTGACAGCAGGATGCCGTTGCGGAAGTGGCCGGTAGCGAGGAAGACGTTTTTCTTGCCGGGGAGGCGGCCGATGACGGGCATGCCGTCCGGTGAGCCGGGGCGGAGGCCACACCAACTGCTCGCGATCCGAGCGTCCCGGAGGACTGGGACAAGATCTCCGGCCATGCGGCGGAGACCGTTGAGGGCGCGTTCGGTGGTGCGCTTGCGGAAGCCGACGTCCTCGACGGTGGCGCCGGCGAAGACGATGCCCCTGGGCTTGGGTACCAGATAGCCGTCTTCGCCCCAGATGGCGTGGCGGACGGCCTTCGACTTGTAGGCGATCATCTGGCCGCGGATTGGTGGTGTCGGCAGGCGAGCGCCGAGGCGCACGGTGAGCGCCTCGGTCCAGGGCCCGGCCGCAAGCACAATCGCGTCGATCTCGTGCACGTCGCCGCCGCTGGTACTGACGCCGTCGATGCGCGGGCCGTCCTTGAGGAGGCCGGTCAGCATCGTGTTGCGACGGACGTCCGCGCCGCGACGCTCGGCGGCGCGGGCGAAGGCTTTGGCGAGAAGGCCAGGGTTGAGGTCCGCGTCGCCGGCGCAATAGGCCGCGCCGACCACTTCACCCGTGAGCGCGGGTTCGAGCGAGCGCAGGGCGGCGGGTTCGATCCACTCGAGCTCGGGTCGCTTGGCGGCGAGCTTGTGCAACTCGCGGGCGGCTTTTTCCGTGCGAGCGGTGCGGATCATGCCCGGCTTCTTGTATTCGACATCGATTCTGGACTCGCGCTGGATTTCGTCGAGGACGGCGGGGAACATCTCGAGGCTGGCGCGGCGGAGGACGTTGAAGGCGCGGTTGCCAACGTCCTCGATCGGGGCGATGAGCATTCCGGCGGATGCGCCCGTGGATTCGCTGCCGATGTCGCCGCGCTCCAGGAGGACCGTCTCAGCGCCGGCCTTCTGGAGGTGCCAGGCGATGGAGCAGCCGATGACGCCGCCCCCCGCGATGACGACTTTCACAGCTAGCCACCACCTACCGCGCGGACGATTTCGACTGCGTCGCCGTCCTGGACGCGTGTCTGGGGCCAATTGACGCGGCGCACGACTTCGCCGTTGATGGCGACGGCGACCTGGTTCGCTTTGACCTTGAGGGTGTCGATCAGCTCGACGATCGTCGGGGTGCCGGAGAGGTCGTGTGGTTTGCCGTTGAGCACAATAGGCATCTTATCGCTCCACCGGAACGACGGCCAGCGCCTCGCGCAGCTCGCGCGCCGCGCGCTCGGGCGACGCTGCCCCGAGGATGGCTGAGATGACGGCGACGCCGTCGGCCCCGGCGGCGATGACGTCGGGCACGCGCGTGGCCGTGATGCCGCCGATGGCGACGACGGGCATGCGGACCGCGCCGGTGATCGCAGCGATCAATCCGAGGCCGGCGGGCGGCTGCCCGGGATGCGTTGTCGTCTCGTAGACGGGGCCGGCGATCACGTAGTCCGCGCCGTCAAGCTCGGCCTGTACGGCGGCCTCCAGCGCGTGCACTGAGCGCCCGATCAGGGCGATGCCGTCCGGTCGCTTGAGCGCAGCATCGTCAGGAAGGTGCAGGCCGTCGGCGGCCGCGTCTCGCGTGGCCCAGTGGTCGGTGTTGACGATGAGGAGCGCGCGGCCGGCGATTGTATCGCCGAGGCGAATCGCGAGGTGAGCGAGGGCCGCGTAGCTGAGGTCTTTTTCGCGGAGCTGCACGGCGTTCACGCCGCCAGTGACGGCTGCCGCGACCGCCTCAACCAGCGCGTCTTCGCTGCCGGCGAGTCGACGATCGCTAACGAGCATGAGGCAGGGCCGGGGCAGGACCTCGCGTGGCATCAGGCGGGGCGCGCGACTTCGCCGACGGGACTCGAGGGCTGGGCCATGTCCTTTCGTGGGATGCGACCGGCGAGATAGGCGGCGCGGCCAGCTTCGACGCCGAGCTTGAACGCGTGCGCCATGCCGACGGGATCGGTCGCCTGGGCGATGGCCGTGTTCACGAGAACGGCGTCAGCGCCGATTTCCAGTGCCAGCGAAGCCTCGGACGGCGCGCCGAGCCCGGCGTCAACGACGACAGGCACGCCGGCGTTTTCGACGATGATCTGGATCTCCTCCAGCGTGAAGATGCCGCGGCCGGAGCCGATCGGCGAGCCGAGGGGCATAACCGTGGCGCAACCTATCGCCTCAAGGCGCTGGGCGAGGACGGGGTCGGCGTGGATGTAGGGGAGGACGACGAAATCGTCGGCGATGAGCTGCTGGGCGGCCTCAAGCGTCGCCACCGGGTCCGGGAGAAGGTACTTGGGGTCCGGGATGACTTCCAGCTTCAGCCAGTTGGAGCCGGTCAGTTCGCGGGCGAGGCGGGCGGTGAATAGCGCCTCATCCGCGGTGCGGCAGCCAGCGGTGTTCGGGAGTATCGTGTAGCGGTCCCAGTCTAGGTGGTCCATCAGGTTCTCTTCGTCGGGACGGTCGAGCGGGAGGCGGCGGATGGCGACTGTGACCATCTCGGCGCCCGAGGCGTCGATGGCGTCGCGCATCTCCTCCATCGTGCGGTACTTGCCCGTGCCAACGATGAGCCGGGAGCGGAATTGCTTTCCGGCGATGACGAGTGGATCGTTGTGGTTGGTGGTCATAACGTGTCTCCCATTCTACTGCCGCGCGCCGCCCGGCTGGGGCGTCGCCGGAGCCGAAAGCGGACGTTTCGTGCCGCCCCGCAGCAGGAAGCGGGCAGCGATCCAATAGGCGGTTGAGCTGAAGATCAAGCCCGGGATCGTGCCGCCGACGTAGGTGACCCAGTGCGGGACCCACGAGACGAAGTCGAGGTGCTCCAGGAGCCACGGCGGCTGCGCGGCGAAGGCGTAGAGGAAGAAGCCGCAGACCCAGACGACAAGGGCGATGATGCTGAACCCAGACGTGTACCAGTATGAGCCGGAATGCTCGTACAGTTGATCAACCTCGTAGCGGCGATGGCGCAGCAGGAAATAGTCCGCTAAGAAGATGCCGAACACCGGCACGAAGACCCCCCCGATCAGGAAGAGGAAATTCTCGTACTGGACCAGGTCGATGCTGATGGCAACGATGACCGCGATGATGCCGACAGCGAGCGCGAGGAACTGCTGCTTGAATTTTGGAACGAGGTTCTGGATTGTGACGGCCGTGGAGTAGATGTTAGCGAACGCCTCGTCGGTCTCGCCGAACAAGAGGACGACGAGTGCGAGCCAGCCGAGAGTGAACGGCAGCATCATCTCAACGAGGGCGGTCGTAAAGCCGCCGGGGTCGGTCTGGAGCGCTTGGACGTACATCACGCCGAGGATGAAGAACCAGGTGTTAGCGATCGCGTAGCCGATGTAGGTTCCGGCGGCGGCCGGTATAGCGCGACGGCCGAATCGGCTGTAGTCGCAGACGAGGGGCAACCAGGAGATCGGCAGCGCGACGACGACGTCGACGCCCTGCCAGAAGTTCGGGAAACCGCCGGCGCCGTCCCTTCGCCAGATCGCGCCCATGTCGTAGGCGTCGAAGAGATGGAAGGTGAGCCAGGCCGCGGCGGCGATAACGATCCAGATGCCAAAGCGCTGCATCCACTGACGGACGACGACGATCGGCCCGCCCATTGCGAGGAGCGTGCCGATGACGCCGAAGAGGATGAGCCAGAAGTAGTAACCGGAGAAGCCCAGGTATTCGTTGCTGAGGGCTTTGGCGGCTTGGGCCATGATGATGATCTCGAGCGCGGCCCAACCGACGAGCTGGAGGATGTTCAGGCCCGATGTCGCGAAGGAGCCGCGGATGCCCATGGGCCCGCGGAGCGCGACCATCGTCGGCACGCCCATGTCGGTGCCGGCGATGCCCACGAGCGAAAGGAGACACGTGCCGAGGGCTGTGCCGATGATCACGGCGAGAACGGCCTGCTGCGTGCCGAGGCCGGGAACGAGCAAGCTGCCGGCGACCATGACTAGCAGACTCACGGCGAGATCGCCCCAGAGGACGGCGAAGTCGAACGCGCGGAGAGTGCGGCGTTCGGGCGGTACTGGCTCCACACCCCAGTCGTCAGGGGTGCGGACGGCAATCCTCTCGATGATCTCGGCCACGTCAGCCTCCTAATGAAACGGCGCCGCCAGCGGTGCTGACGACGCCTCGCGGCCGAATCATCATCCCTACGCTGGCATTACCCAGATCAGGTCCGGCGGTCGGCGGCGGTTTCGTGCCACCCTCTCAGCCCGGCGCCCCGAGCTCCCGCATGTGTCAAAGGTCAGACTAGCATCGCGCGCGATAAGCAGTCAAACGAAACTCTGACGTGACCCAGACCGAGCGCCCGTTGACGCCTTCTTAACCCAGACTTATGTTGGATTTACCCACAGGGAGGGTGATGAGATGACGAAGGTGATGGCAGGGGCGTTCGCGATAGTCTTCGTGGCGTTCACGATCGGCAGCACATATCTCTCGGGCGATTTGACGTCCGACAGCCTGCAACGCTTCTTCGGCGTTAGCTAGGCCAGGTCATCGCCGGCCGGCGGTGATCGTGAGCAGGAGGATGCTCGCTTCCACCGCATCAACGTTGTGCGCGACGCCGGCATCCACGACAAGGAGGTCACCGGTGGCCAGCCGCTTCCTGGTCTTGCCCATCGTTACATCCGCCTTACCCAGGAGGCACTGGATGCTGAAGGGGCCGGCGACCGCATGCTCCTCCAGGTTTCCGCCCTTTTCCAGGGCCAACAGGACCACCCGCAGCGGCCCTTCCTTGACCAACGTTTTAGCGGTGCGCTTGCTGCGGTTGCCGCTGACGCGCTGAAGGAGTGGCAGCATTTCTGCCTGAAGGTCGAACTGGAGGGCATCGGCCTGGAGTTTGCTGGTATCGAGGATCGTTGGCCGTTTTCTCTCAGGCATCTTGGCTTTCCTTCCAGAAGTGGTTGACCGGCCCGTGGCCGCTCCCCAAAGGATACGCCCGTTGGATCGCTTCCTGTAGGTATTCGCGGGCGTGAGCGACCGCATCGACAACGGGTTCGCCGCGGGCGAGGAATGAGGCGATGGCAGACGCGAAGGTGCAACCGGTGCCATGCGTGCTCGTCGTCTGAATGCGGAGACCGCTGAACTCGTGGAACGACTCGCCGTCGAAGAGCAGGTCAATGACGGTATCGCCTTCGCGGTGGCCGCCCTTCATCACGACGTTACGGGCTCCGAGGGCGTTCAGGTCGCGGGCGGCGCGGCGAACGTCATCATCCGAGGCCAGCGTGCGGCCCAGGAGGTCTTCCGCCTCAGGGAGGTTGGGCGTCAGGACGTGGGCGAGCGGTACGAGCTTCGCACGCATCGCCTGGACGGCATCCTGACGGAGGAGACGGTCGCCGCTTTTTGCGACCATCACCGGGTCGACGACAAGGTTGCGGAAGGAATGCTCAAGCGCCTTGGCAGCGACGACCTCTATGATCGCCGCGTTGGCCAGCATGCCGGTCTTGACGGCGTCCGGCGCGATGTCCGCGTAGATGGTATCGATCTGGAGCGCGACGAAATCAGCGGGCGCTTCGTGGATGCCGGTGACAGCCAGGGTGTTCTGCGCCGTGAGAGCGGTGATCACGGCCATGCCGTAGCAGCCGAGGGCGGACACTGTCTTGAGGTCTGCCTGGATACCAGCGCCGCCGCTAGGGTCAGAGCCGGCGATGGAGAGCACGGTGGGTGGCGTCATAGGAGATAGGGTGGCAAGCAATGGGGCGAGGCGTCAAGGTATCGGGACTGAGTCGTGGCAGTGGAGGTCTCATATAATGGCGGTCGTGCCCATTGAACGGTTTGAGGTACCCACGGAGGCGCGAGAGCAATTGCGCGACATCACGGGCGAGGTGAACGGCGCGCTGGCGCGGCTGGGGGTTTCGTCGGGGATCTGCCAGGTGTTCGTGCCGCATACGACGGCGGGTCTCGTGGTGAATGAGAACGCCGATCCGGCGGTCTGCCACGACGTGCTCACGTGGCTGGCCTCGGTGGTGCCGCAGGACGGCGGTTATCTGCACGAGGAGGGCAACTCGGCTGCGCACATCAAGGCGACGCTTGTCGGGCAGTCAGTCACGCTGCCGATCCAGACTGGGCGGCTGGCGGTCGGGACGTGGCAAGGAGTGTTTCTGGCGGAGTTCGACGGGCCGCGCCGGCGAACTGTGGTCGTCAACGTGGTGGGGTCGTGACGGAGGAAGCGCGAGCCGTCGGTGTCGAACACGCGGCGACGGTCATCGCCGCGTCGAAGTACGTCGTGGCGCTCGTTGGCGCCGGGATGTCAGCGGAGAGTGGCGTGCCGACGTTCCGCGGGCCGGAGGGGCTCTGGACCAAGCACGGCGAGCCAGACCTGCGAGACTACGAGCGCTTTCGCGAAGACCCGAAGCGGTGGTGGGAGCGACGCCTCAATCCGGCGCCCGAGATGGCTGAGTTCGTTGCGTCGATTGCGTCGGCCGTCCCTAACAGCGGCCATTTCGCGTTGAAGGAAATGGAAGACCTTGGATTTCTCCAGGCAATAATCACGCAGAATATCGACAACCTTCATCAGGTCGCGGGGAGCGTTGCGATCATCGAGATCCACGGCAACCGCACGAAGCTGCGGTGCACGGTTTGCTCGATGCGCTGGCCCGCGGACGAGTTTCCAATCGACCAGTTGCCGCCGTCATGCACCGAGTGTGGCGGAATCGTGAAGGGTGACACCGTGATGTTTGGGGAACCGATCCCTCCCGAGGTGCTCGACGAGTGCGTGGAACAAACGTGGAAATGCGACTGCATGCTGCTGATTGGGACGAGCGCGGTCGTGTACCCCGCGGCGCAGTTTCCGCTGGACGTGCGGCGGCTGGGCGGGAAGTTGATCGAGATCAACCCGGAGCGGACGCCTCTCTCGGATCTGTCGGAGGTCGTGATCCGGGCGCCCTCCGGCGAGGCGCTGCCGCTGATGATGGAGCGGCTACGTGGCTGAGGCGACGCAGCCGCTATCCGGCATCCGTGTGCTGGATCTGACAATCTGGCAGCAGGGGCCGATGACGACGGCGATGCTGGCGGACTGGGGGGCGGACGTAGTCAAGATCGAGGGGCCGGACTCGCCGGACCCGGGGCGCTCACTGATTCGCTACGAGGCGAGTCCCGGTGGCCCGAACGCGTATTTCGAGACGCACAACCGCAACAAGCGCGGGATTGTGCTGGACCTGAAGACCGAGAAGGGCCGCGACGTGTTCTACCGGCTGGTCAAGGACGCCGACATCGTGATCCAGAACTTCCGACCCGGCGTTGGCGACAAGCTTGGAATCGACTACGGGACGCTGCGGTCGCTGAACCCGCGGTTGATCTACTGCCAGGCGTCGGGATTCGGTCTCGAAGGCCCGGACGCCCAGAGGCCCGCCCTCGACCCGCTGGCGCAGGCGCGGGGGGGTGTGATGAGCGTGACGGGCGAGCCGGAGACGCCACCGACGCGAACGTTTGCAGGGTTCGCTGACCAGGTGAGCGCATTTCTGCTGTCGTACGGGATCATGGTTGCGCTGTTCCACCGGGAGCGCACGGGGCAAGGGCAGATGGTAAACGGGTCGCTTCTGCAATCGGTGATCGCGTCGCAGGCGTTCAACATCACGAGCTACCTGATGTCGAACACGTACGCCGGGTCGCCGATCCCGCGTATCTCACGGAAGCTGACGAGCCCGCTCTGGAACCACTACAAGGCGAAGGATGGGCGCTGGCTGATGCTGGGGATGACCCAGATCGGGCGCTACTGGCCGGTGCTGCGGAAGGCGATTGCGGACGCGACGGACGAGACGCTGGAGCCCGAGCAGATGAGCGTGGACTGGATCCGAATGCATGCAGGTGATCTGCTGGCGCTGATCTCGCGCCTCGATGAGTTGTTCGCCGCGCAGCCGGCGGCCTACTGGCTGGAGCATCTGCGCGGATACGATTTGCTGGTGGAGTGCGTTCAGGAGTACGGCGAACTGAAGGCGGACCCGCAAGTGGTGGCGAACGGGATGCTGGCAACGTTGAACCACGCGCAGCACGGGCCGTTGCCGATCGTGGCGCCAGCGGTGAACCTGAGCGAGACGCCCGGGACGATCCGGCACGCGGCGCCGGAGTTCGGGCAGCACACGGAAGAAGTGCTCTTGGAGGCGGGGTTCACATGGGACGAGATTGCGGGTCTGCGGGCTGACGGAGTGATCGGTCACCGGTAACGCTCCGGCAGACGGATCAGGACGCGCGGACGGCGGTCTTTGCCTTCTCGTCCATGCCGGCGAGCATCGCAACGATGCTTGTGAGCGAGAAGATGAAGACGCCCAGCGGGATGTGGAGGGCGGCGATGTCAGGCTCGTCGCGGCCGCTGTAGCCGAGCCCGGTCTGGGCGATGATAAGGACGAGGATTAGCGCGGACCAGATGACCATCTTGTAGCGCCAGGAGTCGCGTGTGAGCCAGGCGAGAGCGAGTTGCGCGATGGCGGCGAGGACGAGGAAGTTGCCGACCATCTCGTGGACGTCCTTGAGGTCGGGCTCGCTGTAGAGGAATTGTCCGGCGAGGATGGCCTGCAGGAAGACAAGGACGGCGATGAGGCCGGCGACGGCCTGGAAGGCGCGGATCAGCCCCGGGCTACCGGCCAAGGTCGGCGGCACGCTCGGCGGTCATCACTTTGCGCAGCTTGCGCAGGGTGCGGAAGATGATAACGCGCACGTTGGGCTCCGTGATGCCCATGATGTCGGCGATCTGGGCGTTCGAGAGTTCGGCGTCAAACTTGAGCGAGATGATGTCCTGTTCGCGTTGCGGGAAGCACCGCACGGCGCGAGCAACGCCGGCCAACTCCTCGCGCTGGAGGATTTCGCTTTCGACAGAGGCGGTGCTCGGCGAGAGGTCGCGGATGACGTCGGGATCGACGATCGATTCCCGGCTGTGCTTGCGGGCGTGACTGATGATAGCGTTGCGGGCGATGGTGAAGAGCCAGGTGGTGAAGGCATCGGCGTCTCGCAGGGAGCCGAGCTTCACGTAGGCGCGTTCGAAGACTTCTGAGACGAGGTCCTCGGTCAGGTGGACGTTGCTGACGCGCGCGTAGATGTACGCGAAGACGCGTGGGTAGTAGGCCTCGTAGGTAGCGGCGAAGTCGTCCTGGCAGCGGACAGGCTTGGGCGCGTCGGTCTGGCGCCGGGAGGGCGATTCAAGCACGGATGGTGCGTCCGCTATGACAAATCGCTACTGGACAGACCAAAACCTCAGGCGCATAATGACACCTGAATTCTATATCGGTATAGATCAAAGTAGTTTTGTGCTTCATACATTGAGGCCGATGCGATGCGGAAGTACGAATTTCTTACGAAATAGACAGAATTCACTTTAAGGATGGGCGAAAAAGGGTGTCAACCCTGTTAGTGACAATAACCCGGTGAATTCTCGGGAGATTGAGGGGTACGGATCCAGTGACCAAGAAGTGGAACTTCCTGAGCAACTACGGGCTGGTGCTTACCCACCTCTTCCAGAATTCCGAGGCCACACTACGCGAAATCGCCCGCGGCACCGACCTCACAGAGCGCGCTGTGTACCAGATCGTCCGCGAGCTTGAGGAGAACGGCTTCATCAAGAAGAAGCGCGTTGGGCGCCGTAACACCTACACCGTGAACGAGCAGGCGCTCTTCAGCTTCCCGGTGTACGGCAGTCTCAATATCGCGCAGATGGTCGCGGCCCTGCGCCGCATCATGGACGACCGGCACGTGCCGGCCCCAGCGTAGCCCCTTACTCGATGATTACGCGGAGCACGCGTCCGTCGTGTGACCACGTGCTGGCCTCGCGCCGGCCGACGTCATCCGGCAACGGGAAGAAGCGGCGGCGGCCGTTGAGCTGGACGATGATCCCGTCGTCGGCTTGTTCCAGCGTCAGTTCCTCGCGGCTCGCAAACGGGACGACGACCTGAAGCACGAAATTGCTGCCTTCCCGCGAGAACTCATGCGGCTCGCCGCTGGTAAGGAAACCGGCTGGATCGGCGTCACCGTAGACCTCTCGAGCAACGTCCAATAGCTGCTCCTCGCCGGTTGGTGGCTCGGCGCGAAGGGCTGATGTGAGAATCTCTGCGCCTGTTGAAGCCCTGATCTGCTCGAGGACACCGGCTTCACGCTTGTGAGTAGGCGCGAAGAAGGGATCTGTGACCGCGTCCGGGAGCAGGCGGGTGACAATCACGGCGTCCTTCAGGTAGCCGAATAGGCTGAACACGCCCGATGCCTCCTGTAGCAGCGCTGGAGCGCTGTCGTCCGGCCCCATGACCAGGCGGACGGAGGCGGTTTCATGGTCGGTGAGCAGGTTGCGCAGGTTGGCCAGTCGCGTCAGGATCTCGCGGCCGGTATCGAAGACCTCCTCGCCGGCGTTGGCGTAGTCGGCGGCGAAGGCGCGGACGAACGGCTCGAAGACGCTCTGCGGCCGGGGCGCAAAGAGGCGCTCAAGCCAGCGCGCGGCGGACTCGAGTGCGGCGGGCAAGTCGAGGAACATCTCGAGCGGGGTGCCGTCGAGGACGACGACGTCGTATCGGTCGGAGGCGACAAGCGCCTGGAGGTCCAGCAGGCGGCCGATGTGGTTGATGCCCGGGAGCGAGGAGAAGTCGTCGGCCAGCTCCGGGTCCATGTTGCGGAAGTCGAGGAGGTCGGCGAGCCACTCGCGGAACTCGTCATCTTCCGCAGCGCCCTGCGAGACGTCCAGATTCTCACCGACGGCCTCGACGGCTGCCGAGACGTGCTTGTCCAGGGCTGGGCCGAGACCGGAGCCAAGGCTGAAGGCTAGCGTTCGACGGCCGGCACGCGCAGTCGCGACTGCCGTGGCCGCTGCGAGGGTGCTGACGCCGCTGCCGCCGCGCCCGGAGAAGAGGATGATACGCATGGGAAGCGGAACGATGATAGCACGCAGCGTGCGGCGATTGACTCCGCCGAGGCGCGCGCCTAAGATGCTGACGCGATGCCCGTAGACAGCGAAACGGTACTGGTCGGCGCCGAAGCGCCAGACTTCACGCTCGAGGCGATCGACGGGACGAAGGTCTCGCTCTCATCGTATCGGGGGCGGCCGGTTGTCCTTGTTTTCCTGCGCGGCTTCCGGTGACCATTCTGCCGTAAGCATCTCTCGCAGTTGCGAGACAGGTACTCGGAGTTCCAAGAGCGGAACGCGGAAGTGATAGCGATCGCGCCGGACACGCTGGAGGAAGCGCGCGCTTTTTTCGAACGCGAGCAGATCCCGTTTCCGTGCCTGCCCGACCAGAAGCGCGACGTGTACCGCATGTACGACGTGAAGAGCGCGATGATCTCGCTGGGCCAGCGGCCGGGGCTGTTCATCGTCGACAAGGACGGGATCGTGCGCTACGCCCACCTCGGGTTCCAGCAGTGGGAGATCCCGACGGTGGATGAGACGCTGAAGCAGCTCGACGCGCTGTAGTCCCCGCCAGCGGCACGGCTCCGAGGGACGCCTATGGCCCCCGGCTACTACTCCTGCAGCGCTGCTACCATCTGGGGAATTGTCTTCAGCTCCTGGCGGCGGCGGAGGAGGAAGTGGTCGGAGTCGTACTCCTCGTAGATGTGGTCGATGTTGTGCTCTTCTAGTTTGGCGTGGAGTTGCCGGGAGCCGAGGTAGAGGTGGAACTGGTCCCTCGTGCCGCAGTCCACGAAGCGGTAGTGCAGCTTGCGGAGGTTGTCGGCGTAGGGCTCGACCATGTGGACAGGGTCGTGGGGGAGGAATTTGGCCCAGACCTCCGGGATGAGCTTGCCGGTTCGGACGTCGAAGGGTAGTTCGAAGCCCCGTGGCGCCTCAGGGTTGGGGGCGTAACAGGCGGACATCGCGACCATGTTCAGGATGACGTTGAAGGCGTTGTCTTTCGGCTGGTCGTCGTCGATCTGCTTGATGAACCTGGCGACGTCGTAGTCGTACTTGGCCATGCCCTGGACGACGGCCGGCACGTCGCCAAGTATGCAGTGCTCGAAGGCGCTGTCGCCCGAGTGGTCGGCGAAGGCTTGGAAGACGTCCGGGTATAGTGCGGCGAGGGTGAACGAACCGATACCACCGCTCGAGCCACCGATGCAGCCGCGCAGCCCGTTCGTGCGGTAGCGGGAATCGATGAGCGGCACGAGTTCCTGCACGATGTAGTCCTGGTAGCGGCCGATGGCGGTGGAGTTGACGTATTGGCTGCCGCCGAGGCTGGTGATGCAGTCCGGGAAGACGTAGATGACGCCGGGCATGCCGCCCTCGATGAGGTCATCGAGGTCGGAGTCGAACCCGGGGTTGAGGAAGCGGCGGTTCAGGTACATGATGCCGCCACCGGTGAAGCCCATGAGTCCGAAGATGACCGGGTACCGCTTATCGGGCGAGTCTTCGTAGCCCGGCGGGAGGTAGACAGGGAAGTGGCGGATGTGGGGGTCGCCGAGCGGGTTGCCCTTCAGGACTTCGCTCTCGTGGGTGATGTACGTGATGTTGGGGGAAATGGGTCTAAGCATGCCAACCTCCAATCAATTGCGGGACAACGGGTATACTAACGCGTGGCCCACCACATCGCCCTCAGAAGGAGCCCAGGAATGACGACGACAACCCGTGTGATTGACTTGCCGTGGACGCGCCCGCGCGTTGCAGTCCTCGAGATATCCGGCGCCATCGGCGCGCAGGTGAAGGGCCAGCAGATGGTGCGCACGATCCGCGCTCTGACCAACGACAGCCGGGTTAAGGCCGTCGTCGTGGAGATCGACTCGCCCGGCGGGTCAGCGTCGGCCTCTGACGCGATCTTTCGGCAGATGCGAAAACTCTCGAAAAAGAAGCCGACGGTGGCGTTCGTCGCCGGCGCCGGCCTCTCAGGCGGCTACCTGATCGCCTGTGGCACGCGACACATCATCGCGATGCCTACCTCGCTGGTCGGCTCGATCGGCGTGATATTCACGCGGCCCGTCGTCGAGGAGTTGCTGGCGAAGCTGGGTATACGAATGGAGATGACGCACGAAGGCCGGCTCAAGGGGATGTTCCAGCCCTGGCGCGAGCCTACGCCTGAGGAGCAGCAGAAGGTGCAGGCGCTTACGGACGAGCTATACGAATGGTTCGTCAGCTCTGTGGCGACTGCCCGCAACCTCGATGTCGAGAAGGTGCGGGAGTACGCGACGGGCGAGATGTACTCGGGCGCCAAAGGCAAGGAGATCGGCTTGGTTGACGAGCTAGGCGACTTCGACGATGCGCTCAAGAAGGCGCGCGAGATGGCTGGCCTGGCTGAGAAGCCACGGCTGCAGTACGTTCGTCCCCGGGTGCAACTTTTGGACCGCGTGATGGGACGCGGCGCGTCGGCGGGGGACATCGCGGCAGAGATCGAAGCGCGGATGGTGCCGCGGATTGAGTTTCGCTAGCGGCTAGACGAACTCGGTCTCGACCTGAGAGGAGACGTCGAAGAAATGCTGGAACGACTGGTTGAAGCGGTAAAAGAGGTCGCGGCGGTAGCCGTCGTTGGAGCGGGCGAGGCCATCCGGGTCTTCGATGTCGAGAGTGTTTAGCGTGTGGTGGAGGTCGGCGCGGCCGTTCTCGCGGATGTTCTGGATCATCTCTTTCCACTTGGCGTAGGTCTGCTGCATCCAGAAGTCTGTGTTCTCGGCCTCGTTCTCGTCGACTTCCTTGACGTCGTCTAGCTCGAAGGCTTCAAACGTGAGTTTGTAGTACTTCTGCACGTCCGGGACCTTGATGCCGACGGTGGCATCGCAGGTGCCGTGGCGCTTGTAGGCCTCGTCGTTGTTGATGATCTGCTTGATGGCGTTGAACCACTCGACGGATGGGAACGTGGCCTTGGTCGTGACTTCCTGTGTCATTGGGCGTCTCCTTGCTGTTGATGCGAATCCGTCAGGCGGCGGCCGTCGCCTCTTCGGTTTCCGGTTGGGGCAGATATTGCTTGATGCTGTGGTGCACTTTCTCGCGGCGCTCTCCGAGACCGGCCGCCGCCAGCTGCTCGATGTAGTCGTTGGCCCAACGGACCTTGAAGTAGCGCAGCTTCTGGGCGCCATCGGCCAGTTGACCGGGTTCGATGCCTCCGCCGAGGAGAATGAGCAGGGCCTCGTGAAGCGGCGTGTCCCGCTGCCATTCGTAGTCCAGGAGGACTTCGTACTTGTTGAGCACGTGGTTCATCTCTTCGCGGCGGCCGAGGTTGCGCGTGAGGAAGTACTTGAGGTGCTGCGAGCCGTAAGCGCGCTGCCTTGCCACATCCTGGATGCAATACGCGAAGATCGTGCGCTCGGCGTCGTTGTGGGACGTGTAGTAGCCGATCTGGAAGAGCATCATCAACTGGCTCGAGGTGAGGATGTGGAGCGCGGCCGAGACTTCCGTCCAGGCACGGCCGTCGATCAGGGTGCGGTGGAAGTAGCCCGGCGCCTGGACGCCGAGGCCCCCGCCGTTGGAGAGCGCGCGCTTGCGGAAGACCTCGAACCAGCGGGCGGCATCAAATTCAGCGGTGGAAAGGTAGAGCTTGACCTCGTGATAGCCGTAAGACATCTCGGGGAGCCAGCGACCGACGATGTCGCCGGTGACGAGGGCTCGTTCGCTGATGTGCGTGCAGAGCTGGCAGACGGCCTTCTCGACAGCGTTCGGAAGGTCCTCCATGGTCAGCCAGGGGACGTCCGAAGATGGGCGCCAGCGGCGCTGGATCGCCTCCTCGTAGAGGTCGCCGGCGTTTTCGGACCAGAGCTCAGACTTGTTGAAGATCGAGTAGCCCATCGAGGGGACGCCGGGGATCGGGTAAGCGCCGCGAGGCATCTCGGTGTGGTAAGGCCAATAGTCGGGGATATCGGAGTAGGAGCCGACGTTGAGCATGTCGATGGTGAGGCCGCGCTTGCCCGGCTTGACGCGGACGCCCCACTCGGTGGGGACCTTCATCCAGGAGAGGTCCAGCTGCGGAGCGCCGCCCTCGCCGGAACGCATGGCTTCCTGCTGGGCGATGAACCCTTCGGCCTGCGCAGGGGTGATCCCGGCCTGGATCTGGTTCATGAGCATCGCCGTCGGGGCGCCGAGCGCGAGGGCACGCTTGATGAGGTCGTCCGGGTAGTTGTGGGCACGCGAGATCTCCAGCAGTTCCGGCGGGATCGTGATCTCGCCGCCGGCGCGGATCTTCTCCTGCTCGGAGATGAACACCTCGGCGGCTTCAGGGGTCACGCCTGGCATACTCAATTGCTGGGTTACGGCCGCCGGGGGAAAGCCGAGGGCGAGCGCGCGGCGGACGAGGTCGAGTGGAATCTTGTTATCTTCGGCGACCTTGAGCAGGTCGACCGGTATGTCGATGGCGGTAGCATCTGACATGGGCGGCTCCTTCTGGTTCGTGGGACTCCGGCGGGCTGCCAGAGCACTGCCATTTAGCCATAACGCCAGATGCGCGTCAAGGGGAATTCTAGTGCGCGCTAAGGGAGTGTGATTGCTGTCACGCGCGCCGCTGCGTTAGTACATCCCGGCGCGGCCGCGGCGCGGTTGGGAGTAGGGACGCTTAGGCACGAGCGGGCGCAAGAGGAACATGATCCCGAAGCCGGTGATGAACCCGCCGACATGTGCCCAAACGGCGACGCCTTCGGAGACTTCAGACGTCCCGATGGATGCGAAGCCGGCAAAGAGTTGCATCGCGAACCAGAGAACGATGAGAACGAAGGCGGGTGCGGGGAACGGGATGAAGAAGAAAAACGGTAGGAGCACAGCGACCGTCGCCCTGGGGTAGAGCACGAGGTAAGCGCCGAGGACGCCGGCGATCGCACCGCTGGCGCCGATCATCGGCACGCCGGAACTTGTGTCTGTGGCAACCTGGAGCGCGGCGGCTCCGGCAGCGCAGGCGAAGTAGAACAGCACGTAGCCGATGTGGCCGAGCGCATCCTCCACGTTGTCGCCGAAGACCCAAAGGAAGAGCATGTTGCCGGCGAGATGCAGCCAGCCGCCGTGGATGAAGGCAGCCGTGGCGATTGTCGCCGGTTCCTCGAGGCCGCTCGGGTCACGCACCCACAGATCGATGTCGCGAGGAACGATGCCCCAGTCCAGGAAGAACGAGTTGACGTCGACGGTGGATAGCGTGAGTTCGTAGATGAAGACGGCGACGCTGATCGCCATGAAGGCGACGTTGATGTAGGGGGTTCGGCGCGCCCGTACGGAGTCGAGGACGGGGATCATGCGGACTCAGTTTAGCGCAGGGCCCTCGAGCCCTTGCCCTCCTCCACTCCGTATGGCAGGGGAGCGCGTCATGGGGGCATGTAATTCCACGCTGCGTCTGCTAACCTGCCTTCGCGATGACACAGAGGGGCAGTCCACGGCATCCCGACCTCCTGACTTCGCGTGAAGCGCAGGTGCTCGATCTCATCCGTGAGGGCAGCACCAACCCGCAGATCGCTGAGCATCTCGACATCAGTGTGGAGACCGTGAAGCAGCATGTGTCGCAGGTGCTAGCCAAGCTGGGTGTGACGACCCGTGAGGAGGCCGCGGCGTGGCAACCGGAACAGGAGCATCGATGGTGGAGCACGCCTCGTGCCGCGTTCGCGCTTGGAGGGTCAGCCATCGTCGTCGCGGCCTTGATTGGTCTGACCATCTTGGCTTGGGATGCGTTGGAGAGCGAGGACAACGCCGCGCTTCCGGACGGCCCGCCGCTTGTGGAACCGGAAAACGCAACTGTCGAGGATGTCTATGCCGCTCTGAGCGAGTACCTCGCCAGTCAGCAGGATGTCCTGCACATGACCGTGGAGGGATTCTATGAGGCCGACTTCCGATTTGACTACCGTGTTGAAGCGTGGGTATTTCCTAAAGCTGAAGCGATGCGAAGCGAAGGAGTTGCGGAGACGTCGGGCGATCAAGATGGGGATGCTACGGAGGAGACCACGCGAGCTGTAATCACTGGCGGACTGCGCTACGTCGACTCGGACAACCTACCGAATCCTGTCGAGGCCAACATGTGCCACGGTGGCAGCGTTCTGGCGTCTGAGATCTTGCTTTGTTTCGGCCCGGTGGCAGATTCGACAGAGACCTTCGGTGTGGAGGAGGGGGAGTACCAGGATCAGCCATCTATCGTGCTGATGAGCAGCGGAACTTCACGAAACGACTCGGGAGATACCGTTGGCACCACGCGGCTGCATCTAAGTCCCTCCACTCTTCTGCCGATGGCACGGGAGTCATCCGGAACGTTCGATAACAACGAAGCGGTCTTTCCGTTGTCAAGCGAGATTACCTGGGAGTATGACTGGGTCGAACGGGACTCGCTTCCCGCTGATTTCTTCGAGCCAGAGGCGATCGGCTACGTTGAGACGGTGCGCAATCCTGAGGAGGGCATCAATAGCCTGGATCCGAGCCTTCCGGTCTATTGGCTGGGCAAGCAGTACGAGGCTGGAGGCGGACTACCCTTGCTTCAGTTGATCAATTCGTATGCTCCATCACCACCCAGTGCCATTCCGTATCGTCTCGATCTCACGTATGGCAATCCGGGCGTCAACTCCACACCAACCCTTTCCATGCAGGAGTCCTCCCCCAGCCAATTGGAGATGGTTTCAGGCACCGTCCCCTGCTCGAACCGCCTTTCCGAGGAAGTGGCAGCTGATCGAATCATCGAGATTTATGAGTGTTCGGACGGCCCAAACGACAAGATCGAAGCGAAGGTGCTGTTCGGAGATACGATCGTGCTGGTCTCGCCGTTATTCGTCGGAGATTCGGCCGAAGGCAATCCCTTTTCGACGATTGAGACAATGCGCCAGATTGCACTTGACCTGGAGTTGCGCGAGTAGGCTCACCCCTTGCGCCACTCCGTCTCCGGTTTGCGGGCTGCCTTGCTCACGTAGCGGGCGAGGACGAAAAGTAGGTCGGAGAGGCGGTTGAGATACGCGATCACCGCCGGGTTCACGCTTTCCTTGCGCGCCAGCGTGATCGCGCTGCGCTCGGCGCGGCGGCAGATCGTGCGGCAGAGGTGGAGCATGGCGCCGGCCGGCGAGCCGCCGGGGAGGATGAACGTGCGGAGTGGCGGAACTTTGGCGTCGTACTCATCCGTCAGTTTCTCGAGGACCGCGATCTTTTTGTCGGCATCGGTGAAGAGGGCTGCGAACTTCGCGGACTTGCCGCCCTCGCTGGCCAGTTCCGAGCCGATGTTGAAGAGTTCGTTCTGGATGTCGCGAAGGACCGTCACCAGGCGTGCCTGTCTTACCGATACGATGGCCACGCCGAGCGCGGAGTTCAGCTCGTCGACGGCGCCGTAGGCCTCGACGCGCAGATGGTCTTTGGAGACACGCTTGCCGCCGAACAGCGCCGTCGTGCCCGCGTCGCCGGAGCGCGTGTAGAGCATGCTTTTGCGGGGCTGTTTCGCGGGCATCGTCTCCGCAAAGTCTATCGTTCGCCGTTCGAGGGCGCTACTATCGGCCGGCCGGTTTCGGGGTGCGGGAGGACCACCACAGGCGCGCCGTACACTTCGCACAGGAGTTCGGGCTGCAGGACGGTCGCTGGCGCGCCCTCGGCGACCACGCGCCCCGACTGCAGGACGACGAGACGGTCGCAGTAGTGCGCGGCGAGCGTGAGGTCATGCACGACGGCGAGGACGGCCTTGCCGTCGCGGCGGGCGAAGGTGCGCATGAGGTCGAGGACTGTGCCCTGGTGGCCGATGTCGAGGTGCGCGGTCGGCTCGTCGAGCAAGAGGACGGGGGTTTCCTGGGCGAGGGCGCGGGCGACGATGACCCGCTGGCGTTCGCCGCCTGACAGCTCGCCGACGGGCCGGTCTGCGAGGGCCCAGGTCTCGGTGGCGAGCATGGCGCGGCGGGCGATCTCGACGTCGGCGGGCCCTTCTTGCTGGAGGAGCCGCAGGTGGGGCGTCCGGCCCATGAGCACGCAATCGAGCGCGGTAAAGGTGCCCGGCAGCTGCGGGTCCTGGGGGACGACGCCGATCAGACGCGCGATCTCCGGCTGGCGCATCGTCACGACGTCGCGACCGGAAAGCCGTACAGTGCCGGAGGACGGCCGCAGAGCGCCGGTAAGCACACGGATCAGTGTCGTCTTGCCGGAGCCGTTGGGGCCAACTAAGCCGAGGAGTTCACCCGGACGTAGCGCAAGGTCGACGCCCCTGAGCGCGACGATATCGCGGCCGGCTGAGGCATAGGCAGCGGTCACGCCCGCTGCCTCGAGAACGGCGTCAGGCATGGGCAGCGGCGAGGTGGCCATCAGTAGAACACTCCGCCGCGCGCGCGCCGCAGGAGGAAGAGGAAGAAGGGCACGCCGAAGAACGCCGTGATGATACCGACCGGGATCTCGGTTGGGCGCTCGGCCGTGCGGGCGATGAGGTCTGCACCGATAAGGAACGCTGCGCCGAAGAGGATGCACATTGGCAGGAGGTAGCGGTTGTCAGGCCCCCAGACGAGGCGAATGGCGTGCGGGACGATGAGGCCGACGAAGCCGATCGTGCCGCCGACAGAGACGGCGGCGGCGGCGGCGAGCGAGGAGACGCCGAGGATCAGGAGCTTCGTGCGCTCGACGTCGATGCCGAGGAATCGCGCTTGCTCTTCGTCAAGCGCGAGGACGTTGAGGATGCGGCCGTGCGCGAGGATGACTGCGGCGGCAGGGATCGAGTAGGGAAGCACCCAGGCGATCTTCGTCCAGGTTGCGGTGTTGAAGCCGCCGAGGACGACCGAGAGGACGGCCGTGGCGTTGGTCGTGTCGCGTAGCATGAGGTACGAGGTTAGCGCGGTGGAGAGCGATGCGACGGCGACGCCAGCGAGGATGAGCGAGGTGGTCGGTACGGTGTTGCCGACGCGGGCGACGCCGTAGACGACGATGACGGACGTGAGCGCGCCGGCGAAGGCGGCGAGTGGCAGCAGGCTCAGACCGCCGGAGGAATACGAGACGTCGGAGACGATGACGATCGTCGCACCCAGCGCCGCGCCGGTCGCGACTCCAATCAGGTAGGGGTCGGCCAAGGGGTTGCGGAAGACGCCCTGGTAGGCCGCGCCGGTCAGCGCCAGCGTGGCGCCCACCGTCCCCGCGAGCACGACACGCGGCAGACGCACGTCCCAGATGATCCGCCGCGACGCTACAGAGACGTCGCCATCGAGGCCGACCCAGGGCAGATGCGACACGAGGACGCGCAGGGTGTCGTCGAGGGGGATATTGGTAGGGCCAAAGACAAGGCCGGCGAGGACCGCGGCGGCAAGGACGCAGGCGCCGAGGACGAAGCGCGGCCAGCAATCGCGGCGGAGGGCGGCGGGAAGCGCCTCGCCCTTTGGCAGGACGAGGTCGACTCGCTCGCCGCTCCGCGCGATTTTCACCTAGAACTGCTCCGGATAGAGAAGGGCAGCGAGGAGTTGGATGTCGTCGACAAGGCGCGGTGTCGGGCCGCTGAGGAGAGAAGCGGGCACGGGGTACACTCGCTCGTTCAAGACGGCGGGCACCTGGTCCCAGCCGGGCCTTGCCGCAACGGTCGCGAGCGACTCGCCGAAATCGCTGTCGGCGAGGAGCACAACCTCGGGCGCGGCAGCGATGACGGCCTCGGTGCTCATCTGTGGGTACGGCTCGCCGGTAGATTCGGCGACGTTGGTGGTCTTGAGCAGCGTGTAGATCTCGTCCACGAAGCTGCCGGGCCCCACGGTGAAGAGCATCGGGTCGAGTTCGTGGAACACACTGAGCCCGGCATCGACATCGTCGAGTTCGGCTAGCACCGCCGCGATGTCATCCTGCATGCCGGAGACGATCTCCGCCGCCTCGTCGCTTCGGCCGGTGATCTCACCGAGCGTCTCTATCTGGTCATAGACGCCATCGAGAGTGGCCGGCGTCTCCAGGTACATCGTCGCGATATCGAGGTTGACGAGGGAGTCCTGGAGCCCGCCGGGATCAAAGAAGATCAGGACGAGGTCTGGCTCGTAGGCGGCGATTGCCTCGACGCTTGGCTCGTAGCCGCTGAGCTTCGGGATAACCGCTGCCTCTGCGGGGTAGTCGGTGTTCTCATCCGCGGCGACGATGCTGTCGCCTGCGCCGACGGCGAAGAGGACCTCGACGAAGGAGGGAGCGAGCGCGACGATCTGGCCAGGAGCCTCGTCGAAGGTGAACTCGATGCCGTTGTCGTCGGCGATCGTGAGGGGAAATTCGGTCGGTTGGGTGGCGGCGGCGCTGGTGGCGCCGCCCTCGGTTGGCGTGGCGTTGCCGCCGTCGTCATCATCGCCGCAGGCGGCCAGGAGGAGGACAGCGATGAGGCCGGCCAAGAGATATACGACACGCATGATAAGGACCTCCCGTCAACTGGCGGAAGGCAAGGCCGCGACTCAAACAAAAACCCCTGCTAGAGGGGCAGGGGTCGTTCGCAATCGTCGCGAGGCCCATGCCTTTCCTCGAAGGCTGGTACTTGGACACAGGCAGGCGACCTGGCTTCCCCGGTCTCTCCGCCTTGGGGCGGGAACCGGGGATACAGTTGCGGGACAGCGCCGGCCTCTCACCGGCTTCGCTTTTGACTCCTGCGCCCCGCGAGCGAGTGGCCCGCCGGCGGGACGTCGTGGAGACCTCCGTCCACCGTATTCGGTTTGGCACGAGTATAGGACAGGCCTGCCGCGACCGTCAACGAGCCGTTAGGATGGTGCCATCAGCAGTCAGGAGTGAGCTATGGACCTGGGACTGGAAGGACGCGCGGCTCTGGTCGGCGGCGCGAGCAAGGGCATCGGCAAAGCGATCGCGACCGCGCTCGCCCGCGAAGGCTGCAGCGTGATGATCTGCTCACGCAGCGAAGAGAACCTTGGGGCGGCCGCCCTGGAGATCAGCGAGGCGACCGGCAAGAGCGTTGAGTGGACGACCTGTGACATGGCCTCGCACGACGACATTAAACGAACGGTGGCGGCGGCAGTGAAGGAACTCGGAAAGCTGGACGTGCTCGTGAATAACGCCGGCGGGCCGCCGACGGGCGCGTTCCAGGACCTCGACGAGCGCTACTGGCAGCACGCGATCGACCAGAATCTGCTGTCGGTGGTGCGGACGGTGCGGGAGGCACTACCGCATCTGATCCGTTCCGGCAGCGGGCGGATCATCAACGTGACCTCGGTGGCTGTGAAGCAGCCGATCGACGGCCTAATCCTTTCGAATACGACGCGATTGGGTGTCGTCGGGTTGGCGAAGACGCTCTCGCGCGAACTCGCGCCGCAAGGGATCACCGTGAACAACGTCTGCCCAGGTAACATCGCGACGGAGCGCCTGATGGTTCTGATCGAGGAACGCGCGAAGCGTCAGCAGCAATCGCTGGAGGAGGCGGTGGCGTTGGAGGAAGGACGCGTGCCGATGGGCTTCCTGGGGGAAGCGTCGGATGTTGCGTCGCTCGTGGCGTTCCTGGCGTCAGCGCCGGCGCGGTTCATCACCGGCACAACTATCCAGGTTGACGGCGGCAGCACGACGGCCGTGTTCTAAGTGCGCACGCAGCCCGTAAATGACAGAAGGGGCGCCGCGCGGCGCCCCTTCCTTCGTCTCTGGCTGATCAGCTAGCCCGGCCCTGGTACGAGTCGTCGCTCTGGTCGAACCAGACCTGAGCGGTCCAGTAGTTGTTGCCGAACCACGGCCAGCCCGTGCGGTTCTTGACGTACGGCCAGGCGATTGACCCGCCACCCGGCGAGGCGTAGTCGATGCGGCAGTTAGCTCCGGGCGCCTCCTTGTTTGTCTCGCCGAGCGCGTACCGCTGTATCTCGTAGCCAAGCTGCAGCCGCGCCTCGGGGTCAAACTCTTTGCGCTGGTTGTCGAGGAGCGTGTCGAGGGCGGGGTCGGAGACGCGGAAGGAATTCTTCGGCCCGCCCGTCTTGTAGTAGGGGTAGAACCAGTCGTCAAGGTCGATCCAGCCGTTGTCGAAGCCCCAAGTCATGCCGGCTAGATCGCAGTCGTCTTTGAGGAGACCTTCGGCGATGCGCTGGTAAGGCACGGTCTGGAACTTAGGAGCTTCCTCGACGCCGAGGTTCTTCTTGAGTGTCGTCTCGATGTACGTCGGCGCATAGCGGCGGATGTAGTCCGGCACGTCGGCGAACCAGATCTGCGGGATGTCGGGCTTGCCGGCGGCCTCGTAGAGCTGACGCGCCTCCTGTAGGTCGGCGTCGCGGCCGGCCTTGTCGGTCCGGTAGCCTGGAAGCGCCATCAGTTCGTCCTCCGGCAGCGCCCAGTAGCTGATCGCCTTGGTGATCGGCCCGGCGACGTTCCAGGCGCCGCTACCGACGATCTGGACAACCTGACTGCGGTCGGCAGCGAGGTGGAGGGCGCGGCGCACGCGCCAGTCGTCGAAGGGCTTGCAGAAGACCTTCAGGCGCGAGTTCAGCCAGCCTGATGTGGCGGCGCGCTGGAACTCGACCTCCGGGTGCTGGTCTTTGAAGTTGACGATCCAGGAAGGGTTGTCGATGAAGCCGGCGGTGTCGATCTCCTTGCGGCTGAAGAGGGATTCAACGGTAGCGTCGTTGAGGCCCTGGCCCGTTGCCCTGTAGCCGTCCAGGTAGGGCCGGCCGAGGGACTTGTCTTCCCAGCCGAACCACTCCGGATTCTTGACGGCGTGGAACTCGATGCCGAATTTGAGGTCGGTCCAGATGAAGGGGCCGGTGCCGATCATGCGGTCCCCGGGACCGGGTTCACGGCCGGCGAGGGCGTCAACCGAGTCCCAGGGCCGCTCGTCCAGACCGGGTTCCATGTCAACAATCTCCCGCGGGATGATCATGGCGTTGGTATCGGCGAGGAAGTGGAAGAAAGGCGCAACCGGGCCCAGGGTGGTGATCCGGAGAGTGTAGTCGTCGACCTTCTCCATGCGGTCGATGGTGGAGTACTGACTGGAGCGGTAGTAGTACGGCCACTGCGGGCTGTCGGCGTTGCGCTGACGGTCGAAGCTAAAAATGATGTCGTCGACAGTCAGCTCACGGCCCGCGAGGTCGGGGAAGTTGCTGCGGATCTTATCGGTGTCGTGGAACTTGATACCCCTGCGGATCTTGATCACATATTCGGTGGGCGGGTCGCCGATCATCTCCGGCGCGGACTCAGCGATGTCGGGAATGATGTTTTCCCAGGTCGGCTGGTCGTGGCTGCCGTACATGTAGAGCTTGCTGAAGATCGCCGACTGGTTGGAATACATCGGCCCGAACTGCGTCTGGTGCGGGTCGTAGCGGTCGAGGACGACCGGGTCGAAGCCGATGTAAGTGAGGGTGCCGCCGCGCGAGTCGGTCGGCGCGGGTGTGAACGGACGGCGGGCGTCGACGAAGTCGAGGGGTTCGGCATCCGTACCGTCCGGATAGTTGAGGAACTTCTGCAGGGCCGCGCTTTGACCAGAATCACCGTTGCCGCCGGTTCCGCCGGGTTCGTCGCTGCTGCAGCCGACGACGCCGGCTGCGGCGAGGCCACCGCCGACCGTAAGAGTGCCGGACATCAGGCGCCGGCGGCTAACTCGCTGTTTCCAGAACTTGTCCCAGTACTTAGAGTCCGACATTGACCTCCCAGTCTCCTTTCAGACGATGCCCTTGGTCAGGTTACGTCGAGCCACGGCGTTGGGGATTTACCTTGCCCGAAGCCGGGGGTCGAGGACGTCTCGCAGTGCATCTCCCGCGAGATTGAAGCCTAGCACAGCCAGCGAGATGGCGGCAGCAGACCAGACGCCCGGCCAGGGAGCATCGCCCAGCGACGAGTATGACTCGCTGAGCATGAACCCCCAGGAGGTGCCGGTGGGCAGCTTGTCCGGGACGATGAAGCTGAGGGCCGCTTCCGCGAGAATGACAACGCCGATCCCGGTCGAAAAGACGACGATGATCGACGCCATAATGTTGGGCAAGATATAGCCCCACATGATGCGGACGTCGGACGCGCCGATCACGCGTGCGGCTTCGACGTATTGCTGCTCTCGCGTCGACAGGACGACGCCCCTGGTGATCCTTTGAACGCTCGGGACGCCGACGAACCCGAGCGCGCAGGCAGCCATTAAGAGGCTTGCTTGCTCACCTGAACCTAACGGATTGATCGTGACTATGAGGATCAAGGCGATGAGAGGTGGGAACGATTGCAGGGCGTCCATGAAGCGCTGGAAGATGATGTCGAGCCAGGAGCCGAAGTATCCAGAGATAACGCCGATCCCGGAACCGAGGATAGTGGCGACGATGAGAGCCCAGATGCCGACGAAGAGCGAGCGCCGGGCGCCGTTGACGATGCGCGCCCAGATATCACGGCCAGACTTATCGGTGCCGAGCCAGTGCTCGGCGCTCGGGCTTTCGTACTGGGCGACGAAGCCTCCCTCGGTGACGAAGAGATCTTCCGCGCCGTAGCGCTGCATGAACGGCTCACCCAGCTCGAAGCCGAAGGGCCGGTCGGGGAGCGCGGGGGCGCCAAACTCCGCCTTTGGCATGCCGAGCGTCATCGCGAATAGAAAGAAGATGATGACAAAGCCGAAGGCCCCGAGTGGCTTGGCCTTGGAGAACTTCCAAACGGCCCGAAGGACACCGCCTCGCTTGCCGGTCGGTTCGGCATGTGCGGCTGCTTCTACGGGGATCGCCTGTACGTCGTCCATCGTTGCGAACCTTAGCTGTACCTGATCCGCGGATCAAGCCAGCCGTAGGCGATGTCGATGATGAGGTTCACAAAGACGAGCACCATTGCGACGACGATGACGACGCCCTGGACAGCCGGGAAGTTGGGAGTCTGGACGATGTTGAAGACCACGTACTGGCCGATGCCGGGGATGCGGTAGATGAACTCCAGGATGACATTCCCGCTGACAATGCTGCCGAGGAGGATGCCTACGATTGTGAGCACCGGGATGAGGGCGTTCTTGAGCGCGTGCCGGATAACGACCACCCGCTCCTTGAGACCCTTGGCCCAGGCCGTGCGCACATAGTCCTGCCTCAGCACCTCGAGCATCTGGGACCGCAGGAAGCGCATGATGATCGCCCCCGTGCCGAGACCACCCAGGAGAGCCGGAGCGAACATGATTTTCAGGTTGTCGAATGGATTGTCCGAGAGACTCGAGTAACTCCCCTGTGGACCAAACCAGTCCGCGAAGAACGTGCCTTCCCCATATCTAGACGAGAGCAAGATGACCATGACCGCAAGGACAAACACGGGGACGCCAAGGAAGAGAATCGAGATGAATCGCAGGAGGTAATCGACGGGGCTGTCCTGCTTGACCGCCGAGATCACGCCAATGGGCAGGGCGATGACCAGGGCGACGAATATCTGCAGCAGGCCAAGCTCGATGGACGGCCCCGCACGTTCCTTGATCTCGTCGATGATCGGGTCCTTATTGCCAACCGAAGAGTAACCAAGGTCAAGCTGCGCGAGGTCAAAGAGGAAGTCCTTGTATTGCGTAGGAATCGAGCCGTTGAGGCCGAGTTCGGTCCGGGCGATGGCCTTACAGTCTTCGATCTGTTGCTCGGAGTCGGCGCCGCCGCCGCCCGAGAAGCAGATGCCCGCCCGGCGACTGACGACTGTGTCGGAGTCTACGCGGAGGGCGGCGAACACCATCGTCGCCACGAGGAAAAGAACGAGGAAATTCAGGAGGATGCGGCGGATGATGTATTGCTGCACGCGATACCTCTAAGGCAGCAGGCACCTGAGGCCTGGAGAGCTGGCGTCAAATAACATATCGAATAATTCCCTAATACGGGGCAAATCGAAGTGGCTAGAAATTAGCACCGGCCCTATACAATGTCAAGACAGCGCCGGAGGAGCCTCCGATATGCGGGGCGCGGTCACGGTTGGCGGTGGAGCCGCGGTAAGGAAATTGTGGACAGCAGACGGATACTGCTTGACAGTTTTCAGCGGTTCATCATAGGATAGTTACAGAAGTCACAAACGTTGTGACGCGCCGAATCCGCCGTAGGCGGACCGGGGGAAAATCATCGGGGTGAATCTCGATCCGGCCCTCGCGGACGAGTAGGGTCACCCTTTCGACCCGAACCCGTCAACTAACCTCGGAGGCGAAAGAAGGGGCCAATCCACCGCGTGGTGGCATCGGCTCTTTTTTGTTGCACGGGAGGACTGAACAAAGATGGTACAGACAGCCACACGACCCCGAGCCTGCCCACGCTGCCAGGGATCCATGCTCTTCGAAGAGGACTGGTACGGCGCCTACAGTACGTGCCTGGCCTGTGGCTACGTGCACGAAGTCGGCGCGATGGCCGCCGGCGAACTCGAGGCCGAATTGAACGGCGAAACCCGCCAGCGCCGGCGTCAGCCATCGCACGGCAAGCTCCGGTTATAGCTCCCAGACAAACACGAACAGACAGGGGCGCTGGCCAACGGCCGGCGCCCTTTTAGTTTCGCCGCGCGGCGGAGGAGGTACGGATGGCATACGTTAGAGTTTCGACGATGAAGCCCCAGAGCGGGAGTGAAGAGGACGTGCGTAAGCTGAACGAGGAGCTGGTCGCGTTCTATCGCAGCCGGCCGGGCTGCATCGCCAGCCATTTCATCGCGGCGGCGGATGAGTCAGGCGAGCAAGGGCGTGTGACGTTCTGGGAGTCGGAGAGCCTGGCGAACTCAGCGGCGACCAACGACCACTCGATGTTCCTGCGCTCGCGCCTGCACCTGTTGGTGGAACACGGCCACCTCGACCGGTCGTTCCACGCCGACCTCGGCGTCGGCGCCTCGGTTCTCGCCGGCACCGCATAACCCAGCCGATCGCGGTCGAACGGGCGGCTGATATACGCAATGTTAACGTCTGTTAAGTAACTGTAAACTTGATTCAAGGCGCGTCCGGCGCATAACCTGAGCACTGAGGACACAATGCCGGACGTAATGAATCGGCCTCACGCGATCAAGGGGAGGGGTTGAGGGTATGGTTTCCGCGACGAAGGAGTCCGAAAGTTCCTACTCGCCGCTGCAGTCACACTTTCTTCACCGGTTGAACCGCCTGCTGCGCCTGCGCGCGGAACAAAGCAGTCAGCTGAATGAAGACGGGCTACGCCTCATCGACCGCACTATCTATTCCACGTACTGCGATGCGGTGGAGCTGGGGGTGGCGGACGAGGCGCAGAAGTTGCTGCACCGCTCAGCGGTGACTGCCGCCGCTAAATAATCTGACCTCGCGCTGCCCTACGGGCGGCGCTGGCGCGCGGCATGGACGGTGCGCGCTAGTCTGAGGGCTCGCGTCTCACCGGGTTCGAGAGCACGCCGATTCCCTCGATCTCCACCTCGACCACATCGCCGTCCTCCAGCTTGGGCGGCTCGCCGGGTGTCCCTGTGAAGAGCATGTCGCCAGGCGCGAGCGTCATCACCTGGGAGGCGAACGAGATCATCGTCGCGACGCTGTGAATTAGCTGGTTGGTGCTGGACGCCTGGCGCTCCTCGCCGTTCACTCGCGTCTTCAACATGAGATCGGACGGGTCGAGGCCGGTCGCGATGACCGGTCCAATCGCCGTGAATGTGTCGGAGCCCTTGGCGCGCCACCACTGCAGATCGTCGCGCTGCCAGTGGCGCGCGCTGACATCGTTTCCGCAGGTGTAGCCGGAGACGTAGTCCAGCGCCTGTTCCGGTGGGACCTTCCGACAGGTCCGGCCGATGACGGCCACAAGTTCGCCCTCGGCGTCGACGCGGCGGGCGCGGGCGGGCAGGATGATCAGGTCACCCGGGCCAACGACGGAGGACGACGGCTTGAAGAAGAGCTGAGGTATCGCCGGGGCATCGTCGTCTTTGAGGACGGCGCGGCCGCTGGACAGGTGCGACTGGTAGTTCACCGCGGCTGCAAGGATCGTCTGTGGAACGAATGGCGGGAGGAGTTGCACGGCCTCGAGTGAGAGTGGCTCTCCGGCCGGGTGGTGATCGCCGAAGATGTTGCCCTCGAGCGGCTGGATGCTATCGCCTTCGAGCAGGCCGAAGCGGATCGCCTCGCCGAAGCGGAAGCGGCAGAAGCGCATCGCTAAAACGGGAGCTGGATGCGGCGGAAACGCTCGAGGAAGCGCCCGTCAGGATCACGCCAGAACTGGAGTAGGCGCTCCTTCATGCCGTCCATGTCGTTGATCTGGCTCTCGTGGCAGGCCAGAGCTTCGAATTTCTTGTCGAGCGCGTCGGTAATGTCGACCTCGAAATTGGTGTCGGTCGCGGTCCAGAGGTAGACCTCGCGCGTGCTGTACGGCTCGAGGCCCTCAGCGATCAGTTCCGGGAAGCTGGGTCGGTTGCGCGCCATCGGATACACGGCGTCGAGGGCAACGCTGCCGGCGGCGCGGTGGTCCGGGTGATTGATGAACATGTTGCGCACGATGTGGTTGGGGTCGTGGCTGAAGACGGCGTACGGCTTGATGCGGCGGATGTAGCGAACGACGTCGCGCATGAAGTCCTGGTTGTAGGTCAGCTCACCATCGACGTTATCCAGAAAGAAGACTTCCTTTACGCCTAGGGTGTCAGCGGCGGCCTTCTGCTCCTTCTGGCGGAGGGGCACAAGGACTTCTCTGGTCATATCGGGGTCCTCGCTGCCCTTGGAGCCGTCGGTGCAAATCAGGTAGTAGAACTCCCAGCCTTCCTTCGTCCACAGGTAGGAAGTGCCTGCTGCTCCGAACTCGGAGTCGTCCGGATGCGCGGAGATGATCAACGCCCTCTTGGGGCCTTCGGAATCGCTCATTGGTACACGTACGTCCTCTAGTCCAGATCCCATGTTGGTTCGCGGCCGGCCTCGCGGGTATCGTCGCGGATTGTACCGGTGACGCGCGTCTGTTGACAATCGAACGTATGGTCCCTAGACTTTTGACTTGGCGAACAAAGGTTCGTTTTATCATCGGCGAGCCGCCCCGGAGGATACGAATGAAGGACCTGTCGGCGAAGCAGAACCGGATCCTGGACTACATACGCGGATTTATCGACGACCACGACTACCCGCCAAGCATCCGCCAGATCCAGGAGGCCTGCGACATCAGCTCTACGTCTGTAGTGGACTACAACCTGCGCATCCTAGAGCGCCAGGGGCATATTCGCCGCGACCGGGAAGTCTCGCGGGCGATCGAGTTGTTGCAGGGTGGCCGGCGCGCGCCGCGCGTCGTCCCGGTGCCGATCATCGGCACGATCGCCGCAGGCCAGCCGATCCCGGTGCCCAACGACGCGACCGACATGTCCGATACGATTGAGGTCTCGCCCGAGATGCTCGGCGACCATGAGAATGTCTTCGCTTTGCGCGTGAAGGGCACGTCGATGATCGACGCGCTGGTGAACGACGGCGACGTTGTGATCCTGGAGCGCACCTCCACGGCGCGTGACGGGGAAATGGTCGCGGCCTGGCTGAAGAACGAGCAAGAGGCAACGCTCAAAAAGATCTTCCGCGAGGGAGGCCGCGTCCGCTTGCAGCCTGCAAACGAGACGATGCAGCCGATCTATACCGACGCCGGTAACGTCGAGGTCCAGGGCCGCGTTATCGCCGCGATCCGGCCGACGTACTAGCAGCGAGAACGTCAGCGGCGCTGTTATAATGCGTCTACCCCACCGTCGCGCCGATGTGTTCGTTACGGACGAGCGCTAGCGGCCCCAGCCAAAGGAAGGCGTCCGTGCAAGACACGATCCTCCGTGTCGAAGACTTGCGAGTTGAGTTCGCGACGGTTGACGGAGTCGTCAAGGCCGTCAACGGAGTTTCGTTTGAGCTGAAGCGAGGGGGCACGCTGGCGATCACGGGCGAAAGCGGCTCCGGGAAGTCGTCACTCGGCCTGGCGATCATGCGATTGCTGGCGCACCCCGGCGCCATCACAGGCGGCAGCGTCTATTACGGCGGGCGCGACCTCGTCGCGCTGCCCGAGGACGAAATGCGCCCCCTGCGTGGCCGAGAAATCGCGATCGTCTTCCAGGACCCAAGCACCGGCTTGAATCCTGTGCTTTCTGTTGGCGACCAGGTGGAAGAGATCATTCGCACACATCTATCGGTCTCGAAACGCGAGGGGAAGAGGATGGCGATCGACGTGCTGGCCAAGCTTGGGCTGCCCGACCCGGAGGACATCGTCCGCCGGTATCCATTCCAGCTTTCGGGGGGGATGGCTCAGCGCGTGATGATCGCCATCGCGACGGCGCTCAACCCCTCGCTGCTGATCCTCGACGAGCCGACCTCTGCTCTGGACGTGACGGTGCAGGCGGCGATCCTCGAAGACATGGTGAGCCTCCAACAGCGGTTCGGCACGTCGATCATCCTGATTTCGCACGACCTCGGTGTCGTCGCGCAGATGGCGGATCACGTCGCCGTCATGTACGCGGGCTACGTGGCCGAGTACACGGACGCGCAATCGTTGTTCCGGTCGCCGCGGCACCCGTACAGCTGGTCGTTGCTCGCGAGCCGGCCGCGCTGGGACAAAGACGGCCATGAGCGGCTGACAGCAATCCGCGGCACACCGCCTTCGCTGATCGACCTGCCGGACGAGTGTCCTTTCCTGCCGCGTTGTCACAAAGCGACGACCGAATGCCGGACGCAGCCGGCGCCGAAACTCGAATCTGTCGGGCCCGGCGTGCACCTGGCGGCGTGTTATAACCCGATGTACAGTGACGAACCTGACGCCAACTTGAGGAGCGCCTGAACGATGAGCCAACGCAGTGATCCAATCCGCGCGCTCTGGGACCGCGTGCGCGGCCTCGGGCGGCGCTTCGAGGAAGAGATCTACGACTTCACGGAGGAAGACGCGGAGCGTGAGGAAGAGCCGCGCGGTCGTAACACGCTGATCGCCTTGCTCAACGGTTTCCTGACGATGTGGAAGGCTAGCCAGGCCAGCGCCGCCGAGCGGACTCTGGGTTCGCTGGCCGGCGTGAGTGTCGTCTGGCTGGTGGTAGTGGACCGGGGCCTGGGATTCAAGCGCACGTGGTTGCGCATCCCGGCAGCGACGTTTGCGATCATCTGGTTCGTGCCGGGGCTGATCGCCGGGACGTGGACGGTGGTCGCCAACCTCGGGGTCGAGAATATGCGTCGCTGGCGCTCGTGGCCACTCACGCTGGTCTTCTCGATGTCCGGGCTGATCGCATTCCGCGCCGTCTTCAGCGAGCTGGCGCGCAAAGAGTTGCGGCCGCTGTCCCGTCGGGACGACTGAACCCGGGCGGCACCGCCCCATTGGCAAGTGCCTGACTGCGCGTGCTTAGCGTGCGTGCTAGACTCGGGCCTGGATCTGAGATTCGAATGGAGTAGGCATGTCTGACAGGAGCTACAGGATTGCCGTCCTGCCCGGCGACGGCACGGGTCCGGAAGTCGTCCGCGAAGGACTGAAGGTGCTGGAAGCCGCCGCCGCGGCGACGGGCTTCCGCTACGATCTCGAGCACTACGACCTCGGCGGCGAGCGCTACCTCAGCACGGGCGACATTTTGCCGGATTCCGCGCTCGAAGAACTGCGTGGCTTCGATGCGATTTTCCTCGGCGCGATTGGTCACCCGGAGGTGCAGCCCGGAGTACTCGAGAAGGGGCTGCTGCTGCGGCTGCGCTTCGAGCTGGACCAGTACATCAACCTGCGGCCGGTGAAGCTGTACCCGAACGTCGAATGTCCACTCAAGGACAAGGGGCCGGAGGACATCGACTTTGTGGTCGTACGTGAGAATACGGAGGGCCTGTACAGCGGGATGGGCGGCTTCCAGTACAAGGGGACGCCGCAAGAGGTCTCGACGCAGATTCACATGACGACGCGCTTCGGCGCCGAACGCGCGATCCGCTACGCCTTCGACCTGACACGCAAGCGCGACAAGGTGAAGCAGTTGCACCTCGTCGGCAAGACGAACGTTCTGACGTTCGTCCACGACACCTGGTGGCGCGCTTTCAACGAAGTTGGCGAGGCGGATTACCCCGATGTGCGGCGCGAGTACGCGCACGTCGACGCGACGTGCATGTGGTTTGTGAAGAACCCGGAATGGTTCGACGTCATCGTTGTCGAAAACATGTTCGGTGACGTGATCACCGACCTCGGCGCCATGATCCAGGGTGGCATGGGAATCGCCGCCGGCGGCAATATCAACCCGGCCGGTGTCTCGATGTTCGAGCCGATCGGCGGGAGCGCCCCAAAGTACACGGGCCAGGGTGTGATTTGCCCCCTGGCCGCCATCGCGGCCGCGCAGATGATGATGGAGCACCTCGGTGAGGAAGAGGCCGGGCGGCGCATCGAAGACGCCATCGTGAGGGCGCTGGCCACCGGCAAGATCAAAACGCTCTCCGCAGGCAAGATGGGCATGAGCACCAGCGAAGTCGGCGATTTGGTCGCGGGCCTCGTCTAAGCTGCCTTCCCTCCGGCACTTTCGTTGACAGACCCCGGTGACGGGCGCATCATGCTGGTAGTCCGTACCAGAGGGGTGAACGCATTCGCAATCGAATAGACGCCGGGTTACCCGTGCCCGAATGCGCGGCCGCCTTCGGTGACGTCGATTGCAGCGGATACGTGGATGTCATCGACTCGTTGAAGATCTTGGCATTCGACGCCGGGATACCAAAGCCGCAAACGGCCTATTGCCCGGCGGTCGCCGCGGCGTTCGCTTAGTCGAAGACGACGGTCTTGTTGCCGTAGACGACAACGCGGTTGCGCAGGTGTAGATCGACGGCGCGCGCCAGCACGTTGCGCTCGACGTCGCGGCCCTTGCGGATGAGGTCCGTGACTGAGTCACGGTGACTGACGCGGGCGACGTCCTGGTCGATAATTGATCCCTGGTCAAGGGCCGCGGTGACGTAGTGGGCGGTGGCGCCGATGATCTTGACGCCGCGCTCGTAGGCCTGGTGGTAGGGACGGGCGCCGGCGAAGGCGGGGAGGAATGAGTGGTGGATGTTGATGATGCGGTTCGGGTAACGCCCGACGAAGTCCTCGCTGAGCACCTGCATGTAGCGGGCGAGGACGATGGCGTCGACATCCCACTCTTCGAGTAGCTTCAGCGCCAGGTGTTCCTGCGCCGTCTTGTTGTGCTCGTCCACGGGCAGGCAGTGAAAGTTGACGCCGTATGTTTCTGCGATCTCGCGATGGTCTTCGTGGTTGCTGATGATCAACGGCACCTCGCCGCGCAGTTCGCCCATCCGCCAGCGGCCGAGCAGATCGTAGAGGCAGTGCGGTAACTTCGAGACGAAGAGGGCGACGCGGGGGACGTAGTCGCTGTAATGGAGGCTCCATTGCATGCCAAAATGGAGAGCAATCGGCTTGAAGGTGGATTCGATCTCCTCGCGTGGGACTTCGAAGCCATCCAGTTCCCACTCCACGCGCTGGAGGAAGACGCCTTCCTCTTTGTCGGTGTGCTGGTCGGCGTGGATGATGTTGCCGTTGTTTCGGTAGAGGAAATCGGAGACAGCGGCGACCAGGCCGCGCTGGTCGCGGCAAGAGATCAGGAGTGTGGCGGTAATTGGTTCGTCAGTCATGTCGTATTAGTGGACGGAATTATAGCGCGGGTGTTGTAGGGAATCCCGCACTTTTGTCTCACAGCGCCTTCGGGATACACTGAAGCGGCCATGAATCCCAGCAAAACGCCCATCGAGCTGTACGACACGACGCTCCGTGACGGCACCCAAATGGAGGGCATCTCGCTGTCCGTCTCGGACAAGCTGAAGATCGCGGAGCGGCTCGACGAGGTCGGCGTTCACTACATCGAGGGCGGCTGGCCCGGGTCGAACCCGAAGGACGCCGAGTTCTTCGCACGAGCGGGCGAGCTGCGCTTGCAAAAGGCGAAGCTCGTTGCGTTCGGCTCGACGCGCAGAGCCGGTTCAACGGCGGAAAACGACCCGAACCTTCGGGCCCTCGTCGACGCGAGGACGCCGGTCGTGACGATCGTCGGGAAGGCGAGCGGGCGCCAGGTAACGCAGGTGCTGGAGACGACGCTTGAGGAGAACCTCGCGATGCTGGCGGACTCGTTCCGCTTTCTCAAGAGCAAAGGCCTGAAAGTGTTCTTCGACGCCGAGCATTTCTTCGACGGCTTTGCTTTCGACAAGGAATACGCGCTGCAGTGCCTGAAGACCGCAGCCGGCGCCGGTGCGGATTGCGTCGTGCTCTGCGACACCAATGGCGGGACCGTGTCATCGCAGGTGGCGGAAATCGTGCGACTGGTTCTATCGGAGGTGGACTGCCAGGTCGGCATGCACGCACACAACGGCGCGGACGTGGCCGTCGCCAACTCGCTTACGGCAGTTGAGGCCGGGGCGACGCATGTGCAGGGCGCGGCGAACGGCTACGGCGATATGAGCGGTAACGCGAATATGTTCAGCATCATCGCCAACCTCAAGTTGAAGATGGGCATTGAAGTCGTCACGGATGAGCAGTTGCAGAAGCTTACCGAGGTCTCGCACTTCATCAGCGAGGTTGCAAACATGCCGCCGAGCCCGCGACAGCCGTACGTCGGTTCCGCGGCGTTCGCACACAAGGCAGGGCTGCACGCGGCGGCCATGGTCAAGGAATCGTGGTCGTACCAACACATCGATCCTGTGCTCGTCGGCAACGACACGCGGATACTGATCTCTGAGCTGGCAGGACGGCGGAACATCGTGGCCAAGCTCGAAGAGCAGGGTGTGCACCTGGACCTGAGCCAGGAGGATGTGCGCGGGTTGCTAGAGAAGGTCAAGCTGATGGAGTCGCGGGGTTTCGTCTACGAGGGCGCCGAGGCGTCCTTTGAGCTGCTGGTGCGCCGCAGCCGGCCGGACTATCAGCCATTCTTCGAACTGGTGGACTTCATGGTGGTCGAGCGGCGGCACCGCAACCCGACCGAGGAGACGCGCGAGATGATCTCGGAGGCGATGGTTAAGCTGCGCGTCGGCGAACGGATGATGATCACGGCGGATGAAGGGAACGGCCCTGTGAACGCGCTGGACGGAGCGGTCCGCAAGGCACTGGCAGAGACGTACCCGGACATCGGGACGATCCACCTGGTGGACTACAAGGTGCGAATCATCGATTCGGCGGCCGGCACTGGCGCCCAGGTCCGTGTTCTGATCGAGTCGACGGACGGCCAGGAGACATGGACGACCGTTGGTTCGTCGACAGACATTATCGAGGCATCGTGGCTGGCGCTGGCCGACAGCCTGGAATACTGGTTGACGCGGCGCAACGGCGCTCGTAACTAATCACCTGCTGCTCACGTTTACACGAGCGTGACTGACGCCCAGGTCCGCGCCGCCCTTATCGCCCTATGGCTTGCAGGACTGGTCGTATTTGCGCTGATGGCCGTGCTCGCGGCCGCCCACGACACGTTCCCCATGGACGTCTGGTTGACAGAGCGGCTACAGTCCGTGCACAGCGAGGCGCTCAGCCAGACACTCAACACGACGTCGGATCTGGCGGTGATGCCGTGGCTGGCGCTCGTTGCGGGCGTTGCTGTGGTCGGCTACCTCGTCCGGGGCGGACCGATGCCGCCGCTCCTCCTCGTTGCCGCTGTCACCTCGCGCGTGGTGGTCGGGATTCTCAAGGAGGTGGTCGAGCGGCCGCGTCCGTCCCCGAGTCTCGTGGATGTGGAGCATCAGTTGAGCAGCCTGTCGTTTCCGAGCGGGCACTCGTTCAACGCGATGCTCATCTACGGACTGATCTTCTACTTCGCGACGGTCCTTGTGCGGCCGCCGGCCAGCCGCCGCGCCATCCAGGCTGCGTGCGTCTGGGTGATTGTGCTCACGGGCGTCCAGCGAGTCTACTTTGGTTACCACTGGACAAGCGACGTGCTGGGCGGCTTCCTGCTTGGCGCCGTGTTCGTTGGTGTATTCGTCGGGCTGCACAGGCTTAGTCTGCGCTCGCCGATGCTGCAGCGGCGCTTGCGCGGCGGCTCCTTCGCGTTTAGTCTAGCGCCAGCCTCGCCAGGTGTGTCCCATACCCGATCGGAACACCAGTAATGAACTGGCTCGATGTAGCGATCGTCCTGGTCATTGTCGGCTTCACTGTGGCGGCATATTCATCCGGCCTCATTCGCGAAGTGGTGACGCTCGCTGCTGTCGTCATTGGTATCGTGGTGGCAGGCGCGTTGTATGACAACCTGGCGCGAGACGTGCTGGTGTTCATCAACAACGAAGGCGCAGCGGAGGCGGTGTCGTTCCTGGCGCTTTTTGGCTCGGTGTATCTCTTTGGGCAGATCGCGGCTTACATGCTGAAGACGGGCGCATCGCTGCTGATGCTCGGGCCGTGGGATCACCTGGGCGGCGCAGCATTCGGCCTAATCAAGGCGATCTTCATCGTGCAGATCCTGCTGATCGTCTTCGCCGGCTACCCGAGCCTTGGCATGGATGAAACGGTCGACAATTCGGCATTGGCGACGTACTTCGTGGACGACTTCTCGTTTCTCCTGAGCCTGCTGCCGCAGAATTTCGAAGATAGGATAGACGACTTCCTCGCGCCGACACCCGCATAGTCCTTTACGGTGCGATTATTGCCGCCCTGCAAATCTGTCTGATAGTATGATTTCCGGTGGTGATTTCTAGATGGGGCCACGTTTACCAGTATTGGTGCTCAATCAAAATTTCGAGCCGCTAAACGTTTGCAACGTCAGGCGGGCTCTAGTTCTGCTTGACCGCAACAAAGCGGAAATCATCGAAAACGGCCGCGGATACCTTCACAGCGCCACTGCCCTCTACGAAATCCCTTCTATCATTCGCCTCGCGTACCTGATCCGGCGACCGCGTCCGCAGGGCCGGCTCACCCGGCGCGACATCTTCCTGCGCGACCACTTCACCTGCCAGTACTGCGGCTCGACGACGAAGGACCTGACGCTGGACCACGTGTTGCCGCGACACCGGGGCGGCGCGCACGAGTGGGAGAACGTGGTCGCGGCGTGTAAGCGCTGCAACCACCAGAAAGCGGGTCACACACCCGAAGAGGCGCGAATGCATTTGCGCAAAGAGCCGTACCAGCCGACGTATAGCTACTTCCGTACGTTCTACCACTACTTGGAGAGCAACCAAGGGTGGCGGAAGTTTATTCCGGCGATCGACGGCGATCCGGACGGCGGCTTCGCGTAACCGCGTCAGCGCGGCAGGCAGCTCCCCTACGCAGTCTCCCCGCAAAAGGACGCCTTCGACCGAAATCCGTCACTTTTGGCACTGGCGGCAGAAGTTGGTCTCGCGGCCGCCGGATGTGATGGCGGTGATCTTGTGGCCACAGCGCGGGCAGTCTTCCCCGCCTTTAGCGTGCACCCGCAGATGGTCGCGGTACATCTTCAAGGGCAAGCCCTTTTCTTCCATTGTCTCGGTGACTATCGGTGAAGCCCAGTTCATGACGTCACGGATCGAACGGAAGAGCTTGCGCAACTCGTCCTCGGGAATGTCCGTACGCTTGCGGAAGGGGTGGATGCCGGCCTCCCACAAAACTTCGTCCGAGTAAGCGTTGCCGATGCCAGCGATCGTGCGCTCGCTGGTGATGATGTTCTTGATCATGCCGCGGCCGGTCATCATCCGCGCGAGGAAGCCGTCCTCGTTGAGGTGGGGGCTCATGATGTCGGCGCCCATCTCGGACCAGCGCGGGATGTGCTCGGCAAACTCCTCCGGTCGCACCAGGAACGCGCGGCCCATGCGGCGCTCGTCGGAATAGCGCAGGTCCATGCCGTTGTCGAGATGGAGGATCCAGCAGGTCATTGAGCGGCGCTTGTGTGCAGGCTCAACGTACTGGTAGCGGCCGGCGAGCATCGCATGAACGACCAGGTAGTCGCCGCTATCGAACGGAAACATCAGGAGCTTGGCGTGACGGTAGACCGGCTTGAAGACCTGGCCCTTCATCCGCTCGAGGAACTCCTCCCGCCCGACACGGACGATCCAGGCGATCGGGGCCTCCGCCTCGACTACGGCCAGGCGTGGCAAGCGCTTGTTGAAGTAGGTAGCGTAGCCTTCGAGGTCGGGTATCTCTGGCATGGTGTTCCTTAGCCGGGAAGCCGGTAACGGGGATACGAGCCGAGGACGCGGAAGGTCGAACAGTGGCCCTGAATTTGTGCCAACGCTTCGGAGAGGGCAGGGTCGTTGCGGTGACCTGTCACATCGACGAGGAAGATGTACGTGCCGAGCTTCTCCCGGCTCGGGCGGGACTCAATCTTCGAGAGGTTGATCGACCGCGTGGCGAGTTCCTGAAGAGCGGCGACGAGCTGGCCCGGCCGGTCTTCGTTGGCGAAGGTGAAGGCGATGGAAGTCTTGTCGTCGCCGGTGGGCGCGTGGTCTTCGGTCGCGATCACGACGAAGCGCGTGTGATTCGGGCTACGGTCCTGAATCCCGGCGGCAACCACTTCGGCCCCATAGAACACTGCGGCGCGGCGGCTGGCGATCGCGGCAGCACCCGGCCTCGCCATTACCGCCTCGACAGCGGCGGCTGTGGAAAGTGCCGCCTCGATTTCAGCGTTGGGGAACTCGCGCTCGATGAAACCCCGGCACTGGGCAATCGCGATCGGGATCGACTTGATGACGGTGATCTCATCAGCTTTGGTGCCGGGCCGGGCCAGGAGGAGGTTTTCGATGGGAAGCACAGTCTCGGCGTAGATGCGTAGCGGCGCTGTGGTGTGGACTAGCAGGTCAAGGGTCTCGTTGACGGCGCCTTCGAGGCTGTTCTCGATGGGCACGACGCCCTCGGCCGTCTCCCCGGCTGTAACGGAGTTGGCTACGGCGGTGATTGTGGGCATTGGCACGAGTTTGAAGCCGGCGCCCACCCGTTCCGCATAGGCGAGCGCGGCTTCCTCGGTGTTGGTACCGGGCGGGCCGAAATAGGCGAGGCGCTTGGTCATGCCGGGATTGTACCGCTCAGGCGCTGGTCAGAACCTGACGCAGAGTGTCTTCGTTCTCGCGGCGGGCTACGGCGAGGATTTCGTCTTCGGCGGAAATCACGGTCTCGCTTGACGGTACCCGTGGCACGCCGTCGCGACTGATGATCAGGACGACGAGTGATTCGTGAGGCAGCAGCAGGTCCTTGATCGCCTTGCCAACCGTGCGCGCCTGCGGCGGGATCTTGACGCCGACCAGCTCAAGGCCGCCTGCAAGCGCCAGCAGAGGGATCATCTGGTGGGTCGGCAGTTCCTGCTCAATCTGGGCGAGGATCGCGACGGTCGCGCTGATCGTGGTGTCGATACCCAGGCGTTTGAAGATCTCCTGGTTCTTGGGGTTGTTGATGCGGGCGATCGTGCGCGGGACGTTGAATTTCGTCTTCGCCAGCTGGCACGTCACGAGGTTGTCTTCATCGTCCCCGGTCACAGCGATGACCATGTCGGCACGGCCGAAGCCGGCGAGATCGGCGGTTGCAGCTTCACAGCCGTCGCCGCGGAGGACGATGTCGCCGAGCTCTTCGGCGATGCGCTCGCACTTCGCGCTGTCTTGCTCGATTATCAGGACTTCGTGGAGGGGGTCTCCCAGGAGTTCCTTGGCCAGGTAGTAGCCGACTTTCCCACCGCCGATGATGATGACGTACATCTAGGCCTCTCCCCCGCCTGGTTCAGACTTACCGATGAGGAGGTCGTGGAGCAGGTTTGCGCCGACGATCGTTGGGCTAATGGTTTCCAGGCCCATTTCCTCGTACATTTTCTCGCGGATCGGGTCGTAGATGCGGCAGAGCGTTCGAGGGACGCCGAAGATGTGCTTGGCGACCTGTGTTGAGAAGACGTTGCGGTTGTCGCCCTGCGTAACGGCGATGAACGCGTCCGCGTCGCCGATGCCGACGCGGGCGAGCACGTCCTGATCGATGCCGTTACCGATGTGCTTCTTGCCCTTGAAATCGACCGGTAGCCGACGGAAGGCGTCGGCGCGGGTGTCGAGAACCGTCACCTCGTGGCCCTCCTCCGACAGGCGGCCCGCCAGCGCCGAGCCAACACGGCCACAGCCCATGATCACGACCTTCATCAGGCCACTCCCTGCTTCGCTTCGCGCACGACGATTACCTGGCAAGGCGCGTGATCGATCACGTATTTTGCCTTTCGCCCCAGCTCAAACTCCCCGAGCGCCATTTCGTAGTCGACTCCCATCACAATTGCGCTCACGCCGCGCTCGACGGCTTCGTCGACGATGGCGTGAGCAGCGTCGCGTGCCTGAAGGATCTCTCCTTCGACCTTCGCATCAACAGCATCCGCGATCTCTTCCGCTTGCACGAGAACTGATTCCGCCTTCTGCGCATCGGCGTCCAACTCCGCGTCGAGGGCCATCGTGCGAGCTACTTCGATCACGTAGACAGCGTAGACCTTGCCCTTGTTGCGCTTGGCGAGCCCGCAGGCGAGGGCCAGCGCATCGTAGCCGGGAGGGGCGCCGTCCACCGGCACCAGTATGTCTTGGACGCGCTGAGAAGGAAACTGCAAAGGCGAACCGCTCAATGATTAACGCAACGAATTATAAGGACGCAGCAGAGGCTCAAGCAACGCCGTCAGTGTCTGAAGGCGCGTGTACCGGTAAACACCATGGCGACGCCGTACTCGTCGCAGACCTCGATCGCCTCGTCGTCTCGCGCTCCTCCGCCCGGCTGAATGATCGCGGAGACGCCGGCACGGCAGGCGTCTTCGACAGCATCGCCGCGGGCAAACGGGAAGAACGCATCGGAAGCCATCACGCTGCCTTGGATGCGTTCGCCGGCGTTCTCGATTGCGCGCCGCGTGGGCCAGAGACGGTTCGGCTGGCCACCGCCGATGCCAATGGTTGCGTGGTCTTTGGCGATGACGACGGCGTTCGACTTCACGTGCTTGACGCAAGTCCAGGCGAAGCGGAGTTCGTCTGCCTCGGCGTTGGTTGGCGGTCGCTTCGTGACGGATCGCAACTCGAGATCGGAGCCGCGGGCGCGGTCTGGCTCGTGGGCGAGCATCCCACCGAGTAGCATGCGGTATTCGATATCGGGATAGGCGCGGTCCGCGGACGCCATCTGGAGGATGCGCAGGTCCTGGCGCTTGCGCAGGCGTTCGAGCGCGTGGCCCTCGTAATCAGGTGCCGCGATGATGTCGTAGCGTTTGCCCTTCATCGCTTCGGTCATGTCCCAGGTGACAGGCCGATTGACGGCGATGATGCCACCAAAGGGAGAGATTGGGTCGGAATCGTAGGCGCGCTGGTAGGCGACGGCCATGTCTTTGTGCGAAGCGATGCCACAGGGTGTGCCGTGCTTGACGATGACAACCGCCGGCTCGTCGAAGTCGATCGCGCAGCGCCAGGCGGCATCCGCGTCGAAGTAGTTCAGGTACGACATCTCGAGGCCGTGCAGTTGCTCGGCGCCTACGACGCCTTTGGGAGCGCCCGGCGATGGGTCGCGGTAGACGGCGCCGCGCTGGTGGGGGTTTTCGCCGTAGCGCGTGTCGGCGACTTTGTCGAGGCCGATCGTGAGTTCGCGAGGGAATAGCTGGTCGCTATCGCGAAGATACCGGGCGATCATCGTGTCATAGGCAGCGACGTGCTGGAAGGCCTTAGCCGCGAGGCGCTTGCGGTAATCCAGCGGGAGTTGCTCCGTCGCCAGGTGTTCGAGCGCGTCGCTATAGTCGTCCGGGTCGACCAGCACTAGAACCGAGGGGTGGTTCTTGGCCGCGGCGCGGATCATCGTTGGCCCGCCGATGTCGATGTTCTCGAGCGCGTCCGCGATCGTTACGCCGGGCTTGGCGATGGTCTCGCGAAAGGGATAGAGGTTGGCGCAGACGATATCGATGGGCGCGATGCCGTGCTCTGCGAGCTGGGCCATGTGGGCCGGCAAGTCGCGTCGGGCCAGGATGCCGGCGTGGACTGCCGGGTGCAGCGTCTTCACGCGGCCGTCGAGCACTTCGGGGAAGCCGGTCAGTGCCGACACCGGCTGAACGGCGACGCCCACCTCAGAGAGGTGATTGCGCGTGCCGCCTGTGGAGTAGATTTCGTAGCCCATTTCGACGAGGCGCTGTGCGAATTCGGTAAGGCCGGTTTTGTCGTGTGGAGCGAGGATCGCGACGGGCATTTGTTAGCCCTGGATATCGCCCTTAGCGGCCTCGTCGTACTCTTCGAACTCGGCCTCTTCCCAGACCTCGGAGAACTCGGCGGCGATCTCTTCGTCGACCTCGCCCGTGCCGTCGCAGAGGGGACAGGTGACCGCGCCGGCGGTACCCTCCGTCATGCCCTGGTATTCCATGAGGCTGCCTTCTTCTACCCAGACGTACGTGCGGTCCGGGTCGTAGTCGAGGCCGGGGATGGGATGGCCCTTGCCGTCTTCCTCGACGATCAGAACCTCATCCATCGCGCCGGCGTGGTCGCGGAAGAAGGCGTCGAGAGCCTGCGAGGCGCCGGGCGCTTCGACAGTCTCCTCCCATTCGGTCTCGCTGAAGACCTCTCCCCTGGAGCCGATTGCTGCACGCGGGTCGAGCCTCACGTTGTCGGAGTCTTTGGGTTTGCGTTCGAGATAGAAGACGCGGAACGTGGGCATGGGCTAGAGGAGCAGCAGCTCGGCATCGATCAAGGTTTGCGAACCGGGATCGACGGCGAATCCCATGCCTTCGAGTGTAGTGACGCCTATCAGGACGCCGGGATACGCGTCGCTAACGAGGACGAAGGACACGAGGTCCTTGCCCTGTATCTGAATCCACGCATACGAGTGGTCCAGTGATTGTGGACCGGTGGCCGTGCGCACCCTGGTCTGACCAACAATGTCCAGCTGGAGCTGTTCCGCCAGGGCTCTGGGAACCGTAGTCCAGGTTGCTCCCGTGTCGACGAGCGCTTCCTTCACGTCAATCGCTTCGTCGCGCCGGGCAGGGTTGGCAAGCTTCAGATCGACTCTCACGTGCCCCATTCTACCCCTTGACCGCTCACGACCTCGCCGATCACCCATGACTCCGCCAACTGGCGGGCGACGTCTGTTGCATCCTCAGGGGGAACGGCGACGATGATGCCAACGCCCATGTTGAATGCGCGGAACATCTCGGGCTCTTCGATGGCTCCTGTCTCCTGGATAAGGCGGAAGAGCGCCGGGACGTGCCAGGAGCTACGGTCCAACCTGGCTCCTAGGCCCTTTGGGAGGATGCGCGGGAGGTTGCCGGGGATGCCGCCGCCGGTGATGTGCGCGATGCCTCGCAGCTTGGCCAGCACCGGCCGCAGGGCGGCGAGGTAGAGCCGGTGCGGCACGAGTAAAGCATCGCCGAGGGTGCCCTCGAGGCCGGGGTAGTTGCGATTGAGAGAGGCGCGTTCCGCAGCAAGATCGCCGCCCATGCCGACGTTGAAGAGGCGGCGTACCAGCGAGTAACCGTTGGTGTGCAGGCCGTTCGAGGGCAGAGCGAGCAGTACGTCCCCTTCACGGATGGCTGAGCCGTCGATGATCACGTCGCGCTCGACGATACCGACGACGAAGCCGACGAGGTCGAAGTCTCCGTCGGCGTAAGTGCCGGGCATGTCGGCCGTCTCGCCGCCAAGAAGCGCGGCGCCCGCATCGCGGCAGGCTTCGACGCAGCCGCGGACGAGATCCGCCTTGGCGTCGTCCGTGAGGCCGCAATTGCCGATGTAGTCGAGGAAGAATAGTGGCTCAGCGCCGGTCGTCAGGACGTCGTTCACGCAGTGATTGACGAGGTCGTGCCCGACGCTGTCGTAGCGGCCGAGAACGACCGCGATCTTGACCTTGGTGCCGACGCTGTCGGTGCTGGCGACCAGCACCGGGTCCTTGTAGTGGCCAAGCTTGAAGAGCCCGGCGAAGGGGCCGATGTCCGCAAGAACCTCGGGCCGCCGTGCCGACTTGGCGAGATCAGCGAAGCGGTTGATAAGGGCTTCGGCTGCGTCGATATCGACGCCGGCTTTAGCGTATGCACCTTGCCCGTCCGGGCCACGAAGGTCTGGCTTGCGGCTCGTCACACGGTCGGTTTGATGTTCTGGTTCAGGCGGAAGAAGTTCGTCGGGTCGTACTTGTTCTTGAGAGCGACCATGCGATCGTATTTCGGACCGAAGCTGTCGCGCACGCGCTCTTCGTCTTCGTCCGCCAGGTAGTTCAGGTACGTGCCCTTCTGCGCGAATGGCTCACCGACGGCGGTGAGGTCTCGTACCCATTGGATCTGCTCCTCGTCCTGCGCCGGGTCCGTCCAGGTGCCGAGCGCGTGCAGCGCCCACTTGGCTTTGCGCCAGCCCATCGCCGAGGCTTCCTCGTCGACGCGGTGCACCTGGCCGCCGAGCGGCTGGATCAGGACCGTGGTGAGTGGCGACACCGGCGGTACCTCGGCCGCGTCCACAATCGCGTCGATGAGCTCGTCCGGCAGTTCCGGGTACATGTCTGCTTTCCAGTACTGCCGCCGTCCGGGCGGGTTGCCTTCCGTGAGCAGGTCCTGCAACGCAACGTACGGCATCGGCTGGCACATGTTGAGGACGGGGTTCAGGTCCAGCAGCGGCTTGATCGCCTCCGGCCCCTTCTCCGGCTCTCCCGTGTAGCAGACGATGATGCCCAGGACGAACATGCCGCGTACTGGCGGCGGGATCGGTTCCATGTCCGGTGCCGTGATGAGGGCCACTCCGCCACCCAGGTTGTCGTCGGCGGTCTCGATGAAGTCTCGGTAGGCGCGGATGACCTGCTTGGCCATGAAACGCGGAAATCCGAGCATGCCGCCGTAGACGATCGGGCCGATCTTGTGCAGCTTGTACTTGAACTTGGTGACGATGCCGAAGTTGCCGCCACCGCCGCGGAGGCCCCAGAAGAGCTCCGTGTTCTCGCTCTCGCTGGCCTGCACGACGCTTCCGTCGGCTGTAACGATTTCGACGCCGAGGAGGTTGTCGACCGTGTAACCGAGCTTCCGCTCGAGCCAGCCGGAGCCGCTGCCGAGCGTGAGGCCGGCAATGCCAGTGGTGGGGTTACGGCCACCGGTGACGGCGAGGCCGTGCTCCTGTGTGGCCGCGTCAAACTCACCCCAGCGCACGCCACCACCGGCGACGACGGTCTGTGCAGCCGCGTCAATTTCGATCGAGTTCAGGAGCCCCAGATCGATCATCAGGCCACCTTCGCACACGGAGTGACCGGACGCCGCGTGGCCACCACCCTTTACGGAGACGAGCAGCCCGTGCTCGCGCGCAAAGACCACCGCGCGCTGCACGTCGGCGGTGTCTGCCGGGCGGGCAATCAGCCCGGGGCGGCGGTCGATCATGCCGTTGAAGATCGACCGGCACGCGTCATACTGAGCGTCGCCGGACTCCAGGACCTCGCCGCGGAAGCTCTCGCGGAACGACTTGACGTCTGATTCGGGGACGGAATTACCAGAGGTATTGGTCAGTGTTTGTACCAAGGGGACGGTCCTCCTTCTAAGCTGGGCGAACCATATTTTACGCGGTCGCTGAAGCAGCGACTAGCGGGGACGGTCGCTAATGTTTTCCGAGGTTGGAGCAGCTGTTACCGGCACGCGCTTGCCGCCCCTGCCGGGCCGTTCGAAGACCAGCTTGTCCATCTGCAGTTGGACCGGCATCGGGTACTCACCGGTGAAGCAGGCCGTGCAGAAGGAGTCCTTGGGCTGCTCGACCGCGCGCATCAGCCCATCGAGCGAGAGGTACGCGAGCGAGTCGGCGCCGATGTGCTGGCGGATGCCCTCGACTTCCTGGCTAGAGGCTATCAACTCCCACTGCGTCGCCATGTCGATCCCGAAGTGGCAGGGGTGCATGATCGGCGGCGCGCAGATGCGCATGTGCACTTCCGTGGCGCCGGCCTTGCGCAGCATCTCGACGACCTTCGGCGTCGTCGTGCCACGGACAATCGAGTCATCGACAACGACGAGACGCTTGCCGGTGATGACCTGCTGTAGGGGATTGAACTTCAAGTAGACGCCCTGGTCGCGGAGGCGCTGGTCGGGCTTGATGAAGGTGCGACCGACGTAGCGGTTCTTGACGAGGCCTTCGGCGTACTCGATGCCGGACTCGTTGGCGTAACCGATGGCCGCCGCCGTAGCGGAGTCAGGTACGCCGATCACAAGGTCTGCGTCGACCGGGGCTTCGCGGGACAGCTCGCGGCCCATGTTCGCGCGTAGCGGGTGCAACAGCTTGCCGCGGATCACGCTGTCGGGCCGGGCGAAGTAGATGTACTCGAAGACGCAGAGAGCGTCCTTCCGCCGCTCCAGCGCCTGAGTCGCGTGCAGACCATCCGCGTCAACGACGACCACCTCGCCAGGGTCAACTTCGCGTACGAACTGGGCGCCGAGGTGGTCGAGAGCGCAGGTCTCGGAGGCGATGACCCACCCGCCGCCGTTGATGCGGCCGATGCTCAACGGGCGGACGCCGTACGGGTCGCGCATGGCGATTACAGAGTCCGGTGTGAGCGCTATGAAGCAGTAGGCACCGGACATCACCTTCATGGTGGCGCCGGCGCGCTCGAGCCAGTTGTCGCCGGGGGCCGACGCGAGCAGACGTGCCGCGACTTCACTGTCTGTGGAAGTGGCGAATGAAGTGCCGTCGTCCTCCATGTCGTCGCGGAGGACGTCGGCGTTGATCAGGTTGCCGTTGTGAGCAAGGGCGAGCGGGCCGTTGCTGCCCTCGACGTAGACGGGTTGTGCATTCTCCTGGCGGCTGGAACCGGTGGTGGAGTAGCGAGTGTGCCCGATGGCGACGTGGCCGGGCAGATGGCCAAGATCGTGCTCCTCGAAGACTTGCGAGACGAGGCCCATGCCGGTGCGAATGTGGAGGGTCTTGCCATCGCCGGTCGCGATGCCGGCGCTTTCCTGGCCGCGGTGCTGGAGGGCGAAAATCCCGTAGAAGGTGAGGCGGGCTACTTCTTCACCGGGCGCGTAAACTCCGAAGACGCCGCACTTGTCCTTCCAGGAGTTGCTATGCATGCACACGACCCGACAAACGGGTGACAGGGGCGCCTGACGTTGGGTCCTTCACGGCAAACATAAGCTGCCAGATGGCACCGCAATTGTAGCATCGCGGTTACGTTGGGACAAACTCAGCATCAGGCGCTGCGGGGCGTTCGTCCGGCAACAAACGAAGCGATCATCGAGAGTAATCCTCCGGCGATGGCGGTGGGAATAGCGATGATCATCAAGAACCAGCTCATAAGGAAAATTCCGCCAGTAGTGCTCGGGCAGAAGCCATCACAATCGGGCCCCTCGTATCGAGGTCACCGGACGCGGCCTCGTACGCGATCATCGGCACCGCGATCACGCCTACGGTGGCTAGTGCGTCGGTGAACAGCGCGACAAAGGGTGGGTGCCTTAGGGCGACGACGAGAGCAATGGCGATCGCGACAGGTACAAGCAGGAACCCGCCCCACCAACCGGTTTCGAACAACGCGTAGAGCACGACGGCAATTGTGACTGCGGGGAGGAGAATACGAGCGACGCTCACCCACATGCCACTATTGTAGCGTCGCCTGTAAGCGGCGGTGCCAGGTGCGGATGCACTCGTCCATGACGACTTCGAGGCCGGCGGCGCGTGCGTTCGCCGCCGCTTCCTTGTTGATGATGCCCTGTTGCATCCAGACGGCCTTCGCGCCGGCTGCGATAGCGTCGGCGACGACCGCCCCGACGTATTCGGGACGACGGAAGATGTCCACGATTTCGACTTGCTCCGGGATCGAAACGATGTCGGAGTATGCCTTCTCACCGAGGACCTGCGTCTCGTTTGGGTTTACGGGGATGATGCGATACCCGGCGTCCTGCATGTACTTGGCGACGCTGTAAGCAGGGAGGGCGTCGTTGTTGGATAGGCCGACGACGGCAATCGTTTTGTACTTGCAGAGGATGTCGGCTTCTGCGCTCACGTCGTTTGCTCGGCTACTTCCGGCGCTGTTTCTGCGTCCAGCTCCGTCTCGGCGGTGATCACGACACTGCTGGCGGTCATCGCCGCGATCGCCTCGGCGGCGTCGAAGGCTCGGTCCCAGCCTTCGTCGACGAGGCCAGTGGAGTTGCCGGCGACGACCTGGGCAATCGGCAGCCGCTTGCCGTTTTCCTTGACGAGGATGATGTCCCAGGCGCGGAAGTCGAGTGGCGGGCGCGGGCCGGCTGTGACCTCGCCGAGGTCGAAGTCGGCGATCTCGATGTGGGCGATCTTCCAGAAGGGGACGAGCTCCATCGTGCCGATGCCGAGGCCGAGCACGCCTTGCTGAAAGCGCACCGATTGCTTGGCTTTCTCGACGACGACCGCTGCTCCGATGACCGAGTAGATGAGACCCATTCCGGCAAATGGGGCCAGCAAGAGTCCGGGGATCAACAGCAAGGCGAGCGCCGTGACCGACAGACTGTCCGCGAAAAGGACGACGCAGGCGAAGAGGCCGAGGGCGATCAACAGAGCGCCCAACGGGAACATGACTGCCCCGCGTTCCGGACGCAGGTCGATCCGCTCGTGGCGGACGACGAGTACGCGGCGGTCGAGGGGGATGCGCTTGACGTCGCTCATGCCACTTCAATTGTATCGAGCGGCTGCGCCGGTCGCCCGTTTGACTGCCTACCGGGGCAGACTTAGAATCGAACGCGAGCTATGAGAAAAGACATTCTGGACATCCTCGCCTGCCCAATGGACAAGAGTCCGCTCGAGCTAACCGTCGACGAAGCGAACGGCGACGAGGTGATCCAGGGCTCGCTCACCTGCACGAAGTGTGGGGAGAAGTACCCGATCGAGGACCGCATTCCAAACCTGCTGCCGCCCGAGATGCGGGCCGACGCCCGCCCGTCTGGGCGCAAGTCGGCGTAGCGATGGAAAGCTCGCAGCGCACCGGTTTGATCATCATGCTCGTTGCGGCGTTTCAGTTCGTGATCTTTTTCTGGGCGATGACGCGCAAGAGTTACATGGCCCTGGCACTGCCGGTTGGCAGCGCGCTGGCCGCCGTCTCGGCGCTGGCGTTTTGGATCGGCTGGACGATGTTCACCGGCGAGGACGAAGAGCTCGAAGAAATGAGCGAGCCCGCGTCCACAGACGCCGAGTAGAGCGCTAGAGGCGGACGCGGCCCGGTTCGTGCCCGGCAACGCCGTCCCACCCTCTGTCCCTGATCCGGCGGACGCCCTCGTTGCCCGCTGCGTTCGCCAGCTCCTTGATCGTGCGGCCGAGGACGGGGTGTGTGACGCAGCCGGCGATATCTGCAAGGGGCACGAGAACGAAGGGGCGCTCTGCCATCCGTGGGTGGGGCAGGACGAGCGGGCCGTCGTCCAGCACCGTGTCCTCGTACAACAACAGGTCGAGATCAATCGGACGGGGCGCCCATTGTTCGGCGGCCGGGCGGCGGCCGATTTCGTGCTCCAGCGCCTGCAGGAAGCGGAGAAGCGGCAGCGGCTCGAGGCCAGTCTCGATGGAACAAGCAGCGTTGTAGTAGTTGGGCTGTTCGGCGTCATCGCTCGTGACGGCGTCCGTCTCGTAGAGCGCGGAGGCGGTAAGCACACGCGCCATGCGGGTCATTCCCCTCAACGCCATGCGGAGGTTCGCCTCGCGGTTGCCGAGGTTGGCGCCTAGGGCGACGTACGCCTCAGCCACGGCGCGGCCACTCGGTTGCTGTCATTCGCTAGTCCAGCCGCGCGCGATGGCGTCTGCCATCCTGGCAACGCGCGCTATTTGCTTGACGTCGTGAACGCGGACGATGTCGGCACCGTTTGCGATGGCGCTGGCGACCGTGGCCGCGGTGCCCTCGAGGCGCTCTTCGACGGGCAGGCCACCGAGCACTGTGCCGATGGTCGACTTGCGTGAGGTGCCGACCAGGATGGGACGGCCGAGGATGCGCAGCTCGCCCAGGCGGCGGAGCATTTCGACGGCCTGGCTGACCTCCCAGCCGAAGCTGAAGCCGGGATCCAGAATCACCTGGTCTTCGGCAAGCCCCTGTTCGCGGGCGATGCGCAGGCTTTCGAGCCAGCCTTCGACGATGTTGCCGATTGTGTCTTTGAACACGCGGCCGCGCTGGTTGTGCATCGCGACGGCGGGAACGCTTGCCTCCGCGGCGACGCGGGCGATTTCGGGCTCGCGCTGGAAGCCGTGCACGTCGTTGACGAGCGATGCGCCGGCATGGATCGCGGCTTTCGCGACGCTCGCCTTGTACGTGTCGATGCTGATCGGTATGTCCAGCTCGCGTGCCAGGCGCTGGACGACCGGAATCGTGCGGCGCACCTCTTCCTCGGCGGCGACTTCCTCAAAGCCGGCGCGCGTGGACTCACCACCGACGTCGATGATCTCCGCGCCGTCCTCACGCATTCGTACGGCCTGGCGAACGGCGGAGTCGACGTCCATAACGCCATCACCGGCGAAGGAGTCGGGCGTGACGTTGACGATGCCCATGACGTAGGTGCGCTCGCCCCAGGCGAATTCGCGCCCGCCGATTGTGATCGGAGTAGGGTGTCGCTGCGCGGCTGTCTGCATGACAACCTAGCCTATAATGCAATCCCCCGACTGAAGCAAGGAGCGGCCCGATGAGCAACTACCTCAACCCAGACATCCTGGCTGAGACGGACTGGCTAGCCGAGCACATCGGCGACTCAGACGTCGTGGTCGTTGATTGCGACGAATTCCCGGCCTATCTGCGACAGCACGTCGAAGGGGCGGTGGGGTTGAGGACGCACCATTATCTGAAGGAAGAGGGCGATTCGGCGTCCGGGGCGGGGATCGGCGTGCGGCTAATGGATCCCGACCGCTTCGCGGAGACGATGTCGCGGCATGGCATCGGCAACGACAAACAGGTAGTGGCGTACGACAACATGGGCGGACTGTACGCGGCGCGGCTGTGGTGGGCTCTCGATTACTTCGGGCACGCAAAATGCAAGGTGCTGAACGGAGGCTTCCGCAAGTGGTTTGAAGAAGGGCGTTCGGTCTCGATGGAGATGCATCATGTCGAGCGCGCGGACTTCAAAGTTCAGGCTGTGCGTACGGACACTTGCGCCCTGACGGATGACGTCCGTGCGGCGATTGACGACCCGAATACTGTGATCTGGGATGTGCGTGCGCCTGGCGAATACACGGGCGAGGACCAGCGTGCGAACAAGCGCGGAGGCCACATCCCGAATGCGGTGAACATCGAGTGGTTGGACCTCACGGTCTCGCCGCCGGTGCGCTCGGGCCAGCTGCTGCCGGCGGAGGAGATCAAGCGCAAGCTGGAAGCGATCGGCGTAGTACCGGAGAAGCGAGTGATCACGCACTGCCAGGCGGGGATCCGCGCGGCGCAGGGTGTGTTTGTCCTGCGGCTGATGGGTTATCCCGACGCGCGGAATTATGACGCTTCGTGGGCCGAGTGGGGGAACCGCGACGACACGCCGATCGTGAAGTAGGGCGACAGCGCGAGTTGGTTTGGCAAAATCGGGGGTGGTGGGGTGCCGAGAGGCGATTTCGAGAGGTGCCGAGAGCGTTGCGTTGGGGGTGTGCTCACCTTCGTTGCGCCGAGGCCCTTCGTTCCTCAGGGAACGGATGCGGTTCCCTGCCAGCGTCAGGTTGTCCACATCATTGTTGATGAACGCGTTTAGCGCTCTGGCTCGTGCCGGTACCATTCAAGCAACCGATTGGGCGTGTCGAAGGAGGGGTATCTTGGATCTGTCTCAACGTACCGTGAGCATCGTGGGAGTTGCCCTGATAGTGGGGGCGATACTGACTGTAATCAATATCGGTCTGACAGGCGCTGGGTCGTCCGATAAAAGCCCCTTCGAAAGGGACGAAGTCGAGGAGTACCTGACCGATATCAACGACAACGAAGGGCTAGTGCTCGCCGGAGCTGCGGTCGGGGTAGTGAATGACGGCGTCTTCGTTATCGTGGCCGCAGCGGCGTTCTTTATCCTTTTCCGCGACCGCAGTCCGTTCCTGGCGACACTGTCGATGGTCGCGATCGCGGTGGCTGCATCGCTCTCGCTGGTGGTGGACATATCGAACGTACTGCTGACGGGCATCGCTGCGGACTACGTGGAAGGCGGCGCCGGCGACATTCCCGCAGGCGACTCCTCGACACTGGAACTCGGCCGGTATGTGGGAATGATTACGTTCGCGTTTGTGAATCTGCTCTTCACCGCGGTAGGGACTGGGTTCGTGGCGCTGGGCCTGATACTGGTTGGCGCGCCGCAGGGTCTAATCAACCCGCCGAAGTGGATCGGCTGGGTGGCGATCGTTGCCGGAATCTCGGCATGGCTGGCCTGGCTCGTTGTCGTTACCGATCCCGGCTTTGTGTTCTTCCCGATCCAGTTGCTCTCGACGCTGGTGTTGCTCATTTCGCTCGGTGTATGGCTGTTGCGCCACAGTGATCTGCAGCCAGCGCCGATGAAAGCCTGACGACCGTAGGCGAAGCCCGATAGCCGAGTCTCAACGCTAGAGAGGCGGGCGGCGAGTGTGCCACTCGGTTGCTTGCTCGTAGGCGTAGGCGGCGCGCAGGACCATCGCCTCATCCCACCAGCGGCCGATTAGCTGGAGGCCGAGCGGGAGGTTGTCCGGTGAGAAGCCGCACGGTATCGAGATAGCAGGCGCGCCGAGGAGGTTGATGGGATTGGTGAGGCGGATCAGGCTGGCGGTGGTGGACAGGTCGCTGCGCTCGATTGGATGAGCGGAGATGAGGGTCGCCGGTGTCGCGATGATGTCGAAGCGGCTGAAGACCTGCTCGCGCCAGGCTTCGACGAAGAGCTCGCGAAAGCGCAGCGATTGGATGTACTGCGAAGCGGGGTAGGTCGCGCCCATCTCGAAGCGGTAGCGGACGTCGTCGCCGTAGTCGTCGGGGCGCTCCTGGAGCCACCGTTGGTGGAAGGCGAACCCCTCCGGGAGCATGATCGCGCCGACGGCGCCCGGTGCTTCATCGATGAGGGGAGGCGAGAACTCGCCGATCTGCGCGCCGAGGCTTTCGAGCACACTGAGAGCGTCGCGGAAGGCTGACTCGACAGCGGGATCGAGATCGTCGACGAAGAAGCGGTCCGGCACGCCGATGCGGAGGCCGCGGATGCCATCACGAAGGTTCGCTTGGTAGTCGGGCACCGGAACGCGGCTAGATCCCGGGTCGCCCGGATCGTAGCCAACGATCGCCTGGAGGACGATGGCTGCGTCCTGAACGCTGCGGGTGAGCGGGCCGGCGTGGTCGAGGGACCAGCTCAGCGGCAGGATATCGCGGCGGCTGACGCGGCCAAACGTGGGCTTGAGGCCGACGACACCGCAGAGCGAGGCCGGGATGCGGATGCTCCCGCCGGTGTCGGTGCCCATCGCTGCGAAGCACTCGCCGGCGCCAACGGCCGCACCGGAGCCGGAGCTTGAGCCACCGGTGATGCGCTCGGTGTCCCAGGGATTGCGGGCTGGGCCGTAGTGAGGATTGATGCCGGTGGCGCCGAGGGCGAACTCGTGGAGGTTGAGCTTGCCGATGATGACGGCGCCCGCTGCATGGAGGCGCTCGGTGACCGCGGAGTCAGCGTCGGCGACGTGGTCGCGCATGATACGTGAGCCGGCGGTCATGGGGACGCCGGCGACGGCGAAGATGTCCTTGAGAGCAACCGGGACGCCGTGGAGTGGGCCACGGTGCTGGTCGCGGGCGATCTCTTCAGCGGCGACGCGGGCCTGGGCGAGCGCCGGCTCGTCAAGGACAGTGATGAAGGCATTGAGGCGCGGCTCCAGCGCGTGGATGCGGGCGAGGCAGGCCTCCACGAGGTCGACGGGAGACAGCTTGCAACGTTCGATAAGAGGCGCCGCTTCGGCGATCGTTAGCCAGTGGAGGTCAGTCATTGGGATCGGGCGGGTGGAATGTGTAGACGCCGTGGCCGCGGTAGTCGAGGGCGGCGAGTGCCACAGCGGCGGAGAGGGCTGCTTGGACGGGCGCTTCGAGGCGGCGGACGCGATCATCCGGCACAGCGGTGACGCCTGCGCGTTCGAGGAGGGCGCGGACGTTGTTATGCATCTGTTGCGTCATATCGCTTACTCCCAGGGTAGTAACAGGCACAATTTATCAGGGCGAGCGGCACGCTGCAGCGGTGCTGGCCTTCGCGAATAAGTGCATAAGTATAAGCGGTTAACAGAATACTGCTTGACATTGGGCACTAACAGGCGCTAACTTGCGGTGAGAATGACGGAATGCGCACCTGTGCTTCCGGAATCATGTCTGAACCTATAGAACGAACGGACGTCGGCCAAAGGAGTTATCTATGAGCATGAACATCCAGGAGCAGTTCAACAAGATGGCTCTGGGGGAAAAGATCATCATCCCTTCGGGTATCTTGATGTTGATCGCCAGTTTTCTGAAGTGGTACAGCGTGGACATCTCGTTCCTTGGTGAAGACCTCGGGAGCGTGAGCCGCAGCGGCTGGCAGTCCCCCGGCGCGATATGGTCTATCCTCGCGGTGCTGATCGGAGTGATCATGGCGGCGCTGGTGGCGGCCGTGCGCTTCGGTAACGTCAAGCTGCCGGAGCTGCCGCAGGGCGTAACCTGGGGCCGGCTGATGCTGGGCCTTGGCGCAGCGGCAGCGCTCTTCGTAATCATCAAGTTCCTGAATCACTCCGGCGACATTAGCTTCGGGTTCTTCCTCGGCTTCATCGCCGCTGCGGGACTGGTGGCGGGCGGGTTCCTGACGTTCCAGGAGGAGCAACAGGGCGGAGGCGCCGCAGCAATGTAACCCCTCTCCATCTGGAGAGACTTCTTTGGCACTGAGACCTGCCACTTCGCCTCGTGCGAGTGGCGGGTCATTTCTTAGGGGGCACAGATGACCAGCGACGTGATCCTCGACCGCATCCAGCGGATGCTCAAACTGGACCCGCGTGTGTTCGTTGAGGTGCGGGACGATCGGCAGTTCACCTCTGTGGCCGCGGCATTGGCGGTCGGCGCAGTATTGATCGCCGCGCTAGGGGCGTTCCTCTACGGCCAGACCGTCTTCGACTTCACCCCGGACAACTGGTTCGTCGAAACGGTGGTCCTCGGCAGCCTGTTCACGATGATCCTGCTGGCAGCGGGGATCGCCGTGACGTATGTCGTGCTCAGCCAGGCGTATGGAGTCAACATTCCGCCGGAAGGGCTGGCGCGGGTGCTGGCGCTCACCTATTCGTTCTACGCGATCGGGTTTCTGGTCTTCCTGCCGGAGGTTGGTTTTACTTTCGGCGTCATGTTGATCGCGGCGATGTATTACTACTCGGTGGAAGGTCTGCGGGCGGCGGCCCCGGGCGCGAGCGCAACGGCCGCGATGGTGTCGGTGCTGGCGGGCTTTGCGCTCTGGTTGACAGCGATGGTGCTTGTGTCCGGACCGGGCGACTACTTCTTCACGGGGGTCTTCGTTTACAGCGTCCTGGGCTAAGCCCTTATGCGAAAAGCCGGCGCCTAGCCGATCTGTTCTTCTGTGATTGTGCCGTCGTTGATGCGGAAGGCGCGCACGACGGGGTTCGCCTGGTCTTCGAGCGAGACGAGGATGTAGTACGGGTCCGGCCAGTTGGTGGCCAGGCGCACGTCGGTTGGCGACGGATAGGCCTCGCTGCGGGTGTGGGAGTGATAGACGGCGAGGAAGTCCCAGCCGTTGTCCTCGCACTCACGCAGGAAGCGCAGGAGTTCTCGGTCATCGACGCGGTAGCGGAACTCGCTGGCTTCGGAGTTGGTGGCGCGGACGAGCTTGACTGGGTGACCGTCCTGACCGGCGAGCAGGCCACAACACTCTTTGGGGAACTCCTCGCGGGCGTGCGCAATCATGCCATCGATGATATCGGAGCCAAGCTGGAGCATCAGTTGGGCACCAGGCGCACGAAGTCCGCGTCGATGTAGACGCCGAAGTCATCGTCGATGCCGAACTGGCCGCTGATTTCGACCTCGCGGCCTTCGAGATCGGCCAGGTCAAACTTGCCGTGGTACTCACGGATGATGACCGCTAAGTTGCCGTCGCCGACGAGCTGGTGGCGGTCATGTTCGTCGCTGAAGGTAAGCGTGCCCTCGGTCGTGATGGGCGTGCCTTCGTAGGCCTCGGGACTGGTCGTCAGGTCGTGAATCAGGATGTGCTGGACCGCGGCGATGGAGGCGCCGCCGTGTTCGAGGACGAACGTAGCGGACAGCACGAAGACAGCGAGGGCCACGAGCGCGGCGTACATGAAGGCCCGTCCCACGCTACCCTCCTACCACCAGATCGTGCCTTGCGTTTCTTCGGGCGTCTCGCCGTAGTCCTTGCTCCAGAGCTCGGTCGACAGGTACTTCCAGCCGCCGTCCGCGAGTAGCGCGACGACGTTGCCGCTCTCGAGGCGCTCAGCGGCCCGCACGGCGACGCGAAGGACGGCGCCAGAAGAGATGCCGCAGAAGATCGCCTCTTTCTCCATCACCTCTTTGGTCATGCGGAATGAAGACACCGAGTCGACGACGATGCGGCCGTCTAGGACGGACTCATCGAGAACCGGCGGGATGAATCCCTCCTCGATCGCGCGCAGTCCTTGCACGAGGTCGCCGGGATGGGGTACGGCGGCGATTACCTTGACGCCGGGCACGTTGTCCTTGAGGTAACGGCCGACGCCGGTGAGGGTGCCGCCGGTGCCGAGGCCGGCGACAAAGACGCTGATGTCGGGGACATCGCGCAGGATCTCCGGGCCGGTCGTCTCGTAATGGGCGCGGGGGTTGTTTTCGTTTCCGTACTGGTAAGGCATAAAGTAGCGGGCGGGTTCGTCGGCCAGCATCTGCTGAGCCTTGAATACGGCGTCGTTAGTGCTCGTCGCGTTCTCGGCGTAGACGACTTCTGCTCCAAAAGCTTTCAACAGCGCTTCGCGCTCCTGCGTTACGTTATCGGGCAGGACGCAGAGCAGACGGTAGCCCCTGGCGCGGCAGACCATTGCGAGGCTGATGCCGGTGTTGCCGCTTGTCGGTTCGAGGACGACCTTATCGGGTGTCAGCTCGCCGCTTGCCTCGGCGGCGCGGATCATGAAGAGGGCGATGCGGTCCTTGACGCTGCCGGTGGGGTTGGAGCCCTCGAGCTTGGCGTAGATGTTCACCGCGGGTTTTGGGCTCAGGTGGTTGAGCCGGACGAGCGGCGTATTGCCGATGGCGTCGAGGATGGAGTCGTAAGGCATTAGGCGTTGTCGAAATGCGGTTACGTATTGGCGCAACCGCCGGCGAGGGCGGGGAGGATCGAGACGACGTCGCCGTCTTTGAGCGACGTGTCGAGCTGGTTCAGGAAGCGGATGTCCTCGTCGTTCAGGTAGATGTTGACGAAGCGGTGGAGCTCACCGTCGGTCATCACCATGTCACGGAAGCCGGGGAAGCGCTTGTCGAGTGCGTCGAGAAGCTCGCGAACATTTCCGCCGTCGGCCGCGACGGAGCGTCCGCCGAGGTGCTTTTGCATTTGTGCGGCGACACGTACGTCGATCGCCACTAGCTTTGCGCTCCGTTTACGTTCTCGCCGGGGAAAGGTGAGCCGCAGAATCCTTCGTAGTCGATCAGGTCGGTGATCGTCGGGTTGTCGCCGCAAAGCGGGCAATTGGGGTCGCGGCGGAGCTTGAGTGAGCGGAAGTCCATCGAGAGCGCGTCGACCATCAGCAGCTTGCCAACGAGCGGCTCGCCGATCTCGAGGATCACCTTGATCGTCTCGGTTGCCTGGATCGAGCCCATGATTCCAGTGAGAGCGCCGAGAACACCGGCCTCCGCGCAACTGGGCACAGCGCCCGGTGGGGGTGGCGCCGGGAAGAGGCAGCGGTAGCAGCCCTGGCCCGGGACGTACACGGTCGCCTGGCCGTCGAAGAGGAGGATCGCGCCATCGACGAGTGTCTTCTTCGCGAAGTAGGCGGCGTCGTTGACGAGGTAGCGGGTGGTGAAGTTGTCGGCGCCGTTCACGATGATGTCGTACTGGGGGATGATCTCCATGGCGTTGTCGGAGGTTAGCGGGGCTTCGTGAAGGACGACGTTGACGTCGGGGTTGTAGGCGTTGAGAGTTTGTTTGGCAGATTCGGTCTTCTTCTTGCCGACGTCGTCGTTCTGGTGAAGCACCTGGCGCTGGAGGTTGGAGAGGTCGACGGTGTCAAACTCGACGATGCCGATGGTGCCCACACCGGCGAGGGCGAGGTAGAGCGCTGCGGGACCGCCGAGGCCGCCCGCACCGATGATGAGGACTTTCGCGGCCATAAGCTTGCGCTGACCGGATGAGCCGACCTGAGGCATGATGATGTGCCGCGAGTAGCGGTCGACCTGCTCGGGTGTGAGAGCACCGGTCGCGCCGCCGGCGATCGCGGGGATGACGGCCATCTCGTCGCCGTCCTTGACGGGCGTGTCCTTGCCCTGGAGCGAGTTGATCTCCTGGTTGTTCACGTAGATGTTGATGTGGCCGGGGATCTGGTCCTTGTCGTCGTAGAGCATGTGCCGCAGCGACGGGTAGTCCGCGCCCAGCGTGTCCAGCACTTCACCGACGGTGTTACCCTCGGACTTCACGTATGTTTGGTTGCCGGTCAGTTTCCTGAACGGCGTTGGAATGTACACCGTTACCGGCATGTCTCTCCTTCGGGGCTGCATCTAAGCCTCCATCTGCAAGTATCGCTCACCCGTATCGGGGAGAACAGTAACGACGCGCTTGCCCGTGCCAAGCCGCTTGGCAACCTTGAGCGAGGCTACGACGTTGGCGCCAGCGGAGATGCCGACAAGCAGTCCTTCCTCGCGGCAGAGGCGGCGCGACATATCGATCGCCTCTTCGTCGCCGATGGCGATGATCTCGTTGTAGATGTCGCGGTTCAGGATGCCCGGCACAAAGCTGGCGCCGATGCCCTGGATAGCGTGGACACCGGCGCGGCCGCCTGCCAGTACCGGCGAGCGGACGGGTTCGACGGCAGCAATGTGAAGGTCCGGCAGAGTCTTCCGCAGGACCTCGCCGACGCCGGTGATCGTGCCGCCCGTGCCGACGCCGGCGACGAAGGCGTCGATGCGGCCGTCGGTCGCTTCGAGGATTTCGTTGGCAGTGGCGCGGCGGTGCGCTTCCGGGTTCGCGGGGTTCTCGAACTGCTGGCACATGAAGTGGCCGGACTTGGCGACGAGTTCCTGCGCAGCGTAGACAGCGCCGGTCATGCCTTCGATCGCCGGCGTGAGGACGACCTGCGCACCGTAGCGGGCTAGAAGGTCGCGCCGGGCGAGGCTCATGTCCTCCGGCATTGTGACGATGAGCTTGTAACCTTTGACGGCGGCGACCATCGCAAGGCCGATGCCGGTGTTGCCGCTGGTCGGTTCGACGATCGTGTCGCCGGGCTTGAGTTTGCTCGCGCTTTCGGCGGCTTCGATCATGCTGAGGGCGATGCGGTCCTTGACGCTGCCGCCGGGGTTGAGCGACTCCATCTTGCCGATCACTTCGGCGGAGCCTTCGGCCACGACGCGGTTGAGGCGCACCATCGGTGTGCCTCCAACTAGGTCAAGGACTGTATCGGCGATCTTCTTATCTCTACCCATGACAGCTCCTAGATGTTATAGCGGGCGCCGGCCGGCAGTGCCGCCCGGTCTCGCTCCGCAAGATCGGCAATTGTTGTGCTGGCGAGTACGCCGAGAATAGCTTTACGCACGGCGCTCCACATTTCAGTCTGGGCCTGCGGGCCTCGGGCACGCGACTCGTCGAGGCAGTCCATGTCCATGATTGGGCCCTCGAGCGATTCGATGACGTCACTGACGGCGATCTGCGCGGGCGGCCGAGCGAGCGCGTGACCACCTTGCGGCCCGCGGACGCTACGGACGAATCCCGCCCGGCGCAGGGTCGTCAGCAGTTGTTCGAGGTATGACTCCGGTATGCTCTGGCGAGCGGCGACTTCCGCGCTCTGCGTTGGGCGACCGTCACCGTAGCGGTGGGCCAACTCGATGAGAGCCCGGATTCCGTATTCGCCTTTGGTAGATATCTTCATGGCTTAAAGTTGAGTTTCTCCATCGACAATCTTAACATACCCCCACCGGGTATGCACCAGTCTAGATCAAGAACAGCACCAGGGGAACAAAGAGAATCGCACCCATGAACGCTGCGAAAGCCCGTCGGTCATGCGTGATGCGGTTGGCGGCGGCGATGATAGCCGCGGAATACGGTTTGTAGAGGAAGATCAGGACGAAGAGCGAGATGGAGCCGCCGACGACCATCTCGGTGAAGACAATCGTGAAGGCGCGCGGCGCGTCCAGGAGCAAGGCGGCGACCAGCGTATCGACCCAGGTCGAGATGTTGGCGCCCATCACGTAGGGGATGATCGCGTTGCGGCGCACGTAGCCTTTGAGCGAGAGAGGGATGAGGAGCGTCAGTGAAATCGAGACCGACATCGTGATCGCCGTGACGCCGAGGCCAAGGGCAAACATCGCCAGGGGCCTGTGCAGCCACTCCTTCGCCTTCTCGACGTTTCTGTCGGTCGAGCCGGACTCGAGGTTTGGCAAGGCGCGGTCGAAAATGGCGAAGGCCGCTAGCAGGACGCCCACGCCGATCACGAATATCAGGAGCTCGGGCACATTATCGGCGACGCGATTGACGATGGGGTCATAGACGACGTCGACGAAACCAGTAAGAGCACCGGGCGGGCTAAGGCGTACGGAGTCGAACCAACCCTCGTGGAGGACGAGGATGCCGATCGGCAGCACCGGCAGCCACAGGGTGAACGCGGTGAGCAGAGCGACGACACCAATGTAGAGGCCGTCCGCTGACCGCTTGTGAGTCAGCCACAGAACGAATCCGACGAAGAGGACGATGAACGAGGCGCCCAGGCGCGAGCCGTTGATCATCGCGAAGGCTTCGGCGTCGGAGGTTGTCCCGGAGGCAAGAAGGCTGAGCGAGATCGCGGCGACGGGCGAGCCGCTCATGACGATGTAGGAGCCGAGCCAGCCAAACCCGAGGAGGTTGAAGACGCCGTCTGCCGAGAGGCTCTCGAGGACGGGCTTGAGGCCCTTGGCGCCGGTCTTCAGCAGTTGAAGGGCGAAGATAAAGAGGAAGAGTCCAGCGAGGGTATAGGTGACGCGAACGGCAATCGCGATAACCCTGCCCAAGCGCGGGCCAGACACCGCGACGTTGAGGCCGTGTGTCTGCACAACCTCCAGGGGTTCAGATTGCATGATGGGGCGTGGTACGCTCCTGCATCGCCTCGATCAGGACTTTGGCGACCTCCGGGCGGGAGAACTCGGGCGGCGGGGCGATGCCGCCTGTGAGCATGTCGCGGACCTGGGTGCCGGAGAGCGATACGCGGTCCTCCGGCGTGTGCGGGCAGGTCTTGACGCTGGCGAGGCCATCGCACTTCTTGCAGAAGAACGAGTGCTCGAACATGAGCGGCACTATGCCGAGCGCCAGGGGATCGATCTCGTTGAAGATGAGCTGGGCGTCGAAGGTGCCGTAGTAGTTGCCGACGCCGGCGTGATCGCGGCCGACGATGAAGTGCGTGCAGCCGAAGTTCTTGCGAACGAGAGCGTGGAAGACGGCCTCGCGCGGGCCGGCATAGCGCATCGCCGCCGGATTGACCGAGAGGATCACGCGGTCCAGCGGGTAGTAGTTCTCAATCAGCACCTCGTAGCAGCGCATGCGGACATCTGCGGGGATGTCGTCGGACTTGGTGTCACCGACCAGCGGGTGGAGGAGGAGACCGTCGACGATCTCCATCGCCGCTTTCTGGATGTACTCGTGCGCGCGGTGGACGGGGTTTCGGGTCTGGAAGCCGACCACCGTCTTCCAGCCGCGGGCGGCGAAGGCGGCTCGGGTCTGCGCCGGGGTCAGGCGGTACTCCGCGAAGTCGTCGTACTGGGGCGTCGCGATGACAGAAAGAGGGCCGCCGAGCAGGATCTCGCCCTGTTCATACAGGGCGGCGACGCCGGGATGCTTTTCGTCTTCCGTGCGGTAGACGTTGCGTGCTTCAGCGGCCTTGTCATAGCCGAACGTCTCGCGGACCTCGAGGACGGCGAGCAGGCGGCCGGTCTCGTCGGCGAGGGCAAGTTCGTCACCCTCGTTGATCGACGCGGCTTGGTCAGCATTGACGCCGAGGGTGATCGGCATCGGCCAGGGGAGGCCGTTCGCGAGGTGCATGTGGTCGACGGTGGAGGAGTAGTCCGCCTGGGTCATGAAGCCTTCGAGCGGGCTGTAGCCGCCGGTCGCGAGGAGTTCCAGGTCGGAAAGGTTGCGCGAGTTGAGGGTGACGACGGGAAGCTGAGCAGCGCTCTCGGTTATGGATTCCCCTTCGAGGCCGGTCACAAGCAGATCTATTAGCTCACCCCCGTGGGCAGGTATGGTCTCTCCCATCGTCATCGATGCTCCTGTCGTCGTCTGCGAAATCAGGGCCACGGAACTTTGCCGTGGCCCTGTGCTTGCTTCCGTGGCGGGGCGCCCGTCCGTTGACCCGCGGCGCCCTTACGGGATCGGTGGGCTACTCGTGCAGGCCGCACTCCTTGAACTCGGGGTTCTCCCACCACCAGCGGCCGGCGCGGATGTCTTCGCCGTCCTTGATGGCGCGGGTGCAGGGAGCGCAGCCAATGCTTGGGTAGTGCTGGTCGTGCAGCTTGTTGTAGGGGACCTTGTTTTCCTTGATGTAGGCCCAGACGTCTTCGTTCGACCACTCGATGATCGGATTAACCTTGACGATGCCGTTACCCTCGTCCCACTCGATGGCGGGAGTATCGGTGCGCGTGACGGACTGGTCGCGGCGCAGGCCGGTCATCCAGGCCTCGGCGCCGACGAGCGCGCGCTTCAACGGCTGGACCTTGCGGATCGCGCAGCACTCCTTGCGGAGTTCGACGCTCTCACGGAAGGAGAAGAAGCCCTTTTCGCGGGTGAGCGCCTCGACCTTCTCGCGCTCCGGGAACATGACCTCGATCGGCATGTTCTCGTAGCGGAAGCTGGTGGCGTCCATGACCTGGTACGTCTCATCATTGAGACGCCCGGTGTCGAGCGTGAAAACGCGGATCTGGGGGGCGGTCTTGGCGATGATGTCCATCAGAGCGACGTCTTCGGCGCCGAAGCTGTTCGCGAACTTGATGTCGGGCCCGTACGTTTCGCCCGCCCAGCGGACGATCTCTTCGGCGGACTTGCCGCCGAGCTGTTCGTTCAACCCGTCGACGTCTGCCTCTGTGTACCTGGTTGCTTCTTTCACTGTGCTCCCTCCGTGATATTGATTACTTGTTTGGATCGGCGAGGGCAAATTATACCGAGCACTCGCCTTCGCCCCGGATGACCTCGAAGAGTTCTTCCTTGCCCCAGTCCATGTAGGTGTCGATGTCCTGATGGACAGGGCCGACTTCCTTGAACTCGTCCAGCAGCGGGTCGAAGCTCTTGGGGCCGACGCGGTCGACGAAGGCGATGAACTCCTCGCCGTCGTTGCGGTTGGCTACGTAGTGATCGATCATCTTCTTGATCGCGGCCGGCGTGCGCTTGGACGGGACGCGGGCTACGCGAACGGCGAACTTGCCGCCGCCGACGTAGTTTCCGCCGCCGAGGAAGATGTCGAAGCAGGGGATCGTCGCACCGTTGGCGCTGAAGGACGAGCCCTGGAGGCCGATCGCGGCGAGGTGGTGCTGGCCACAGCCGTTGGGGCAGCCGCTGGCCTTGACGTGGATCGCCTGGACGAGCGGGTCGTCGTCGTAACCCCAGCTCTGAGCCTGCTCGCGGATCGCGAAGCCGACGCCTTGAGACGAGGTGATGCCCATCTTGCAGGAGTCGGTGCCGGGGCAGCCGACGACGTCGGCGAGGAGGCCGGCTTCGGAAGCGCCGAGGCCGAGTTTCTTGAGTTCAGACTGGAGAGCCGGAAGGCCTTCCTCGCGCACCCAGCGGAGCACGAGGTTCTGGTTCTGCTGTGTGCGGGCGTTGCCGCCGGCGAAGCGCCGCATCAGCTCGCCGAGGCCGCGGAATTGCTCGGGTGTCAGGTTACCGAGCGGCACGGTGACGCAGACGGCCACGTAGCCGGGCTGACGCTGTTTGACGACGTTGGTCTTGACCCAGCGGTTGAAGTCGGGGCCGGGCTTGACGCTGTTGGGCGTCTCACCGGGCGTCGGGCCTTCGGGAGCCAGTTGCATAAGCGCGGGCATATCGAGCTTCTCCCAGGCCCAGGGCTGGGCGAGTTCTTCGTCGACCTGGCGGCGGAACTCCTCGATGCCGAGCTTCTTGACGAGGAACTTCACGCGGGCCTTGTTCATGTTCTTGCGGAGGAAGTTCGGCAGGCCGCCTTCCTTGTCGAATACCTTCAGGGCGGCTTCGGCGACGCGGATGTATTGGCCGTCATCGGCCGTCGCGAACTCCCAGAGGGTCTCGGCGACCAGCGGCATCGTCGATGTGCCGCCGCCGACCACCACCTTGAAGCCGCGAACGTCCTTGCCGTCGATCTTCCGGACGTCGGCGACGAAGCCCATGTCGTGGAACGGGCTGCCGGCGCAATCGATCGGGCCGCAGGAAAAGGAGGTCTTCCACTTGCGCGGCATGTTCTGGCAGATCGGGTTGCGGATCATGTTGCGGGCGTAGGCCGCGAGGTATGGAGTGACGTCGAACAATTCGTGGTCGGTGACACCGGCGTAGGGGCAGCCGGTAACGTTGCGTACGGTGTGGCCACATGCCTCCCGCGTCGAGAGTCCCACCTTGGCGAGGATGCGCATCACGGTGCTGGCGCGCTCCAGCGGGATGAAGTGGAACTGGAAGTTCTCTCGTGTGGTGATGTGACCACGGCGGAGGCCGGAGTACTTCTCGGCGACCTCGGCCAGGGCGTCCATCTGCTCAGCGTTGACGCCGCCGTAGGGCAGCTTGATGCGCATCATCTGCTGGTCCATCTGGCGCTGGCCGTATGTACCCATGCGCAGGCGATAGGGGACGAACTCAGCTTCGCGGGTGCCGGGCTCGGCGCGGAAGTTGGCGGTCTCGACGTCGAAGTTGTCGAACTCTTCTTCAAGCGTGACGAAGACGTGGCCTGCCTTGAGTTCAACGGGCACTTTGGGATGCGCCTTGAACGTGTCTGGCATATCCTGGATCGTCATCGTCATCTCCTCCAGCTGAGCGTGTTAGACGCTTAAGTCTAGTTTGTCAGTCTGGTTAGTCGGAATTATATGTGGATAACCCGTCGCCTGTCAATCATAACGCCGAATGCCGTTCGAGGTAAAACCGATACTCGAACGTGGTCTCGGCATCGATTCCGAGCTGGTAGAAGAGCGTCGCCGTGGTGGCCGCGCTCGTGCAGGAGGAGGTGCGTGATGAGTTCGCCCCGGCTGTAGCGGATGGTCTCGCCATCGATGTTGGTGTCTTGCAGCGTGGCAAGCTCTTCGTCGCTCCAGGTGGTCAGGTGGGACTTGAGCTCGCCGCGGACCCGTGAGCGAATGGCTTCGATTTGCGCCCATGTGGCGAAGTCATCGGCGGTGGACTCTGGCAGGGACTTTGATTCGAGGTCGATGATCGCCGGGAGCCAGCGGTCGTATGCGAGGACGATGTGGCCGAGGCAGTTTCCGAGCGTGGGCCAGCCGGACCCCGGAGCGGGCCGGGAGAGGACGTCATCGCCAGGGCCGGCGGTCTGGGCAATCTGGCGCCACACCCAGCCGGTGTAGGCATAGAGGTCCTCGATGGCGGCCTTGTCGAGGTGGGGCATTCTTCAAGGTCAGTCTGCGAAGTCCTGCACCTGTTGCTGCAGGTACTCGCCGAGTTGCTGCAAGAAGTCGAGAGGGTCGTCGATGGCCTCCTCGGCTTCTTCGCGGAGCTTGGCGGCGACGTTGAGGATGGGCAAAAGCGTATCTGAGAAGTCCGGAAAGCGCCCAGCGATAGACTCTGGGGTTTCACCGGCACTGAGGAGCGCCAGGCATTCTTCAAGGATGAGCGCAAGTGCCGGGTCGTCCAAGATGGGCCCCCTCCCGTCTGCCGCGTGACGGGCTGACTAAGCCGGCGCCCTCAATTAAACACAGGAATATTGACACGTCAATACCGGAAAACTAGAAAAGCAGTACACGAACACTGCAACGTGAAGGAAATCGGTTGTCGTGGCAGGCGCTACCCGCCGGCGACGGCGGGGACGATACTCACTTCGTCGCCGCCGGAGAGGCGGGTGGCTAGGCCGTCCTGAAAGCGGACATCTTCGCCGTTGATGTAGACGTTGACGAAGCGCCGGAGTTCGCCGGTCTCGTCGCAGAGGCGCTCTTTGATGCCTGGGAAGCGCGACTCGAGCGAATCGATGCACTCGCGGAGGGTCTCGCCTTCGCCGGTGACGACGGCCTGGTCGTCGGTGAGCTTGCGGAGGGGCGTCGGGATGCGGACGATCACGGTGAGGGCCATGTTGTCCTGGCCGGCTGTGTACTCTTCGGGTTGTCTCTGCATCGCCATGCGGCTATCCCTCCACGATGTCTTCGTATACCGGGTCGACGCGGACGCCGTTCTCCTGCACCCACTCGAGGCTGCGGTCGATCTCGTCCCGCTCGCCGACGAGCTCGAGAACGACCCAGCCGCGCTGGTCGGTGACGTCGGCACGGCGGATGTTGGTGACGACGTCGAACTCCTTGGCGAGCTTCCAGATGAGCGGCTCTTTGATCAACTCTTCGACGAAAGTGAACTTAACGCGCAGTGTTGCCATCATCGCACCGCCTTTGCGAGGGGTAGTGAGCCCTCGCGCTCCTCGAACGCCTGCTCGAAGGACTCGATCGAGGCGTCGACTGTGAGAGCCGGCTGGAGGGCTGGCTCGACTGCTTCCTGGGTCTTGAGGCCGGCGCCGGTGATGAAGGCGACCACGACCTCGTCCGGGTGGACGTGACCGTTCCGCACCATCTGGCGGAGGCCGGAAATGACGACGCCACCGGCGGTCTCGGCGAAGATGCCCTCGGTCTGGGCGAGCAGCTTGATGCCGTCGACGACCTCGTCGTCGGTGACTGCGGCGGCGGCGCCATTGGTGTCGCTCATCGTCTTCAAGGCGTAGTATCCGTCGGCCGGGTTGCCTATGGCGAGCGACTTGGCGATCGTGTTCGGCTTCTGAGGGCGGATGTTCATGGACTGACGGCCCCAGGCTTCGGCGATGGGCGAGCAGCCGAGGGCCTGCGCGCCGCTCATGCGCGTGCCCGTCCAGTCGATGAGGCCGAGCCAGGCTAGCTCCTTGATGCCCTTGTAGATCTTGGTGTAGAGGGAGCCGCTGGCGAGAGGGACGATGCAGTGGTCGGGGGCGCGCCAGCCGAGCTGCTCGCAGACCTCGTAGCCGAGGGTCTTGCTACCCTCGGCGTAGTACGGGCGGACGTTGATGTTGACGAAGGCCCAGGGGTACTTGTCGCCGAGTTCGCTGCACAGGCGGTTGACGTCGTCGTAGCTGCCGTCGACGGCGACGAGGGTCGGCCCGTAGACGGCCGAGCCGATGATCTTGCCGCGTTCGAGGTCAGCGGGGATGAAGACGGCGGCCTGCATGCCGGCGCGCGCGGCGTGGGCGGAGACGCTGTTGGCGAGGTTGCCGGTGGAGGCGCAGGCGAGCATGTCGAACTCGAAGCCACGGGCGACGCTGGTGGCGACGGAGACGACGCGGTCCTTGAAGGACCAGGTGGGGTTCTGGCAATCGTTCTTGATGTAGAGGCGGTTGAGGCCGAGTTCGCGGCCGAGGTTGGGCGCGCGCAGGAGCGGGGTGTAGCCGGTGCCGATGTCGACGGCGGTCTCGGCGTCGCAGGGGAGGAGGTCGCCGTAGCGCCACATGGTGGGCGGGCCGTCCTCGATTCGCTCGCGGGAGAGGACGTCCTTGAGGGCGGCGTAGTCGTAGTAGACCTCGAGCGGGCCGAAGCAGAACTCGCAGACGTTAGAGGGTTCGAGGGGATATGTGCGGCCGCATTCGCGGCATCTGAGGTTGGTGGCGAAAGACACGATGGTTCCTCCGAGACGAGATTAGGGAGCGTAGGAGCGCGGCCCGGACGGGCAAGCGCCCTCGGCGGCGGGCCTCCCGATCCGCGTGTTGCGGACGGAGGCCCGTGTCATCACCATTCGTGTCCCGATTTGCATGGCCATCGTAAGAAAAAACCCCTTCGCAGTCCGGTGGATCCGTAGGAAGCGATAGAGGCTTGAAGCTGCTCTTATCGTCCCCCGATGTCTCGAGGTCGGCATTGGCACCGTGTCCGCGGGGACCGGTTGCCGGGCTTCATAGGGCCGTGCCCTCCACCGCTCTGGATAAGGTCTATTCGTTTGTGAAGGGGATGGTAGCACGGGTGTGGTCGGGGGTCAACGGAGTGGACATTGGAGAGTGGACAGAGGGCGCTTGGTTCAATCAAGGGGAACTTGATTGCGTTTTCGGGATTTTTTGTGGGAGCTGGTTTCCAGATAGGGATTGGGGGCGTGGACTTGATTGAGTTCAAGTTGATTGTGTCGCTGGCGGTGGCGTGGGAGGCGCTGGGTCGGGGGCGATGGGGATGCGGGCGCCAAGCGGATTGGGGTTGTTAAGGGGCTGAGGAAGAGGATAGCGGAAAGAGGGCGGAAGCTCGAAGGGGTGAGCGGCACTGAGAGCGTGGTAGACTTGCCGTGCTTTTAATTGAGAGTGTTTGCGTGAGTCAGATCAAGTTAGCGTATCTGCCGATTGCTGCTCTGCTGGTCCTCCTGGTGGCGATTGCTGTGGGCCTCGCGGAGGGCGAGTCCAACGCGACGAGCGCAGACAGTGCGACGTCCGATGCCTCACCGACGCCGGGGACTGCGCCGGTGGCGTCCGCAATCGTATCTGTGCGCAATACACTAGACGGGGTTCCATTGATAATCGGCCTCGGTCACCTGGAATTGGCGAGCGTCAATGGAGAACGATGCTCGACCCTCGTCACCGGCGATATCTTCGAGGCGTTGATCAGGTGGACGGCTTGGCCCTGGAACAACAAAGCGCCATGCAACATGACAGGTGTTCCGGTGCGATTGTGTCACGACCCGCTCTTGACGTACTGTTCGGATGAGTTTATTTTCGACGGCGAGGATGTTCTCGTCGACATGGAGTGGGGATCTTTCCCCGGGATACTCGACGCCCCCGCCACCACCGTCCGATTCTCCCACGATGGTGTTGCTCAGCCTGTTACGTTGCTCGGGTGGGAATTCCGGGCTGGTGCTGTTTATTGCGGAGCAGGCGGAGTACAGGTAGGCCAGGGATCCGCGGTTGTGACCGGGTTCGTCCGGCCATGGGCGCTCAAACAGGGTTGTACCGCACCTAGCCTCGATGTGATTGCGACCTTTGCCACGGAAGAGTTTGGTGAACTTGAAGGCGCGTTTACCTGGCTTGGGGCCGACCTGACACTAGACGTTGACACCGGATTCCTACTCGGCACACCTACGGCGGCACCGACGGCGCCGGCTTCGCCGCAGACGTCTGGTGCCAGTCTCTTTACCCCCGCGGGGCTTCCGGCGGCAGGGGGACCTCCACCGCAGGACACTCGAAAGCCGATCTCCGAACTCGTCGTGATGGCGATGGCTGCCGTTGCCGCTGCGGGGGTTGGGGTGGCCGTGGGTCGCCGGCGAGTTGACACCCTGTAGCGGCTCACGTATCATCCCGGCACTGCCATTCTTAGGGGGAACCTATGCGATTCCTGTTCGTCGCGGTTGCCGCCGTGCTTCTTGGTGCGCTTGCGCGGCCGCCGTCGCACTCCGACTCCAGTGCCCCTTGCGCGCCGGTTATCGAAAGCGTCACTCCCGACACCGTTTTCGTGGGAGGAACGATAGTTATTCAGGGGGTGTGTCTGGCGGGCGGAGCCACCGGGAAGGACCTGAAGGTCTCGGTCGGTGCAGCCCCAATCGTCGTTGGCGACGTCAGCGCGACAGAGATCGTAGCCCAGGTCAACACCCCTGACTTATCGGACGTACTCAACATCGCGACGGCGGATGGGCTGGCTCAAGGCACACTGAATGTCCGTAACTGGACGGAACCTCAACCTGAGTCCTTCCGCGCCGGTGCCATCGAGGTGAAGCTGAAGCCCGGCATTGAAATACTGGACGTCACTGGAGACTTGGGCGGCGCACACTACGAATCCATGGCGAAAGGCTCGGCCTTCCCCGAACTGAGTCGATGGTGGCGAGTGCAAGTCGAAGGAGACACGATAACGCGCGTTCGTGAGTGGGCAGGGCACGAAGGTGTTGAATGGGCCCAACCAGATATGGTCATCCCTATGCAACTTGCCGGCTGGCCGAACGATCCTCCTGATGATACGTGCTATCCGGATCCTACTCCGCCGGGGTGTGACGTGGTCAGCCCACCGGGCTCCCCGATCGTCTATGGCGACGACGGACAGTGGGGAATCCAACGCATATCTGTGGAGGGAGCCTGGGCTGTCGAGACGGGAGATCCTTCTGTGAGAATCGCAGTGATGGACACGGGTGTCGACATCGGTAACCCTTCTGGCTCAACTAGGGAGAGGGAGTTGTATGACGAGTTAGGCGCGCGGGTAGTTATTAGCCGCGATTTTACCGGTACCGGAGCACTGCCATCACGCAGACACGGAACCAACGTCGCGGGGATAGCGGCGGCCACCACTAACAACGCTACGGGCGTGGCCGGCGTTGCACCCGGTGTGGAAATTGTCTCCTATAAGGTATATGACAGCCAGGGCACAATCGCACCCGACTGGTACTTCGCACTTCTCGTATCGGCTATAGACGATGATGTGGGCATAGTAAATATGAGTTTTGGTGGATATGAGTACGACGGTTACGTGCAGACGATCATCAACGCGGCCCACGCTGCCGGCATCGTGATGGTGGCGACGGCAGGGAACCTAGGTTTTGACCTTGATACCCCCGGATACTTTAATGGACCAGCGGAGTACAACCACGTTCTGACGGTTGCAGCCACGGACAGTGGCGACCAGAGGGGAAACTTCTATCCTCCGCTTAACACCAACTCGAGCAACTACGGATCAGCCGTGGAGATAAGCGCGCCCGGCGTGGACATTCTTTCTACAAACTGGCTACAGGCGCCGGAGCACCAATATTACGCGGAATCAGGTACGTCATTTGCCGCGCCTATGGTTTCCGGCGTTGCTGCGCTGCTCGCATCGAGGGGCTTCTATGGCTGCGAGATTGTGGAGACGATCACGGGATATGATGAGTTCGGATATCCTGTTTCGGCGGATCCGATCAGTTGGCAAGGGGGAGGGGTCGGGAGGCTTAACGCGGAGAAGGCACTCCAGTGGTGGGGTGGAGGCCCAATCGTGTCCAACACTGTTTGGCCGAACAGCGCGGTAATTCACGCCGAATCGAACTACACTCGCTACGTTGTGCAGAACGGAAAGAGGACCCCGACGACCACGTTCAACGAACGGAACGATCAGTGCATTCCTGCTGCCCTACTCAATTCGATCCCGCTGGATTCCGATGGCGACGGCTGGACGGACGACGTAGAGGCTCATGTGGGCACTGACCCGCTCGATGCGTGCGGCTTTGTGTCCGGTGGTGCGCCCGAGTCGGGCACATGGCCGGTGGACTTCGTTGAATCCAACAGTATCAACACGCAGGATGTGCTCGCCATTAAAGCGCAACTCGGGCCAGTGCCGCCAAGGCCGCAGCGCTACGATATCGTACCTGACAACAACATCAACATTCAGGATGTGCTCGCGGTGAAGCCGTCTCTTGGCTTGAGTTGCACGCCGTAGACGGCGAAGGAGAGGGGACCAGGTGCCCGCCGTTCCGTTGGGACGGCGGGCGCCGCGTTTTAGGCGCGGGAGGAGTGGCGGGGGCGGTTGGCGGGGGTGCGGGCGTGTTCGGCTACGAGGTCGGCCATGATGGTGCGGAGGGTGACGCCCTGGACGGTGGGGTGCTTGAAATGGGCGTTGAGGTTGACGGTGTAGTGGTGGCGGCGGCCTTCGCGGCGGACGTCGAGCATTTCGGCCCGGCGGAGGTCGCCGATGAGGCCCCAGACGGTGCGCTGGGTGAGCGACATCTCGTCGGCGATCTCGCGGATCGTGCAGTCCGGGTTGACGGCGATATAGAAGAGAACGGCGCCGTGGCTGGAGACCAGATACCAGTGGTTGCTTATGGGGTTTCCGTTGCCGATAGTGCTCATCCCAACATCCATTCGTGAATCCGGCAGAACAAGGCGGCTGAAATTTCCGGCTTTCACCTTCTAGATAACTTCAAGAGGGAAACAACATGTGCTTTGTTACCGTTACAATCCGCGACCGGCAGATGGGCGTTTGGCTCCACTTGTGCACGTGCCCCGTTGTAGGTGCCCCGTCCCCCTCCCCATAGGAAGGGAGTTGTCGGGGGGACACCCCCCGCCCAGACGGGCCCGTAGGTTGGGTGTTGGCTCCAGTTGTGCGCGTGCCCTGTTGTAGGTGCCCCGCCCCCCTCCCCATGGGAAGGGAGTTGTCGGGGGGACACCCCCCGAACCCCCCGGCAACGGCTCCGCTGCACCTTTGCGTCGGGGGAAGGCGCGGGCTCGTAGGTTGGGTGTTGGCTCCAGTTGTGCGCGTGCCCTGTTGTAGGTGCCCCGCC
>JBBEAZ010000031.1:0-83023 GCA_040882565.1 Dehalococcoidia bacterium
CGGGTCCTCCAGGGCATGTCCGCGGCCCGCGGCGGCACCCCTGAGGAGGCGGCGGAAGCGCTCCTAATCGGCGGCGCCGACGAAGTCAAGGAGAAGATCGGTCGCTACGCGGACGCCGGCGTCGAGGAAATCTACGTCGCGCTATGGCCGCGCTTCCTCCCGGAGCCCGCGCGGCGCTTCGTTCAAGAAGTAATCCCGGCGTTTGGATAGAATATCGGCGCCATGCTAGTCTTCGTCGCCGGCGCAACAGGAGTCCTCGGACGCGCTAGCGTCCGCGAGTTGATCGCCGCGGGTCACGAAGTTCGCGGCGCGTCCCGCAGCGGCGCCAACGCGGCCATCCTGCGCGAGCTCGGCGCCACACCGGTCTCGGTCGACCTCTTTGACCCGGCGTCCGCGCGCGAGGCCGTCGCCGGTTGTGACGCCGTCGCCCACCTCGCGACCAAGATCCCACCGCTCATGAAAATGCGCTCGCGCAAGGCGTGGGTCGAGAACGACCGCATCCGGCGCGACGTCACGAAGAACCTCGTCGACGCCGCCCTCGCAGCCGACGCTAAGACCTTCGTCGTCGAATCGATCACCTTCGTCTATGGCGACGGCGGCGATGAGTGGATCGACGAAGACTTTCCGGTCAAGCCCGCCTGGACAGCCCTGGACTCAACGTTTGATCTGGAACGCGAGGCGAAGCGTTTCGCCGAAAGTGGTGGCAAGGCGGTGATCCTCCGCTTCGGCCTCTTCTACGGCCCGGACGCACAGAGCACCCTCGACTCGGCGAAACTGGCGCGGCGGCGGATGCTGCCCGTTATCGGCAAGGGCCAGAACTACTTCTCGTCCATCCATCACGACGACGCAGCGCGGGCCGTCGTCGCCGCACTGGACGCCCCTGGCGGAACCTACAACGTCGTCGAGGACGATCCTGTGCGCCAGGTTGAATACGCCGCGGCGTTCCGCGAAGCGATCGGAGCGCCGAAGTCGATGCGGATGCCCCGCTGGCTCGGCAAGCTATTCGTGGGCGGTCCCGCGAACTACATCTTGCAATCGCAGCGCATCTCGAACCGGCGCTTCAAAGAAGCGACCGGCTGGGCGCCGAGCTACCCCAGAGTTCGCGACGGCTTCCGTCAGGTTGCCGAACAAATGGCGAAAGCGGACGCGAATTGAAGGTGCTCCTCACGGGCGGCCGCGGTGGTCTCGGCGCCGAACTGGTGCCACGGCTCCGCGCGGCTGGCCACCAACTCCGGATCAGCAGCCGCAAGCAGGCGCCGCCGGCTCTCGAGCCGGGCGTCGAGTGGGCCCAATCAGACCTCTTAACAGGCGAGGGCCTCACGGAATCGGTGAGCATGGCCGATGCGATAGTTCACGCGGCGTCGAGTCCGTTCAAGAAGACGGTGGAGACAGACGTCGATGGCACCAAAAGACTTCTGGACGCCGCCAGAGCGGCCGGGGTCGAGCACTTCTACTACATCTCGATCGTCGGCGTAGACCGCATGAAGCTCCCCTACTACAAGGCCAAGCACACCGCCGAGCAGGCTATCGAAAAGTCCGGTGTGCCGTACACCATCCTCCGCGCGACCCAGTTCCACACTCTGCTGGACACCCTCCTGCAGACGCTGTTCAAGAAAGGGCCGCTCCTCTTCGTCCCCCGCGCCGCGAAGTTCCAGCCGATCGAGACCGGCGAAGTTGCTGACCATATGGTGGAGACTCTGGCCAATGGCCCTTCCGGCCGCCTACCGGACATCGGCGGGCCAGAAGTGCTTCCCGCCGGTCACATCGCCGATACCTGGGTGACGGCTAGCGGAACGAGGGTGCTCAAGGTGCCGGTGCCTGCGCTGGGTCCGGCAGGCGAGTTGGCAAAGGGACTGAACACCTGCCCGGAAAACAAGTTCGGAAAGATCACCTGGGCCCAGTGGCTCCAAAAGACGTACGGGTCCTCATAGTCGATCTCGTCCCGCACATGGACGCTGGCGACCGGGCGGACTGGCGCGGCGACCACGACGATCGCCCGCTCAGTCGCCTCGGACGCCGACAGGCTGCAGCCCTCCGCGACGCCCTGACGACCGACCGCATCGACGCGCTCTACGCCAGCCCCGCTCTCCGCGCCCGCCAAACCCTGGAGCCAATCGCGCGGGCCACCGGCCTGTCGATTGAGACGCTGCCGGCTCTCGCGGAGGAGCAACAGGGCGAGGGCAGTGCCATCCTGGCGGAACGCGCCGAGACCGCACTCCTCCAGATGCGGACACGCGGGACCGGGCGCGTAATCGCCGCATCTCACGGTGACCTGATCCCGACGCTGGCCGCGCAAATTGCCCTCACCATCGGCGGGAACGTGGCACGGCTTGAGCACCGCGGCCAGTGGTATCGCATCGAGGTAGCCGAAGCGATACGTAGCATCGAACGGCTCGAAGTGAGTGACTTCCCGCACTGACTGCGGGCTGTCACTTGCCAAGCGTCGCCGCGTTTCCCGTAATATTAGGTTCCTATGAGCGGCTGCCTCGCCTGCGGGCATGAGTACGAGCGCCACCTCTTCGGTGGCATGTGCTTTTATTGCGACTGCAAGCGCGCCGTCTACGAGACGGAGGCGCCGTTCGGGCTGTCCAGCGCTCGCGCCGCCGCTGAGCCGACGAACGGCAAGAAGCCGACGAAGAAAAAGCGCGCCCCGACCAACCGCCGCCTGGGCTCGCACTAGATGTCCCGAAGTGCCTCTCGTCACTTGACACCTTTTCGCCGTCGTTCTAGCCTAACGTTCGCGTAAGAGTTAAGGAGGGGTCCGATGACCGATCAACCAACGCTATCCAAGACACAGCTCCTGGAAGCCCTCAAGTCCAGTGGCGACGAGATCCTCGCCAAGCTCGAAGAAGTCCCCGCCGAAGCAATGGAGGCCGGCTGTTACGAAAACGGCTGGAACGCGCGGCAAGTGCTAGCCCACATGGCGGCGATCGAGTGGTCATATCCCCGCCTGATCGACGTCGCCAGCAACGGTCCCCCGCCGGAGAAGAAGGCCGAACCGCGCGCGCAGGCTGCGAGCAAGCCGGCCCGCGGCGGCATCAACGACTACAACAACCGCCAGATCGAGCGCTACGCCGACGCGTCCGTCGCCGAACTGATCGACGTTTTCCGCAAGAACCGCGCGACCACGATCGCTACAGTCGAGGCAACCGAAGAGAGCCTCTTCGCCACGCCGGTCAAGAGCGCCGGCGGCATCCAGGGCACCCTCGGGAATGTGCTGAACATGGTCGCCGTCATGCACGTCCGCTCGCATTTTGCTGATATCGTGGCTAGCGCATCCAAGTAGAGCACGGACAGGAGGCCCGGCATGTCGAAGCGCGACCTGATACGCATGACCGACGATGAGGTCGACGCGTTCCTGCATGAACAGCGGACGATGGCGATCGCGACTATCGGCCCAACCGGCCGGCCGCATGTGGTCGCCATGTGGTACGCCTTCGTCGACGGCGCCCCTTGCTTCTGGACCTTCGCTAAGTCGCAGAAAGTCGTGAACCTACGCCGCGACCCACACATAACCTGCATGGTTGAGGACGGCAAGGCGTACAACGAACTGCGCGGCGTCGAGCTCATCGCCACCGCAACAATGACCGAAGACGAGGACGAGGTCCTGAAGTTCGGCATCGCCGAGTTCGAGCGCTATCAGGGCATCAAAGTCGGTGAGGCCACCCTGCCTGCGGTCCAGAACATGGCTCGCAAGCGGGTCGTCGTCCGCATCGAAGTCGAGCGCGTCGTCTCGTGGGACCACCGCAAGCTCGGCGGCGCGTACTAGTGACAGCTCCGAAAGTCCTCACCGAAGTCCGCGGCCGCGCCTGGCTGGTCACGATCAACCGTCCGGAAGTGCGCAACTGTGTCGACGGCGAGACCGCCGGCCTCCTCGAAAAAGCGGTGACCCGCTTCAAGTCGGACGGAGCTCTCGATGTCATGGTCTTCACCGGCGCCGGCGAGCAAGCGTTTTGCTCCGGCGCCGACCTCAAAAGCATCGACAGCCTGATGACGCGCCCAAACGCCGGCAAGTCCGGCCCAATGGGCCTCTCACGGATCACGGATGTCGGCAAGCCTGTGATCGGCGCGATTAACGGCTACTGCACAGCGGGTGGACTCGAGTTGGCCAGTTGGTGCGACTTCCGCATCGCATCCGCCGATGCGCAGTTCGGCGTCCTCAACCGCCGCTGGGGCGTCCCGCTCGCAGACGGCGGGACGCAACGCCTGCCACCTATCGTTGGCCTCGGCAACGCTCTCTACCTGATCGTCACCGGCGCGCAGATCAACGCCCAGCATGCCCTGAGGATGGGCCTCGTCCAGGAGATCGTGCCACCCGGCAAGGCAGTCGACCGGGCCCTCGAGATCGCGAACACTGTCGCGACATACCCGCAGCCGGCCATGCGCGCCGACCGCCGCGCCGCGCTCTCAGCCTTCGACTTACCGATCGAGCAGGGCCTCCGCTACGAGGTCGAAGTACACAGCGAAACTCTCGCCGACCCTGCGATGCGCGACTGGCTGGCCCGCTTTGCTCGTGGCGAGCGACCAGCGCCGTTGACGCCCCCGAAATAACGTTGACAATACGTCGCGGATAACCGTATCGTTCGCTCATTCCAGCCGCACCCGGGCGGCGGGAGGAGGGTCGGTCCTTGTCTGTTCGCTCGTATCCATTGCTCGGAATCATCGCCGTCGCCGTCATCACCGGGGCGATCGTGGTCCTGCGATCTGGAGCGCACGGTTCTTCCAGCGCGTCCGCCGTGGCGCCCGCGGGCTGGGACTCAAGCGATATCTGCAACAAGTACGCCGTCCTCTCACTTACGATGACGTCAGGGTTTGCGAATGAGGAGGCCATCAGCTTGCCGGCGAACGTCAGCGCCTTCATCGACTGCCTGATCGAGGGGACATCCGTCCAGGCGGCGCCGGGGGCTCTCATCCCGGTCAGCATCGAGTCGCCCCCGCCGTGGGTGAATGTTGAGGGTGACTTCTTGTTTAGTTCGCCAGGCACGCTAGTCGCCGAAGGTTTGGGGACCGTGGCAGGCGTCGCGAATGCGCGCGTTGTACTCGACGTGGAAATCGAAACCGAGGTGCCGCACGAAGTGACCGGCACATACACAATGGGTGCCGACGGTGAGCTGCCAGGCGGTGAACCGGCCGTTTACGAAGTGAACGGTCACCTCGCAGACGACGTGCCGACGGTTACTCCGACGTCCGAACCAACGCCCACTAACTCGCCCACCGCGCCGCCCGGTGAAACGGTCGTCTGGGGCAACAACAACTGCTCCGACGGCCCACCGGACCCCGTCGACTCCCTCCTCGCCCTGCGCTTTGACGCCGGGCTCTCGACCAACACCGGCGATTGCCCGAGTATGGGCGTCGTCGTCGAAGTCCAGAACGCCTCGCCACATCCGTGGGGCGACATCGACTGCGGAGGAGACGTGAACCCGGTCGACTCGCTTAAACTGCTCCGCTTCGACGGCGGCCTCAGCGTCGCACAGGAGCCCGGCTGCCCTCAGCTCGGCTCAGAGGTAGAGGTGACCTAGGCGTGGCTTGCGCATCAACCATTGCGGAACAGAAGCACAATAGCGCATCATCCAACCTAACAGGGCCGCCACAACCGCACAGTGTGGCTCTGTCCATACATCTCGGTGTGATGCCGAGCCCGGTCGAGACCCTATAGGCCTAACTCAGCTGCCGATTCGGCAGCAAGGAGGAAATGGTGAAACGAAGTCTTCTCGCGCCTGCCTTGCTGGTTCTATTCCTAATTGCGCTGTCCCTCCTGGCCAGCCCGGCGGACAGGACGGAAGCCGTGCCGGAGCCTGCTGCCAACCTGGCCAACGCGATGGTTGATTCCAGCTGCGGCTTGATCGACGCCGCCTACGAAACCACTCCCCCGGATGGCACGCCAACGGGGGTCTACGGCTCGTCGTTGAGCTTCTTCCCGACCCGGGGTTCCACCTTCGGAATCCTGACGACCGGGGGCTTCGAGCTCGCCGATGACCCGAATGACAGCGACGCGAGCGGCGAGGACTTGGGCGGCGATAGCGTGAGAGGCGACACCGACTTCGATGTCGTGATTCTACGCATCGACTGCACGCCGGCGGCGACTGCCAATTGCCTGAGTTTTGACTTTGCATTCTACTCGGAAGAGTTCCCGGAATTCGTTGGGACTGAATTCAACGATGCGTTCCTTGCCGAGCTGAATACGTCCTCGTGGACCACCTCGGGCTCGACGATCGATGCTCCCAACAACTTCGCGTTCGATCCCCTTGGCCAGCCTGTGACTATCAACTCTACCGGCGCGACGAGCATGACGCTTCCTAACGCCGCGGATACGACATACGACGCCGGAACAACGCTCCTCGTCGCCAAGACTACGTTTACCCCCGATACGGACCTCAACGGTTCCGACCCCGGTAACATCTCACTCTACCTATCGATCTTCGACCAGGGAGATATGATCTACGACTCCGCGGTCTTCATCGATAGGATCCGCACGGGCACAGTGAACCAGGCCGAGGAGTGTGTGGAAGGCGCCCAACAGGCCGAGATCTGCTTCGACGAAATAGACAACGACGGCGACACACTTGTCGACCGCGACGACCCCGACTGTCCCGATGTGTTTAATGCCATCTGGGGCGACGACAACTGCTCCCAATCGCCGGACCCTGTGGACTCCCTGATCACGCTCCGCTTCGACGCCGGGCTGGACACGATCACCAATGAGTGTCCCGAGATGGGCGATGTCGTGGAGGTGGTCAACGCCTCGCCTCACCCGTGGGGTGACGTTGATTGTGGCGGAGAAGTTAACCCGGTCGACTCACTGAAGCTGCTGCGATTCGATGCAGGATTGAACGTCGTGCAGGAGGAGGGCTGCCCGGAGATCGGATCAGCCGTGGAGATCGAAGGGCCGGAGTAAGCGCAAATCCGCGGGAGACAGCCCCGACTTCAGGGTCCTTTCATGGCTGGTGGCGCAGTCGCCTGCGCCACGGCAAACTGGTGTAGTCAGCGACTTCCCGGTGGTATACTCTCGCGTTAGCATCCGAATTCTCAGGCCGCCAAGGCCGAGGGGGCACGCACTATGACCCGAACCGCGTGGCACATCGTCGCCGGAGCAACTCTGGCGCTCGCCGTATCATTGCTCGCGCTCATGTCCGCTTCCGACTCCCAGGCGATCATCACGTTCGCCGTGAACAGCGACCTCGATGAGCCGGACCTTACGCCGGCGGACGATGTCTGTCTAAGCACACCAGGCGGTTTCTGCACGCTGCGCGCGGCGATCATGCAGACGAACGAACTGCCCGGCAAAGACATCGTCGACGTCCCCGCCGGCCTGTATGAACTAACGATCGCAGGTACCGGCGAGGACAACTCGGCTACCGGGGACCTGGACATCCTCGACGACGTCATCATCGACGGCGCCAGCGGCATCGCCGAGATCGATGCCAATGATATCGACCGTGTCTTTGACGTCGACCCCAATGCAGATGACCTGAACGTCGAAATGTACGACCTTCTCATCACGAACGGCCTGACGCCAGGACTGGAGACAGGCGGTGGCATTGACACGAGCGGCGACAACACTGTTCTGCATGTCGAACGCGCGTTTTTCGAAGGCAACAGCTCAGCGATCGCCGGCGGCGGACTGTACAACCGCGTCGCTTTAACGTTGATCGATGCGGAGTTCTCCGCAAACCTCGCTCCGAACGGCGGCGGAATCTACATCAACACGCTCGACAATTTCCCGATGACCAACGTCGCCTTCTACAACAACGGCGCGAGCAGCAGCGGCGCGGGCATCTTCCTTGCCGACGGAGCGACCACGGTCACGAACGCCCATTTCTACGAGAACATCGCAGGCGTCAACGGCGGAGCCGTGCTGGCGCAGGACACGTTCTCTCTGGACCTGGGCACCTTCACCGAGAACATGGCCACGGCGGGCGGCGCAGTCTATTCAGACTTCGGCGGTCTCGTTGACCTCTCCAACGTCACGATGGAAAACAACGAAGCGGACTTCGGCGGCGCGATTTACAACGCCGATGAAGTAGACGTTTCCGCGTCCGTGCTGTACTCCAACTTCGCTAATGTCAACGGCGGCGGCATCCTCAACGCCGGGTTCGCGACCATCGACCTGCGCAATGTCACCATCAGCAGCAACGAAGCGATTGCCGACGGCGGCGGCATCGCCAACTACGGCGACCTCGTGAACATGAACAACGTGACGATCACGCTCAACACCGCCGACTTCGACAACGTGGGCGCCGGCGAAGGCGGTGGCGTCTTCAACAACACCCCGGTCGGCGTCGACGTCGTCATCAGCAACACGATCATCGGCAACAACAACCTCCCGTCGACGAGCCCTGACTGCGAAGGGTTCATAACCTCAGCAGCCTACAACCTGATCGAGAACCTGGCCGGTTGCACAATCACCGGCGACACCACCGGGAACATCACTGGCCAGGACCCGCAACTCGTCTTCCTGCAAGACAACGGCGGCCCCACCCGCACTCACGCGCTGGTGGGCTCGAGCCCGGCCCTGGACTCCGCGAACCCGGCGACACCCGGAACGCTCCTGCGCTCCTGCGAGACGGTGGACCAGCGCGGCATCTCCCGGCCGCGCGACGGCAACGCCGACGCCAACGCGCTCTGCGACATGGGTGCGTTCGAATTGATCGGGGCCGGCCCAACGGCGACCCCGTTCGGCAGCCCAAGTCCGTCGCCAACGGCGTCACCGACCAGCTCACCATCACCGCCGCCCGGCACCGCAACGCCAACCTCATCGCCGACGTCCAGCGCCACACCAACAAGCACGCCGCTCCAGTTGACCTGGGCCAACGCGAATTGCCTTGCCGGCATCGATCCGATTGACTCGCTGGCCGTGCTGAGGGCGGACGCCGGGCTCCAGGTGACCCAGGGTGCGAACTGCGTCCCGCTTGGAGACTCGGGCGAGTTTGATGGGACCAATCGGATCTGGGGAGACTTCGACTGTAGCGGCGGCATGAGCCCCGTCGATTCGCTCAAGATCTTGCAGTTCGACTCAGGTTTCCAGCCGATCCAGCCTGCGAACTGTCCTGACTTCGGGGACATGGTCACGCTCACCTAGATCGGAAACCCAATGGCCTTCGTTCGCATAACAAAGGCGAGGCTCAGCCTGCGTCGCCTTATCCTTCTCACGGCCGGAACCGCGATCCTCGCTATCGCTGCGGCGTCGCTGCTCCTCAGCGGCGGCCGCGACGCTGGCGCGGGAGCACTCGTCGTCAATACGACCGACGATGACGTCATCGGAGCCTGCGACCTCACCCACTGCTCGTTTCGCGAAGCGTTGCTCGCACTCCAGTCGCCCGGCGAGACCATTACCTTCGATATCGGTGGCGCCGGAGCTCACGTAATCCAGGTCGGCTCCAGTGACGGCACGAAGCTGCCGGCGATCGCTCCCGACAGCGTTACAATCGACGGCTACACGCAGGCTGGTGCGAGCGCTAACACCGCTGGGTCGTTCCAGGCCGGTAACGCTTCCCTGCAAATAGTGCTCGATGGCTCGCAGGTCACCGAACCGAACGCCCAGGGCCTCTGGATCGGGGGCGAAGGCGTCACCGTCCGCGGCCTCGTTATCCAGAACTTCAGCGGCGACGCGATTCACGTCGGCACAGCAGCCAGCGCCGTCGTCAAGGGCAACTACATCGGCACCGACCCTGCAGGGACATCTGCCGAACCCAACGCTGGCGCAGGCGTCCACCTCGTCAGCAACATGCCCGGCAACCTCATCGGCGGCAACTTGCCTGCTGATCGCAACCTCATCTCCGGCAACATGAACGACGGTGTGCAGATGGACGGCGTCGCCAGGCTCGCCGTCTACGGCAACTTCATCGGCACTGATGTCACCGGAACGGCGGCGATTGCCAACCAGCAGGGCGGTGTCGCTATTCACAGCGGGCCTGAGAGCGATATCGGCGCGCCCGAAGCAGGCGGCGGAAACCTGATCTCTGGTAACGCTGGGGACGGGATAACGATCAGCGGCGCCAGCAATACCAAAATCGACGTCCGGAGCAACCGCATCGGCACCACCGCCAACGGCCAGTCTCCACTCGGGAACACGGGAAACGGTATCTACCTTTCACAGGGTGCCTTTGGGAATACGCTGGGGGCAGTCGCCCAGCCCAACTGGAATATCATCGCCTTCAACGCCGGCGCAGGCATCTCGCTTGGCGCGTCTGCAGGCATCGACAACTATATCGACCCCAACGTCATCCATTCTAACGGCGGTCTTGGTATCGACCTCAGGGACGACGGCTTCACGTCAAACGACCTCAACGACCCGGATACCGGCCCCAACGACGTCCAAAACTTCGCCGTCATCACCCGCGCCGAAGTCGTCAATGATGAACTCGAGATTGAGGGTACCCTGAACAGCGTCGCCGGCAAGTTCTACCCGATCTTCTTCTTCGCCAGCAGTCAGTGCGACCCCTCCGGCTACGGCGAAGGTGAACGCTTTCTCGGGGAGGCGTTTGCCGGTGGCCCCGGACCGGATTACACGTTTGCCGACTCCCTCACCGCCCCGGTCTTCGACGGCGAAGTGATCACTTCGGTCGTCTCGAACCCCGAGTCCTCGTCAGAGTTCTCGGAGTGCGTCACCATCGTAGACGCTCCGCCCGGGACGCCGACCCCCAGCCCCTCTCCCTCGCCATCACCAACGCCAACTCCCACGGCAACGCCGGTGGTCACACCGGGACCCACGGACAGCGGCTCTCCAACAGTGACGGCAACGCCGACCGGCGAACCGACGCCAACCAACACGCCCACGCCGACCGGGACCGAAATCGAATGGGCCAACACGGACTGCTCCGGGGGCATCGATCCGGTCGACTCGCTAAAAACGTTGCGCGCAGACGCCGGTCTCCAGGTGGTCCAGCCGGCAGGCTGCCCCGACATCGGCGAGCAGGTCCTCGTCGCTGGCATCGCGCGGGAGTGGGGCGACGTCGACTGCTCGGACTCCCTGAACCCGATCGACGCGCTGAAAATCCTGCGGCATGACGCCGGTCTCCCCGTAACCCAGCCGAACGGCTGCCCCGAAATGGGTGAGCTCGTGATGGTCACCTGACTCTAGCCTGGATGGACGAAACTTAAGGGGAGGGAACATGCGTTGCCTGGCCCACCGCCGAACGGCACTGCCGGGACTGGCGCTCATCATCGCCATCGCGGGAATCGCCGCGGCCTGGGCGGCTGCCGGGGATCTGAACAACGATTTCAGTGGCGACGGCAAGGTCTCAACCGATATGCGCCACGCTATCTCCACCGCCGAGGCGCTGGCGCTTCAGCCGGACGGCAAGGTGCTCGTGGGTGGGTACGCCAGCGGTAACTACTCTCTCGCCCGCCTCAACGCCGACGGCATGCTCGACACCAGCTTCGCGGACGGTGGTTTCGGCCTTTACGACTTCGGCGACGATTTCAACGAATTCCTCTACGACCTTGCGCTGCAGGACAACGGCCAAATCCTCGGCGTTGGTCGCACCGCCGCCGGTATGGCCGTTATGAAATGGAACGCCAACGGCAGCGTCGACACGTCCTTCGGTGACAATGGCCAGGCCGTCTTCGACGAAGCTGGCACCACCGATGGCTACGGAATCGCCTTGCAGACAGACGGCAAGATCATCGCCGTCGGCCGAACGAACCCCGGCACAAGCGGCGGCGGATTCGCGATGGCCCGCTTCAACCCCGACGGCACGCTGGACGCCACCTTTGCCGGCAACGGCGGTTTTGCGGACAACACCAACGAGGGCCCGCGCGGGCTCGTGATCGACGACCAGGACCGCATCATCACCGTCGGCGGCACCACCAGCTTCGCGGCCAGCGGTGACGTCGTCGTCCAGCGCTTCAACCCTGACGGGACACCCGACAACACCTTCGACGGCGACGGGCGCGTCGAGCAGGACATCAACGGCAGCTTCGATCGCGCCCTCAGTGTTGCGCTTCAGGGCGACGGCAAGATCCTCATCGCCGGCCAGACGAACCCCGGCACCATCAACTGGCTCGTCGCCCGTTTCAACGCCGACGGCTCGCTCGACACGTCTTTCGCCGGCGACGGCTCCTTGGAGCGCGATTTCAACGCCGGCAACGACGCCGCCACCGCAATTACCGTCTTCGACAGCCGCATCGCGGTGTCCGGCTACGTCCTCGGCGATGCGTTCACAACTGCAATCCTCATGAGCGACGGCACTCCCGACACATCCTTCAGCGGTGACGGCTTCGTGCAGACGGAGATCGGCGCCTCCGGCTTTCAGATCCCCTCTGATGTCATAGTGCGCGACGGCCAGACCGTTCTCATCGGCGGCGGCGACGGCACGATGTCTGTGCTCGCTTACAAGCTGGATGGCACTCTCGACCCGGGCTTCAGCGAAGACGGCGGCGCATTCTTCCAGATGCCGGGAGGCCACGACTCGGCCGCAGCGGTGATCCAGCAGCCGGACGGCAAGATCCTCGCGATCGGCAACGCCGTCAACGAGACCGGCATCGTTCGCTACAACGCCGACGGCTCGCTCGACACCACTTTCGGCGACGCGGGCCGGCTGATCATCAACCTCGTACCGGGAAGCATCGAGGCGCCCTCTGCCGCCGTCCTCCAGCCGGACGGCAAGTTTGTCGTGACCGGCAGCGACCTCTTCGTCGCCCGCTTCAATCCGGACGGCACCCTTGACCCATCCTTCGCCGGCGACGGCGTCCTCGAAGGCTTTGATGTCTTCCCCGACGCTGACGAAGGCAACGACATCGCCCTTCAACCTGACGGCAAGATCGTCATCGCAGGCACAGGGCATCCGAACTTCACGGACGACTTCGCCGTCTACCGGCTGAACCCAGATGGCACGCCCGATACGACCTTCAGCGGCGACGGCGCCGTCTACAGCGACTTCTTCAACGTTCCTGATGACGAGAAGGATGACGAGGCATTCGGGTTGCTACTCGCCGGCGACAGGATCGTTGCGGGGGGCTACACCCTCACGGCCGACAATATGGACGTCTTCGCGATCGCAAGCTACAACTCAAACGGCACTCCGGATACCAGCTTCAGCGGCGACGGCGAGTTCATAGTCCCTTTCCAGAATGACGCTCGGGCGGCTGACCTCGCCCTCATGGAGAACGGCAGCTACATCTTCGCCGGCTTCCACGAGTCGAGCACCGAGGAGTTCGCCCTCGTTGCCGTTATGCCCAACGGCACCCTCGATTCCTCCTTCGACGGCGACGGCAAGCTCCTCTTCGATCCCGGCGCCGACGGCGGCCAGACTACGACCGTGGCCGTGCAACCCAACGGCAAGATCGTCGCCGGCGGCTACCTTACCCACTCGATCAGCGTCGGCGACATGATCGTCGCCCGCTTCAACGCGGACGGCACGCCCGATACCACCTTCAGCGGCGACGGCTTGGTCCAGATCGACTTCCTTGGCCTGGAAGACTGGCTCCTCGACCTGTTCATCCGCGGCGATACGACCATCATTGGCTCAGGGTACGCCTACTCCGCGATCACCCAACGCGACATCGCCGTCATCCAGATCGAGGGCGACCAGCAGCCGCAGACCCCTGTGCCCACAGAGCCGCCGGGCGAAGAGCGGACCTGGGGTGACAACAACTGCTCGGGAGACACTCCGAACCCTGTCGATGGCCTCTTCGCGCTGCGCTTCGACGGCGGCCTGCCGACGAACACTGGCGACTGCCCGGACATGGGCGATATCGTCGAGGTGGCGGGCGCTTCGCCGCATCCGTGGGGTGACGTCGACTGCGGCGGCGCCGTGAACCCAGTCGATTCGCTTAAGCTGCTGCGTTTCGACGGCGGCCTCAGCGTCACACAGCCCACCGGTTGCCCAGCCATCGGCGACACAGTGATCGTCTCAGCGGAATAGCGCGGGCCTTTGACGCCGGGCAAGCATCGCCTACCATAGAGCGCGCTATGCCCGTCCTGAACAGCATGGGAGCCCTCGTTGGACCGTGAGCCAGGCGGCCGCGTCGCAATCGTGGCAGGCGCCTCACGTGGTATCGGCCGCGCTACCGCCGTCACACTCGCGGCCGAAGGCTGCCGCGTCGTCCTCGCCGCCCGCGGGGAGGACGCGTTGCGCGAAGCCGAGGCCGAGGCGCAAGCCACCGGCGCCGAGACGCTCGCCATCCCTTGCGATCTGACAACCGCCGCTGACGCCGAACGTCTCGTGAGCGCCACAGCCAAACACTTCGGCCGCATCGACGCGCTCGTCACCAGCATCCACTTCTCGGCGCGCGGCACCGAGGACGAGGCCTGGCGTGAGTCCTTCGACGTGCTGTTTCTGCCCGCCGCGCGGCTGACGCGCCTCGTCATACCACACATGCAGGCAGCTGGCGGCGGCGCGATCGTCCATCTCTCCTCGATCTTCGGCAAGGAAGCCGGTGGCCAGCCCGCCTACAACGCGATGAAGGCAGCGCTTATTAGCCACGCGAAGGCCATGGCGCTTGCCCTCGCGCCAGACGGCATTCGCGTGAACACGGTCGCGCCGGGGTCCGTCAGTGCGCCGGGCGGCACCTGGTGGAAGCGCCAACAGGACGACCCGGAGGCCATGGAACGTTTCGTCAAGGAAAACATCCCGCTCGGCCGCTTCGGCACAGCGCAAGAGATCGCCAACGTCGTCGCCTTCCTTTGCTCGCCGAAGGCATCCTGGGTCACCGGCGCAACCTATGTCGTCGACGGCGGCCAGAGCCACTCGAACGCCTGATGACCGAATACGAATCGACCCTCAGCGACTTGCAGGTCCTCGATTTGTCCGACGGCATCGCCGGCGCTTACTGCACCAAGCTCTTGGCCGACTACGGCGCAGACGTCATCGCCATCGAGCCGCCCGCCGGGAACCCGCTCCGCCGAACGGGACCGTTCGTCGGGGGCTCGCCTGATCGCGAGACCGGCGCGGTCTGGCTATACCTCGGCACCAACAAGCGCAGCGTCACGCTGGACATCCATACTGCGACCGGGCGCCGTCTCTTCCGCCGAATGGCCGAGGGCGCGACGATCGTCGTCGAAAGTTTCGCCCCAAGCACGATGGACGCATTGGGCCTCGGCTTCACCACCCTGCGGAATATCAAGCGCCGCATCGTCCTGACCTCGATCACCCCCTTTGGACAGACCGGTCCGCGCGCCGGCTGGAAGTCCGTGAACCTGACGTCATTCGCTTCCGGTGGGCAGATGTCGCTCACCGGCGACCCGGACCGCGAGCCATTGCTGAGCGGCGGCTACCAGGCGGAATATCAGGCCGGCCTCCAGGCGTTCGCCGCCTCGATGGTAGCCGCTCACAACGCCGACTCCACTCAGGTGCCGCAGCACATCGACATCTCTGCGCAGGAGTGCATGGCCTCCGCGCTCGAGTTGTACCTCCCGTGGTGGGCTTACCTTGGCCGCGACGTCTCAAAGCGCAAGGGCAACGTTCTGTCGGCGATGGTCGGCCTGTTCCCGGCGAAGGAAGGCTACATCGGCCTGCAGGTCATGCCCCGCAACTGGGCCTGGTTCGCAAGGGCTTCCGGCCGCCCCGAACTACTCGACGACGAACGCTTCCAGACGAATCATGGCCGCCTCCAGCACAACGACGAACTCGAAGCGATCGTCTACGAGTGGGCTGGCGCACAGGACGCGATGCAGCTCTACCGTGAGGCTGGCGCCAACCGCGCGCCCATGGCCGCCGTGCACTACGTCGGCGATCTCCTCGCCTCGGAACATCTGCGCGAGCGCGAGTACTTCCGGCAGGTCGAGCACCCGCTCGCCCGTGAGCAGACCTACCCCGGACCACCGTTCCGGATGTCCGAAATCGAATGGCGCGCCGGTCGCGCGCCCCTACTGGGCGAACACAACGAAGAGTACTACTGCGGCGACCTCGGCCTCGAGCCACGCGATCTGGCCCGGCTGCGCGCGTCAGGAGTGGTGTAGCGAATGGCGCTGCCGGACGGCCTCCGCATCCGCCGATACGAGCTGGGGGACTTCGACCAGGTATGGGCGCTGCACCAGGAAGGCGTGCTGCAAACGAGAAGCCAGTACTCGGAGGTCGACGAACACTACGAAGACGACTTTAGAGACCTCGAAGCTGCGTACCTGGTAGAAGGAGCCAACTTCTGGGTCGTCGAGGGCCCGGACGGCCTCGTCGGCATGACCGCCATCGCCCGCAATGACGCCAATGCCGGCCGCTTGCGGCGCATGCGCGTCACCGAATCATGGCGCCGCCAGGGCGTCGCCGAAGCGTTACTCGCGGAAGCGATTGCTTTCTGCCGGACGCAAGGCTACACACGCCTGGTGCTCGACACCACCAAGGAACAGGTCGCGGCTCAGCGCATGTACGAGAAGGCCGGTTTCGCGCGCACCGGCCAGCGTATGCTCGGACCGTTCACCGTCTTCGACTACGTACTGGAGCTCGCCTGATGTTCCGCTTGCCCCTCCATGGAGTGCGCGTTTTGGACCTCACAATGTCGTGGGCCGGACCGTACGCCACCCGCCTACTGGGGGACATGGGCGCTGAGGTGATCAAGATCGAGGGCGCCGCCCACTGGGACCTCCTGCGCACGTTCACCGGCCGCCCCCCGGACGTCGACCAGATCTGGGAGCGCTCACCCTACTTCGCGCACATCAACCGCAATAAGTACGGCCTGGCACTCGACATCACGAAGCCGCGCGGCCGGGAGCTGTTCCTCGATCTCGTAGCGCTCTCCGACGTCGTCATCGAGAACTACCGCGCGGACGTCATGGACAACCTCGGTCTCTCCTATGAAGCAGTGGTGGCGGTCAACGCGCGGATCGTCTACGTCTCGATGCCCGGCCACGGCAAGACCGGCCGCGAGAAGGACTACGTCGCCTTTGGCTCGAACGTCGAGCAACTCGCCGGCCTGGCCGCTCTCACCGGCTACGAGGGTGGTCCGCCGCACAAGACCGGAATCAGCTATGGCGACCCGGTGGCCGGCACGGCCGCGGCCGGCTCCATCGCCGCTGCCCTCTTCGACCGCCGCCGCACTGGCCGCGGCGGCTACATCGAAGTCGCTCAGCGCGAAAACCTGACAGGCCTCATCGGCGAGCAGATCGTCGCCTACTCCATCACCGGCGAGGAACCGCCCCGGCGCGGCAACCGCCACACATCGATGGCGCCGCACGGCGTCTACCGCTCAGCAGGCGGGGACGATTGGATCGCGATCGCCTGCGAGGACGACTCGCAGTTCGCCGCCCTCTGCACCGTCATCGGCAGCCCGCAGTTGGCGCGGGACGAACGCTTCGCCGTCGTGATTGCCCGCTACCGTAACCAGGACGCGATCGACGCGATCATCGGCGAGTGGACCGCGTCCCGAACGAAGGAACAGACGGCGGAAGCCTTACAGTCTGCCGGCGTGCCGGCGATGCCCGTTCTCTCGGTGCCCGAGGTCTTCACCGACGAGCACCTACGCGCACGCGGCTTTTATGAGAGCGTCACGCACCCGGTCGCCGGAACCTGGGAGATCGAGGGGCCGCACTGGCGGATGAGCGAAACGCCTGCCCACATCCGCCTGCCGGCACCGTGCTTCGGCGAGCACAACCACTACGTCTTCCGCGAACTCCTCGGCCTGAGCGCAGATGAAGTCGCCCGACTCGAGGCAGATGGAGTCACCGCGACGGCCCCTGACTGGTCTGTGCACGAATAGATGCGGTTAGCCAACGTGGGTCAGGGCCCCAGCCTTGACCCGGCGGCCGCCGACGATCAGACTCCCGTCGAAACCCCGATGATTCTGCCGATCACGAACGTCACAACCGCCGCGGCCGCGCCAAGCGCAACCTGCCGCGCCCCGCTGTAAAGCGCGCTCCGTCCAGTAAACAGCGAAACACCAGCGCCAACAGCAAACAGCGCGCCAGCGCTGAGAGCAGCGCTGGCGACGACGAAGCCGGTGCTCGCGCTGCTGAACATGAACGGTAGCACGGGGATCGAGGCGCCAAGCGCAAAGGCGATGAATGAGCCGATCGAGGCGCCCCATGGTGATCCCAGTTCCGAGGGATCGAGGCCAAGCTCCTCCCGGACGAGTGTGTCGAGCGCGATCTCTGGGTTTTCCATCAGCCGAGCGGCCGTGACGTCGGCCTCGTCCTTGTGCAGACCCTTGGCCTGGTAAATCAACGACAGCTCACGCATCTCCTCGTCTGGCGCGCTCTCGAGTTCCGAACGCTCCAGCTCGATCTGGCGCTCAAATAGCTCCCGCTGCGCGCGCATCGAAACATATTCGCCGGCAGCCATCGAGAAGGCGCCTGCGAGCAACCCTGCTACCCCAGCGAGCAACACGAAGTCCGCCGCCGTCTGCGCACCGGCGAAGCCCATGACCAGTGCCGTGTTGGAGACAAGACCATCGCTAACCCCGAAGATGCTCGCCCGCAACGTCCCTCCGCCGCCTGTCCGGTGCCAGCGCTCCCGCGAAAGAATGAGATCCGAAGGTTCCTTGCCGCCACGTTCAAGGCGGGACATCGTCTTGCGGTGCTCCCGTTCGTCCGGCGCCATCGCCTGAGCCGCCTCGTCCTGCGCCATGTACGCCCCATATGCACCCGCTTCCAGCGAGCGCACAATCGGGAGCACCGATCTCACGCCAAAGACGTTCGCGGCGGCCCCAATCAGTCGCACCTTGAGGCTCGGTCCGTGCTCCCGCGGAGTGATTCCGGCATCCGTCAGCTTCTTGCGCCAAACATTAGCGTGACGCTGCTCAACCTCCGCCAGCTCCTCGAAAATCCTGCGGCGCCCCGGGTCCTTCTCCGCCCGTGTGAGCATCTCGTAGACGGCGATTCCATCGATTTCGTCGTCGAGGTTCGCCTGGAATCGTTTGACCGCGGCTTGTGCTGTTTCGGGCTTTGGAGGAGTCGCCTTAGTGGTCATGCTGCGGCTCCATGATAGCGCAGCTACTCGCCTAAACGTGGCTCAACGCACCGCCATCAATCCACACAACTTGTCCCGTCAGATACGCGGATGCCTCTCCGGCGAGGTACACCGCCATGCCCGCAACCTCATCAGGTTTCGCGAGGCGCTTGTACGGCAGGTAGTGCTCAAGCTGCGCCCGCGACTCGGCGCCACCGACGATCCCCATGCCTTCCGTCCACCCCGCGCCGATCGCGTTCACACGAATGCCGCTGCGCGCCCACTCCAGCGCCAGCGCCCGCGTCAAGTTGAGGACGCCGGCCTGGGCAGCGCAATACGCTGCCCCATTCACCAGACCACGCTCGCCAAGTACAGACGCAACGTTGATGATGCTGCCGCTACCCGCTGCCAGCATGTGCTTCGCGGCGGCGCGGCACGCAATGAACGGCCCGCCGAGGTTGGCCTCCACCACGCGCCGCCATTCGCCGGTCGTGATTTCGGTCGCAGGCTTCGCGAACGGCAGGTCGTGCGCGTTCACAAGTACGTCGAGGCCGCCAAGTTCACTGATCGTGCGTCCGATGAGCGATTCCACCTCTGCCTCATCGGCGGCATCAACCGCCTGGGCAAATGTCTTCCGGTCGAGCGCCCACAACTCGTTCGAGCACGAGTTGGCGATCGTCTCTTCGTCCTTGGTACGCATCGTCGTCCCAACAGCCACGTCGGCGCCCGCTTCACCCAGCGCCACAGCAATCGCTCGGCCGATCGTGTTGGAGGCGCCGATCACCAGCGCACGCTTACCTTCAAGCGCAAACTGCTCGTTCATCAAGCCCCCTCGGGCGACAAAGGCACGAGGGGCGCAAAGCCTGTCGGTGCGTGCCCACCGGCGAGCCCGCCGCCGTCCAACACCACGATCTGCCCGTTCATATACGACGTCAGCCCCGAGGCAAGAACAACCGCGAGATTCCCAATCTCATCGTCACCGCCCAAACGTCCCATCGGCACGAACTTGCCGCCGCGCCACCACTCGATCATCTGCGCGTTGTCGTGCGGGAAAAGGCCCGGCGCGATCAGATTCGCCTGGATGTTCGGAGCGTACGTCAGCGCGAGGGCTCTGGTGAAGTTGATCAGGCCCGCCTTGGCCGACGTGTAGATAAAGTTGTCCCGCGCCACTCGCAGCCCGAAGCCCGAGGTGACGTTGATGATCTTGCCACTGCCCTGCTCCAACATCTGCGGGATCGCGGCGCGCGTGCAGTACATCGCCCCCGTCAGGTTCGTATCCACCCCGACGCGCCAGTGGTTGTCGTCGATGTTCACGAGCGTGTTCTGCATCCCGGGCGTCGCTCCCCCCGCGTTGTTCACGAGGATGTCGATGCGGCCGTGCTGAGCGATCGTTGCGTCGATCATCGATCGCACGTCGACGGAGTCCGTCACGTCGCACGTCACCGGCAGCGCACCGCGTCCCTTGGCTCGCACGAGTTCCGCCGTTTCCTCGATCTGCGACTGCGTCCGCGCCGTCAGTACAAGGTCCGCGCCAGCGCCCGCTAGCGAAAGCGACATCGCCCGCCCGAGACCGCGCCCCGCGCCGGTCACGACGGCGATTTTGCCGGTGAGATCGAGCTTGTCGAGGACGCTCACGCCATTCGTGCTTTCGCCCAGTCCGGCGCCGGTATCAGGCCTAGTTGCCAGTGAAGACCGAGGTCGTCTCGGCCGGCCCAGTGTTCGGTGATCTTACCGTCGGCGAACCGAAACATATGGATGGCCTGCACGCTGAACGGCTTGTCAGTGGGTTCAGTGCCCGGCGTCAGACTCCAGATGGGTATGATGTTCTTCCCAGCGTGGCTCCCGCGCATCGTCGTGCGCATGACGACCCAGTCATCGTCCGCGACGACGGTGTGTATCTCGGTCTTCCGGTCACCGAAAGTCGTATCGAGGTCCTGGAGAACCGTGCGTATCTGCTCCTTCGTCACTTTCCTGCCGTGGTTTATGCACTCATCCGCGTACATCGCCGCGGCGGCATCTAGGTCTCCGCGGTTGCTAGCGTCCATGAAGTCGAGCGCCAGTTTCTTGTTGCCCTCGGCTGACATCCTGTTCAAGCTTCCTTTCTCGCCGCCACGCGGCCGTCGGCAAACTTGGCATCGCGCCACTCCAGCGCTGCCTTCAACCCCTTCTCCTTGGCCATAGCGTAGAACTCCGTGACAACCGGCGCCTGGCGAGCGATCGCGTCGCGCTCCGTCGCCATCCGCTGCATCGTTCGCGCGCCCATCAGCTCCAGCGCCATGTTGACGATACGTTTGTTCGCCGCCAGCAAGTCGACATCAATCAACGCCATCCGCTCGGCAAGTACGCGCACCTCACCGTCGAGCGCGTGCGCTGGCACTGACTTCATTACCAGCCCGATGCGCTCGGCCTCGGCGCCGCTGATCGTATCGCCTGTGAGTAGCATCCGCTTCGCCCACTGCGGCCCGACCAGGTAGGTCCACATGTGGTTCACCGGCGAGCCCAGCGCCCGCACAGGCGGATAGCCGATCCTCGCATCCTCGGCGGCGATCACGACATCGCACAGAAGCGCGAGGTCGCTGCCGCCGGCCAGACAATACCCATGGATTCCGGCGATCACCGGCTTGTGCATGTCAAAGATCGTCATCCGCATCGCCGTCGCCTGCTCGAGGCCCCAGATGTCGCGTTCCATCGTGTGGCTCCCGGCCGCATGCGTCTGGCCGTCGCCTTTCGGTGGCTCGATGTCGTAGCCGGCCGAGAACGCGCGCCCCGCACCCTGAATTGTCACAACGTGCACCGCCGGATCGCGGTCAGCCGCGGTCAGCGCGTCGCGCAGCTCTTCCTGCATCTGCCATGAGATCGCATTCAGCTTCTCCGGCCGGTTTAGCGTGATCCGCGCAATGCGCTCGCTCGGTTCGTAAAGGATCGTCTCGTAGGACATGGGCGTCTCCTTTGCGGGTCTGTGGCCGCGCGCCCAAGCTTAGCGGCTACGCCTTATCCCCAGCAACCGCTACAACGACATCGACGTGATCGTGGGCCACGACGAATACACCGCCTCCGGTTCGTTCCAACTCACGCGCCGTGAGGCGCTGGAACATCTCGCGCGACGCGGCGTTACGGGTCGCGTCGACCACCGCATCAAGCCCGCCCAGCGCCTTTGACACCTGGCGCACCATCACGCGCACAGCCGCTTCGTTCGTGGCATAAATCGCCTGGCTCACCGGCGCGCCCAGCCGCTTCGCCAGCCGTTTCACGGCAAACGCCGTCTCGGCGTCGCCGTTAGCGGCGACGAGCGCAAGCGTCGCACCCGCTTCGATGAGCGCCTCAGCGCAAGCCCGCCCGACCTCGGTCTCCGCGCCGAGAAGGAGGACGCGCTTGCCAGTCAGCCGCGCCGGCATTCAGCTTCAGCCGTTCGGTCCGTCTTTGCTTGTGTCTATCTCAATCTGGTCCGCCATCTTCAGCGGGTCGAAGAAGAGCAGGTCTCCCAAAGGTCTTCGTGGACCTTGGGCAATCCCCCAATTGGCAATCACATCCTTCGTCATTGCCACATCTTACGCCTAGAAGGCGACGCGTAGAGCCGCCTCGTACAAGTGGTGGTTGGCATGCAGTACGCCGATGTTCGAGAGCAGCTCCGAAGCCGGCATTGTCATGCTGGCGAAGGTTTTGCTGGACTGCAGCTGGTCGTCGGAGAGTGACTGTACCCATTCTCCAGCCTTGCCGTAGTTCTTCTCCACCATCTCAACAAGCGCCTCGGGCGTGAGCGCCTGCATCGAAGCAATCGTCTGCGCGTTGAGGTCAGCGATACTTGTGGACTGCGTGAAGTCGGAGTCTGCCGGGGCGGCTAGCAAGGCCGGGCCCATCTGCGCGATCATGCCACCCGTCGCCGCGATATGACAGAACATCTCGCGCGGAGTCCAGCCGGCTGGTCGGGTCGCTTCCCAGTCGCCCTGCTCGTCGAGAAGCCTGCCAACGCGCCTGGCCTGAGAAACGACTCCCTCAAGGCCGGTGACAATCTCTTGCTTGGTTGTCATGGTCTCTTCCTCCTTCTACTTGCGGCGTATTCTAGCGCGCGCTAAGCATCGATGGAAAGTGCGCTGGGTCACACCAATGCACGTCAAGTAGAGCCTCGCCGGAACGTCTCTACGGCTGTTCGCCGTAATACTTCACGGCCGCTCCAACGCCCGCGCCTTTGTCCAGCTTCGCGCCGTGCTTCAGCAACTCCGTCTCCAACGCAAACAAAAGCCCGAGCACATTCTGCGGCGTCGAGTTGTAGCCCATCAGGCCAATGCGCAGGATCTGTCCCTGCAGCGCGCCGATGCCTCCACCGACCTCAATGTTGTGTTCACGCAAGAGACCTTGTCGCAGCTTCGGCTCCTCAATGCCCTCCGGCACCTTCACCGTCGTCAGCGGCGGCAACCGGTATCCTTCCTGCGCATGCAACTCCATGCCCATCGCCTCAAGCCCGGCCGCCAGCGCGTCAGCGTTCCGCTTGTGTCGCACAATGCGTGGCTCCAACCCCTCTTCGAGCACGATCCGGACGCCCTCGCGGAGAGCGTAAAGCATCGTCATCGGCGGCGTGTGGTGGTACATGCGCGTCGTGCCGCCGCCCCAGTAACGGCCGAGAATATTGAGGTCGACATAGAAGCTGCTCACCGGCGTCTCACGCGCCGCAATCACGTCCATCGCTGCCTGGCTCACCGTCAGCGGCGACATCCCAGGCGGGCCCGAGAGGCACTTCTGTGTGCCCGAGTAACACACGTCGATCCCCCACTCATCGATCAGCAGCTCGCATCCGGAGAGGCTCGTCACCGCGTCGACCAGTAGCAGGGCACCGGCCTGGTGCGTGATCCGCGAGATCTCCTCGAGCGGCTGTAGGATCCCGGTGCTCGTCTCACCGTGCACGATCATCACGACTTTGGTCTTGCCGGCTTGCTTCAGCGCCCCGCTGATCTGCTCCGGCTCGATGATGCGACCCCAATCGGCCTCGACCGGGAAGACGTTGCCGCCGCAGCGCTTCGCCATGTCCGCCATCCGCGTCCCGAAGAATCCGTTCATGCAGACGACGACGTTGTCGCCCGGCTCGACGACATTGTAGATCCCCGCCTCCATGCCGCAGGTGCCTGTACCCGAGATCGCCATCGTCAGGTCGTTCTCGGTCCGGAAGATCGTCCGCAACGGCCGCTGAGTGTCATCCATCAACTGAAGGAACACCGGGTCCAGGTAGCCAATCACCGGCGCCTGCATCGCTCGATAGACCCGCGGGTGCACGTTCGACGGCCCCGGGCCGAGGAGTTGCCGGTAAGGTATGTTGAGTTCGCCAAGCGATTCAGTAGTCACGGTGAGCCTTTCGGGACGTGGTTCCCCACTTTACCGCAGACAGAGTCAACGGGTCGACAGCTACGCCGGCGGCGACCAGCGCAGCACCGGCTGACGAGCCGCCATCGCCTCGTCGAGCCGTCGCAGCGGCGCCGTCGTCGGCGCTGCCTTGACGACTTCCGGCGTCTTCGTGCACTCTTCGTCGATCGCCAGCATCGCGTCGCAGAAGGAGTCGAGCGCCTCGATGCTCTCCGTTTCCGTCGGCTCGATCATCATCGCTTCGTCGACGATCAGCGGGAAGTAGATCGTCGGCGGGTGGAAGCCATAGTCGATCAAGCGCTTGGCGATGTCCAGAGTCTTCACCCCCCGCTGCTTCTGCCGCGAGCCCGAGAGCACCACTTCGTGCATGCACGGACGGTCGACCGCGAGCTTGTACGCACCCTTGAGACGCGCCTGCACGTAGTTCGCGTTGATCACGGCATTCTCGCTCACGGCGCGTAGGCCATCGCCACCGAGCGACTTCATATACGTCAGCGCCCGCACCAGCACACCGAAGTTGCCATGGAAGGCCATCGTCTTGCCGATCGACTTGGGCGGCCGCGCCAGGCTGTAGTTCTCGCCGTCGCGTTCTACCACCGGCGCTGGGAGGTACGGCGCGAGATGCGACATCACGCAGACAGGGCCAGCTCCGGGGCCTCCGCCGCCATGCGGAGTCGAAAACGTCTTATGCAAATTCAAGTGCACGACATCGAAGCCCATATCGCCAAACCGCGCCCTGCCGAGGAAGGCGTTCTGGTTCGCGCCGTCCCCATACAACAGAGCCCCCTTCGCGTGCAGCATCTCCACGACCTCAGCTACCTCGCGGTCGAACAAACCCAGCGTCGACGGTAGTGTGTACATCATCGCCGCCACGCTCTCGTCGATGTTGGCCGCCAGGAACCCAAGGTCGGCATTGCCGTCCGCGTCACATGGCACCGACACGACGTCGAAGCCGGCCATCGCCGCCGTTGCCGGGTTCGTCCCGTGCGCCGATTCCGGCACCAGCACCTTCCGGCGCGCAGTCTCGCCCCGATCGTGGTGATACGCCTTGATCATCAGAATGCCCGAAAGTTCGCCCTGCGCCCCCGCAGCCGGCGCAAGACCAACCGCGTCCATGCCCGTGATCGCGATGAGCCAGTCCTGCAGCTCGTGCAGCAGCGCCAGCGCACCCTGCACGGTCTCAGCCGGCTGTTGCGGGTGGACCGCGGCAAACCCGGGCAATCGAGCAACGTCTTCGTTGACCTTCGGGTTGTACTTCATCGTGCAAGATCCAAGCGGGTAGAACCCCGTGTCGATGCTGTAGTTCAGACGGCTCAGCCCGACGAAGTAGCGGATGATCTCGTTCTGCGCCATCTCCGGCAGCCGCAGCTCGCTGCGTAAGAAGCGCGTGTCCGGCAATGCCGCCTCCGGAACATCGAGCCCTGGCAACACCACGCCCCTCCGGCCGGGGCTGCTGCGGTCAAACGTGAGCCTGCCGCCGGCGTGTGCTGTGGTCAAAGTGCCGGATTCAGGCTTCACGAACTCGTCCGTCATGGTCATCGTCCGGCCTCCGCAAGCGCCTCGCACAGCCTGTCGATCTCTTCGCGCGTGTTCATCTCTGTCACGCAAATCAACATCCCGTTCGGCACTTGAGCCGACACGTCGAGCCCGCCGATGATGTAGCGTTCCAGCAGCCGCCGATTGATCTCTTCCGGCGGGATCGGGCAACGCGCGACAAACTCCTTGAAGAGCGGCCGCTCAAAGCCCACCGAGTATCCGTCCAGTGCGCCGATCTGCTGCGCCGCGTAGTGCGCCTTGTGGTAACACGCTTCGGCGATCGTCCGCAGGCCATGCTTGCCGACCGTCGCCAGGTAGACGGTAGCCGCAAGGCCAACCAGCTGCTGGCTCGTACATATGTTGGAAGTCGCGCGCTCACGGCGAATGTGCTGCTCGCGCGTCTGCAGCGTCAGCACGTAACCGGTTCGGCCATCGAGGTCATTAGTGCGGCCAACGATCCGACCCGGCATCTGCCGCACATACTCGGCCTTGCACGTGAAGAGCCCGATGTACGGGCCGCCGTAGTTCACCGGCCAACCCAGGCTCTGCCCCTCTGCAACGGCGATGTCGGAGCCATATTCACCCGGCGGCGTCAACATACCAAGCGAAATCGGGTCAACGGCTGTGACGTAGAGGGCGCCGGCCGCGCGAGCCGCCTCACCGAGCGCCCAGACATCCTCAAGACCGCCGAGGAACTCCGGCTGCTGCACGGCGAGGCAAGCGTGCTGGTCTGTGACCGCGCCATTGGTCACGACATCGACCGCGAGATCCGGGCCGGATGCGTAGAAACGGACGACATCGAGCCAATCAGGGTTCACGCTTGAGTGGACCGCGATACGATCGCGGCCCGTCAGCCGGCAGGCCATCAGGCAGGCCTCGGCCAGCGCGCTCGCGCCGTCGTACATGCCGGCGTTGGCGACGTCCATGCCAAGCAACTCGCACGTCATGGACTGCAGTTCGAACATTGTCTGCAGCGTGCCCTGGCTGATCTCCGGCTGGTACGGCGTGTAAGCGGTGTAGTACTCGCTACGGCCCACGATGTGCGAGACGGTACTCGGGATGAAGTGACGGTAAGCGCCGGCCCCGAGGAACGACGCGATGCCGTTCGCTGCGACGACGTTTTGGTGGGCCAGGTCCGCCATCTCGCGCATCAGTTCGAGTTCGGAAAGCGCAGGCGGCAGGTCGAGCCCGTCGATGCGAAATGCCGGCGGGATGTCGGCGAAGAGCTCGTCGATCGACGCTACACCGATCGCTTCGAACATGCGACTGCGGTCTTCGTCCGTATTCGGGATATACGGATGCGGTGAGGACGCCATCAGCCGTCCGATTCCCCGAGGAACGCCTCATACTCCTGGGCGGAGAGCAGGCCATCCAGCTCAGCGGTATTGTCCAAGCGAACTTTGATCATCCACCCACCCCCGTACGGATCGTCATTCACCCACTGCGGGTTGTCGTTGAGCCCGCCGTTGGCTTCGATCATTTCGCCTGAGACCGGCGCAAACAGTTCCGAGACGGCCTTTACGGACTCAATCTCGCCAAACTTCTGCGTGTAAATCACCTTCGTGCCAGTCGGCGGCAGGTCAACGAAAACGATGTCGCCCAGTTGGTCCTGCGCGTAGTCGGTGATCCCGATCGTGCCTGTGTCACCATCGACGCGCACCCATTCGTGCTCCTTCGTGTACTTCAAGTCGGGCGGGCTGGCCATTCGTCTCCTCGCTAGCTCTTCTTTGGTCGCTTATAGAACGGTCGCGGCACGACTTCAACAGCCAGCGGCTTGCCGCGCACGTCCACCTCGAGACGCGTGCCCGCTCCCGCCGGCACCGGCGGCACGAACCCGAGGCCGATACTGATGCCCAGCGTGGGCGAGAAACCGCCGCTCGTGACGACGCCAACGTCCTTGCCACGGCTCCGGATGACGTGGCCGTGACGCATAATGCCGCGATCCAGCGCCTTCAGGCAAACGAGCACTCGCGAGACCCCACGGTCTTTGATGCGCACCAGCGCGTCGCGTCCCACGAAGTCAGCCCCGTCATCGAGCGTCAGGACCCAATCGAGGCCGACCTCAAACGGGTTCGTCTCCTCGTCCATGTCGTTGCCGTATAGCAGCAGCGCCGCCTCCAACCGGAGTGTATCGCGCGCACCGAGACCAACCGGCGTCACGCCGGCGTCCAGCAACGCACGCCACAAGGCCGTCCCATGCTCGGCATCAATTATCAGTTCGAGCCCGTCTTCCCCCGTATAACCCGTGCGCGAAGCGAACAGCGTCGTTCCCTGCCAGTTCGTCTCCCCGCAACGCCGGGGTTTGAGCGAGCGCACAAACGCCCCACCGATCACCCCGTCCAGCCGGCCGAGCGCCTCCGGGCCCTGCACGGCGATCATCGCCGTCGATTCGTGGCGATCAACCAACCGCGCGCCGAAGTCCGCGATGTGGCCCGCCATCCAATCGCGCATTTTTGGCGCATTCGACGCGTTAACCACGATAAGGAACCGCTCGCCATCGAGACTGAACACGTAAACGTCATCCAGGATGCCGCCGTCCTCGCGGCACGCAGCCGCATAGTGGCCTTCGCCGGGCGCGAGGCTGACGACGTCCCAGGTACAAACATGTCGCAAGAACCGCGCCGCGTCCGGCCCGTGCACCTCGAACCGCCCCATGTGCGACACGTCGAACATCCCGGCTGCCCCGCGCACAGCGTTGTGCTCCTCAACGATGCCCGTGTACTGCACCGGCATCTCCCACCCCGCGAACGGCACCATCCGCGCCCCCAGGCGCAAATGCTCCTCGTAAAGCGGCGTGTGAAGCAGCGTGCCCGTTTCAGGTGACATTTAGCTTTTGCCCCGTTTCAATGGGCGAGCGTCTTCAACAGAGTGGTAATCTGGAGTCAGCGTAGTCGGAGTGCTTAGTCCAAATAGGCTACCAGCGAGCGGAGCGGTCAATTCGCCGCTCCGTTTTCTCTTGCCACCCACTTCCGCCTGCCGTCCTCTGACCTCAGGCGGCCAACACCCGGGTAGTCGTGGTGTACGGAGACGATGGTCGCGTTCTTCTCGATCGACTTCTCGACGAAGCGCTTCTTCGTCTCCAACGAGACGACGGGCATGATGTCGAATGCGCTGATCCACGCGAGGCGCTCGAGCTGCACCGGGTGCTGTGACAGTTCACCGATGTAGAGCGCGTAGTCGCCGCCCGACTCCACCTCCACAACGACATGGTCTTCCGTGTGCCCCGGCGCGCGCACCATCCTTACCCCCGGCACGATCTCCGCGTCCCCTTCTACGAGCTCTACTTGTTTCGCATCATCGAGCGGCTCGATGTTCTCCGCCAGATACGTCCCGCGCGTGCGTTCGTTTGGCCGCGTCGCCGCCTCCCACTCGCCTTTCTGGATGATATAGCGCGCACGAGGATACGCAGGCCGCAGCTCCCCGTCATCGTTGACAGTGTTCCCACCGCAGTGGTCGAAGTGAAGGTGGCTATTGATCACAACATCTATGTCTTCCGGAGCGATCCCGTTCGCCTTCAGCTCGCCGATCAGCGTGCCTGTGCCCTCGATGCCCATCGCACCTGGCGCACGGTGTATCTTGTCGCCGCACCCCGTGTCGACCAGGATCGTCTTGCCCCCGCCACGAATCACTAGCGAGTTGAGACCAACAGCGAGACGGTATTTCTCATCAATGTCAGACACATACGGCTCCCACATCACCCGTGGCACCAGGCCAAACGTGGCGCCGGCATCCTGGCGGATGACGCCGTCACTGACCACAAGCAGGTCAAAGTCACCAATACGGAATGAATAGCCCATATTTCGCGATGCATAAACTGAGAGTCGGGCGACCACGCCCAACACTACGCCGCGTCGAAACAGAGGGTCAAGATTGATGTGCTAGAAGCGTGTGGAGAATAGCAGTGAATGGTGCTATGGCCCGGAGACCGGCAGCCTCTCGGTCATACGATCAAGGTCGTTCGGCCCCAGGATGTTGTCGAACATAGGGCTCGCCGGATTCGAAGTAGTTGGGTGGCCATAGTATAGGAGCCCAATGTACTTATCCACCAGCTTCCGTGTGCGCTCGAAAGTCAGGTCAGGATCGGCAGGCTGCGCATAGAATTCAGGCGTCATTCGAAACATGGACACAATTCCCTTTGGGAAGCTGTAGTCGTGCTTGATACCGAAAACGTAACGGAAGTGGCTATTCGAGTTGTACATGTCAATCGGGGTAATTCCGATGATTACCGCATCGGGATTGAGATACTCGGTAGGCCATTGAGCACGCACCGAATCCTCAAGGAGCAAAGCGGCGTCAATCTGGTTTCGCTCGGCATTCAAGGCGAAATCGGGAGCTGCAATTGGTGTCAGTACGTCAATTTCGAGCCCGTATTCCGTTAGGTAGTATTCGACCAATCTGACGACAAGATCAGCCGACACGTTCCCGATCGGAACGAGGCAAATCCGCCGGCCTTCACCCTCACAGGAGTCGACTGAGACTGGGTCGAGTTCGGTCTGGGCTGCAAGGCAACCCTCGAACGCTTCTCCGGTGCAGGGTGCGTCCGGAAACGCCAGATCACGCCAGGGCCTGGCGTTCGCAGGCGGATCGGGCGGGTTGACCTGTGCATCGTAGGCAAACGTTTGCGTTGCCTGGAGAGTGGCCGTGTCCGCTCCGGCCCGGCTGATTTCGGTCTCCCAATCCATCCGGAACGGCAAGCCGCTCTCATCGTCCACCCACAGGTCGATGTCAACGGTGCCAGAGGCGATAGTTTGATCGTCTTCGCCCGCGAAGGAATCCCAGTCCAGCTTTCCTGAATAGCGCTTGAAGGCGACGCCGTCTATCACGTCGTTCTCATGCGCGCGTATGGACTCCAATTCCCGCGCGATTCGCTCAAAGTCGGCCAACAGGGCGTTGATGCCGAGGTCCGGAATCTCCTCGGGGCGCGTTCCTTGGTGCCACGGGCTAAGGACAAACCAGTCGCCGTCGCCCTCTCCTGGGGTCATATACAAATCACCGTTCACGATGATCACGTGTGATTCCCCAGTTATTGGACCGAACTCGGTTTCGTACCGTTCGTCCGAGAAGACGATCCCGTCGGTTGAATAGGAACTCACGCCCCTAAACTGAACACGTAGACCTTCGGCTTCGGTCGTTACCTCTGCCGTTATCGTCACAGCCGTCGCATCCTTAGCCTCGGAGTAGCGTTCCGCCGCTGCGGCTACCTCCTCCGCCGGAGTGGCCGAAGCGGTCGTGCCCTTGCATCCACCGCTCAGCAAGGCGAAGCACCCGAACAATGTGAGGGAGGCGATGGCTATAACGTACCGTCGTGGCATGAAGCGCCTCATCTTAGCATGAGACGCGCGACATCGCACGGGAGTTGCGCCGCGCGCAGTGACCCTCCCTTGCCCGCAATAGGCGCGAAAACCTAAAATCCACTACAGCGGCCCCCTAGTCGGGGCCCGTTTCTTTCCTATGAGCACCAAGCAGATGCAGGAGATGCCCAAGGCTTACGACCCACAGTCTGTCGAGGCGCCCCTCTACCGGATGTGGATGGACAAGGGTTACTTCCGCGCGAAACCTGACCCCGACAAGACTCCGTTCTCCATCATCATGCCGCCGCCGAACGTCACCGGCGAGCTGCACCTGGGCCACGCCCTCACGGCAACCGTCGAGGACCTGCTCATCCGCTGGCACCGCATGCTTGGCGACCCGACCCTCTGGCTGCCCGGCGTCGACCACGCCGGCATCGCCACCCAGAACGTCGTCGAGCGCGAGATCGCCAAGGAAGGGATCAGCCGCCACGACCTCGGCCGCGAGAAGTTCCTGGAACGCGTCTGGCAGTGGGTGCAGAAGGTCCGCAGCCGCATCGTCATCCAGCACATGCGCCTCGGCGTCTCCTGCGATTGGGAGCGCGAAGTCTTCACGATGGACGAAGGCCCTCAGCTTGCGGTGCGCACCACGTTCAAGCGCCTGTTCGACGAGGGACTCATCTATCGCGGCGAGCGCATCACGAACTGGTGCCCCCGCTGCACGACCGCGATCTCCGACCTCGAGGTCGATCACGTGGAGACACAAGGCAGCCTCTGGTACGTGAAGTACCCGCTGCTCGACGACGAAGGCAATCCCAGCGCCGACTACATCCACGTCGCGACCACTCGCCCCGAGACTATCGTCGCCGACACAGCCGTCGCCGTGAATCCCAATGACGACCGCTGGAAGCACGCGATCGGCAAGACTGCGCTGCTCCCCATCATCGAACGTCACATCCCGGTCATAGCCGACGAAGAAGTCCAGCCGGAGTTCGGCACGGGCGCCGTTAAGGTGACGCCCGGTCACGACCCGACGGACTTCGACATCGGCCAGCGCCACAACCTGCCGATCATCGTCGCCATGGACGCCGAGGCGAAGATGAACGAGCACGCCGGTCCCTACAACGGCATCGACCGCTTCGAGACCCGCAAGCTAATCGTCGCGGACCTAGAGAAGCTGGGCCTCCTCGAAAAGCGAGAGGACCACGTTTCCTCGATCGGCCATTGCTCCCGCTGCGACACCATCGTCGAACCGATCGTCAGCAAGCAGTGGTTCGTCAAGATGGATCCACTCGCAAAGCCGGCCATCGAAGTCGTCCGCGACGGACGTATCGAGATCATGCCTCAGCGCTTCGAGCGCGTGTACATGCATTGGATGGAAAACATCCGCGACTGGTGTATCAGCCGCCAGCTCTGGTGGGGTCATCGCATCCCCGTCTGGTACTGCAACTCAGGCGACATGTTCGCCTGCGTCGAGGAGCCGACGGAATGCCCAAAGTGCAAGTCAAAGGCCATCGAACAAGATCCGGATGTCCTCGACACCTGGTTCTCATCCGCGCTTTGGCCGCACTCGACGCTGGGCTGGCCGAACCAGACGGAGGACCTACGCTACTGGTATCCAACGTCCGTTCTGGAAACCGGTTACGACATCCTCTTCTTCTGGGTCGCCCGCATGATCATGATGGGCCTCTACAACACCGGTGAGGTTCCCTTCCGCCACGTCTACCTGCACGGCCTGATCCGCGACGACAAGGGCCAGAAGATGACCAAGAGTCGCGGCAACGTCGTCGACCCGCTTGATCTCATTGAGAAGTTCGGCACCGACGCTGTCCGCTTCACGCTCGCGACCGGCGGCACGCCCGGAAACGACTTCCGCCTCTTCGACGAGAAGTTGGAGCAGGGGCGCAACTTCGCGAACAAGATCTGGAACGCTGCTCGGTTCTTCGTTCAGAGCGCAGGCGAAGGCCGAGTCCAACTTCCGCACGACAGCCACACGGCCGAATCTCGCGGCGACTGGCCCCTCGAGGACCGCTGGATCGTCTCGCGAACATTGTCTACAGCGCGCGAGGTGAACCGCTTGCTCGGCGAATTCCAGGTCAACGAGGCCGGCCGCCTCCTCTACGACTTCTTCTGGAGCGAGTACGCCGACTGGTACGTCGAGATGGCGAAGGTTCGGCTGCGCGACGGCGACAACTCTCCGCTCCCAATCCTCGCCCACGTGCTCCAGACCAGCCTCCGTCTCCTCCACCCGATCATGCCGTTCGTCACCGAAGCCATCTGGCAGCACCTGCGCGACCACGTCGACGGCCTCGAAGAGGCGCTGATCGTCGCCGCATACCCAACCGGCGAAGGCGCCAATGACCCGGAAGCCGAAGAAAACGCTGCGCTCGTCATGGACGTCGTGCGCGCGATCCGCAACATCCGCGCCGAACGCGGCGTCGACGCGGGCCGCTTCGTCGAAGCATTCGTCGTCTCGAACGGCGCCTCCGCAACGCTCGAAGGGGCGCGACCCGTCCTGGAATCGCTCGCGCGAGTGCGCCCGCTACACTTTGTAGCAGACGTCTCGGAGGCGCCGAGCGCCAATGTAGCGTCAGCCGTCCTCCCCGAGGCGCAGATCGTAATGCCGCTGGCCGGCCTGATAGACCTCGCCGCCGAGCGCGACAAGCTCTCAAAGCAACTCGCCGACGCAGAGGCTCAGGTCAGCCGCCTCGAAGGCAAGCTCGGGAACGACGATTTCCGTTCTAAGGCCCCGGCGAACGTCATCGCTAGGGAAGAAGAGAACCTCGCGTCGACCCGCTCCCGCGCCGAAGCCTTGCGCACGCGCCTCTCCGAGCTGGGCTGACGCCCAGCACCACGCTTCGCCGCGTTTGCTTGACGTATTCCGCCATGCTAGCATCGCTTGTGGCGAATGGCACAATTACGCAGATTAAGGATTTCGCCCCTGTGATCAGCGACGTTTTCGACGACTATATCGCCGTTCTTATCGCCACAATCCTCGGTTTCGTGCTTGTTGGCACCGCGCTGATTGGGAACCTCGTCCTCTCGCCTCGCCAGAAGACCGAACACAAGGGCGTGACGTACGAGTGCGGCATGCTCACCATCGGCCGCTCCCGCGCCCAGGTGCACTTTCGCTATTACCTGTTCGCGATCCTCTTCCTGATCTTCGATATCGAGGCCGTTTTCCTCTTCCCCTGGGCTGTCTCCTTCGTCCGCCTCGGCGAGCAGGCATTCTGGGAAATGATGGTGTTTATCGGCATCCTCGCGTTTGGTCTCGCTTACGCGTGGAAAAAGGGCGTTCTCAGGTGGAGGTAGGTGGCGATGACTGACAGACCAAAGATCGAAGTATACGAGGTCAAGGACGACCCGCAGCTTAGCCGCTCCGACATCATCTCGCCGGGCCTCCGTCGCGAGATTAAGAGCCTCGAACCGGTACCGAACGACCCCTCGCAGGGTAATGCCGCCTACCGTCAGATCCTCCCCGGCATCATGCAGATGCCGGCGGACTGGCTCATCGCCTGGGGACGAAAGTCCTCGCTGTGGCCCCTGACATTCGGCCTCGCCTGCTGCGCCATCGAGATGATCTCCACCTTCATGGCGCGGCACGACCTCGACCGCTTCGGCATCGTACCCTGGCCATCACCACGCCAGTCCGACGTGATGATCGTCTCCGGCACCGTCACCAAGAAGATGGCGCCGGCCGTCAAGCTGCTTTACGAGCAGATGCCGAGCCCCAAATGGGTCATCAGCATGGGTGCCTGCGCAACCAACGGCGGCCCCTACACTCGTTACGACCGCGTCCTCCAGGGCGTCGACAAGATCATTCCGGTCGACGTGTATGTGCCCGGTTGTCCTCCACGCCCGGAGGCCTTGATGGACGCCTTTATGGCCCTCCAGCGAAAGATCATGGAAGAGCGCGGAAAGATCGGGAAAAGCGCGTGACCCAGGAAGCCGTCCAGGAAGCCGCGCCGCCACCGGAGCCCGGCCCGCTCGTCCGCCTGCTCCAGCAGGTGATGCCGGGCGTCACCTTCACAGTCCGCGAGACCCCGCTGGACGAGACCGTGACCATCAGCCGCGACGACTTCGCTCGCGTAATGGAGACTCTCAAGAACGACTCGCGCCTTAAATTCGATTACCTGCGCTGTCTTTCGGGCGTGGACTGGCTTACCGAACTCGAGACGGTCTACCACCTCTACTCGTTCCAGCACGGCCACAAACTCGCCGTTAAGGTGCGCTGCCCCTACGAAGACGCACACGTACCAACCGTCAGCCATCTCTGGGCTGCCGCCAACTGGCACGAGCGCGAGACGACCGAGATGTACGGCATCTTCTTCGACGGCCACCCCGATCTGCGCCCTTTGCTGACCGAGGAGGGCCTCGGCTACTACATCCTCCGCAAGAGCCACCCGCTCGCCGACATCGAAGAGTGGCAGGAGGACTACCTCGGCGCGATCGACAAGGCCAAAAAGCAGGCCGCAACCGCGTCGGGCGGCCCGCCACCCCCGATGTCCAAGGTCGAGATCGCCCAGGCCAAGGCCAAGCTCATGAAAGAAGCGCGCGACAAGGCGCGCGCTGAGGGCCTGTCCCCCGAGGACGAGAAGGCCGCCGTCCGCGCCGCTATCGATAAGTTCGAAGCTGACCTCGCCTCCGGCGCCGTCGGTGGCGCGACCGCCGCCCCTGTGGCCTTGTCAAAGGTCGAGCTGGCGCAGCTGAAGGCGAAGGTCATCACAAAGGCGCGCGCCGAAGCGCGCGGCAAGGGAATGTCAACGGAAGACGAGAAGGTCTTCGTCGCTGAGGCGCTCAAGAAGTTCTCTGCCGAGCAAGAAGCCGGCGCTGCCGCTGCGCCCGCCGCAGCCCAGAAGCCCGCGATGAGCAAGATTGAGCTGGCGCAGGCCAAGGCTAAAGTGATCACCAAGGCTCGTGAAGAAGCCCGCGCCCAGGGCATGTCTACTGAAGACGAAAAGAAGTACGTTGCCGAGAAGCTCAAGGCGTTTTCCGCGGAGCAGGGCGGCTAGCATGGCGACGATCGACTACACGATCCCGGGCGAGCGCGACCTTGAGACGGTCGACATTCACGTCAACGTCGGCCCTCAACACCCCGCCACCCACGGCGTCTTCCGCATGGTTCTGACAGTCGACGGCGAAGTCGTTACCGACGTAGACCCCGTCATCGGCTACATGCACCGCGGCAACGAGAAACTGCCTGAAAACTGCGACTACCGCCAGGTCATCGGCTACCACGACCGAACCGACTACCTGGCTCAGTTCAACACCGAACACTGCTTCGTCGAGGCCGTCGAGAAGCTCACCGGCATCGTCCCGACCGAGCGCTCCCAGTACATCCGCGTGATTCTCGCGGAGCTGAACCGCATCACGAGCCACCTGATGTTCGTCGGCGCGTTCGGCACGGACCTCGGCGTTTTCGGCACATCGTTCATGTACGCCTTCCGGGACCGCGAATACGTCCAGGAGTTCTTCGAAGAGATCACCGGCGAGCGGATGATGTACAACTACTTCCGTCCCGGCGGCGTCGCCTGGGACGTCCCCGAGAACTTCACCGAGCGCTGCAATCAGGTCGTCGGCCAGATCAAGCGTGGCCTCGAGGACTTGCACGGCCTGCTTTCCAACAACGAGGTCGTGCTCGCCCGCTGCCGCGGCCTCAGCCGCGTCACCGTCGACGACGCGATCAACTGGGGCCTCAGCGGCCCGTTGCTGCGCGCCACCGGCCTCGCTCACGACATCCGCAAGACCGAGCCCTACTCCATCTACGATCGCTTCGACTTCGACATCCCCGTCGGCACCGAAGGCGACGTCCTCGACCGCATGATGATCCGCCTCGAAGAGATGAAGCAGTCTGTCCGCATCATCGAACAGGCCCTTCGCGACCTGCCCCAGGGTCCGACCATGGCAGAAGGCATGAAGCGCATCCTCCGCGTCCCCGAAGGGGAAATCTACATGCGCGTCGAGAGCCCCCGCGGCGAATACGGCGTCTATATGGTCGCCACCGGCACCGACAAGCCGTACCGTCACAAGGTCCGCGGCGCCTCCTTCTGCAATCTCTCTGCCCTGCGCGCGATGTCCGTCGGCCACTACCTTGCGGACGTCGTCATCATTCTTGGCTCCATCGACATCGTCCTCTGCGAGGTGGACCGGTGATCCTCCAGATCGCTGGCAATGTATGGGCGGATGCCGCCGTACGCATGCTCATCGTCAGTCTGCTCGTGCCTGTCGGCGTGATCATGCTGACGTGGGTCGAGCGCAAGGTAATTGGCCGGCTCCAGCAGCGCCTCGGGCCCATGCGCGTCGGCCCCTACGGCCTCCTCCAGGGCGTGGCCGACACGATCAAGCTGATCACCAAGGAAGACGTTCGGCCCAACACCGCCGACCGCTGGACCTTCGAACTCGCCGTCTTTGTCATCGTCGTGCCGGTCTTCATGGCCGCGGTCGCCCTCCCTTTCACCGCCGACATCTTCGTGCGCAACATGGCGCTCGGCCTCTTCTACATCCTCGCCGTCTCCGGCCTCGGCATCGTCGGCTTCGTGATGGCCGGTTGGGGCTCAGACAACAAGTACGCCCTGCTGGGCGGCGTCCGCGCCGGCGCTCAACTCATCAGCTACGAGATTCCCCTGATTCTTGCCGCCGTGGCCGTCGCGATGCTCGGCCAGAGCCTGAACCTGTATACTCTCGTCGCCCTCCAGGACGACACTCCGTTCATCGCCTACCAGCCGCTCGCTTTCATCATCTTCGCGATCGCCGGCCTCGCCGAGCTTTACCGTCAGCCGTTCGACATCCCTGTCGCTGAATCGGAAGTCGTCGGCGGCCCGTCAGTGGAGTACTCAGGCATCCGCTGGTCCATGTTCCAGATGGCGGAGTTCGTGAGCCTCGTGCTGATCTCCGTCCTCGCTTCACTGATCTTTCTTGGCGGCTGGATATGGCCCTTCAGCGCTGATAACGCCGGCTGGCTCCAGGCGCTTCTAATGGCGATCAAGACGACGATGTTCATCCTCTTCTTCATGTGGATGCGCGCCACTCTGCCCCGCCTGCGCATCGATCAGCTCATGGCGCTCTGCTGGCAAATCCTGTTGCCCTTCGCATTTCTGCAAATCATAATCAACGGGCTGGTGCTGGTGTACGACTGGCCGGACTACACACTGACGATTCTCTCCGGCGCCGCGGCAATCGCCATGGGAACCCTCGTGTATCAGACTGCGCGCCGCACCGGTGTCCTCTACCAGGCGCCGGGCATCGCGCAACGGGTGGGGAGCGTGCTCTAATGCTGGGAATCCTCAAGGCAATGGGAACGACCGTGCGCGCCGCCATGCGCAGGCCCGTAACGGTCCAGTACCCCACCGAGAAGAAGGTTCTCCCCCACCGTTCGCGCGGCCTCCCCGTCCTCCTCTGGGACTTCGACAAGGACGAGCCCTTCTGCACGGGCTGCCAGGTCTGCGCCCGCTACTGCCCGGTCGACTGCATGACCGTGACGATGAAGGACAACCCCAAGAAGGCCACGGGCAAGAGCAGCCGCAAGAAGATCGTCGACGACTTCTTCATCGACTACGCCCGCTGCATGCGCTGCGACATCTGCGTCGAGGTCTGCAACTTCGACGCCATCGTCATGAACAACACCTGGGAGGGCGTTGAGCTATCCCGCTACGACCGCCAGGACCTCGTAATGGACCTGGACACGCTCCTCAAGCAGTCGCACACCGGCCAGCTCAAGGACCCGTTCCGCGAGCCCATGGGCGTCGCCCACTCCGGTTGGTCCCCCAAGTCGGAAGAGGAAGACGCCGAGGCAGCGGCTGCAGCGAAACCTCCAGGGGAAGGCGGCGAGGGGTAACACGACCGTTGAACCGTAGACGATACCTGCCCGCATGACCTACGAAGAGGGGTTCTTCTACGTTATCGCCGCCGTTACCGTCATCGGCGCCCTTGGCGTCGTCACCGCGAAGAACGTCGTCCACTCCGCGCTGTTTCTGATCCTCGCCCTGCTCGGCGTAGCCGCCGTCTTCATCCTGCTCGCCTCGGAGTTCCTCGCCATCGTCCAGGTGCTCGTCTATGGCGGCGCGGTCACCATCCTCATCCTCTTCGCGATGATGCTCACCCGCGCCCGCGACGTCGAAGGCTCCCTCGACGGTCCTCAGCGTCCGTTCGCCGCGCTCGCCGCCATCACATTCATGGTCACAACGATCCTGGCCGTCACCAAGACAGAATGGCGCGGCGAAACCGAAGAAGCGACGGTCGTCGATATCAACCAGATCGGCGACGCGCTCTTCACGACTTGGTCTGTGCCCTTCGAAATCGCCTCCCTCGTGCTCATGGTCGCCCTCATCGGCGCCATCATCCTTGCCCGCGGCGAGGAGGGCGAATGATCCCGATCGACAACTTCCTCGTCCTCTCGGCCATCCTCTTTTCGCTGGGCATGTACGGCGTCCTCGCGCGCCGCAACGCTGTGCTGATCCTCATGAGCGTTGAGTTGATGCTGCAGGCCGTCGTGATCAACTTCATTGCCTTCGCCGTGTACCTCTCGCCTGACGCCTTCACCGGCGTCATCTTCGCCGTCTTCGTAATCGTCATCGCCGCCGCAGAAGTCGGCCTCGCGCTGGGGATCATTCTCCGTGTCTTCCGCAACCGCCAGATCTCCAACGTCGACGAAGCGGACCTCATGAAATGGTAGTGGTGATCTAGCAATGGGCATGGAACAGGCCTGGCTCATCCCCGCCATCCCGGCTGCGGCGTTCGTGTTCCTGCTGATCGCCGGCCCATACCTCCCCCGCAAGGGCGACTGGGTCGCCATCCTCGCGATCGGCGCTTCGTTCGTGCTCCTCTTCCCGGTCCTGGCCGACCTCCTCGACAAATCGGACGGCACCGAATACGTCGCCGGCGTCAAAGCCTGGGAATGGGTCCAGTTCAGCGACTTCAAAATCGAGCTCGGCTTCTACGTCGACCCGATCACCATCGTGATGCTCGCCGTCGTCTCGTTCGTGGCGTTGCTCGTGCAGATCTATTCGGTCTCCTACATGCACGGCGACTCCCGCTACGGCTGGTACTTCACCGTCATGTGCCTTTTCGCTGCGTCGATGCTGACGCTCGTGTTGGCCAACAACCTGCTGTTTATGTACGCGGCCTGGGAGGGCGTCGGCTTCTGTTCGTTCCTCCTGATCGGCTTCTGGTGGGAGAAACGTTCTGCGGCTGAGGCTGCCAAGAAGGCCTTCATCACGACCCGCATCGGCGACGTCGGCTTCTTGATCGGCATCATCCTCCTCTGGCGCGAGGCCGGCACCTTCAACATCCAGGAGATCATCGAGTTTGCCGAGAACGGCGGCTACGACAACACCTATCTGACGGCCGCCGTCCTCTTCCTCTTCATGGGGGCCGTCGGCAAGTCTGGCCAGTTCCCGCTACACGTTTGGCTGCCGGACGCCATGGAAGGCCCAACGCCCGTCTCCGCCCTCATCCACGCGGCCACGATGGTGGTCGCTGGCGTCTACATGGTTGCGCGCATGCTCCCCGTCTTCGAGGCAGCGGACCCCGTCGCACTGAACATCGTCGCCGCTGCCGGCCTGACCACCGTTGTCATCTCGGCCCTTATGGGCCTCGCCGCCACCGACATCAAGCGCGTGATCGCCTACTCAACGCTGAACTCACTCGGGCTGATGTTCGTCGCGCTCGGCTCGCATTCAGTGACTGCAGCGATGCTCTACCTGTTCGTTCACGGTTTCTTCAAAGCGCTTCTGTTCCTCGGCGCCGGCTCCGTGATCCACGCGACCGAGAAGCAGGAGATCGACGAACTCGGCGGCCTCGCCGCCAAGATGCCAATCACTGCGGCAACGTTCGCCATCGGCACCGGCGCGATGATTGGCCTCATCCCGCTCGCTGGCTTCTGGGCGAAGGACGAGGTCCTCGTCGTCGCCGACCATGAGCAGAACATCGCCGCCTACCTCGTGATCCTCGCCAGCCTCTTCATCACCGGCCTCTACATGTCGCGCCTCTTCATCCGCACCTTCCTCTTTGCCGCGCGAGACCAGCACGCCTTCGACCATGCGCACGAAGGCGGCGCCTTGATCACAGTTCCTCTGTTTATCCTCGGCGTATTGGCGACGATCGGCGGCTTCATTGTCTTCGACGAGGTCGGCGAGGCGCTTGGCTTCGCCGGCGGCTTCGGTCAGTTCGTCTTCTCGCACGAAGCGGAAGAGTACAAGTTCCACGCCGACACCGCCGCAATCTCGACCGTACTTGCCGCTGGTGGCGCAGTCATCGGCTGGTTCCTCTGGCAGGGCCGGGCCGAGGCGGCAACCCGCATTCGCGAGACGTTCTCCCCAATCGCCACGGTCCTCGAAAACCGCTTTTACATCGACAGCATCTACCAGTTCGCAATCGACCGCGTTGTCCTTACCCTTGGCGCAGTCGTCGCCTGGTTCGACCGCAACATCGTCAACGACACCGCCGTCGACGGCTCTGCCGGCCTGACCTACTTCGCCGGCTTCGAAATGAAGTTCCTTGAGACCGGGCGCATCCCCAACTACGCGCTGGCGATCTCGCTCGGCATCATCGTCCTTTCGATCACTCTGCTGGTGACTCAGATCTAAGCGATGGACATCGTACTTCTACTCCTGATCGCGATTCCGTTGGGCGTTTGCCCGCTCTTCATGTTGATCCCCGCGCAGTACCCGCAGCTCTCGCGTTACCTCGCAGCTCTTGCGGGCGGCTCGCTCTTCGCGCTATCGCTACTCGTCTTCATCGTCTACGAGTTCGACGGCGGCAGCGGCCTCCGCTACACGCTGCAGTGGGATTGGCTTGAGAACGTCGGATTCCTCCGCGACAACGGCATCACCTTCTACCTTGGCGTCGACGGCATCGGCGCGCCGCTGGTGCTACTCAACGGCGTCGTCATCTTCGCCGCCGTCTTCGTCTCCTGGAACATCAACTACCGCACCAAAGACTTCTTCGTCCTGCTCTTCCTGCTCGTCTCAGGCGTCTACGGCGTCTTCATCTCCCAGGACCTCTTCTTCTTCTTCTTCTGGTACGAGGTGGCGGTGCTGCCGATGTACCTGCTAATCGCCGTCTGGGGCGCGAGCAGCCAGTTCGGCACCTTCACACGCACCAAGGAATACGGCGCGATGAAGCTGACGATGATGCTCGTCGCTGGCAGCGTCCTCATCTTCATCGGCATCTTCGCCCTCTTCGTTGAGACCGGCGCCGGTACGTTCGACATGACTGTCATGCGCGAAGCCGAGCTGGACGAAGACTTCCAGAAGTGGTGCTTCCCCTTTTTCATGATCGGCTTCGGCGTTCTCGCCGGCATGTGGCCGCTGCACACCTGGTCGCCGGACGGCCATGTCGCCGCACCGACCGGCGTCTCGATGCTCCACGCCGGCGTCCTCATGAAGCTAGGCGCCTTCGGCATCCTCCGCGTCGGCATTACCCTGCTGCCGGAGGGCGCGCATTATTGGGCGCCCGTCCTGATGACCCTCGGCGTGACGGGCGCGCTCTACGGCGCTGTCTCCGCGCTCGCCCAGAACGACCTCAAGTACATGGTCGGCTACTCGAGCGTGTCCCACATGGGGTACGTGCTCATGGGCCTCGCCAGCATGAACCAGATCGGCGTCAACGGCGCAGTCCTCCAGATGTTTGCCCACGGCGTCATGACCGCCCTCATGTTCACGAACGTCGGCGCTGTCTACGACCAGGCGCACATCCGCGATATGACCCAGTTCGGCGGCCTCGCCAAACGCATGCCGCGACACTCTGCCTTCTTCACAATCGCTGGGTTATCGTCGCTCGGCCTCCCGGGCCTCGCCGGCTTCGTGGCGGAGTTCCACATCTTCGTCGGCGTCTTCCAGGCCGACTACTGGTGGGCAGGCGGCCTCGGCATCCTCGCCGCAGCCATTACCGCCACATACATCCTCCGCATGCTCTCTCGCGCCTACTTCGGCCCGTTCAACGAAAAGTGGGCCGACATCAAGGACATGCGGCTCGGCGAACAGTTCGCCGCCGCCCTTCTCATCGTGATGATCGTCGTCATGGGCGTCTGGCCCGACCCCTTCGTCGATCGCATCAGCGCCACCGTCGAGCTAATCCCCGGAATCAGCGCATGACCCCTGTCAAGGCGCGCAGATGAATACCGCCTCTCTCGACTGGGAACTCCTCGCCCCCGAGTACATCCTCGGCCTCTGGGCCGCAGGCCTCATCCTGCTAGACCTCTTCTGGGGCGGCCTCGGCAAGGAGCGCCTCGGTTGGCTCGCCGCGGCCGGTGCCGCCGTCGCCGGCGCTGTCTCGCTGATCTGGGTCGACGACACCAAGCAGTTCGGCACCCTCGCCGATATCAACGACTACACGACGATCTTCCGCGTCTTCTTCTGCGGCATCGGCGTATTCATCTGCCTCGCCTCCGCCCGCTACGTCCGTGACCGCCTCCTCCACCCGGGCGAGTACTACGCCCTGATCCTGCTGGCGATCATCGGCGCCAACGGCATGGTCGCGGCCCACGAGCTTCTGACCGCCTATATCTCGCTCGAATTGCTGAGCTTCAGCCTCTATGTGCTTACGTCGTACGCGAAGTTCGACTTGCGCTCCAACGAAGCCGGGCTCAAGTACATGCTCCTCGGCGCCTTCTCCTCGGCGATCTTCCTCTACGGCATCAGCCTGATCTACGGCGCGACCGGCACCACCCAGTACGCCGGCATCAGCGAAGTCCTGAGCGGCGACATCAGCGACATCGAGTGGAGCGTCTACCTCGGCCTTGCCCTGATGATCGGTGGGCTCGGCTTCAAGGTCGCCGCCGTTCCCTTCCACATGTACACGCCTGACGCCTACGAAGGCGCGCCACTCCCAATCACCGGATACATCTCTGCGCTCTCAAAGGCGGCAGCCACGGCGTTCTTTCTCAAGCTCTTCGCCCAGGCCTTCCTGCCGTTGATCGACGACTGGCGTTACTTCATCGCCGCTCTATCTGTCGCCACGATGGCGCTCGGCAACCTCGTGGCGATCCAGCAACGCAACATCAAGCGCCTGCTGGCTTACTCAAGCATCGGCCAGGTCGGTTACCTTCTCGTCGGCATCGCCGCGCTTTCTCCGGACTCGGCGAGCGCGCTGGTGCTGCACATGATCGGCTACGGGATCACGAACCTGGCGGCGTTCACCTGCATCATCCTCTACTACAACTGGACCGGCAAAGAGGAAATCTACGAATACAAGGGCCTCGCCGAGCGCGCTCCCTACGTCGCGCTCTGCCTGACGATCGCGCTCTTCTCGCTCTCCGGTATGCCCCTCTTCGCCGGCTTCGCGACCAAGTTCATCCTCTTCCAGGCCGCCGCCGAGCAAGACCTGCTCTGGCTCGCCGGTGTCGCCTCGTTCTTCAGCTTCGTCTCGCTCTACTACTACCTCGTCATCATCCGCGAGATGTATCTGGGCGAGCCCGAAGAAAAGACCCGCTTCCCCACGCCCTGGCTCGAATACACCGCCCTCACGGTCCTCACCGCCGGCGTCTTCCTCATGGGCCTCTACCCCAAACCCGTCTTCGACATGGTGGAGGACGGCACAGACTCGATCTTCATCGGCGTCACGGTGGATGCCGACGACGAAGCAGTCGCCCAGCGCCAGTCTCCGTAACACCCCCGTCTCCACCACCGTCTCCCTCTACGTGACCACCGCCCCATTAATCTTCCTCGTGTATCCTGTTTCGCAACGCCTTTGAACGGGACCCGCACGCACCGGCCGCCGCCCCGCGGCCACGGCCCACTCAGAGCGGCCATGGCCGGCGCGTTTCTGACCCTCCTCGCCGCCACCTTCATACTCCTCCAACCATCCGCCCGTGCCGCCGACCAACCGAACTTCCTCCTCCCCTGGCAACACGGCGTCGCCTGGCTCACCGGCTCAGCCGGCTTCCACAACACCAACGACGCCCTCGACTTCTTCCCGCCCGACACGCCGCTCGGCGGCAACGTCAAGTGCGAAGGCGACCCCGACTGGGTCTACCAGGAATCAGCCTATTTCGTGCTCGCATCGGCCCCCGGTACCGTCGTGCAGGCCGGCGCCGCGGCCGTCCTCATCGACCACGGCGGCGGCTGGTACTCCCGCTACTACCACATGACGGGTTTCGTGGTGCAGCCGGGCGACGTTGTGGCCGCTGGCCAGCGCCTCGCCCGCCCCTCGACTCTCGGAGCCTGCTCCACTGGCCCGCACGTCCATTTCTGGGTCCAGGGCCCCAACGGTGAGACGACAGCCAACGTCACCCTCTCCAGCATCCCCACCACTCAGATCCAGGCGAACAGCCACTACAGCGACACATTCAACTTCGAGGGCGCAACCCCAACGCCGGAGCCGACGCCCGAGCCAACTTCGACCCCGGTTCCCACTGACTCCCCCACGCCGGAGCCATCCGGGACGCCGATCCCGCAAGTCCGCGGCGACGCCAACTGCGACGGCCTCGTCAACACAAACGACGCCACCACCATCCTCTGGATGCTCAACGGCTACGCCGACGCCAAATGCGGCCTCGCCACCGCCGACACAGACTGCGACGGCATCCTCACCGTCGCCGACGCGCTCGGCATCCTCCTCAGCGTCTCCGACCTCACCCCGCTGCCTTCGGAGCCGTGCGTCCCTCCCGACGGGACGCCGCCCGTCGAACCGACGCCCGCGCCCACCAGCACCCGTAACCCAGGCTCGTAGTGTCCCGTTGACAGCCGTCGAAGCGAGAACTAGTATCCCAGCATCGGCGCGGCATTGGAGCCTCAGAGGGGTGAATCATGATTCGCACGTTCGCGCTCGCCACCGCTGTCCTCCTCGCAGCCGCTCTCTTCGCCCTGCAACCGTCTCAAACCTCCGCGAGCCACGGCTCCACGCCCGGCGTTGTTGACCTCGTCGCCATCGACACCGACCCGACGGGCAACTCCGCCAACGGCCCCCTCGGTCCTCTCGACGCCTGCCGCGAAGTCGCCGTCGGCGAAACTTTCACCATCGACGTCATCGTGGACGAGATCGACCCAGGTGATGGGATTGAGGGATTCGAATTCATCATTCGCTATAGCGACGAGCTCGAGCTTGTCGGCTACTCGTTCGAAGACACGATTATCGACTCGGGGTTGGGCAGTGACGTGATCGACTTCTCGGATCTTCAGCCGCTCCCGGACAGGGACGGAACGTTCTACGTCGCCGCTGGGGACCTGGGCGGCCCACTGGAGACGTCCGTCGAGGCAGGTACCGGCGTGCTCGTTCACCTTCATGTGCGAGCGCCCGCTCCGGGCGGCGTTTACGTGCAACTACTGGAACCCCCTGCTTCTCAACAAATTAAACGAAGAGTTGACGGTGAACCGACTGGCGGGCTCCTCATTGTTGCCCGAGGGGAACTGCTCCGAGTCTGGGGCCGATCCAGATAACGATGGTGTCTGTAGCCCGGTCGAAACCGCCGCCTACTGCACGGGTATCGACAACTGTCCGGGAGCCCACAACCCTGATCAGTCGAATCGAGATGCAGACATCGACGGTGACGCTTGCGATTTGTGTCCCGATGTTCCCGGTGGGTCGTTATTCGATAGGGACGACGACCGCCTAGCGAGCCCCTGCGACAACTGCCATCTTGTATTTAATCCGGATCAATTGGACAGCGACGACGACGGATTCGGAGATGTGTGCGACCGCTTTGACATCACGCTGATGGAAGCGTCGTGTCCGGCCGCAGCGTACGTGTCCGCTACGTTCCTCTGTACCATGCGAGTGGACGTGTCCAACGACACCAGTAGTCCGATTGACGCCTACACTTTCCGCAGCGTCGAAGTCTTGGGGTCGATCGATTCCTGCGAACCTCTAAGCTCTGAATTGTCGCCTGACACATTGTCTCTGGGGGTCGGGGAAACGATCACAGTTTCCTTGAGCATGAGCGCATACTGTCCTCGGACGGGCGATGCCGTTGTACTCTTGAGAATCGGAGTCCAAATTCTTGAACATGACGAGTTCGACGTCCTAATATCTGCCCCGCCCATCACGATCCGAATAGACGACCTACCCGAACCGACTCCGGAGCCCGTGTCGCCTACATCCACTCCCGGTGAAGCGGTCTTAGGCGTCCCTTCGCCGTCCTCTACCCTCGTGGGCGTCGGAGGTGCTGGAGTGCCAGCCGCCCTGCCGCCGACCGGAGGCGATCCCACCCGTCACGGTGACGCCGCGCCAGTGTTCGAAGCTGCTGTGCTCGTTCTGGCTGCCTCAGCAGCGGGACTCTCCGCGCGGTTCGCCCGCCGCGGTACCTAAAGTATCGGCAGGTACCGCTTCAGCTCGTAGTCCGTCACGTGGCGCCGGTAGTTCCCCCACTCGATCTTCTTGTTCACCAGCAAACTTTCGAACAGGTGCTCGCCCAGGCACTCGCGCAGCAGCTCGCTGCTCTCCGCAAGGTCGATCGCCTGCAGAAGGCTGCCGGGGAGTTGCTCGATGCCGCGCTCCTTGCGCTCCGTCTCGCTCATGTCGAAGACATTCTCCTCGAGCGGCGTCGGGCACTCGTACTCGTTTTCGATGCCCTTGAGGCCGGCCGCTAGCATCGCCGCGAACACGAGATACGGGTTGCAGGCGGGATCCGCCGCGCGATACTCGATCCGCGTTGCGTGTTCCTTGCCCTTCTTGTACTCCGGCACGCGGATCAGGTCCGAGCGGTTGCGTCGCGCCCACGACAGGTACACCGGCGCCTCGAAGCCCGGGACCAGGCGCTTGTACGAGTTCACCCACTGGTTCGTCACCAGCGTCATCTCCTTGGCGTGCCGCAACAGCCCCGCGATGAATCCGCGCGCAATCGCCGAGAGGTGATACGAGTCGCCCTCGTCGAAGAAGGCGTTGCGCTCGCCCTCGAACAGCGACTGATGCACGTGCATCCCCGAGCCGTTCTCGTCGCCGATCGGCTTCGGCATGAACGTCGCGTAGACGCCACTCTTCAGCGCCACCTCCTTCACCGCGAGGCGGTACGTCATCGTGTTATCAGCCATCGTCAGCGCGTCCGTATAGCGCAGGCTGATCTCGTGCTGCGACGGCGCGGCCTCATGGTGCGACGTTTCGACGGGGATCCCCAACGCTTCCAGTGTGAAGACTGTCTCCCGGCGCAGGTCCGTCCCCGCATCGAGCGGTGTCAGGTCGAAGTAGCCCCCGACGTCCAACGGCGTCGGCGCATCCGAGTTGGCGAAGTAGAAGTACTCCAGCTCAGGCCCAACATAGAACGTGTAGCCAAGGTCAGCAGCACGCTTGAGGTTGCGACGCAACACGAAACGCGGGTCACCCTCGAAGGGCTGACCGTCCGTCGTCTGGATGTCGCAAAACATGCGCGCGACACGCCGCTCGTCCGGCCGCCACGGCAGCACCGCGAACGTCGACGGGTCCGGCATCGCGATCATGTCCGACTCGTCGATGCGCGCAAACCCTTCGATCGACGATCCGTCGAATCCGACGCCCTCCTCGAGCGCCTCCGGCAGCCCCTCGACCGTAATCGCCACGCTTTTGAGCTGGCCAAGGATGTCCGTAAACCAGAGGCGAATGAACTTGACGTCGTGCTCACGCGCCGTCTGCAGCACGTATTCGACAGATTCCTGGCGGTCGTTCAACTTAACTCAGTTCTGTGCCTCAGGGCTTTATGCGTCGAAGTAGAGATAAAACTCCCACGGATGCGGTCGCAGCCGAACCGGGTCGATCTCAGCCTCGCGCTTGTACTCGAACCACTTGTCCAGCAGGTCCTGCGTGAACACGCCGCCCTTCAGCAGGAAGTCGTGGTCCTCTTCCAGCGCCGCCAGCGCCTCTTCGAGAGAGCCCGGCACCGTCGTCATGTTGGCCGACTCTTCTGGCGACAGGTCGTAGGTGTTCTTCTCCAGCGGCTTACCCGGGTCCATCTGCTTATCGATGCCGTCGAGCCCGGCCATCATCATCGCCGAGAAGGCGAGGTAGGGGTTGCAGGTCGGATCCGGCGGACGGAACTCGATGCGCTTTGCCTTCGGGTTCTCGTTAAACACCGGGATGCGCGCCGCAGCCGAACGGTTTCGCGCGGAGTAAACAAGGTTCACCGGCGCCTCGTAACCGGGGACCAGGCGCTTGTACGAGTTCGTCGTCGGCGCGCAGAGGCCCATCAGCGCGCGCCCGTGCTTGAGCAGCCCGCCGATGTACCAGCGGCACATTTCGCTCGTCTTGGCATAGCCAGCGTCGTCGAAGAATAACGGCTTGCCGTCCTTCCAGAGCGACTGGTGCGTGTGCATCCCGGAGCCGTTATCCGCGAACAGGGGCTTCGGCATGAACGTCGCGACCTTGCCGTGTCGCTTGGCCACGTTCTTGACGATGTACTTGTACCAGAGCATGTCGTCGGCCTTCTTCAACAGCGTGTCGAACCGCATGTCGATCTCGCACTGGCCGGCGGTCGCTACCTCGTGGTGATGCACCTCGACTTTGATGCCCACCGCTTCCATCGTCAGGATCATCTCGCTGCGGATGTCCTGCAGCGTGTCGTGCGGCGACACCGGAAAGTAGCCTTCCTTGTACTTCGGCTTGTAGCCGAGGTTCGGGCCCTCGTCCTTGCCGCTATTCCAGGCGCCTTCCACGCTGTCAATGTAGTAGTACCCGCTGTTTGTGTTCTGGTCGAAACGCACATCGTCGAAGATGAAGAACTCCGGCTCCGGGCCCACGAAGCATGTGTCCGCGATCCCGGTGGACTTCAGGTATTCTTCCGCCTTCCGCGCGATGTAGCGCGGGTCGCGTGAGTACGGCTGCTGAGTGATCGGGTCTTTGATGTCGCAGATCAGCGACAGCGTCGGCACCTCGCAGAACGGGTCCACCTGCGCCGTGGAGGCATCTGGGATCAGGATCATGTCCGACTCCTGGATCTCCTGGAACCCACGGATGCTGGACCCATCGAACCCGATCCCTTGGCCCCAGATGGACTGCTGGAAGTTGTCTGCTTCCACCATCTCGCGCGGCGTGATCGAGAAATGCTGCCAGAGACCCGGCATGTCTGTGAACTTGAGGTCGATGATCTGGATACCCTTGTCCTTGATCATCTGGCTCACTTTTTGGGCGGCTTGTTCCGTCAACTTTCCCTCCTTGGAGATTGGGCTGTCCCCGAATTATAGATTTGCGCCCCTTGCCGTTGCGGGGAGAAAGGTTAAGCCTGTGTTACGCGTCACGCACAGGCTTGCGGGCCGGAGGACACGCCTCCGGCCCGCGTTTTGGGGGTGCTTATACCGCCGCGTCGCCCCGCTCACCGGTGCGCACGCGGATCGAGTCGGTGACCGGGATCAAGAAGATCTTGCCGTCACCGATGTTCCCTGTGCGGGCGGCGTCGCAGATGATCTTCACCACCTTCTCGGAGTCAGCATCCGAGACCACCACCTCCACCTTGACCTTGGGCAGCATATCGACCGTGTAGGTCTCACCGCCGCGGCCCTGGTGAACGATGCCCCGCTGCACTCCGCGGCCCGTCACATGGACGATGTTCATGCCGTTGTGGCCGGCCGCGGTCAGCGCGGCCTTGACGTCGTCCAGCTTCTCCGGACGGATTATCGCTTCGAGCTTGTACATCTCACTCCTTACCTTGTTCCTCGATCGTTGCCTCTAGGAGGCTCCGCCGGCTGGCTCGGTCCGCGGCATTGGCGCCGGTGCCGATGGGGCCGTGTAGATCGGCACGCCCACCGGCTCGTCGAACACGTAGCCGCGCTCGCCGTGTTGCGTAACGTCCATTCCGAGCTCTTCATCCTCGTCAGTCAGCCGGATGCCGATCGTCAGGTCAAGGACCTTCAGGATCACGCCGGTTACCACGAACGAGTAGAGAGCCACGACGCCGATTGCAACGAGCTGGTCGACCATCTGACCAGGCTCGCCTTCAACCACTCCGTCGATGCCGCCGATCGCAGCAGTCGCAAAGAGGCCAGTTGCGATACCGCCCCACAGGCCGCCAACGCCGTGGACGCCTACGACGTCCAGCGAGTCATCGAGGCCGATCTTTGCGCGCAGCCGCACCGCCAGGTAGCACAGCGTGCCGGCGACACCGCCGATGGCGATCGCCTCCATCGGCTGCACAAAGCCCGATGCCGGCGTGATGGCGACAAGCCCGGCGACCGCTCCCGCCGCCGCGCCGATGACACTGCCTTTGCCGGTTAGAGCCCAGCTCGCAAACATCCAACTTAATGCCGCGGCGGCTGCCGCAGTGTTGGTGACTACAAAGGCGTTGGCAGCCACACCGTTGGCGGCACCGGCGCTTCCGGCGTTGAAGCCGAACCAGCCGAACCAGAGGATGCCGGCGCCCAGCACGATGAAGGGCACGTTGTGCGGCTCCATCGGCTCCGTGCCATAGCCCTTGCGCTTGCCGTAAAAGATCGCGGCTGCGAGGGCCGCGGCCCCTGCGTTCACGTGGATCGCGGTACCTCCCGCGAAGTCCAGCGCGTTGATGCCAGAGCCGGATGCGGCCTTACCCGCCTCGGCCGGAAACGCGTCAAAGGCCGAGAGCCAGCCTTCTGCCGAGAAGACCCAGTGGGCGACCGGCGCGTACACGAGGAGCGACCACGCTGCCATGAAGATGAGGAACGTGCTGAATTTGGCACGCTCCGCAAACGCGCCTGTAATCAGCGCCGGCGTGATGATTGCGAACATGCACTGGAAGATCATGAACGCTTCGTGAGGAATCGTCACCGCATACACGGTGGACGGTTCCGGCCCCACGTCCTTCAGCCCGAACCACGAGAGGTCTCCAATGAGGCCACCCTGGTCGGGCCCAAAGGCAAGGCTGTATCCCACGACAACCCAGAGCACACCCACAAGCCCCATCACGATGAAGGACTGCATGACCGTGCCCAGGACGTTCTTGCTGCGGACGAATCCAGCGTAGAAGAAGGCCAGCCCCGGCGTCATAAAGAGCACCAACGCAGAAGCTGCCAGGACCCACGCGGTATCGCCTGAATTAATCTCGGGTGGCATAACTTATAATCTCCCCCAATCAGAATTGGATTTGCGGCAAAACTATCATGGGCGCCATCCACCGATATTACGGATGTGTTACGCACGAATGAAGTGGATGTTACGCCCGCGGATCGTCCCCAGCCGAGCCCACCAGAGCATGCCTGCTCCCCTAGCCGTAGAATGAAGCGCACAATGTCCGCCTCCCGCGATACCCGCCGCGAGCAGGCCGCATTAGACCGCTGGCGCCCACGACCCCGCTGGTACCACCCGCTCCTCGGCCGCCTCGTCATCACCACGTCGCAGGTCGTGATGATGCGCATGAACCACCTGACGATCGAGGGCCGCGAACGCTTCGACACCGCCCAAGACCGAGGCTCGCGCGGGCTCCTCACTTTCAGCAACCACGTCTCGCTCTTCGACGACCCGCTGCTCATCAGTTGTCTCTTCAGCGGCCCGTACTCCCGCGTCCGCTGGGTCGGTGCCGACGCCATCAACTTCTTCGGCAACCGCTTCAAAGCCTGGCTCTTCACCGCCGGCCGTTCCGTGCCGATCATGCGCGGCGCCGGTCTCGATCAGCCCGGTATCGACTTCCTCCGTGACCGCCTTCGCGCAGGCGACTGGGTGCACCTGCTTCCCGAAGGCGGCCGCACCCGCGACCCCGAAGCGCGCATGGCGCCCTCGTTCAAAGCAGGCATCGGCGTCCTGATCGCCGAGTCGAAGCCCCTCGCGCTGCCCTTCTACCACTACGGAATGCACAAAGTGCTGCCGGTCGGAGCAGTCCGCCCACGCTCCGGCAACCGGGTGCGAGTGCTCTTCGGCGAGACGATGGACTGCAACGAAGCGTGGCTCAGCGACCTCGCAGAGCGCCACGAATGCGCTGACGGCGACAAGGCCACTCTCTGGCGCGCCATCACAGGCGAAATGTACGACGCAGCGTCGGTCCTGGAGCACCAGCTACACCCGGCGTTCATGCCCGCCTCGGTCTCCAACGCGTGAGCGTCTACGAAGTCGCGGCCGCGGGACTTGGCGCAACCATGGCCTACATGGTCGTGCTCTGGCTCATCAGTCTCCTCCTCCGCAACGCCAGCATCGTCGACATCTTCTGGGGCCCCGGATTCGTCGCCGTCAGTGGCGTCTACCTGTCACTCTCCGAACACGGCTACTCAGGCCGCCAGCTACTCACCGCCGCGCTTGTCTTCGCCTGGGGCTTGCGGCTCGGCACGCACATCCTCCTCCGCAACGCCGGCGAAGGCGAAGACTTCCGCTACAAGCTCTGGCGCGAGCAGTCACCCGCCACCTTCTGGATCCGCAGTCTCTTCCAGGTCTTTGTCATGCAGGGGCTGATCATGTGGGTCGTCTCAGCGCCGCTCCTCGCCGCAATCTACAACGAACAGCCCGATGGCCTCCGCGCCACAGACGTTCTCGGCGCCGCCATCTGGGGCACCGGCTTCTTCTTCGAGACCGTCGGCGACTGGCAACTCACCCGCTTCAAGTCGGACCCCGCCAACGCCGGCAAGGTCATGGACCGCGGCCTCTGGCGCTACACGCGCCACCCCAACTACTTCGGCGACACCACCCTCTGATGGGGCTTCTACGTCATCGCCGCCGGCACCACTGACGGCTGGCTCACCATCTTCAGCCCGCTCCTCATGACGTTCCTCCTCCTCCGCGTCTCCGGCGTCGCCCTCCTCGAGCGCTCCATCAAGAAGCGCCGCCCCGACTACGAAGAGTACGTCCGCAAGACCAGCGCCTTCATCCCGATGCCGCCGAAACGAACATGAACCTAAGCGCGTCTGAGGCAGTATGACCCGCGTATTCCCGATTGATCCTGCCAGTCCTCAAGTTCGGCTGGTGCCGGCTATCATCGTTCGGGTGTCCGTTTCAGGCGTGATCGTCGTTATCGGTTGCTACGTGACGGGCATCATCGATCTCACAACATCGCTTATTGTTCTCGCCGTCGGCGCGTTTCAAGGTACTGTCATTCCTTGGATATGGGCACGGCAACTTCGCGGCACCATCGAGATCACGGACGACGGAATCCAAGTCAAGACGCACCAGGGCACCACGCGCTTCCCGTGGGCACATATTCGAAGCGTTCGCGTGGGGAAAGCCGGGGAGGCCGGGGGCCGAGGAATGAAGCAAATGATGTTCTTGCTTGGGCAAAACGCTGACTACCCGTGCGTGGCGGTTGAGCTCGATCGATGGATACACGTACGGCGGAACCCTTTTCTGCTGAACCGCTGGGGAACAGCCGAGAAAGGGGTACCCCTGTTTGTGTCCAAGGCCGTCCTGTTCCCCCTCGACCCACATCGCTTCCTGTCAGAGACAGAGGACGCGATGGCGGAAGCCTCGGATAGGCTCCGCAATCACGATTCGGCGGCGTAGGCAATGCCGCCTGCCTACCAACCGGCGCACCGATTCGCAAACGCAAGCACCACCGATGCATCGCTTGCTTCTCCCGATCGGCTGTTTTACGAAATCTAGGGCACCGAGCGGAACCGATACCCCACGTTCCGCACCGTCTCGATGAACGTCAGGTGCCGGTCCTCAATCTTCGAGCGCAGGCGCCGGATGTGGACGTCCACCGTCCTCGCGCCGCCGTAAAAGTCGTAGCCCCAGACGTTATTCAGCAGCGCCTCGCGGCTGAACACACGGTCCCGATTCACAGCGAGGAACCTCAACAGTTCGTACTCCTTAAACGTCAGCTCCACCGGATGCCCGGCGATGTGCACCGTGTAGTTAGCCATGTCCATCACCAGGTCGCCGCACTTCAGCACGTTCGTCGAATCGTGCCGGTGCAGCCGCCAGAGCACACGCCGCACGCGCGTCACCAGCTCATCCGCGGTCACGCCGTCGAGCACAAACTCATCCGCGTCGCGAACCGTGTCGAACGCCGCAACATGATCGGCCGCCGCAATCACAACGACACCCGGAGCGTCCTCTGCCTGCATCGCCGACAGCATCTCATGCGCCCGCGTGTCCTCGGCAACCGATGGCAAATGCATGACCACCACGTCCACGTTCTCCGGCAACGCACCGTCCTCACCGGGCACCCGCGCGGTCACGAACAGCGCCTGCTGCTCAAGAGCAGACGCATAGCCCGCCAGGGCCATCTCGCTGCCGAATAGAAGAACGTTAGGCATCAGAATGTTTTTCAATGTTAGGGTCGCGAATTAGTTACAGCAAGTTTAGATTCGTCCGATGCGAGAATACGGCCAAGCGACAACCGTCTCCGTTTCCTGAGTCCCCGCCCGCAGCGGGGGCGAAAGATCTCGCTCGCGGGCAACTACACCGGATCCGAACCACATCCAGCGCGATGTCCCGCTGCCATACCCAAGTGCGCCTGCCGCTCCACTCAGCAACACGACCCTGCGTTGTTGCAACCACGCACGCTCTGACCACCGACGCGATGTGCAGCGGTGCCGCCGCCAGCGTTGTGTCTGGACTGACAGATGGTTGACGACGTTCCGCCGGAATATCTGCTACGTGTGAGCTGAGTATTGGGGCGGCGTTGCGTGGCGTGGAGGGCTGGCCTACTTGGGCGGCGACATCGGTCATTGGGTTGTCCCGCCCGTGGCTGCGTGCCGCTGTCGTGGAGTAAGGTGCCGCTACGTGCGGCGTTCGTGACGTTAGCGCATCACTCGCCTTCGCTACGCCGAGGCCCTACGTTCCTCAGGGAACGGTGGGCGTCCAGGTGAAGGACGCTGGGCCGGAGCAGGTGACGAGCTGGCCTTCGACCGTGCAGACGTAGGTGGGCGAGGTGTCGGCTGTGCAGGTGATGGCGGTTTCGCCGCGGTGGCACAAGTAATCCTCGTCCGTCGATAGCGACGAGGCGCAGGGGACGTCGATCTGGGGATCACTCCAGACGTAGCACGAGTAGTGGGCGACCGTGTCGTTTGTACACTCGACGGCGTTTGAGGCTGAAGGGAAGTTGCAGGAGTAAGCCGCGCCGTTGACCGGGGCGCACTCGTAGTCGCCATCGAGCTGCCAGGGGTAGGTCATGTCGTAGGCGATCGGGGCGAGCCAGCAGTGGTCCATCGCGGCGTCGGGGTTGGTTGTGGGTGACGGCGAGGCGGAGGACGTTTCGTCCGGGGTAACCGTTGGAGTTGGGGTGGCGCTCTCGGAAGGACCGGGCGTTGGGGTGATCTCGGCGCCGATCGGCGGGCACTCGGCCGGGAGGTCCATCGGGACGCCGCCGAGGTAGAGGAAGACGGCGAGCGCGTCGCCAGCGTTGATGCCGCCGAGGCAGTCCAGGCCCTCGAACGTGAGGCACTGAGCGTCAGCGAGGGCGCCGCCGATTGCCTTCAATACTTCGAGGCCGTCGAAGAGGTCGATGGTGCCGTTGCAGTTGACGTCGCCGCGGAGCGCGTTCGCGGGTTCGGACGGCTCCGGCGTCAGTGTTGCAGTTGGTTCCTCGGTTGCGGTCGGGGTTGGTGTTTCGGTCGCGCCGGGGGTCGTGTTCGTGGGGGTTGGCGTCTGGCCCCCGGGAGACCCGGTCGGCGTAAGGCTTGGTGGCGGCACGGTTGGCGTTGGTGATGGAGTGTTGGTGGGCGTTGGTGCCGGTGTGGAGCCGCCACCGGCGGTGTCGAGGATGATGATCCAGATGTGGCCGAGGTTGCAGCCCACGCGGTAGGCGCGGCCGACGCCTACGGAATGGTATTTCGAGTCGCCGATCCAGGTGAGGACCGGATCGGGGTCGTTCAGATACGCCTGCCACAGCATGGCTGCAGTCGGATAAGCGTATGCGCCCCATTTCTTGCCGGTGCCTGATGGGAGCTGGAACGAGCAGCTATCGACACTCTCCTGGGCCGCCGCCTGGGCGCTGGCGTTCAGGGTGGAGCTGGTCGAAAGGGCACCGACGCCTTGCTGGGCGCGGTAGCCGTTGAAGTAGCTGATAAGCTGTGCAGTCTCCCCGTCGGCGGCGTCTGCGGGCCGGTCCGGCGCGGCAATGACGACGATCACGAGCGCCGTTAGGGCGCCTGCTATCATCGCGGCTGCGAGGGTTGGCCGGGGTGCGTTTTGGCGGTTGGGGTGCACGGTGGAAGTTTGGGCCTTTGCTGAGGGTCAGGTCAACCGAGCGGTTGCGGGCTGCGGGTTAAATCTCGGGTGTACATGAGTACTGATGCTGAAGGACCCACGACCGATACGACCCGGCGGTTCACATTCAGTATGCGCCTTCGGAGGGCTTGCAGGGTTATCAACCTCTGCATGCCGTTCGGCTCTTGCCTATGGCGCAGCTCGTCAGCTATAGATGTGGTTGAGGGTTGTAACAAGGCGGGCCTTCGACTGCGAGGGAGGTAGCGAGATGGCACAAGATCAGCTGACCAACCGGGTGCGCGACGTGGAGAAGCAACTCGCAGGTGAGTTCGGAGCAGCCGTGTCGCGAGAGGTCATCGCGCACACGATGAAGGAGTGCCTCGACTCTTACCGGGGCGCGCGCGTGGCTGATTTCGTGCCGCTGTTCGTCTACCGTCAGGCGCGGCAACGCCTCGCTGCGCTGGCTATCGACACGGACCGGGCGATAGCGGTCTAGGGCGCCCTTCAGCCTTGCGCGCCTCGATTGCGGCGACGTGGCTCCCCCCGGGGACGTGTTGGTTCGAAGGCAAAAAACCTGGAGCCAACGGGCGGATTCGAACCGCCGACCTGCTGTTTACGAAACAGCACCATACCGTTCACAGACGTTCGTGAACGTCCCTACCGTATTTGAGCTGTCCACGGGCGTCCATCATAGACTATCGGTGACCGCCGGTTAGTCAGTCAAATTGTCAGTCAAATGTCTGCCAAAGTTAGGCAGCCGAAGTTTGCAGTGTTATGTTACAGTAACAGGGAAGCGCCAAGAAGGGCTATGCTTATGTTCGAACTACCTGGGGCTCCGGCTTTGACTGACAAGAAGTGGCGGAGCCTCCAACCATCCGACCGATGAGCGACCCTCTCTTAACTGCCCTTACCACGACGCCGAGCGAGGCACTCGACGTGCTAGAGAAGTCTCTAGGCATCAGCGAAGAGGAGTTGGCGCAGGCGTTGAATAGCAACCGGCGAACACTCCAGCGTTGGCGGGCTGGCACTGCTTATCCGCAGCGACTAGCGCGTCAGCGGCTGACCGAATTGCTAAGTTTGCAGGAGCGAGTTCGAGGGATTCTCCGGACCCGCGCAGCTGTTCGCCGGTGGTTCCACGAGGAGAGCGGCTACCTCGGGGGAATCACACCGGCTGAGGCGACTCGCGTTGGCCGGCTCGATAGTGTTGACGCGGCCTTGGAAACCCTCGACTCCGGCGCGCCTCCGCAGACCTAATCGCGGACCAAGGCTGCGGGCTCTTGATTCATTCATCAGCAGCGGGTAAGCCTAAGGCGGCGTGGATCCGCACTTAGGTTGGAGACTGTGAACTGTGAGCGCTTCGCAGACGACGAACTAGGCGCTGAGCACGGGGTGGACAGCCACCTGAAATTGAAGGCAAGCATTGTTTGACACCGACCGGTCGGTAGGGTATACGCTGCACCCAGCCGAACGAGCTATTGTCGGAGGACGTAATGGGACTTCTGAGCGATGTGCGAGTGATCGACTGCGGGCTGATGGGACAGGGTCCGCTCGTGGCTACGGCGTTAGCGGATCTGGGCGCCGAAGTGATTCGCGTCGAGCCCTCAAATAGCACGGACCCCCTGAGAGGCAACGAGAAGTTGTGGGGTGTGCCACTTCGTCTTCGCACGGAGGCAGGAGAGCTGCACCTTGGCTTCGAACCATACAACAGAGGAAAACGTGGGATCACTCTCAATCTGAAATCGGAGAAAGGTAAGAACATCCTCTATCAGCTGACGCGGCAGTCGGACGTATTCATGCAGAACTGGTCGAGCCGAGTGGCTCATGAGCTGCGGTTCGACTATGAAAGTATCAGAGAGCAGCGCCCCGACATCGTCTACCTGGACATCGCTGCTTTCGGCAGCGAGGGGCCACTCAAGGACGCACCCGGTATTGATGCAGTTGGTGTTGCGTTCTCAGGTTTGATGTACTTGGCGTCACCAGAGGGAAGTGATCCGGCATACCCGGTTGGAGGTCTGGGTGATGCAGCCGCCGCGCTCACGGGCGTTGCGGCTGTCCTTGGTGGACTCTTCCATCGGGAGCGGACCGGCGAGGGTTCCAATCTTGAGACCTCGCAGGCCGGTTCCCTGATATGGCTCGAAAGCCTGGCGGTCATGGCTGCTGCCACCATTGGCGAGGACATGCGCGCACGGCCGCGTGATCGAGAGCAAAACCCTTTCTTCAACTTCTACGGCTGTCGTGATGGACGTTGGATCATCCTTGGAGAGTGGCAACCGGAGCGCAAGATAGCCGACCTGTACGACGCAATTGGACGGCCTGAGTTGATCGATGACAGTCACTTCAACTCGTTCAGTGCGATCCTGGCAAATAACGTGGCGCTCATCGAGATTCTTGACGCGGCTTTTGCGACCCGAGACGCGTCGGAGTGGCTCCTGACGCTCGCAGAGAGGGGCATCTTTGTGAGTCAAGTAAACACTCTGACAGAGGCCGTCAGTAGCGAGCAGTCGTTGGCTAATGGCTACATACAGCAGTACGAACATCCCAAATATGGAACGGTCAGAGCCGCCGCGTTTCCCCTCAAACACAATGGCACAGCGTCACCAATAGCCGGCGCTGCGCCGGAATGGGGCGAGCACACTGTTGAGGTGCTAACGGAGTTGTGCGGTCTCGATGTTGGCGAGATCGCAGCGCTCTATGAGGAAGGAGTATTGTAGTCTGTCGAGCGTAGCTTAGCCTCGGCGCGCTCAACCTCGATTGAATCAGGTTAGACTACATCGACGTAGCCAGATTCGGCAGCCAATCATGGAAACTCAACCGGTAGTGAGGAACCTTACCTAAATATGGCCCGTCCACGGGGAACAACGGTCCAAAAAGAGCAGGTGCTAAAGGCAGCCGCACGCTTCTTCCGAGCGTACGGCTACCACGGCACATCCATGAACGAGCTGGCTGATGCCGTTGGTCTGAAGAAGGCGTCCCTCTACCATCACGTGACAAGCAAGGAACAGCTGATCTACGAGATCCTGATGACGGGTATGCACTCGATCATCAGCCAGTTGCGTGAAATACTTGATGACCCGTCACTCTCGCCGACTGACAAACTGCGCTGCGCTATCCGCGCTCAGATAGTTGCCGTAACTGGTGACGAAGCCTACGTCCAGACGACCGTTATGACCGACGGAAGAGTGCTCTCCCCAGAGTTGCAGACTGAATATATCGCGGCCCGCGATACTTTCGAAGGCCAGGTTAAATCGATCATTCGTGCGGGGATCGAAACAGGCGAGTTCAAGGACTGCGACGTTAGCCTGATGGCTAAAGCGGTGCTTGGCATATGTGGCTGGATGGTGATCTGGTATCACGCGGACGGACCCAAATCGCCGATCGAAATCGCGGACAGATTTACAGAATTCCTCCTGTCCGGCCTCGCCACCTAATCTCATTTGCCGTCGCGACAACTGAGGCTAGGCGTTCCCTGCGCACTTGACATCATTTCACGACAGTGTTGATATATGCCCTAACGACTGGTCGGTAGGTTAGGAGAAGCGCGTGCTCGTTGATGTCCATGTCCACGTTTACCCGCCCCACATCGCGGTGCGGATTAGCGAGCACATCGAGAGGATGGGCGTGGAATCCGGGGAGACGACCGATGCTGGGGGTTACCTTCAGTTAATGCGCGAGGGGCTTATCGACTACGCGCTCATCAATGAACACGTAGATGTGCAACGGCTGGTCGAGCGTGCCAATAATTACGTGGCGGAGCTAGTCAACGAGATCCCCGGCCGGCTGTTCGGGATGGCAATTCTAACTCGCCCCGATGACTCCTCTCCTGCCGAACTCACCCGTTGTGTCAAAGAGCTGAACTTCATCGGCCTGAAGTTCCAGGGGGCAGTTGTCCAAACACCACCCACCGATTCCCAGTGCATGCGAGTCTGGGAAAAGGCGGTGGAGCTCGGTATTCCTGTACTGGCGCATGGAGGACCGCACCAGGAGGAGATGTACCGGCACATGCCACCGAACTCTCTGTTTGAGAACGAGCCTGCCGCTCCCGCCGAATGGTTTGGGGTTGTTCGCGAATTCCCGGATCTGAAGCTGGTCCTGGCCCACCTGGCTGGGGCTGCTTGGTACCGCGACGACGTCCTCAGGCTGCTTCGGGAGAACCCGAAGGTGATGCTTGATAACTCCCTGTGGTACCTGGGAATGGACGCAGACGAGTTCGTCTCGTTCGTCGGAGAGGTTGGGCCTGATCGCATCATGTTTGGGTCGGATTACCCCGGAGGGAATACGCCCAAGGATATCGATCGGTTCTGGAAATTGCCTCTAGACGATGACGCCAGAGAAATGATCGCGTGGCGCAACGCGGCCAGTTTCTTCGACCTTCCGCTACTGAAGGAGGATGTCTAATGGACTGGAAAGGGCGTGTCGGAATCTTCGGCATCGGCGAGGCCGGGGTCGGAAGGGCACACGGTAAGAGCGCATTCATGATCCAGGCGGAAGCGATCGACAACGCGCTCAACGAGGCTGGCATTTCGCTAGACGAGGTTGACGGGATCGTCAACCCGAATTCGCTCAGCGATCCGAGGCTGCGCTATGCGCAATCCGTCGCAGAGTACATCGGTATGTCGGCAGACAAGCTACGCTTCGTTCAGACGGACCCACTGGGGGGGTCGGCGAGCGGTCAATCCATCCACCATGCAGTGATGAGCATCATCTCTGGATATGCCTCCGTGGTCGTCGTATGCGGGGGCGACGTCCTCCGATCTGCATCGGGCGCGAGCTCACAAGGTGCTCAGAACCAGATGGCCGACGTTATGGGAAAGGAATTCGAGAACCCCTATGGCCTCTCGCCGGTTGCCTTCTTCGCGCTGATGGCGAGGAAGTACATGGTTGACTACGGTGTCACACCGGAGACCATGGCGGGTGTCGCCGTGGCGCTGCGCGCGTATGCCGCCACGACCCCGGGGGCGCATCTCTTTGGTCGCCCCGTGAGTGTCGCTGACGTCATGGAATCGCCGATGATCGCTGACCCGATTCATCGATTGGAGTGCGCCCTGATCTCGGACGGCGCCTGCGCACTTATCCTGGCCTCCGCGGAAGCGCGCACCAAGTTTAAGAAGGCACCCGTTCTAGTCGATGCCGCGTCGATAGCCTACGGATCAGGAAGTGGGAAGGTCCACGAGCACATGAGCCAAGCCGTGGACCTTTACACCCCTCGTTCATCGGCGCGCGTCTCCTCGCGGCGGGCGCTCGCCGATGCAGGCCTGTCTCTAAGGGACGTGGATGTCCTGTTCGCGTACGATGCGTTCCCTGTGCTGCCCAGCCTCCTCATAGAGGGACTCGGTTACGCGGAGGATGGCCGAGGAGCAGACTTCATCGCCAGCGGCAACATCGCACTGGACGGGACGATCCCTATGAACACCCACGGTGGTTTGCAAGGGTACTGCCATTCCGGTTATAACGGCGGAATGTTCATGTTCACCGAGGCCGTGAGGCAACTGCGGGGCGAGGCGCACAACCAGGTGTCTGACGCCCATATCGCACTGGTACAGGGATATGGGTCCCACATCTCGCGATTCCCTACAACGATCCTGAGGAGTGAGTAACTATGGAGAACCGGCCCGTCCCCCTCGTTACCCCTGATTCGGAACCCTTCTGGGAAGCTTGCAACAGAGAGCAGTTGCTGGTTCAGGAGTGTGCCTCATGCGAACGTCCACAGTGGTATCCCAGGGCCCGATGTAGATACTGCTACGGATATGACTTGAAGTGGAAAGAAGCGTCCGGAGTAGGCACTGTCTATTCGTTCTCAGTCGTGAGGCGGGCGGCGGCCCCTGCCTTTCAAGGAATGATTCCCTACATCGTGGCCCTTGTTGACTTGGAAGAGGGTATCCGCATGATCACCCACATAACCGACTGTGATCCAGAGAAGCTGAAGATTGGGGCTAGAGTCGTCGTCCATTTCCGGGAGCAGGGCGAGTTTAAGCTCCCCGTCTTCCGGCCACAGTAGCAACAGCGGGACGCCCGGGTGGTGGACAGTTTTTCATGACGGTGTTTAACGGCTGAGCAAATTTTCAAGACTGATTGACAAACGAAATCGTCGCGAGTAGAGTTGGCCCAACCGATGGGTCGGTTGATTCGAAAGGAGGGGTCTAGTGAAAGAAGAGAATAAGGTGCCAGGCGAAATTTCCCGGCGTCGTTTCCTCCAGCGGTCCGGCCTCTTGGCGGTCGGCCTCGGCGCGGTCGCACTCGTTGGTTGTGGGGATGATGACGATGGAGAGGAAACGGGTACTCCGACCGGCACGAGTCCGGCTGGCACGAGTACTGGCCAGGCCACGGCGACGGCAAGTCCGAGGCTGGAAACGGTGAACATCGGCCTTCTCTACCCCTTGACGGGAGTCGCCTCCGGCTTTGGCAACCCCATCGTGGACGGCTTCAAATTCGCCTTCGATCGGATCAACGCCGCAGGGGGTGTAAAGAACCCGAACGGCATGAACATCTCCATCAATCCCGTGCTGGTGGATACGGAGAGCTCTCCAGATGTCGCGCCGCAGAAGGCTGAAGAGTTGGGCAACCGATCTGACATTCTTCTCGTCAGCGGTGTCTCGCAAAGTGCCGCGGTCTTGCAGGTCGCCCAGGTATTCGCAAGGTTGAATGTCCCTCTCCTCTGTTCGGTCGATGCTCGTGACGAGCTCACCTCATCAGGCTTCACGCAGACGTTTAGGATCCCCCCGGGGTTCGACACAGGATCGCGCTTCATCGTCCGAGCGATGGACGAGATTGGTACGGCTGCTGGCGAACCAATGACGAAGGTTGCCATCATCTACCACTCCGGTGTGCCGGCGGTTGGCGACTCGATGGAAGAAGAGGCGACGAAGCTAGGCTTCAACGTCGCCGAGAAGATCAGCTACGATTCCCAGACGGAAGACTTCACCACCATGATGGTGCGGTTAAAGGACACCGGCGTGGACGGGCTGATTCTCAACGTCCTCAGCGCTGATGCTATTAAGCTTGTGCAGGTCATGAAACAATTGGACTACAACCCACTCGGTGTGGGAGCGCACGCTGGCGGCTTCAATGACGCTGGCTTCGTAGCTACGCTCGGAGCGGACGCCGAAAACATGATCACGGCGGGCTGGTTCTTTACCGATGAGCAGGTTGATGGGGCCGATGCAGTCGTCAACGAGTGGAAGCAGACGACCGGAAACGATATTCCGATCCTTGCACCGCTCGGCATATCGGCCGCCGCGGTCGTGGCAAACGCACTCTCGCGCGTAGAGGAACTCTCTCGAGAAGCTCTCATACAAGCTCTCAGTGAAACCGATATGCAGCTAGGCGAAGATGATTTCCTCGTGGCCAACGGTTGCAAGTTCGATGCAACTGGCGTGAACACCGCGTTCGTGCACGTGGTTGGCCAATACCAGGGAGGTGTCGGCAAGAGCATCTGGCCGCCTGATATTGCGGGCGGCGAAGCGGTATGGCCCCGCCCCGCGTGGAGTTAGCGTCTCCAGAAAGCCAACCGTCTCCCTACAACACGCATGCTTGAACTCAAGATCATCTCGCAGGCGCTGGCTGTTGGTGTCTTCATTGGCCTGACATACGCGCTAGTGACGCTTGGCTTCTCGCTCACCTTCGGCATCATGCGGGTGATCAACTTCGCACATGGCGCCTTCGTGATGGGTGGGATGTACCTGGCGCTCAAGACGTTCCAGGACCTTGGAATGAGTCCCTACTTCGCGGTGATCTTTGCGATACCGATTGCCTCCGCAGTGGGCGGCGCGGTTTACAGGCTGGTCTTTGTGCCAGCCAGCGGTCGCCCCCTGGAGACGCAGTTCATATTAGGCTTGGGTCTGGCAATATTCTTCGAGAATGCGGCGTTGTATCTCTTCGGCGCTGACATAGTGGCCGTCAACATTGACTTGTCAACTCACCGGGTCGCCGTTGCAGATGTAGGGATCTCCGCCGCTCAACTGATCGCTGGTTGCGCCTCCGTGTTCATGATCGCTGTCGTCGCTTTCGTCATATACCGAACCGCGTTCGGGCGGCAGGTCAGGGCCGTCGCCCAGGACCCACAAGCTGCGCAGATGTGCGGGATCAAGGTGCATCGCGTAAACATGGCCGCGTTCGCTCTTGGTGTCACGACGGCCGCAATTGGCGGCGTCCTGCTCATCCCATTTACAGCGGTCTCGCCACCGATCGGCCTAGCATTTAGCCTGAAGGCATTCATCGTCCTGGTGGTCGCCGGGGTGGGTACGGTTCCTGGTCTCCTGGTCGCGGGGCTGTTCCTAGGGATAACAGAAAGCTTGACTGCCGCTTATCTACCTTCTGCTTGGGCGCAGGTATTTGAACTGGTCGCAGTCGTCCTCCTGCTGATCGTGAGACCACAGGGACTGTTCGGGCGTGAGACCTGGTAATGCATATTCGCTGTCGCTACGCGAGCGGATGATCGACAAGTCGCAGGCTCCGAACTCTCGGGCCAAGTGGCCAGGTTACTTAGCCCGCAAGTGGCAAATAGGGGTCGCGATATTTGCGCTCGTCGCCCTTCCCGTCGTTCCCTATGTGAATGACCCTTACTGGGTTACCTTGATCTCCGCCACGCTGATGGCGGCCTACCTCAACATTGTCTGGAACTGGGCGGGCGGCTTCGCGGGTCTGCTCTCCCTCGGCCACGCCGCCTTCTTTGGAATCGGTGGTTACACGGCGGCGGTCTTGCTTCACCAGTACGACGTAAACCCTTGGCTGGGAATGGTCGCAGGGGCGACGGTGGCGACGGTCTCCGGAGCGGCAGTGGCGCTCGCAGCTTTTCGCTTTAAGGTTAGGGGCTTCTACTTTGCCTTGCTGACCTTCACCGCGGCACTGGTCCTTCCGGCGATGGTAAAGACGTCCAGCTTCCTCGGAGCTACTGAAGGCATCTTCCTGCCACTCAAGGACGACGTCACTCAGCTCCAGATGTTCGACCGCCGATTCTTCTTCTGGACGTACTACATCATGATTCTCGTGGCGCTTGTGGTGACGGTCGCGATCGACCGCTCATCCCTTGGCAGGCAGTTGCGCGCGGTTAAGGGCGATGAGGACGCGGCCGAGTCGCTTGGTGTTCCAGCTGCACGTCTCAGGGTCATCATCATGTCGTTGAGCGCGGGATTTACAGGACTGGCTGGCACGGTGTACACGTTTCAGACTCTCCTCGCTCATACCGAGACAACGTTCGACACAGGGCGGTTCTTCCTCGTAATCATCTCGACGATGATCGGTGGATTGGGAACAGTTGCAGGTCCGCTCATTGGAGCATTCTTTCTAACGGGCGTCCGTGAACTGATCGACAAGGTACCGGTCTCCTCTCAAAAGGCGGCTGCAGTTTCGATGATGGTCTATGGTCTGTTGCTGATAGGGGTTGGCATTATGTTCCCACGCGGAATTGTGGGCATGGTCGAAGGAGTCGGTGGCTTCATCGGCTCTCTCCCGGGCCGCGGCCGAAAACACACGGCGACAGTTAGCGCCGCTCAGTACAGATCTCCAATAGTCGCCGAAAGTGCTGGGATCGGTTTTGGTCGGACCAAAGACGACACTCCGGAACTGGTCGTCACTGGACTGACGAAGCGATTCGGTGGACTGCTGGCTGTGGATGACGTCTCGTTTAAATTGTACAAGGGAGAGATTGTGGTGCTAATTGGCCCAAACGGGGCCGGTAAGTCCACGATCCTCGAGATCTGCTCCGGATTTCTGAAGCCCGATGCCGGCGTCGTGACTTTCAAGGGGAAGAAGATCTCCGGCCAGCCACCACACAAGGTAAACCGGATGGGTATAGGGAGAACCTTCCAGAAGACGCGCCCTTTCGAGAACTTGACCATCCTTGAGAACGTCCTGGTGGCCGCCGGCCTCCGTTCCGCAAACACCACAGAGGCGACCGCCAAAGCTATGGAGTGCCTGCGCCTGGTGGGTTTGGTGCCCCAACCCGGCCCTGAGGCCCTTGGGTCGTATCTCAGCACGGGACAGCGGAAGCGTCTCGAGATCGCCAGGGTGCTTGCTACTGACGCCGGGATATTGCTGGTGGACGAACCGTTCGGCGGTCTCGACGAGCGCAGCCAAGGACCGCTGATTGATCTTCTGCGGTACCTGCGCCACACCGGCTGTGGCATCGTCCTCGTGGAACACAAATTGTCTGTAGTGGAGGCTGTCGCTGACCGGGTCATTGCTCTCGACTCCGGCCGGGTGATCCAGGAGGGAACACCACAAGAAGTCCTTCAGAACCGCGAAGTCATCGAGGCCTATCTAGGTGGTGCAGGTGAGCTCGTCAAGCCCGCTCCGAATCGGCACTGAAAAATGCGAAGCGAACCGATTGTTTCCGCCACTAACGTGGATGTCTTCTATGGCTCGCTTCAGGCCCTGTGGAACGTGTCGTTCTTCGTTGATGACGGGGAAATGGTCTGCCTACTCGGAGTCAACGGATCGGGTAAGAGCACGTGCTTGAAGGCGGTTTGCGGACTGATACGTGCACGAACGGGCGAGATCACCCTCAGCGGCAAACGGATCAACGACCTACAAACAGATCAGATAGTCGACCGCGGGCTCGTCCTAGTACCGGAGCGGCGCAGGCTCTTTCCCTACCTGACCGTCAAGGAGAACCTGCTGGTTGCGGCCACCCCAAAAAGGGCCCGAAAGCTGGAGAAGGAGCGCTTGGACTTGGTCTACTCCTTATTCCCAAAGCTCTACGAGCGTCAAAGCCAGTTGTCTTATTCGCTTAGCGGCGGGGAACAGCAGATGGTTTCGATAGGCCGGGGGCTAATGTCCAACCCCATCCTGCTCATGCTGGACGAACCATTTCTTGGCCTCTCTCCACGTGTTCGAGACGAGGTGTCGGTCGCTCTTACGCAATTGAACCAAGGAGGCCTGGCGATATTGTTCATCGAACAGAGCCTAGTAGCCTCGGCTGCCATCTCACACCGGGCCTATATCCTCGACGCCGGCCGCGTTGTCTGGAACGGATCTTCAACTGACCTAATGGCGGACCGCGCCACGACCGAGGCCTACTTTGGCTTCAAAGCAAACGTCTCAGGATCTGAAAGGAGCCCCACGTGCAGCTAGACGAGTATCGACACCTGCAGATCGAAATAGACGGCTATGTCGCCACCATACGTCTCAACCGCCCAGAGCATCTGAACGCAGTCAACTCGGAACTACACGCCGAACTCGAGACGATATGGGATGACATCGGACACATGGACGATCTGCGCTGCATCGTACTGACTGGCGCTGGGCGGGCGTTCTCGGCGGGCGGAGACCTAAGGGCTATGGTCAGTGGCGAATATGGAGACAATCCTGCGGCGACCCTCATGCCCGGCGCACGCAAGATGATCTACTCGCTACTGGCCGTCCGGCCGCCCGTTGTCGCCGCCGTGAACGGGGACTGCGTTGGCCTGGGTGCCTCCCTTGCTCTTCTGTCCGACTATGTTGTGATGGCCGAGGATGCGCATATTGGCGATCCACATGTGCGCGTCGGGCTGGTTGCCGGCGACGGAGGCGTACCCATGTGGCCGCTGATCGTGGGCATGGCCCGCGCCAAGGAGGCGCTCCTTCTCGGAAAGCTGTACACGGGCCGGGAGGCGCTAGCGATGGGGCTGATCAACGACGCTCTGCCGGCTGAAGAAGTCTTGCCGGCTGCCTTCAAGATCGCCCAGCAACTTGCCTCCAGCCCACCCCTTGCGATCCAGTGGACGAAGCACTCACTGAACAAGCTTGTAAGGCAGGCGGTGGAAACGAGTTTCGATACCGCGCTGGCGCTGGAGATGATCACCTTTGTAAGCCAGGACCACAAGCGGGCGGCTCGCGGGTTTATTGAGAAGACCAAGCCGGAGTTTGAGGGGAACTAGTTCGTAGATGCTGGAAGGAACCAAAGTAGTCGATCTGACAGGGACGGTGCCGGGAGCTTTCGCTACCAAGCAGCTTGCCGACTTCGGTGCCGAGGTAGTCAAGATCGAATCGCCGTTGGGTGGCGATCCCGTCAGGCGCCTTCCGCCCTACCGCCACGACGGCGGCGACGCTAGCCTGCGGAGCGCATTCTTCTCGTACCTCAGTACAAATAAGAAGAGCATCGCTCTTGATGTCGCCGCCCCCTCGGGCTTCGCTATCGTCTCGCGACTGGTGGAGAGTGCTGACATAGTGGTCGATACGTTCACATCGAGGGTAGCGGGGCAACTCGGGATCACTTACGAGGCGCTCAAAGACTTAAATCCGGACATTATCTACGCATCTATCACGCCTTTCGGCAGGACTGGGCCGTACAGCGAGTGGCGCTCCTGCGAGCTCACGCTGTATGGGATGGGAGGCGAGATGTACAGCACAGGCATACCGGAGCGAGAGCCCTTGAAAATGGCCGGGTCAGTCGCTGAGATCGAGTCCGGAGCGGTCGCCGCGGTTGCGATACTGGGTGCGCTCGTTGCCCGCACGACAGGTTTGGGGGGCGACTCCCTGGACATATCGTGCTACGAAGTGCAGATGTCCGGGATCGACCGTCGTTCGTCTGCCCTCCTTGGCTTTCAGTACACCGGCGAGATCACCCCGCGAAGGATCGGCTGGTCGGCCGGTGGCTTCCCCGCCGGCGTTTACCCGTGCCAGGACGGGTACTTCGAGATCTCGGCGGGCCCACCCTTTTGGTCGCGCGCTGTTGAGATGATGGGCAATCCCGCCGAATTGCTAGATCCGAGATGGACTGAGCCGGGAGCGAACGCGAACCCTGCACTAAAGGAAGAGTTCGACGAGATATTCCTCACCTGGGCATTGAGTCGCACGCGACGTGAGATCTGGGAAGCAGCGCAGGCGGCGCATGTATTCGTGGGGCCACTGAACAGCATTCAGGACGTCACCGACGATGACCATTTCAGGGAGCGAGGTGCATTCGTCGAAGTCGAAGACGCCGGTGGTCGGCTTAAAATGCCCGGTAGGCCATACCTCTTCACCGAAGGCGGTTGGTCGCTCCTGCATCCCGCGCCGCGACTGGGCGAACATACAGATGAGGTGCTGAAGGAACTGGCAATTCCCACCCGCGACGCCGACATCCTTCGGAACGCCGGAGTCATTTTGTGACTACCATAGAGAGGGCACATCCGCTATCAGGAATACGCGTCTTGGACATGACCGTGGCGTGGGCTGGCCCGTACGCGACGATGCTGCTCGCAGACCTCGGAGCGGAGGTCATCCGCATCGAGAACGTCAACATCTTCCCCAGCATGAGCAGGGGAATGCAGGCCAGACCCAGCCGCGAGTTCATCGGCGCGCAGATAGCGGAGGTGGGAGGCTATCCGGGCCGCGAACCAGGGGAGCGACCCTGGAACCGTTGCCCATTCTTCAACGTCCACGCCCGGAGCAAGAAGAGCGTCACGATCGACATCAGAAGCCCACGGGGGCTCGAACTCCTCCTTAAATTAGCCGCCATCAGCGACGTCCTGGTCGAGAACAATCCCATGGAGACTCTTGAAAAGCTCGGCATCACGTGGGAGCGCCTGTCAGCAATCAACGAACGGCTGATCTTTGCGCGGATGCCAGCCTTCGGCAACAGCGGCCCGTACCAAGGCTATCGAGCGCTGGGCACACACCTCGAGGCGTTCCTCGGTCAAACTGCCCTTCGGCGCTATCCAGACCTCGACCCCTCCATGAACAACACCACTTTCTCGAGCGACTTCCTGGGCGGCACGTCGGCCGCGCAGGCGGTTTTGCTAGCCCTCATGCAGCGCAGGAAGACAGGCCGGGGCTGCCTGATCGAAGTGTCGCAGGCGGAGAATGCACTGGCCCTTATGGCAGAGGCCATCCTGGACTGGACCGAGAACCACCGGGAGCGAGAGCCTCTCGGCAACCGTGACGAATTAGCTCTACAGGGATGCTATCCGTGCCGAAGTGATGGGACCGACAAGTGGATCAACATCCGGATTTCCACCGATGCCGAATGGGCAAACCTTAAGCGGGTGATGGGCTCGCCAGAGTGGGCGGACAATCCCGATTTCAACGATGCGAACAGCCGTCGATCCCGGCAGGACGACATCGATATCCAAATTGCTGAGTGGACGCGCGACGCGGACGCGGTGGAGTTGTCGAGGGAGCTGCAGGCGTACGAGGTGACGGCTGGCCCGATAATAGACCACGCATCCGCATTTGAAGACGAGCAGTTGAAAGACCGAGGGTTCTTCGTGCCCTTATCGAATGAGGACTGCGGCGAGCACCTGTATCCAGGCGCGGCTTGGAAGTCGGAACAGTTCCCAGTGCAGTTCGATCGAGGACCGGTTCGGTTGGGAGAAGACAACGAGTATGTCTACTTGGAGTTGCTGGGTGTAAGCAGCGATGAGTACGATCGCATGAAGGACGAGGGAGCCCTGGGGACGGAATACCGACTATGACAACGCCTGATGAAGTCAGCTATCGGCTCGAACCGCGAGTCCGGAGATAGACGCTCCAAGGCGTTCCATGACTCACCAAGGGAAGGTGGCGTTGGTGACCGGCGCCAGTCGGGGGTTAGGGCGAGCGATTGCTGTTCGGCTTGCCGAAGAGGGAGCGGCGGTTGTCGTGAACTATCTACAGAGTGAAGCGGCGGCCGCTGAAGTGGTCAGCCAGATTGGCGCGTTTGGCGGCGAAGCGCTAAGTGTTCAGGCGGATGTGCGCGACGAAGACCAGATGGTCCGCATGGTCGGCGCGGCGATCGGTAAGTTCGGCCGAATCGACCTTCTGGTTAACAATGCTGGAATCATTTGGCCGCCTCGTCAGCACCAGTCGTTTTGGGAGACGCCTGTCGCTCGTTGGGACGACATCATGGCAGTAGATCTGCGCGGGCCGTTTCTATGCTCAAAGCACGTGGCTAAGCATTTGATAGAGCGCGGAGCCAAAGGCAGCATCCTTAATCTGTCCTCTGTCATTGGCGCGATAGTGGCGATGCCCTTCGCCGGCGTCGAGTACCACGCAGCCAAGGCTGGAGTCGTCGGGCTGACCTTCGGAACGGCTGGAGAACTTGCGCCTTACGGCATCACCGTTAACGCTCTCGCCCCTGGGGCTTTCCCCACGGACATGGCTCCCCACCTCAAGAGGCCGGAGGTCGCTAGCAGACGTGCCCTGTCGATTCCGGTGGGCCGGATCGGTGCCCTAGAAGACGTAGCCGGGGCTGCCAGCTTTCTTCTCTCGGACGCTGCTTCCTTCATTACGGGCCAGGTAATCGTCGTCGACGGTGGATTCACGAGGATCGCATAGCATCCGCGCGATCGGTTACGGAGCGAAGGGCTTCTGATCTCGTCTATGTTGCGCCGAGACGTCCGCCGTCACAAGAGCCTTCTCACTCGTCGCCCGCGATCGACAAAAGGGTTGAAGCAACTCGACTCCGACGCGCTCTTTGTTGGCGACACCCGCCGCCACAGGCGCCGAATCTAGCGTAGTAAGGACTATCTTATACGCAAGAGGCCTTAATTGTAGCGAGAGGGAGAGCCGCGATGATCGACTTCAACAGCTCCCACCTGGCAGTCCGGACCGTCCGGGAAGAACGCGCTCGGGAGGTTCGACGACTTTCGCATGGACGCGCGGTGCCTGGCCTGCGGGCGTGGGCCGCGGCGAAGTTCGCCCGGCTGGCGATGTCCCTGGACCGGGAGACGGCGGGCGACATGATCGGTCGCGATCGGCGCACAGCCGGCCGGTAGAACTTACAACGGGAGGAAGCGATGATTCGCACCCTCGGGATCTCACTCGCATCCACGCTCATTCAAGCACGGTGCCGTTGTCTTCGCCATCGTGACCGCTCTCGCGCTACTCGTAGTGCTGGGCGACACCAAAAAAGTGGAATAGCTGCAAGCATGCAAACTCGAGACTAAAGCCCGCTGCAGGCCCTCGATCCATCCTTGGAGTCCGCAATCTGATCGCCTGTTTTACCGAATTCGTGCCCTACCGGGACAGATCGTGGTCAAATGGCATCCGCTCTCGGCGGCTCCAACAACGCTTGCATCTTCTCCGCCGCCTCGCGCTGAAGGTCGGGAACAACGTGGGAGTATGTGTCCAGCGTCAAGCTGACGGCGCTATGGCCGAGCATTTCCTGCACCACCTTTGGATGGATTCCTTCAGCAAGCAGAAGGGTGGCCGCGGTGTGCCGTAGGTCGTGGAAGCGGAGGCGCTGTAGCCCTGCCCGTTCGAGCAACGGGAAGAATGATCGGCGCAGGAGGTTCGTCGCTTCGATTGGCCTTCCTATCTCGTTGGGGAACAGCAGACTATTTTCTTCCCAAACGAGGGCCTTCATGCGCGCCTCAAGTTGCATTGCCCGGTGCCGCTTAAGCGCAGTGACAGCCATCTTTGTGAGAGTGATGCTTCTCCGACTGCTGGCGCTCTTGGGTTCGCCCTCGATGAAGCCACCGCCCTTGATGCGTTGAATGGTCCGCTGCACCCTCAGACGTCCGGCGTCCAGATCGACATCCGGCCACTTCAGACCCAGGAGTTCACCCTGGCGAAGCCCTGCCGTAATCGCAAGGACGTATAGAGCATGGTGTGGGTGATCGTCCGCCACGGCGAGGAAATGTCGGGCGTCATCTGGCGAGAGGGTGCGTATCTCCTGCACCTGAACCTTAGGCGGTCGCACTGCAGCGCACGGGTTGCGTCCGAGTAACCCCCAATTCAGCGCGTCTTGAAAGACCTTGTGGAGCACTCTGTGGATGTGGCCGACCGTCCGTGGCGACAGACCTTCCTTGAGCTTCTGTCCGTAAAGGGCTTGCAAACCCTGGGGCGATACCTTGGCCAGCGGTCGTCTGTCCAGGCTTGGAATGATGTGGAGCCGGAGCATGCCCGCGTAGAACTGTAAAGTCTTGGGGCGGACGCTTGGACGCGCCACTTCCTCAAGCCAACGCCTGGCGAAGACGCCCAGCGTTTGGCGTTCAGATGTCATCGGTAGCCCATCTTGCGCGGCACGCCGAGCAGTTGCGAGCTGCGATTGAACCTCGTGGCGAGTGGAGCCGTAAAAGTCCTTACTCCGGCGACTACCACCTTGATAGCCAAGATCGATTCGGGCGCACCAGCGGCCGTCGGCCCGCTGGTAGATGGAGCCTTCGCCATGTCCGCGTCTCTTCGTCATCGGGATCTCCTCTCAGCGCGTGTGACGGTGCCACTAGGGCATCACCTCCCCAGTGTAGAGGCCCCGAGCGGAGAATCGAAGGCCTTTGTTTCACTCACCTTCGTCTTCACGAACTCATCGAGCGCCCATACCGGAACGCGGCGAGACCGCCCGATCTTCAATGACTGAATGTGGCCCTCAAGAATGAGGCGGTATAGCAGACTTCTGCCAATCCCTAGGCGCCGTGCCGCCTCCCTCACGCTGAGAAGAATCTCGTCTGTCATCGGCTTGCCCACGCAGATCCCGATTGCACAAGCAATGCCGGTCGTGTCGACATCACCGAAAGGCTCACAGCTAAGCCCCTCCGTGGTCGTGCCAGCTGACCCTGCGCGTCGAATCGGACGATCGCCAGATAGTGGCCAGCGGCCCAAGCCGGTCTACCAGCGAATCGATTGTCGTGAGGACACAAGACGGGGAGCGACCGCCGAAGACACCGTTCACCTCATTCCAAAGGACGGACTCGCGTCGTGGAGTGACGGTCACGATGAGGAGATCGGCCCTACCCGCTGTCTCGGGCTGTAGCGCGAAGTATTCGGAGTATCTCTGAAACTTCTGCGTCAGGTGCTCGACACAGCGGATGGTGCCTCGGTCCCACTCTAGGAAGATGCGATGCACTTTGCCGTCGAGCTCAATCTCAGCGAAACCGTCGGGCCTCAGCCAGTGTCCTTTTCCGTACCAAATGAACGGTCGGGTTGCCTCCGAGGCGTTGAGCCAGCGCAGAAGTCTGCCACCGATCGCATCTACATCGCGCTTAAGACGAACGAAGAAACTGTTGGTTCCTACGGTGTGTTCGAACTGCCTGACAAGCGTTTCTAATCGATGGCTCTTCTTACCTCCGCCTGGCGCTGCGAGCACGCCGTACCGCACGTAGCGACGAGTTGGTACCCCGTCCCTCGCGGCAAGCAAGCGGAGGCCACCGACCGTCAGGACGTACCGAGCGAGTAGTGCTCCTGCAGACTCGGGGGTCGGGATCGATTGCGCGAGTTCAAACTTCACCAATCCGCCGAGCAGCTTCTCGGCCAAAGGCTCGCGGACACCCATCAGCGTCGATAGATCGCTCGACGAGAGCAATGCATGATGACCAACCCACTCAAGCATCGTTTTGTGGAGAGGATCAGTTGTCAGGGAAAGAGCGGCGATTCGCTCCGCCCGCGAGACTCCATTAGGATCATTCCCAACCGCTGCCGCCCAGTTGCGGAGGGGCATAGCTGCCGTTGCAAGCTGGCTAAAACCTGCACCGAGGTTGAACTCCTGGGGTGTCAGGTCAGTTTCCTCCGGAACCCATCGCAGTCGATCGCAGAGCACGGCCTCGGCCGGGTCATCGACGCGAACCCAGTTCGCGCCCATTGGATCGGCCAGAGCGGCCCGAGTAGTCGATAGGAATACGCTCAAGAGCGGACAACCACGCCGGTCCGCGCTGTTCGTCACCGCTTGAGCCCACTCCTCTGCCTCTCGTGGGCTTGGGCACACGATCAGGATGGACGGTATGTCCCAACTTTGAGATTGCGCATACGAGTACCAGGCGGCTACTCTCTTACGGCGGTGGATCGGCGGCGCATCGGCTCGATCCCAGACGACGCAGAATGGCGCGACCCACGGGCCCCATCTAAGGCATGCGTACGCCTCGACTTCCGGTGGCCACCAACTGCTGGCGCGACTTGCGGTCCACGGCAGCGACCTTGCGTCCACGAGACTTACCTCGATGTCCGCGGCGGCGGCGGTCGCCAGCTCAGCGATGAACCGGTTGATTCCCGCCGCTGTCTCCAGCCTCGCCAGGCGCGCCAGGGTTTCGCGGCGACCAACGGGAAGTGTGACCGAGTGCTGTGCGCTCGTGAGTCGCTCTTGGGCCGCTGCAGTCAACACGTACAATCGCGGAACCTTCAACTCAGCGGATGCGGGCGAGACCCATTCGCACCAACCTAGTCCCTCCAACTTTGAAAGAACCCGTTTACTCCGATTCTCAGTAGTGCGTAGCAGCATCGACATCTCCGATGTCCCGAGAAATGGCAGACGCCCAAGCCAATCGACGGCAGCCTCCGAGAGCTCTTTGTCGGTCGCTTCGGTTCTGAGTGACACTATCGATCGCGATTTCTACTACGAGCAGGTATCGGGGGATTCGTGCGCGCCGTCGGTTGCGATTCCGCGACGGTAACCGCCTGCCCGGCGTCTTCAGCAGCTTGTTCCTTTGGGTTGCCTGTTGGTCGCGTTGGTGGCACGCGCTCCGAGAGGACTCGCTCGATCTCCGCCCAGACTTCCTCGCGCGGGCGTCCAATGCGCTCAGCCGACCGTTGCGCAAGGGCGCGTACCTTAGCTTGGTTTACCGGCGGCGGCGGATCGACTCGAAGAGAGCACACAGGTAGGTGCCGTCCTCCAGAGGACCAGCGGGCGTAGCACTCGAAGTCGCTGAGGTCGGTCACATCGGGGACCTCGAGATCGCCGCCGAGCTCTGGAACCAAGTAGCGCGCATCGTCGGCGCTTACCTGGAAGACCGTCAGGCCATCGATATTCGAAAAGATCGTGGGGCGAAGCGCCCGGTCAATGGCGTCGAGCTTTGCGAGCGACTGTGTGACAAGAACAAAGCTCGCCCCGTACTTGCCCAGTTCGCTCAGCATCTGCCCGTAGTCGACCGCGCCCAGGGTGCTGGACTCGTCGACGAGCACTACCAGCCGGCATCTCTCGCTGGGTGGTACCCCTACCTGCTCTTCAGCAAGCAGCCCCACCAGATTGAGAAGTGTTGCACCGATGAGAGCCGCGGCACCTTCGCCGAGCGCGCCGACCGATGAGTTGACGACGAGGACGCCGCCCTCGCGAAGAGCCCCGCGGAGATCAAGAGTGGAGCGGGACTGGCCCAAGATGAGGCGTGCGGCTTCTGTGATCAGGAAACGGCCGACCTTAGTGGTGATGGGATTGGCTGTTTGCTGCTGGAATGTACGGCTGATGTGGTCGTAGTTGTCGCGCCACCAGACCCATAGGGCGCGATCGGGCACCTGCTTGAGGACTTCCTGCCGAAAGTTCATGCTGGTCAGCATTGGTACTACGTCGAGCAAGGTGTACTGCTCCTCGCGCTTGCGCGCCGAGTTAGCTTCGTGCAGGCAAGACACACATGCGCGTAACGCGCCCTCCATGCGGGGTCCCCAGTTATCCGGCCAGAGCCGGTGCATCATCGTGATCACGTTCTCCGACGTACGATCGCGCTCCGGGAAGAGAGCGACGTCAAGAAGGTTCAATCCCGGAGGCCGCTTTCGGTTTGCGGCGTCCAGATAGATCACGCGATCCTCGATGGGCGGAGGCACCTGACTAAGGACGGCTTCGGCGAGGTCCTGATGCGGGTCGACGACAACGAGTAAGACCCGCTCTCGTCCGGCCGCTAGGCGCTCCATGAGGTGCGACGCAAGATGCAGCAGGAGAGTCGATTTGCCGCGGCGCGTCTTGGCCACGATCAACTGGTTTCGCGTGAGCAGCGAGAGTGGCATATGTATGGGCGTCGCTTTACCTTGATGAGAAGAAACGCCGACGCGACAGCCGCGTGCTAAGTCACCTGCGAGCGGAAGGGCACGACGCGAAGCCGCGCGTTCGGTCGGCCCAGGAGCCGAATCGCATGGCAGGTGCCAGAGCCCCGCCAATTCGGCGACGTTCAGTATGTCCGGCCGGCGCGGTCTTCCTCCGCTGCTGAGCCGCCGGCCCGGGCGGTTAGACCAGAGCCGGGGGCGAAGGCTTTGCCCCGAGGGATGGTCGAAGCCGCGATAGGCGTCGGCCACTCTCGCCACGAGCGATCGAAGGTGGACATCTGAGGAGTCATGTGGCCCGTAGGCGGTGACCATTAGCTGTGCGGAGAATGCCGGATGCGAAAGCTTGTCCTCGATCACGCGCGGATCGAGGGATCCCTTGAACATGAGCCGGCTCGCCACGAGAGCCGCCACCGGCACGCCGAATACGGCAGCGGCTCCGGAACCCGCCAAATACGCGAATTGCCCGTTCTGGTACCAGTCGTACGCCTGCAGCCCGATCGCGCCCATGCCGAAGAGCGTCAGGAAGGGGATGACCTCCTGAACCGGGTTGGCCTCAGGCGACCTCCACGGCTTGTCTTGAGATGAGATCAACCGTGCCCTCAAACCGTCCGCCCAGGCGAAGGGAGCGGAGGACAGCATCAGCTGGGAGACAACGCGTTCGCCATCGCTGAGGGCGGTTGCAACAGCGATTGGAGCAAGGAACGGATCGCGTTCGTATCGCCAGTCCGCCTTGAGTGGAAGGCTTGCGTCCCGCTGAAGCCTAAGCTGAGCACTCATCACTAGCTCTCCGTGACTTAAGAACATAGGGTCGAGCGCAGGGTGATTCTGGATCGACACTTCACGGAAGCCCGCTTGCGGATAGGCGGCGCCAAGTTGAGCCCGTACCCGATCCGCAAGTTGCCGGGATGAAGCGCGGACGTAGAATCGGACGGCATCGCTTGTGGCGCTGAACTCCAATGAGAGACCACCGCTGAGTGCAGGCAGACCCATGATTGCCGATCGGGCGCGGACGATCGGCTCATCGTCCCAGCGCGACGGGATAACTTCGGTCAGCACTGACGTCGACTTACGCTTCATCGGCGCTTGCCTCTCCGCGATCGGCGTCCTTCACGAGTTGGAAGAAGGTGGCACGGCCGTGCGGAACAACCGCGAGGTCGCTCAGGTCTTTGATGCCCTCGGGGAGCGTGATCACTCGCGCCCGTGCTCCGACGGACTGTGCGAGGTTGGCGGCAGCCTCGCGACCGGGCGCGTCGTTGTCGAAGACTATGAGCACCCGCCGGGCTCGCTGGAGAAACGAGAGGCGCTCGGCGCGAACGTGCGTGCCGAGAAGAGCGCACATCGGGAGCCCCCAGGCCACTCCGGTCAGATAATCGAACGCGCCCTCTGTGACGAATACGCGAGGCCGCCCGCGCACTCCTTCGTAGCCCAGGATCGGCTTGGGGAGCGAGAGACCGCGATACTTTGGCTGCCGCTCATCGTCCATGACGCGACCCAACATCCAGACGCACTGCCCGCTTCGCTGCTCGGGGACCACGATACGGCCCGCCATCGTCTCGCCGCGGGCACCCTTCGCCCAGAAGAGGCCCATCTCGGTCGCCCGCTTGATGCTTAGACGGTGACGTTGAAGATACGGGCGCAGCGACCGTCCATCGCTGTAACCGATCCGACAGCGGCGAACGACCGACAATCCGATCCCTCGTGTTTCGAGATACCTGACCGCCGCCGGTGCCCGCAGCAGTGTTTCGTGGTAGACGGCCGTCGCCGCCGTAAGAATCATCCGGTCGTCGAGCGACAGGGCCTCGGATCGAGGTGGAATGGACGGCGTCGGCGCCTCTCCGTTGTTAAGGCGCTCGAGGGCGTCGCGGAAGCTCAGATTGTCGGCGCGCCGCACGAAGTCGATGACATCGCCGCCGGCGTTACAGCCGAAGCAGTAGAAGCTGCGGGTGTCCGGATATACAGCAAAGCTGGGATGCTCGTCCTGATGAAACGGGCAAAGGCCAACGAGATGCGCCCCGCTATCGCGCAATACGACGCCGTGTTTGGCGACGATATCCGCGATCGAGTTCCGTTGCTTGATGCTGTCAACGTCGTAGACCATAGCTCGTTTTCTGAACCTCGAAGAAGCGGTTCGAGACGCACTATGGCAGGGGGTGGTCTAACAGAAGTCCAAGAGTCGGTTGCTTCCTCTCCAATATGACCGAGCTTGCGAAGAAGAGTCGTGACCTCCACGTAATTGCCCTAAACTGGGAGCCAAGCCAATCGTTCACATGACTAACTCTGTCAAGGTGTGTGACGAGCGCTAGGACGACATCAAGCCAGCGCTCGACGAGCGGGCGCGCAACAGCAACGAGGGCAATCCTCGACGCGTAGATAATCGGCGGAAGCCGCAGCGATCGTGACCAGAGGAAGGAGGTACAAGGCGATATGGCAGCACGAACCACGATCGATTGGGAAAAGACGTTCACCGCCTGGACGAAGCCCTCTAGCGATACAGAGAAGGAGAAGTACGAGCACGCAGAGAGCATGATCCGGGACGCGATCCGCGCCAACTCCTGGCTCGCCGACAAGGTCGTAGCCGTCTACGCGAAGGGCTCGTACGCTAACAACACGAACGTGCGGCTGGACAGCGACGTCGACATCTGTGTCGAGGCCAGCTGTTTCTTCTTCGACCACTCGGCCGTGCCGTCGTTCAGCGCGGGTGCCGCCGGGATCGTAGAGCCGTGCGGGTACACCTTCGCCGACTATAAGAATGAGATCGAAAGGGCACTCGTGACCAAGTTCGGACGTGCTGGTGTGACGCGTGGCGACAAGGCGTTCGATGTGCACGCGAACTCGTACCGAGTGGATGCCGATGTCGTTGCTTGCTGGGGCCACCGGCGCTACGTCGATGGGTACAACTGCATCCAGCCGACGGGCACGGAGTTCTACAGCGATAGCGCCAAGCAGGTGATCAACTGGCCACGTCAGCAGTACGACAATGGTGTCGCAAAGAACAACGTAACCGGTGGACGGTTTAAGCTGATCACGCGTGCTGTTAAGCGGCTTCGGAACGAGATGACCGAGGAGAGGATCGGTGCAGCCGATCCGATGGCGTCGTACCTAATCGAGTGCCTGATGTGGAAAGTCCCGAACGAGTGCTTCGGGCACGACACCTACTCGGCTGATATCCGGGACGCATTCATCCACCTATACAACGCGACGACGAGCGAGGATACGTGTTCCGAGTGGGTTGAGATCAACGAGCTAAAGTACCTCTTCCGGTCGAGTCAACCGTGGACGCGCGATCAAGCGAACGGGTTCGTCCTCGCCGCCTGGCGGTACGTGGGGTTTGAGTAGCCCGTGATCTCCCGAACGCATTTCACCCCCCTCTTGGCGGTGGCCGTCCTCTTCTGGTCTGTGCTGCTGATCTTGAATGGCCAGTCGGTCTCGCTCGATCTGCTGAAGCCGTTCTCCACCGTAGCCGGGGCCATCGGTGTAGTGGCACTGGCTTTCGAACGGTGGATATGGCGCTGGCGATACCTCTACCCTTGGTTCGTTTCTACGCCGAACCTCCAGGGCACATGGAGCGGCCAACTAGTCTCGGATTGGAAGCGGGAAGACGGCAGCAGCACCCCTCCGATAGTCGTCTACCTAGTGATCCGTCAGACGCTGTCGACCATCTCCATGCGCCTCCTTACACCGGAGTCCTCGTCGGTTCTCCTCGGTGGCAACGTGACTAAGGAGGTCGACGGCGTCGAGACAGTGACCGGCATCTACTTGAACACTCCTGACATCCTTCGCCGGGACAGGAGCCCGATTCACCATGGTGGCATGATCCTGCAGGTGCAGGGCCATCCACCCGCCCGGCTTGAAGGCGAATACTGGACGGACAGGGGAACCAAGGGGAGGCTCTGCTTCACTGCCCGCAGCGACAAGCTGCTCCAATTATTCGACGTAGCCACGACTTAGTTTCCCCGGCTAGCCGGGGCTGGTCAACAGCTCCGCCGGGTCAGTCGTCGCCAGCGAGTGCTCCATCGGGCTGGCCTCGACGCGGAGGGCGATGTGGTTGCCGCGGGCGAAGAAGAGCGCCTCGCCCTTCTGGCATGCGAGGAGGAACTCGCGCTCGCCGGAGCTCAGGCGGAAGGTCTGAGAGACGACGTCGATCGTCGAGCTGTCCTGGCGCATCAGGATCTGGACGGAGCTGTTGGCCAGCACCGTGTGGCCCTCCGGCGTCGCCAGGAAGTCCTCGACGTCCTGCGTCACGGTGGTTAGGCCGAGGTAGTACTTGCGGGCGCGGCGGGCCATCGACGCGAGGAACTTCGCGCCCTCCTCGTGCTGCATCAGCGCCCACGCCTCGTCGATCAGGAGCATCCGCGGCCGGCGGTTGCGGCGCACCTGGCTCCAGATGTAGTCGGCGATCAGATAGATGCCGATAGGGCGCAGATCGGGGTCGAGGTCGCGCACGTTGAAGACGACGAAGGGTCGGTCGAGGTCGACGCTGGTCTGCGACGAAAAGACTTGGCCCAGGCTACCGTCGACGTAGCGTTCGAGGCGGTCGGCGAGGTTGTACTGATCGCCCTGCTCGCGGAGGACGGTATGGAGGTCGCGAAGGACTGGCGACGGGCGAGAGTGTGTGCGCGGATCGCGGCCGATACCGGCGCGGCGGTAAGTCTCGAGGAGCGCAGCATCCAAGGCGCCCTTCTCTCGCTGATCGAGAGCCGAGCCGCGATCGGACAGCATGAGGCCGAGCAACCCCTGCAGCGCGAGCAGCCGTTCGGCGAGTGGATCGGTGGCCTCCCCGTCGTCTCCACTGACAGCCGGCACGTCGAAGGGGTTGATGTGGTGCGGTGAGGTGCCAGACAGGCGGATGTACTGTCCTCCAACCGCCTCGCAGACCTGGCGGTACTCGTCTTCCGGGTCGATGACGTAGTACTCGACCCCGAGCATCAGCGCCCGCAGCGCCTCGACCTTGCAGGCGTAGGACTTGCCCGCGCCGCTCTTCGCGAAGACGACCTTGTTGGCGTTCTCCAGGTCGCGGCTGAACGGATCGAAGACGACCAGTGAGTTGTTGTGCACGTTAATGCCGTAGAGGATGCCGCGCTCCATTGAAAGGTGGCTAGACGTGAATGGGATCATCGTTGCGGCGCTGCTTGTGTCGAGGTTGCGGCAGCGGCCTAGGTGATCCTGACCGGCTGGCAAGCAGGAGAGTAAGCCAGGAAGCATCTCGTAGAGGGCGGGACGTGAGGAAGCAAGCATTCCGCTCAAGGCGGACTCGACGCGCCGAGTCAGTTCGTCCAGCGCCGCCGGGTTGGGTGCACGGAGACACAGGTACAGGCTCGAAGAGAAGACCCGTTCCTCGCCGCGCTGCAGAGAGTCGCGCAGTCGGTCGACGTCCTCGTAAGCCACCTCGCGCTCGGCGCTGGCGATCTTGCCGCTGCGTGCGTCCAGCATGCGTGAGGACTGGAGTTCGACCAGTTTGTGGGTCAATTGGCGGAT
>JBBEAZ010000032.1:0-17445 GCA_040882565.1 Dehalococcoidia bacterium
GCCGCATGGAGCGAGCGTTTGGTGTTGGGCTTGCACCTCGCGGAATGCGGGGCCCATCCCCGCCCCCCTCCCCAAAATATGGGAGAAATCGGGGGGACGCCCCCCGAACCCCCCGGCAGCGGCTCCGCTGCACCTCGCGGGGTCGCACAGCCGGGCTGTTTCAGGTTTGCGTGTGTGGTCGCACGGAGGGGCACCGGGCGAAGCACGAGCACGGCGAAATGTTGGAGAGAGGCGGCACGTGCTTCGCCCCTACGTTGGGTTCGGCGAAGCTGCTGGCGGAAGTCGCGAAAGTTTTCGCGGTGACGGATGCGCCGTTCACGCAAGGGCCTACGACCAGTCAGGCTAGCTCGTACTCCCAGCCGGGCTGCCATTCCCATGCTCCGGTGACAAGTTCTGCGAGATCGTGCCCGTTCAGGATGTGCTCGATGGCGTGGTGGGGTGCTCGATGGGCCACGACCAGCACGACTCGGGCTTCGTTTTCGCGCCTCAGGTCGTCGAGGAACGCGCCGACCCTACGCGTGACGTCGGTATAGCTCTCGCCGTCAGGGAATGGATTGGAAACGTGATCGCGACTTGCCGCGTGCACTTCGGCGACTGGGTGGCCGTTCATTTCGCCGAAGTTGCATTCGCGAAGGCGGGCGTCGGTGCGGATTGGGACGCCAGTATCGCCGAAGGCGATCTCGGCCGTCCGCCGCGCCCGCAGGAGGTCTAAGCAGTAGACGACGTCGATGCCGTCGGCGGCGCGGCGATTTCCCAGCTCGGCGGCCTGGAGACGGCCTGTCGGTGACAGGTCGGGGTCGTTGTGACCGGAGGCCGCACCCGCTTCGTTGTCGGTCGAGGTGGAATGCGTCTCGTAGATCAGGCGCATTCCGCTAGTCGAGGCGGCTGTCGATGAGGGAGCGGAGTTCGGTGCGGGTGATGCCGTCGGCGAGCGAGGTCATGGTGCCTGGACCCAGTACTTCTTCGGCGAAGCGCTTGACGCCGCTGGCGGCAGCGTACAGGAAGGCGCTGCCGAAGCTGACGCGCGCGACGCCCAGTTCCTGCATCTCTTGGACGCTGGGTGAGCCGGGAACGGCGATGAAGCTGACAGGAGCCGGGACTTCTTTGGCGAAGGTGCGGATCGCTTCGGGGTCGGTGGTGCCCCAGGTGAAGATGCACTCGGCGCCGACTGTGGCGTAGGCCTGGCCGCGGCGGACGGCCTCTTTCAGCCCGGTTGCGGGGTCGTCGCGGTGGACGAGGAAGGCGTCGGTGCGGGCGTTGAGGCAGAACTCGGAGCCGAGTTTCTGGCGCTCGTCCATGAAGGCGGCGATCTTCTCGAGTTGCTGTTCGAGCGGGAGGAGCGTGACGCCGTCCTCGTGGGCCGAATCTTCCATGTTCATCCCGGCGACACCGGCGGCGACGAACGCGCGGACGCTCTCACGGACTTCGTCGGGGCCGCCGAAGCCGTCCTCGCCGTCGGCGTTGACGGGCAGACTGACGGCGCCGGCAATCTCGCCGGTGACCGCGACGGTTTTGTCGCGGCCGATGCCGAGGTCGTGGCGGCCGGCGGCGTTGGCGATGGCGGCGCTGCTGCCCTGGATCGCCTTGAAGCCAAGCTGCTGGAAGAGAAGCGCGCTGAGGACATTGAAGGCGCCGGGCATGACGAGGATTTCGGGGGCCTGGATGAGTTCGCGCAGGCGGCGGCTTTTCTCGTTGGCAGTGGTGATGGTTTCGGTGGGGATGTTGGGCATGTGGGTACCTCCGGAAGTCAGGGTATCGGACTGGGGGGAGGCGCGGCTATACGGATTCGGCAATCATGCACCCCGCGGAGCATGGTGCGCCCCCCGCCCCCCGCCCCCCGCCCCCACCCATAAATTGTGAGGTCGGGGGACACCCCCCGAACCCCCCAGCGGCGGCTCCGCTGCATCTTCGCGTGGTACCAAAGAGCCCGAGGTTTGCGAACGATCGGGGCGCTGGGTGGGCGAGACCCACCGCGGCGGGCAGGCACGTGCACTGCGCGATGTGGAGGCGATGGGTGGGTGCCTCGCCCCTACGCGGGTTGTTGGTACGGGTCGTGGCGCGTGTGGTCGCTCGGCGGGGCGTTTGGGGGCGCAGCAACGGGATCACTTGTGAGGTCGTTGGCTAACGTCTTGCGTGGGCGGATGTGGACGGTTGAAGGCGAGGGGATGTTGGCGCGCCCCTGCGTTACGGGGGCGGCTCTAGCGACCTGTGTTGTCGCACAAGGCAAGCGCTACGGGAAGACGAATGTGGGCGTGGAGGCCTGCGGGGTCCGCCGCTGAGGCATGCCATCGGGTAGCGCGAATGTTTGGGTGTTGCGAGGGGTGTCGTGGAGTAAGGCCTCCGCTACGTTCCGGAAGGGGCGACCTTGGCGGCCGGTCTTCACTTGGCGTTGGCGGGGAGGTATTTTTCGGGGGCGGCGTTGAAGGCTTCCTGGCAGCTGAGGGCGCAGAAGTAGTGGGTCTGACCCATGTATTCGGATGACGCGGCGGCAGTGGCGGGGTCCACGTCCATGCCGCAGACGGGGTCCTTGGCCATCGTTGTGGTCCTTTCGGCTCGCATCATGGCGTCGTGGTCGTGGGGTTCGAGGCGGATCTTCTGGCCGGTCGCGCGGGCGTGGAGGATGGCAGGGACCGTGGGCATCAGGATGACCATCGCGAGGAGGAAGACCCAGATGGCGCCGCCGATGCGCGCGGTCGAGTCGTAGTCGCCGGGAAGGGTGGCGGCGAGGAAGGTGAGTGCGGCGAGGAGCGCGAGGCTCGTGTAGACGAGGGGGGCGACGCGGTTGACGTTTGCTTGTGTGAGTCTCATTGCGCGGCCTCGATTGCGTGGCGCGCGTGCGGGTCGCGCTCGGCTGGGGCGGATGGAGGGCCGCGCTTGACCGCCGGCGTGTAGCGGCGCATGCGGAGGGTGTTCATCGTCACGGAGAAGCTGCTGGTGGCCATGAGGAGGGCGGCGAGTTCGGGGCTGACGATCTGGGTGACCCAGGGGTAGAGGATACCGGCGGCGAGCGGCAGCATGGCGGCGTTGTAGCCGAAGGCCCAGAAGAGGTTCTGGCGGACGACGCGCATGGTCTGGCGGCCGATCTGGACGGCGGCGACGACGTCGAGGATGTCGTCGCGGATGAGGATGACGTTGCCGGTCTCACGGGCGACGTCGGCACCGGAGCCGATGGCGATGCCGGCTTCGGCCTGGGCTAGGGCGGGCGCGTCGTTGACGCCGTCGCCGACCATGGCGACGGCGCGCCCCGACTCCTGCAGCTTCTTGACCTCGGCAGCCTTGTCCTGGGGGAGGACCTCGGCGAGGACGCGGTCGATGGCGAGAGCGCGGCCGATGGCCTCGGCGGTGCGGCGGTTGTCGCCGGTGATCATGACGACTTCGAGGCCGAGCGCCTTGAGTTCGCGGATGGCGTGGAGGGACGATTCCTTGAGTGTGTCGGCGACGGCGACGAGGCCGGCGGGGTGTAGGGCAGCCTGGCCAGCGCCAGGTCCTTCGGGCTCCCCGCCTCCTGCTTCTACCTCCCGCCCCTCAGGAAACGAGTGCTCCCCGCCCCCTGCTTCGGCCGCCCTCCCCTCGGGAAACGAGGTGGCGACGAACATGACGGTCTTGCCTTCGTTTTCGAGGCGTTCGGAGTCGGGGATGAGGGAGGAGATGTCGACGTTGCGGTCGGCCATGAGGCGGCGGTTACCAAGGAGGACCGGCGTGCCGTCGACTATGGCTTCGACGCCGAGGCCGGGGATGGAGTCGAAGGACTCGGGTTCGGGGATGGTGAGGTTGCGGTCGGTGGCGCCGCGGACGATGGCTTCGCCGAGGGGGTGTTCGGAGTGGCGCTCGGCGGCGGCGGCGAGGGTTAGGACATATTCCCGGTCAGGGCTGGGGCCCTGACCCACGGCGGCAATGACGTCGGTGACAGAGGGCTCGCCCCTGGTGAGAGTGCCGGTCTTGTCGAGGAGCACGGTGTCGATGCGGGAGAGGGCTTCGACGGCGTCTGCGCCCTTGAAGAGGATGCCGAACTCGGCGCCTTTGCCGGTGCCGGCCATCATCGCCGCGGGGGTGGCGAGGCCGACGGCGCAGGGGCAGGAGATGATGAGGACGGTGACGGAGACGAGGAGCGCGAAGCCGAATACCTCGAGGTCTGTCAGTTCGTAGGGGGTGAGGACGAGGCGCGTGCCGGCCTCGAAGAAGGCGTCGTAGCCGACGAAGAACCAGAAGAGGAAGACGACGAGGGCGAGCGCGTGCACGGCGAGGATGAAGCTGCCGGCGACGCGGTCGGCGAGCGCCTGGATCGGCGCCTTGGTGGTCTGCGCTTCTTCGACGAGGCGAATGATCTGGGCGAGGGCTGTGTCAGCGCCGACGCGGCGGGCCTCGAAGCGGAACGCGCCGGTCTTGTTGATCGTGCCGGCGATCACTTCGTCGCCCTGGCGCTTCTCGACGGGGATGCTCTCGCCGGTGACCATGGACTCGTCGACGGCTGAGTAGCCTTCGACAACCACGCCGTCGACAGGGATGGAGTCGCCGGGGCGGACGATGACGACATCGCCGACCTCGACCTCGTCGGCCGGGATCTCGATCTCGCTGCCATTGCGGAGGACGGTCGCGCGGCGGGGGCGGAGCTGCATGAGCTTGCGGATCGCCTCGGAGGTGCGGCCGCGTGTAAGGGCTTCGAGGTAGCGGCCGAGGACGATGAAGGCGATCAGGAGGGCGGCGGCTTCGTAGAAGGTGGCGCGCTCGCCGCCGAAGCCGGCGTCGGGGAAGAAGGTGTTGATGACGGCGATGAGGTAGGCGGCCCCGATGCCGGTGGCGTAGAGGAGATTCATGTCGGTGCCGCCGCGGCGGAGGCCGTTCCACGAATGGACGAAGAATTGGCGGCCGGGGCCGAGCACGAGCGGCGTTGTCAGCGCGAAGAGCAGGTACTTGTCGCCGGCCCAGTCGGGCATGAAGGAGTCAAGCGGGTCGTACATGCTGAAGGTGAGAAACATGATCAGCGCGCCGAGCGGCCAGGCGAGGAGCATGTTCACCTGCTGGCGGCGGATCTCGTCCTGGCGCAGCTTGCGCTCGCGGTCGAGACCCGCTTCGCCTGCGCCCTTGTCGTGAACCTCGTAGCCGAGAGAGCGGATCGTCTTCTTGATCTCGGCGGCGGAGACGGCCGAGTCGAGGAAATCGACGCTGACTGTGTCGGTGGCGAAGTTGAACTTGACGTCCTGCACGCCGGGTAGGCCCCGAACGGCTGGGCCGATGACGTGCTCGCAATGGCCGGGGGTCATGCCGAGGACGAGCAGGTCGATTTGTGCGCCGGGGACCTCGTAGCCGATCTCTTTGACGCGTTCGGCCATCTGTGGCACAGAGCAGACGGCCGGGTCGTACGTGACGCCCGCCTTGCCGGCGCTGAGGTTGACGGTGCAGTCCTCGACGCCGGGGACGCCCTTGAGCGCCTTCTCGACCTTGTTGACGCAAGCGGCGCACGTCATGCCTGCGACGGGGATGGTGATATCTTTGCGGTCAGTTGAGGGGGTCGCCATCGGGGTCATTTTGTCGCACGCAGGAAGAGCGCCACCCTGTCATCCGGGTTGACCAGTTCGACCGCCTTGAAGCCGGCGTCAGTGATTGCGCTGCGGAGTTGGTCTGGGTAGTCGTCAGGCAAGCTATGGCCGACGAGTTTCATGAACAGGCCGATGGGGCCTCCGTCCGGCTTGATGTCGACGGCGATGAGGCGGCCACCCGGTTTGAGGACGCGACAGACTTCAGCCAGCCCGCGCACCTTCAGGTCGTCGGGCAGGTGATGCAGCATGAAGCTACTGAGGGCGACGTCGAACTCGCTGTCGGCGAATGGCAGGTCCTCGATCGGAGCGAGGCGGAAGTCGATCTTGCGGCCCTTCGCGGCGGCTTTGCGGTTGGCGACGCCGATCATGTCGGGAGAGGCGTCGATACCGGCGACTCGCGCTTCGGCGCCGACCTTGCGGGCCGCGCGCAGCGTGAGGTCGCCGGTGCCGCAGCCAACGTCGAGCACGGACTCGCCGGGCTGGAGGCGGGCGGCCTTGATGGTGGCCTTGCGGACGTTGGAAATGGTGCCGAAGGAGGAGAGCCAGGCGATCGGATCGTAGAAGCGCGCCCACCAGGTGATGGTGGCGCCTTCGGTCTGTGGCGCGCTGTGTTGGTGTCTGGTTGTCATGGCGCCTTCGGTCTGTGGCGCGCTGTGCTGGTGTCTGGTTGTCATGGCGGGCTCCTTCTACTTATTGGCGAGCGAGTAGAGATCGAGCAGTTCGTCGATGACCTGGCTGTCGCGGCCCTCCTTGATGCCTTCGACGACGCAGGTGTGGAGGTGGCCGTCGAGCATGATCTGCTCCATCTTCTCGATGGCGCGGCGGACGGCGAAGGTCTGCTTGAGGACATCGACGCAGTACTTGTCGTCTTCGACCATGCGGCGGACGCCCTGGAGGTGGCCTTCGATGAAAGCGAGGCGTTTGAGGACGTCGGTTCGTTTCTCTGGTAGCATATGGCTCCTTACCCAGACCCCCCCGGTGGGGGTTGCGGATACAGCATAGCACGTTCGGCATGCTCTTGGCAGCCCCGCCCCACCCCCTACCCCTAGAAAAATGGGACTTCGGGGGGACACCCCCCGAACCCCCCGGCAGCGGAGCCGCTGCACCTTGGCGTTGAGGTGCAAGACTGTGGTGAGGGATCCACGGAGGCGTGGGGCGCAGGACGGGGCGTTTTCGGGCGCAGTAAGCGGCGCCCCTACCGAGGGTTGGGCCGAAATGGAGGGTGTGTGGCCGCACTGAGGGGCGCTGGGCGGGCGAGACACGTGCACTGCGCGACGTTGAGGCGATACGGTGGGTGCCTCGCCCCTACGGGTGAGGTTTCGAGGGTGGCTAGTAGGAAACGAGCGGGCCGAGAGCTTCGTTGGCGGCGGTGACGGAGAAGCCGGTCGTGGGGCCGCCGGCAGGAATGAAGAGTTGGTTGCTGAGGACGGCGGCGCCCATGCCGTGGCGTGGGGTAGTGAGCGGGGCGGACTCATTCCAGGTCCCGGAGGTCGGGGAAAAGACCTCTACTTCGTCGAAGGTACCGTCCGGGCCTTCGCCGCCGACGGCGTAGATGAACCCGTCAACGCTGGCAGCGACGGCGAGGCCGCTGCGCGCGGTCGGCAGCGGAGTCTCGAGGGTCCAGACGTCTTCGCCTGGGTTGTAGGCTTCGTTGGTGGGGAGGTTGCGGCCGTAGTCCAGTTGTTCGCGGCCGCCGATGGCGTAGATACGACGCTCGACGACGGCGACGCCCAGGTGGTCGCGCGGTGTTTGCAGCGGCGCGGCTTCAGTCCACTGGTTGGTGACGGGGTCGAATACGTCGACTTCGGCCACGTTCTCGGGGGCGTCGTTGGGACCGGTGGTAGCGCCGCCGACCAGGTAGATCCTGCGGTCCAGGACGGCGGCGGCGTGGGCGCCGCGGATGCGCGGCATCCCTTCGAGTTCCGTCCAGGCGTCCGTGGTTCGGTCGTAAACGAAGACGGTGCTGGTGGGAGCGCGGAAGCTCGCGGAATAACCGCCGAAGACGTAGAGTTTGCCGTCGAGGCTCACGGCGGCGGCGTGGTGCCTGGGCTGAGGGAGCGGCGCGGCGGCGGACCAGGTCTCCGTAGCCGGGTTGTAGACTTCGACGGCTGTACTGGGGGATCTGTCCGGGCCGAAGCCGCCGATAACGAACATGAACCCGTCTAGTTCGGCGACGGCGACCTCGGAGCGGGGCGTGGGGACGGGGGCGCGGGTGTGCCATTCGGGCGACTCGAGGCCGGGGAAGACCAGTGAGGCTGTAGGCATCGGGCTTGCGGATGGTGTTGAGGTTGACGTGTCGTCGTCGCCACAGGCGACGGCGAGGATGGCGAGGGTTGTGAGGGCCAAGAGTGAGCGGATCACGATGGCATTTTACGCGTGGCACAGTTCCGGCGAGCGCGCTTTCAGGCGCTTCCAAAGTTGTTTTAATGCGGGACGGTTAGTTTGCGGGCAAGGGACCTGGAGGCTGAAGGAGAGGAATTTTGGATGACTAGAATCGTGTTTTCGCTGGCGGGGATCGCCGTGGTCGGGCTGGTTGTGCTGGCACTGGGTTGGTGGTTTGTGATCCGCAGCGACGCTGAACTAGCTACGGAGCCGCCTGAAATACCGCAGGACCTTGTCGAGGCGACGAGCACGCCCGCGGCGACCGATGCGCCGACGACGACAGGTGACGCGGCGGAGGATGTGTTGACGTTCTCCATCGTCTCTGACCGCTCAGAGGGGGCCTATTTTGTCGACGAGGAGCTGGCGTCGGTGGGCGTGCCTTCGACGGCGAAGGGGTCGACGACTGCGATCACGGGCGAGTTCTCGCTGACGGCGGACGGAGCGCTCGCCGAGGGAGTGACGTCGCAGTTCACGGTGGACGTGACGACGCTGCAGAGTGACGAGTCGCGCCGAGACAACCGTGTGCAGCAGGCGCTGGAGACAGGGTCGTTCCCGACGGCGACGTTCACGATCACGAGCTTGACGGGGTATGACGCGGCGATCGCGGAAGGGGAGCAGCAGAACCTGCAACTGACGGGCACGCTGAGCCTGCACGGGGTTGAGCGCGAGGTGACGTGGGAGGTGGAGGCGCTGCGGGAGGCAAATGTGATCACGGCGCTGGCGACAGTGACGATCAGCTTCGCGGACTACGGGGTGACGCCGCCGGATATCGGTGGGTTTGTCTCCGTGGAGGATGAGGCGACGCTGCAGGTGCAGTTGGTGGCGGAGCAGGTGTAGGGTTCCGGCGCCGGGCGGCCCCACCCCGCCCCTCCCCCCAAGAAAAATTGTCTTCCGGGGGGACACCCCCCGGAGCCCCCCGGCAGCGGCTCCGCTGCACCTTCGCGTGTGGGGTGAGACTGGGGTCGTCGCACGCCGCGGAGTTAGCGTCGGGCGCGAGTGGGGTCAGCCCGGTCCCACCCTCCCGAAAAAAGAGGTTATCGGGGGGACACCCCCGAGCCCCCCGGCAGCGACGCCGCTGCACCTTCGCGTTCGGGGAGGGCGCGGTGTTGTCGCACAATCGAGGCGTGGTTGGGCGCGGCAAGCAGCGCCCCTACCGGGCCGAACGGCGGATACGCGGGCGCAGAAAACGGGCCTGCCGGGCCGGATGGCGGATTACCCGGGCGCTGTGAAGCAGCGCCCGACGCCGCACGGATCTTCTGGCTATTCCTGGGGCTTGAGGAGGACTTTGATGCAGTTCTCTTTGCGGTTGGTGAAGATGTCGTAGCCGCGGGGGGCGTCGGCGAGGGGCATGGTGTGGGTGACGATCATCGACGGGTCCATTTTGCCTTCGGAGATGGTGTTGAGGAGGGTGCCCATGTAGCGCTTGACGGGGCACATGCCGATCTTGAAAGTGATGTCGCGGAGGAAGGCCTGGAACATCGGAAAGGGGAACTCGGGTTCGGTGTACATACCGACGGCGCTGATGATGCCGGCGGGACGGACGTACTTGAAGGCATCCTTGAGTGACGGCTCGATACCGACGGCCTCGAGGACGACGTCGGCGCCGCGGCCTTCGGAGTGCTCCTTGATGACGGCCTGGGCGTCGACTTCGCTCATGTTGACAGGGACCGCACCGATCTTCTTCGACATCTCGAGGCGCTCTGGCATGGAGTCGATCGCGAGGACGACCTTGGGCTCGAAGAGGAGGGCGCTCATCTGGGCGAAGAGGCCGACGGGGCCGGAGCCGATGACGGCGACGACATCGTTGGGCTTGATCTCGCCGCGGTCGGCCGCGAAGTAGCCGGTGGCAAGGATATCGCCGGCGAAGATGCCCTTCTCGTCGCTGACGTTGTCGGGGACTCTCTCGAGGGTGTAATGGCCGTTGGGGACGCGGAGGTATTCGGCCTGGGCGCCGGGGAGCATGATGAATCCGAAGGCCATGGCGGACTGGCAGACGCTGGGCCATTCGTGCTTGCAATACCAGCACTCGCCGCAGGAGGAGGTGAAGGAGCCGACGACGCGGTCGCCGGGCTTGAAGTTGGTGATCTCGGCACCGATCTCGACGACCTCTCCGATGTATTCGTGGCCCATCGACCAGCCGGTGGGCGGCAGCGTCATGCGGCCGTCGTAAGCGTGCATGTCGGAGCCGCAGATGCCGGCCGAGGTGACTTTGATGATGACGTCTTTGGGGGCCTGGATTTTGGGATCGGGGACGTCTTCGACTTTCAGATCAAAGGGGCCGTGGAAAGTGACGGCGCGCATTGGGTTTCCTCCTGCTGGTTTAGTGGGCGAGCGGTGTTGAGGATACGCGGTGCCGGAGCGCGGGACAAGGCGACATTGACAAGGGGTGGGCGGAGGGCTTGGGCTCCGCTCACACCAGGGGATGTTAGCTGAGGCGTTCGACGAAGACTTTCATGATGCCGCCGCAGATCTTGTCCTCGCCGTCGATGGGGTTGGTGAGATCGACGCGGACGAGGCGGGGGCGGCCGTCTTTGTGGGCTTCGAGCGCTTCGTAGATGACTTCGGATTCGCCGCAGCCGCCGCCGATGGTGCCGCAGAAGCTGCCGTCGGCGCGGACGAGGAGGCGTGCGCCCGCGCGGCGGGGCGTGGAGCCGAGCGTCTCGGCGACGGTGGCGACGACGACAGGCTCGCCAAGGGCGAGCGAGCGCTGGATTTCGCGAAAGACTTCGTCCATCAAGACGATGATACGCTTCCGGGTCAGGGAAGGGGCTGCCAGGCGGGCAGGGTGCCGTCCGTGAGGCGCGCGACGTCGGAGCTATCGGAGTCGGCGGTCCAGATGTAACCTGAGGCCTCGAACGTGAGGTGCGCGCCGTCGCCCGAGAAGCTGATGCTGGACGCGCCGGTCGTCTGGATGAGGCGGCGGTCGCCGGTGGCGACGTCGACCAGGGCGACGCCGTTCTGGCCGGTGCGGAACTGCCAGTGGTAGGCGAGGGTGCGGCCATCGGGGCTCCAGTCGCTGGCGCCGCTCTCGGCGTTGCCACCGCAGCCGCCGCCGATCGAGGCGGCAAGGGGTAGCGCGAAGCAATTGGTCCGCGCGCCTGTGGCGACATCGAAGAGCGAGTAGCCGTCGCACTCGCTGCCGCTCGCTGAGTACATCACGATTCGCTGCCCGTCCGGCGACCACGACGGACTGTAATAGTAGGTACTATCGTTGCTCCATGGCACGAGGACGCGGGCTGAGCCGTCGAGGAGTGAGACGACCTGGAGTCCGTCGCCGCCGCAGTCGATCGTGCTCTCGATGATCGTGCCGTCAGGCTGCAACTGCTGGGAGGTTGAGGACACGCAGATGAGCGCGACGGCGGACCCGTCCGGTGCCCACGCGGGCGACTGCATGTACCAGGTGTCGGGGCCGACAGGGGTCTCGGCGCCGGTGCTCTTATCGATGATGACGGGCGTGCCCCGGTAGCCACCCATGTCACCGGGCTGGCTGACGCGAAGGGCGGAGAGGCGAGTACCGTCGGGGGACCAGTTCGGTTCTGCGAGCCCGGGGTACGACGCGATTAAGGCGCCGTTGAGGTCGATGATGTCGGTCGTGGCGGGGAGCGCAGGGTCGCCCCAAAGGTTGCGGCCGACGGCGAGCAACTGGCCGTTGGGCGACCAACGAATCGTAGCGATGTTGTTCTGGTCATTGGCGACGGGATAGATCAGGCCGGACGAGGTGCCGTCGGCGCTGCTCAGCCAGACGCCGTCGGGGCGGGCGAAGGCGATGAGGCCGGTGCCAGCGAGTTCGGGGCGGACGCCGTACGGCGAACCGTCTTCCTGGAGGAAGGTCAGCCATTCGTCGGCGACCCAACCTTGCCCGAGGATGTACCACCACCAGTAGCCATCAGCCTGCACGGGGAGCGGCTGAGAATCGGGGGACCAGACGTAGCCAGCGGAGAAGGAGAGCTGGCCAATGAAGCCGTCCGGCAGGCAGTTGAGGACCGGCATGTCGACGTTTCCCTCAGGACGGTATTCGAAGAGGCCGGGCGAGACGCGGACGTTGAGGCAGGAGTCAGTGCCGGTGATCGTCACCCAAGCTCCGGGCTTCAGCGAGCCGGTGTATCCCGGCGGGGGCGACCAGGTGTCGCTTGGCGGCGAGGTGGCTGGGGCGGGTTCCGGCGTAGGGTCCGGCGAAGGTGATGGGTCAGCGGTGGCAGAGGGGGACGCCTCAGGCGTCGGCGAGGGCGTGGAGGTCGGTGACTGGCTGCTGGCGGGGACAATGGCGAAGGCGCCGGCAATGCCGAGAGAAGCGAGAGCACCAGCGACGGGGAGAAGACGCAGCACCTTTAATCACCTGCTAATAAAACGGCGCCTTCGATACGCGGATACGGGACGATTCGGGCGTCTTCTGTAGAATTCGAGAGAAGCCAGTAATCGAAGGAGATGAAGATGGGTTGCATAGGAAGAATGGCGAGATGGTGCCGGGGTGATGCGCCATGACATCTCGTCCTGACGAGCCGGCTGGAGCGCAAAAATGGGAGATCCGCGTCAGCCTTGATATATACCACTTTCCTGGCACACTTGAGGAACTGACTCGTCGGATGGGGGTAGCCCCGGATCAAAGCCTTGCGGCTGGAGAGCCAATCGCGGGAGGAAGAAAAGTGCGAGCTTATGATCGTTGGGTTATAGATGCGGGAACTGATCATGAGGCGCCCTTGCAGGAGCAGCTCCGCATACTTCTCGGAAGGGTGTTGCCTCTTGCTCCGCGCTTGTCAGCGCTTCCGCCGCCGACATCTGTCATGATCTCCTGCGGGGTTCTCGACTACACTCGGGATGTGTCCCTCCACTTCGATCCGGAGGTGATTGCCGCCGCGGCGAGTATGAACGCTAGTTTGGACGTCGACTACTACGACATGAGTCCCAAGGAGTGATATAGGTGACGCAGGAAGACGCCCCGACGCGAGCGGCGACGCGTGAGACGACGAATTTCGCGGAGATCGCGGACGAGTTTACGAAGCGGGTGAGCCGCATCGTCTGGTGTACGGTCGCGACGGTGGACACGAAAGGACGGCCGCGAACGCGCATCCTGCATCCGATCTGGGAGCCGGACGGGCGAGGAGGGACGACGGGCTACATCGCGACGGGCAGGCACTCGCACAAGGAGAAGCACCTGGCGCGGAACCCGAACATCTCGCTGACGTACTGGGACCAGGTGCACGAGCAGATCTACCTGGACGCGACGGCGGAGTGGGCGGACGACGCGGGCGAGAAGCGCCGAATCTGGGAGCTGTACAGGGGCACGCCGCCGCCGTATGGCTACGACCCTGGGATGATCTGGAAGGATGGGCCGGACGCCGAGGACTTTGGAGTGCTGCTGCTGACGCCGCGGCGGATCGAGCTATATGGGATCGCGGACTTGATGGCGGGGCGGCCGCCGCTGGTGTGGCGGTCTAGCTAGGCTTCTTCTTCGCGATCCCAGAAGGCGAGCATGTAGACGACGCCGGCGAGGGAGCCGCCGACGAGCGGGCCGAGCCAGTAGACCCAGTGGTCGTCCCATTCGCCTGCGACGAGGGCCGGGCCGAAGGAGCGGGCCGGGTTCATCGAGGCGCCGGTGAGCGGGACGCCGATGAAGTGGTCGATGAGGATAGCGAAGCCGATGGCGATGGGCGCGACGTGGCCGAGGCCGCGCTTGTCCATCGCCGCTCCGAAGACGGTGAAGACGAGGACGAAGGTGAGGATGATCTCGACGACGACGGCGGCGCCGGTGCCGTCGACGGCCGCGTCGTTGATGGCGTGGGCGCCGAGGTTACCTTCGATGCTATCGACGAGGACGAGCTGGAGGAGCAGCGCCCCGATGACGGCGCCGATTAGCTGCGCCGCGACGTAGACAACGCCGGGCCCGGCCTTCATGCGGCCGGTGACGACGGCAGCGAAGGTGACGGCCGGGTTGATGTGGCCGCCGGAGATGCCCGCCGTGGCCGCGACCATGACGGCGATCGCGAGGCCGTGCGCCATGGCTATGCCGATCAACGCGTCAGTCGTCAGTCCGTCGCCGGATGTCAGCGCGACGACGGCGCCGCAGCCCAGGAAGACGAAGAGGAGGACGGCGATCAGCTCGGCGAGGGCGGCGCGCCAGAGGACGATGTTGAGGTCCTTATTGGTCAGGCCCAGGCCTTCAGCGGACAGATCGAACTGGCTCATCTCAGCCTCCGAATTTAGGCGTGTGAGGTTACGGCCAGCGTATGAAGAAAAGGTTAATCTGTCAAGACAGTTTACTGTTTGTTTGTACGATCACCCGCTCGATACAGAAGGATCCGCACCTTCTCGAGGGTTGCGAGCCCCTCGGCCACCATGTCGCCGACGGTGGTGAGGAAGGCTTCAATCTTCTCGGGCGTATCGACGATCTCGATGACGATGGGCAGGTCGGATGACATTTCGAGGAGGCGGGCGGTGTGGATGACGCTCTTCGCGCCGAAGCCTTCGATCCCGCGGATGACGGTGGCGCCGGCGAGCCCGGCCTCGCGCGCCTTTTCGATCAGCGCGAGGTGGAGCGGCTTGCCGTGCCAGTGATCGCTCTCGCCGACGAAGATCCTGAGCAGCAGGGCTTCGGTATCGCGTTCCATATCAATCCTCCAGGGCCACGATCCCGGCGTGGCCGATGCTGAACGCCGCGAATGACACGGCGAGGCTGATCACGCCGTACGCAGTCATGCGCAGGGGGTCGCCCTCGCGCATGAATGTCCAGCTCTCGTAGATGAACGTCGAGAAGGTCGTCATGCCGCCGAGGAAGCCGACGGTGATGAAGGTGCGAGTTTGGGGCGTGAAAGCTCCGCGCTCCTCGACGAGGGCCAGGACGATGCCGAGGAGGAGGCTGCCGAGAACGTTGACGCCGAGGGTGCCCCAGGGGAAGCCGATGCCGAACTGGCTGTAGAGCCGGACGGCGAGGAGGTAGCGGGCGACGGCGCCGAGCGCGCCGCCTGCGGCAACTGCGAGTATCGTCATGCGTCCTCCGATATTAAAAACGGCCTCTACCCAGGTGGGTAGAAGCCATCAGCCTTGCGGCGGTTTGCCCCGCGCCCGGAGGCGGGGACGAGCGGGTCTCATCGCTCGCGGTGAGGATAGTGGGCGTGCGTGGGTGGGGTCAAGGTGCCGAGCCGGACGATGACAGCGTCCGGCCGGTGCCGCCGCGGCGGTGGAGGATGATCTCGGCCATGATGGCGACGGCGATCTCCTCGGGGGACTCGGCGCCGATGTCGAGGCCGATGGGGGTGCGGACCTCGGCGAGGGCGTCCGGGTCGAGGCCTTCTTCGCGGAGGTGCTGGAGGACGGCGGCGGCGCGGCGACGGGAGCCGATCATGCCGACGTAGGCCGCGCCGCGGCCGATGACGCAGCGCAGGCTCGCTTCGTCGTGGCGGTGGCCGCGGGTGACGGCGACGACATAGGTGGTGGCGTCGAGCGGGTATTCGGCAAGGACGTCATCGAAGTGGCCGCGGATGACGCGGTCGGCTTCGGGGAAGCGGTCAGCGTTCGCATACTCGGGGCGGTCGTCGACGATGGTGACGCTAAAGCCGCAGAGCGTGGCGACCTCGGAGAGGGCTTTGCCGACGTGGCCGCCGCCGGCGATGACGAGCGAGCAGGCCTGCTCGTGGACTTCGACCATCACCTGGAAGGTGCCGGGCGCAGTGTCGTGGCGGGTGAGGTCTTCGCCGTCGGGCGAGAGGTAGCGGGTGTGGACGCGATGGCGTTTGAAGGCCTCGGGCGCGCCCCCGAGGACAGCATCGTCGAGGGCCGGGATGCCGAGCGTGCCGATCTTTGAGCCGTCGCTGCGCACGAGAAGCTTGGCGGAGATGCGGTCGTGCTGGTCAGCGGGAGCGGCGATGACAGTGGCGACGAGGACGGGCGGGCCGCCTTCGAGGGCACGGACGATCTCGTCGGAGATGGCGCCGGAGTCGTCCGTCATTGGGGCACGAAGGCGAGGAATTCGAGCCGGTTGCCGCCGGGGTCGCGGGCGAAGAAACGGGCGCGGCCGGCGATGGGGATGGCGTCCTCGATCTCGACGCCGGCATCGGTGAGCCGCGCGCGCAGGGCATCGAGGTCGTCGACGATGAGGGCGGGATGGCGGCTGCTGGCGGAGGCGTCACCGCCAGGGTCCGGGTCCAGGAAGACGTGGAACTCCTGGTCTGTGCCGATGCGGTACCAGATGCCAGCGCGGCCAGCGTCATTGAGTGACTGAGGGCGCGGCATTTCAGTGAGGCCGAGGAGTTCGGCGTAGAAGCGCTTCGCTTCGGTGGCGCGCGGGGCGGGGACGTTCACCTGGACGTGCTGGAGACTGACGATTGTCATGGCTAGACGTTGAAGAGGACGTTGATGACGTCCCCCTCCTGGACGATGTAAGTCTTGCCTTCCTGGCGGAGCTGGCCGACTTTGCGGGCCTCGTTGGGCGTGCCGAAATCGAGTAGCTTCTGCCAGTCGATCACCTCGGCACGGATGAAGCCGCGCTCGATGTCGGTGTGAATGCGGCCCGCGGCCTGAAGGACGGTGGCGCCCTGAGGGACGGTCCAGGCGCGGGTGTCCTGCTCGCCGGCGGTGAAGAAGGTGACGAGGCCGAGCATCTTGCGGATCGCTTCGAGGACGTGGTCGGTTGCGCCCTCGCCGGCGCCCATCTCGCTGCGGAACTCGGCGGCTTCTTCGGGGGGCAACTCGGCGAGTTCGGCCTCGAGGCGGGCGCAGAGGGCGGCGGCGTTGGTGCGCATCTTGGCGTGGCGTTCGCGGTACTTCGCCTCGATGTCGTCGCGCTCGGCTACGTCGCTCTCGCTGATGTTGACGAGGAAGAGCATGGGTTTTAGGGAGAGGAGGCCGTAGTTGGCGAGGGCCTTGATGTCGGTGGCATCGGTGACGACATCGCGGAGCATCGCGCTGGCGTCGAGGTGTTTCTTGACGCGGCTCAGCAACTCGAACTCGCGCGCGGCGGGCTCGCGTTCGGCCGCCTTGCCGGTGCGCGCGGTGGTCTCGACCTTGTCGAGGCGGCGTTCGACGATGCCGAGGTCGCTCAGGAGGAGCTCGGCGTCGAAGGCGGCGATGTCGCGATCGGGGTCGACGGAGCCGGATGGATGCGGGACATCGTCACGCTCGAAGGCGCGGACGACGTGGAGGAGGGCGTCGGCGCGGGCGAGGGACTCAGCAGCACTGCCGGAGGGGGCTGCGCCGCGCTCGAAGAGGGCGGGCATATCGTGAAGGCGGAGTTCGAGCGGAGTGATCTTGCGGGCGTGGACGAGTTCGGCGAGCTTCTGGAGGCGCTCGTCGGGGATCTTGACCGTGCCAATGCCTTCGCCGCGGCCGGCGGCGGCGGCGCTGCCGTGGCCGGCGGTGAGCGCCTGGAAGACGGTGGTCTTGCCGGACTGTGGGAGGCCGATGATGGCGAGGTCCATGGGGGCAGCGTAAGAGTGGGGAGTTCAGGTGGTCAAGGAAGGGATTCCGACGATCGCCGCTGCAGGGGTGCCGCAGGGCGTCGCACCTGGCTTTGGCTGCGCGCTTCGTCAGGCGC
>JBBEAZ010000033.1:0-15781 GCA_040882565.1 Dehalococcoidia bacterium
TCGCCACCTACGTATTACCGCGGCTGCTGGCACGTAGTTAGCCGTGGCTTATTCGCGGGGTACCGTCAGAACTTCTTCCCCCGCAAAAGAGGTTTACGACCCGAAGGCCTTCATCCCTCACGCGGCGTCGCTGGGTCAGGCTTTCGCCCATTGCCCAAGATTCCTCGCTGCTGCCTCCCGTAGGAGTAGGGGCCGTGTCTCAGTCCCCTTCTGGCTGGTCGTCCTCTCAGACCAGCTACCCGTCATCGGCTTGGTAGGCCATTACCCCACCAACTACCTGATAGGACGCAGGTTCCTCCAGTGGCGCATAAATGCTTTCCATCCGGGTAGTTTCACCCCGGAAACTTATGCGGTATTAGCCCGCCTTTCGGCGAGTTATTCCCCACCACTGGGCAGATTACCTACGCGTTACTCAGCCGTCCGCCACTGACCCGAAGGTCCGTTCGACTTGCATGCGTAAGGCGCGCCGCCAGCGTTCGTCCTGAGCCAGGATCAAACCCTCATGAAAAAATTTCCATTCAGGATTAATTTCAGGCTCTTGAATGTCTCGGAAGCCTCGCACTTCCATCCACTATTCAGATGTTAAGGTGCCGGCGGATCGCTCCACCGTTCGACAGACACAGTAACCCGAGAACCCATGCCAACCCGGGGTCGGCTCGCGGATCCTCGCGACTGGCTATTCTTAAACTGCCAACGACTGAGTTTAGGGCGGCGTTTGCAGGCTGTCAATTCAGCTGCTTTACTCTGGTCTGCGGACCGTCGCGGTCCGCGTGCGCCGCTTTTCGTGCTGGCTTCTTAAAGAACCGTCTTTCGTGTCTTGAGGTATTGTTGCACACGCGTGCGGAAGCGTCAACGGCGTTGGCCTTGAGCCCCACTGTTCGGCCACCTCGCCCCACCCCACCCCTTGAAAAATGGGGTTCTCGGGGGACACCCCCGAACCCCCGGCAGCGACTCCGCTGCACCTTTGCGACTGCACCATGACGACAGTATTAGGCAACGCGAGAACTCGCCGTTATGCAGGCAACCCCACCCCCCACCCCCTGAGAAAGGAGGGTTTCTCGGGGACACCCGAACCCCCGGCAGGGTCCGTCGCTGCACCTCTGCACTTGCACGAAAACGACGCGGGCACGAAACGCGAGGACGCGCAGCCACTGGACGGAGGAGACGATCGAGCCAACGGAGACGAACTTGGTGACTCGGCTCTGGACGCTTAACGTGGCTCTTGCGCTCCTGTCAGACCGCCTCTTGAGCGCGGAGCAACTCCAAGAGTATGGCATGGCGTCGGGTCTCGTGTTGGTGCCCACGCTTGCACAAGCGTGCGGAAGCGTCAACGACGCGGGGCGCGCCTCCTGGCGACGCGAAGGTGCACCATCTCGCCCGCCTTGCGCACCGCCGCGCGCTCCGCGAGCCGGTGGCCCGCGATCCAGATGACGCCGGCGTCGTCGCAGACGATCGGCACCGCGTCCCGCTCCTCCTCCGATACCTTGGCGTCGACGAGGATGTCCTGCACTTTCTTCTCGCCGCGCAGGCCCAGCGGCCGCAGCCGGTCCCCTGGTTGACGCGCCCGCACCAGCAGGGATCCCTTAACGGCCGCCTTCGCGAGATACGCCTCGTCGTGGCTGATCTTCTTCGGCAACCGGCCGCTGGCTTTGGTCGCAATGATCGTCCAGTGGCCCCAGGAGACTTTGCCCGGCACAGCGAGCACGGTTTCTGGCGCGGGGGTCAGCTTCTTCTCGGCGCCGCGGGTGATCGAGATCCGCTGGCTGCCGATCGCGCACACGAGGCCGCCGGGCAGCGACAGGCGGGACGCCCTACGGTCGAGGGCGAATCGCACTTCGTCTACGTGGCCGCTCGTTAGCGAAGCATCTGCGCCGCCAAGTTTCTCGGCGGCGCGCATCAAGAGCCGCGCCTGGACCGCCGGATGGAAGGAGGCGAAGGCGAGGCGCGGGAAAGTGACCCGCTCGCGGGTCGCCGAAGCCAACGCCGTCCAGTCCCGGTCCGCGACCAACTCCACGAAGTCGTCGTCCAGCGCCGCGGCGTCCGCGAGCCGGGCCAGCGCTTCCTCGACGCGCGGGTTGAATTGTCGCAGCGCCGGCATCAGTTCGTGACGGACGCGGTTGCGCGTTGCCACGGGCAGGTCGTTCGTTGGATCGTGGCGAGGTTGGACGCCGGACTCGCGGCAATACTGTTCGGTGTCCTCGCGGCGCAACTCGAGCAGCGGGCGCACGATGTCAGGGCCGTCGCCGAACGGCCAGGCAGAACGCGGCGTCATCGCGCCGAGACCGGCGACGCCACTCCCGCGCAGGATGTGCAGCAGGACGGTCTCCGCGCGGTCGTCAAGCGTGTGGCCGACGGCGACGACCGCGGCGTCGCGAGCATTCGCTTCGGCGCCCAGGAACTGGTAGCGCAGCTTGCGCGCGGCGTCTTCCAACGACTCGCCGTTGCGCTTCGCACGTTGGCGCACTTTGCCCTCGCCGGTCGCCAGCGGCAGGCCGAGCTTGCGGCAAAACGAGGCGACGAACCGCTGATCGGCTGCCGCCTCTTCTCGGCTGCGCAGCTTGTGGTCGAAGTGGCCGACCGCGAGCGAGACGCCGAGTTCTTTCGCCAGGCGCCAGAGGATCAGGAGGAGTGCAGTGGAGTCCGGTCCGCCGGAAACGCCGACGATCACGCGCTCGCCAGCGAGCAGGCAGGCGCGGCGGCGGACGTAGTCCAACACCTGCCGGTCGATACGGCGGATGAAGGGTGACGAGGCGATGTTGAGCGGCATGGCGAAACGGACGCGAGTTCAGGGAAGGATTGTATCGCGGCGCGGGCGCGCTAGCGTATCAGGGTTTCCCACCACAGGTCGGACGTCTCGCCGGGGACGGGAGTCGCCGCGGGCTGGGTGGAGATTGCGATGAAGGCTGTCTCGCCCGGCTTGACCAGGCCAAGCTGCTCGCGGGCGACCGCCTCGATGTACTCGTCGGAGTTGAGGTACTGCTCCAAGGCGACGAGACGGTCGTATCGAACTTCGAGATCGTTGATCTCGCTCTGCATGCGGTTTTCCTGCTGCGAGAGCTGGTGGGAGCGGACGATGTTGACGCCGCCTGAGGCCAGGAAGTAGATGACCATTGCGCCGGCGGCGAGGAGGACTATGCGTGATGCTGAGAAACCAGGAAAACGCCTAAGCACTTGTCTCCTTAAACGAACAGCCTAGCAGCCGGATTCGATTCCGGCAATAGATAACAACGATTTCCCGGCGCATTTGGTTATCCTTCGAGGTGGCAGGTGTCGTTCATCGAGAGGATCCGCGGGCGGCCCTGGCGCCATTCGACACGCGTGATCGCGGCGACGGCGTGGCGGAACTTCCGGAAGTTGGCAAGCTCGACGCCGGCAACCTGAGTGAGCAGCGAGAGGATGGCGAAGTTGTGGGTCACCGCGCAGATGCTCTCGTCCTGATGCTTCGCCACGAGCACCTGGACCGCCGCCCAGGCACGGTCACGGACGTCGACGAGGCGTTCCCCACCCGGCATCGCTTGCTCCGGGCCGTCGGGGCCGAGCCAACGCTCGATATAGCCGGGATACTTTTCGCGGACGTCCGGGAATGTCATGCCGTCCATCTCGCCAACTTCCATCTCGATCAGGCCGTCATCAATCACAACGTCGAGGTGATGCGGCGCGGCGATTGCCTCCGCGGTGCGGCGCGTGCGGATGAGGGGGCTGCTGTAGACCGCGGCCAGCTTCTCCGTGGCGAGGGCGCGACCGAGAGCGGCGGCCTGCTGGAGGCCCGTCTCGTTGAGGGGAACGTCGGCGCGGCCTAAGGCGAGGTTCTGGCGATTGTGTTCGGTCTCGCCGTGGCGGACGAGGAAGAGGCGCATCAGCGTTCGCGCTCGCCGGCGGCGCGAAAGGCGCGGACGGCGGCGGACGAGTCGTCGAGATGAAGCTCGCGCCGGTGGATCGTGAGCGCCTCCGGCAGTCCCAGCGCCAGCACCGTCTGGTCGGCGCGCGCGGTGTTATCCTGCTCCGCGCGCAGTCGCATGGCCAAGCGGAAGGCGCCGTCCTCGACGGCTTCGAGGCGAACGTCGAGCACCATGGCCCGCAGGTCGTACTGACGTATGCCTTTCTCGCGCCGGTGCTCCGCCGGCAGAGTCCGGGCTTCAAGGAGGGCCGCGATTCTGCTCTCGATGTCTGAAGCAGTAAGCCCGTTCGAGGGCACGCGTACCTCGTAGTCGGCCCAGCGTAGTTGCGCCTGGAGCGACGAGCCTTTGATGCCGACCTCTTCGACTGCGGTTACGTCGATCCCGGGCGGCATCCCAGGGGTCACGCGACCGAGGACCGTGCGCGGGTCCACCATTTCGCCGAGGAAGACGTCGGCGTATTCGCAATCGGAGGTGACGCCCTGGGGCAGGGGGGCCGCCAGCGCGATCATCGCGGCGGACCGCTTGCCTTCGGAACGCGCGAGCGGCAGGCCGGCGGCGGCGAGGGCGTCCTCCCAGGCGCGAACGAGGTCGCGCTGACCGAGGCCGAGAGCCTCGGACGTGACGCGGTAGCGGAAGCGGAGGCGTTGCGCTTTCATCAGCTAAAGCCGGGTGATCGTCACTTCGTCAATGCGGTTCCCATCGACCTTGGTGACGGCGATGCGCAGGTGGTCGTGCAGGACCTGCTCGCCCTCCTCCGGGATGCGGCCGAGTTTGCTGAGCACGAAGCCACCGACTGTCTCGTAGTCGCCTTCGGGCAGGCCCAGGTCAAGCTCTTCGTTGGCGTCGTGAATGCTCATGCCACCGTCGACCTGCGTAGTCCGCTCGTCGACTTCCGTGAACTCCTCTTCGTGGCGGCGGAGCTCATCGCTGACGTAGCCGACGAGTTCTTCGATGAGCATCTCCAGGGTGACGATGCCGGCAGTGCCGCCGTACTCATCGACCGCGATCGCCATCTGGTGTCCGGCTTCCTGCATCTCGAAGAACGCGGCGCCAACGGCCTTCGTTTCGGGCACGAAGAGGGCGGGGCGCATCGCCAGGTCGATCGGGTCGTCCTCCTTCATCGTGTCCTCGCCGATGGCGCGCAGAACGTCCTTGATGTTGACGATGCCGACGACGTTGTCATGCGTCGACTCGAAGACCGGAAAGCGCGAGTGCGGATGTTCGAGGTAGGTCTGGTAGAAGGCGCTGAGAGGCATGCCGCGCGTCAGAAAGACGACCTCTGTGCGCGGGACCATGACCTCGTTGATCCGCCTGTCCCCGAAGGTGAAGACTCCCGACAGCAACTCGGCCTCGTCTTCGTCGAGGACGCCGGCCTTCATGCTTTGCGTGACGAGGAGGCTGATCTCTTCGGCCGTGTGGACGCTGTGCGCCCCGCCCTCGGCGGCACGCAGACCGAAGGGGCGCAGCAAAGAGTTGGCGAAGCCGTTGAGGAACCAGATCGCGGGCCAGAGCGCGAGCCGGAACACTTCCGTTGGTGGCACGGTCCACAGAGACACGCGCTCGGGGTTAAACAGAGCGAGCGTCTTCGGCGCCAGCTCGCCGAAGACGATATGCAGCGCCGTGATGATGATGAATGCGATCGGCACCGCGATGGCGTGCGCGGAGATACCGGCGAAGCGCTCGCCGAAGAGGTCCTCGAAGGCGGGCTCCATCATGCCGGCGAGAAGCGGCTCGCCCACGAAACCCAGGCCGATACTGGCCACCGTAATGCCGAGCTGAGTTGCCGCCAGGTAGTTGTTGAGGTTGTTGATCGCCCGCAGAGAGAGGTTGGCGAGCGCTCCCCCCTCGGCTGCCAGCGTTTCCATGCGCGTACGCCGCACGGCGACGATGGAGAACTCGGCGGCGACGAAAAGCCCGTTGAGGAGCACGAGTGTTACGACCAGTAACAGCCGTAACCCGATGGATAAGATATCGTCCATTAAGACGACCCGGCACCTGGCCGAGTCACAAGCATTATACACGCAGCGTGGGAGCGTCTGGCCGGGCAGACGGCATTCCGGTACGATGCCCGTGCAATGTCTCTTGTCGTCACGATCTACGTGCCCAGCGGCATCGTCATGGCCGCCGACTCACGGATGAGCGCGCTGCGCACTGAGGAACGCGAGGAGGACGGCAAGAAGACGACCGCGCAGCAGCAGTTTGTGCTTTCCGACAGCGCCTACAAGGTCGTCGAGCTGCGCAAAGTGGGCGCCGGTATCAGCGTCTACGACTCGGGTATGATCGACAACCAGCCAGCGGACAGCCTGGTCCACCGCTTCGAGGAGGAGGAGCTCAGCGAGGACGACGATGTCGTCGCCGTGGCCGACCGCTTTATGTCCTATTTCCAGACGAAGCACGCCGGAGTCAACGTCGGCTTCCACATCAGCGGCTACCGCGTGGAGGACAAGGTCAGCGTGCCCTACGTGCTCGTCGGGCACACGACGCGCGAGCCGCAGATCCGGCGCGTCAACGCGACAGACAAGGGCAAGGTGCAATTCGGCATCGTCCGCGCCGGCGATACGCTGGTCGCCAACCGGATGATCGACAAGAACAACCTGCCCCTGTTCAGCGCGATGCCCCTCCAGGACGCCGCCGACTACGCGGTCCACCTGATCCGCACGACGATTGAGACGATGCGCTTCGAGCCGCGTTTCCCCTCCGTCGGCGGGCCGATCGACATCCTCGTGATCCGGCCGGACGGCATGCAGTGGGTGCAGCGCAAGGAGCTTCGGGGGGAGGCGTAGGGGGCGGTCAACGACCCGGAACGACATCCCGTAATTCGTAGGGGCGAGGCACCCCTGACCTACCCGCGAGTCCCTGTCGCGGGCTACCGCTCGCACCCGGAAGAAATGCGAGCGCGGACGTGTCTCGCCCGCCCGGCACCCCGCCGCACGCCAACACCGCGAGTGACGGTTGCCCATTCCGTCTAGCAACCGGCGTGCGCTACCCTGCTGGCCATGAGCACTACCTATCGCAGTCGTCGGAGCCGACGCCTCGATCACTGGGATTATCGCAGCAGCGGCGCGTATTTCGTCACAATTTGCACTTTCGAGAGGCAATGCTCGTTCGAGGATCCCCGGATCGCCACGATCCTGCGGACAACCTGGAACCGCACGGCCCGTCGCGGTGGGACGGCGCCGCCGCACGAGTTCGTCGTCATGCCCAATCACGTACACGGCGTACTGTGGTTGCCGGGACGACGAAACGATCGCGCACAGGCACCCGCCGGGCGGACGAGACACGGGATCGCGCGAGTGCCATTCGATATCGAGACCCTCGAACGCGAACGGACGATGCAGGATAGCGGGGGTGCCTCGTCCCTACGACCACGAGGGGCAGTGCCCGGCTCCGTTGGCGCAGTACTGGCGTCGTTCGAGGCGACTTCGGCGCGGCGCATCAATCTGCTCCGCGGAGCTCCAGGGGCTCCGGTGTGGCAAGGCGGCTACTACGACCGGGTGGTCCGCGACGATGAAGAACTTGACGCCGTTCGCCAGTACATCAGCGACAACCCGGCGAAGTGGGACCTCGATCACCACAACCCCAGCAACTGGTTGTAGCCACACCCCGAAATGAGCTGACCGGCTAGCCCTTAGCCGCGTCGATCAGCTTTTCCGCCGCGGTGCGCGGGTCGATTTCGCGCCGCGCGATTTGCTCGACGAGCGCGTCTAGGTGATCGCCGGACTTGGCGAGGGTGGCTTCGAGGAGGGCGGCCCCCGTGACAGCGAGGAGTTGGCGGCGGCCGCGCTGACGGCGCATTTCTTCGAGGCGGCCGGACTCGTTGAGGTACTCGCGGTGCTTTTCGACGGCGTCGGCGAGGTCGGCGGCGCCTTCATCGCGGTGGGCGACGGTCTTGAGCATCGGCACGTCCCAGCCCTCCTGGCGCTGGAGGTCGGTGAAGATGTGCAGCTGCTTGAAGACGGCGTCGGCGTGCGGCAGGTCAGCCTTATTGACGACGAGGATGTCGGCGATCTCGAGGATGCCGGCCTTGATCGCCTGCATGTCGTCGCCGGCGCCGGGGATGTTGACGACGATCGTCGTCTGCGCGGTGTCCGCGACCTCGACTTCGTCCTGGCCTGCGCCGACCGTCTCGACGATGACGATGTCCATGCCGGCGGCATCGAGGACGGTGACGAGGTCGTTGGTCGCCGCCGCGAGGCCACCGAGCGCGCCGCGCGTGGCCATGCTGCGGATGAAGACGCCGGGATCGGAGGTCAGGTCCTGCATGCGGATGCGGTCGCCGAGGATCGCGCCGTGGCTGAAGGGGCTGGTCGGGTCGACGGCGATGATGCCGACGGTGCGGCCGCGCTTGCGGAACTCGCGGGTGAGCGCGCCAACGAGCGTGCTCTTGCCGGAGCCGGACGGGCCGGTGATGCCGATGATGTGCGCGCCGCCGGTCTTCGGGAAGAGTTCGCGGAGGGCGTCGCGGCCCTCGGGCTGTCCGTTCTCGACGGATGTGAGGACGCGCGTGAGTGACCGCCTGTCACCTTCGAGCAGGCGCTTGACGCGGTCGGAGGACACCTAGGCTGCCGTGGCCCCGCTCTTCGAGGCGTTGTCCTTGACCCATGCGACGATGTCGTGAGTGGATGCGCCGGGACCGAAGATGCCGCCGAAGCCGATCTTCTTCAGCTTCTCGCGGTCTTCGTCCGGGATGATGCCGCCGGCGAAGAGGATGACGTCGTCCATGCTGCGCTTCTTCAGCTCTTCGACGATGCGCGGGAAGAGTTCGAGGTGGGCACCGGAGAGGATCGACAGGCCGATCATGTCGGCGTCTTCCTGGAGGGCGGTCTCGGCGATCATCTCAGGTGTCTGGCGGATGCCTGTGTAGATCACTTCGTGGCCGGCGTCGCGCAAGGCCCTCGCCACAACCTTGGCGCCGCGGTCGTGGCCGTCGAGGCCCGGCTTGGCGATGATGATCTTGAGCTTTCGTTCCTGCGTCATGTTCAGGCGCCTCCTGCTGGCGATTATAGCGAAGATGTGGATAACCGCTAGCCGTGCGGTAACGGGTTGCCGCCTTCCGCGTGCTCGCTGATAATGGCCAGCACGTTTCGACCAGAAAGGTGAGCCCGATGTCCCACGATCCGATCTTGATGTTCCGCAAGTACCCGCCGAAGCGCGCGGGCCAAATTGGGGTCGTAGGTGGTGACGCGACTGGCGATGGTGGCTGGCGCGATAGCGTTGGCGGGGCTTGTCGCGCTCGGATTGCTGAACCAAGATCTGGGCGACGGCCAGGCTCCTATCGTCAACGCGGCCGACTCATGTGCGTACACGCTGGCCTCGCCGACGCCAGCTGACTTCGGCAACGCGCGGCTGATCGCGGAGTCGAACTCCGACATGACGCTTGCCGTCTCGCTACGCGAAGCGGAGTTGGTCCACACGAACCGCTATTTCCTCACCCGCGTCGCTTCAACTTGGAGTCACTGCCTCATCGGAGTCCACTATTCCGCGGATGGGGGCAAGGGCTCGCTTTCCCTGATCGTCGACTTGAACGCGCAAGCAATCGTCGACACATCCTAATCCGCTAGGACCGTTCGATCAGTTGGATTGAGACGCCGTGGGTGGACTCGCGGTTGATGCGGGCGAGGCGGGCGCCGGGCCAGATGCTGGGCTCAGGCTCCGACACCTTGGCGCCGGCTGAGCGCAGATGGGTGACGGCTTCGTCGAGGTCTTCCACTTCGACGCTGATCGAGAAGAGGCCTTCCCCTCGCTCCTGGAACTGCTCGTAGAAGCGGCCCTTTTCCTCGACCGGCTGCACAAGCTCGAGAAACGACTCGCCTATCGGCAGGCGCGCGACCTTGAAGCCGGAGCCGAGGGGCTGGTCGAGCGAGGCATCCGGCTTCAGACTGACATTGCGCTCCCACTGGGCGAGCGCGTCGTCGAGGTCGGCGGTGGCGATGACTACGTGGTCCAGCTTCTTGATCTTCATAGCTTTACCCGATCATCCTTCTGACTAACAGTCCGGTCGCGGCGAGCAAGATGAGGCCGACGACGATCGAGCCCCACTCGTTTTCGATGATTGGAATGTCTGAGGCGGCGCGCTCGATGCCAACGATGATGAGAGCGAAACCTATCGTGCCGAGAAACGCAGTTGCGATCTGACTGCTGCGGATGCGGCGGATCGGCTGACTCCCCTCGATCGTGCGGATGAGCTTCTGCGCCGTCTCCTCGGTGACGGTGCGTATCGTCTCGACACCGATGTCGCGGCGATTCGCGGCCGGCGGCGGAGCGGGATCCTCAGGCATTCGCGCCCTTGTACATGTCCATCGGCGTCGCCAGCTCTACGAGGACGCCGCGGCTGGCCTTGGGGTGCAGGAAGCAGATCATGCCGGCGAGGCCGCCGCGCGACTTCTGGTCGACGAGTTCGACCCCCTTCGCTTTCAGCACTTCCAGTTCGCCATCCACGTCAGCGGTTTGGAAGCAAATGTGGTGCAGGCCTTCGCCCTTGCGTTCAAGGAACTTCGCCATGTTGGCGTCCGGGCGCGTCGGCTCGAGCAACTCGATCTCGCTTTCGCCGATCTTGAGCAGCGCTGCCCGCACGCCCTGGTCCTCGATCGTATCGAGGGCGTGGACGTGGAGGCCGAGGGTGTCGCGGTAGAACTTGAGCGATTCGTCCAGGTTGTGGACGGCAATGCCGACGTGGTGGATCTTGTCGATCATAGGCCTTCCTTCTGACGCCAGGCGATGATCAGGCCGGCGTGTTCGCGGTCGTGGGCGGCGCCGCCCTGGATGCCGATCTCTTCGTAGAGGCGCTGGTCGAGGCGGTCTTCGGGCGCGTTGGCGACGGCCTCGAGGACCATGGCGCGCGCGAACTCGAGGTCGGCGATCACCTGGTCGAGTGTGAGGGCTCGCCGGCCGGCAACGAACCATCCGTTGATGCCCTCGACGCCGGCTTCGTTGGTCACCGGGAACGAGGCGCGTCCGCCGCGGGCGATGCGGCTGATCTCGAAGAATCGCATCTCGTGCCAGAGCATAATGTGGGTGAGGTGGTCCTTGACGGACCAACCGTCAGCCGCGGGGCGAGACGCCTCCTCATCGCTGAGGCCGTCGATTGCTGCGAGCACCTGCGCGCGGGAGGACTCTAGCTCCTGGGCGAGTTGCTGGTGGAGGGTGAGTCCCCTCATATGCCGAGTTGCCGGCGCCACTCTTTGATCGCCGGCGCATGCTCGCGGTAGTGATTTGTGCCTGTTCCGGTGAGGATGCGGAAGGCGGCGCGGCCGTCTTCGAACTTTTCGTCGGGGACTTCGCGGGCCGCCTTGACGAAGAGCGCCTTGCTGGCGTTCAGCTCGGCGACGACGGCCTCGGGGCTGGCGCTGCGCCAGGTCTCGGCGAAGCGGGCGTTCCAGGTGTCGGAATCGCTGTAGTCGACGCCTTCCGGGACGGGTTTCTCGCCGTGCGCGATCCGCTCGAGCGCGTCGTCCATCTCGTGGTGCCAACCGACGATATGGCCGAGGATGTCGCGCACGGACCAGCCATCGTAAAACACCTCGAGGAGTTGTTCATGAGTGAGGCCGTCGATCGCCAACTGCAGTTCGGCGAACGATGATTCCAGCTCGCGAAGCAGGTCGTCGCGGTTGCCCATTAGATGCCTCCTTCCTTGCGCCATTTTTCGATCAGTTCGGAGTGCTCCTCGTCGTGGCGACCACAGACGCCGAGCACGGCCGGCACGAACCCGGCGGCAAAGGCAGCATCCGGAAGCGCATCGAGCGCGGCGGCCATCTCTTGCCGGGTCGCGTCCAGCTCTGCGAGCACCTGGTCGAGAGGGAATTCGCGGCGCATGGCCATCGTTGCCTCGTTCCAGGAGTCGGTCCTGTCCGGGGCAAAATGCATCAGGCCGGGCTGGTGGCCACGGGCGAGACGGCGGAAATCAAGCGCCATCAGTTCGTCCCAGGACGAAATGTGCGAGATCATGTCCTTGACGGACCAGCCGTCGACGGCGGTAGCGGTCATCTGCTCCGGCGTGAGGCCGTCAATCGCGCGGCGCAACTCAGCGCGGGTCGAATCCAGGACAGCCGTGGCTTGGTCGCGGGTGGTTGGGGCTGATTGAGACACCATGCTGATTACTCCTTGTGAACGCGTACAGTGTCTGGCTTGAGTTCTAGGAGACGCCATTGGTCCTTCATTTCACGCCATGAGTCGAGGGCGGCCCGTCGTTTGTCGCCGTTCAGGTAGTAATGATCGAAGACGCGCTCCGCAAGTTCGAGGCCGCCTTCCTTGTGGATGGTGATGCGCCCGTCGAATGCTACCCAGGTCTCCATCTCATCGGGGTGATTCACGACGAGAACAGTGGCGCGAGCGTCGTGTTGCAGACGCTTGAGCTTGCCGCCCTTCTCGTAGCAGAACATCCAGAGGACGTGGCCGTCCCATTCGTACCAGACAGGGACGGATACGGGTGAGCCGTCGGAGCGAAGAGTGGTTAGGATGCCGTAGCGGCGATTGGATACGAAGGCGTCGCGTTCTGCGTCGGTCATGCGCGGCATGGCGGCTCAGAACACCATGAACTCGCGCTGGATGCCGAAGACACCGCGCAGGACGTCGCAGATTTCCCCGATCGTCACGTAGCTTTCGACGCACTCGATCAGCACAGGCATCAGGTTGGCGTCGGATCGGGCCGCGTCTTCGAGCAGCTTCAGCATCTGGGCCGCCTTGGCGCTGTCGCGTTCGGCGCGGACACGGTTCAGGCGCTCGACCTGGCGACGGACGACCTCTTCGCGAACGCGCAGGATCTCCGGGCGCGTCTCTTCATCGGTCTGGAATTGGTTGACTCCGACGATCGTGCGGTAGTTATCGTCCACGGACCGTTGGTAGCGGTAGGACGCCTCCTGGATCTCGCGCTGCTGGTAACCGTTTTCGATCGCCCGCAGCGAGCCGCCCATGTCCTCGATCCGTTCGATGTACTTCCGGGCCTCCGCCTCGATGCGGTCTGTCAGCACTTCGAGCTCGTAGGAGCCGGCAAGTGGGTCGATCACGTCAGCGACGCCGCTCTCGTAGGCGATGACCTGCTGCGTGCGGAGGGCGATCTGGACGGCTTTTTCGGTCGGCAGGGCGAGCGCCTCGTCCATCGAGTTCGTATGCAGGGACTGCGTGCCGCCGAGCACCGCCGCGAGCGCCTGGATGGTCGTGCGGACGATGTTGTTCTCCGGCTGCTGAGCGGTAAGCGTGGAACCGCCGGTCTGCGTGTGGAAGCGCAGCATCGCACTGCGCGCTTCCGTGGTACCGAAACGTTCTTGCGCCAGGTGCGCCCACAGACGGCGCGCGGCGCGGAACTTGGCGACTTCTTCGAGCAGGTTGGAGAACGAGGCGAAGAAGAAGGAGAGACGCGGCGCGAACTCGTCGAACGCCAGACCGGCCTTCAGTGCAGCCTCGCAGTAGGCGATGGCATTGGAGAAGGTGAAGGCGACCTCCTGGACGGCGGTGCAACCGGCTTCGCGCATGTGGTAGCCGCTGATGCTGATCGTGTTCCAGGCCGGGAGGTTTCCCTTGCACCAGGCGAAGACGTCCGTGATCAAGCGCATCGAGCCTTCGGGCGGGTAGATATACGTGCCGCGTGCGATGTACTCCTTGAGGATGTCGTTCTGCGTGGTGCCGCCGATTTTCGTGAGGTCGGCCCGCTGCTTCTTGGCGAGCGCGACGTAGAAGGCGAGAAGGACGGCTGCCGTGGCGTTGATCGTCATCGACGTCGTCACCTTCTCCAGCGGGATGTCCTTCATCAGGAGTTCCATATCGGCCAGTGAGGAGATAGCGACGCCCACCTTGCCGACCTCACCCAGCGCCATGTCGTGGTCGGAGTCATAGCCGATCTGCGTCGGAAGGTCGAAGGCAACGGAGAGGCCGGTCTGGCCCTGGGCAAGGAGGTAGCGATAGCGCTCGTTCGATTCCTCGGCGTCGCCGAACCCGGCGTACTGGCGCATCGTCCAAAGGCGGCCGCGGTACATCGTCGGCTGAACGCCGCGGGTGAAGGGGAACTCGCCGGGGAAGCCAAGCTTTTCGTCGTAGTCCCAGCCGTTCAGGTCTTCGGGGGTGTAGAGGGGCTCGACGGGCGCGCCGTCGGACGTCTCGAACGGGTAGTCCCGCTCGGGCGCTTTGGTCTTGCTGGGGCCGTACGTGCCTTCCAGCCAGCCCGCTTTGTCCTTGCTTCCGTTGGCGTCGGTCACGTCGGGTCCTCTCTTCCTTGCCGATGGCGTCAGGTCCCGGGACTGGCCGAATGTGCGGCAAACAGCCCTGGGCACCGGCGCAAATCAATGTATAATTCCGCAACTCGGGGTGTCAACGAAGGAATTCCCGCTTAGCGCGCGGGCCGATATACTGCCGGAGATATGGATGCAGGCGACCCCCAACCACATCACGTCTCACCCATCGCGCCCGGCGAAGTTCATGTTCGAGAGTGGATCCTGCTCGCCGTGGCGGTCCTGGCCTGCCTACCGGCACCGGTCCTGCGTCTCGGCGAGGTTAGCGGCGCTTTCCACCCGCACATCCCGGTCGCGCTTGAAGCCGCCATTTTCGGGATCGGCATCTTCGCCGCAGCGACGCTCCTGACCTGGGCCTCAGAAGTCGCCGAGACGGAGATCTCGGCGGGGCTCGCCCTCGTGGTGCTGGCGCTGATCGCCGTGCTGCCGGAGTACGCGGTAGACCTCTATTTCGCGATCGAGGCGCCGCACGCCGTCGCGTGCGTGAGCCTGGACCCGGACCTGCCGGCGGGCTGCACAGACCCGCACCCGGGCCACCTGGCGATCGCTAACATGACCGGCGGCAATCGGTTGCTCGTCGGACTCGCCTGGCCGGTGATCTTCTTTATCTTCTACTTCCGCACGAGGATCTCGACGATGCCGGTGCAGAGGGGGAATTCGCTCGGGATCCTCTTCCTCGGCCTCGCTACCGTCTACAGTTTCACGATCCCCCTGCGCGGGGAACTGAGCCTGATCGACACCGGGATCATGTTCGGTCTGTTCGGCGCTTACCTGTACATCGCCTCGCGGTCGCCACCAGCGACCGAACACGTTTTCGTGGGACCGGCTGCCGCCATCGGGGCCCTCGAGCGGACTCCCCGCCGTCTGACCGTGCTCGCGATTTTCGGGTACGCGGCGGCGGTCATTTTCGCTGCAGCGGAGCCGTTTGCGAGCGGCCTCGTTGAGACCGGGAAGAGCGCCGGGATCGACGAGTTCGTGCTCGTGCAATGGGTCGCGCCCCTGGCCTCTGAGTCGCCGGAGTTCATCCTCGCGGGGATGCTTGCTTTGCGTGGCCGCCACGACGCGGGGATGACGATCCTGATCTCGTCGAAGGTGAACCAGTGGACGCTGCTGATCGGCAGCCTGCCCCTGGCTTACTCCGTATCGGGCTCGACGCTCAGCCCGCTCGACTTCGACGCCCGGCAGTCCGAGGAGATATTCCTGACGGCCGGGCAGTCGCTGTTCGCCGTGGCGATTCTTCTGAGTCTGAGCATGAACCGCGGCGAGGCGAGCATCCTGGCCGCGCTCTTCGTCACCCAATTCGCGTTTACTGACACGACCATCCGCCTGATCTACGCGGGAGTGTACTGTGTGCTCGCGCTCGCCGTGCTGGCGCGGGACCTTCCGCAAATGGGCAACTTCTACCGTGCCACACGCGAGAGCCTCAGCGTCCTTGGCGAGCATGAGGAAGGAAGTGAGGAGGAGGAAGACGTGCTGCCTCCCCCCACAGGCCCGCCGTAAGCCTCTGTTAGAATCGTATCGTCGGGCGATTCCGCCGCGGCGGATCAGCCAAGGCTGAAGCTCTGGTTGGTCAGACAAAATCAGTGGGCGATTAGCTCAGTTGGTTAGAGCGTCTCGCTTACACCGAGAAGGTCGAAGGTTCGAGTCCTTCATCGCCCACCA
>JBBEAZ010000034.1:0-15613 GCA_040882565.1 Dehalococcoidia bacterium
GGCATACGAGATAAACGTTGAACGGCAGATTGAGGTTCCCCGAGAGAGTGGGGCCGCGCCTCCGCGTGACGCTAGGGTGATGTCGCGGGCTGCGGCGTCGCCGACGAGTCGAGCACGGCGGGCGTCGTGGTGGGATTGAGGACGACATTGCCACCCGGGTTGTCGCCAAAAGCGCCGATCTGCATCAACCCCAGACTTAGCGCCATCACCACAAGCGTGGCGACAAGGAACGAGCTGACGTTTATCGATAGGCTGCGCATTGGAACTTCAATACCGGTTCTACCGTCATACCAATAGATAAGATGGAATCACCCGTGGAACGTTGCATGCGAATCGACAAGTTACGATCATTCCTGCCGGCGCTCGCCGCCTCGCTCGCGGCGATACTTCTGCTGACGGCAGCCTGCGGCGGCGACGACGATTCCGAAGAATCGCCGAACCTCGACGAGCCAAGCATTCGCGGCGTCATCACCACAAAGTCAGACGCCACGAACGGCGGCGAAGTCCTCGGCAGCCTCCGAGTCGAAGGCGAAGTTGAACCCGACACCCAATACAACCGCGCCTCCGTCCGCGTCGACGAGGATACCGACATCTACAGTCTGTTCGACGGCGAACCAGTGAGAGCCGGCTACAGCGACTTACGGCAAGGCCAAACCGTCGAAGTCTGGTTCGATGGGCCGGTCGCCGAGTCAGACCCCGTGCAGGCGAAGGCCGGCCGGATCCTGATCCTTAGCGACTAGACTCCGTCAGGCTCATTGGTTCGGCGCCAGGAGGATCGCCCCGTGGTGCACCAACGCGAAGGTGCAGCGGAGCCGCTGCTGGGGGGTTCGGGGGTATCCCTCCGAGACTACTCTTTTCGGGGCGGGGGGTGGGGTGGGGCAACCAGCGCGCGGGCGCGCCTAAGCGAACGTCTCTAGCTTGTCCAGCTCCGCGTCCGAGATCTGCACGTGGATGACGCCATCCAGAATCTCCTTAACGTATGACGCCAGCAGCACCGAATCCTCGTGAAAGAGCACGCCGCGCCTGACCACAAGGGCCGCGATCTCGCCCGTTTCCTCATCGACGAGCACGCGCTCGACGTCGCCGATGTGTGTGTTCGGCTCGATCCGCCAGACGGGGGCGTCGTTGAGGATGTGCCGCTCGTAGCTCGCCTTACGAAAGTGTTCGGCTGGCACGGCAATGCCGGTGGCCAGGCTCGAAAGCGAGGCGGCGATCGCCACGCCCGTCTCCCAGAGGGTGGGCCGGCCGCGTGTCTCCTCCGGCGCTTTCTCATCGTCCGGGATCTCGATGAAGTGGGTGTGCGCGTATAGCGGCAGCTTCTCGAAGGCGCCGCCGTCAACCTCCAGGTCGACGTGGTCCTCGCCGGCATCCCGGACGTCTTGCAGCTCGACGCTCACGATCGTCGGATCGCCGAAGCCGGGCTCTGGGAAGAACGGTCCGCGGTTGACTGCGATGTGGGTCACCCTGTTGTCGCGCGGGTCGACGACGATGGCATGCAGCTTGCCGACTTCCGTCCCGTCGCTGGTACGGATGGCAGCGCCGTGGCGCAGGTTCTCCAGCACACGTCCTTGTTCCATCTACTGGCCCTTGTACTCTGGCTTGCGCTTCTGCGCGAAGGCGGTCGGCCCCTCGAGCGCGTCCTTCGTGCGGAAGATCTTGCCCGCCAGTTGCGACTCCAGCGCCATGCCTTCCTTGAACGGCATATCGCGTCCCTCCATCGCCGCCTGCTTGATAGCGCGCACGGCAAGCGGCCCGTTCTCCAGGATCTTCGTTGCGATCTCCTCCGCCGTCGCCATCAACTGATCGCGCGGCACGACGCGCGAGACGAGTCCAAAACGCAGCGCCGTCTCCGCATCATAGCGGTCGCCCGTGAGCAATAGCTCCATCGCGAACGCCAGCGGCACCGCGCGCGGCAGACGTTGCGTGCCCGTTGCGCCCGGGATAATTGCGCGTTTCGGTTCCGGCAACCCAAACTGCGAGTTGTCAGCAGCGATCCGGATGTCGCACGAAAGCGCAACCTCAAGCCCGCCTGCAAGACAGTAGCCGTGGATCGCGGCGATGATCGGCTTCCAACATTCGAAGCCACGCGTGATCCCGCCAAAGGGAACGTTCATCACGCCGCTGTCGCCGCCACCGCCTGAGAGCGCCTGCGACATGGCCACGAGATCGGCGCCCGCCGAGAACGCCTGGTCCCCGGCGCCTGTCAGTATCGCGACCCAGAGGTCGTCGTCCGCCTTGAACGCCTCGAAAGCGGCTTTCATGTCGGCGCTCGTCGCCGGGTCAATCGCGTTCCGCCGCTCCGGACGGTTGATCGTGATGTAGACGAGATGACCCTTCGTCTCAAAGAGAACGTTCTTGTACTCGGGCAAGTGCTCCTCCTTCCCGCCAAGTATATCGACTCCGCCACACGTCCGCCCGACACGTCAAGTGGAGCGGCGTCGCTGCGGGGCATTCGGGGGCGTCCGCCGCCCAATCGCATCCTCGGGGTGCGGAGTGGGCCCGCCCAGGACCCGCGCTCCCCAACACCCAGCCAATCGCCCCTATATAGAAGAGATTGCCTAGTGGTGCGAGGTAATGGGGCCCAACGCCCCGTGTTTATGAGATTGGAGGAGGTGCGGTTCTCGGAAGTCATCAGTTGCGGGGCTGATGATCGGTCTTAACAGACCCGGGGTGCGTGCCCGCCTCCTCCGACTTATACTGCGGTCCAAGGGAGGGAAACGATGGATATAATCGTCAGGCGCATCGCCTACGCATTCATAGCTTTATCCTTCTGGTTCTGGCTTGTTATCATTGCCATGTCAGGCAAGTTTTAGCGATCTCCTGGGGGTGCGGTGATGAGGCCCACCTGCTTCGGCAGGGGGCCTCGTCTTTTTGCCCCACCGCGATCTCGCGGACAAAGAAGTGGCCCCGCAAGTCTGCCACCTCACGGGGCCGTGGCGAAAGGTTAGCGCCCTTGCCAGCCTTTGCCGCGCGCATTATAAGACATCGGCCAGAATCTCGGGAGTGCCTGCGCGTCAGGATTACAGCAGCTTCAGTAGCGCCGGCTGATCGATGCTTGGCCCGACTATGGCCAGCGCCGTCCGCTCGCGCTTCAGGATGCGCTGCGCAACGCGCATGACGTCGGCGGCGGTCACCGCGCGAAGCTTCTCGACAACCGACTCGACGGGCTCGATCTCGCCCAGCGTGATCAGGCTTTCGCCCGCCCGCTGGCCCAGCGACATCGACGACTCCAGGCTCAGCCGGAAGCTGCCGACGGTGTAGTCGCGCGACTTCTTCAACTCTTCCTCGCCGACCTCTTCCTGGGTCATCTTCTCCAGCTCGTCGAGGATCACACTTACCGTCTCGGTCACCTTCTCGGGCGAGACGCCGGCCGACACTGTGAAGACACCGTTGTCGGAGTAGCGGCTGACCGACGAGCCGACCGAATACGCGAGGCCGCGCCGCTCCCGCACCTCTTTGAACAGACGTGAACTCATCCCCCGGCCGATGATCGCGTTCATGATCATCAGCGAATAGCGGTCCGGGTCGTCGCGCCGGATCGCGGGAATGCCGAGCGCCATGTTGGACTGGTTGATCGGCCGTTCGTCGACGACAACACGTTCGGCCGGCAACTCCGCCATCGGTACGGGCTGGACCGCCGGTGCAACAGCGCCGCGCCCGTTGACGAATATCCGTCCCGCCAGGTCCACAACGTGGTCGTGCTCGACGCGACCGGCGACGCTGAGCACGACATTCGGCGCGCCGTACCAGGCGTCCATCCAGTCAACGAAGTCCTGTCGCTGCAGCTCCTGCACCGTCTCCTCGGTCCCTGCCGTCGGCCAGCCCATCTGGTGGTCACCGTAGACCGCGCGGCCCAGCAACTCGCCGACGTACGAGCCCGGTTGGTCCTTGGCCCGGCTGATCTCTTGCTGCACCACGGACCGTTCGCGATCGATCTCCCCGGCGTCGAGGAGCGAGTGGTTGAGCATATCGGCCAGGACGTCCATCGCCAGGTCAAGCTCGTCAAACGGAACGTGGTTCCAGTAGCAAGTCAGCTCCTTCGACGTGTACGCGTTCAGGACGCCACCAGCGCCTTCGATCGCCTCTGCGACCGCTATAGCCGTCGGCCGCTCACTGGTCCCCTTGAACATCATGTGCTCAAGGAAGTGCGCGACGCCCTTCGTCCGCTCCACTTCGCCGCGAGACCCCGCGCCGACAAACACATTGACGCTGGCGGACTCCGCCGTCGGCACCGACGTCGTCACGACACGCAGTCCGTGTGCGATTTCGGTGATCTGCCAGGTGACGGGCATCGTGACCTCAGTATATTGAAATCAGCGCCCCGGGGTCACGCGCAGTGCCACTAGAACAACGGCAGGTGCGGCAGGTGGGGCGGATGCGACGGGTGCGGCGGATGCAGCGGATGCGGCAGCTGCGGCAAAGGCAAGAGCGTTGGTACGGGCACAAGTGTCGGCACCGGCAGGGGCACGAGCGGCGGCGGCAACGTCGGCAGAGTTGGTAGCGGCGGTAGTGTCGGCACAGGCGGCAGCGTCGGTATCGGTGTCGGCACAGCCGTCGGCAGGATAGACGTGGACGGGCGCGCGGTCGCTGACGCCGCCGGCGGCGGCGTAGGCGGCTGAGTGGGCGGTTGTGGCGGACCAGGTGGGACTACGGCGCCCGGCGGCACCTCAGTGCTCACCGCGTTGTCCGTCTCTCTCGGCGTCTGCGTCGGAGGCCCGCTGACCGAGGGCATCGCGGTCACCGAACCGGCGCCCGGAGTTGTGACGTTCGGGGTAGTGGCACCCGACGCCGTCGGCGGCTTCGGGGGCGATCCCGGCGGCTCCTGGCCACCGCGCGGCGGTGACGTTGGGTTCAGGACCAGCGGTGGCAGCGACGGCGCTTCGCCGGGCTCCGCCGAAGCGGCCGCGTCACTGTTCGCGGCGTCGTCCCGCGCCTCGTCGACGACGCTCTCGTCCAGCGGCAGGAAGTCGAATATCCGGCCGTCCGGCGAGTAGTCCGCAACAAGCAGCGAGTTGGTGTCAGTCGCAATGTAGTCGATGCCGGAGCCGGTGACAGCGAGCACGGAGGCCGATGCGCAAACGAGCATCGAGAACGCGACTACCGTCACAGGCACGACCAACCTGGAGAGAGTATCCGCCAGTTTGCGCATCACTAGCTCCCTTGTTCCACAAGCTCGCGGTAGTCCGAACCGCGGCCCTGGCTGCGCTCCCATTCGGGGACCAGCTTGGAGAGCGCCTCTACCGTTCCGAAGTGCAGCAACTGCGCCGCGGCCGCAGCTCGCATCACTGCAAGCGCCTCGTTCATCTCCATCGGTTCGCCGGCCGGCCGGTCGGCTGTCAGCGCGTCGTACAGGTCGGCAACGGCCACTATGCGCCCAACAAACCCGAACTCGTCCAGCTTCGACGCACCTCCGCGGTGGCTGTGCGACTGCTCGCCCCTGATAAATGTCATTAGCGGGTCGCTGACGTTGTTCGACTGCGGCGCCTCGAGCCCAATGTGCGGGTGCGAGTCGATGAACGCGACCTGGTCAGCCGGCAGCTCTTCCGCGTCCAGCAGTCCGGAGTCGCGCACGCCGATCTTGCCGATGTCGTGCAGGTAGCCGCCGATCTCCAACTGCGCCAGCGTCAGCTCATCCACGCCCATCTTCCGCCCGAGGAGCATCGCCAGCTCGCCGACGCGGCGCGAATGCCGCACCGTGTATGGATTCTCGCCCGCAACGGCGGACGCCAGAGCCCGCATCGTTGCCATGTACTGGCCCTCGAGACGAGCGGTCATCCGGTTCATGCAGACCGCCAACCGCCCCAGTTCGTCCTCGGAGTCCACATCTGTTCGCGCTGTCAGATCGCCCTGCGTCACCCGTTCTGCGCTGGTCACCAGCTGTTGGATGCGCTGCGTGAGCGACCGTGCGACCAGGATACCGATGCCCAGCACCATCGCCATGCCCGCGCCGAATATGAGCGTGATCTGCCAGCGCGTGTCAGTGGCTGCATCGAAGATAAAGTCAGAAGGCAGCGCGGCCGAGTAGTATCCGACCGACTGGCCTTCCACGACGAGGTTCCCGAACAGGAGGTCGTAGTGTCGCCCCCAGATCACGCGCGACTCGCGCGCCACCTGCGACCCATTCGGCGCCGGCGCCAGCGCCGCCGCCGAGGCGCTCAGGTCCGCCTGCTGGGAATCGAGCACGAACGTCGAAGCGAGCGGCGCGCCACCGAAGTCATAGAACGTCACGTCCGCCAACGCATCTGCCTTCATCTCCGCGGCGATCGTTGCCATCGACGTCCCGACCACCACCATACCGACGCGGCGGTTGCCGTCGAAGGCAGGGCTCGCGGTCATCAGCATCGTGCCGGTGGACGTCTCGATAACCTGAGCCGCTTTGCGCCCCGTATCGTCGTTTAGCACGACAGTGACCAGCGGCCAGAGCGCGGGATTGTCCGTCCCAATCGTCGAACCATAGACCAGTGTCGCTTCGTCCGTCAGCTGGACGCCTGAGACGCGCGCACCCGAATCATCCAGCACCTCGATCCGCTCGGTGCGGCTGTTCGCGGCGATGCTATGGATCAGCGACGTGACGCGTGCCTCGTCACCGCTCTCGATCGCCTGCGCGAGGCCCTGCGTAAAGGCGACGCTGCGCGCAACCTCAAGGTGCGCCTGCTCCTGCCTGACGACCGAATCGCTCGCCGAACGGCTCGCCTCGAGGAGTTGGTTCTCGAAGCGCTCGTCGAGTGAGTCGTGCACAAGCGAAGTCGCGACGTACGTCTGCACTCCGGCCAGCACAGCCACCAAGACGGCGTAGGGCAGAATGATCTTCCAGCGGATATGCTTCGCCGGCCCCGCAAGAAGCTGCTGCAGGGGGCCTCCCGGCCGACGCCAAACCGTATCCATCACACTCACCTGGACTGCCTCTTGTTAGATGACGAGATGCCCGCCGCGACGTTACGCGATTGGTGTTCTAACTTATTTCAGGCCCATAACGGATACGTAAAGACCCGGTGAGCGCCGCGGCGGCCGACAGGTACCAGCGCGCAAGGTGCAGCGGCCTCGCTGCGGGCGGGTTCGGGGCGTGTCCCTGGCAGCCGGGGGGGGGGCGCAGACGCTAGCGCAGGCCTCGCCGCCAGGCGAACTCGGAGTAGTCGATCTCACCCGGACTGGCGCCGGCCGCTGTCAGCACTGCTGCCACCTCGCCACGGTGCCCCATCCCGTGCGAGCCCACGCTCAGCAACACCTCCCACATCGGCCGCTCCAGGTTGTGCTGCTTGCCGCCATCAAACTCCACGAACTTGATGGGTAACTCCACCTCTTCTTCGGTCAGCGCACCTATGTATGAACCTAGCCGGTGGTGCGCCCATCGGTACGATTCGCTCAATGCTGTCACGACCCGGCCCGGTTCTATCGTAGCCAGCTCGGGCGGCTCGCCTGTCCATCGCATCAGCCAGCTAACCTGTGACCCGAGGATGTGCAGCAGGTTGTCCCGAGCGTTCCCGAACGGGATGTCCGCAGCCTGCGTCAGCACCTCCTCCGGCACCCGCGCAGCCGCTGTCAGGAGGCGATCGTCGGCCCACTCGTGGTACTGGTAGAGCCGCCTGATCATTTCGAGTTTGCTCATCAAGAATCCCCTTTCGCAGAGACCGGCGCCAGGTATTTCGTGAAGGTTCCGGCGACCAAATCGTTGGCGATCCGCCGCTCGCGATCCATCGACAGACCAAACTAACACACCGCGCGGCATTTCCCTTGACACTCATGTTCTGGTTTCCTGTATCATCTGAACTGGGCCTCCTCCGCACACTCGCCACCGGCGGGTCCGCATGGGGCGGAGCGAGAGGAGACGGCCCCCAGTAAGGGGGTATATGGCGACCAAGTACATATTCGTCACGGGCGGTGTGGTGAGTTCTGTCGGCAAGGGCATCACAACTGCTTCCATCGGCAGAATCCTCAAGTCCCGCGGCGTCACCGTCGTCATCCAGAAGCTAGACCCCTACCTCAACGTCGACCCCGGCACAATGTCGCCGTATCAGCACGGCGAAGTCTTCGTCACCGCCGACGGCGCCGAGACAGACCTTGACCTCGGCCATTACGAACGCTTCCTCGACCAGGACCTGACCCGCGGCTCGTCCGCCACCACCGGCCAGATCTACCAGACGGTCATCCAGAAGGAGCGCCGCGGCGACTACCTCGGCCGCACGATCCAGCCAATCCCCCACGTTACCAACGAAATCAAGGAGCGCATCCGCGGCATCGGCCGCGACTCCGGCGCCGACGTCGTGATCGTCGAGGTCGGCGGCACGGTCGGCGACATCGAGGGCCAGCCGTTCCTCGAAGCGATCCGCCAGATGCGCAAGGAAGAGGGCCGGAACGATACGCTGGCCATCCACGTGACGCTCCTTCCTTATATATCGACTACCGGCGAACTGAAGACCAAGCCCACTCAGCACTCCGTCCGCGAGCTGCGCTCGCTCGGTATCCAGCCCGACGTGATCGCCTGCCGCAGCGACATGCCGATTTCGCCCGAAATCCGTGACAAGATCTCGCTCTTCTGCGACGTCGAGCCACAGGCCGTCATCCCGCTGATGACGATGCCCAGCATCTACCAGGTGCCGCTCGTCCTCGAAGAGGCCGGCCTCGGCGACTACGTCGTCGACCGCCTCAATATCATCCAGACCTCGAAGGACCTGGATGAGTGGAAGACCTGGGTCGCCCGGCTCCAGGAACCGAAGCACGCGCTCGAGATCGCCGTCGTCGGCAAGTACGTCGAGCTTCCCGACGCTTATCTCTCCGTCAAGGAAGCGCTGATCCACGCAGGCGTCGCGCACGATGCCGGCGTCCGCATCAACTGGATCCACTCGGAAGACGTGCACCGCAGCGGCGCCGAGACGCTCCTCTCCAGCATGGACGGAATCGTCGTGCCCGGCGGCTTCGGCGAGCGCGGCTTCGAGGGCAAGGTGGAAGCGGCCCGCTACGCCCGCCTGAACAACGTCCCCTATCTCGGCCTCTGCTTCGGCCTTCACGTCATGGCCGTCGAGTTCGCCCGGGCCCACTTCAACACCGAAGCGGCCAACTCCGCCGAACTCGACCCCGAGACGCCCTACCCGGTGATCACCCTCCTCGACGAACAGCGCCGCGTCGTCGACAAGGGCGGCACGATGCGCCTCGGCGGCTACCCTTGCCGCCTCGTCCCCGGCACGATGGCGCACAGGGCCTACGGCTGCGACGAAGTCTCCGAGCGCCACCGCCATCGCTACGAGTTCAACAACGAGTTCCGCGAAGAGCTCGACCGCGCCGGCCTCGTCGCCAGCGGCACCTCGCCCGACGGCGGCCTGGTAGAGATCCTCGAAATCCGGGACCACGCCTACATGGTCGCCTCGCAGTTCCACCCGGAGCTGCGTTCGCGGCCGAACCGCCCGCACCCGCTCTTCACCGGCTTCATCGGCGCCGCTCTCGATCGTCAGAGAGAACGGCGCGGCTCACCGGCGCCCACGGCGACCACCCGTTCACGCGCGGCGTCCGGGCGGACCCGCGCGACGCTTTAGCCGGTGTCCACAGCCGACGAAATATTCGTCTTCGCCCACCTGCTCGCCCTCGTCTGGTACGTCGCCGGCCTCACATCCGTCCAGCTCGCCCTCGTCCGCGGCTGGCAATCGCGCGAAGTGCCGACGAAAGTGGACGCCTTCGGCGAAGCCACCCATTACCAGGGACAATTGCTGGTTCCAGGCGCGATCGCCGTCGTCGCCACCGGCATGTTCCTCTGGGGCCAGCTCGACTACAACTTCGTGACCACACCCTGGCTCGTCGCGCTCGAGGCCATGTACATCGTCACCCTCCTCGTCTGCCTTCCGCTCGTCGGCATGGGCCTCCGCCGCGCCCGCATCGCGGCCCTCCTCGCCGAGCGCCGGAACAACGTCACGCCAGAACTGGAAGAGGCGATGTCCGACAACGTCCCCCTCGTCTTCGGCGGCATCGCCACAATCATGGTGCCCGCCATGATCGCCCTCTCCGTCTTCCGCCCGGGTTGACCCCTAAACACCGGTTTGCCACAATCACCCATTAACCAACTCGCCACGACACGCGTTTACACTAATGACGCAAGGTATTGCACAAACATCACGGTTGGGGGTATCTTTGTTAGTAGCTGCCCGAGGGCGGCTCCCGCAGCAACCTCTCCCCCATAAGCTTTATCAAAGCATCCTCAACTTTGTCCGCACACCCTATCTAACTGCATGGAGTTACCTTGAATCTCACTGAACTAGAATCCCGCACCAAAGACGAACTCGTCGACGTCGCCAAAGAGCTCGGCGTCACCAGCCCCGGCGGCCTGCGCAAGCAAGACCTCGTCTTCAAAATCCTGCAGGCCAAGGCCGAGCGCGAAGGCAACTACTTCGCCGGCGGCATCCTCGAAATGGCCTCCGACGGCTTCGGCTTCCTGCGCACCGAGGGCATGCGCCCCAGTCTCAGCGACGTCTACGTCTCGCAGACCCAGGTCCGCCGCTTCGCCCTGCGCACCGGCGACTACGTCATGGGCACCGTCCGCCAGCCCAAGGAGTCCGAGAAGTACTACGGTCTCCTCCGCGTCGACGCGATCAACGGCCTCGACCCCGAAGAGGCGAAGCGCCGGCCCTACTTCGAGCAGCTGACGCCGATCTTCCCAGACGTGATGCTCCACCTTGAAGAGGGCGTCAACAACCTCTCGACGCGCGTGATCGACCTCATTGCGCCGGTCGGCCGCGGCCAGCGCGGACTTATCGTCTCGCCGCCGAAGGCCGGCAAGACGATCCTTCTCAAGACAATCGCCGCCGCCACCGCCAAGCGCTACGAAGACGTCTACATCATCGTCGTCCTCGTTGGTGAGCGACCGGAAGAGGTCACCGACTGGCGCCGTTCCGTCGTCGACGCCGAAGTCGTCGCCGCGACGTTCGATGACCCGGTCGAAGAACAGACCCGTGTCGCCGAACTGTCGTTGGAGCGCGCCAAGCGCCTCGTCGAGTGCGGCCGCCACGTCATGGTGCTGCTCGACGGCATCACCCGCCTGACGCGCGCCTACAACCTGGCGCTGCCCCCCTCCGGCCGCACGCTCTCCGGTGGTATCGACCCCGTCGCCCTCCATCCGCCGAAGCGCCTCTTCGGCGCCGCCCGCAACGTCGAAGACGGCGGCAGTCTCACGATCATTGCGACCTGCCTGGTCGACACTGGCAGCCGCATGGACGAGGTCATCTTCGAGGAGTTCAAGGGCACCGGTAACTGGGAACTGTGGCTGGACCGCCGTCTCGCCGAGAAGCGCGTCTACCCCTCGATCGACATCCAGAAGAGCGGCACACGGCGCGACGATCTCCTGCTCGACGAGCAGACGTACCAACGCGTGGTGCTGCTGCGGCGCATGACCGCGCTCGTCGGCCAGAACTCCAACAACCAGAGCGAATCGACCGAACTTATCCTCGAACGGCTGTCCCGGACGAAGACAAACGCCGAGTTCCTGAACACGCTCAAAGAAGCGATGTAGGCCGTTTCGGCCTGTTGTTTTGTTGATACCGCATTGCAACGCTCCGTATATACCCGCCGGTTTCGGTCGCCAGAATTAGCCAGCTTCACACAGAGAATTAACCAATCTGTTGCGCTAATTAGATAACTTGTTAATTTGTGAAAAGCTTGACAAGTGATATACAATGCCCCGAGTAATAGCTGCAGGCCGTAGCTAAGCACCGGACTAGGACGGGTCCCATCCCGCGGAGCGCACCCGGGACCCCATAATAGGAGGGCATCATACGAGAGCCGCAAGCTCCACGCCGGCATGGCCAGCCCTGGCCGGGACGTGAACAGCGGGCGTCTCGCCTGAAAGCAGCGGGGCAGTCCCTAACCGAATACAGGCACTACGCGCTACACGGCGTCCTTCTATCGATGGCCCTCATCGCCATCGTCACCACCATCGCCGGCGGCGTTGCGGATGTCACCTCTTCGTCCCTAACTCGCGCAAATGTCGGCCCGGTCGCCGAGGCCCGCGCGGGTTACCTCAAGCCCGCAACTCTCCTCTCCACAGTGCCTTCCCTGATCGCCCGCCACGAGGCCGAAGTGGCGGCGACGACTGCATCCCCAGCGCCCGACCCTACGGCCGCGGAAGCTGCTGTTGCGACGGTCAATGAAGCGCGCCCCTCCTACTTTACTTACACGATCCAGCCCGGCGACACGATGTCATCCATTGCCGGCTCTTTCGGGATCAGCGAATCGTACCTACTCTGGAACAACCCGGAGGTCAGCGCCGACCCCGACCTGCTCTTCATCGGCGGCACGCTCCTCGTTCCCGGCGTTGACGGCATCGTCTACAACGTCACCCTCGGCGACACCCTCAACGGCATCGCTGAGTACTACGGCGTCTCCGTGGACACGATCGTCGGCTACCAGGCGAACAACCTCACCACCCCGGACAGCCTGATCGACGGCATGGTCTTGGTCCTCCCCGGCGGGGTCCCGCCGGCGACGCCAGCCCCGGTTATCGTCACAGATCCCGAGCCCGGCGTCGGCGGCCCTGTCCCCGCGGGCGCTGACTTCGATCCGACGCCCGAGCCCGAGCCACCGGTGGCCAGCATCGGCTACGTCTGGCCCTACTACGGCCCAATCTCTACCTATTTCGGCGAGCCGCGCGGCAGCAGCTACCACAAGGGCATCGATATCGATGGCTTCGGCAACTACGGTGCGGCGATCGGCGCAGCGGCCAGCGGCACGGTCGTCCTCGCCACGTGGGACGACTGGGGCCTCGGCTATCACGTAATCATCGACCACGGCGACGGCTCTCGCACAGTCTACGGCCACCTGTCCGAGATCTGGGTTACGCAGGGGCAATGGGTCAACCAGGGCGAAACTGTCGGCGCGCTCGGCAGCACCGGCTATTCGACCGGTCCCCACCTGCACTTCGAGCTCTGGTTCGGCGGCACTCCCGTAGACCCCCTCGCCTACCTGGCCTAGAATACTCGGCATATATGCTCCGCTTGCTGCCGCCGCTGGCGGCTTTCTTGTTCTTTGCTCTGGCGCCTCTGCAAGCTCCACAGTCAATTCATGCCGCGGAGGCGCCCGCCTACATCGCCATGGGTGATTCGCTCGCCTTTGGGGTCGGCGCGCAGAACCCAGCAGCCGAGGGTTATGTCGCGCTCACAGCCAATGCCTTGCTCCTCAACGAACGCTTCAGCGGGTCCGGCCTCGACCTCGTGAACATCAGCGAGCCCGGCGCAACCAGCGCAGATATCGTCGCCTCCGAAGACCAACTCGAGAAGGCCCTCGAAGAGATCGCGACCCGCAAAACGGACGCCGAGCCGGATAACGACGTCCAGATCATCAGCATCGACATCGGCGGCAACGACCTCCTCACGCTCGCCGAGCCGGACTCACCGTGCTTTGACGAGCCTGCCGGGGCCCTTTGCCGAACCCTGCTCAACGCCATGCTCAGCGACCTCCAGCAGAACCTCACACGCACCCTTACAGAACTGCGCCAGGCGGTCTCCGGCGCCGAAATCTACGTGATCGACCTGTACAACCCCTACTCAGGCACCGGCGAGTCTCTGGAGATCATCGCCGGCATCGGCGTCCAGATGGTCAACGGCGTGCTCGCGGCCGTATCCGCCGACCCGCAGCTGGGCGTCCGCTTCGTAAGCGTCTACGAGCTGTTCCAGGGCCGCGGCGAGCAGTGGGTGGCCACAGACCACATCCACCCCAGCAACGACGGCCACCGGGTGATGGCAGAGGCGCTGACGGCGTCGATCGAAGGCCGCAACATCGTCATCCCCCCCGATATCGCCCAGCTGCCCAGCGCCTCGCCTTCAGCGGCATCCTCAAGCGGAGGCGATGGCGACGGGGTAAGCCTGGCGCTGTTCCTCGCTGCGCTTGCGGCGGCGTTCGCGGGCGGCGGTCTGGTTAGCGCCGCGTACTTCCTGGTCCGCGGCCGGCCCTAGCCGCGGTAGTCGAGGACGACGACCTGGGCTTCGGACGGCACGGTCGAGTGGGTGATTGAGAGCTTGGGCTGGGGCTCGATCGTCGTGACCTGCATCTCCTTGAGAAAGCGGTCCGCCGGGTCGAGCGATCCCTTCGCCGCGTCCGTCTTGTAGTGCATCGGGATCACGATCCGCGCCTCTAACAGCGCCACGATCTCGGCCGCCTTGCCGCCGTCGATCGTCGTGTCTCCGCCGATCGGGATGAGCAATACGTCAGCGCCGGCCATATCTTCCGCCTGGTCGGCTGTCGGCGCGTGCCCGATGTCCCCGAGATGAACAATCTTGATGCTCTCCATCTCGATCACGAACACCAGGTTCTTCCCGCGCTCGCCGCCCTTCTCGTCATCGTGATAGGTCGGGATGCCCGTCACGAAAGCGCCGTGGATCTCATATTCGCCGGGGCCGTCGATCACCGTGGGCTTGCCGGCGACCGCCTTCAGGTAGTTGTGATTGTCGTGCGGGTGGCTGACCGTAACGATGTCAGCAGTCGGCTTGCCGATCGAGTAGCCGGAAGCAGGCGGACAGGGGTCGGTGACGACAGTCGCCTCGCGGGCGCGTATCCGGAAGCAGGAGTGTCCGAGCCAGACGATCTCCATCAGGCGGGTGTGCTAGTCAGCGTAGTCAGAGTTGCAGTCGCGCTCTAAATTTCGTCGTCGTCGTCGTCATCTTCGTCTTCGTCACCGCCCCGGCGTCGCCAGAAGAAGAGAGCCGCCACAATAGCACCGAGGATCGCGATGAGAAAGAACTTTTTCTTGCCACCGCCCTTTTTCGTTTCTTCCTGTGTTTCTTCGTTGTCGTCAGACATTGCAGGGAGACTCCTTCGTGGGGTGTGAAGGCGTGGAATTGAGGGTTCAGGTTCCCGAAAGTCGCCGTGAGTATAGCAACCGTGTTTCGAACGGGTCAACCAACTGGCGGCGGGACGGCGGTGGAACTTGAACAGGGAACACGGGAGGAGCAATGGTGGGAGTCATCCGCCGGGCGTTCCGGTGATGTCGAGTCTCGCGAGCGGTGCGTCGCCGTCTTGGGGAAGTGGCACATGTTATGTCATTGTTTTGTACTTTTCATGTTTTCGGTGGGTATGGAAGTCACATTCTAGAATTAGCCATCACCTGACCAGTGCCGTTATTGTGGCCGAGTTTCGCGATATTGGCCGGGTCACGTCAGTGACTCGATGGCGGCGACGACGTACTCCAGTCCGTGCCGCTCGCACCATAGTTCCCTCAAGGGAACGTTGGAACCAATTTCTTGACAGCCGAGGGGGTTTGGCCGTACACTTATCACCGTTAGCACTCTCCCCATGCGAGTGCTAAACCAGATACAAATCATGCTTACAGAACGCCGCAAACAGCTTCTCCAGTACATCGTCGAGGAGTACGTCCAGACGGCCCAGCCCGTGGGCTCCCAGGCGATCCTCGAGAAGTACAAGTTCCCCTTCTCCTCAGCCACCATCCGCAACGAGATGGCGGCGCTGGAAGACGAGGGGCTGATCGCGCAACCGCACACCTCCGCGGGCCGCGTGCCGACCGACGTCGGCTACCGTTACTACGTCGAGGCGCTGATGCGCGAAGAAGAGCTGACCGACGACCTGCGGCAGACGATCCGCCACCAGTTCCACCAGGCCGCGCGCGAGCTCGAAGAGTGGGCGC
>JBBEAZ010000035.1:0-15209 GCA_040882565.1 Dehalococcoidia bacterium
CTCGTGGCAGGGTAGCTCAGCGGCAGAGCAGGGGCTTCATAAGCCCTGTGTCGCGGGTTCGAATCCCGCCCCTGCCACCACCTTCACTCGCTACCGCCAACCTGCCGCCTTATGCTGGCACCCATGTTGGCCTCGCTGCGGGACGCCTGGCGTCACCCCTCGCCGCTCGTCGCGCGGTTGTACCTCTTCGTCGGTGCCGCGATGTGGAGCTTCGGCGGCCTCTTTATCAAGGAGATCGACGTCGGGGCGATGAGCATCGTCTTCTTTCGTTGCTTCTTCTCCGCGCTGCTGCTCGCACCGTTTGTGGCCGGCCGGCGTCTGCCCATCCGCTTCGACGCCGGCGTCTCGATCGCCCTCTTCGCGCTGCTCCTCGTCACCTTCGTCGCCTCGACCAAAGAGACGACCGCCGCGAACGCGATCTTCCTCCAGTACACCGCGCCGCTGTACGTCGTCGCCTTCGGGCCGATGATCCTCGGCGAGGGCCTGCGCCGCCGCGACGCCGCGCCGATGGGAATTGCGCTGATCGGCATAGTGATCCTCTTCGCGGGCAACCAGGGCTCCGGCGATGTGCTCGGGCTCTGGCTGGGCGTCATCAGCGGCGCCTTCTTCGGGCTGATGTTCCTCTGGTTGCGACGCATGGCCTACGCCGATCCCGTCGCGATCGTATTCGTCAACTGCCTGGGCGTCTCGATTCTCACCGTGGCTTTCGCCGGGGTCTGGAAGGTGGACCTGGACCAACTGGCGCTGCTCGGGTTGATGGCGGTGGTGCAGTTCGCGATCCCCTACATCCTCTTCGCCAACGGCATCGCCCACGTCCGCAGCAGCGAGGCTAGCCTGATCGCGCTTGTCGAGCCGGTCCTCAACCCGGTCTGGGTAGCGCTCTTCTTCGGCGAGAACCCCAGCAAGGCGACCCTCATCGGCGGCGCCGTTATCATCTGTGGCCTGGCGTTGCGGTACTCCGTGTTCCGCGGCAAGGAGGAGGACGCGCCCGGCCCGCCACCCGAGCCCGTCGAAGCGGCCATATAATGGAAGCGGATCGCCCCACGTGAAGACGATACTGGTAGTCGATGACGAGCCCACGCTCGTCGCCACGCTTACGTACAACCTCGAACGAGAGAGCTTTCGTGTGCTCACGGCGACCGATGGCGAAGCGGCGCTCCAAGCCGCACGCGACGACCACCCTGACCTCATCGTTCTCGACCTGATGCTGCCCGGGCTCAGCGGACTCGAAGTCTGCCGCATCCTGCGCAAAGAGAGCTCCGTGCCGATCCTCATGCTCACCGCCAAGGGCACCGAGGTCGACAAGATTGTCGGCCTCGAGATCGGCGCCGACGACTACGTCACCAAGCCGTTCGGCATGCCGGAGCTCATGGCGCGGGTGCGAGCGATGCTCCGTCGTGCCGAGCACGGCACGTCTCCCACGGGCGACTCCGTGACCTCCGGCGACCTGCGGCTGGACTTGGCGCGGCGCGAAGCCTATCGGGCTGATGAGCCGCTGCACCTCAAGCCCAAGGAGTTCGATGTCCTGATGTTCTTCATGCGTAACCGCGGCCGCGCGTTCACCCGCGAAGAGCTGCTGAACCAGGTCTGGGGCTACGAATTCGCGGGCGACACTCGCACCGTCGACGTCCACGTGCGCTGGATCCGCCAGAAGATCGAGACCGCGCCCAGCAGCCCGTCCCGCCTGATCACCATGCGTAGCGTCGGCTATCGTTTCGAGGGATAGCGTGGGCAACCTGCGTTTGGGCCTGCTCGCAGCTTTCGCGGTGTTCGGCGGTGCCGCCACTACGGCGCTCGCGCTGGCCGATGCGTCGCTCGTTCTCGTGCTCGTCGTCGCGACCTTGGTGCTGGCCGGCGGCGGACTGCTCTGGCTGATCGCGGGGCTCGTCGAAGGCTCGCTGCGGGTCATCGCCGGCGCCGCGCGAGAGATGGCGCAGGGCGAGTTCGGCACGCGGCTCCCCGCGGAAGACGCGGGCGAGCTGGCCGGCGCCTTCCGCGAGTTCAACGCCATGGCCCGCAGCTTCGAATCGCGCGTCGAGAGCGCCTCGCAGGAGAGCACCCGGCTGATGGCGGCGATCAACAGCAGCGTCGACGCCGTGGTGGCCGTCGATGAGGACGGTGAAGTGCGCTTCGCGAACGGTGCTGCTCTCCGGCTCCTCGGCACCGGCGGCGACGGGCTCGTCGGCGACGGGCTCGTCGGCAAGCCGCTCGTCTGGGCGGCGGCGGACCGCGAGCTGATCGAGGCTGTGCGTTCGGCGCGGGAGCGAGGCGAGGCGAGCAGGCACGTCATCGAGCGCCCGAACCGACAGTTCTTCGAGGTCTTCGTGACGCCGATCGCCGGCGGCGGCGACTGGGCGCTGCTCGCCGTCTTCCATGACATGACCGAGACGAAGCGGCTCGACGACGTGCGCCGCGACTTCGTCGCGAACGTCTCCCACGAGTTGCGCACGCCTCTTTCCGGCGTCAAGTCGGTTATCGAAACGCTGCAGGGTGGCGCCGTGGAGGACCCGGCGGTGGCGCGCGACTTCCTCGCCCGCGCGGAGACTGAGGTGGAGCGGCTCGTTGAGCTTGTCGAAGAGCTGCTCGCGCTCTCCCGGATCGAGTCCGGCGAACTGCACTTCCTCGAACAGCCGGTCGATATGACCGAGGTCATCAACGCGGCCGCCGAACGCATGCGCCCGAACGCCAAGCAGGCCGGCGTCGAGTTGTCGCTGGACGTCGACGGCGCCGGTCAAGAGGTCACGGGCGACCCGAGCGCCCTCGAGCGGGCGGTCGTCAACCTCATCGACAACGCGATCAAGTTCACGCCGGAGGGTGGCTCCGTGAGCCTGTCTTCACAGGCCGTCGACGGCGACGTGACGGTGCGTGTACGGGACACCGGCGCTGGCATCGAGCCCCGCGACCTGCCGCGCGTCTTCGAGCGCTTCTACAAGGCCGACCGCGCGCGCCAGCGCGGCGGCACCGGACTCGGCCTGGCGATCGTCAAGCACACGGTCGAGGCGCACGGCGGCCGCGTCGGAGTCGAGAGCGAGCTAGGACACGGCTCTATGTTTACGTTCACGTTGCCGCGCGCAGTTGGGGCCGCCACCGACTAGGGAGCTCTGTCAGCTGGCCACGTGAATCGTTTTCAGGAGTAGTTCCTAAAGGCGTCAGCGTGGGGCGACCTGCCCAAGTATCCAGTGCACTGCGTCGAGCACATCCTCGGCTACATAATGCGGCTCTACCTCCGCCCAGGTGTGGCGAAACTCGCCTAACGAACTCGCCCCATAACCCGTGCGTACGAGAATGGCCCGTGCCCCAATGGCCCAAGCTAGCAACATATCGAAGTCTCCCCTGTCACCCACCACGTAGCTCAGGCCCGGTTCGATTTGGAACTCTCGACACGCGTCATCGATCAGGCCGGTACGCGGTTTGCAGCAGTCGCACCCATCAGCCCGGCTGTGGGGACAGCAGTACACAGCGTCGAGCTTTGCGCCGTCTTCAAGCAGTACCTGTTCCAGTTGCGCCATCCAGTTCCAGAAGTCGTCGAGCGTGAAACGCCCGTGCGCGATTGGGCCTTGATTCGTAATAGCGATTGCGCATAGCCCGGCTTGGTTCACCAGTCTTACCGCCTCTGCGGCGTTCGAGTACCAGGTGAATTCGGGGAAATCGTCAGCTCCCAGCGTTCCGTGCAGGTCGAAGAAGACGGCGGCTCGCCCACTCACACACCGAGTCTAGCATCCCCTAAGTTGCCGCTTCTTCGAGCACGGCCCGCGAGACCGCGTCGTCTGCCGGAAAGCCGTTGCTTTTGCCCATCGGCTCGGCCAGCACGAGCCCGTCGACCCCCGCGTCGCGGTAGCTGCGCACCAGCTCGCGGCCGTCCTCGACTGACTCGGGCGGCGACACCTGGCAGTACACCGGGAAGTGTTCTGAGTGGCCCGCCTCCAGGCGGCGCGCCCGTATACCCGGGATCACTCCCGCGAGTTGTTCTGGCTTCAGGCCCACGCTGAGGTATCCGTCGCCGTAGAGGGCGGCGCGGCGCACGCCGAGGGCGTTCGAAGCGCCGATAAAGATCGGCGGGCCGCCCGGCGTCAGCGGCCGCAGCGTCTCGGCGGGGGCGATCTGGAAGTGCTTGCCGTCCCAGCCCTTCTCCGGCTCGGCCCAGATGCGCCGCATCGCCTGGACGTGCTCTGCTAGCCGGCCGCCCCGGGTGTCGTAGTCGACGCCGGTTGTGGTGAACTCTTCGATCACCCAGCCGGCGCCCGCGCCGACAATGACCCGCCCGCCAGAGAGGCGGTCGAGCGTCGCGAGCTGGCGCGCCATGATCATCGGGTGCCGCAGGGCGATCTGGCTGACGCAAGTGCCCAGCTTGACGCGGCTCGTCACCGCGGCGACGTACGCGAGGCCGATCCACGGGTCGATCGACGGGTCGTACGGGTGCTGACCACCTAGCGGAACGGCCACACGCTCGCTCAGCCAGACCGAGTCGAAGCCGATCTCCTCCGCCTTGCGGGCAAGGCCGGCGACGGACGGATCCATCGCCGGCGTGATCCTGACGCCGATGTGCATACGGCGGTACTACGCCGGCTGAGCCTGCGCCATCTCCTCGGGAGAGACATCGCGGACGTGGGTGGCGAAGCACCAGACGTGCCCCTCCGGGTCCTGAGCCATATAGCGGCGGTCGTCGTAGAAGACGTCCGTCGGCTGCTCGGTAACCTTCGCACCGCTGGCGTTCGCCTGAGTGAAATGCGCGTCGACGTCGTCGACGTAGATGTAGAGCTGACCGTAGGGGTTGCCGTCCTTCGGAGCGTGATAGTCCGGCCCCGGCGAGCCGATCATGACCACGCCGTCCACGCCGACGCTTAACTCGGCGTGCATCAGCTTGCCGTCCTCGCCGGGCATTCGCAGCTTCTCGCGGAAGCCAAACGCCTTGACCAACCAGTCGAAGGCGGCGTTCACGTCCTCGTAGTAGAGGTAGGGCGTCACAGTTGGGAAGTCATCGGGCTTGGGCTTTACCATCGGAGTCCTCCTTCACCATATGAACTAATCGCCGGGCACGATTCTAGCAGAGAGCCGGCGGACGCCTGACACAGAATGTGTCAGTGGTGCGGCAAACTCGTTGGATTGCATCGCAACGCCTTTTTTACGGAATCGTAAGTGAATCGAGCGGCCATCTGGATGATAATCAATCGTTGGAAGGAGGAGGACATGAGGAAGTTTGTGATTGCAGCGGTAGCGGCATTCGGCATTTTCTTCGTTGCCGGCGGAGGTAACGCCCTGGCTGCCCATTGTTTCGTGGTAAGCAAGACCGTCGGCGCTGGAGAACAGGGCGTGTTCTTCAACCTGAGCGCAGTCGGCGGGCCAAACGTTGACGTCTTCGACCTGAAGTGCAACCCGGGAAACGGCATCGTGTGTGAAGAAGTGGCGCCGGGAATCTTTGTCGGTTCGACGCCCGCAGGTGCTCACAACTCAGGTCCTGGTGACAGCGAATGCGACGGCGTTGGGATCGACGATCTCTTCGATTGCGAGTGACCGTAGCGGCGTGAAGCCGCGACGATAAACCCTCTAACGCTCGTCTTCGACGGACGCCTTGAGAGCCGCGAGCTTCTCGTCCCACCATCGCGAGATCTGATCGAGGCTTCGCCGCGCCAGTTCGATCCGTTTGGGCTCCAGCTCCCACAAGCACGGCGTCACCACGTCGCCGGCCAGTCGGAGGACGGGCCGCACGCGAACCTCTGCCCATCGCGCCACGTATTCCGGTCGCCCAAAGCCAGGGAAGTCCGGAATTTCCGTGTCGCCGGCCAGTCGGAGGACGGGCCGCACGCGAACCTCTGCCCATCGCGCCACGTATTCCGGTCGCCCAAAGCCAGGGAAGTCCGGAATTTCCGTCTGGCCGGGTGGAAGCTGGTCACGCATCATTCTGCCCTCCTGTGCGCTTGTTCCAGGCCTGTTCGATCTGTCGCATCAGCGCCGGGTAGACGACAAGATGCCGGAACGGCCGGATCAGGGCCATGTAGGCCGCGCCAAATATGCCGCGCGGCTTCACGTACACCCCCATCTGTCCGCGATAGCGGTCCTCTCCCTCGTCGATCCACGCCAGGTGCAGCACGGCGTGCACCGTGCCGTTCGAGATCTCCGCAGCCCATTCGTCAGCGGTTCGATAGAGGGGAATGAAGCTTGTCGAGAAGATAACCAGATCTGTTGCGGTGTTACGCAGATCTTCTGGGAGCCGGGAGCTCAGCGTAATTTCGGTGTTGCCAGGGATTGGGAGTTGGCGGCTGGCGGGCTCATCCCAGCCGAACCAGGCGCCAAGGCGTTGGCGAATAAGAATGAGCACGCGGGTCGCCTGGGACGCCTCGTTGACCGGATCTAGAGAGGCCATGACCTCGAGCAACGTTGCGAAGTCGTCGGCGCGGCCTTGCGCTGGTAGCGCCCAGACGTCCTCCAGTCTGAAGTCGGGCGCGACGTCGCGGATACGCCAAGCATGTGATTGATGCTCAGCATTCGGGAGCCTCATGTCAGTCCTCGATCCTTGCAGCATCGTAAGCATGGGTTTGCCATCCTTCTTTCTTGTCGTTCCGAAACTTCCGAATCTCATTGGCAAGAGAAAAGCCTTTAGGCCCCCGCTTTGCGGAGCGACTCCGTCTCCAGCGTTTCGCCGCGCCGGAACCCGTCAAGCATGACCGTCGTCATTTGCAGGAATAGTTTCATCGACGTTATGCGCGCCTTCAGCACGTCGCCTGCGTGTGGGTCGGCCAGCAACTCCGGCTCAGCGGCCTCCAGGGCACTCGAAAGCGCTTGCGCTTCCTGCTCCAGACGGCGCGCGATCACCTGAGTCGCGATCGCCCACAGGTCCGTTACGGCCTCATAGTAGTCGCGCCGGCTGCGGCGCACCCACACCTTGCGCACCATTCCGAGCGTCAGCAGCTCCCGCACCTGGACGCTGGCGTTCCCTTTGCTCGTACCCAGCGCCACAGCAATCTCGTCCAGCGAGAGGGGCCCCGGACTCAGATATAGGACCGCGAATATCTTGCCGGCGGTTTCGCTGAACACGCCGGAGCGGCTCGCAGCGTCGCCGAGCGCCTGTGTGATCCGCTCTTGCCACGTCTCCATCGTTCTGAATATACGGAATGTTGCTGCTCGTTGTCAAGGTTTTCGGAATGTGTCGTAAACGCTGCTGGTGAAGGTCCGTTCAGTATCTAAGCAAAAAGCGGTGGGCGATGAAGGACTCGAACCTTCGACCTTCTCGGTGTAAGTCAAGACTTCAGCGCTCACGACGCGCGGTCACGGCATGCCAACACCGGTCATTTAGATACGAAATGACGGGTTCATCTCGCCAGCCCTCGCCACCATGGGCCACGGTTGGCCGCAATTTGGGTAGCAATCGGGTAGCAAAATACGCGCCGAATGTCATCCATCATCAAGGTGATTTTAGACAACCCTCTCCCGAGCGTAAACCGTTGTAGACACGGCCGAGTCCAAGCCGATCCCCGTGAGGACTCGCCCCAGACTTGACACGAAAATTCACGTATGCCTTAGTGTCGGGGTGCAGACCAAACGCGAGTTGGAGTACTACGCGACGCCGAGTCCGATGACGGACCTAACGCGTTGCCCGGCGGGCGTTCTTGAGGGCCTGCCCGAGGCTCCAGCGGAGCTCATGAGAGTCGTCCGCGGCTGTGTAGTCTCCGACCTCATGCTTACGCAGATCTACCAACTACCCGTGCCGGAGGGCAGAAGCGACCCACAGATCCGGTCTGCGGCAGCGATGATCGAGCGCATCCAAGAGTTCGACCCGTCGCCGCTGGTGGAGCCCCGTCCGCCGCTCAAGCGCTTCCTCGGCAACTGCCGACACTTCGCGGCGCTCAGCTGCGCGCTGCTCCGCCACAAAGGAATCCCTGCGCGCGTTCGCGCTGGCTTTGCCGGCTATTTCGTTCCGAACACGTGGCTGGACCATTGGATCATCGAGTACTGGCGTCCGTCAGACGAGCGTTGGGTCCGAGTGGATGCGCAGTACGATGACTCCTGGGCCGAGAAGCATCATCCGAGCGCGACGTCGGAGTCGTTAGCTGAGAACATGTACTGGTCGGGAGGGGAAGCATGGCAGCGATGCCGGAGCGGCCAACTTGACCCAGCCCGGTGCAACATGGGTGGCGTCAATTGGGGCATCGGCGAGGTCCGCGGGAGCGTGCTGTTCGACCTCGCCGCGCTCAACCAAGCCGAGATGCTGCCGTGGGATACCTGGGGCCGCATGGAAGCCGCTTACCGCAGTGAGACGGACGCCGCCTACGACGAGTTGCTCGACTCGGTCAGCGCGGTGACCAGTGGTGAGGACTTCGACGCGCTCCGCGACGTTTACGACCGCAATGACGACTTACGAGTGCCTGCGTCCTTGCTGCCTGCAACTGTCTCTTGAAGGCAATCCGGAGCCAAGGTCACAGCTGGCCTGGACTCGAAAGCTCTTGTTGCGGGTTGTTAACGAGGAACTGGTGGGCGATGAAGGACTCGAACCGCCGGCCTTCTCGGTGTAAGTCAAGACTTCAGTACTCTCCACGCTACTCGGGGCACCCATCGACGCCAGCAACCTTCGCCGCGAATGGCTGAGAGTGTGCCGCGCGGCAGACGTAAGCCTCCGTTGGCATGATCTCCGGCATGTCCACGCCAGCCTCCTGCTCGCGCAGGGAGCAAACCCCAAAGTTGTCAGTGAGCGACTGGGTCACTCCGGCGTCGCAATTACGTTGAACCTCTACAGCCACGTCTTGCCGGAAATTCAGGCGGCGGAAGCCGAGAAGCTGGACCAGATGCTTAGAGCGGGCAATGGATCCGCGACCATTGGGTAGGTGCTTTACGCGGCCTCCTCGGTGGTCGAGCGGGACTCCAGTTCGTAGCCCACCTCGTCAGAATAAGAGCGTACCACCGTGACTGTCCTCAGTGGCTCGCTGTCCCATTCCTGAGTGAGCTGCCGCCAGGCGTCCTCAGAAGCTGTTACCAACCAACCCTCTCCTACCTCATCGTCCGCGTACGGTTGCAGGCCAAGTATTCCATCCATCCACCAGAGGCTCTCAACCATGGTCTCTCCCGAATCGTTGACCCACCTAAATAAGCCTTCAGCAGCCAATTGCCAACCTAAGCGACGAGCAATATCTGGGTTGATAGCAAGCCAGTCATCGGCTGCGGAATCAAATCCGTAAGCGAAGTTCTTGGTGATTAGGGGACCGTCGACTGCCGACCCATCACACTGCCGGTAGTCCGCAACCACCCGATTTTGCACGAGTTCAAAGAACTCCTGCGGGTCAACATCGTCCTGTCGACGCCGAACCACGCTCAGTCGAGTCTCGGTTGGGCGCCCCCAATGGAGTCGCTGGAGAATACTTCGCTCGGCAAGAACCTTCCTCTCTCTAAAACTTAGCAACGCATCTGTGCCTGCGCCCGACACCGCATCTAACCAAGCCGAGTCGCTTCGTGAGAAGCTCTCAGCTCCTCGACTGGAAGCCACTTCTGGGGGTCGAGTAGATGGCTCTGTGAACAATAGAGCGAGATCAACAATTCTCACGACTTGAAGGATGATCGTGATACGTTCATCTGAAATTTGCCGAGCGTCCAACAATTCAGCAAGTGCCCGCAGCACCGCTCTTCGGGAGATCGCGGCGCGCGGTCTGCGATAAGGCAATTCCAGGCCTTGGGAGTCAAGCTGCCGGCGGAGTTCATCTTCTGCGGACGAGGTCCAGCCCTGCCGAGGATCGACTTCTGCCATCAGTTGATAGACCCTGCGCATTAAGTTATCGAGCGGCACTCCGGCCATATCTGAAATCGCCCTGCACCACACTCCCCAGGCACTTGCGAACTCGCGCGGATTGTCGCTGTCGGGAAGAGACGCTCCGGGCGGTAAGGTATCCAGCCTCGCTGCGTCAGGTAGGGTCGGCAGGCTTAGGTCGTAAATGGCGGGCAGGGGCGAAGCGACCTCACTAATCAACTGAGCAGCCGTGCCTAACCGTCGGCAGGCTTCGATTGCCATCATCCGGATCCCGGCGTCGCTTGAGTTACTCAAATCAAGCAGCTTCTCGCGGAACGGTTCCAGTGCGGCTTCGCTCTCCGTCGCGGCCAGAACCTCAGCGACCGCGAGGTCCGAGGTGGGACTGAGCCATCCATCCCAGGTGTCCCGGAGGTACTCGCTGCGGGGCAGTATCTCAGCGAGTGCTCGTTTGGCTGCGATCCGAATCGCCTCAACCGGATGTTCCACGTACAAGCGTACGAAATCAAGTAATGAAGCTTCCAGCCGATTTGACTCGGGCGCCGTAAGGTCGGGACCTTCCTCAGGGATGACGACATGCCTGAACATCGCAGTCAGGTAGTTGCGGATTTCTTCCCAAATTGCAGCGATTGGCACCTCAGGAACGAGCAGAGCGGCGATTTCGGGTAAGCTGCGTGCGATCGCCTGCGGGTACCAATAGCTCGTACTCAGGTCTCCAATAAGGAGTTCCCATGCCCTGGTGCGTCCAGCCGCTTCATCAATCTCCAGCAGAGCGCCGAGCGCAATTATGCGACTTCCTCTATCCCAAAAGACGTCCCATCCCGATGCTTGTGACGAATTGACTGCTTCTTCGGCAGCCACGCGTGCCTCCGTCAGCATTCCCACATCCCGCAACCGTCTGCTCAGAGTTGCAAGGGCTATTGTGCCCCTCTGCTTATCCTTCAGCAACGCGATGACCTCTGACACCTGACCCGACCCGAGATCCTCCACCTCGGCTAGTATTCCGCTCCAATCGAAGTAAGAATCTCCCTGCTCTTCCTTTAAAGCTCCAACGAGGTCTGTCAGGCCGGCGATGCCGGCTGCGAATTCCTCTGGGGCCTTAGTGGTACCGTCGATTAGCGTCACGCGGCTCACATGGGTCTCGGCACCGCTCCTTTCCATCAGAGGCTCCGTGGCGATTTCGTTTGGATCGATCCCGATTGCTTCTAGGCCTTGACGAATCCCAAGGCTCCAGTGCCCGCGCGCGGATCGGAGAGGATAAGTGGCCAGGCGTGTCGCCAGTGCACGCGCGAGACCTCGGGCCGCCTCATTTCCACCGTCGGATGCTTCTCGCTCAATCAAGAGGCTGAGCCAAGTGGGCTGGGCAGTTCTGAAAATAGGAAAAGCTAAGTTACTGATGAAAGCTGCCGCGATTTGAGTATTCCAGTGGTTAGAGGCGAAGTAGGACTCGATGAGCGCAGTGACTCCAGCCTGGTAAGTCAGAACCCCTTGGACCGATAGGAAGTCATATTCTCGAGCTCCTTGAGCCGGTCGCCATGAAGCAACTGCTTTCAGTAACGCCTCGGCAGCCCTCCAATACACATCTCCTTCGGCAAGCTCCTTAGCCCCAGCAACGCATCTGCTTAACCAGGAAACGTCGCCCGACACGTCTGCGGCGTCGACGCTTGCAGCCAGTCCAAGCCATCGCATCCAACGTTCTAGTTGATCGTCCTTCCGGTAAGGCACACTGAATGCTTCGTCAATGGAAGTGACCAGACACTCCCGCGCCCGATCGCGCTCGCCAAGAGTGATCCACGCTTCTGCTTGGGCTTGGTATTCCTCCACGCGGGTCGAAGCGTCCCCGCCCTCGTTCGGAATTTCCGCCTGGAGTCCCTTCAGGACGGCGAGTTCCCAGTCACATCCGGCAGATGTTCGTGGAAAGTCCGGACAACAACTCGCCGTCGTGAAATCTGCCAATACCGCGAGGTTTCTCCGTTGTTCCATGCTCCTTCGAACTGTGCGCGAAGCTCGCGTAAGGTAGACGTTCCCTGTAGTCTCACTGCTTTGACAAGCAGCGTGTGGATGTCAGATCGCTTGGATGAGAGTTCCCACCAGGACATCCAGTCACGAGTTACCCGTGGGTTCTGGTAGAAGATACTCAGCGTATCCGCAGCCAACACCGGCAAATCTTCGATTGGTTCACCGCGCCATCCGAGAGCCCAAGCCTTGGCTATGCGACAAAGCGCTCTCTCAAACAGCACGACTCCTCGAAGCTTCTCGTTCGAGTCTTCGGGAACCATCTCCTCCGGAGACGCGGTTGAGCCCAATGCATATGAAAGCCGCGCGTGCCGGAACCGTTTGCTAAACGGGCCCAGGCCAGACTCACCCCGCAGAAAGTCTGTAACAAGTGTCGGCTCGGCAATGCCCTCTATCACGGCTCTTACAGAGGCCGCGTCTTCGCCGCCAAGGAATAGGAGCTCTCCTAAGGCAATTTTTGCGTCATCTGGCAAGCGCTCCACGTTGACTCTCTCTCGGAGGATCTCCAAGTACTTCCCTGAACGGTCACCGTCGCCCAAGGCACGAGCCTGGCCGATCGCGGAATAGAGGAGCCAAAACCAGTTGGACTTGCTCTTCTCTTCAACGAATGGCAGCTCCGCTTCGAATTCCGACCAATGCGCACACTCCACTTGGCTGTGGCATCTTGTTACGGCCAACCGAACGCGTAAGGCTTCAGCCTGTCTTGCGTCTTTCGCTTCGTCCTGTTCGGACGAAGCCTGCCGATATTTGTCCGCCACCCGCACACCGCCGATTGAAGCTCGGAAGTCCGGATAGGCCAAGTAGTGGACCGATGCGTCCGCCCAGGCCTCCAGCACATCGTCGTCATCACCCCTCCTCATGGAGTCCACAGGGTCTCTCCCACTGAGCAAGCTCAGCGGTTGAGCAAGATCAAACAACCTACGCCCTTGCGTAGGGTTTTCATCCGCAAGTTCCCCGCCAACTTCCAGCGCCAACACTCTCGGCGCTCTCAAACGGTTCCCATCACATAGGACAACGAGAGGGTCATCAACTTGGGATAACAGCTTCAATAGAGCCGTATCCTGGAGATTGAATTGTCTCTGTCCCTCTTCTGACGCCGCCAGTAGCAACCGACTCAGGGCTACTACGTCTCTTATGGCGCCGGCAGCTCGAATGGCCAGTTTCAGGTCATCTTCTATTTCGTCAAATGGCCGCAGCGCAATTGATTGACTGCGAAACAGATCCTGCGTTGCCAACCCAACGACTCGACTGTGGTCGTGTGCCATGAAGGCGTGGTATATCTCCTCCCATTTCCAGACGTCTTCCGCGGAACTGGCGCAGGTAGCAGCAAGCCTGGTGTGGAATTCCAGATCACGCTGCTCTGGAGCGAGATCCCCCTTAGTCACACGCTGAACAAAGAGTCGGAAGCTCTCGTGGAAGAATGAGAGCCGACCGGTGTCGGATCGATCGAACAGGTGACCTACCGCGCGTCGTAGGCGATCAAGTACCTGGTACTGATTCCAAGTCAGGAGCCATGACCAGTCCGGACTGCGACGAAGCCTGGCTATTAGAGCAAGCAGGTCGGTCAGTTCCGTATCTTCTTCTAAGGCCCGCCAGTAAGACATGTACTGAGAATCAATCGCGCCTTCGAATCGCGGCGCATCTGCGATCACCTGAGCCAGCTCGTCTGCGCCAGTGGTTGCCGTCATCAGGTTTACGAGATACCCCAGCGCCAACGGATGACCAGCGCAAAGCTCGGCGACCTGCTCCTGTCGGTCGTTGGTCAATCTGTTCGCCAGGCCGACGCTTCCAAGTATGGAGAAAACCGCGTCTCGCGGCAGCGGAGACATTTCGATTCGGCGATCTCCCTGAAGGCTCGTCTGGACTGCCGTCCCCATTCCGGCAAGCTGATCGGTCTGTGAGCCAAGGACGATCAAGACGCCTTCAGGTATCTGGTTGGGTTCCGGTAGTGCGGAGAGGAGGGACTGCCCGGGCGACTGCTCCCGGCCTATGTGGTCGAGGCCATCGACCAATATCAGGGTCTTGATGCCGTCTTCCAACCATTTTTCATGGAGTAGCGTTAGCTCCTCCATGAATCGCCTTGCTAACGCCGGCACGTCTTTAGAAGGCGATGGCAAGGTGCGGCCTCCGCGCGCGCCCATTCTCTCCAACTGCAGGACCACGTCGTGTAGAAAACTTCCTGCCTCTCCTCTTAGGAAGCTCAGATCTGCGGATTTCGGTACATAGCAGTAATACAAGGCGACCCTCTCGGGACGTCTGGCGAGCGTGTCTGTCAGCAGGCTAGACTTACCCGAACCAGGTGAACCCAGGAGGCAAATGTACCCGCTGGTTAGCTCGTCGAGAGCTCGATTGAGAGCCGCCCTGGTGACTTCTATTGGCCGATAAAGGGCGGACTCAATTGGGAACGAATGCTCGTTAACAAACTGCATTCGACCTTGCCACCCAAGACGCTGGAGAAGCTGGCCTGATGAGAGTTCGACAATCCGGTCACGGGATGCGCTGAGCTGAAATAGCTAAGCGCCGACGTCGTTGATATCTTGACTTAGCTGTTGTTCTTCATCGCTACGGGCTATGGAGTCGCCAACGTCGACCTTCCAGCCAAAGTCCAAATCGCAATGTCTGACAAAGTCACCAAACTCCTCGGTCGAGAGACCGCTAGCTTCTTGCAATTGCGCCCAAATTCGTGCCCAACGTTGCGGGACCGTGTAGCCTTCAATCGACGCGCGAGCCGACTTCCAGACCTCCTCGATGAATGCGGCAAAATGGCGAGGTTCTCCCGGTGTGTTTTGACCGGCTTGGGCCAACGCCTGCGTGCCGTTCGGGTTGTCATTGGTCACTAGGTGAACGATTACGGTTGTACCTGGTCTCGTCACTCGTAAGCTGACCCAGCCTTCAGATAGCTGTCGGATCAAGCTGGTTCCAGAGCTGGTTGAGATCAGGTCTGACAGGCGAAACAGTCCGGGATAGGTTGCCCACTTGACTTGGTAGGCGTCGAGCCTGCCAGAACTGCCAATTTGGAGGTCATCTACTCGACCTGCAAGAGGATCGGCGACACGTACGAAACTCAGACCCCGACGGAGGCCATAAAGGATCAGCCCGGCACCAACTCTATACTGTCCTTCGTATCCTACGGCTGCCCGCCGCTCACCCTCTGATGCCGGAAGCGATCCTGTTAGCGCATTAGCCCGACTAGGCTGATCTTCATCGTCCATGCGTCCAGATTACGAAACATTGGTTTGTCTAACAAACACGGTTTGGCACTCTGCCTCGGTTGGCGCTCACTCAAGCGCGCCGACGCAATTGGGGTGGGGAAATGGTTCCGCCGGCGAAATTTGGGTAGCAAATGGGTAGCAAACCCCTGACCGGACATGACGAACCGGGCCGCGCGGCCCGGTTTTCGTATCTAAAAAGTGGTGGGCGATGAAGGACTCGAACCTTCGACCTTCTCGGTGTAAGCGAGACGCTC
>JBBEAZ010000036.1:0-14219 GCA_040882565.1 Dehalococcoidia bacterium
GGCAGCATCCCGCTGGGTTCCATCCCGCTGGGCAGCATCAACGTCGCCGGCGTGCCGCTGGGCAGCATCCCCCTCGGTTCAATCAACGTGCCGGGCAACGGCTCGGACTGGTGCACTTGGCTCGCCAGTCAGGGCGCTCAGTACTCCTGTACCGCGCTCGGGATCGACGTGTCCGATAGCCTCCAGGACCTCACCATCGCCTTGCTGAATACCGGCAACCCGATCGCCTCGACGCCCCTGGGCAGCATCCCCCTCGGTAGCATCCCCCTCGGATCCATCCCGCTCGGCAGCATCCCGCTCGGCTCGATTCCGCTGAGCACCCTGCCGCTCGGCTCGGCCCCCCTGGGCTCGATCCCGCTCGGCAGCATCCCGCTTGGCAGCATCGATCTGGACAACGAAGAGGTGCGGGCCGTCCCTCTCTCCGATCCGTTGATCAACGGCCAGAGCCTGTGCACCTTCCTGCTTGGCTATCCCGGCTACACCTGCGCGCCCGCCGACCTTGACCTCAACGAAGGCACAGACGATATCGGTGACCTCGTCGATGCGATCGACCCACTGTCGCCCTCACTTCAAGCGAGCCCGCTCGGCTCGATCCCGCTGGGCAGCATCCCGCTCGGCAGTATCGACTGGGACAGCGTTCCCCTGGGCAGCATCCCGCTCGGCAGTATTCCACTCGGCTCGATCCCGCTCAGCGCCATCACCCTCGCAGAGACGCCGCTTGGCTCGATCCCCCTCGGCTCGATCGACCCGCCCGGCAACTACGCCAACTTCTGCGTGGAGTTCCTGGCCAGCCTGGCGAACGGCGAATACACCTGCAGCGCGCTTGGCGTGCAACCAACTTCGACACTCGACGACTACCTCGCTGAGGTTGACGCCAACATGTCGTTGAACCGCAACGTAGTGCTGGCGGCCATGCCGCTTGGCTCGATCCCGCTCGGCAGCATCCCGCTCGGCTCGATCCCCTTGGGCTCGATCCCACTCGGCAGTATCAGCATTGATGGCACGCCTCTCGGCTCGATCCCGCTGGGCAGCATCGACCTCGGCACTTCACCGCTTGGCAGCATCCCGCTGACGTCGATCCCGCTCGGCTCGATCCCGCTTGGCAGCATCCCGCTCAGCAGCTTGCCGGTGGGCTCGGCGCCGCTCGGCTCGATCCCACTCGGTTCGATTCCTCTGGGCAGCATTCCTCTCGGTTCAATCCAGCAGCCGGGCAACGTCCTCGGCGACCGTCTCCTGAGCGACATCAACCCGCCCGGACCGGCGATCTCGACAGTGTGTACCTACTTCGCGACATTCAGCGGCTACACCTGCGGCGTTGGCGGTCTCACCGGCATCAGCGACGGCAGCAACCTGCAGGCGCTGATGGAAGCGCTCGACGTCATGCCCGGTGGCATCGAAGCGAGCCCGTTGGGCAGCATCCCGCTCGGCAGCATCCCGCTCGGTAGCATCGACTGGGATAGCGTTCCCCTCGGCAGCATCCCCCTGGGCAGTATCCCCCTGGGCAGCATCATGCTCTCCACCCTGGACCTCACCGGTTCGCCGCTCGGCTCCATCCCGCTGTCCTCGATCGAATGGCAGGGCATGGACATCTGTGCCTACTTGATCACTGTGTCCTCATCGTGCGGTTCCGCCGACATACTCTCGGAGCTATTCACGGAACTGGCGCCGGTGGAATCGAGCCCGCTCAGCAGCATCCCCCTCTCCTCGATCCCGCTCGGTAGCATCCCACTCAGCAGCATCGACCCGCACGCCTCGCGGCTCGGCAACATCCTGCTGTCCGACATCCCGAATGTCGGCGACGTCGTCAACTGCACCGCAATGGACTGCACGCCGCCGACCACCGACACCCTCGGTGACGCCGGCGACGCAGGCGAAATCCTGCCCGAAGCCCGCCTGCGCGACATCGAGGACGCCGTACCGAACTACCTGTTGGGCGACCTCGTCTTCCTCGGCAACACGGATCTGGGCGATCTCTTCCAGGGCCTCGGCATGACCGGATACGAAGACAACGTCGAGTTCCTCATGAGCTTCATGTATGGCCAGCACAACATTGGCGACCCCGGCTTCAACTTCGGCAACATGACCTTCGGCGACATCCTTCGGGGTCTCCTCAGCCGCAGCGACTACGCGTGGGAAGAACTGCCATTCGAGGACATCCAGGCCCAGCGATTCGCCGGCGGCAAGGACACGATCACCTACACGGCTGCCTGGGAAAGCGTTGGCGGTAACGCGCTCGGTACCGAGCTTGCAGTCGACCTGCCTGCCGGCTTCGCCATCGTTCCGGGCTCCTCCGGACTGTACATGGTCTGCCCGCCCGCCACGTTCGAGCCGATCCCCGATCCCGTCGAGACCGGCTCCATCCTCACCGGCCCGACGCTCACCTGGACCGTCGACATCCTGGCCGGCTGTGCGGTCGAAGTGTCGTTTGCCGCCCGCGCCGGCCTCGTCCTCGGCAGCTTCACCGCCGACGCGACAGCCAGCATCGGCGCCGAGGTGGTGTCCGTTCAAAACACCGCCCTCGTCACGGTCACGGAGCAATTCGAACCGGAAAACAACGACCCCGACACCGGGCCGGTTATCGCCTCAGATGAGGTCATCATCTCGCACATCAGCAGCGCCTCGGATCTCGATTTCTACCGTGTCGCCGTGCCCGAGGCGGGCAGCCGCATCGTCGCCAGCCTCAGCCACCTCACCCGCGACGCCGACCTCGTCATGTACAGACCGACGGGCGAACCGGTATCCACCGGCATCCCTTTGAACGGCCAACCGATCGAAGACGAGGGGCCAAGCGTTGGCAGCCAGCAAGAATCCTATTCGCCGGACACACATGAGGACGTGCATATCGAAAGCACCGGCATCGCCAGCCTCTCCGCGTCCCGTGGCCTTGAGTCCGAGAAGGTGGAGTCCATCTCCGCGGGCGCAGCGGGCTTCTACCCGATCCAGGTCTCCGGCTACAACGGGCGCTTCAGCTCGCACGGCTACGTGCTGCGGGTGCGTATCATCCCGCCCCAGGAAGACCTTCAGTGCGGAGCCAGGATACTGCCGAACTCGCCCGGTACCCCCGGCGGCAGCCTCCCCGGCAGCCTTCCAGTGGACACTAAGACGCTCTTCCTCTTCAACCGCACGCGTCTCACCGCTCTCTACGGCGCCGCTGAGGCCCAGGACCTCTTGACAGAGCTCTCGGACCCGGCGTTCATCAACCGCGCGGACGTCGAGGGCACGATCATCCACGTCGACGCCAACACTGCGGTCAGCGATGCCTACGACGACTGGGATGACATCAACCAGTGCTCGACGGACTATGCCAACGCCATCGCCGACGAAATCGTCAACGTCATCGATGGGCTGACAACAACCGTCGATCCAGAAAACATCGTGGTTGTCGGCTCGGACGACGTGATCCCGTTCGGCCGCGTCCCGGACAACAGTCGCGTCTCCAACGAGTCCGACTTCGCAGGCGATTTCGAGCTCATCGCCGGCGACAACAACCCTACGTGGGCGTCCTTCGCCGCCCGTTACGTCCTCACCGACAACGTCTACGGCGACCGCAACCCCATCCCCTGGCTCGAGCACGAGTTGTTCGTCCCGGACCGCGCCGTCGGCCGCCTGATCGAGACGCCTGACGAGATCGTCAACACGATCCAGGACTACGTCACCGCCAACGGCCGCTTGGACCCGGCCACCGCCGAAAGCCACCCGCGCACGTCGCTGACTACCGGCTACGACTTCCTGGCCGACGGTGCCGATGATATTGACGCCACGCTCGGGGCGATCGTTCCCCAGGCCGACGAATTGATCCATCACCCCGGCGATCTGGATCCGCCGTGGACTGCGGATGATTTGGAGGAGGCGCTCAACCCCGGCGCCGGTTACCCGGCGGACATCGTCTCCCTCAACGCCCACTTCGACCACTACCGCGTCTTGCCCGCTGACGAAGACGCCCGCGGCCAGGACGACGACACATTCTCGACGGCCGACATGGCAACGTTCCCCGCGGAACGCCTGAAGGGCCGCATCCTCTTCTCGATGGGCTGCCACTCCGGCCTCAACGTCCCGGACACGCTCACGGGCTCACCTCTGACAGACTGGGTGCAGGAACTCTCCCGCCAGTCCGCCGTCTTCATCGGCAACACGGGCTACGGCTACGGCGATACAGAACTCGTCGCTCTCTCCGAGCGCCTGATGAGCCTCGTCGCCGACCGCCTCGACAGCACGATGACGATCGGCCAGGCGCTCACCTTCGCCAAGCAGGAGTACTTCGCCGGTCTCGGAGTCTACGGCGTCTACGACGAGAAGGTCATCAGCGAGGCCACGTTCTACGGCCTGCCGATGTACCGCGTCGGTCCGACCGACGTTCCGCCACCCGCGCCACCCGCGCCCCTGCCGACCGAGATCGACCCGGCCACCGGCCTGGAATCGGCCTCGATCGCCTCCACGCCCATCTTCAGCTCGGAGAGCGGCACGAGCGGCGACTACTACACCGTCGACGGCAAGACCCAGGTCACGCACAACCGTCCGATCCAGCCGCGCGTTGAGATCGACGTCACGCAGCCGGACACAACCGCTCACGGCGCCATCATCACCGACCTGACGAGCACCGAAATCGATGACTTCGACGTCGCCTTCGCCCGCCCGGTCATCGACAAGAGCGAAAACGAGCCGATCACGGAACCCGGCGAAGTCATCTTCCCCACGGCGCTCCAGAACATTTCAACCTACACCGCCCTCGACGGCGAGCGTCAGCGCCTCGTGCTCCTGCCCGGCCAGTACATCGATATCGAAGAGGGTGACGGTGACCAGCGTCTCTTCACCGAGATGGACGCCACGGTTCTCTACTCGAACGACGACGACTACACCGAGCCGGAACTCCACAGCAGCGACTCCCTGATCGCCGGGTCTACCGCTAGCTTCTCCGTGGTCACCGACGACGATAGCCCCACGACCGTCATTCGTGTCCTCGTCCTCTACCGCAGTACCGCCACCCCGTCGGACTGGCAGAGCGTGGACCTGGTGCGCGAAGGCCTGACAGACCGCTGGACCGGCGGCGGTGCGTTCGCCGGGACCGATATCGAGTACATCGTGCAGGCGGTTGACCACGCCGGCAACGTGGCCACGTCTACCAACAAGGGCACCCTCTTCGAGGGCGACGCGCCGCCATCGCTTCCTCCCTACATCACGGTTGAAGATGACGATCAGCAACTCGAGGCCGGCTGGCACGAGGGCCCCGTCACTGTCACTGTCACCGGCACCCCTGGCGTCATCTACACCAGGAGCGTCGACGGCTCCGCCTTCACGACCATCACCGGCCCGTTCAACGTCACGGGCGACGGCGTACACACGGTCGTCGTCTCCGCGAACAACGATCCCGGCAACCCGGTCACGATTCCGATTCCGATAGACGACGACCCACCGCAGATCGTGACCGTCCTCGATCCGCCCGCCAACGCCGCGGGCTGGAACAATACGGACGTCGCGGTCCAGGTCCTCTGCTCGGATTCGGGCTCCGGAGTGGAAAACTGCACCATCGATCCGCCGCCACTCATCACAACCGAGGGCACGACCGCCCTCGACGCACACGCGGCCGACTTCCTCGATGACCCGCTCGATGGTCCCGCCCACGAGACCGACATCGTTGCTGAGGTCAAGATCGACAAGACCGACCCCGTCTCAACCGCGGTTCCAGCCGATCCCGACGGAGACTCGCGAGTCTCCACCGTCACAATCAACGCGACCGATGCCGGAACCTCCGACGTCAAGCAGATTCGCGTTGCTATCAACGGCGGTCCGCCCACGGTCTTCGCCGGCGCCTCGGCTCTGGTGACGCTACCGTCGCCTTCCGCTTCAGTGGACTTCTTCGCCGTCGACAACGCCGACAACACAGAAGCCACCCAGAACGTGCTCTACGCGTTCGACAACTGCCCGACGGTCGCCAACCCCGGCCAGGAGAACGCCGACGGCGACTCCCTCGGCGACGTGTGCGACAACTGTCCCACTACCGCCACCTCATGGGTCGTCCCGCCTGCCGACGTTGACTGCGATGGCTTCACGGGCGCGAACGAGACGTCGATCGGCACCAACCCCGCCGACCCCTGCGGCTTCACGCCGGGCGCGCCCACCCAGTCCGAGAACTGGCCGCCTGACCTCGTCGAAACGAACTCCATCAACATCCAGGATGTTCTGGCCTTGAAGCCGTTCTTCGGCTCCCTCGTGCCACCAACCTCAGCACGATACGACGTCACTCCCAGCGGTGCCATCAACATCCAGGATGTGCTCGCGCTCAAGCCGTTCTTCGGCGCGTCGTGCGTGCCTTAACCAGAGAGTCACTTCGGTGGCCGGTCTCCCTCCCTTTTGACCGGTCACCGGTGGCCCTTTGATCCACGGGCCGACGTCCCGCTTGCTGGCATCACCCGCAGGCGCGTACGATCCGCTCGAGGGGACTGCAATGCGCCGTTCAACCGTAGAATCCCGTTCCCGGGAACTGCTTCCGTATCTGCCGCAACTGCTCATTGAGTGGCAAAGGGAGGATCCGGATGCCTCCGTTCGCGAGCTTGACGGCACGCTCATCTTCGCGGACATCTCAGGATTCACCGCGATGTCGGAGCGTCTGTCCCGCAAGGGCAAGGTGGGCGCGGAGGAAGTCACCGACATCATCAACGATGTCTTCTCTGAACTGCTCTCGTTCGCCTGGGACTGCGGCGGGGGCCTCGTCAAGTTCGGCGGCGACGCCCTCGTCATCTTCTTCGCCGGTGAAGCCCACGCCTCTCGCGCCTGCCACGCCGCGTTCGGGATGCGGCGGACCCTTCGTCGCATCGGTCGCATCAAGACTTCGGCGGGCACCGTCGTCCTGCGTCTCTCCATCGGCGTCCACAGTGGCTCCTTCCATTTCTTCCTCGCCGGAGACTCGCACCGCGAGCTGATCATCGCTGGCCCCGCCGCCACTCGTACAGTGGAGATGGAATCCGCCGCACAGGCCGGCGAAATCCTCATCAGCGCTGACACAGCCGCCCTCGTCCCGCCTGCCTGTAGCGGCGACGCAAAGGGTCCCGGCGTGCTGCTCGCGCGCGCCCCGGCCCTGATCGCCGTTGGCGCGAAACAGATCAAGCCCTCCCGGCGGTTCGACGCAGCATTCTTCGTGCCCGTCGCTCTGCGAGAGCACCTCGCCCAGGGCGAGCTCAGCGCCGAGCACAGACAGGTGACGGTCGCCTTCGTTCATTTCACGAGTGTCGATGAAGTTCTTGCTGAGCAGGGTGCGTTCGAGACCCAGCAACGTCTCCACGCGTTGGTAACCTCAGCACAGGAAGCAGCCGCGGAGTACGGCGTGTGTTTCCTGGCCAGCGATGTCGCCGGCAACGGCGGCAAAATAATCCTGACCGGCGGGGCACCGCTCAGCACCGGTGCCGACGAAGACGCTGTCTTGCAGACCGCCCGCCGCATCGCCGACGGCGACTACGGCCTCGACCTCCACATCGGGGTCAATCGAGGTCATGTCTTCACCGGCGCTGTCGGTCCCCCCTTCCGGCGGACCTACACGATCATCGGCGACGACGTGAACCTCGCCGCCCGCGTCATGGCCAGAGCGGAACCGGGTCAGGTGCTCGCCACCGATACAGTTCTCGAGCGCGCCCACGTCGTCTTCGAGACCGTCGCGCTCGAACCGTTCCGGGTGAAGGGCAAGAGCCAGCCCGTCAACGCGTTCGCGATCGGATCAGCGCAGGGTTCTCGCGAGCGCTATGAAAGTCACACACTCCCCTTCGTCGGCCGCGAAACAGAGGTCGCGGGGCTCTGCGACGCTGCGGACGCCGCGCTTCGCGGCCACGGGAGAGTACTGGAACTGATCGGCGACGCCGGCATCGGCAAGTCCCGTCTGCTCGAGGAACTGCGCCGGCAGCGGCCGGACTTGCGCTACGTGAATGCCGCCTGCGAACAATACGAGTCCTCGACCGCCTACTTCTCTTTTCGCGCTCTAATTCGTCGCCTCCTCGACATCGACGAAGCAGCTGACGCCTCAACTGAGGGCAAACAACTCACACGCGCCGTCAGGAAGGTGGCACCCGACCTTGCGCCGTGGTTACCCCTCCTTGCCACGCTAATCGACGCAACGGTGCCGTCCACCAAACAGGTGAACGACATCGAGCCGCAGTTCCGCAAAGCGCGCCTCCATCAGGTCGCGACCGACCTGCTCTCGCGGCTGCTACCCGAGCCATCCGCTATCGTGATTGAGGATATCCATTGGGCCGACGAGGCCTCGCTCGACCTCCTCCGCGACCTCGCACGCGAAACGCCGGCACGGCCCTGGCTTCTACTCGCCACTAGCCGCCCGCTGCCGCAACAGCTCATCGTTACGGAAGCGGGTGGCACTGCCATCCGCCTTGCGCCGCTGACGCGGGAGGATACGACGCGTCTGGTGCGTTCAGCCACGGCCGCCCTCGATCTCTCGCAGCACGAGGTGGCCACCATTGCGCACAGAGCCGGTGGCAATCCGCTGTTCCTGGCTGAGTTGGTCGCCGCCACCGAGTCCGGGAGCGACGCCGAGGCGCTCCCGGATAGCGTCGAGGCCGTGATTACCGCGCGAATCGACCGCCTGTCAGCCAATGCGCGACGCTTGCTGCGCTATGCATCGGTGGCTGGTCCGACAATCGACCTTGAGCTCCTCCGAGAACTGACTCCCACCGATCTCCGCAACGCTCTGGGGCCGGCCGCGCGGCGCGAGTTAGGTGAGCTGGCAGTCGTCGACCGCAGCGCCTTGCGCTTCAACCACGCGCTGTTCCGGGACGTCGCCTATGAAGGTCTGCCCTTCCGAGAGCGCAGACGTCTGCACGGCCGCCTTGGCTCCGTACTCGAGGCGCGTGCAGGCGGTGCCGCCGACGAGCTGGCCGAACTGCTCTCACTGCACTTCTATCACGCTGATGAACGCGACAAAGCGTGGCGCTACTCGCTGCTCGCCGGCCAACGCTCACAGCAGAAGTCCGCGAACGTCGAAGCCGCCGGATTCTACGAGAGGGCACTCACCGTGGGGCGCGGCGCCTCATTACCGGCCACCGAGTTGGCGTCCGTCTCCGAAGCCCTGGGCGATGTCTGCGAACTCGCAGCCGTTTACGACAAGGCTGCTGCCGCATACCGTCAGGCGAAGCGCTACTTTCGCGGCGACCCTGCGAAACGGCCCGCCCTTCTGCTTAAAGAAGGCGTGATCCGGGAGCGTTTCGGCCGTTACTCACAGGCTCTTCGTTTCTACTCGGCCGGCATGAAGGACGAATACGGGGGTGAAGGCGTGCGCTTGCGCATAGCCTACGCCGGTGTCCGCTACCGGCAGGGCAAGTACGCCGAATGCGCACGCTGGTGTCGTGAGGTGATTCCACAGGCAGAGGCTGCCGGCGACCGCGCTGGCCTCGCCCACGCCTATTACCTCCTTGATCACGCGCTCACCTTCCTCCGTACACCAGACAAGCCTGACTACAGCGCGATGGCGCTTGCGATCTACGAGGACCTCGGCGATCTTGTCCGACAGGCGAACGTGCTCAACAACGTCGGCATCGAGGCCTACTTCCGCGGCGACTGGCAGCGCTCGATGGATTGCTACCAGCGCAGCCGCGAGGCGCGCGCACGGGCCGGCGACGTCGTTGGCGAAGCAACCCAGGAAAACAACATCGCCGAGATCCTCTCCGACCAGGGACGCCTCGACGAAGCCGAAGCGCTCTTTCAGGAAGCCCTGCGGACCTGGCGCGCCGCGCGGTACCCCATCGGCATCGCGCTCGCCATCAGCAACCTCGGCCGGCTCGCCGGCCGCCGGGGGGCGCTTTCACAGGCCTTGGAGCTGCTTCGGGAAGCGCACGGCCGCTTCGAGGAGATCGGCGCAACGGCGTTCGTGCTCGAGGCTGACGCACGAGTAGCCGAGAGCCTGGTGTTGTCCGGCCAGCCCGACAAGGCGCTCCTGACTACCGAGCGGACCCTCTCCCGCCTGGTGCCCGGCACCGAGGTGCTTCAAGCGATGGTGCACCGAGTCCGTGGCTATGCCCTCCTGCAGTCAGGGCGGCACGAGGACGCGCACGCCGAACTGGAGACGAGCCTCAAAGTCGCGCGGACCGCGGGCGCTGACTACGAGACCGCCCTCACACTCGAAGCGCTGTCCCACGCCGCACGCTTGACCGGGCACGGCAACGCAACCGCCCTCGTCATCGAAGCTTGGAAAATCTTCGAACGACTGGACGTCGAGAGCACGCCGCGTGTGCCGTTACCGAATGCGACTCGTGACACCGAAGCGGTCCCGCACGTCACCGGGGCCGACGCAAACGCCTTCTCAGTTGAGGGGCACGTGCCGCCCGCGGCCGGCTAGCCCATTGCGGCGCGCTTACGGCGCGCAGGTCGCATAGAAGAACGGCTTCAGAATCAACACGTCCGAGATGTCGATCACGCCGTTCGGGACTATGTCGTACCGAGGAGCGGCAACTCATGCCTCAAACTACGGAGGCGGCACGCCCGCGCCAATCGGCACGCACAACAGCTGCGCGCCACCGGTCGCCAGCAGTCGCCCGTCCTCGGACCACACGCGGCCGCTCGCGTTCATCAGCGCATCCTTCGCCGTCGGACACTCATACTGCACCAGCAGGAACTCGCTGTCGTAGCCCGGCTCGTGGAACCAGCACGTCACGTCCAGATTTGGCGCCTGGAACTTGTCGTGCGGGTGCGGCCGTGCCGCCGCAGGCCAGGCCAGTATGTCCATGAATAGGAGGGATCGCGCCGCGTCCACGAACGCGTCCTCGAACGTCGCTTGCGGTATGAATCGGTACCAGTCGAGGCGTTCCGGCGGACCCGGCAGGTCGGGTAGACCCTTCATCTCCCGCTCCAGGCCCTCGAGTGCGCGGTCCAGGTCCATGATCCGGCTCTCCACGTTGAGCCAGAACGGGTACGGCGGCTCCTTCTCAGCCCACTCTGGAGGCACGATCTCCGGCCACGTCTTGAGCCCGCGCGGCTCCGGGACGCCCGGCATCTTCGCCACGTTGTGCTCCAACCCCTCGCTCGCGGCCGCCGTCCGTACCAGCGCGTGAAAGATCGGGCGTCCATCTTGGCGCATCACCACGTTGATTGACTCCGACCGTCTCCCGGCGTGCACAGGCGTAACCTCAAGCTCCACCTCGTGGAAATTCCCCATCCGCAGGAAGTGCCCACTGAAAGAGGCCGGGCGCTTGATCTTCGCCTCCATGCCTGCCGCCCGTAGTGCGATCGCCGCCACATAGCCGCCTGCCGGCCCCCACACGCGCCAGTCTTCGGATAGCACCATGTGATAGCGCCCATCAGCACCTTCGACTCGTGTGTCAATCTCGAAATTACCCACAGTGCGAGCGAGTGTAGCACGCAAGCGGTGTTTTTCGTGACGGCGGGGTGTCAGCGGTCGCGGGTCATGCGAACGCCGTGCGTACCCGGTGCGCGCCGCCACCGACGCGCTCCACGCTGACGATGCTCACTCCACCCATGTCGGGCGAGGTCGTCGCGTACTTCTGCACCAGCCGGCCGATCGGCTGCGAGGCGACGACCGCCAGCAACGACGCCATGATCGCCCGCGGGATGCCTTCGCCGCGCTCGCTGCGCCCCAGCGCGATCGACGAGCCAACCCCAGCAAGCACGCCCGCGACGACTATGTTCGTCCCGCACATCGGCGAGATCGCCAGGTTCGCCTCGCCCCGCTGCATCCGCGCCAACGCTTCCTCCGCGTACTCGCGCAGGCGGTCCGTCTCCACGCGCGCGTACACATAGAAGCCGCCATGGTCGGAACGACCAAGCACGCGCGTCGGCCCCTGTCGCGCCAGCATCAGCGTGATTGTCGCGTGCTCGAGGCCGTGGTTGCGCCGGATCCGGTCGATCAGTTTGTTCAGCATCGCGTCCAGTGTACCAATTACTCGCCTTCGCTCTCGTCCACTGTCACCCAGCCCAGCACGGAGTCCTCCGTCGCGTTGTCCGCCCCCGTGATCACCGTCGCCCGGAAACCCGTCAGCCCGATCACGTCGAGGCGCACGTCATGCCGGTTCGTCAGCGAGTCGCCTTCGCTGTGCGAGACCGCGAGCCACTGGCCGTCCGGCGACCACTTTCGCGGCTCATCGAAGCCCGACAATGGGCTGGCCAGAAACACCGGCCCGGTGCCGTCCGGGTTTACCACGACGATCGTCCCGACGGAGCCAATGCCCGGCAAGATGCCGAACGTCAGCCGCCCGTCCGGGAACCAGATCGGGCGCAGATGGTGCCCGGCCGGCAGCAGATCAATCCCCACCGGTGCTGCGGTGGCCGCGACAATGTCCGCCACGTAGGCCCGGTTCAAGATATCGCCGCTAGGCGCGAACTCTTGTACCAGGTAAGAGAACTTCTGCCCGTCGGGGCTCAACGCATAGTCGAACGCCAGCTGCTCGCTCATCTGGACAACCAGCCTCGACTCAGGCGCCGGCGTTGGCGCCGGCGTCACAACCTCTGCCGGCGGCGGAACGGTGTTATTCGCCGCGTCCGCTGCCCGCAGCGACTCCAGGTACACTTTCCACGCCGCCGCCACCGACTCACTGGTCGCGGGCTTGATCATCCCCAGCAGCGAACCCTGTTGCGTCCCACCCTCCAACTGCACGAAGAAGATCGACGCCTTGTCCGCCGAGAACCCCACCGGCGCGAAGCTCAGCACATGCGCGATGCTGTCTCGGATCAGCACGGTCGTCGGTTCGGGCGTCGGGTCCTGCGTCTCGGACGGTCGTGGCGTCGCTGTCGGTGTCGGCGTGCTTTTGCCCAGCGGCGGCACGATCACCCGCGTGATCAGCACGTCTGCGGCCAGGAACTCCGGCCCCGCCAGTTGACGCATGTACAGCAGCTTGCCGTCGGGCGACCAAAGTGGAGCAAACGTCATGTCGACGTTCTGCGCCACGAGCACCTTGTCATCTGTCTCCAGGTCCATGACAAAGGCATCCGCCTGCGACGACTGCGCGCTCAGCGCGTATTCCGGCAACGAGAGGTATGCCAGCAGCTTCCCGTCCGGCGAAAGCGACGGCTTGATCCCGAACCCCTCGCGGTGCGGGATGCGCGCCAGTTCCTCGCGCTGCGTTGGGTCCGCCGGAGGCACGCGCCAGATGATGTCCTCCGTCTGCCCGAACTCTCGGTAGACCAACCGGAAAGCGGTCTCCGGCGGCGAAGGCGCGGGCGAAGGCGTTTGGCCCGCCGGCGTCTGTACGGGCGTCGGCGTTGCCGATGGCGTCGCCGTCGCCCCTGAATCGTCCCCACCATCGAGCGCCAGCACAACCAGGAGCGTCGCCACCAGCGTGACCGTGAACGCGCCGCCGATCGCCGCGATCCAGCGCCAGTTCGTCTGCGGGTCTTCTTGCGTCACGTTAGGAACTACGCTCCGAGGCTGGCGGCAGGTTCGGCACGGCGCTTGGTGCTGTTCCCATGCCCTCATGTTCTCACGCTCCCCCATACGAACAATGTCCGTCGGCCGGACATCGCCTAGCGCCTCGGCTCCGTATCACTTCGGGTTATAATGTCCGCACCGGTCAGTCCGCCCCGCGCGAGACTGCCCGGCACAAGGATCGATCAGGAGAGAGGGTGCAGCGTGGCGAAGAAGAAGCCCCAGAACTTAGGCGAACTCAGGGCGTCCGGCTGGCGTTCACAGACCGTTAAGCACGAGATGCGCAAGAACCTCATCGGCCGCATCGAGCGCGACGAAGAGCACTTCCCCGGCATCATCGGCTTCGAAGAGACCGTTGTCCCCTTCCTTGAGAACGCCATCATCTCCGGCCAGGACGTCATCTTCCTCGGCGAGCGCGGCCAGGCCAAGTCCCGCCTCATCCGATCCCTCGTCAACCTCCTCGACGACGAGATCCCCGTCATCGCCGGCTGCGAGATCAACGACGATCCCTACGACCCCATCTGCAGGCGTTGTCGCGATCTTCTCTCCGATCTCGGTGACGCCACTGACATCGAGTGGATCGGACGCGACCGCCGCTACGGCGAAAAGCTCGCCACGCCCGACATCACAATCGCCGACCTCATCGGCGAGGTCGACCCGATCAAGGTCGCCGAGGGCCGCTACCTCTCTGACGAGCTGACGATCCACTACGGCCTCATCCCTCGCCACAATCGCGGCATCTTCTGCATCAACGAGCTGCCGGACCTCGCCGAACGCATCCAGGTCGGCCTCCTCAACATCATGGAGGAGCGCGACGTCCAGATCCGCGGCTATCGCATCCGCCTGCCGC
>JBBEAZ010000037.1:0-62094 GCA_040882565.1 Dehalococcoidia bacterium
CCCCCCCCCCCCCCCCCCCCCCCCCCCCCCCCCCCCCCCCCCCCCCCGCCCCGCCGCGAACGCGGGGCCACCCCTACGACAAAACCACAGTCCCCCGCACCCCCTCAATCGTCGCGATCAGCGCCGGCCGCGCTGCGTCACCCACCACCATCTCCACCCCCAGCGCCGCCAGCATCCCCTCCACTTCCGCCGGCCGCGGATGCTCCGCCTCCAAATCCACCAGCCCACACCCACCCGGCGCCGTCGCCGACGGATGAGGCTCCGATTCCCACTCGATCAGAAACGGCACCAGCCCATCACCCGGCCGGCTGCGCCCGTCTGGTTCTGCGCGGAACGTCAGCCGCCACCGCAGCTCCCCGCCGTCCGGCAACCGCCGGCTCATCGCCGCGACCGCACCTGTGTCGTACCCCGCATCCCGCGCCGCCGCCACCCTCGCTTCGATATCGCGCACCGCCATCGCCCACGCCACAAGCCCTGGCTCGTGCAAATCGTCCAGCCCGAACGGCCGCGGCCCACTCGGCTCCGGCTGCTCCGGGTCCGGCGCGATGATCTCCAGGTACGCCCGCCCACCCAGGGACAACAACGCGTTGTGGGTACCCCGCCCCTCGTGCTTCCCGCCGTGCGCCGCCCGCACCCCGAGCTGCCCCGCGATCGCCTCAATCCCCGACTCAAGGTCGGGCACCGCGTAGACGAGGTGATCGATGGCGGGCAGCATCGCCGGGAGTGTACCAGAGCCCGCCGCGCGACCCGCTATAATCGCGGCGACATGACCAAGACGAACCTGATCGCCGTCCAGGCCCGCATGGAGCGCGACGACTACCGCGACGAAGCCGCGTTCAACGCCAAAATCCGCTCGCTGATGGAGCTGGCCGCCCGCGAAGCCGACTTCTCGCTCCCCACGCTCATCTCCTTCCCCGAGCTCATCGGCATGTTCCTCTCCTTCGTCACGTCATATTGGGACGACTTCGCGCACGCGTCGTCGCTCGAGGCCGCCTCCATGAACTTCGTCATGGAGCGCTTCCGCGCCGCGCCCGAGGACGGCCGCGCCGCGCCCGGCGCCTTCGGCAAGCGCCTCATGTTCATTGACACCGCCGTCGAGGCCGAGCGCATCTACGCCGAGACCTTCGCCGCCGTCGCCCGCGAGTACTCCTGCTACGTCGGCGCCGGCAGCATCGCCTTGCCGCCGCTCGAGGACGAGCCCAGCAAGGGCGGCAGCCACATCCGCGACGACACGCAGGTCTGGAACACCGCCTACCTCTTCGCGCCCAACGGTGTCTGCCTCCAGCGCGTGCCCAAGGTCAACCTCGTCCCCGGTCTGGAGAGCCAGCTCTTCGACCCGGGTCCGCGCCACGAAGTCATCCCCGCCGAGACCTCGCTCGGCAGGCTTGGCACGCTCATCTGCTTCGATGGCTTCCACGAAACGCTCGTCGAGCGCTACGACTCGCTCGGCGTCGACGTCCTGCTCAAGCCCTCCTACAACCAGCACGCCTGGGAGGGCGCCAGCACCTACGACCCCGCCCATCGCGAGGGCGAGAACTGGCTGCGCGCCGGCTGCCCCTCGATCATCCAGGGCCGCGAAAACATCCGCTACGGCGTCAACGCCATGATGGTCGGCGCCGTCTTCGACGACATGCTCGCCGAAGGCCTCTCCACCATCTCCCGCAACACCGGCAACCCCAACACCTCCTGGCAGGACGCCGTCCTCGCCATCGCCTCCCACCCCGCCGCCGAAGAAATCGTCACCGCCGTGGTGGACCTGTAGGCCATCTGACTGCACCAGCCCACAGTCGGGAACTTTCTGATCATCGCTTCCGTCTCCATGACAGGACAAACAACGAGGAGGTTCTGATGCGCGCAAAGTTTGCTTCCCCTGGCGGTGATCGCCTTGCTGGCCATCGGCATGACCGGAGCTGCGGCTTGCGGTGACGATGACGACGACGGGGCCACCCAGCAACCAACGGCCGAGGATCAAGACAGCGTTGCTGGACCGGGTGCCGGTGCAATCGTTCCCAATACGTTCCTGACGCATGAGGGTGCTCAGTATCGGCTGTCGGATATTCTGCAGGCCGATCTCGAGGACGAATCGCAATTCTCGGAGGTTGGTGAGGCAACCGAAGCCGACGTCGACGGCGACCTTACGGTCTTCACGAAGGACGGCGACGCTGAGTCGGTGTATACCTTCTGGCAGGGCTCCGGCTCGGGAGACACGGCGACTCCTGATAGTTGGTACAGGTGGGAACCTGCCGACTGACACCGCCTAATCGAATGGCCCACAGATCCAAGAGCCGACGTTGAGTCGGCTCTTGACGTTTGGTCGTCATCGGACTTGATGCTACCCACCGTATCTGCTGTAGTTTCGTGGGCAGTAGAAGGTTCGAAGAGTGAACCGGCGACCAAGGAGGTAACCATGGCTATCGACTCCGTATGCAAGATGGAAGTCGACGAAGATTCGGCACCCGCGAAATCAGAGTACCAAGGGAAGATCTACTACTTCTGCGCGCCGGGTTGTAAGAAGAATTTCGATGCGGATCCAGGAAAGTACCTTGGGTAGCCACCGCAAGCTCTGGCTCCCGTTTGCCGCTCTCGTTCTGGTCCTTGCCATCGGCATGGCCTGCGGTGATGACGACGATGATGCGGCCACCGACCCACAAACCACCCAGACTAACGGCGAAGCCACCGAACTCACCATCGCAGCGAGCGACGACTTGAAGTTTGATCCGAGCGAACTCTCAGCCAAGGTAGGCGAACCAGTCCGCCTAGTCGTTGACAGCGGCGCTAACGCTGCTCTACACGACTGGACAATCGAACAGATATCGGTTGAAGGCGTGACTGTCAAGGGCGGCTTTGATGATGCCGGTCACGATGCTCACGGAAGCGGCCCGGATCTTCACGTGGCCGTTGATGGCGGCGAATCCGCGACGATCGAGTTCACGACGCTCGAAGCCGGTACTTACGAGTTCGTCTGCACAGTGACCGGTCATGCCGAAGGCGGCATGACTGGAACGCTGACCGTAAGCGAATAAACGGTTAGAGGGCGGTTAGTTCGCCCTCAACGCGCTTGAGAAGCACCGCGTTCGTCGCGACAATAATAGAACTCACGGACATTAGAAGGGCTGCCCATTCGGGCCTTAACTCAAGCCCGAGGGACGGGTATAAGGCACCGGCCGCGATGGGGATCGCGAGGACGTTGTACGCGCTCGCCCAGAACAGGTTCTGCTTCATCTTCCGGACCGTCGCCTTACTCAGGTGAATGGTCCGGACGACATCCACCGGATCGCTCTTCATCAGCACGACCTTTGCGGTTTCGATAGCGACGTCCGTCCCGGCCCCGATGGCTATGCCGATGTCAGCCTGTGCCAGTGCGGGCGCGTCGTTAACGCCGTCTCCCACCATGGCGACAAACTTGCCTTCTTCCTGAAGCTGTTTGACGTACTCGGCCTTCTGCGCGGGGAGCACCTCAGCAAACACGCGCTCGATTCCGAGGTCCTTCGCCACTGCTTCGGCCGTGCGCCGGTTGTCGCCCGTCATCATTACCACCTCGACCTCACCTTCCTTGAGTAGCTCGACCGCCTTTCTGGCACTGGGCTTGATAGTGTCCGCCACAGAAATGATTCCGGCCGCGACGCCGTCAAGGGCAACAAACATGGGGGTTTGCCCGCGTTGAGCAAGCTCTTCAGCTCGCTCCATCAATCCGTCGAGGTCGACCCGCCGGTCTCCCATCAGCTTCTGGTTACCGATCAATACCTGTCGGCCATCTACACGGGCCTCCAGACCGTGCCCGGCGATGGACTGGAACCCTTCCGGCTCGAGAAGGACAGAGCCTCGCTCGCGAGCCGCGTCCACGATGGCTCTGGCCAAAGGGTGCTCACTCCCGCGTTCGGCTGATGCCGCAAGTCGCAGCAAGTCAGACTCATCGACTCCCTGAGCGACCACTTCGGCTAGGGTGGGTCGTCCTTCCGTCAACGTTCCGGTCTTGTCCATCACGATTGCCTGCACTTTGGACATTCCCTCCAGCGTGGCGGCATCTTTGATCAGGATGTTGTGCCGCGCGCCCAAGCCGGTTCCTACGGCTACTGCCGTTGGTGTCGCGAGTCCGAGCGCGTCAGGGCAGGCAATGACTACCGCCGAGACGGCGAACATCAGCGCCTGTATGATCGGCTCGTCCGAGAAGAGGGTCCATGCACCGAAGGTCACCAACCCGGCGGAAACCGCGAGGATGACCAAGAATTGAGCTGCGGTGTCGGCGAGGCGCTGGCCAGGCGCCTTGGAGGACTGCGCTTGCTCAACCAGTCTGACGATCTGACCGAGCGCCGTATCCGCTCCGATCTTCGTCGCGCGAAACGTTATACTGCCCGAACGATTGATCGACCCACCGATGACCTCGTCGCCCGGAGCCTTGTCGACCGGCAAGGACTCTCCCGTCACCAGAGACTCATCCACAGTCGTTTCTCCACGCTCAATTGCACCATCGACCGGGATCTTGTCGCCGGGGCGGATGACAACCAGGTCTCCCACGACGATGTCGCTGCTGGGTATTTCGACTTCTTGCCCGTTTCGAAGCACTGTTGCCATCGGAGGCACCAAGTCGAAGAGGGCCCGGAGCGCGTCGGTGGTCCCACGTCGCGACTTCATTTCCATCCAGTGCCCGAATAGCACGAACGTGACGAGCATTGCCGCGGCTTCGAAGAAAGCGTCCTTCTCGCCCGCTATCAGCAAGACGATGCTCGACAGGTAAGCGGCGAGAACGCCCGTCGCCACAAGCACACTCATGTTGAGCGCCCGGTGGCGGAGCGACCTGATCGCGCCTCCTATGAAGATCCAGCCGGCCCACCAGACCACAGGCGTGGCAGTGACTAGCGAGATCCAATTGCGGTTGATGCCCGCGTTCGGGGCGTCGATCCCGAAGAAGTCGTAGCCCAGCGGCGAGTAAAGGACCGTAGGTATCGTCAGAAGGAGGGCGACAAAGAAGCGGTTTCGCATGTCCGCTTCCATCGCCTTCGCCATCTTCGGATCGGACATGTCGTGGTCCATGCCCGCGTGGCTGGACGCTTGCTCATGAGCCATTTCGTGATCACCGTGGGCGCCGGTTGATGGCATTTCGTACTGCATCCGGTCCTGCTTGGTACCCATCGTGATCGGCGCCATCTGCGCCTGGTGATTCATGTGCGCAGTCTCGTTCGCCGGCTGCTCTGGACCGCAGGTGCAGCGCTCGCTATTGTTGATGAGCTCCTGGATGCCCGCTTCGTCAATCATCCCTGCGTGGTAACGCACCTCCACGGTCTCTCCGCGGAAATCAACTTTTACGTCCGTGACGTGCGGATTGCCTTTTAGGGATTTCTCCAACTCCTCCGCGCAGCACGCACAGTACAGGTTGCGGACAGGCAGCCGGACCACATTTGGTGAATGTTGTTTAGGTTCTGAAGTCATGGCTCACTTCCCCGCAACCGACGCGCCGGTTTGTCACGCCCACTATAGTTGTTTCGGCGAACGCCAAAGGATCTCGAGCCGCGCCCGCCGCAGCGACCGACTGCGAACCCAGTGCCATGTCCCCCTTAGACTTCCCGCCCAAACCCGCCGCCGCCCGGGGCTGTCGCCCTACTCCGTGGCGTCCCGCTCTTGCCCCTCGTCCGGCTCCGTGTGGATGACCACGATCGCGCCCGGCAGCCTCGAGCGGATCTCGTCCTCGATCCCGTCCGATATCGTGTGCACGTCGGAGACGGTGCGGTCGGCGTCGAAGATCAGGTGCATGTCGACGTGGCGGGTGCCGCCGGAGCGGCGGGTGCGCACCCGGTGGAACCCCCGCACGTCGCCACTGTGCGCCAGCAGGATGTCGCCGATCGCCTTCAGCTCATCGTCCGGCAGTGCCCGGTCCAGGATGTCCTCCAGCGCCGTCCGCACCAGCCCGATCGAAGCCCAGAGCATGTACGCCGCCAGGAACAGCGCCGTGATCGGGTCGAAGACACGTTCGCCGGTGGCCCCCACCAGCGCCAGCCCGGCGATGATCGCCGCCGCCTGCACGACGTTCGTCTGCAAGTGGGTCGACTCCGCCCTGAGCGCCATCGAGTCCGAGCGCCGGGCCTCGCGCCGCATCAGCACCGCCATTACAGCGTTCGCCCCCGCCGCGACCGCCATTGCCGCCACGCCAATGCCCACGTCGATATCCGGCGACCCTTCGATCAGCCGCCGCACCGCCTGGTACGTGATGAACCCGCCGCCCAGCCCGATGATCGTCGCCGCCACCGAAGCGGAGACCGCCTCGATCTTGCCATGCCCGTACGGGTGCGCCTCGTCAGCCGGCGTCGCCGAGAACCGCACGCTCAACAGCGCCGCCGCGCCGCCGGCCAGGTCCGCGCCGCTGTCCACGGCATCGGAGAGCACGGCGATGCTATCGCTGATGATCCCCACAGTCAGCTTGAGCGCGAGCAGACAGACGGTGACGCCCAGCGAGATCGCGGCGATGCGCGAGGCGAGCGCTGCGGTATGTGCTTCCGCGTGCGAGTGCCCGCCGGCGCTAGCCGGACTTGCGGGCGATGGCATCCCTGGCGGCCCGGGCGATCGCTTCCGGCGTCAGCTCAAAGTAGTCAAGCAACTGTTCCCACGTCCCGCTCGTCCCGTAGCGCTCCATGCCGACGTAACCCACCGGTACCGGGTGCTCAGCCGCTACCGTCTCTGCAACGAGGCCACCGAGCCCGCCGTGGATGAAGTGATCCTCCGCTGTGACCAGCGCGCCCGTCTCGCGCGCGGCGGCGATCAGCGCATCCTTATCGAACGGCCGCAGCGAAGAAGCGTTCAGCACCCGCGCCGAGACGCCTTCCCCGGCGAGCTTCTCTGCAGCCTCAAGCGCTGCCTTCACCAGCTCGCCGCAGGCGATCAGCGTCACATCGCTGCCCTCACGGAGCTGCGGCCACTTCCCAAGCTCGAAGCGGTACGACTCATCGAAGATGATCGGCGTCTTGGGGCGCAAGGCCCGGATGTAGAACGGCCCGTCGTTGCGCGCAGCGGCTTCGATCGCCCCCTCGCACTCCACGGCGTCGGCAGGGAAGAGCACGTTGAACGTCGGCATCGAGAGCATCAGCGCGAGATCTTCAAGGGCCTCGGCGGACGCGCCGTCCTCGCCGGTCACGACACCGGCATGGCTCGCAAAGAGCTTCACGTTCGTCTTCGGTTGCGCGACCGCCATCCGTAGCTGGTCAAAGCAATGCCCCGGCGCAAACACCGCGAACGAGGAGCAGAACGCCACCTTGCCGCACGAAGCCAGCCCGGCGGCGACGCCGATCATGTTCTGCTCGGCGACGCCGATCGCGAAGAAGCGCTCGGGGAACTCCTGCCCGAATTTGACCGCCGACGTCGAGTAGCCGAGGTCGGCGTCCACACAGACGATGTCCAGCCCTTCACGGCAGAGCTTGACCAGCGTCGGGCCAAAGACCTCGCGGGTCGCCTTCTCGCCTGACACCTGAACCATCCGCTACTCCTCGAAGCCCAGCTCGCTCAGCGCCTGCACGAGTTGCTCGGCACTCGGCGCTTTGCCGTGATAGTCGGGGTTGTTCTCCATGAAGCTGACGCCTTTGCCCTTCGTCGTCTCGCAGATGATCACCGATGGCTGGCCCATGTCCTCGCGCGCCGCTTCCAGCGCTGACGTGATCGCGTCGAAGTCGTGGCCTTTGACCCGCATCGTGGCCCAGCCAAACGCTTCCCATTTATCCTCTAACGGCTCCAGGTTCATGATGTTCGCCGTGTGGCCGTCGGGCATCACCCAGCCACCCGGCCGGTCCGGGGCCTGATCCCCGTCCTCGAACCGCTGGTAGTCAGAGTAGCCGTCGTTCTGGATGTGGTTGCGGTCGACGATCGCGATCAGGTTGCCAGCGGCGTGGTGGCCAGCCGCCATCGCTGCTTCCCACGTCTGCCCCTCCTGGCAGTCACCGTCAGAGAGCAGGCAGTAGACGTGGTAGTCGCGCTTGTCCAGGCGACCGGCGAGCGCCGCGCCCAGCGCGAACGAGAGCCCCATGCCGAGAGCGCCCGCAGACATCTCGATGCCCGGCGGGTTGTTCATCACAGTATGCCCCTGCAGCCGTGAGCCGAGCCGTCGGAACGTCATCAGCTCTTCCTCGGGGATGTAGCCGGCTTCGGAAAGCGTCGCGTAGAGCAGGGGTGTCGCATGGCCCTTGCTCATGACGAAACGGTCGCGGTCCGGCCAGGCCGGGTTCTGAGGATCGTGCCGCATGATCCGGAAGTAGAGTGTGGCAAGGATCTCGACGGCTGAGAGCGAGCCGCCGGGGTGCCCGGAGTTCACCTGCTGAGTCATGCGCAGGATGTTCCTGCGGACGCGGCGCGCGATCTCGGTCAGTTCTTCGTTGGTAACAGCGGCAGCTTGCGTCAAAACAGCTGTGACTCCTTCACGCCCGATTATACGGCGACATCACGCACAGGCAACGCCACTGGCGTAACGATAGCGTGTCACAGCCTGCCCGTGAGGGCTGCTATCATCCGCACCGTGATCATCGACTTCCATACGCACATCTTCCCTCCCGACGTTCGCGACCGGCGCGAGGACTATATCGCGCGGGACCCCACCTTCGCCGAGATGTACGGCACCCCGAGGGCGACGATTGCCACCGCCGAAGACCTGATCGCGAGCATGGTCGACGCGAACGTCGACATCAGCGTGACGCTCGGCTTCGCCTGGCGGGATCAGGATGACATCGTCCGGCACAACGACTACCTGCTTGAGGCGGCCGCGCGCGCCAACGGACACATCCTCCCATTCACCACCATCAACATGGCAGACGCGCGCGCCGAATCCGAAATCGCTCGCTGTGCCGCCGCCGGCGCGCTTGGTCTCGGCGAACTCCGTCCCGAGAATCAGGGATGGGACCTTAACCGCTACGCCGGCGACCGCCTCGCCGTCGCCGCCCGCGAGCACAACCTCGTGCTTCTGTTCCATGTCACCGAAGAAGACGGCCGCCAGTATCCCGGGAAGCAGGGCTGTGCTCTCGCGTCGTTCCGCGAGTTCGCGCGCAAGCACGCAGACCTCAAGATCGTCGGCGCCCACTTGGGCGGCGGCGCGTACCGCAACGGCGGCACGACCGTCTTTGTCGACACTGCAGCCGTGCCATTCCTCTACCCGCCAGTTGAACAACCGGCCGTCTACGATGCCGTGCCCGAAGAGCGCCTCTTGTTTGGCAGTGATTATCCGCTCATCAGCCAGTCGCGCAGTGTGTCGGAGTTCAGGGCGGCCGTCACCGGCGCTGAGCGCGTGCATCGCGCACTTGCGGGAAACGCCCGCTCCCTCTTGCAGGTATGACTGAACTGCCGAAGACCCTGCGCCTCTTCATCGCGGTCGAGTTGCCGGGCGAGGTGCGGCAGCAGCTGTCGGCGTTGCAGCACGAGCTGCAGCGGCGCGGGCTGGAACGGCTGCGCTGGGCGCGGCCGGAGGGCATTCACGTCACGCTCAAGTTTCTTGGGGAAACTTCGGCCGAGCGTCGTCCTCTGATCGAGCAGGCGTTGAAGGAGGGCGCTGAGGGCGTCGAGCCGCACAAGCTGATGCTTGGCAAGGTCGGGAGGTTCGGCAGCCGGAACGCACCGAGGGTGCTCTGGGTAGACGTGGCGGGCGATGTGGACACGCTGCAGGGGCTGCAGAAGCGCGTTGACGAGCGCATCGCGCCGCTTGGCTTCCCAGCCGAAACCAGGCCGTTTGCGGCGCACCTGACGCTTGCTCGCGTGCCGGAGGGTCTGGGGCCGCAGGTTGCGGAAGCACTTGCCGGTGCGATCGAGGCTGTGACCGTCGAACCGCTCGCGATCCCGGTGCGCGAGGTGTCGCTCATGCGAAGCGAGTTGCGTCGCGACGGCGCGATCTACACGCAGTTGTTCGCGGTACCGCTTAGCGGCTGATCGGCTCTACTCCAGATCGCGGAGCCCTGGCTTCGGCGCGCTGACTAGTGCGGCCATGACGCCGAGCGGCTGCTTGCCTTCATGCATCATCTGGTGGCACAGGGGGATCTGGTCGAAGGTGAAGGTCTCGCCGAGGCAGGGGTCGATTTTCTTGTCCAGCACGAGCTGATTGAAGGCGCCGGCCTGGTCGTCGTTCGCGAAATGGGAACCCTGGAAGCGCTTCTGGCGCATCCAGAGGTAGCGCAGGTCGACGGTCGCGTTGAAGCCGGAGGTGCCGGCGCAGATCACGACCATGCCACCAGTGTCCGCGCAGAAGATCGATGTCGGCACAGTGTCCTCGCCGGGGTGGTCGAAGACGATCGCCGGGCTTTTGCGCTCGCCGAGGATCTCCCAGACCCTCGCGCCGAAGGCGCGCGCGCCGGCGGCCCATTTGCCGTATGCCTCCGTATCGGTCCAGTGCGGCATCATCCCCCAGTGGTCGAAGTCCTTGCGGTTAATGCAACCCTTCGCGCCGAGCTTCATGCAGAAGTCGAACTTGTCTTCGCTCGAGACGACCGCGACCGGTGTCCCGCCAAGCTGCTTGACGATCTGGATCGCCATCGACCCGAGGCCACCCGACCCGCCCCAGACGAGGACGACGTCGCCCTTCTTGACGGTGTTCGGCGGCCAGCCCATCAGCATGCGATAGGCCGTTGCGCCGACTAGCGTCGGCGCGGCGGCCTCTTCCCACGTTAGGTGTTCCGCCTTGGGGAGGCACTGGTGCGCCTGCACTTTGGTGAACTGGGCAAAGCTGCCCCAGTTGGACTCGTAGCCCCAGATCTTGAACGAGGGGTCGAACATCGGGTCGTTGCCGGCCTTCACGAACGGTGACTCTGTGTCCCACATGCCGCAGTGGATGACGACGCGGTCACCGACCTTGATGTTGGAGACGTTGCTACCAACGGCGTAAACGATGCCTGAGGCGTCGCTGCCGCCGATGTGGAAGCCGGTGGTGTCGCCCTCTTTCTCGCGGGCCTTGATGACGTTGACGGGCATGCCGAGGGCGGCCCAGACGTTGTTGTAGTTGATCCCCGCCGCCATCACCAGCACGAGCGCCTCGTTAGGCTTCAGGTCTTTAGGTGTTTCGACCTTCTCGATCTGGAACGCGTCTTTGGGGTCGCCGAAGCGCTCCGGCCGGATCACCTGCGCGTACATCTCGTCCGGCACTTCGCCGACGGGCGGCACTTCGCCAATCTCGTAAACGTTCTTGGTCGAGACCACTGAGCTCCTCCTCGAATCTCCCGCGCCGTGGGGTCGCGCCGCCCTGTCTGGGCGGGCGCCGTTTACGGTATCACGGCCCGCGAACGGCGGGCAACGCAGCCGGGTGTTTAGGGGTTAGTCGCGGGGGAGGCCGAGGCCGCGGGTGGCGATGATGTTGCGGTTGATTTCGCTGGTGCCGCCGGCGATTGTGGAGGCGACGGCCTGGAGGTAGGTGCGACCGAAGCGGCCCTTGTTGGGGGCGTAGCGCTCGGAGGCGGAGCCCTTTTCGCCGCGTTCGAGCTGGCCGTACATGCCGGTGATCTTGAGGGATGTGTTGGCGATGCGCTGGTTGAGCTCGGCGGCGTAGATCTTGACGGCCGAGGCTTCGTGGTTGGGGACCTGGCCGCGGTTCTGGAGCGAGATGACGCGGTAGGACATCAGGCGGGCGGCCTCGGCCTCGATCGTGCGCTCGGCGAGTTCGGCCTTCTCGGTGGCGTGGAGCTGACCTTTGCGGTTGGCCTTGACCCAGATGACGAGGTCCTCGACGGACTGGCCCTGGGCGATCGAGGTGCCAATGGAGGAGCGCTCGAAGTCGAGGGTGGTGGTGCCGACGTACCAGCCGCGGTTCTCGTCACCGAGGAGGTCGCGGCGGGGGACGCGGACGTTGTCGAAGAAGACTTCGTTGAAGCCGGATGTGTTGGCCATGTTGACGAGGGGGCGGACGGTGACGCCGGGTGCCTTCATGTCGAGGAGGAAGTAGGAGATGCCTTTGTGCTTGGGGGCTTCGGGGTCGGTGCGGGCCATGAGGATCATGCGCTCGGCGTACTGGGCGCCGGTGGTCCAGATCTTCTGGCCGTTGATGACGTAGTCGTCGCCGTCGCGGGTGGCCCTGGTCTGGAGGGAGGCGAGGTCGGAGCCGGAGCCGGGCTCGCTGAAGCCCTGGCACCAGACCTTGCCCTGGAGCATGCCGGAGAGGTGTTCCTGCTTCTGGTCGTCGCTGCCGTAGACGATGATGGTGGGGCCGGCCATGGTGATGCCGATGCCGCCCGGGCGGGGGGCGCGGGCGAGGGCCAGCTCTTCGTTGAAGACGAACTGCTGCATGATGCTGAGGCCGGCGCCACCGTACTCGACGGGCCAGGCGGGGGCGACCCAACCCTTGGTGGCGAGCTTCTTCATCCAGTCGTTGTAGGCCTGCATGGCGCCGGCGCCGCCCTGGGAGGCGGCCATGGAGGCGCTGGTGACGGCGCCGCTGGTGTCGTCGCGCTTGTACTCGGTGCTGACGAAGGCGCGGACCTCTTTGCGGAAGGCTGCTTCTTCGGGGTTGTCTCGAAAGTCCATGGTGGGTCTCCTTCGGGACGCATTCTAACGTGCGCGTCAGGGTTTGGCCAGCGGGCCCTGCGACGGGGCCTGCTGCCTCCTCAACGGCAGGTCGGCCCGAGTAAACGGGCTTGGACGCTAGTTGAGGGTGATAACGGGGCTGTGGCGGTCGTGGACCGCCTCGAGCATCTCTTCGCAGACGGCGATTAAGGCCTCGGTCTTTTCGACACGGTCCATGCGGCCCTCACGCCGGCGCTGCTCGGCCACCTGTCGGAGGCCGGCGATGATTGCGGGGATTTCGACCGCGAGTTCAGCGTATCCCTGCTCGATCCAGTTTGGCTGTGTCATAGATGGACCCTCCGGATCGAGGGTAGGGGATGGCAGGCGAGAGGTGTAAGGGGGAAATGGCACACGTTATGTCATTGTTTTGTACTTTTTGTGTTTTGGGGAGTGACAGGAAGTCGTATTCCCGAATCACACTGCGCATATAATGGCTCCAATGGTGCTCCTGCTGCGCGAACAGACGCCTAGACCAGCTCGCGCTCAAGTGTGCCATTTGCCCATTCGAAGTCTCCGTTCGCGCGCTTAACCTGTGAACATGGTCAAAAAGAACACCGGTCCACTGAGTCCCGAAGCCAAGCTGCGTGTCAGCCGCAACGCTATCTCCCACGGCATCAGCTCAAGACTGCCTGTCGTTAACGCGTTCGAGAGCCAAGAGGTCTGGGACTACCACCTCAACGGCGTCTTGGAAAGCCTCAAGCCTGAAAGCTACCTTGAGGTGTTCCTCGCCGAACGCATCGCGATCATCCTCTGGCGCCTCGACCGCGTGGTGTACCACGAGACGCAACTCATCGGCTTCCGGAGCGAAGGCGTCCAGGACAAAGTGATCGCCGATGCCCACATGATGCAGAAGCACGCCAACATGCCCATCGAGCAGCAACCGCTCGGGGAAGTGATGGTTCATCACTGGATCGACCGCATCCTCCCTGAGGGCGACGACCTCGATCGCATCAAGAAGTACGAAGCGCACCTGCACCGGCTTTGGGTCCAGACCCTGCACGAATTCGAGGCCCTCCAGACCCGTCGCCAAGGCGGCGACGCGCCGCTCGCCCGCCTCGACGTTAGCGGCACGCGCGAATAGCCGCGCTGTCGCGAGGGGCCCGCCGATCGACGGTTCCTTGGGATAAAATACGTGTCGGAAGGGAATGCCAATGGATATTACTCGCTTGCAACCCAAGGACCGCGTACGGACGGTTGATGGCGCCCTGGCAGAAGTCGTCAAGGAAACTGAATACGGCAAATGGATACTCGTGCGCTAGCGTCAGCGGGACGGAGGACTCGTCTCTGGTTGGCACCGAAGTGATGACGAATTGGTGGAGGGGGAGAACTCGACACCGGAAGCGTAGACTGGCGGGCGCCGGGATGATCAATCAGTCGTTCTGCCGCCGTGAAAATTTTTGCCCCAGCCACTCAAGCGCGTGGCGTTGATCGGCGATGGTCGCTCGACGCAGTTGTCGCATGAGCTCCATGCGGTTCGGCTTTGGGGGAGCGGTCTTCTGGAGGCCCTCATTGCAGTTGGTGCAGATGGCGCGTAGGTTGTCGGGCACCGGCTCGTCGTCCGTGATGAGTCTGACTGTCATGCGAACCTTGCGACGGCGATCCGACGGGTCCCGATCGCCGACACCGTGCCCGCACATCTGACAAGTGAACTCATCGCGCTCCAGAACGACCGCCTTGGTAGAAGCGTGGATAGTCGCGAGCATTGACACCTACTGATCTTCCTCTGGGCCTTCGCGCCGGGTCTCTGCGGCGACTTCTTCGACCGGTGTGGCGCCCTCGACCTGCTGTAGGCGCTGGCTTGCAAGGCGCAGGAGCCGTTCCGCCTGGGTGACCAGCGTTCGTCGTAGCCCGATTGATACGTCTCGCTCCCTGATGACTTGTGCCAGATTGGCGATTGTGCCCGCCCTCCTGGCGATCCTTTCATCCGCATGGGCCAGGCGCTCTCGAACGTCATCGGGCACGATGATCGCCGAGTACGAAGGCGGGAGGTCGATCTCGTCTTCCGGGGCGGGTGCCATTTCGTTGAGTAATTTGCTGACTTGCGCCTCTTTCGTTAGCTTCTGGAACACCGTGAATTCTGCTCGTGCGAGAACTGCCCGTTGCTGGACGGTCGGCTCATTCTCTATGTCCCAGAATGGCCACAGCTCAACCCTGGCGACCTCCGCGGGATCGAGCACATGCATTGCGACCGCATCCGTGCGTTGGTTGGTTAGGTGCCGCCTTACTCGAACCCGGAGCTTCTCATAGGTCTGTCCCACGTAGATGGGCTCGCCATCGTAGTCGTAGAAGGCGTACACGCCACACTTAGCTCCGCAGACCAAGCGTCCCGTCTCATCGCGGCTGGCCAAGAAGTCTTCCAGTTTGGCAATGACTGCCCGAACATCCGGAGTAATACGATCCTTGCGGGGCAACTGCCGTCGGGTGGACGAACTAGTGCGACGAGGCGCCATTGCGATTTCCTTGCGACGTCAGTTCGCCGTCGAGTAGTGGTCCGAGGTAGTTGTGTGCGAGCCACTCGACAGCCGGAACGCATACTGCGTCGCCAAGGCCGTACAGTGCTTGGTTCTCAGTGACGGTCGAGAGGTCGAAATGAGGGACGCCCATGAGGTTCGCGTACTCGCGTGGTGTCATCCAACGGACCTTAAGCTTGCCGAGTCCAGCCTCGACCAGCGCCTGCTTACTTGAGCCTCCCTTAGACGTCCTCAGGCACCCAGCGATCTCATCAGCCCGAATCTCCCAAACTGCACTTCCTCGGCGGGTGCGCCGATATGCAGTCCGCCAGTTGACGTCCGGCGCTTTCTTCAGCATCTTCAAGCGAGTCCGTTGTATTTCCGAGAGGGATGATACGAAGAGGCGCACTCGCGACGCGCTCCACCAGCGCTGGTCCGAGGGGTGAATTCGCTCTACTGCATCTGACAGGTGAGCCGCGAAATGTGGGAGCTCCGGCAGCTGAGCAGCTTGAAGCTGAAGACTAGAGTGTTGTAGCGCGAACTCACAAATTGGTGCCGGGCGCAGGTCTCGCGGTATCCATGGTTGAGGATTCGACAGAGGGGAATCGGACGCAATGATAAACATCCTCGTTCGGCTCTGCGGAACCCAGTTACGGGCGTCAAGTTGGAGCAAATCGCAGTAGTATCCGAGATCGTTGAGCGCGGCCAGAGCGAGGGCCAGGTCTTGACCCTGAGCGGAGCTCACAAAGCCAGATACATTCTCAATTAGCAGGGCCTTGGGGCGTCGGCCTTCCATCTCACGGAGGATGCGAACGAACTCCCAAAACGTGCTGGAGTATTGACCGTTGAGTCCATTGCGGTTCCCTGCAAGAGACAAGTCGGTGCACGGAAACGAAGCGGTAGCCAGTTCGACATGTGGGACGTCGGCACCGTGTATGAGGCGGATGTCCCCCCAAACGAACTTAGTCACGTCTCCGTTAGCCGCGAAGAGGGAACGCTTGACCCCATCGATGTCGTTTGCAAAGACGACCTCAAAGCCAGCCTCCGCGAGACCCTTCCCGACAAGACCGATGCCAGCGAAGAATTCAGCGGTCGGCCTAGCGAGCAGTCGTCTCGCGACGCGACGAGCGGCAGCGTTGGGGTCTCTTAGTACCTCATCGTCCCACAACCTCAGCACCTTCCAGCCACGTTCCTTAAGTGCTCGGTCAGTGCGTCGGTCGCGTTCAATTGTGCGTTGGATTTTCGTGTCCCAGTATTCGGAGCGTCCTGGGCGAACTCGGTCGGGTCGACCGTGCCAATAGCCGCCGTCAACAAAGACGGCCAGTTGCCGTCGGCCAAATGTGACATCCGGCCGACCAGGTACCTCCCCGACGTCGATTCGATACCCCGTCAAGCCAATCTGTCGGAGAGCCTTCCGGAGGGCCCTCTCAGGCGCGGTGTCTCGACTCTTAACGGCCCGCATCGTGCGGGACCGCTGCTCCTTGGTTAGGTTATCGCCATAGTAGGAGCGTGTCTCAGTCATTCCTATGTGGACAGTATTCGGTCGAGAGGCGCCCCGGCAATAGGTAAGCGGCGCTTGTTAACGTTTCCACAACGGCCGGGCGACCTTGGGCCAGGCCGGGGCTGCGGGCGGCGAGCACTGACACCGGGTGGGAGCCGATTTCGTTGGCGAACGCATGGTGGCGGCGGAAGTGTAAGGGGGAAATGGCACTGCGGGAAGCGAGTGATAACCCGTGGCGGGCAGGCGAACTGGGTCGAGCCCGAAGGCTGCGGAAGTGTTGACCAGAATCAATCGGGAAGGCGCGTACCGGCCAGCGTGTAGGCAATGCCGTGGACGGGCTTGAGTAGCCTGGGGTTCGCGGGATCGCATCCGAGCTTCGTCTGGATGCGATCTATCCATACTTTGAGGTAGTCGGGGTCGCGGGTGAGTGCCCCAGTGAAGGCGTTGCGGCCGAGATCGCTCTGGAGCACAGGCTCGCCTAACCCGAGGGCGAGAGTACTCAAGATGTCCCACTCGGTCTTGCTGAGAAGAACCTGCTTCCCGGATACGGTCAGCGTCCTCGCACGAGTGTTTAGTCGCCCCGCGCCGACTTCGAAGTCTGCGCCGTCCTCTTGTGCAAGTAAGGGCCGGCCCAGGAGGAACAACAGCCTGTCGACAAGACCATCGGGGTCGAACGGTTTGGGCAGGAAGTCGTCGGCGCCCGAGGTCACGGCGCGGCTCGCGACCTCTTCGCCGCCGGCGGTGATGACGAGAACGGGCACCCCGAATGTTTGCTTGACGTTCGCGATCAATACCAGGCCATCGTCAGCCGGGAACCCGACATCGAAAACCACGACGCCGGTCTGTTGCGAATCGATCGTCCGCATTAGTTCAGCCGGCTCGGGGCAGGCAATGGGTATCAAGCCCTCTTGCCGGACAACCAAAGAGATCAGACGCTGGATCGCAGAGTCATTCTCCAGCACCCAAACGAACTCCTCGCGTGTCACTTGGTGGCTCGCTAACCGCCAGTAGCGGGCGGCACGTCAGACACGAGGAGGCGTGGAGCCTCCACTATCAATTCGCGGACACCCGTAGTGTGTTTGGAGCCCCTAACTTTAACGACGCGAATCGTGCGCATCAGCGCGTTATCTGTTTCGACAGAACCCATGTTGAGGATTGCATCCGCAAAGAGGGAAATGTGGCGCGCCGTCGGACTGCCCGCCTCTGGGGCCGACTCGGAGGTCATGATCGTCGTTATACCGGCGCGTTTGAAGTGATCATTTATGGCCCAAAGGTAGCTCTGAAACCTGGCGATGTCGAGAGCGGCGGCCTCGAACGAGCTGATGCTGTCGATGACGACGACCGTCGCGCCGATTTCAAGTGCGCGGTCTTTCAGCAACACGGCGTGCCGGTCAATGTTGAGTTCCGACGGGGATATGTGCATGATCGCGAACTTGCCGGACTCAATCAGCCCAGCGACGTCCCAGCCAAACGCGCTGCAGTTGCGCGCCAGCTGGTTGGCGCTCTCCTCCAGCGATACGTATAGCACCTGGTTTCCGAGCTGAGCCTCACAAACAGCAAAGCTCAATGCCAGGAGCGTCTTGCCAGAGCCCGTTGTGCCGGTTATCAGGCAAGAAGTGGAGTCAGACAAGCCGCCATCAATCATCTCGCTGATGCCGGGGATAACGGAGGAAAGTTGGCGACTGGGAGTGACATATTCGCCAGCAACAGCCGGACTCATCCGCGGGTAGAGTGTGATCCCGTCGCGATCGATTTCAAACCCATGATCGCCGGCGAAGAAGGATGTTCCTCGCATCTTCATGATGCGCAGCCGCCGGTCCTGGCGGAGGCCTTCCTCGGTGCCGTACAGATAGATGATCCCGTCAGCGATCGCAAATTCCGAGCGCTGGCGGATTTCCTCGTCCGTGTACTCTCCCACCAGCAGCGCTGTTGCCTCCCAGACGCTGAACCGCAGGGTGAGGGTTGTGGTGAACACCCGGAACGCGAAAGCGTCCGAAAACGTGTCCTGGATGGCCTTGAAACTGTCGATGACGACCAGCCCTGGGCGATGGGTAGTGATCAAGCGGTCAACCTCAGCGAGTAGCTGGTCAGGGTCACCTGATTTCAGTGCGTCACTGATGTCCGCAAAAACGACCGACCGGTCGACGAGGGCCGCGTCAAAGTAGTTTAGCGTCTGCGAGAAATGCAGCATCTTCACAGTCGGCTCTGACAAGGTGCCGATGTAGAGGACGGTTTCACCGCGCCGCGCGTTCCACCACGTCATTTGCTCGGCGAGAATCGTCTTGCCGGCGCCCGGTAGGCCGCCAATGAAGACGACCGAACCTCTAGGAATGCCGCCTTCGAGGACCTTGTCGAGCGCCTGGACCCCGGTGCTGATGCGCTCTAGCTGGATGCCGTCAGCGCGTTTACGGCGGGGCAATCTGTTGCCCTTGTAGCACTCGGTCGGCATCGAGCGCCGAAGCCAATCGAACGGCAATCTCTTTGCCAAGCAACTTGGCGAGGATGATAAGCAACGCGGCGTAGAGGCCGCTGAACGCACTGCGGATGTAGTCTTCCGAGTGCTCTGCGACGGAATCTTCTTCCCAGCTCAATCTCAGCGGCCCGCCGTCGTCGCGATGAAGTCTAAAGCCCGGATAAACGGGCATGACCTCGCGCACAGCACGCTCCAGCAGCACATCGACTGTGTCGGTGCCAAGCGCCTCCGTGAGTTTGCCACGCAGGGCCGCGAACTTCGCGTCATAGGTTGTTGTGGGCGAATCGTGGGATTCTGCCATTCACACGATGGTAGCACGACAGCCGCTCGCGAAAGCATGGGGAAAGTGGTCACGGGTCTTGCAGGAAAATCACGAGTTCCGAGCGAGCATCTCCCAGAGCGCACGCACTCGGAAGTGCGCGCCGGTCACTCGCCCTGTGGGCGGTGGCCGCGGAGCCGATGAGGATGGCTTCGGCGATGGCCTGGCTGGTGCTGCGGGCGGCGAGCGTGGTCATGAGGTGCTCGATGCGCTTGGGGGTGTAGTATCCTCAGCGAAACACAGCCGATAGAAATTGCCCAATGTCCGATTTAGATTTTGACCATGCCCTCGAACTATCTCACCTGGCGTTGGGTGAGTTCGTGAAGGGGAACCCCGAGCCTTTGAAGGAGATGTATTCCCATAGGGACGACGTAAGCCTCGCCAACCCTTTTGGCCCGCCGGTGCGCAGCTGCCGAGACGATGGATCGCGCCGCGGCAAATTATAGAGACGGCGTGGTCACGGGCTTCGAGAACGTCGCTGCATACTTGACTCCCGAACTCGCGTACATCGTGGAGATAGAGCGGTACAAGGTCAGAGTTGGCGAAGCCACGGAGAGCGCATCGGTGGTTCTGCGGGTCACGAGCATCTATCGACCCGAAGAAGGTGCCTGGAAGATCATGCATCGCCATGCGGATCCAATAGTCTCTGCTCGACCTATCGACTCGGTAATCAGTTAGCGCGCCCGTCGGGCCACCGCCCCTTAGCGGCCTTTAGGAAGTCTCTGCTGTCGCGGCTTCCTGCTCTGCGAGCCGAAGCTCGACCTCGCGGATCTTGTCGATAAGCTCTCCGTGACCATGCACTCCTACGACTCCCAGTTGCCTGGCGCGGATCTTCAGGTCGTCGTTGGACCACTGGTCGTACGGGCGGTCGAAGTCCGCGACGCCTGTCGGATCGACGTGCGGCGTCTCGGCGTCGATGTGGGGGTGCACTTCGTCTTCTGGCGCAATTACTTCCGGCGTCGGCTCCGCCGCCTGCTCCGGTTTCGCCTCAACATCCGTGCTGTGCTCGTTGCCCATGTAGCGTTTTGGCATCTCTTGACCTCCTTGGTCTGACTCCACCGTAGGCCATTGCAGGCGAACTGGGGGGGAATGAGTGTTGCGAAACTATCGCCTGATCGGGCAGCAGACGTATCTTGCTCACCCGTTTGGCGTGCCGTGCTAGAATAAGCCCCTCTCAAACGGGTGGTTGAAGGAGGTTGCGATGTCTGAGCAGAACAAGCAGCTGGTCCGGCGCTTCTTCGAGCAGATCGATACGGGTGAGCCAGCGATCCTTGACGAGTTCATATCCCAGGACTATGACGACCATAATCCGCCCCCCTTCCCGAACCTTCAGCCGGGAATCGCGGGCTCGCACCAGGCATTCAAGCTTGCGCTGGACGCCTTCGGAGAGTTCAGCCACGAGATCCTGGACCAGGTGGCGGAGGGCGACAAAGTGGTTACGCGCGTGAGGGCCACCGGCAAACACACGGGCAACTTCCTGGGTATACCGCCGACGAACAAAGACGTGACGATGGACGGCATCACTGTGCACCGCATCACGGACGGCAAGATCGTGGAGCACTGGTCAACGATCGATGCCTTCAGTCTCTTCGCTCAGCTTGGTGCGATCGAGCCGCCCGGCGCCGCGTGAGGCGGGGCCGGGGTAACCCGCTTGCACCTGCGGGGGGTGGAGCCCCCGCCCCTCCCACCCCAAAAATAGAGACTCTGGGGGGACACCCCCCACCCAGACGGGCCGTAGGGAGCCCCCCGGCAGCGGCCCGCTGCACCTTGGCGCTGCGCGCGGCGAAGCCGCCGCTCGCCATGGTGAACTGGTGCGCCTGCGGTCAACCGTCGGAGGGGCGGGTGGCGCCGGGGCCGATGAGGCCGATGAGGATGGCTTCGGCGATGGCCTGGCCGGTGCTGCCCTACGGGCCCGTCTGGGCGGGCGGCGAGCAGCAGCATGATGTGGTCGATGCGGCGGCCGGCGGGATGCATGAACACCAGGTCGTGGTCCTGGTGTGGCTACGTCGACCGCTGGCCTTATTCAGTGGAGAGTTCGCAGCCGCCGACAGTCCAATTCGGGTGCTTGTCCGGGTTGCGGACGACATCCGAGTTGTTCGGCAAACCTACGCAGACGCCCTCAGGGTTCAGCGACGGGGTGGTTCCGTCCGGCGGGCCGTTGCCATCAACGAGCGGCTCCTGGCCCTCCGGGGGTTCGACCTGGCCTGGTTCACAACCGCCTGTTATCCAGTTTGGGTGCTTATCCGGGTTCTGCACGACATCCGAGTCGTTTGGTAATTCCACGCAATGCCCGCCGGGATTAAGTGCCGGCGTGGTGCCCTCGATTGAACCTGCAGCCGTGCCCTCGTCATCTGCAGGCGGGCTATCGTCATCTTGAAGCGGGTCCGATTGGTCCGTGGGCGGCGTGCCGAAGTCGATCGGTCCGTCCGTGGCGTCGGGTGTATTGAAGGGCGCGGTCGGGACGACGCCTGGCGTTTCAGTGCTATTGGCGCCGCTGTCTGATTGTGCCACAGCGATGGCAGCCAGCATCAGTGCAACGATTACTGCGGTTGCGACGAACCAGAGCTTGACAACATTGGTTGGCATTCAGAGTCTTCGCCTCCGGTTCAGGATACCATCTATGCAGATAGTGGCGGGAGCGTCACGGCACCGAACCGTCTGCGGGTTAGCCAGTCATCGCGGCCGTGAAGAACAGCCGATAACTGTCGCGGTTTTGCTCCGCTGCTCACACTTGGGGCACAGCGCTGAACGGTGAGATGGTTGCAAGGCAGGTGGCTCTGCTGGCGAATCACGCTAAGTGTTGTTAGCGCAGCATCTCGCGATGCCCACGCCCCCACGCTCAGCGAAGGCGCGGGCGTCGTCACTCGCCTGAAGGGCGGTTGGCGCCGGGGCCGATTAGGCCGATGAGGATGGCTTCGGCGACGGCCTGGCCGGTGCTGCGGGCGGCGAGCATCAGCAGGATGTGGTCGATGCGCCGTAAGGTGGTCTCGAGGGGCATGCCGAGGATTTCGGCGATTTCGTCGGCGCCGTGGTTGTCGGCGAGCATGCTGAGGATGAGGCGGTCGTCTTCGTTGAAGTCGCTGGCGCGAGCGCGGCGGCCGTCGCTCATGGGTGTGGCTCCGGTCTGTGTGACAGGACAAGGGTGGTGAGGACGGCGACGACGCCGGCGACGATGGCGAGGTCGCCGGCGCTGACGGCGCGGGTGAAGGGCTGAGGGACGGGCAGGAGGATGACGTCGGAGAGGGGTCGGAGGTGGATAGAGTCGCGCTCGAGGAGGATGTTCTTGGAGCCAGGGATGTGCTGGCCGGCGGTGAGCTCGACGTTGGTGTGCTTGCCGACGGCGTCGACGGCGGACTGCTCGACGGGCATGAGGCCGCCGTTGGCGGTGATGGCGAGGAGGTTGAGGGCGAGGCCGAGGGCGATGAGGCGGACGCCGAGGAGGCGCGAGTTGGCGAGGAGGAAGGGCAGCAACAGGAGGTGGCTGAGGGGCAGGGCGACGCGGAGGGCGGCGCCGTCAAGCAGGTGGATGACGAGGAGCTGGCAGGCAAACGCCAGCGGCGCCGTCCAGAGGAGACGGATGGCTGAGGACGAGCGGTCGGTTCGCATACCGCCCGCCCTCAGGCCGGCAAGGGTGCGGGTGGATGTCACGGGTCAGGGCATCATGAACGGTGCGCCTGCGGCGAGGCCGACGATGAGGAGCCCGATGGCGCCGAGTGCCAGGGTGATGAGCCCACGCAGTTTGGTCATTGTGTTGTCCCCCCTTTTTTCATGGCTGTGGCGGTTGCCACGCGCCTAATTGGTACAACAGGGGCTCTTACGGGATTCTTACGGGCTGTTTTCTATGGGGCTCCCCACCCCACCCCGCCCTCGAAAAAGAGGGATCCTCGGGGGGACACCCCCCGCCCAGACGGGCCCTTCGGGAATCCCCCGGCAGCGGCGCGCTGCACCTTGGCGCTGCGCGCGGCTGACGTTTGTGCGCACTGCGGGCGCATTCCGGCCCGACGACAGGCAGGCGCCTACCCAGGACGTGTGGTTGAGTCGGGGGGACACCCCCCGCCCAGACGGGCCCGTCGGGAATCCCCCGGCAGCGGCCCGCTGCACCTTGGCGCTGCGCGCGGCGGGAGTGGTGCGGGCACGGGGGCGGGGCGCGGTATGGCGGGTGTGGGGGTAGACGGCGGGCGTTGGTGGAGGCCTGCGAGCAGCGCCCCTACCGGGGCAGTGCCGGAAGCGCGGGCGTGGGGGCACGGCGGAGCGTCGGTCGCGCACGGAGGCCTGGGTGAGGCGGAGGGGATTGCCCCGCGAGCGAGGTCCTTCGTTGCGCCTGCGGCTCCGCTCAGGAAACGGGGGGGGTTAGGGGCGGGGGGAGCGGGTGCGGAGGGCGTTGGCGAGGCGGGTCAGGTATTCGGGGGGTTGTTCGCCGAGTTCGGCCAGGAGGGTGGCGGCGTGGCGGTTGTAGGCGTGGAGGCCGGTGCGGGGGTCGGAGTTGAGGGCGGCGGCTTTGAGGAGGGTGGCGCAGGCTTCTTCGTCGAGGGGGTCGCGCTCGAGGAGGCGTTCGGAGATGGCGATGACGCCGGGGTAGTCTTTGGCGCGCAGGAGGTGGTAGGTGAGGCGACCGGCAGCCTCGGCGAAGAGGAGCTCGATGGTGGCGCGGGGGGCTTCGAGCCACTCGGAGTCGAAGCCGGCGGCGAAGGGGCCGCGGTAGAGGTCGGTGGCGGTGCGGAGGCGCTCGATGTCATCGGTGGCGTCGCCGGTCTTGCGGGAGGCCTCGACGAGGGAGCGGAAGCGGTTGGCGTCGGAGCGGAAGACGCCGGCGGGGTTGAGGGCGTAGGTGCCCTTGTCCTGGAGGACGGCTGCGGGGTACAGGGCCTGGCGGAGGCGGTGGAGGGACGAGTGGAAGTTGGTGTTGCCCTTCTTGCCGCCGGAGTCGGGCCAGATGGTGGCGATGATCTCGTCGCGCTTTAACGGCGCGCCGGTGGCGAGCAGGAGGAGGAGGATCTCCTTGGCTTTGTCGCTCTGCCACTCGATGTCGAGGACGGGACGGCCGTCGACGGTGACCTGGAAGCCGCCGAGCGAGTGGACCTCGACGACGGGTAGGTCGCCGGGCGCAGGTGTGTCGTCCTGAACCACGCCGGACTTGCGGACGAGGTCGCGGAAGAACGAGCCGGCGAGGCGGCGGCCGGCGGCGTAGTCGAGGACGGCTGTGTGAGAGGCGGCGAGGGTCGCGAGGTAGTTCTCGCTGCCGCCGGCCTGGACTTCGTCGACGAGCTTCTGGAGGACGGCGACGAGCGTAGAGCGGCGAGGGCGCATCGTCAGTAGAGCTTCGGCGAGGCGGAGGAGGACCTCGATCCGCTCCCGGCAGGGGCCGAGGCCGGCGAGGAGATCGCTGGCCTGCTCGAACTGCTCGACCGCAGCGGGGAGTTCGCTGCGCTGGCGGAAGACGAGGCCGAGGGCGGCGCGGGCGACGGCTTCGTCGTAGACGGAGTGGCGTTCACGGGCACCGGCGAGGGCCTCGCGGGCGAGGGCTTCGGCTTCGACGGGGTTCCCGGACGAGGCCTCGACGCAGGCGAGACCGGCGACCGCCGTGCTGCGGAGGGAGGGCTCGCCGAGCTCGGCGGCAAGCTTGATGGCGTCGGTGTATTCGAGACGGGCGCTGCGGAGGTCGCCGCTGAGGCGGTCGAGGTCGGCGAGGGAGGCGACGGCGTAGGCCTCGGCGCGGGTGTATTCAGTCTCACGGGCGCGTTCGATGGCTTCAACGAGGACTTCGCGGGCGGTGGCGCGCTGGCCGCAGAGTAGGTGCGCCATGCCGAGGTTGTTGAGGGTCCAGGCGAGTTCCTTGTGGTTGCCGAGGCGGCGCCACTGTTCGCAGGCGGCCTGGAGGTGGACGCTTGCCTCGGTCACTCGGCCGAGCGAAGCGACGGCGGAGCCGATGCAGCTGTTGAGAGTGGCGCACTCTTCGACTTCGCCTCGACGCTGGTAGATCTCGAGGGCTGACTGGAGTTCTTCCGCTGCGGCGGCGTAGGAGCCGCCGGCGAAGAGCGCCATGCCGAGCTGTTTACGGGTCTCGGCAAGGACGGTGAGTGGGGCGTCGCCTTTGACGGCCGATGCGACGGCGCGGCGGCCGGAGACGACGGCGGCCTCGTTGTCGCCTTTGATGCGGAGCGCGGCAGAACGCAGGGCTTCGAGCTCGGCCATGGTCGGTTCGCCGATGCTGGAAGCGATTCGCTCGCAGCGTTCGATGGTTTGCAGAGCGTCGTCGCAGCGGCCGAAGCGGACGAGGACGCGGGCCTCCCAGAGGCGCATCTCGGCGCGAGAGTCGAGCTCGGCTGCGGGGAGGCCCTGGAGCCAGCCGGTGATGGCGTGCCAGCGGCCACGCTTGTAGGCTTCGGGCGCCTCGGTTTGGATGAGGTCGCAGGCGGCGACCCAGTCCTGCGCTTCAGCGTAGTGGCGGACTGCCTCGTCGCCGCGGCCAGCCTGGCAGAGCCAATGCGCCATGCGCGCATGTTGGCGCCGGAAGCGAGGTTGGTCGCGGCGGAGCTGGTCGGAGAGGTAGTCTCGGACGAGGGCGTGGAGGCGGTACTGGTCACGGCCGATGCGGAGGATCGGGAGGTTGGCGTGCTCGAGGGCGGAGAGCATCTGACCGGAGTCCGTCCGTTCGGCCAGGTGATCGCAGAGGCCGGCGTCGAGGACTTCGGCGACGCTGGAGTCGACAAGGGCGGCGTATGAGTCCGGCGGCAGGCGCTCGACGATCTCGGCGCCGATGAAGTCGCTGAGGTCGCCGGCTGGGGAAGGGCCTTGGGCCGCGGTGGCGGTCAGTACGAGAGCCGCGGCCCAGCCACCCGTTGTCTCGGCGAAGCGCTTCGCCTCGCCAGCGGATACGGGATGGCCCTGAACCTCGGCGTAGAAGGCGGCGATCTCTTCTTCATTGAAGGCGAGGTCTTCGGGGGTGAGTTCGATCGCGCGAGCTTGCAGGCGAAGGCGCGATAGGGATGGCAGCGTACCGTGCACCCGAGTCGAGATGAGGAGGCGGGCGTTGAGTGGCAGGTGCTGGGCGAGGTAGTCGATCAGTCGCAGTGCCTCGCTGTCGGGCGGCAGGACGTGCAGGTCCTCGAGGACAAGGACAGCAGGGTCTGTTCCGGCCAACGCCTGGACGATGGCGCTGAGGCGTTGCAAGGGTTCCTTGCGCGATGACGGCTCGGCGTTGGGTCCCGTGACGGCGAGGGAGAGGTAGTCGAGGAGGCGGTCTACGTCACGATCCCAATCGTCGAGGGAGAGCCAGCAATGGCGCCGGCCCAGCGCCGCGAGCGCGTCACGCAGCAGGGTTGTTTTACCGTAACCGGCAGGGGCGCGGATGATGGCGACGCCGGCGGGTGGGACTGCGGCCAGTTGGGCGAGCAGGCGGGGGCGCGGGACGACCGCCCGCACGCCCGTGGGGATGGTGGTTTTGCTGGTGAAGAGTGCGCCTGTGTCAGGCATGGTTTCTGGCCTTACAGTCTAAGTTAGATTGTGGGGGCGGGGCGCTTACGGGGTTCTGACGGCGGGCATCATTCGGGCTGCGCGGAGGGTCGATGGCGTCGGGCTCCACGCTTGCACCTGCCGCGTGTGGAACCCCACCCCACCCCCCTCCCGGTTAAGAAATAGAGATTCTGGGGGGACACCCCCCACCCAGACGGGCCGTAGGGAGCCCCCCGGCAGCGACGCCGCTGCACCTTCGCGTTGGGTGTGGGCGCGCGTCGTCGCACGCGACGGCTGTGCGGCGTTGCGCGCCGGTTTAGCCCCACCCCCGCCCCATATAAAAATTGGGGTGTCGGGGGGACACCCCCCGAACCCCCCAGCAGCGGTCCGCTGCACCTTCGCGTTTGAGGGGAGACGGCTGTCATCACACCAAAGCGGCTCGATGTCTGCGCGGGTTTCTTGCGCACCCGAGGGGCGGGATGGCGCGATGCAGCCCGACCGCCTGATCGTCTACTTGCGCCAGGCCTGGGCGGCTTCGACCCAGGCGGGGACGCGGGCGTCGGTGATTGCGTCATAGTGGGGGAGGTAGGGCTTGAGGTCGAGGACGGGCGTGCCGTTGATGGCGTCGAGGCCGCGGACTTTGAGGACGTTGGCTTTGACTTCGAGCAGGGGCACGGGCGTGACAAGGATGGGGTTAGGGCGGATCTGGCTGCGGGTGGCGAGGACGCCCATGAGCGGGTACTGGTCGTCGTCGCGGGGGTGCAGCTGCGGCTTTGAACCGCGTACGTCGTCGGGCACTTCGTGGGGCCAGAAGATGACGATGACGTGCGAATAGTCGCCGAGGTTGAGGAGCATCGACGCTAGTTCCGGCCGGATGATGATGCGAGACTCGACGTCTGCCCAGCCGTCGGGCATGGTTTTCTTGATGCGGTTGCGGACGTAGCCGATGGGGGCGAGGGTAACCGCGGGTAGGTCGGGGAAAGGGTTTGGGGTGCGTGCGAGGCGGCGGCGGACGGGGTCGAGCATGGGAGGTCAATTATAGCGTCGGGGAGCAACAACGGTGGCCGGCGGGGTCGGCGATGGTTGTCGGGAAATCGCGGGGTCAGGGCCGCGGCAACCGTAACAATGATTCGAGGCAGGGCTGAAGCCGCTGCGGCTACGGGTTCGTCTCAGCGGCCGCGGCGATCGGAATCGTGTGTGGTAGAATTTCGCCACGCTTGGACACGAAAATATAAGCGGAGGTTCGCCCACAATGGAAATCGGACGCCTGTTGACAGCAATGGTCACGCCCTTCGATAGCGAGGGGAAGGTGGACTATGGGCAGGCGAAGCGGCTGGCGCTGGCGCTCCTGGATTCGGGGAGTGACGGGGTTGTTGTTGCCGGGACGACCGGTGAGTGCCCGACGCTCACGAATGACGAGAAGGTCACGCTGTTCCGTGAGCTGAAGGATGCTATCGGCGATCGAGGGTGCGTGGTGGCGGGGTCGGGGACGTACAACACGGCGGAGAGCATCGAGTTGTCGCGAGAGGCGGAGGCGGCCGGTGCCGACGGTCTGCTGCTGACGACGCCGTATTACAGCAGGCCACCGCAGGAAGGGTTGTTCCGTCATTTCGAGGCGATCGCGGCGGAGACGTCGCTGCCCTGCATCATTTACAACATCCCGGGCCGGACGGCCGTGAACCTGACGGCGGAGACGCAGATACGGCTCGCCGAGATCCCGAACATTGCCGGGGCCAAGGAATCATCGGGCGACCTCGTGCAGATCTCCGAGATAATCGAGGGGGCGCCGCATTACCGGATCTGGAGTGGCGACGACCAGCTGACGCTTCCGATCCTGGCGGTCGGTGGGTATGGCGTGATCTCGGTCGCCGCGCACCTGGTCGGCCTGCAGATGCGGCGGATGGTGGAAGCGCAGCTCGATGGCAATACGTCTGAGGCCAGCGCGATCCATCGCCGGCTGATGCCGCTAATGCAGATCTTGATGACGGCCGCGCCGAACCCGATCTCCGTTAAGTACGCCCTGAACCAGATCGGCTTCCGGGCCGGTGGTTTTCGGCTGCCGCTCGTCGAGCCGGATGAAGCGGCAGCGGAGCGAATCATGGCGGTTGTGAGCCGCCAGCAGATCGACCTCGCCGTAGCGGTCTAGCCGCGCGGCCAAGAAGGAGCCCCGCAATGGAGTACAAGTCCCTGGGCAGTTCCGGGCTGCAGGTGTCGGTCGTCGGGCTGGGCTGCAACAACTTCGGGATGCGCATCGACAAGGATCAGACAGCGGCGGTCGTCGCGCGGGCGCTGGAAGTTGGGATCAATTTCTTCGACACGGCGGACATCTACGGCGGCACGAAGTCGGAGGAGTTCCTCGGCGAGGCGCTGGGTGAACGGCGCAAGCACGTGATCGTGGCAACGAAGTTCTCGGGGCCGACGGGCGAGGGACCGACGAACAAGGGTGGCTCCCGGCGCTACGTGATGCAGGCGGTCGAGGCGAGCCTGCGCCGGCTAAATACCGACTACATCGACCTATACCAGTACCACTTCCCGGACCCGAAAACGCCGATCGAGGAGACGCTGCGGGCGCTGGACGACCTGGTCGGCGCGGGCAAGGTGCGCTACATCGGCAATTCGAACATGAACGGGTGGCAGGCCGTTGAGGCGCACTGGGTGGCGAAAAGCGAGCACCTTTCGCCGTTCGTGACCGCCCAGAACGAGTACAGCCTGATCGACCGGCGGATTGAGCGCGAGCTGGTGCCGGCGTGCCGCAAGTACGGCATCGGCATCCTGCCATACTTTCCCCTGGCGAGCGGCCTGCTCAGTGGCAAGTACAAACGCGGCGAGACGCCGCCCGAAGGCACCCGAATTGCGGCCTGGGGACCGCGCGGTGAGCGGCTGCTGAGCGACCGCAACTTCGACATCGTTGAGGGCATCGAGAAGTTCGCCGCCGAGCGCGAGAAGACGCTGCTGGACCTGGCGTTCGGCTGGCTCTTGAGCCAGGACGTCGTCTCGAGCGTGATCGCCGGGGCGACAAAGCCCGAGCAGGTGGAGGCGAACGCGCAAGCGGCCGACTACCGCCTCACGCCAGAGGAGCTGGCGGAGATCGACCAGATCACAGGTAAGGAGAAGGCAGAATGACACGCTTTCAGATGAGAATCGATCGGGCGTGGTTGGCGCTGGTGCTCGCCGGCGGGGCGACGCGCAACAATTCGTACGTGGACGTGACGCCGGAAGCGGTGACGTTCCATTTCGGCTACGCGTTCAACCACACGGAGGACCGCGACGACATCACGCTGGTCAAGGAGCGGTCGTGGCCGTGGTGGGCGGGGATCGGCTGGCGGAGCAACCTGCGCGGGCTGGTCGGGCTGATCGGCTCGTACCAGGGCATCGTCGAGGTGGCGTTCGAGGGGAAGTCGCGGGCCTGGGGATTTCTGCCGCTGAACCAGATCGCCGTGTCGCTGGAGGACCCGGAAGGGTTCATCGCGGCGCTGAAGGCACGGCCGGCGGCGGCGACTGCGAAGAAGGCCGTTGCTGCGCCGAAGGCGCGGAAGGCGGCTTCGAAGGCGGTAACGGCGACCAAGGTCGCGCCGAAGGCCTCTTCGCGCGGACGGAGTAACGGCCGGACGGCGAAGCGCCGCACCAAGCGCCAGCCTTCCTAGGAGCGGAACGCTTTGCCCGGCGCTCGATGGGTGAGTATCATCGGGATGCCCGGTCATTCCCGAGCTGAGGAGCCACAGTGCAGATCAACGTCGAGAGCGGAGACATCACCAAGAGCCCAGCGAAGGCGATCATCGTCAACCTGTTCCAGGGCGTGACCAGCCCCGGCGGAGCGACGGGTGCCGTGGACAAGGCGCTGGACGGCGGCATCAGCGCACTGATCAGTGATGGTGAGGTCAAGGGCAAGAAGGGCGAGGCTTCGCTGGTGCATTCGCTCGGCAAGCTGCCCTCGCCGCGCGTGATCGTCGCCGGGCTCGGCAAGCAGGACGCCTTCGGGCTGAACGTCATCCGCGACATCGTGGGGACGAGCCTGCGGCGGGCACGGGCGACGGGCGCCAAGTCTGTGGCGACGATCCTGCACGGAGCTGGGGTCGCGGGTCTGGACGCCGAAGACTGCGCGCAGGCGCTGACCGAGGGCGCGGTGATGGGCGGCTACCGCTTCCGCAAGTACAAGAACGGCGCGAGCGCCGAAGACGAGAACACAGGCGAGATCGAGACGCTGACGATCATCGAGTCCGATGCCGCGAAGGTCGAGGCTATCAAGCGCGGTGTGGAGCGCGGGCAGATCTTCGCGGAGGCGGCGAACTACACACGTGACCTGGCGAACGAACCCGGCAACGAGCTGCCACCCTCGGCTCTGGCCGAGCGGGCACGACAACTGGTAGGCGAAGCGGGGATCGAGTGCGAGATCCTGCACGAAGGTCAGCTCAAGGAGCTGGGCATGGGCGCGCTGCTCGGGGTTGGCATCGGTTCGGTCGCGCCGCCGCGGCTGATTGTGATGCGCTACCGGGGCAACCCGGACTCGGACAAGACGCTCGGCCTGCTGGGCAAGGGGATCACGTTCGACTCGGGCGGGATTTCGATCAAGCCGGCGGCGGGCATGGAGTCGATGAAGGGCGACATGTCCGGCGGGGCGGCGATCGCGGCGACGATGTGGGCGATCGGCAAGCTGAAGCCGAAGGTGAACGTGACGGGCATCGTGCCTACGGCCGAGAACATGCCGTCTGGGAGCGCGACGCGGCCCGGCGACGTGGTCCGGGCGATGAACGGCAAAACGATCGAAGTGATCAACACGGACGCGGAAGGGCGGCTGATCCTGGCGGACGCGATTTGCTACGCGCGCCGGGAGAACCTGTCGCCGATCGTGGACGTGGCGACGCTAACGGGAGCAATGATGATTGCGCTCGGGCCGGGCGCAACCGGCTTCTTCGCCACGCACGACGACGTGGCCGACGCGATCAAAGCGGCGGGCGAGAAGTCCGGCGAGATGATGTGGCGTTTCCCGCTGATCGCGGACTACGCGGAGGGGCTGAAGAGCAACATTGCGGACATCAAGAACACGGGCGCGCGCGGCGGCGGGGCGATCAGCGCCGCGAAGTTCCTGCACTTTTTCGCGGAGGACACGCCGTGGGCGCACATCGACATGGCAGGGACGGACGAGGCGGAGAAAGACAAGGGCATCTGGGTGAAAGGCTCGACGGGGATCCCGACGCGGACGCTGATCAACCTGGTGCTGGGCTGGGCGGAGAAGTAGAAGAGAGAGTCGGGGGGACACCCCCCAAACCCCCCGGCAGCGGCTCCGCTGCACCTTCGGGTTGAGCGTTGCCGGCCTCGCGTGCAGGGTTCACGACGGTTACCGGGAATTCGCAGGGCCAGGGATTGGCACCAGCGCCGCAATAGATTTGAGGCAGGGCTGGAAGCCCAGCGGCTACGGGTTTGTTGCCCCCGTCGGTTAGCTGCGGCGGCGGAAGATGGTGCGGAAGACCATCCAGACGCCGAAGACGGTGAGGCCGGTGGTGACGATGCGGTTCCAGTCGAAGATGGGGACCATGCGAGTGTCGTCGCCGGTGATTTCGAGGACGCCGACGGGCTGGACGCGGACTGCGCCGCCGCCACCACCACCACCACCGACGCCGGACTCGCCGTGGCCGTTGTGCGAGGCGGTGCCGCCGCCCTCGCCGCCGCCGAAGGTGTAGGCGACCGCGGCGACCGGAATGATGGTCTTGTCGCCGACGTGGCGCTCTTCGCCGTAGACGAGCTCGACGCGGGCGGTGGCTCGGATGCGCTCAAGGATCTGGCCGACGACGCCTTCGCCGCCGTAGGTGGTGGACTGGTCCATTTGCGATCTCCTTCTGTTGTTTGGTTTGGCCGATTGGGGGGCCGCTAGTTTATTCCCTGCTGGCGACAACGAGAAGCCAGTTGCGGGGCGATTCGGTGATGCCGAGTTCTTCGAAGGCCATGCGGGCGCCCTGCTGGAGGGCATCGGCGCCGGCTTTGAGGGGGACGCCGGGGAGGACGCCTTCGATCCAGAGGCTGTACTCGCTGATCGCCTCGAAGCCGCTGAGCGGCATCAGGACCTGCATGACTTCCTTGTCGCGCACCTTGAAACCGTTCTCCTTGAGGAGCTGGATGTACTCGTCTTCGGTGAGGCGGTGGCGGGCTTCGACCCTGGTGCGCTCGGGCATGAGGCCGTACTGACCTTTGAGGACGCGCAGGGCCTTCATCATCCACTTGCGGTAGAAGAGCTCGGCCTCGGGTGGCTCGGCGCCCATGTAAAACGAGGTGTTGAATGAAAAGGTGCCGTCCTCGCGGAGGGTCTGCTGGATCTCGTGGAGGACGTGTTCCTTTTCCGATAAGAGGTGGATGGCGTTGCAGAAGAAGACAGCGTCGACGGGTTTCTTGACGAGCTGTGTGAGGCGCTCGGCGCCGCCCTGGATGAAGCGGACGACGGCGCCGCTGATGTTCTCCAGGTTGCGCCGGGCGTCTTCGAGCGCGGGCGCCGAGGGCTCGACGGCGATCACCTCCGCGCCGTTGTTGGCAACGCGCTCGGCTATCAGACGGGTGACCGCGCCGGTGCCGGCGCCAAGATCGACAACCCGCTGGCCGACCTTGAGGTTGGTGAGCGCAACGAGACGGCGGTTGACCTCCTGGTAGAAGGGATGCTGGGCAAATTTATCCAGCGTGAACCCGGTTTGTCCGGCATCGGCGATGGGTAATGTCATTAGTCAGCCCCCATCAGCTTTCGCACCCTGTCGAGTATACGCCAGGCCACTTCGTACTTGGTCATCAGCGGCCACTCTTCCTCGTTGCCCCGGGCGTCGATGACGACGACACGGTTGGTGTCGACGCTGAAGCCGGCGTCGGTGGCGGTGATGTCGTTGGCGACGATGAGGTCGAGGCCCTTGGCGGCGATCTTCGAGCGGGCGTTTTCGTGGAGGTCCTGGCTCTCGGCAGCGAAGCCTACCTTGACTAGGCCCTGCGGACGGCCGACCTCGGAGAGGATGTCCGGCGTCGGGGCGAGAGTCAGGGAGAGGGAGTCGCGGCCCGCGCGCTTGATCTTCTCGCCGACGGGCTCGGCGGGCTGGTAGTCGGCGACGGCGGCGGCCATGATCAGCGCGGAGGCGCCTTCGCACTCGGCGACGACGGCGTCACGCATCTGGGCGGCGCTGCGAACGCGGGCGACGCGGACGCCGTACGGCTCCGGGAGGGCGGTGACGCCGGCGACGAGGACGACGTCGGCGCCGCGGTCGCGGGCGGCTTCGGCGAGGGCGAAGCCCATCTTGCCGGAGGACTCATTGCCGACGAAGCGGACGGGATCGATAGCCTCGCGGGTGCCGCCGGCAGAGACGACCACTTTTTTTCCTGCTAAGTCAGAATTTCTCCCGGCGAGCATTCGGATTGCACCCAAAATAACCGGCACCTCGGACATCCGGCCGGTGCCGACCTGGCCCGAGGCGAGCCGGCCTTCCTCCGGGCCGACGAAGGCGACGCCGCGCGATTCGAGAGTGCGGACGTGGTCCTGGGTGGCGGGGTGCTCCCACATGTGCGGGTCCATGGCCGGGGCGACCAGGATGGGGGCCTTCGTGGCGAGGGCGGTGAGGCTGACCAGGTCCTCGGCTAGGCCGAGGGCGAGGCGGGCGAGCATCGTGGCGGTGGCGGGAGCGATGACCATGAGCTCGGCTCGCCGGGCGAGGGCGACGTGGAGTTCGGCGATCTCGGAGGACTCGTCCCACATGTCGTGGTAGGCGCGGCGGCCGGTGACGCTCTGGAAGGTGATGGGCGCGACGAAGCGGGTGGCTTCGGGCGTCATCGCGACGTCGACGACGGCGCCAGCCTGGGTGAGCTTGCTCGCCAGGTCGGGGGCCTTGTAGGCAGCAATGCTGCCGGTGACGCCCAGGACGATCGGCTTATCGGTCAGGTTGTACATGCTAAGAACGGTTGAGTTCGTAGATTAGACGCAGGCCGGTGAGCGTCAGTTGCGTATCGACCTTATCGATCACGTTCGTCTCCCGGGCGATGATCTCCGCCCAGCCGCCGGTGCCGATGACGGTGGCCTGACCACCGAGCTCCTCTTTGATGCGGGCGACAATGCCCTCTACCAGACCTACGTACCCGAAAAGGATACCAGACTGGATCGCACCGACCGTATTGCGCCCAATAGCGGTCTTGGGGCGCTCTAGCTCGACGCGGGAGAGCTTGGCAGCGCGGCGGAAGAGCGCTTCGGAGGCGATGCCGAGCCCGGGAGCGATGGCGCCACCGAGGTAGTCGCCGGCGGCGTCGATGGCGTCGAAGACGGTGGCAGTGCCGAGGTCCACCACGATCAGCGGCGGGCCGTAGAGCTTGATCGCGGCTACGGCGTCGGCGACGCGGTCAGCGCCGACTTCGCGCGGAGAGTCGTAGAGGATGCGGAGGCCGGTGCGAACGCCGGCGGTGACGTGGAGAGGAGTGATCTTGAAATAGCGTTTGCAGATCTGCTCGAAGACCGGCTCGAGGTCAGGGACGACGCAGGCCATGACGGCCTCGGTGATGTCGTTCGGCGGAATTGATTCGTGCTGGAGGAGGGTGAGGATGATGACGCCGTACTCGTCGGGCAGGCGTTCCATATCGGTGGCGAAGCGCCAGGTGGTGACGAGTTTTTCGCCGTCGAAAATACCGAGGGTTACGTTGGTGTTGCCGACGTCCATCGTAAGAAGCATAGAGGGGTCTCCGGACGGGAAGTGCCGTCATTATATGCGGGCAAAAAATGGGCCAGCAAGCGCGTCAATCTTTACCAGTTCGGAAAGGGATGGAGTCCACGCCCTCGTTAACATAAAATCATTGACGGCCTTGACTAGCCCCTGCTATGTTGCCGTGCATCCGCTCCGCCACATCACTTCACTTCATCCACACGGAGGCACCCAGATGGCAGACCCAACTGCGCAACGCGTATGGGATACTGCCCTCGGCCAGCTCCAGATCCATGTCACGAGGCCGAACTACGACACGTGGCTTAAGGATACAAGGGGTCTAAGGTACGAGGACGGTATGTTCATCGTGGGGGTCCCGACGGAATTCGTGAAGGAGTGGCTGGGAACACGTATGAGGGGGATCGTATCCCAGACTGTTGGTGGCATCTTGGGCACGCCAACCGAGATCTCGTTCGAGATCATCGGCACCAACATGAACGGGAACGGCGCGGCACACGTGAACGGCACTGGAAACGGCAACGGACGCACTGCGGCCGGGACCGCAGAGATGCCGCTTTCCGAGCAATCGCCGGTACATTCCCTGATCACGAGCCCGCTGCTCAAACAGCGGCTCAACCCCCGCTACACCTTCCGCACATTCGTTGTCGCGGACTCCAATCGAATAGCGGCTGCGGCTGCCCTTGCGGCAGCCGAGAGGCCGGGCGAGGACTACAATCCTCTCTTTATCTACAGCAGTCCGGGGCTGGGGAAGACTCACCTCTTGCAGGCGATCGCCCTGCGCGCCGGGCAGCTGAGCATCAACGCGCTCTACGTCACTTCCGAGCAGTTCGTCAACGACTTCGTCACCTCGATCGCCCAGGGTCGCGGGGACGAGTTCCGCCGGCGCTACCGCTCGGTCCAGCTTCTGCTGGTGGACGACGTGCAGTTCCTGGCCTCGAAGGGGCGGTCGCAGGAGGAGTTCTTCTACACCTTCAACGACCTTCACTCTAACGGCTGCCAGATGGTCATCGCGGGAGACCGGCCACCGGCTTCGATCCCCGGAATGGAGGCGCGGATGTCCTCCCGCTTCCAGTGGGGACTGATTGCCGACATCCAGCCGCCCGACGAAGAGACCCGCGTCGCGATACTGCAGGCGAAAGCCCGCGACCAACGCGTCGACATGCCAGCCGACGTCATGCACTACCTCGCGGACCGCGTCCGCGACAACATCCGGGCCCTTGAGGGCTGCCTGAACCGCGTAGTCGCTTACGCCCGGCTCACACGCAGCGCGATAAGCCTGGAAGTCGCACAGAAGGCGCTTGCAGCGCTAACACCGGCGGTCGCCGCGCCGGTTGACCCGCAGGCGATCCTGGAGGCTGTCTCCGCTTACTTTGGTGTGCCAGTGGCGGCTATCACCGGCAAGAGCCGGTCGAAGCAGATCGCCGAGGCCCGCCACGTGGCGATGTACCTGATGCGAGAAGACGGGGAACTCGCGCTCAAACAGGTCGGCCTCCTCCTCGGTCACCGCGACCACTCGACGGTGATCCACGGCGTGCAGAAGATTGGACACGCCGTAATCTCGGACCAGCGGCTGAGCGCCCAATTGTCCGAGATCAGGGGAAACGTTTCCCACTAAGAAGCCAACAAACCATCCACGAAGCTTAACAAGACCGGGGGCTGGCCACGAAGCTGCCCCCGGTCTCTGCTTGTAATGCTGGTGTTACGGAAAGTGCCGGGACGGTTACTCCACGCCAATCCACCGGGTCGGGCGCAAAGGCGAACAGCTTATCCCCAGCACGGGAGAGCACGCCGCCAACAGGTTCAACACCACTACTACGACTACTGCGAAGCAGTATCTATTAGTCTCCTATCTATAATGGATTAGTGATAGACCGGATACAGCTGACGTTGAAAGGTGGAGACGGCGGCAACGGCGTCGTCAGTTTCCGCCGAGAGAAGTACATCCCGAGAGGCGGGCCGGACGGTGGTGACGGCGGCAACGGCGGTAACGTCGTGATCGTTGCGAGCCGGTCACACCGCCACCTTCAGGAATTGGGCAGACGCCGGATGTACAAGGCGCCGCGGGGCCAGCACGGCCAGGGGTCGGACAAGTCCGGTCGCCGCGGCGAAGACCTGATCCTCAAGGTGCCAGTTGGCACGCAGGTGACGGCGGTGGGCGAAGACGGCGAGGAGAAGCTGATCGCGGACCTGACCGAGGAGGGCCAGTCGGTCGTAGCCGCGCGGAGCGGGATCGGCGGCTGGGGGAACGCGCGATTCGCGACTTCGACGCATCGCGCGCCGCGAATCGCGCAGAGCGGACAGAAGGGCCAGGAAGTAACTGTGAGGCTGGACCTGAAGCTGCTGGCGGACGTCGGGCTGGCGGGTCTGCCGAACGCCGGGAAGTCGACGCTGCTAACGGCGATGTCGGCGGCGCGGCCGCGGATCGGCGCATACCCGTTCACGACTCTGGAACCCCATCTCGGGGTCGTCGACGTCGGCTGGGAGCGCTTCGTGGCGGCAGACATCCCGGGGTTGATTGAGGGTGCGCACGAGGGAGCCGGCCTGGGGCTGGAGTTTCTGCGCCACGTCGAGCGGACGAGGCTATTGGTCCATTTGCTGGACGGCAGCCGCGAAGACCCCTGGGCGGATATGGAGACGGTGAACCGGGAGCTGAGCGAGTACGGGCAGGGCCTCCACGAGCGACCGCAGATGGTAGTCGTGAACAAGATCGACATCCCGGAGGTGGCTGCAGCCAGAGACGAGATAGAGTCGGAGTTCCGGGCGCGTGGGCTCGAGCCGCTGTTTATCTCGGCGGCATCGGGCGAGGGCGTCGAGTCGCTGGTGAAGGCGATGGCGACGAGCCTGCACGAGATGGATGAGGTGGAGAGGGCGAGGTTGGCGGACGCCCCCGAGGTGGTGGTGCCAGTGTTGCGGCCGGCGGAGCGCAAAGGCGACGTGAAGGTGCGGCACGAGGGCAAGGCCTACCGGATCGAGGGCGACCGGGCGGTTGCCTTCGCGGAGATGATGCCGCTGCATACGGAGGAAGGGCGCGCGGAGTTGTGGCGGCGGTTTGTGCGCTGGGGCGTCGTCTCGGCGCTGAAGCGGGCAGGGGCGAAGCGAGGGGACCGTGTGCGGCTCGGCCAGGTCGACCTGGAGATGGAGTTGATCGATTGAGGCTGGGTGTCCTCGGCGGGACGTTCGACCCGGTCCACCTGGGGCACCTGGTGCTGGCGGAGACGGCCCGCGCGGAGCTGGCGCTGGACAGAGTGGTGTTCGTGCCGACCGGGTATTCGTGGCGCAAGGCGGGGCGCGAGATGTTGCCGGCGGAACAGCGCTGCGAGATGGTGCGCCTGGCGATCGCCGGCGATCCCCACTTCGAGCTGTCGACGCTGGAAGTCGACCGCGAGGGACCGTCCTACAGCGAGGTAACGTTGGAGGCGCTGGCGGAGGAGAACCCGGGCGCGCAGCTTTTCTTCATCCTCGGCCGGGACGCGCTGGCCGATCTACCGAACTGGCACGCCCCTGAGCGCATCGTCGAGCTGGCGACGCTGGCAGTGGCCACGCGCGTCAAAGAGGGAGCAACAGCAGCCCCTGAGGCGGCGCTCGGTGACCTGCGCGCGCACATCGTCTGGCTGGAGATGCCGGCCATCGCGATCAGCGCGACGGGGATCCGCGAACGGGTGCGCGCCGGGCGCTCGATCCGCTACCTGGTGCCGGATGCCGTGGCGGAATACATCGCGGCGCACGGGCTATACCGCGGCGACGGATTATGAACAAATTCGTGTCTATCGCCTAACGCCCGGCATTCCTATACTTCGGCCAGCAACCCGACCTGCGGGGCACCGACGCCCTGGCGTTCAGTAAGGAGACAACATGATTCGCAGGCTATGGTGGGCCATGGCGTTCGCGGCGCTGGCGGCGTTCTCGCTCGTGGTGGTTGCGTGCGGCGACGATGACGACGGCGGCGAAGCAAGCGCCGAAGAGATCGCCGCCCTCGAAGAAACAGTGACGCGGATAGTCGAGACTGATCCGACCGACGAGGCCGCCGTTGACTACTGGTTGGCGCACTATACAGAGAGGGCGTTCGAGGTCATAGGCTTCGCGGACGCGGAGGAGTGCAGAGCGGCCGTGGACGACTGCATCGGCGAGCCGAGCACCGTGGAGAGCATCAGGGATACCGAGATCTCCGGGGACTCCGCAAGCGCTGTGGTTTCCACAAGCGACGGCGACGTGACGCTTGTACTCTTTGAAAAGGAAAGCGACGAATGGCTCGTGGACGGATTCGGCACCGCGGCTGAGATCCCGGCCGGAGTCAGCGAGATCGAAGTATCTGCGGTGGACTACGCGTACGACTGGGACGATGAGGAGGTCACCGACGGCAACGTCGCGTTCAGCATGACGAACGACGGCGAAGAACTCCACATGATGCAGGTATCCAAGACCACGGATGACTTCGATATCGACGCGATGATCGCGTCTCTCGAGACGCTGGAGCCGGACGCGCTCCCGGACGGTGTGGAGGCTGATGTGGGGTTTGGCATCGCGTCGCCGGGCGCGACCGCCAACGTGGTATTCGAAGAGCAGCTGGAACCGGGAAACTATGTCTTTCTGTGCTTCATCCCTGACGACGAGGGCACGTCGCATCTAGAACTCGGCATGCACTCGGAGTTCACGGTTCCGGAGTAGGAACGGACAGAGCGAATTTGAGGCCCGGGCGGAGAGCCGGGGCCTCTTCGCGTCTATAGCGCGTAGGTGAGGCGGATTTTCGCACCCTGCGCGGCCGCCCAGTCGGCCATCTCGGCGAGCTCGCGGAGGCGGTCAGGGAGTTCGGGGAGGGCGGAGGTGAGGTCGCGCAACTCCTCTGTGTCGTCGATGGCGGCGGCAACCTGGCGGGCGGACTCGGCGAGAGGGCCGGGTTCTTGCCACAGGCGATCGAGGAGCTCTGCTTCGCCGGCGCTCTCGGCGGCGGCGTCGCCGAAGTTGAGGAGGGGCGCCATGCCGATGCGCAGGCGGCGCTTGACGAGGCTGGAGGCTTTGGCGAGCGGGTGATCGGCGCCGTAGCGCTCGGAGTGAGCCATCGAGATGAAGTAAACGATGTCGCCGGAGTCGCCGAGGAAGTCGACGGGGGGATCGCCGGCGGTGGTCTCGACGATGAGGATGGTCGGCGAAGCGTCAGGCATCGGGGCGCCGCCATGCCAGCGCGACGGCCGGCCGTTGGACGAATGACAGATCCCATCGCTCGTCGGTTGTTAACCGCTCGGCATAGGCGCGGATGTCATCACGCCAGGACGGCCCGGCAAACAACGACCAGTCGATCGGCGACTCGCCGGTGACGGCGTGCTCCAGAAGGAACCAGTTCGACATGACGAGAAGGCCACCCGGCCGCACGATATCTGCCAGCCGCTCGTAGTATCGTGGTTGCGCCGCGAACCAGCCGTCATCGTGAACCAGGTCATAAGTCCCATCTAGCGACGCCAAGATGTCTTCGCCTTCACCTTCGAATGCCTGAAGGCGATCGGACAGCCCGTACCTGCCGGCGTGACTCCGAATTGAGGCAACGTGCTCTGGAAAGCGGTCGATCGTCTCGACGGACCCGCCGGAAGTCGCCAGCCAGAGGGCGCTGTAGCCGAGGCCGCCACCGATTTCCAATATCCGGCGAGCTGTCACGGCCCTCGCGATCGTCACCACAACGCGCATCTTCAGCATGTCTGACGGGTAGACGCCGCATTCCTGCTCCCCGCCGGCCAGGAGCTTCGCGTGGGCGACGCGGTGCAGATCGGAAGCGATGCGTACCTCCGCGAAAGGATCTTCGCCATACAGGTTGATCAGGTATTCGCTGAACCGGTCGGGCATCAGGGGCCAGTATACGGGCGGCGCGCTACCAGATGACTTCGACGTCGTACTGGGCGATGTGGCGATCGGATGTGACGATGGCGAACCGTTCAGCTTGTGCCTGCGCGACCATCATCCGATCGAATGGATCACGGTGGATGGCGGGCAGGCTCGCCGCGTGGAAGGCGTGTTCCATGGTGATCACCAGCGGGAGGAACCCGTAGTGCGCCATCCTCGCGACGACGTAACGATCAGGTGGCTGATCCAAGGCGGGTACGCGCTGTTGGGCGAATTTGATCGAGAGTTCCCAGGCGGCCGCGACACTGAGGTAAATCTGATTGTCGCGATCTATGATGACGGAGCGCGCAGTGTCTCCGAGCCGGTGGTCGTCTGCGCAAAACCAGAGAAACGCGTTGGTGTCGAGCAGCGCTCTCACATGTATTCTTCGAATTCGGGAAGCGGATCATCCCAGTCGTCACCGATGAAGACCTTCCCGCGGTCGATTCCGGGAACACGGTCGCCGCGCTCGTGATATCGAGCCAGTACGGCTACGGGCTTCCCAGCCCTGGCGATAACAATGCGCTCGCCGGCGAGGACGCGCTCGATGAGCTTCGAGAAGTGGGTCTTCGCTTCGTGGATGTTGACGACTGTTTGTTCGCTGATAGCCATACGAGCAGTATGGACTTAGTCCGCGGACTAAGTCAAGTGGACTTAGTCCGCCTGCGCCGGCACTCGTCTAGACATCGAGGGTGGCTTTGTCGTAGTGGGACTGGATGAAGCGCTTGCGGGGGGCGACTTCTTCGCCCATCAGCTCGTTGAAGATGCTGTCCGAGGCCATGGCGTCTTCGACGGTGACCTGGAGGACCGTGCGCACTGAGGGGTCCATGGTGGTGTCCCAGAGCTGGATCGGGTTCATTTCGCCGAGACCCTTGTAGCGCTGGACATTGACTTTGTCGCCCTTGAGCTTGTTGATGTAGCTGTCCTTGTCCTTGTCGCTGAAGAACCACTTGACGTCCTTGCCCTTCTTGACGCTGAAGAGAGGGGGCTGCGCGATGTAGAGGTGGCCGAACTCAATGAGCTGGGGCATGTAGCGGAAGAAGAACGTGAGGAGGAGGGTGCGGATGTGAGCGCCGTCGACGTCCGCGTCGGTCATGATGATGACGCGGTGATAGCGGAGCTTGGCGATGTCATAGTCCTCGCCGAAGCCGGCGCCGAGGGCGGTGATGATGGCCTTGATCTCCTCGTGGGCGAGCATCTTGTCCGGGCGGGCCTTCTCGACGTTGAGGATCTTGCCTCGGAGGGGGAGGATTGCCTGGTTGCGGCGGTCGCGGCCTTCTTTGGCGGTGCCGCCTGCGGAAGCGCCCTCGACCAGGTAGAGTTCGCGCAACTCCGGGTTACGCTCGGAGCAGTCGGCGAGCTTGCCGGGCAGGACGCTGTCGTCGAGGAAGCCCTTCTTGATGACGAGATCGCGCGCCTTGCGGGCGGCTTCCCGCGCGCGGGCGGCTGTGAGGCACTTCTCGATGATGCGGCGGCCGAAAGACGGGTTCTCTTCGAGCCAGGTCGAGAGTGATTCGCCGAGCGCGGACTCGACGAGGCCCTTCATGTCGGCGTTGCCCAGGCGCGTCTTGGTCTGGCCCTCGAACTGCGGTTCCGGCAGCTTGACGCTGACGACGGCAACGAGGCCCTCGCGAGTGTCCTCGCCGGAAAGGTTGGCGTCAGCGTCCTTGAGGATCTTGGCCTTGCGTGCGTAGTCGTTGAGGACGCGGGTGAGGGCGCTGCGGAAGCCGGTGAGGTGAGTGCCCCCGTCGATGGTGTGGATGCAGTTGGCGAAGGCGAAAGTGGACTCGTTGAAGCTGTCGTTGTACTGGAGCGCGACCTCGACGACAGAGCCGTCGACTTCCTTCTCCATGTAGAAGGGCTCGTGGTAGGTGTGGCGGTCCTTGTTGAGGCGGGCGACGAAGGAGCGGATGCCGCCCTCGAAGTAGTAGGTGGTCTGGTAGTCGTGGCGCTCGTCGGCGAAGCTGATCCAGATGCCCTTTGTGAGGAAGGCCATCTCGCGGAAGCGCTGAGTGAGCGTGTGGAAGTCGTATTCGGTGGCTTCGAAGATGTCGGTGTCGGCCTGGAACCAGGTGGTGGTGCCGGTCTCCTTGGCGCCGTTGTCGGAGGTCTTGAGGTTGCCCTTGGCCTTGCCGCGCTCGTATTCCTGCTTATGGACCTTGCCGGCGCGGCGGACCTCGACCCACATCTTGGAGGAGAGGGCGTTGACGACTGCGGCGCCGACGCCGTGGAGGCCGCCGGAGACCTTGTAGGCCTGGCTGTCAAACTTACCGCCGGCGTGGAGATAGGTCATCACGGTCTCGAGGGCGGACTTGCCGGTGCGGGCGTGCTTGTCGACGGGGATACCGCGGCCGTTGTCGGTAACGGTGACGCCGCCATCCTTGTCGATCACGATCTTGATGTGATCGCAGAATCCGGCCATCGCTTCGTCGATGGAGTTGTCAACGATTTCGTAGACGAGGTGGTGGAGGCCGCGCTCATCGGTGGAGCCGATGTACATGCCGGGCCGCCGCCGGACGGCTTCGAGACCTTCAAGGACCTGGATGTCGGCGGCGGTATACTTCTGCTTTGTATCTGTCATTCGGGGAGAATCAGTCCTTCCGGGGGTGTCAGACGAGTGTCTGTTAAATCATTCACATTGTATCACAATTTGGGGCGAAATCGGCCGATTTCGTATCTGAAAAGGGAATTTGTTCTGCAGTTTCGTGTTTTGGGATTACGTAGTAATTCTAGAATCGCTGCTCCTCTAACGCGGCTTTGCTATGATAGGGCTCCGAATCGGCGTAGACGCGACGTAAAAGTCGACGGGGCACGGAGGGAATGTCGTGGCTGAGCGCGGGGAGCTGATGTTCGGCGCGACTTCGATTGAGTACTCAGTCATCAGGAGCCGGCGCCGACGTAAGACGATTGAGATAACGCTGGACCCCAGCCAGGGGGTACTGGTGGCCGTGCCGGCTGCCGTCTCGACGCGGGACGCGAAAAGCATCGTCCGGAAGCACGCGCGCTGGATCGTGCGGCGAAGCAACGAGGCGATCCTGCGGCCGCGGCGCAAGGAGCTGGTGACGGGCGCAGCTGCCTCGTACCTCGGCAGGCGGGCGCGCCTCGTGGTCCAGGAGGGCCCGGTGGAGGAGGTCACGGTCACCTTCGATCACTGGAGGTTGAGGGTGACGGTGCCGTGGGGCCTCGACGGCGACCAGAGGCACGAAGAGATCGGGCAGGGCCTCGCGCGCTGGTACGAGCGCCGAGCGCAGGCGCGTTTGGAGGACAGGGTGCGCTACTGGTCGCGGAAGCTGCGCCTCCGTCCGTCCAGAATCCTGACGCGCAGTCAGCGCCAGCGCTGGGGCAGCTGCAGCGCCGACGGCACGATCCGCTTCAACTGGCGGATCGTGATGGCAGAGCCGGCCGTGATGGACTACCTGGTGGTGCACGAGCTGTTACACCTGACGATCCGCAATCACTCGGCGAAGTACTGGGCGACGGTGAAGCAGGCGATGCCGGACTACAAGCAGCGCCAAGCTCGGCTCCGCGAGTGCGGGCCGTTCCTGTCGTTCTGACGGCGAGCCACGGCGCGGCGCGGCCCTGCAACGGGTTAGCGTCCCCTGCCCGAAGCCGACGCCTGCTAGTCAGAGACAGCTGTGGCGCCTTCTCCTGGCCGCGTGATGAAGTAGAGCCATGCGCCACCCGTAAGGAGTGACCGCGCGCGTCCGGTGTTCTGTTAAGTCCGGCGAGAAAGGGGCGAGTCCCCTGTTGGAAACTTCAGGCGCAGGAGGTTCCTGGCCCCAGCCTGATCGCCTAACCGAAGGAGACAACGACCATGCGGAAGCGTTCTCTCGCCCTCGTAGTCATGCTCACGCTGTGCGTAATCGCAACAGTAGGCTTGCTTGCCGTGTCGATAACCAGCGCAGACAAGGGAGGGTGTCCCAACTCGGCAGCCGCTAACGGCTACCTGCACGCCAATCAGAATTCCGCGTTCTACAAGCACTGCGACACGCCCTAGAGACTTCCAGAAGCGGCTTATTGCCCGAGAGCGGGCAGTTGTTCTACTGCCCAGGCGTAGCGGCGGACGTTGACCTGGCCGCCGCCCGGCGGAGAATCCACGAAGCCTTCGACGTCGGTGGCGCCGAGGCGCTCGTAGAAGGCGCGCGCGCTGGCGTTCTGTTCGAGGACGCCGAGGTAGAGGCCGGTGCCGGGGTAGTTGGCGATGCACCACTTCGCGATTTCGGAGATGAGGCGGGCGCCGACGCCGCGGCGGTGCAGGTCGCGCCGGACGTGCAGCTTGTCGAGGAGGGTGCCCCGGCGCTCGTCATCTGCGCCGTAAGCGCAGGCGAACCCTGCGATCTCGCCGCCGTCTTCGGCGAGCACGACGAACCGGTCGGCACGCGGCGACGACATTCGTCTCTCCCAGACGGCGATGCGGTCCTGGAGGACAGGCCCGTCGAGGAAGTCGTCGCTGTACGCGCCGCGGTAAGCGACCTGCCAGCTCTCCGCGTGGAGGGTGGCGATCGCCAGTGTGTCGTCGCGAGTGGCCTCGCGATAGTTCACGACCACCTGGCTAGACGAGGTTGCGGGCGATCAACTCTTCTGCGATCTGGATCGCGTTGAGGGCTGCGCCTTTGCGCAGGTTGTCGCTGACGAGCCAGAAGGCGATGCCGTTTTCATGGGAGGCGTCCTGGCGGATGCGGCCGACGAAGGTCTCGTCGCGGCCGGCGACTGTCCACGGCGTCGGGTAGAGGTTGACGGACGGCTCGTCCTGGACGCTGATCCCCGGCGCTTCTTTGACGATCGCGTAGAAGTCTTCGGGCGAGATCGGCTTCGTGAACTCGACGTGGACGGCCTCTGAGTGGCCGACGTAGACGGGCACGCGCACGCACGTTGCGGAGATGGGCAACTCCGGCTCGTGCATGATCTTGCGCGTCTCGTTGATGATCTTCCATTCCTCCTTGGTGTAGCCGCTGCCGAGGAAGACGTCGACCTGGGGCAGGATATTGAACGCGATCTGGTGCGGATAGACGTGCGGGCGCGTGGCGTTGCCGTCCAGCACCTGGCGGGTCTGGGCCGTCAGCTCCTCGACGGCGGCGGTGCCGGTACCGGAGACGGACTGGTATGTATCGACGATGAGGCGAACCACCTTGTTCTTCTGGTGCACTGGCCAGAGCACCTGGCAAAGGGGGGTCGTCGGACAGTTGGGGATGGCGATGATGCCGCGGTGGTCCTTGAGGTCGCCGGCGTTGACCTCGGGAACGACGAGGGGGACGTGCTCCTCCATACGCCAGGCAGCGCTGTCGTCGATGCAGATGGCGCCCGCCTTGACCGCGGGTGGGATGAGGCTCTTGGAGACCTCAGCCGACGCGGAGAAGAAAGCGAGGTCGACGCCCATGAAGGACTTCGGCGTCGCCTCTTCGACCTCGATCTCCCATTCGCCGTAAGCGATCTTCTTGCCGGCGGAGCGGTGCGAGGCAAGCAGGCGCAGCCCCTTGATCGGGAAGCCGCGTTGCATCGCGATCTTGAGGAACTCCTGGCCGACGAGGCCAGTCGCTCCGACGACGGCGACGTTGAGTGGTGCGGGCATAGTGCAGACATGGTAGCGAAAAGCGGCGGCACCCGGCAAACGGCGTGGTCTAGCGGAGCGATTCGAGCAACGAGTCGAACTCTGCCGTGGCGACCTCGCGGGCGGCGTCCGGGCCGATCATCAGGGCGGCTTTTGTTAGCGCGCCGGAGCAGCATGTGGGCGAGCGGGTCGACAGGCCGGTAGGGCATCCGTACTAGAACCAGCGCCAGAGCCAGAGGCGCTCGAAGCCGACCTTTGCCCAGTGCCAGAAGCGGCCGGGGTTGCGGAGTTGGACATTGGGCTCCGGCTCGGCGAAGAAATGGCCGGTGATGTAGGCGCCGCGGCCGCCGCCGGTCTCCATGAAGCAGGCGCCCTGGCCGCCGTACGCCCAGATCGGCTGGTTGCCCGCGATCTCGGCGGCGAGGTTGCGAGCGACGACTTCCGCCTCGCCGTGGGCGAAGACGCCGGCCTTAGGGAGAAAGGTGCCGTTGGCGAGCGGCACCATCGTCACATCGCCGATCGCGTATACGTCCGCGACGGCCGTTCCCAGTGTCTCGCGGTCAACGGGGACCCAGGCGCCGCCGTTGACGAGCGCGGTGCCGGCGAGGACGTTTGGCAGCTTGTGCACGGGGGTGGCGATCAGCATATCGAAGTCGACGTGCGAACCGTCGGCGAAGTTCATGACCCGCTTGTCCTGGTTCACGGACTTGAGCGAGACGCCGCCGGTGAAACCGATGTTTCGCTTAGCGAGCAGTTCGAGGATGCGCTCGCCGACCTCCTGGCCCGCGCCGATGATCGGCCGAGCCTCCGGCGTGTAGATGTGGATCTCGACATCGTCACGCATCTTGCGCTCGCGAAACCAGTGTTCGAGGAGCATGGCGCCTTCGTATGGAGCGGGCGGGCAGCGGCAGGGTAGCGACGGCACACAGACGGCGATGCGGCCGCCCTTGAACTGCGGCAGCGCCTCGCGCAGGCCCTCTGAGCCTTCGGAGTGGTAGAACGTCCAGGCGCGGTGCAAACCGGGCACTTCCTCAGCCGAGTAGTCCACGCCGAGAGCCACGATGAGGTAGTCGTAGGCGAGGTCGCCGGCCGTTGTCTGGATCTGCTTGTGGGCGAAGTCGAAGCCGCTGACCTCTGCGGTCTTGAACTCAATGCCCTTCTTCTCCAGCTTGCGCAGATCGCGGGTGATGCGGCCCAGGCTGCGCTGGCCGAGCATCAGCCAGGTGAGCGACGGCGCGAAGGTGTAGACGGGGGAGCGGTCGACGAGGACGACGCGGTGCTCTTTCGGCAGCATGCGCCGCAGGCGGTTGGCGGCGACGAGGCCGCCGACGCCCGCGCCGAGGACGACGACGGTCTTGCCCGGCATCGGCTATTCGAAGCCGACCAGGCGGTCGAGGCCGACGACGAGGCCGTCCAGCTTCATCACTTCGCGGACGGCGAGGATGACCCCGGGCATGAAGGACGCGCGGTCGACCGTGTCGTGGCGGATGTGCAGGGTCTCGCCGGCGGCGCCGAAGATCACTTCCTGGTGGGCGACGAGGCCGGGCAAGCGCACGCTGTGGATCGTCACGCCGTCTGCCGTGCCGCCGCGCGTGCCCTGGATCGTCTCCTTCTTGGTCAGCGGGACGCGCAGGGGCTTGCTGTGCCCCTCCGCGATCGCCTTTGCGGTGGCGATGGAGGTGCCGGAAGGAGCGTCGACCTTGGCGTCGTGGTGCTGCTCGATGATCTCCGCTGTGTCGTAGAAGCGGGCGGCCATGCGCGCCATCTGCTGCATGAGGACCGCGCCGAGCGCGAAGTTGGGAGCGATGATGGCGCCGAGCCCTCGCTTCGCGCAGTCTTCGCCGAACTGGTGGACGAAGCTCTCGCTAAGGCCGCTCGTGCCGACGACCAGACGCACGTTCGCGTCGAGCGCATCTTTGGCAAGCTTCGGCGTGAACTCGGCGTTCGTGAAGTCGACGATGACGTCGGGGCGGGTGCGGGCGATCAGCGTGGCGGCGTTGCGGTCGAAGGGGATCAGCGCCTCGCCGCCGGGCAGCGAGATGTACTCCTCAGCGGAGAGCAAGTCGACAACGCCGACCGGCTCCATGTCGGGCTCGGCGGCGACGGCGTGGAGGACCTCGCGGCCCATCTTGCCACTGCCGCTGACGAGGACTTTGATCATACCGCCACAATCATAAGGCACGCGGCAGTGGGTTAGGCGGGCACGCCCTCCACAACTGATGCCTCGTCGGAACCAAGCGGGACGACGCGGGTAAGCCGAAAACCGCTTGCGTCGAAGAGTTGCCGGAATTCATCTTCCGTTCGCTCACGGCCGCCTGGCAGCGCCAGCATGTTGAGGTCCAGAAACTTCGTAGCGGGGCCCATATTGGGATCGCCGATTACGCGGTCGATGACCAAAAGCCGGGAGCCTGTCCCCATGGACTTACGGCACACCCGCAGTATCTCCGCCGACTCCTGGTCGGGCCAATCGTGGATGATCGATTTCAAGATGTATGCGTCTCCACCCTCGGGAACGGACTCGAAGAAACTGCCGACGACGACCTTGCAGCGGTCGGCCACGCCGGCTGTCCTCAGGTCCTCGTCGGAAGCGACGTGCGGCTGATCGAAGACAACGCCTCGCACTGTTGGGTTGGCGGCCAGGATGTCCGCCAGCAGGGCGCCGCGGTTACCCCCGACATCGACGACGTTCGAAAACTGCGAGAAATCGTAGGCAGCGAGCAGCAGCCCGGAGACCGATCTGGACTGCGACGTCATCGCTGCGTTGAAGATCTCATTCAGCTCTGGTCTCTCTGATCGATACGTCCATACGTCGGTGCCATACAACTGCGGAAAGATGTTCTTGCCGGTTTTCACGCCCGTAAGTAAGTTGCCCCAGGTGTTCCAGAAGTACTCCTGGCCGATTAGCAACGCCCAACCGCTGCCCGGTTCGCGCGCGTCACTAAGCAAGCACTCACTGAGCGGTGTCAGCCCGAATGTGCGGCCGGCCGTCTCGTGAAATACCCCGACAGACGCCAGCGCCCGCAATAGGCGATAGAGTCCGTCGGGGTCTGTCGACGTGGCTTGCGCGAGCTCTTCACTGCTGCGGGGGCCGTCCTTGATCAGATCCGCGATGCCCAGCACGGCCGCCACGTGAATGGCCTGCGACACGCGGAAGCCACCGATCATTCGCATGAGGGTTGTGATGGGTCGCTCGTCCGTCATTCTGTTCTACAACTCCGCTTCAGGGATGATAGCAAAAGGCCGGGGCGATTTCGCCCCGGCCCAGGTTGCATCTTACCAGCGCTTCATGGGCGCTGGAGGTGGGGGGCGAGCCTGCCTGCGAAGTTTAGACGAAAGTGTAATCAAGAGTAGGCGAATAGCAATGGCCGCGTAAGCTGGGGGGGGTAGACTTCTTAAAGAACAGCGTAAGAAATACGCGTACAACGCAGCGAGACGGAGGTATTGGGCATGCGCCTGCTAGCAATTCTCGCCGTGGCCGTGCTCGTCGTGGCCTGTTCCGACGATGATGACGAGGAACTGGTGCCGGACGGGTTGGAAACAGAGCCGATTGCCAGTGTCCCTGTGGACTGGCCCACCTACACCAACCCGGATGGTCTCTTCAGTCTCCGGCATCCACCAGATTGGCACGAGCTGGACAACGCCTTCTACTCTTATGACCCGACCGAGGACGGAAGCAAAATCCTGCCTCCAGAGGAGGTCAAAGTCGAGGTCAACTACTATCAAGCCAAGGGTTCGACCGGGTGTTTCGCTTTGGATATCGACCCTGAGACGGGTGAGGTGAGCTCAGTTGAGCCCGGGGCTACTGAGTCGACCCTCGGGGGTGAACCGGCGTGGGACATAGTCAGAACACCGCCTGAGATTCAGGAACCGGCCACCCGTGCACATTCCCGAGCGCTTGTGCGGGAGGGCCTTTGCATGGGCATCGTGGCCTACTTCACGCAAGAGACGCCAGACGAGTCGTTATTCTCCCAGATCGCAAGCACTCTTGAATTTGGGCCGTAGGATGAGTCGTTTGGTCTGGAGAATCACCGCGATTGGTGTTGTGGCCGGCGCTGCGATTATTAATACAGGCGGATCATCAGCCCACCACGAACCACGCCAACTCCCCTGGCCGACGGGGATCGAGCATCGAATAACAGAAGGGTATACGTATGGCTGCTCCCCCACTCACGACACGATGACTGCAGCCAGCGCTACTGCCTATAACGCCAGCTATATGCAATCGACTTTCAGTTCAATTTGGGGCAGGAAGTAAGCTCAGTAGCTGTGGGACGCGTGGTGGTCCGCGAGAACGCCGGCGACCTTTACGGGAACAAGGTTGTGCTCGACCACAGCCAAGGCGACTACAGTGTGTACGCGCACTTCCAGGATGGTATGACCTGGGGTCCAGGAATTAACCCAGGGACTGTAGTCAGCCAGGGACGAGTCCTTGGGTACGCGGGCAGCACCGGGCTGTCGACAGGCCCTCATTTGCATTTTCACATGCAGCACAACCTGGACGCGGTCAACCCCGAGCCCATGTCCGGGATAAGTGGCTTCGGGAACTACGGCGCAAACCCGCAGAACGATTGCCCCATCGGTGACCCTGGGTCAGAGTGGTATTCGCCCCTCTGGCCTTCCTTCCCGGCAAGCTCTGATGGGGACGGGTATTGGGACAATCACGAACACTACTTCGGAACCCTCGACAACGACGGGTGCGGGTACATAGCCGGTGGCGACCGTTTCTCGTATACGTGGCCACCGGATCTTATCGAGTCAGACACGATCAATATTCAGGATGTCCTGGAGCTCAAGCCGGTGTTCGGGGCGTCGGTTCCCCCCGCCGACACTCGCTATGACATAGTCGTGAGCGGCAGCATAAATATCGCTGATGTCTTGAGTTTGAAACCGTTGGGCAGGAGCTGCTCCGGTGGTTCAGTGCCGTCGTCACCTGGTGGTGGAGGAGGCGGTGGCGTGGCGCCATCCGAGCCACTGCTTGTGGGGATCGACGCGCACCCCGAACTTCTCCCGGCAAACACCGCCACATCGCTAGGGACGCGCGAGTTATGCACTGCCACGCTAAACGGAACCCTCGTCTCGGTGGATGTAACGATCGAAGGCGTGCCACCGGTTGATGCGGATGGCGGGGGACTGGACGCGGTGCAATTCGAATTGCACTATGATCCTGCGATCGTCAACGTGATCGCAAGCGACCACTCGATGTTCCTCGCCGTGAATGCTGGATCGTCCCTGGTATCGCTGGGGGACACAGCACCCGACGCTGACGGGACCTTCCTCGTAGCGGTGGCTGATTTTGGTGCGTCGACGGCGGAGGACGGCGAAGGAGTACTCGCGCGGATCACGTTCCAGGGACTTTCGCCAGGTACCGCGCTGCTGACGCTGGAGGATGTGGTGCTTGTGGACTCGCTTGGCAACGAGTACTACGCCGACCCGGTGTTGGATGGATGTGTGATCGTCGCGCCACCGTAGCGGTCGACCGCGCTCAGATGTTAATGGGATAGAAAAGAGGGTGGGCATTACGCCGACCCTCTTGCCGTGTAATCGCGCTCTGGCTTACCAGCGCTTCATTGGCGCCGGGGGTGGGGGCGGGGGAGGATCGCCTGGCTCGCGCCGGAATCCGCCGTCGGGCGGGCCGCTTTGGCCGCCGCGGTTGCCGCCACCGAAGCCACCGCCACCACTGCGGCGCTGTCCGCCTCCGCCGCCGCCGTAGCCGCCGCCACCGCTGCGCGGCCGATCGCCGCCACCGCCGCCGCCACCGCCGCCGTAGCCACCACCACCGCTGCGTGGCCGGTCTCCGCCGCCGGTGCGCGGGCGGCCGTTGCCGCCGCCGCCGCCGCCGCTGCGGGGTCCACGGTCGCGGTTGAATCCGCCGCCGCCGCTGCGGCCACCACGGTCGCGGCCACCGCCGCCACCGAAGCCGCCGCCGCGCGAGGCTGCCTGCGAGGCGCGCGAGGCCTCAAGTGCTTCTTCCAGGGTCATGCCTTCGAGGATCGCCCGGCGGGAGAGGTTGACGCGGCCCATCGAGTCGACCTCGATGACCATGACGGTCACTTCGTCGCCGATGTTGACCACGTCCTCGACGCGTCGCGGCGCCTCGGTGTCAAGGTCCTCGAGGCGGATCAGGCCGTCCTTGCCGGGTGCGATCTCGGCGAAAGCGCCGAAGTTCGTCGTGCGGGTGACAGTGCCGGTGTAGGTCTCGCCGATCTCGACGTCCTTGGTCAGGCCTTCGATGATGCTGATCGCCTTCTGGGCCTGCTCCTCGTTCGGGGAGCCGATGAAGACCGTGCCGTCGTCTTCGATGTCGACGCTGCACTTCGTCTCTTCGATGATCGAGCGGATCATGCGGCCGCCGGGCCCGATCACCGCGCCGATCTTGTCCTGCGGGATCGTGATGCGGTACATGCGAGGAGCAAAGGGCGATAGCTCCTTGCGCGGTTCCGCGATCACTTCCTTCATCTTGTCGAGAATGAAGAGGCGCGCCTCTTTGGCGCGGGCCATCGCCTGTTCGAGGATCTCGTTGGTGATGCCCTTGATCTTGATGTCCATCTGGAGGGCCGTGACGCCCTCAGCGGTGCCGGCGACCTTGAAGTCCATGTCGCCGTAGCCGTCTTCCATGCCGGCGATGTCCGTCAGCACCTGGAAGCTGTCCTCGCCCTTGATCAGACCCATCGCCACTCCGGCAACCGGTGATTTGATCGGCACGCCGGCGTCCATAAGGGCCAGGGTGCTGCCGCAGGTGCTCGCCATCGAGGAGCTGCCGTTGCTGGAGAGGATCTCGGAGACGAGACGGATGGTGTAAGGGAACTCTTCCTCGTCCGGCACGACCGGCAAGAGGGCGCGCTCCGCGAGTGCGCCGTGGCCGGTGTCGCGTCGGCTGGGCCCGCGCATTGGCCTCGCTTCGCCGACTGAGTACGGAGGGAAGTTGTAGTGGTGAAGGTAGCGACGCGAGTCTTCCGGCTCGATGCCGTCGATCCGCTGCTGCTCGCCCATCGAGCCGAGCGTGAGGACGGTCAGCGCCTGGGTCTCGCCGCGCGTGAAGAGTCCGGAGCCGTGCGTGCGGGGGATGAGACCGACCTCGACCGAGATCGGCCGGATGTCGTTGGGCTTGCGGCCGTCGGGGCGCTTGTCGTCTTTCAGGATGCTGTTGCGGATGAGCTGCTTGACGTACTCGTCGAGGGCGGCTTTGACGTCGGTCGCTTCGTATTGCTCGGCGAATGCTTCGGCGGTCTCTATGCGGGCCTCGTCAAGGAGGCCTGCCCGCTCGTCCTTGGCGGCGGCGAAGAGGTCCCAGTTCTGGGCGGCGGCGAAGGCGCCGACTGCCTCCTTGACGTCGTCCGGGATGGACTTCACTAGAAATTCGCGCTTGTGCTTACCGACGCTGGTCGTCATCTCTTGCTGAAGGTGGATCACCTCGGCGTTGACTTCCTGGGCGCGGCGCATCGCCTCGAGGAGGACCTCCTCGGAGACTTCCTTCGCGCCGCACTCAACCATTACGATCGCGTCCCGGGTGCCGGCGACGACGATGTCGAGAGTGCTCTCTTCACGCTGCGCGTACGTCGGGTTCACGATGTACTCGCCTTCGATGTAACCGATGCGTGTGCCGGAGACAGGCCCCTGGAAGGGAATGTCCGAGATCGAGAGCGCCGTCGAGGCGCCGATGATCGCGAGGACGTCGGGGTCGTTCTCCTGGTCGGCGGCGAGCGTGGTGATCACGACCTGCACGTCGTTGCGCATGCCCTTGGGGAACAGCGGGCGCAGCGGCCGGTCGGTGAGGCGAGCGGTGAGGATGCCCTCGCTGCTGGGGCGGCCTTCCCGGCGGAAGAAGCCGCCTGGGATCTTGCCTGCCGAGTACATGCGCTCTTCGAAGTCCACCGTAAGCGGGAAGAAGTCCACGCCTTCGCGGGTGGTGTTGTTCATGACGGCCGTGACGAGGACCATCGTGTCGCCGTAGCGCACAGTGACTGCGCCGTTGGCGAGCCCGGCCATGCGGCCGGTCTCTATGATCAGCGGCTTGCCGCCGATCTCTCGCTGGAATGTTTCTACTGCCATGTGGTCTGTGACCTCCAGGTATAGTGGTCTGATTCGCGCGGGCGGTTTCCGGCCTGCTGTGACGCGGTGTTATCGCGCATTCGGGGGGTCCTAACCTCAAGCACCCCGGGGATGGCGGCTTCGCTGCGTGCGGCGTCCGTAACCTTTCGGCCCGCTATGTTCAGCCCAATCGTATGGACCGGGAAAGAGAAAGGCCCGCGCTATTTGCGCAGGCCGAGTTTCGCGATAAGTGCCTTGTAGCTTGCCGGCTTTTGGCGGTTCAGGTACCTCAGTAGCCGTCGCCTCTGGCCTACGAGCATGATGAGCCCACGCTGAGAATGGAAATCTTTCCGATTCGCCCGCAGGTGATCGGTAAGTTGTTTGATCCGCTCCGTGAGGAGCGCGACCTGTATCTCAGTGGATCCTGTATCGGTCGGGTGGGACCGATTATCGGCGGTGATTTCCGCCGTTAGTTCCGTCGTGAGCATTTACGAGGGTATCGCTTCCTTCTACTTTCCTTCGCCAGCGAGTATAGCACACTGGTTTCGGTAGGCGGAACATTGCATCATGGTCGTGCCAGATGCCGAAGACCATCGTAGTCACCGATAGCTCCACGTGTCTGCCGGCCGCGCTACGAACAGAACTCGGCATAGTCACAGTCCCGCTGGGCCTGCTAATCGGCGAGGAGGTGTATCCGGACGGCTCGTTGACGTCTGGGGAGCTGTTCCGGCTGGCGGAGGCAGCGCGAACCCCCGTGCGCACCGCCACGCCAACACCCGGCGAGTTCCTGTCGGCGTTCGGGGAGGCACGCGAGGCAGGCGCGGATTCAGTGCTCTGCCTGACGCTCGCCGCCTCGTTCAGCAGCACTTATGAGTCGGCGGTGGCGGCCCAGGCACTTGCCATTGAGGAATTGCCGGACTTCGAGGTGCGAGTCGTCGACAGCGGCGGGCTGGCGATGACGCATGGCTTCGCGGTGCTGGCGGCGGCGCGCACGCTGGCAGCCAGGGGTTCGCTTGATGATGCAGCAGCGGCGGCGAGCTCTGTCGGTGGGCGAGGGCGGCTGGCGGGGCTGCTGGGGACGACGCTTTACTTGGCGCGTGGCGGACGTGTCCCCTGGATCTTGCACTGGGCAGCCAATGTGCTGCGCATCCGGCCACTATTGGCGTACGAGGGCGGCCGCGCGCATTCGATCGGGCAGGTGAGAACGGAGCGGCGCGGACTGGAGAGGCTCGTGGCGTTTGCGCAGGCGCACCAGAACGGCGGCCACCTGAGGGTGGCTGTGATGCACACGGAGGCGGCAGAAGCCGCCGAGCGCTTGTCCGAGGCGATCTGCCGGGAGTTGGCGCCCGCGGAGTTGGTGCGGACCGATTTCACCGCGGTGATGGCGGCGCACACCGGACCCGGCTTCGTTGGCCTGGCGTTCTACGAAGATGACTGACGACGAGCGCCGCCTGGCGCGGATGAACGCGATCCGTAACCGTGACGCCGACTGGATGGAGGCATCGCTCGGGCGGCTGCCGAAGCCGATCAGGCGGCCGGGGCTCGTGCTCTTGATCGGCCTCCCGGGCAGCGGCAAGTCGCATTTTGCGCGGGAGCTGGCCAAACGCTACCCGGCGGCGGTGCTCGATAGCGACGCGCTGCGTGGTGTGTTGTACAAGGACCCGCAGCACACGGAGAAGGAGCACGGGCGCGTGTTCCCGGCGATTAACGTACTGGCGCGGCGGCTGCTCCAGCGCGGCGTGCCGGTGATCCTCGACGCCACGAACCTGAAGGAGGCCAACCGCCGCTCGGCGTACAAGCTGGCAGTGGAGACGGGCGCGCGCCTCGCCATCGTGCGGGTGAACGCGCCCTTCGCCGTGATCCGCGAACGGCTGCTCGCGCGCGGCGAGAGCAGGGACCCACTGGACCGCTCGACGGCTGATCTCGACGTGTTCGAGAAGATGCGCGGAGACTACCAGAGGCCGCGGCGGCGCTACTTTGTCGTCGATACGTCACGGGATATGCGGGTGATTCTGGACAAGATCGTCGCCGTGCTGCAAAGCTAGGGATTGATGCCGGTAGTCAGGTTCGTCGTCGTCGTGTTGTTCGCCTTCCTTGTGATGGTCTTGCTCGCCGCGTGCGGAGGCGGAGGCAGCGATGGCGGCGACGATACCAGCGACCCGTTCATCGCCCAGCCTGTCGACGACTACCCCTATCCCGCCCAGATGTTCCCAGCCGAGATCGGCGCCGAAGGGCGTCACTTTGCGCCGGGCGAATTCCAGGGTTACGGCACGCAGCACTACGACACCAACCCCCCAACGAGCGGCAGGCACATCGGCGAGTTGGTGCAGGCCGGCATCTACGACACGATCGTGCCGAACGAGATAGCCGTGCACAACATGGAGCACGGTTTCGTGATCGCCTGGTACAACTGCAACGCCGGCGCGCCGCTATCCAACGAGGAGTGCGCGACGTTGCGGAACGAACTCTCATCTGTCGTTCAGCCCGCCGTCGCCGGCGGACAACTCGTCGTACAGACGCCGAACCCGACGATTGACCACAGGATCGTCCTGACCGCGTGGCAGTTCATGGACTCGTTCGAAGACTTCGACGCGGACCGGATCAATCAGTTCATCGAGACGTTCGAGTGTCACTACGACCCGGAAGGGACCTGCTAGGTGGCGCGGCCGTTCCTCGTCGTGCGCGCCAGCGTCGCGCCCGAAGTGATGGCGGAGTTCGACCGCTGGTACCGCCGCGAGCACCTGCCCCATGTCATGGCGATCCCGGGCGTAATCAAGGCTTACAGGTCGTCGTGCACGCGGAAGGGCATCAACTGGACGACGCTCTACGAGCTGGCCGACGAGGCATCGGTGCAGAAAGCCATCGGCAGCCCGGAAGCCGAGAAGGCGCGGCGCGACTGGGAGGCGTGGGTCTCCCACGTCAGCGAAGTGACGGTGGAGATCTACGCGCCGCTAGGGTCGATGTCCGTGTTCCACAACTGCAACTAGCGGACAACTTGTCATTCCGAGCCGGGTGCAAGCCAGGCCGAGGAATCTTACACCGCGCCGTTTTGCTCCGCTCCGCCGATCCGTATGCGCTCCGCGCCGCGGTCGACGCCCGCGCTAGTCCTGCAGCAACAGGCTGCGCGCCCGCAGCCACGGCAATCGCCGAAAACGGTCGCCCAGCCAGGGGTATCCCCACTTTTTGAGCGAATACGCGACGCCAAGTCCTGCCATCGCGACGATCCCCCCGGCGACCGCGTCGATGAAGTAGTGGTTCGCGGTGAGCGTGATCGAGAACACCTGCAACACCGGCAGGGCGACGCCGATCGGCGCTGCGATCCAGAGGAGCGGCGTCCGGCGGAAGGCGCGGATGACGGCGATGCCGAGGAGGAGGTCCCAGCCGAAGTGCAGGCTGGGCATCGCGGCGTACGGGTTCACGAAGGCGCGCGTCGACTGCGTGTCGTAGGCGTAGCCGAGGTAGGCCTCCATCGTGTCGAAGAAGCCGAGGATGTAGCCGGGAGCGCCGGGGTCGAAACGCGCAGCCAGCTCCGGTAGCTCGCGCGGTGGGGCGACAGGGTAGAGGAAGTAGATGACGAGGGCGATCGCTCCGGAGGCGAGGAACGAGTCGCGGACGAAGGTGTATTGGCCGCGGCGGTAGTAGTAGAGCCAGATGCCGAAGACGATGATCAGCGGGAAGTGGAGGTAGAAGTAGATCAGGTTCATCGCCTGCGCCCAGAACTCGCGGCCGGCGATCCAATGGTTCATGTTGTCTTCCCAGAAGAAGCCGAGGTTGCGCTGGAGGTCGATCAGGTCGCGGGCGTGCCAGTAAGCGGCCTCGGGCTTGTCGACGACGGCGCCGCGCACCCAGAAGTAGAGGATGAAGGCGACGGCGATGATCGCGCCCTCGAGGAGGTCGCGGCGGCTGAACCTCGGCAACAACGAACGCCAGTCGAAGGCGCCGGAGTAGGGGTTTTCAAGACGCCGCATGTCGCGGCTCCTAGGCTGAGGCGGTCCTGGACGGCGGGACGATTAGCTGCCGCACGCGCCAGCCTTCCTTGCGCAAGACGAGCGCGGCGCCGAGGCCGATCATGCCGACGATGTAGCCGGCAATGCAGTCCATGATCCAGTGGTTACCGGTGACGACGACCGTCGCGGACATGAGTAGCGGCATTCCCGCGCAGACGAAGCGGACGAGCCGGTTCTGCGTGACGGAGGCGATGGCGAGGCAGATCAGCAGGTTCCAGGCGATGTGCAGGCTGGGCATCGCGGCGTACTCGTTGACGAAGTTGCCGGACGACTCGTAGTTCACGGCGGAAAACAAGCGGAGCGTGTCGACGGCGCCGAAGTCGCCGGGCAGAAGCCGAGGTGGCGCCAGCGGGATCAGGTTGAAGGCCATGAGCGAGATCGCGCCGGAGATGAAGAAGGCGTTGCGGAACAGCATGTAGCGGTCGCGGTGGAAAAAGAAGAGCCAGCTGCCGGCACAGCCGATGAGCCAGAAGTGGCCGTACGTGTAAAGCGCGTTGAAGATGCGGACGAGCGCGTCGCTCCAGAGGATCAGCTTTTGGATGTCCGCCTCGTGTGCGAGCCAGAGGGCGCGCTGCACGTGGACGAGGTCGACGGCGTTGTAGGTGGCCTCGATCTGGCGGTCGTTGGAGCCCATCCGCACGATCGAATAGAACATGAAGGCGATGGCGATGAGCAGTAACTCACAGAGGCCATTTCTCCAGACGAGAGTGGCGCGGCGGGTGATTGCGGGCATGATTTGGGTGAGGTTGGGAGTTCGGATAATGTTTCATTCTAACGGCTGAGTCCGGGTACGGACAACGGCGGCGGTGCCGCGCCTCCTCAGCCCGAGAATTCCCATGCCTAACCCTAGACCAGCTTCTGTATCGCTTCCTCAAACTTTAGCGCGTGAAGCGAGACCGACGTGTCTTCAGACTTCGAGGTTGCCATTTTTTCCCGCCTGATTCTTGCTGGTGCAGCGTACGCACCCTGGAACAGTCGCGGAACGTATAGTCTTTGGGCTTGCTTTGTCTAATCGTACCAGCCGGGTCTGCAAACCTCAACGGTTCCAATATGCCTATCGTTATGAGTGACAATTTTGATAATTCTGAGCGTAAATCCAGACAATAGCGGGTCGCCAGCAGGCACTTCTTTTGCTAGTATGTCGGCAAGGAGCCCTGATCGCCGCTTTTCCGGTATATGATTCTCATTCCAGAGAGCCGTAAGCTCCTCTAAGGAAATAATGGGAATGTCGTCTGTTGTACCCATCGCAAAAGTGCGCCGGCAGCGCGTGCAGAGCGTCGTCCGCGCGTCGCTTCGAGCTGGCCTAGACCTGGATCACCTAAGCCATTTCCTGACCAGTGTGGATTGGTCTGGTAGCGGCAACAGCCGCCCGAAGATCGCAGACGAACTAGGCCGACTTGAAGCGTGGCTAACGCAATACACTGAGAGCTTCATCTCGCGTGACGAATTCATTGCTCGGTTGCTGAGTGTCCTTCCGAAAAGGGAACGGGATTGGAGATTGTTCTTTGACGCTGAGCCAGGGGAGCTTGAACTTTTCATGTGGCCGGAGCAGAGTCATCCTGTGAGACTTCTGGAGGAGCCACCTGCCGATGCACCTCAAACGGGATCCGGTGTTCCTGACCAACCGGTTCCACCCCTACCCAGTAGTGATATTGTCCGAGTTGCGTGAACCAGTGTCGCACCTGCATTGCGACGATTCGCCCCTCCCTGCTCGCCTGGGCCTAGATCAAACACCCATTTCTCAGGCCTCTCCCACAAGACATGATCGTCAGCATTTCGGAGTTGGATAGTTGCTTCAAAATGCCCGAGCCCACCGCTGAATCCTAACGCCAGGATGCCGTTCAACGCCGCGTGCCCAGGCACGCCCGAATTCGCGGGCGGCTCCAGCAATTGAACTCTATTGAAGATACTGAGCAGATTTACTTTCTTGGTGATTGGGGTCTTGCCCAATGCCTTCGCAAAGCAAGCCATACCAGAGGTTCGGCGGAAACGTGAAAAGGTCAGGAATTGTCGGTTCGTCGTCGGCCATGAAAGCACCTCAGAGTTGTCAGCGGTGGTGTGACCACGACTCTAGCACGGCGTCACCTCGCATGAGCAGTCTTTGTGTCGTATTTCGGCAGATGATCCCAACTTACCGAACTGGTAAAGACGCCCCCGCCGCCGTCACGATAGGGACTCTGCGGTTTGGGTGTGTGGAATCGTCAGCTGCCACGACGCGGGTGAACATATCGGCCCTGTTCGCCCCAGACACTGCGCCCGTATAATGTTGGGGCGATGGGATATCCACAATCTCTCCCGGTTGCGAGCATGCAGTCTTTGACTTGCGCCTGTATCGAGGCCCCGGTCCGCCAAGGGCGGATCGCGGGGCCACACCGGCATGCTCGATCACACCAACCGAAGGGAGAGACGGCCCATGGGCCTCTTACAAGAGATTAAGGCTGATATTGACGCGGCGCGGGAACGCGACCCGGCCGCGATAAGCGACCTCGAAGTCGCGCTCACGTACCCGGGGTTCCACGCCCGGCAGATCCACCGCCTGGCGCACGCGCTGCACAACAGCGGCGCCGAGATCCCGGCGCGGCTGATCTCGCACTTCTCGCGGTTCTTCACCGGCATCGAGATCCACCCCGGCGCGCGGATCGGGCGCAAGTTCTTCATCGACCACGGCATGGGCGTCGTGATCGGCGAGACGGCGATCATCGGCGACAACGTGCACCTGTTCCAGGGTGTGACGCTCGGCGGCACGAGCACACACCGCGCGAAGCGCCACCCGACGCTCAAGGACAACGTTGTGGTCGGCGCAGGGGCCAAGGTGATCGGCGACGTGACCGTCGGCGAGAACTCGAAGATCGGCGCGGGATCAGTCGTCGTCACCAACGTGCCGCCGAACGCGACTGTCGTCGGCGTGCCCGGCCACATAGTGGCGTTCGCTGACCCGGGCGACGACACGGTGCTACGGCTGCCGGATCCGGAGTGGGACATCATCCAGCAATTGGAGTTGCGGATCGATGAGTTGGAGAAGCGGCTGAATGCGGCGGAGAAGGCGCGACCGAATGCGGCGAAGCCAAAGCCGCGACGCCGGCCGCCGACTGAGACGGCGGCTTCCTGATGACGCTGCGGATGTACAACACGATGTCGCGGCGGGTGGATGAGGTGAAGCAGCCCGACGACGAGCTGAAGATCTACGTCTGCGGGATCACGCCCTACGACCACTCGCACATCGGCCACGCGATGAGCTACATCATCTTCGACGTGCTGCGGCGGTACCTCGAGTA
>JBBEAZ010000037.1:62194-71165 GCA_040882565.1 Dehalococcoidia bacterium
TCGGCCACGCGATGAGCTACATCATCTTCGACGTGCTGCGGCGGTACCTCGAGTACCGGGGCTTCGCGGTCAAGCACGTCCAGAACTACACCGACATCGACGACCGCATCATCGTCCGCGCCAACGAGCAAGGGCTGACCTACGACCAGGTCGCGGCGGCCTACATCGCCGAGTACGAGGACGAGATGCGAGAGCTGAACATCACGCCCGCGCACGTCTACCCGCGCGCCACGCAGGAGATCCCCCAGATCATCGAGATGGTGGAGAAGCTGATCGAGCGGGGTCACGCCTACGCGATCGCGAACGGCGATGTGTATTACAGCGTGCGCAGCGACCCCGGATACGGCAAGCTCTCTGGCCGCGACATCGACGCCATTAGCCGCGACTACGCGCGGGTCGAGTCGTCGGAGGAGAAGCGCGACCCGGCGGACTTCGCGCTCTGGAAGGGCGCCAAGCCGGGCGAGCCCTCGTGGGAGAGCCCGTGGGGACCCGGCCGGCCGGGCTGGCACATCGAGTGTTCTGCCATGTCGTACCGCTACCTCGGCCCGCAGCTCGATATCCACGGCGGCGGCCAGGACTTGATCTTCCCGCACCACGAGAACGAGATCGCCCAGAGCGAGGGCGTTACCGGCGTCAAACCCTTCGTCCGCCATTGGGTGCACAACGGCTGGCTCACGCTGGACGAGCAGAAGATGAGCAAGTCGCTCGGCAACATCATCACGATCCGCGAGGCGCTGACGGAGTACGGCGCTGACGGCGTGCGGATCTTCGTGCTGACCTCGCACTACCGCGCGCCGCTCAGCTACTCCGAGGAGGCGCTGGAGTCAGGCAAACGCGCGGCTGAGCGCCTGCGCCTCGCTGCCTCGCTGCCCGGCGGCGAAGGCGCCGAGACGATCGACGTCGAGCCGAGCCGCGAGCGTTTCCTCGAAATGATGGACGACGACCTCAACACGGCCGGCGCGCTGGCGGTCCTCTTCGACCTGTCGCGCGAGATCAACCGTTCGCGCGACGAGGGTCGTTGCGTCGCCAACGCGCAGGCAACGCTGCGCGAGCTGGGCAGCGTGCTGGGTCTGACGCTCCGCGAGTCGGAGACAGCGCTCGGCGCGGACCGCTTCATCGATCTGCTGGTGGAACTGCGGAACGACCTGCGGGCCGCGAAGCAATTCGAACTCGGCGACAAAGTCCGCGACCACCTGGCGGAACTCGGCATCACCGTCGAGGACGTCGCGGACGGCACCCGCTGGCGCAAGGCGTGACCGGTCAGGGCTAGGACCCCTGGTACACGACTCCTCTCTACTTCAGGTCTGCTAACAAGCGAAGCGTGTCGGCGTCTTCCGGCACCCAGTCGTGCCACGCGAACACCTGCCAGACGTCGGCGACGTGCATCATGGCGGCGAAGCGCAGCAGTTGGCCACTTTCGTGGCGCCAGCGCACGGGGTAGTGCATGCGTGTCGTGTGAGCCACCGGCTCCGCCGGCTCCCACAACCTGAGCATCCGGGTGACGTAGATCGGGTCACCTTGCAGGAAGCGCTGGTAGGGTTCGGTTGTCCAGGGCGCCGGCCGTTCCGGGTTGATCTGGCGCCGCAGGTCCATCTTGGCGAGGCCCAGGACGAAGGTCATCGCTTCGTCCCAGTTCTCCAGACGCTCGGCGTATGACGGCGTACTCGAGAGCGCGAGGAAGTTCCATTTGTCGGCACGCGGCAAGCGCTCTCTGAGCGGCACGCCGACGAGATTGCGAAAGGCGCGGTTGGCGGCGATCAGGTCGGATGCCTCGTTCGTCACGAAAACCGGCCAGGCGCTGCGCTCGACCTCCTCTGTGAACCAGTCGACCTCTCTCGGGCCGTACGCCTGGTGGTAGATCGCTCGCCAGTTGGTCGCGTAACCGGCGCCGGCGAGGATCGGGTTGGCCTGTCCGGCGGTCATGCCGAGCGCATCGGTGATCGCAGTAAGCGCCTCGCGGCTGGGATGCCGCTGGCCGTTCTCGTATGCCTTCACGGCGGACAGCGACAGGCCCGAGCGGCGCGCGACTTCCGGTTGCGAGAGGCGCCGCTGGACGCGGTACTCGCGGAGCGCCTGCCGCCAATCGACGACCGCCTGGAACTTGTCCATCCCCATCCCCACATCAGTCATGGCACAAATACTAACCGAGCGGGTCACAGAATGTGACCGATTCAACGTGGACGGCATCTGGCTCAGGGCGCACAATCACGGCAAGCCTTCTAGGACGTAGGAGTGAGTGCAATGCAAGGTTTCCGCCTGGCCCTGATATTCGTTTCGGCGATGGTGTTCGTTGGTGTGCAGGCGGGTGTGGACGAACCGCCCTCCGCGGGAGCGGCGTTCCCGGGAGCGAACGGGAAGATCGTATTCATTACCGCTGCGCACGGCATCAGGATGGTCAACCCTGACGGTGGCGATCTCCAGACGATACTTGGGACTGTCGGCGCGTCTGAGCCATCCTCGTCGCCTGACGGACAGCGGATCGCCTTCCAGCTGGAAGGTGATATTTACACCATCGACGCCGACGGTTCCAACAAAGAGAATCTAACGAACAGTCCGACGATTGAAAGCTCACCCGAGTGGTCCCCGGACGGAACGCAGATTGCCTTCTTTCGTAGACCCGCCGTGCCGAACCCTCAAGGAACGTACGAACTCTGGACAGTGAACGCGAACGGCACAGGCGCAGCGGACGCTGGAGGCGGGCCAATATGGCATGGAAGCGGCATGTCCTGGTCCCCGGATGGCCAATTCATCGTGGCGGGCGTGGGCGATGGTACTGGGACGGGCACAAACGACCTCTACAGGCTGACGGTGGCCACCAGCGCGGTAGACAACCTCACCAACACCCCGTGGGTCGTCGACTCCGACCAGCGGTCAGAATCCGAACCGGATTGGTCACCCGACGGCCAGACGATCTTGTACTCCAGGTCTGTCCCGAACCAACAGGGCTCTGCAGTCTGGGTCATGGACGCAGAGGGCTCCAATCAGCACCAGGTCATGACCGGTATGGGTTCAGGTTTTGAGTGGCAGGCAACTTGGTCTCCGGACGGCACTCAGATCGTCACGCGCGCGGTAACCCAGGACTCAGCCCCGGGTGGCGAGTTGTTCCAAATATGGACGGGTCCTGACTTCGCTTCCTCTGTGGGGGTCCCCAACACGGAATTGGGTGCCTACCCGGATTGGCAGCCGTTGCCCGGCCCGGTGCACAGCATGGAGTTCACTCAGGGGATCCAGGAGTTGCAGACGCTGAGCGAGCTGCACGCGAGCCTCGGCGGGCCTGGCCCCGCGCGTGCCGCACCACAGGCCTTCCCAGGCGAGAACGGTTTGATTGTATTCAGCACATCGCAAATCCAACCGAGTGGGATATACGCGATTCCGGCAGAAGGGGGTGCACCGCAATTTGTGACGTCAGGGGCATCCCCGGCTATTTCCGCAGACGGAGACGAGATCCTGTTCATGGATGTCGGTGGGATCTCCAAGATTCACGTAGACGGTACCCACAAGCAACAGGTGGTCGCGGACTCCCCTGGGTCGGAACACTGGTCGTCGCCTGCCTGGTCCCCGGATGACACGCGAATCGCGGTCTTACGACATGTCACGGGCGGGGCCTTCACTGTGTCGGAACTGTGGATCATGGATACCGATGGCTCGAATCGAACGGAGCTTCTGGCCACGTCTGCCCAATTCGACACGCTTAACCATCCGAGGTGGTCTCCTGACGGTAAGAAAATCCTGGTTGGGCGGGAGGTCCAGGCAACTCAGGACGACTTTCTGGTCACGGTCGACGTGACGACCCTGGTGGAGACCAGGATAACTCCGGGAAGTAACGCTTTCTGGGGCGATTGGTCCCCTGACGGCTCGCAACTTGTGTACGCCACAAGCGGAGGCGGGATCTACATATCGGACGCGAACGGAACCGGGGCGCACCAGGTGGGCACGGAGAGTAGTCTCGGTTACCCGGTATGGTCCCCAGATGGATCCAGGATCCTGGCCCACGTGCTGGGGCAATTCATAGCGAAGTCCATGAACCTGGATGGAAGCGACCCGGTCACCGTGACGGACAAAAGCACGGGGGGTGAGGACTGGGGTCCGGCAGGGGCCAGCCTCCTGGCGCTCGAGTTTACCCAGGGCATCCAGGAGCTACAGACAGTCAGCAGCTTGCGGTCCGACATCGCCGCCGACGGTCAGCCGCCGGTGCCGATTGTCGCGGGGAAACCCGCGGCGATGCGCGTCTACTTCGCGGAGGTGGACCAGGCCACCGACTACATGATCGAAGTTAGCGGAGAGGTGAGCGATACCGAAGTCGTGACGCTGACACCCGGCTGCACGCCGCTGGACCGTCGCCGCCAGGACGCGGGGTGCACTTCCGTCGATTTCTTCTTCACGCCGCCGCAGGGCGAATGGTCAGTGCGTTTGGTGGTGAACGACATCTCGGACCAGGTCGTGCTGGATGAGGAGTTCACGCTGAGGAGCGTGGACACGGCCGGGCTGGTCGTGAAATATACGCCTATCTGCGTGCGCCTGACGGCCGGTGCCGTGCCGACCTGCCCGAGCAATTTCGTCCACACCACGGCGCCGGACCTCATGAAGAAGCTCTTCCCGGTGGCCGACAACGAGCTGTTCTACGACCAGCTGGCGATCCCCAACATGGTACTGAACGCCACGGTCACCGAAGCCGGAGAGGAGGCACTCCTGGCCGGGTTGCGCCAGCGATATGAGTTGATGTCGCAGGGCGGCTTCGTTGCCGATCAACTCGCCGCCTGGCTACCCAACGGTAGCGTTCCGAGCGGAACTACGGGGTTCGCCGATCCCGTGTGGGGAGGGAGCACCGGCCGCGTGTCGTGGCAGCTGGACACGAGCGCGACGGACCCCCTCGACGCGCAGCACACGCTGACCCACGAAATCGGACACAACCTGGGTCTGCGGCACACGAATCTGCCCGACGGATGCGGAGCTGAGGATAGTACCACGGACTGGCCATACGCCGACTCGACAATCCAGGAAGTCGGCTACGACGTGGCAGCGCAGCAGGTCAAGCTGCCAACGAAGAAGGACCTGATGACGTATTGCACGCCTCCCGGATCGGACATCTGGATCTCTGCGCACACGTACAACGAGGTCCTCACCGGCAATTTCAATCCTCAGTCCGCGCGCGTGGAGCCTGCCGGGTCGCCGAATCCATACCTCGTGGTCAAGGGCACGGCGCAGGCCGACGGCAGCAGCGCGACGATCGAATCGTCATACGTAATCAGTTCAAGCAAGCCTGCGGAGGTGCCCAACCCTATGGGTAACTACTGCCTGCGAACAACCGGCGGCGCCCAGATCGACTACTGCTTCATGCTGCGTTTCCAGGACCACCGAACTGGCCAGCCGCTGGACTCGGAGTCATTCGCGGTGCGTATTCCGCTCCCGCCGGGCACGACGCGCATTTCGCTGGCCGAGGGTTTTCATGAGCTAGACTCCTTGGATCTCAGCGCCTCGGCACCCACAGTCGATATCGCTGACCCCGGCGAGTGGAACGGCGAAGAAACCCTTGACTGGTCAGCCTCCGACGCCGACGGCGACCCGCTCCAGTACGCCGTCATGTACAGCCCGGACGACGGCGACACCTGGCTGCCCATCGAAGTCGACACGACGGAGACAGAGTTCACCTTCGACACCAGCGTCCTGGAAGGCAACGAAGTGCTGGTCCGTGTGCTGGCGAGCGACGGCCTGAACACGACCATCGAGACTACCGGCCCTATCCCTGTCCAGCACGGCGAACAGCGCACCTGGGGCGACAACAACTGCTCAGGCAACGCCGACCCGGTGGACGCGCTGCTGGCGCTGCGTTTCGACGCGGGCCTGCCCACCAACACCGGCGCCTGTCCGGCGATGGGCGTCGTAGTCGATGTGCTGGGCGCTTCACCGCACCCCTGGGGCGACATCGACTGCACGGGCGAAGTTGGGCCTGTCGACGGCCTGAAGCTGCTGCGCTTCGACAGCGGGCTGAGCGTGTCACAGGAGCCCGGTTGCCCGCTGGTCGGGACGACCGTCAACGTGGCTGCGTCGACCGCAGCCGCCCAGGCCGGCAGGTGGCGGCGTCTAACTCTTCGCCGATAGCTTCGCTAGCGCCTCCCACGTCCCCTCAGTCATGGCTAAATAGTAGTTGAGCAGGTCACAGAATGTGACCGGTTACGCATGGACGGCACGCCGCGCGGTGAGGACAATCAGGGCAAGTAAAACTTGGAGTTGATGCAATGCAGGTTCTCCGTCCGGCCCTGATACTGACTGCCGCCTTAATGTTCGCCGGAGGGCAGGCGCGCCTCGGCGAGACGCCGTCGGCCCTGGCAGACGCCGATGTCGTAACGAGCAGCGCGAGGGTCGAGGCGTCTAGCTTCGATGGAATCGGGACAGTTGGGCCGCCCGACGTTGAGCAAGACTCGGGCTTCACAGAGTTTATCGAGACCGCAAACGCGTTCGATGATCCTAACGAAGGACGGAGCGCTGAGGCAGAAGCCACACAGAACACCACAGTCGACTTCAGCGATCCACTCGCCCCGGTAGTCAAATCTCGGGGCACCGCCGCCGCGAGCTGGACTGACGGCGACCCCGGCGATGGAGACGACCCCAGCGCGCACGGGAACTCCCAGTTCACGATCACGATCGAGGTGACAGAGAAGGCAATTCCCTTCTCGCTTGTCGGTTCGATAGATGCATCGGGCGGTGGCGGGATCACTGGTTGCGTCGCCACCAACGTTACGTCGCCGGACGGAACCACGTTTATCGCCGGCGCGCCGGCCGCCTGCGGGTCCCCGCTGCAGGACATCGATCATTCCGGGCAGCTGCAGATCGGAACGCACACATTCTCCGTGTCGGCGAACGCTCCGGCGTCCAACCCGAACGCGTCAGGTGGGAGCGCTGACGCTTCATTCGACCTCACTCTGAGTCTCGGGTGCGCCAGCACCGCAACCACAGGCTCCACGGACGATGACACCGACGGAGATAACATCCCGGACAACATCGAGAACAACATTACCCACACAAACCCGGAATGTGAGGACACCGACGGTGACGGCCTGCTTGACCCGTGGGAGGTTGAAGAAGATGTTGAGGGCGCCGGATTCGATCTGGACGGTGACGGCGACGCAGAGGCAACACGGGACGAGGTGTTCGGGCCCTACAACGGACAGTGCAGCGAGAATTTCGGGCCGAGACTCGAGCAGATCGGCCAAAACTGCGGGCTTGTGTTCCGGCCGAACCCGCTGCACAAGGACGTCTATGTGGAGATCGACTGGCAGGACTGCTTCCTGGGCGATTGCCCGGAGACCACGTACCTACCAGGCATTCCGGTTGATCCCAGCCACCACGCGCCCAGCATGACCGGGCTACTGGACGTTGTAAACGTCTTCGGTGCCGCGCCCGTCGATAATCCCGACGACACTTCGGGCATCAAACTTCATGTCCTGGTAGATGAGTCGATACGGCACATCCACAACTGCGACCAGGGGGTCGCTGAGACGCGCGCTACCAACTTCGGCACCGCGCAGCAACGAGGCGATGCTGATGTCATCGCAGCGAGAGAGCGGGTCTTCCGCTATGCCTGGTCCGGCCACTCCAGCATCAAGGACTACACCCCGCAAGCCTGCCCATTGCCAGCGTTCTGGGAGATCATCGCAGCAGGCGCCGGGGTACACCCACTACCGGTGTACGACATCTCTCCGCTCGGCCATGCCATTCCCGGCGGCCGGGACATCATCATCAGCCTTGCCGTCACCTGGATCTGCCAGCTCTACACCTTCGATCTACCTGCCCAAATCGCTACGGCGCCGCCATGCTTTCGGCAGATCATCTACGACCCAGTGCTAATACCCGGTCTGTTCCCGGCGAGAGTCGCGCTGGCGAACGGCGGCTCGACGCCGGTCCCCAAGCCGGTGCACATGATGCTCGGCGTCCCGGCCTCGCAGGGCGTGCGGCAGGTCTGGGGGCTCAGTTTCACGAACCTCCTTGGCCACTCGCTCGGGGTACCGGCGAGCCAGGTGGGCAATAACCCCAACACGTCGGGTGTAAACCCGCCCGCCGGCTACGGAAGCTGGGTTGGCCTGGCCTACGCGCCTCCCGTGACTGGCGCTGCCGCAGCCAGCATCCCACAGGGTGGCGGTGGAGGTGGGTTCATCCCGATCTTGCCCGACTTCTCTCTCGCGGACCAGGATGGCGATGGCGACGGCACAGCAGAAGGCATCGACAACTGTGCGGGCATCGTCAACGCCGGACAGGAGGACCTCGATGGCGATGGCCTGGGCGACGATTGCGACCTCGACGTGGACGGCGATGGCCTCGGCGCCGCCGATGACGATATGCCGCGCGACACGGACAACGATGGTACCGACAACGAAGTTGACGGTGAGGACGACGGGGACGGTTTGCTCGACGTCGGAGACAACTGTCCGCTGACATCCAACGCAGGCCACGAGAACACCGATGGTGACGGCGCGGGCGACGCCTGCGATGCCGACGATGACGGCGACGGCTTCCCGGACGTCCTGGAGACGACGGTGGGGTCGGATCCGCTGGCAGCGGGTGGACTGCCGGAGTTCCTGGGCTTCGAGGACAGCTGCTCGGACAGCCAGGACAACGACGGTGACGGCGATACAGACGGCGCGGACTCCGGTTGCACAGATCCAGACGACGATACGGTGCCGGACCTGCTGGACAATTGCCCCGAGATGGCAACGATCAACCTCTTGGACACCGACAACGACGGCGTGGGCAACCTCTGTGAGCCGCTCGGCGAAGATCGCATCTGGGGCGATAACAACTGCTCGGGCAGCGCGGACCCGGTGGACGCGCTGCTGGCGCTGCGTTTCGACGCCGGCTTGCCCACGAATACCGGCGCCTGCCCGGCGATGGGCGTCGTCGTCGACGTGCTCGGCGCCTCGCCGCACCCCTGGGGCGACATCGACTGCACCGGCGACGTCGGCCCGGTGGACGGACT
>JBBEAZ010000038.1:0-63337 GCA_040882565.1 Dehalococcoidia bacterium
AAGTATTCTCTCACGTCCTCATGGGTGTGTCAAGTTCCTAATCCCCAGCGTCAATTGTGAGTTGGCTAAGCGGTCGCTATAATAGCTGCGATGGCCCCGCGGGGTCTTCGCCCTATCGATACGGAGGTCCGGCAAACTTGCCTGTTTACGAATACCGCTGCACAAAAGGCCACGATTTCGAGAAGACCGAGGGCTTCAGCGCGCCCACAATGCAGAAGTGCATCGTCTGCGGCGCCCGCGCTCGCCGTCAAATCAGCATGCCCTCCGTCATCTTCAAGGGCAGCGGCTTCTACAGCACCGACAACCGCGGCTCTAGCTCGGCCGGCAACGCCGGCTCATCCGAAACCGCCTCAACGAAATCTGACTCCAGCGATACGAAATCTGGCTCCAGCGACACCAAGAGTGACACGAAGCCCGACTCGACCAACGGCAGCGGCCACGGCCACTCCCATGGCGACGGCGGTCATTCCCACGGCAGCGGTACGAAGCTCGAAGCCTCGGTCGATTAGGCGCGCCCGCCGTGCGCGTCGTTCTTCAGCGCGTCACCCGAGCCTCTGTTTCCGTTGACGCCGAGACGATCGCCTTGATCAGCCGTGGGCTGCTCCTCCTGGTGGGCGTCGCAGATGGCGACGATGAGGCCGGCGCACGCCGGATCGCCGGCAAGTGCGCCGAGATGCGCATCTTCAACGATGACGGGGGGCGTTTCAATCGCTCGCTGATCGACGCCGGCGGCGAGGCGCTGGTTGTCTCGCAGTTCACGCTCCCTGGCCGACGTTCGGAGGGGAAGGCGGCCGAGCTTCGATGCGGCGGCGCGGCCAGAGGTTGCGGCGCCGCTGGTCGAGGTGTTCGCAGCGGAGCTGCGGCGTCTGGGCGTCGCCACGCAGACCGGCCGCTTCGGCGCGATGATGACAGTTGAGCTGGTGAACGACGGCCCGGTGACGATCGTCATCGACAGCGCGGAGATGGACCGGCCGCGTCGGGGTAAGGCGTAAGATTGAGTCAGAGTTAAGCAATGCTAATTCCAAGTGTGGTTCAGGCTATCGCGTTGGGTGTCCTAGGGGTTCCGTTCGCGTACGCCGGATACGCATTGGCCCGCCTGGTCCGACCTCCGACCGAAGTGGCGATTTGCTTTGGTGTTTGTGGCGCCGCTATCACTGCCTTGCTTGCGCCCCTCTTTGGCTTTGGAGCCCTCGCTTTGTTGGCCCTCCTCGGCGTCTCCGCAACAGCCTTCGCGGTGGCGTCGATTTGTCATGCGAGTCGCGGGGACGCGGCGATTCCCTGATGCCCGTTCCGGAATGACAACAACCTTGACGCGCACGTCAGGGTAGCCGGATAATGACGCTGCGTACCCGAATGGGACGCGACGAGCTTTGAGGAGGCGCCGAATGCCAAGCGGTAAGAAGTCCCCGGCCAGGAAGCAATCCAAGCTCACCTACATCCAGGACGGCCTCCGCGAACCCGGCTTCTCGACCGTCGACGAAGCGATCGAAGACTTCCGCACCGGGCGCTTCGTGATCGTTGTCGATGACGACGAGCGCGAAAACGAGGGCGACCTCATCATGGCTGCCGAGCACGCGAGCGAAGAGTCGATCGCCTACATGCTCCGTTACACGACCGGCATTATCTGCGTGCCGATGACCGGCGACAAGCTTGACGCCATGCACATTCCGCTGATGGTCGGCAACAACACGGCGCAGTACGGCACGGCCTTTACGATCTCGGTGGACGCCCGCAAAGGGGTCACTACCGGCGTTTCGGCCGCGGACCGCGCGCGCACGATCCAGGTTCTCGGCGACCCACGAGCTGAGCCTGCGGATGTCGTTATGCCCGGCCACATCTACCCGCTGCGCGCCCGCGACGGCGGCGTCCTCGTTCGCGCCGGGCACACCGAGGCGACGCTCGACATGTGCAAACTGGCCGCGCTCCAAACGACGGGCGTCCTCTGCGAACTGATGAACTCAGACGGCAAGATGATGCGCGGCCCGGCGCTGATGCGCTTCGCGAAACGCCACGACCTCAAGATCATCAGCATCAACCAATTGATCCGCCACCGCGTGCAGGGTGAGCGCCTCGTCGAGCGCGTGGCCGCGACCGCGCTGCCGACGAAGTGGGGCGAGTTCACTCTCTACGCCTACCGCTCTTCGATCGACCCCGATGAGCACGCCGCGCTGGTGATGGGTGACATCGACAGCCCGGAGCCGGTCCTCGTGCGCGTGCACTCGCAGTGCGTTACGGGCGATGTCTTCGGCTCGATGCGCTGCGACTGCGGCGACCAGATCGACCTCGCGCTCAGTCAGATCGCCAAGGAAGGCCGCGGCGTGCTGCTCTACATGCGCCAGGAGGGCCGCGGCATCGGCTTCCATAACAAGATCCGCGCCTACCACCTTCAGGAGACCGAGGGCCTGGATACGGTCGAGGCCAACGAAGCCCTAGGTTTCGCCGCCGACCGCCGGGACTACGGCATCGGCATGCAGATCCTGCTCGACCTCGGCCTGACCAAGGTGCGCTTGCTGACGAACAACCCGCAGAAACGCGCCGGGATCGAGGGATACGGGCTGGAGGTTGTGGAGCGCGTGCCGATCCAGGCGGTGCCGAACCCGCACAACTGGAAGTACCTCGAGACCAAGCGCGACAAGCTGGGCCACTTCATCGAAATGCCCGGCTAGCGCGCGGGCGTCGCCCCTACGCCCCGGTACCCGGCGCCGCACACGTGCCTTGCCGAACGCCTCGCTTTTGGTAACCTCACGTTATGGCTCGCCTGCGCCCTGCTGATGTGAAGGCCGTCGTCTTCGACGCCTACGGTACCGTGATCAACTTTACGGAGCCGGACTTCATCGCGGCGATGGCGGAGATCTGCGCGGAGCAGGGACTCGAGGCGGACGCCGTCGATATGTGGAAGAAGTTCCTGCGTGCGTCATACCTGATGCGCTCGGAACACCACCACGACCCGGTCTACAAGCGCTACGATGAGGCCTGGGCAGCCCAGTTCGTGCGCGTCTTCAAGCAGCTCAGGTTGCCTGGTGACGCCTGGAAGGCGGCGCTCTACTTCAAGGCTCGCCTGGCCGACGCTCCCGCTTTCGAAGACGCCGCGCCGGCCATCGAGGCGATCTCGCGTCGCTACAAGGTTGCGCTGTTGTCTAACGCAGACAACGACTTCCTGACCGCCTGCCTCACCCGCAATAACCTGCGCTTCGACATCGTCCTGACGTCCGAGGACGCGCGGGCCATCAAGCCGAACCCGGCGATCTTCCTCAAGATGGCGCGCCGCCTGCGCCTGGCGCCGCAGCTCATCCTCTACGCCGGCGATAACCCAATCCCCGATGTGATAGGCCCGGCGCGAGCCGGGATGCGCACTGCCTGGGTGAACCGCGGGGGTTATCGCAAGCCGCGCGGCGTCCCTCTGCCGGATCTTCGGGTCAAGTCGCTCGCGGAGCTTGTGGCTCACCTGGTGCCGGACGTTGAGTGAAGTCCGGCGCGTGGACGCAGGCAACCGCGCTCTGTGCATAAGGAAGACTCTCGCGTCGGACATCGACGCCGTTCTTGAGATGGAGCGGGACCCTGGTAACTCGCCGTTCATCGGTCAGTGGTCTCGGGAGCAGCATGCCGCCGTCATCGACGGCGCCGGCGAGCACTGTGTCATCGCGCCGGGGGGCGACAGCGCTCTCGTGGGATATCTCATCGCCTACGACCTGACCGCAGAAGGGTTCGGCGTCTGGATCCAGCGTATCGCGGTCTCAACCAAGTCACGCGGTATTGGCCGGGCAGTGCTTAGCGCCTATTTGGCTGATGCGATGAGCCGACTGGTTGCGGACTCGGCGATTCTGGACGTCATGCCCACAAATCTCCGGGCGCAGCGGATGTACCGGGCGCTTGGCTTCGTTGAAGCGGGGCTTGCGAGCGAGGAACGAGCACGGCTTGGCGACCTCGTCGGCGGGTTCGACGAAGATGGCATCGTCATGCGGCTGGCCGGGGAGGCGCTGCACTCGCGCGGTGGCCATGAGGTGCAGATCGTTGGCTGACGTGCCCGGTCCCCGATCGCGCGGGCTGTTTGAGCGGGCGCAGCAGTTGATGCCGGGCGGCGTCTCCAGCCCTGTTCGCGCGTTTCGCGCGGTGGGCGGCGAGCCGGTCGTGATCGCTTACGGGCAGGGGCAGTACATCTTCGATGTCGATGGCAATCGGTATATCGACTACGTCGGCGCGTACGGGCCGTTGATCCTGGGCCACGCGCCGCCGAATGTCGCCGACGTTATCGCCGCCGCCGCGCATCGCGGCACGGCTTACGGCGCGACGAGCGAACTGGAGATCGAGCTGGCGCGTGTCATCATCGGAGCGGTGCCTTCGATGGAGATGTTGCGCTTCGTCAACTCCGGCACCGAGGCGACGATGTCTGCGCTGCGCGTCGCGCGCGCTTTCACGGGGCGCGACGCGATCGTCAAGTTCGAGGGCGGCTATCACGGGCACGCCGATGGCCTGCTCGTCCGTGCCGGATCTGGCGCGACTACGCTCAGCCTGCCCGACAGCTCCGGGGTGCCTGATTCATACGCTGCCGAGACGCTGCTAGCGCCGTATAACGACCTCGAGGCGGTCCGCGCGCTCTTCGCCGCGGAAGGAGACCGTATCGCGGCCGTGATCGTCGAGCCGATCGCCGCCAACATGGGCGTCGTGCCGCCGCTGCCAGGTTTCCTCGAAGGCCTGCGCGAGATCACGACCGAGCACGGCGCGCTGTTCGTCTTCGATGAGGTCATCACCGGCTTCCGCTTGCACTACGGGTCCGCAGGTGCGCTTCTCGGCGTGACGCCGGACCTAACGTGTCTCGGGAAAATCATCGGTGGTGGGCTGCCGGTTGCGGCTTATGGCGGCCGGCGCGACTTGATGGAGATGGTTGCGCCCCTTGGGCCCGTGTACCAGGCCGGCACGTTGTCCGGGAACCCGCTCGCGATGGCTGCCGGGATAGTCACATTGGAGGCGCTGCGTTCGGAGGTGTTCTACCAGCGCCTCGAAATCGCCTCGGTCTACCTGGAGGATGGTCTGCGCCGTGCCGCCGAGGCAGCTGAGGTCCCCGTTCGCCTGAACCGTGTCGGCTCGATCATGACGATGTTCTTCGCCAACGAAGACGTCAACGACTACGCCACCGCGCTCGGGTCCGACCGCGAGCGCTACGCCGCGTATTTCCGCGGGATGCTGTCACGGGGCGTGTTCCTCGCGCCCTCTCAGTTCGAGGCGATGTTTCTCTCCGCCGCACATACGGACGACGACGTCGTGGCGACCGGAGAGGCTGCCCAAGCGGCGCTGCGCGAACTCGGCTAGGCAGCGGACGCCCGCCTGCTTATCAACAGATACGTGCGCTGAATCCCTGTAATCGAGCAAGCTGATGACCCTAGACTCATAAAAACTCTCGTCAGGAGGCCACGGATGCAATCTCAGTCTGACTCGGGAATGATGGCACAGTGGTGGCGGCTCGGCGGCATCGCGGGGATCGCCTGGATCGTCGTCTTTGTCGTATCGATTGTTCTGCAGGGGGAGTCGCCGTCCCGTGACGACTCGATCGAGGACATCCGCCAGTACTTCAGTGATGACGGCGACATGTACCTCGTGGGTGACTGGCTCATTGGCGTCGCCTTCTTCTTCTTCTTCCTGCCTTACGCGGTAGTTCTAAGCTACATGGTGAGGCGAGACGACGGGATGCCTCCGATCCTGGCGAACCTGGTTGTGATCGGCGCGGTCACTGCGACGGTGTTCGGCGGAGTGGCTTCCATACCTTGGGGCGCCCTCGCCATCGGGGCTGCTGAGAACCCGGAAGTGGACGATTCCGCGATCCGGACACTGATGGAACTCGACACCTATGGGTTCACCTTGTCTCAGCTGCCGATTGGGCTTTTCCTGGCCGCGTCCTCGCTGGCGATCTGGCGGACCGGCGCGCTCTGGCGCTGGCTTGGGCTCCTCGGGGGCCTGGCAGCGATCCTGCTTGTGGTCGGCGCGGCCTGGACGATCGATGGCGACGAAGAAGGCGGGATCGCGATCCTGGGTTTCATCGGCTTCCCGGGCACGCTCCTGTTCATCCTCATCTCGTCGGTCGGGATGATCATGCGCAAGACACCTCCGGACGCGCCGGCGTAGACCTCCGTCGCGCCTCGTAACACACCGGCAAAACAGCCGCGACGCGAGTTGCTTGCGAGCGCCAATACCCGGCGCTATACTACTCGCGACCCGCCGCCCTAATTGATAAAGTAGGTAAGCATATTATGAAAGTCTCTTGTCTGCAGGACAACCTCACGAAAGGCTTGTCCATCGTCGGCCGTGCCGTGCCCGTGCGCAGCACTCTGCCCCAGGCCTCGCACATCCTTCTCGCCACCGAAGAAGGCCGGCTGAAGCTGGTCGCGACCGACCTGACGATCGCCGTGACCTGCTGGATCGGCGCCCAGGTGGAGGAAGAGGGCTCGATCACGGTCCCGGCGCGCCTGGTCACCGATTTCGTCGCGTCGCTCCCCAACGAGAAGATCGACCTCAGCGTACCGTCCCGCGCCCGCCAGCTACACATCAGCTGCGCCCGCAACGAGGCGACGATGGCAGGCATGGACTCAGCCGACTTCCCGCCCGTCCCGGCCGTCGCCGAGGGACTGTCGATCACGCTTGACCCGCGCGACCTCGGCAAGGCGATTGCGCAGGTGCAGTTCGCTGCCGCCAGCGATGACACGCGTCCGGTGCTCACCGGTATTCACACGCTCGCTGAGGACGAGGTGCTGACCCTCGCCGCTGCCGACGGTTTCCGGCTGGCTGTGCACAAACTCGCGCTGAAGCAGGAGATTGCGGAGAAGGTGGAGGTCATCATCCCGGCGCGCGCCCTGCGCGAGGTCGAACGCCTGCTGTCCGATGAGTCGGACCCGGTCGAGATGTCGATCAACGCGGCCCGCTCGCAGGTGCTCTTCCGGATGAAGACAGTGGAGATCGTCGCCACGTTGATCCAGGGGACGTTTCCGAACTACGGCCAGCTCATCCCCTCGTCGTTCAACAGCAAGGCCGAGATCGAGATGAAGCAGTTCCTGCAGGAGACACGCATCTCGGCTATTTTCGCCCGCGACGGCGCCGGCATCGTCCGCCTCCAGATGGACCCTTCAGGCGACGGCCAGCCGGGCAAGCTGACGATCTCCGCCCGCGCCGAGGAGATCGGCGAGCACCGCGGCGAGATGGACGTGAAGATGGAAGGGGAGGCCTCGAAGATCGCCTTCAACAGCCGCTATCTCCAGGACGTCCTGCAGGTCCTCGAGGCGGAGAGCGTGGCGCTCGAAACGACGAGCCCCTCTAGCCCCGGCGTCCTCCGCCCCATCGGCGACGACACGTACGTTCACGTGGTCATGCCGATGTTCGTGCAGTGGTAGCCGTGTAAGCTCCAACCTCCGACTATACGGTAGAATTTTCCCGTGGAAACGATCACATCGCAGCCGGCTTCGGCGTGGCAAGCGAGGTCGCGACGGCTGCCGGGTTCGAGCCGAAGGACGACCCACTCGCGTTTTGGGTCTGCGCTTGACAGCATTGTTTGTAGATGCTACAAACTGCCTGATGAATATACAAACACGCGAGATGTTGTTGTGGTAGCCAGGGCGGCGCCACCACGAACTGATCGCCGGACGCTCATTGCGAAGGCGCTCTACGACTGCATCGCCGAGCAAGGCTACGCCAACACTACGCTGGCCGATATCGCCGAACGGGCAGGCATGTCGCCGAGCCACGTCGGCTACTACTTCGATAACAAGGCTGCGATCCTCGAGTACTACGCCAGCCGGCTGTATGAGCAGGTCGGCGATAGGCTACCGAGCGTCAAGGAGCCGGATCCGGACACGTTGATCGAAAGCATCGCTAACTTCCGCTTCGGCGAACGCCAGGTGAGCACTCGGTTCCTCGGCGTGATCCAGGAGTTCTCCGGTTTGGCGGTGCACGACGACCAGTTCCACGCGATCAAATCGCAGCACGTCTCGGCCTGGCAAAAGTACTTCGAGGCGCTGTTCGAACGGCTTACGCCGGCCGCCGGTCTCACAGCGCGAGAGGCCGGGTCGCTCGCACACGCCGTAGCAGCCGGCCTCGATACGAACACTCTCTTCGACCCCAAGCTCAAGCGCGACGAGGCAGGTCGTCTCTTCGCCCTGGCGCTGCGCATGCTCGCCGCGCCTCACGCTGGCTGCACGCCGGCGACCGACACAGCAGAAGGAGCAAAGCCATGAAGTTCGGGATCTTCTACGAGCACCAGTTGCCCAGGCCGTGGCAGGAGGACAGCGAATACCGCCTGTTTCAGCAGTCGCTGGACCAGATCGCGCTGGCTGACCGACTAGGCTACGACTACGCCTGGGAGGTGGAGCACCACTTCCTTGAGGAGTACTCCCATTCCTCGGCGCCCGAAGTGTTTCTGGCAGCCGCGAGTCAGCGGACGAAGCAGATCCGGCTCGGCCACGGCATCATTCAGCTGACGACGAACCACCCGGCGCGGGTCGCTGAGCGTGTTAGTACGCTGGACCTGGTCAGCGGCGGACGCGTCGAGTTCGGCATCGGCGAGGGTTCCAACATTACGGAGCTCCACCCCTTCGACCGCCGCTTCCGCGACAAGCGCGACGCGTGGGAGGATGCGGTACGCTGCATCATCCCGATGTTCAGGAACGAGGCGTGGGAATACCAGGGCGAGTACTTCAAGTTCCCGCTTCGCAACGTCCTGCCCAAGCCCTTCCAGAAGCCCCATCCGCCGCTCTGGGTGGCCTGCTCGCAACTGGACACTTTGGCCATGGCAGGACATCGGGGCATGGGCGCCCTCGGCTTCCAGTTCCTCTCCGCCGACGCGGCTCACGCCTGGGTCAACTCCTACTACAACAACTTCGTCAAACGGCAGGAAAAGCTCACCGACTACCAGACCAACGCGAACATCGCTCTCGTCTGCGGCTTCATGTGCGCCGAAACGGACGAGGAGGCGATGCGGAAAGCGGACGGCTGGACCTTCTTCCAGTTCGCGCTGCGCTTCTACATCCAGCTCGGCAGGCCCGTCGAGCCCGGCACGGTGAACCTCTGGGAGGAGTACCTCAAGTGGAAGGAAACCACCAAGGGCCAGGAACAGGTGGAGGGTGGCCTCGTGGGGTCTCCCGAGACGCTGCGGAGGAAGCTGCGCAAGTTCGAGACCTCGAACATCGACCAGGTGATCCTGCTGAACCAGGCCGGCAAGAACTCGCACGAGGACATCTGCGACAGCCTTGACCTTTTCGCGCGCGAAGTGATGCCGGAGTTCCACGACCGCGAGCCTGAGCACCAGGAGTGGAAGCGCGGGGTACTGGCGGGCGAGATTGAACTCGACGAAATCGACACCGATCCTTACAAGGATCGCTTCATCGCAAGTCGTTTGGTTGCCTCAACCGCGAAGGACTAGGAGATCAGCCAGGGGGTGAGGGCCAGCGTCGAGCGCACGGAATTCAACCCTCGCGGTTCCACGTGTTGCACCGCGCTCATCCTGTCGGCGGCGAACTCCAAATTGCGTCGTCCTTCCCAACCTCCCACGTCTTTGCCTGGACGCCCCTGATCCACTCCGCGGTCTCGTCCGGCACGACGTTCCGGAACTTCGACCCGTCTTCCTCCGCAATCCGCACGAAGGCATCAATCATCGACTGCGGGTCGAGTTGGTTCGCCAGCCCTCCGACGGCCGCCATTAGCACCTCCGGCTTGGTCAGTGAGTTCGCCATGTCGAACCACCGCATCATCGTCTCCGCTCCGCGATCGTTGAACCCCGTGCCGTACACGCCAGGGTTCGCCGTGCATACCTCCACGCCCGTGCCCGCGAGTTCCGCTTTGAGCGCTTCCGCCAGCGCCTCCAGCGCGTGCTTCGTCGCGCAGTAAACTCCCGCGAACGGTACCGTGATCAGCCCGCCCATCGATGTCACCATCACGATCTTGCCGGACCCGCGCTTCACCATCTGTCGCGCGAAGCCCTGAGTCAGCGCCAGCGTCCCGAACACGTTCGTCTCGAAGTTCCGGCGCACGTTCTCCATCGGGATCTCTGCCACCGGGCCCGTCTGCATCACGCCCGCGTTGTTGATCAGCACGTCCACCTCATTGGCGAACGCCGCCTGCCGGTCGCCCTCGTCCGTGATGTCCAGCACCTGGATCTTCAGCGGTACCCCTGCCTCATCGGCAATCTTCATCAGCTCCGTCACCTGCGGCGCAATCTGCACGCCCGCAATCACCGTGTGCCCGCGCTTCGCCAGTGCCAGCGCCGTCCCTCGCCCAAAACCTGTCGCCGCGCCCGTAACTAAAATTCGCTTTGCCATTGCTGATCTCCTTTAATGTGTTGCGTTTCGGCTCGTCGATCTTGTCGAGGGGCCGCGTCGCGATCGCGGCACGACGGCCGATGTTCGTCTGTAGTAGCCGGCAGGCTAGACCGGTTCGAGTGGGCGGTGTGGCTCCGCTGGCGGTTCCACGCGAATTGGGTCACCGGGGCGCAAGTCGCCGTCTGCCAGGACGACCGCCATGATGCCGGCCTTGCGGACCAGGTCGCCGTTCATGTCGCGCCCTAACGTCGCCTCCAACAGGCCCGGCTCAACGCCGTTCAGCTGACCGCAAGGGGTGCGCAGACCGGTCACTTCGACGACCGCAGTCTCGCCGAGGTACAGTCGCGCGCCCGCCGGCAGCCCGAGTAGGTCGACGCCCTGCGTTGTCACGTTCTCGCCCATCTGGCCAGCGGAGACGGAGAACCCGGTCGCGCGCAGCTCGTCGTGTAGTTCAGAATGGATCAGGTGAACCTGGCGCAGGTTTGGCTGTTTCGGGTCTCGGACGACCCTTGAGCGGTGCTTCACGGTCGTGCCCGCGTGCGCGTCGCCCTCGACGCCCAGGCCGGCCAGCAGCCGGATGCTCTCCTGGTTAGGCTTCGACATCGTGTGCGTCGGGCTGCGGCTCACCGCCGTCACGACGCCGGGCACCGGTTTCGCCATGGGCTCGATTATAGCGCTGAGCGCTGCTAACCCAGGCGCACGCAGTTCGTGTTTTCTTCGCGCTCGGCCTGGGCGGCCAGCCTGCCGAGGACCGGCCGCAGCGTCATGCCTTCTATCGTCGGATGAAGGAGCGGTGCGTCCAGGTTCACGCGGTAGTGATGGCGGCGGCTTCTTCGCTGCACCTTGACCATGTCCGTGCGCCTGAGGGCGCGCAGAACGAAACGGACGGCGCGCTCGGTCAGGTCAAGGCCGACCGCGATCTCCTGCACCGTACAGGCCGGACAGAGGGCGATATAGAAGAGGACCCGTCCCTGTGCTGACAGCAGCGTCCAATCGATATCCTTGGTGGGGGACGGCTTGCGCTCGAGGATTGCGGTTGAATGTTGCGGGCTCATGAGGCCAACATAGGTCACGGCGCCAGAAAAAGGCGCGTCAGCCGCCGCTTGCGGGTCTCTCAGGCCCGTAACAATGCCTGGGCGCCTTAACCCGTAACAGACCAGAGGAACGCCCATCCTATACCCTAGTGAGTACCATAGCCGCGCCCAGGCCGTCCGGCCTTCGCAACGCCATCCTCTGGCCGCTGCATCACATCCGCTGGAAGATCATTTTCCCTTATGCCTTCTCACCGCGATGCTGGCTGCCGCCGGCGCCTATCTTGCCACCGACATCGTGACAGGCTCCCTAGAGGAGCGTTTCACCAATCAACTTGCGGAGGCCGGCCGAGTTAGCGCCGACGCTGTTGTCGAGAAGGAGCGAGAGCACCTTGAATCCGTACGCGTCATCTCTCTCAGCCAGGGCGTCGATGACGCGATCGCCGCCGGCGACCAGAACGCCCTGCGCACCATCGTCCAGCCGGTCGCCGCGAACCAATCGCTTGAGCGTGTCGAAGTCTTGAACGCACAGGGTCAGCGGCTGCTTGCCGAGCAGCTCACTGACAGCGAAACGCTGACGTACGCCGCGATCAACGATGCCGACGACCCCGGATCGTGGCCGCTCGTGCAACGCGCGCTCGCCGGCCAGACGGACGAGTTCGGCGACAAGTACGCTCAGATCGTCGAGACTGCGGGAGGCTTCGTCCTCTACACCGCTGGTCCGGTCTACTTCGGTGACGCTGTCGTCGGCGTTGTGCTCGTGGGTACGGAACTCAACTCGTTCGTCCTCCAGGTCAAGACTGACGCCCTCTCCGACATCACCGTCTACGACTTCGAAGGAAATCCGCTCGCGTCCACGTTCAGTCTGGCGTCCGGCGCCCTCTCCGAGGACGCGAACCTCACAGCATCGGCGACGGCGCTCGACGAGACTCTAGCGGGCGGTACCCTGCGCGAGAACCGCGAACTCTTTGGGCGCAGCTACGACGTGGTGTACGGGCGAATGCGAGTGCGCGACGAGGTCGTCGGCCTCTACTCGGTCGCTCTGCCGACGAACTTCATCTTCGCTGCCGGCGCCACCACGCGTCTCCAGGTCATGATCCTCTTCGGAGTCGGGATGGCGGCTGTCATCGGCGTTGGTTTCTTCGTTACTCACCGGTTGACAACGCCGATCCTCAGGCTCGTCCGCACGGCGCGTCTTGTCGCCGCAGGTGACCTCACGGTCCGCAGTGGCATCCGTTCTGGGGATGAGATTGGCGCGACGGATACGCCTCCGTCTACCGAAGAATCGACCGCGACGCCGTCGCTTACACCTACACCCACAGCCACATCAACGGCAACTCCGACCGTTGCGCCCACGCTCGTCCCGACCGCCACGCCGCTGGTGACGCCTACACCAACAGCGACGCCAACGGTGACGCCGACCGCACCGGTGTCGCCGCCGCCGTTCACCGCTTCGGCTGTTCCGACGGCGCTCATCTCGGCATCTCCGGTGGCGACCGCATCACCGACCCCCACGCCGACTGCGTCGCCCTCCCCGACGCCAACAGCGACGCCGACACCGACGGCCACGCCAACCGACCCGCCGTCGCCTACGCCGACGGTGACACCGACGCCGACGGCGACCCCGCCTCCAACCCCGGACCCTGGCGACACTGAGACGCCGACGCCCGTGCCGACGTCCGCAGTCCTGGACTTCTTCGCCGTCGCCGACACGTACGTACTGGAGAACCTCGGGTCGTCCAACTTCGGTTCGGCCCTGGAACTTAAAATCGATCCGCGCTCCGGCAGACTCGAACGGACCCTCGTCCGGTTCGACGTCTCAAGTATCCCGGCGGGTGCGACCATCAATTCGGCCACGCTGACACTCTGTCCCACCTCGGTAAACGTCCTCGCGCTCGGACGCATCCATCACGCTCATCGCGTACGCGAGGATTGGGGCGAGGCCACGGCGAACTGGGGGAACCAGCCCGCGGTGCTGGAACCGGACACCGCCGGCGCGACATACATCGGCGGACTGTTCTGCATCGGCCTCGCGATCGACGAGGACGTGCAGGCCTGGGTGGACGGCGCGCCGAACTACGGCTGGCAGGTCGCCGACGAAAACGAAGGGACTGCCGGTATCAACCTGGAAGTCCGCTACGGGTCGCGGGAGAACGCCACGTCATCTCTGCGGCCGGTTCTCACGGTCTTCTTCACGCCTTAGCGCGCGGCTTCGCAGTTAACGAAAGGCTTACGCCGCTTAACGTTGCGTTAAACAACGGACCGCCGCGGCCACCTACGCTGATGTGCGAGGCGCTGTGGCGAAAGTACTTGTTGTAGACGATGAGCCCACGCTCGTCGCTACCCTTCGCTTCAACCTGGAGCGTGAAGGGTACGACGTGCTGACCGCCGCCGACGGCGAAGAGGCGTTGAACCTTGCCCGCAAGTCGCGTCCGGACCTGATCATCCTCGACCTGATGCTCCCACGTATGCACGGATTCGAGGTCTGCCGTGTCCTGCGCAAGGAGTCGCGGGTGCCGATCATCATGCTTACCGCGCGCGCCGACGAGGTCGACCGGATCGTCGGCCTCGAAATCGGCGCCGACGACTACGTGACGAAGCCGTTCAGCGTCAAGGAACTGATGGCACGGGTGCGTGTGCGCCTACGCCGCTGGGCGGAAGCTCCGTCCGAGCAGGTGATGCTGAGCGGAGACGTGCGCGCGGACATCGTCCGGCGCGAGGTGACAAAAGGGGGCAAGGCGATACCCCTTCGGCCCAAGGAGTTCGACCTTTTGGTTTATCTGATGGAAAACCGTGGCCGCGTGTTGACCCGCGAACAGCTCCTACAGGAAGTCTGGGGTTACAACGGATTCGATCAGACCCGCACCGTGGACGTCCACGTCGGCCGCCTGCGCGACAAGATTGAGGATAACATCGACCACCCGCTGCACATTCTCACGGTCAGGGGCAAGGGATATCGCTTTGCCGGTTAATGGAGTTCCTCCCGAGCTCCAGGACGCAGGGAGCCCCGATTGCCGGGCTTGTCTCCAACCCCGCGTTTCTGGCGCTCGGCGGGCGCTTCCCGAGGCCGAATCGGCCGGTCTCCACGTTTCCGTAACCACCTGAGCCTTCGGCGGGCCTCCGCGCGGCGTAAAATCGAAAGAGATGGCATCTTCCGCCACGCTCGAACGCGACATCCGCGAGCTTGAGCAGACGCTCGCCCGCGCGGTCGACACTCATCCACCACTGACGTTCTCACCCGCCTGGTGGCAGAAGCGCCTGCTCGATTGGGCGACGAACGACCCGGAATTTCGCGTCAAGCTATTGCGATTCGTCGACGTGCTGCCGACGCTGCGCAGCGCCCGCGCCGTCGCCGATCACGTGCGCCAGTACTTCCGCGGCACATCGCCGCTGGTCGAGACGGCTTCAGGCATTGCCTCTCAGCCGGTATTCCGGCCGGTGCTTTCACGGGTCGTCCGTGAGGGCGTGTTCGCGATGGCCGACCGCTTCATCGCTGGCGCGACGCCCGAAGAGGCGGTCCCGGCGCTGCGCGACCTCGCCGGCGACGGCGTCGCCTACACCGTCGATCTTCTCGGCGAGGAGACGCTGTCAGATGCCGAAGCCCACGCCTACCTCGCCCGCTACACGCAGTTGATTGAGGCGCTCGCCGCTCGCTCGGAGGACGTGAGTCCGCACGGGCCGGTGTGGGCCGGAGTGCCGCCGGTCAACATCTCGATCAAGCTGTCCGCCCTCTGCACTCACCTGGAGCCGGCGGCGCCCGATCACGTCAGCGAGACCGCGCGCATGCGGCTGCGCCCGCTCTTTCGGCTGGCGCGCGAGTGCGGTGCGTTTATCAATCTCGATATCGAACAGTACCGCTACAAGGACCTCGCCCATCAGACGTTCGCTGACCTCCTGACGGAGCCGGAGTTCGCTGACTTCGAGGATGCCGGGATCGTCGTCCAGGCCTACCTCCGTGACGCCGTTGATGACATCGAGCGTCTGCGCCGCCTGGCCGAAAATCGAGGCGCGCCGTTCTCGGTGCGGCTGGTCAAGGGCGCTTACTGGGACGAGGAGCAGATCGTCGCCGACCAGACCGGCTGGCCGGTTCCGGTCTGGACCGAAAAGGCCGATACCGATGCCTCCTACGACCGCTGCACCGCGGCGCTGGTCGCCTCGTACCCCACGCTGCGGCCCGCGTTCGGCACGCACAACCCGTACTCGGTCGCCCAGGCGATCGTTAAGACACGCGAGGCCGGGATCGACCTGAGCGGCGTCGAGTTCCAGATGCTCTACGGAATGGCGGAAGGACTGCGTGGCGCGGTCGCCGAGATGGGCTACCGAACGCGCGTTTACGTGCCCGTCGGCGAGGTGATTCCCGGTATGGCGTACCTTGTGCGGAGGCTTCTGGAGAACACGTCGAACCAGGCGTGGTTCAACGCAGCCTCCTCCGCCAACGGCAGTGCGCCTCCGTCAGCCGAAGCGTCTCGCCCGCGAGCTAGCGCCGAGCGGTTCCAGAACGCCAGCCCGGCGCCCTTCTTCGAGCTCGAGATCCGCGAGCAGATGACGTCCGCACTTGCTCGTGCGCGGAAGGGCTTCAACAAGCGGTATCCGCTGTTGATCGGCGGTCACGAGACCCATGATCGTCCATTCGCCGAGGTCGCAGACCCCGCCGAGCCGGAGACGATCATCGGCCGCGTCGCGCAAGCAACGACCGAAGACGTTGATGCGGCGGTGGGTGCCGCGAGAGAGGCGTTCCCGGACTGGCGAAGCACTCCTGCGTCCGAACGCGGCGACATCCTTCGCCGCGCCGCAGATTTGCTCGAGCAGCGTCGCTTCGACCTCGCAGCGGTGATGGTCTACGAGAGCGCGAAGCCGTGGGCGGAGGCTGACGGTGATGTCATCGAGACGATCGATTACCTGCGCTACTACGCGGCGCAGGCCGAGCGGCTGGAGGGGCCGCAGCTCGTCGGCGATGTGGCCGGTGAGCGCAGCGAGTACTTCCACCACGGCCGCGGGGTTGCGGCCGTCATCGCGCCCTGGAACTTCCCGCTGGCGTTGATCGGCGGCATGACTGCCGGCGCGCTTGCCGGAGGCAACGCGGCGATCTTGAAGCCGGCGGCGCAATCACCGATCATGGCCAGCCATCTCATAGCCATCCTCTGGGAAGCGGGCGTGCCTCCTGGCGTCGTGCAGTACTTGCCTGGGCCCGGTCGCGAAGTAGGCCAAGCGCTAATCGAGCATCCTGGTGTCGACATAATCGCTTTCACAGGCAGTAGCGAGGTGGGACTCGGCATAATCGAATCGGCAGCTAAGACGAGACTTGGTCAGCGCAACGTCAAGCGTGTGATCGCCGAGATGGGCGGGAAGAACGCGATCATCATCGACGACGACGCGGATCTCGACCAGGCGATCGGCGGCGCCGTGGCTTCAGCGTTCGGCTACGCAGGGCAGAAGTGTAGCGCCTGCAGTCGTCTGATCATCGTCGGCTCGGCCTACGATGAGGCAGTCACGCGCCTGCGTGGCGCCGTCGAGAGCCTCGTCGTTGGCCCGCCGCACAACCCCGCGACGTATGTCCCGCCCGTGATCGGCCCGGGCGCCAGGGAGAAGATCGAAGGCTACATCGGCGCTGCGAAGGGGTACGCCAGCCTGCTTGTCCAGGGCCGAGCGCCGGATACCGCGGGTTCGTACGTCGCGCCGGCCGTCTTCACGGATGTCCCGCTGGAGTCGCCGCTTGCGCGGGAGGAGATCTTTGGGCCGGTCCTGGCGGTCTTCCGCGCGAACGACTTCGAAGAGGCGCTGGCGATCGCTGCGAACTCTGCTTTCGGGCTCACAGGCGGCGTCTACTCGCGAAACCCGCGTCACGTCGCGCTCGCCCGCCGCCGCTTCGACGTCGGCAGCCTTTACATAAATCGCAAGATCACCGGCGCTATCCCCGGGCGTCATCCGTTCGGCGGCACCGCGATGTCCGGGATCGGCGAAAAAGCCGGCGGGCCCGACTATGTCCGCCAGTTTATGGAACCGCACACGATCACCGAAAACACCGTGCGTCGCGGCTTTGCGCCCGAAGAGGGCGCGTAGCGGTTGACGGAGCCCGTGTATATGATCGAGAGAAGACGCAGTTAACTGATGCCTGACCGCAAGTCCACCACCAAAACCGCCAAACGCGGAACCGCAACGTCCCGCGACGGCAGGAAATCGGCTGAACTACCCGCGACCGAGAGGGTTGGCGAGCCGCCGGTCGAGCGACCGCCGCGCATCGTCATCGAGAACGTCGCGCCGGAAGTCGACCAGGGGCGCTTCTCAGCGAAGGCCGTCGTCGGTGAGTCGGTGATCGTCGAGGCCGACATCTTCGCCGACGGCCACGATTCCGTTGCCGCGGATCTCCTTTACCGCGCCAGCGATGAGCCCGGATGGAAGCGCATGCCGATGCAGGTCGGGTACAACGACCGCTGGCAGGCGGAGTTTCCGGCGCGACGGCTCATCCCGTACGCTTTCACAGTGGAAGGCTGGGTCGATCGCTTCGGGACCTGGCGCAGCGACCTCCAGAAGCGCATCGCCGCCGCGCAGGATGTCGAAGCCGACCTCGTGATCGGTGCGAATATCATCGACGACACCGCCGCCACCGCGCCGGCGAAAGACGTCGACTTCCTTCGAAACTGCGCCGCTCGAATCGCCCGGAACACGGGCGTTAAGGGCCGCATCGCCGTGGCGCTAGACGATGAACTCGCGCAGCGAATGCGCTCGGCCGCCGGCGGGCGCGTCCGCTACGGCCGCGAGCTAGAGGTACAGGCCGACCCGCCGAAAGCGGGCTACAGCACCTGGTACGAGATGTTCCCTCGTTCAGCGGCGACGAAAGTTGGGCACCACGGGACCTTTCGTGACGTGGAGAAGCGGCTGCCGTATGTGGCCGAGATGGGCTTTGATGTTCTCTATCTACCGCCGGTTCATCCAATCGGCCGCACGAAGCGCAAGGGCGCGAACAACAAGATGAAAGCCATGGCGAGCGACCCCGGAAGCCCCTGGGCAATCGGCTCAAAACAGGGCGGGCACAAGTCGATCAACCCCGAACTCGGCACGCTGGAAGACTTCCGGCACCTCGTCCGCAAGGCGAAGGAACACGGCATCGATATCGCTCTCGACATCGCCTTCCAATGCTCACCCGATCACCCATATGTGAAGGCGCATCCTGAGTGGTTCACGCGGCGGCCGGACGGCACGATCCAGTACGCCGAGAACCCGCCGAAGAAATACGAGGACATTTACCCCTTCAACTTCGAGAGCGAAGACTGGCGCAGCCTATGGCAGGAGTTGCTCAGCGTCTTCCTCTTCTGGATCGAGCAGGGCGTCCGCGTCTTCCGCGTCGACAATCCCCACACCAAAGCATTCCGTTTCTGGGAGTGGCTGATCGCGGAAGTCCACAAGCAAGAGCCGGGAGTCATCCTCCTGTCCGAGGCTTTCACTCGCCCCCGCGTCATGCACCACCTGGCCAAGCTGGGGTTCACGCAGTCGTATACGTACTTCACGTGGCGCAACCACAAGCGCGAACTGACCGAGTACTTCAGCGAACTCACGCAATCGCGTGTAGCCGATTTCCTTCGCCCCAATGCCTGGCCCAACACCCCGGACATCCTCCACGACTACCTGCAGCATGGCGGGCGTCCGGCGTTTGTCTCGCGCCTGGTCCTCGCAGCGACGCTCTCTGCCAACTACGGCATCTACGGTCCGGCCTTTGAGCTTATGGAGCACGAGCCTCGTGAGCCCGACAGCGAGGAGTACCTGAACTCCGAAAAGTACGAGGTACGCCACTGGGACCTCAGCCGCGCCGACAGCCTGCGCGAACTGATCGTGCTGGTGAACCGCGCGCGGCGCGACAACTCCGCGCTGCACTCCAACCGCAGCCTGCGTTTCCTCGATATCGACAATGACCAGGTGATCGCCTACAGCAAACAGACGGAGAACGCCAAGAACGTCGTCATCGCTGTGGTCAACCTCGATCCTAACTGGACACAGTCCGGCTGGCTTTCTCTGCCGCTTGCCGATTGGGGGATCGCCGAAGATGAGCGGTACCAGGTGCACGACCTTCTGAGCGACGCCCGCTACATCTGGCAGGGCTCGCGAAACTTCGTGCAACTCGACCCCAGCGTCATCTCGGCGCACGTCTTTCGCCTGCGCCGCCGGGCAGGCGCCGGTTGGGAGTTTGCTTAACGATGGCTCAGCCCCGCACCAAACGCCGCCGGCCCGACATAATCACTGAGGATGAGGCGCTCTGGTACAAGGACGCGATCATCTACCAGCTCCACGTCCGCTCCTTCGCCGACAGCGACGCCGACGGCATCGGCGACTTCCGTGGCCTCACCGAGAAGCTGGACTACCTGCAGGACCTGGGCGTCAGCGCGCTGTGGCTGCTCCCGTTCTACCCGTCGCCGCTCAAGGACGACGGTTACGACATCGCCGACTACATGGACGTCCACCCGTCGTACGGAACGTTGCGCGACTTCCAGACGTTCCTGCGCGAAGCACACCGACGCGGCCTCCGCGTGATCACGGAGCTTGTCCTCAATCACACGTCAGACCAGCACCCGTGGTTCCAGCGCGCCCGCCGCTCGCGTCCCGGCAGCCGCGCCCGCGACATGTATGTCTGGAGCGACACGCCCGATCGCTACAAGAGCGCGCGCATCATCTTCAAGGACTTCGAGACCTCGAACTGGGCGGTCGATGGAATCGCCGGATCGTACTACTGGCACCGCTTCTACTCGCATCAGCCCGACCTCAACTTCGAGAACCCGATCGTGCACAAGGAACTCCAGCAGGTGCTGGACTTCTGGCTGGGCATGGGCGTCGACGGTCTCCGCCTCGACGCGGTTCCCTACCTCTACGAGCGCGAGGGCACCAGCTGCGAGAACCTCCCTGAGACCCACGCCTACCTGAAGGGCCTTCGCAAACACCTCGACGCGAAGTTCCCGCACCGAATGCTCTTGGCCGAGGCGAACCAGTGGCCGGAAGACGCCGCCGCCTACTTCGGCGACGGCGACGAATGCCACATGAACTTCCACTTCCCACTGATGCCGCGGCTGTTCATGGCCGTGCACATGGAGGACCGCTTCCCGATCATCGACATCCTCGAGCAGACGCCGGCAATCCCGGACAACAGCCAGTGGGCGGTCTTCCTCCGCAATCACGACGAGTTGACGCTGGAGATGGTCACGGACGAAGACCGCGACTACATGTACCGGGTCTACGCGCAGGACACCCAGGCGCGCATCAACCTCGGGATCCGCCGCCGCCTGGCGCCCCTCCTCAACAACAACCGCCGCCGGATCGAGCTGATGAACGGGTTACTGTTCTCGCTCCCCGGCGCGCCGATCATCTACTACGGCGATGAGATCGGCATGGGCGACAACATCTACCTCGGCGACCGCAACAGCGTCCGCACACCAATGCAATGGAGTGGCGACCGCAACGCCGGGTTCTCGCGCGCCAACCCTCAGCGGCTCTACCTGCCGGTGATCCTCGACCCGGAGTACCACTACGAGGCGATCAACGTCGAGGCGCAGCACAACAACCCGCATTCTCTCTTCTGGTGGATGAAGCGGATGATCGCGTTGCGTAAGAACCACGCCGCGTTCAGTCGCGGCACGATCGAGTTCCTTTATCCGGAGAACCGCAAAGTCCTCGCGTTCGTCCGCCGATACGAAGACCAGGCGATCCTCGTGCTCGCGAACCTCTCTCGTTTCACCCAGTACGCCGAGCTCGATATGTCCGCCTACGCCGGTGCGACGCCGACCGAGCTTTTCGGGCTCACGGAGTTCCCGCGCATCGGCGAGCTGCCGTACTTCATCACGCTCGGCCCGCACTCCTTCCACTGGTTTGCGCTGCGCAACGACAGGCCGCCGTCACCCGGCCGCGACGGCGCCGGTCCCGAAGCCGAAGCCCGGCTGATCTCCGTCAAGGAAGACTGGCATGAGGTCTTGCTCGGCGGCGCGGCTGGCAAGTTCGCCGCCGTCCTGCCGGCGTATCTCAAGGCCCGGCGCTGGTTCGGCGGCAAGGCACGCGCCATCACCGGCGTCCAGGTGGTCGACGCCCTCGATATGGACGACGAGGCGAAGGGCCTCGACGCCAGCCTCGTGCTCCTGCGTGTCGACTACGTCGACGGCGAGGCCGAGACCTACGTCCTGGCCGTCGCCTTCGCCAAGGGCAAGCAGGCTGAGCGCGTGATGGCGGAGTGGCCGGGCTCGGTTCTCGCCCGGCTCCATATCGGCCGCAGCGACACGGCCGCTGTGGTCTACGAGGCGACCGCCAACCCGACCTTCCTCAAGCTTCTCCTCGACGCGCTCGCCCGCCGCCGCCATTTTCGTGGCAAGTCGGGCAGCCTTGTCGCCACGACGCTGCCGACGTTTCGCAAGCTGAACAAGCTCGGGACGAGCCGCGAGCCGAGCGTTCTCCGCGGCGAGCAGAGCAACACGTCGATCGCTTACGGCGACACGTTCGTCCTTAAGCTCTTCCGCCGCCCCGACCCAGGCGTCAACCCGGACCTGGAGATCGGCCGCTTCCTTACGGAATCCGCCGTCGGCGTCAAGACGCCGCCCGTCGCGGGTTTCCTCGAGTACCGGCGCCCGAAGGGCGAGCCGATGACGATCGGGATCCTTCAGCAGTACATCGCCAATGAAGGCGACGCTTGGAGCTACACGCTCGACGCGCTTGGCAGCTACTGGGAGCGCATCCTCTCCGAGACCAAAGTAGACGCGATTCCGGCGTTGACGGCGCCGCCGACGATCTTCGATGCCCTGGAACAAGAGCCACCGGCGGACGCCACCGATTCGATCGGCGGCTATCTCGCTTCTGCCGAGCTGCTCGGCCGGCGCACCGCGGAGTTGCATTGCGCGCTTGCTTCATCGGAGGAGCCTGACTTCGCGCTTGAGCCTTTCACTCCGTTTTATCAGCGGTCGATCTACCAGTCGATGCGCAGCCAAGTCGCCAACGTGTTTCCGCTCCTTCGCCGGCGTCTCAGCACCCTGCCGCCAGAGTCTGCAGGGTTGGCCACAGATGTGCTCGCGCAGGAGGGGCGCATCCTGCAGCGTCTCAAGCGCGTCATCGAGGGCAGAGTTTCGGCGATGCGCGTCCGTATCCACGGCGACTATCACCTGGGCCAGGTGCTCTTCACCGGTAAGGACTTCGTGATCATTGACTTTGAAGGAGAGCCCGCCCGCCGTCTCAGTGAGCGCCGCCTCAAGCGCTCGCCGCTCCGCGACGTTGCCGGCATGATCCAGTCATTCCACTACGCCGCATATTCCTCGCTCCTCAGCCAGATCCAGGTCGGCATCGTGCGGCCGGAACAATTCTCGTCTCTTGAGCCGGCGGCGATCTACTGGCACACCTGGGTCTGCGCTGCCTTCCTGCGCGGGTATCTTACGGAGACTGGCTCTGGTGGATTCCTGCCGGCCGAGCCCCAGGACCTCCGTGTTCTCCTTGACGCCTGCGTCCTCGAGAAGGCGATCTACGAGGTCGGCTATGAGCTGAACAACCGCCCGGACTGGCTGCGCGTGCCGCTCGCCAGCATCCGCAGGCTGCTTGAGAACGAAGCATGAACGTGACCATGGGAGGGGCGCCGCTGCGGGACCTGGCGAAAATTTACGGCCTGCAGGCTTCGTACTACGACGTCGACGGCGTGCGCCGCACCGCCACGCCGGAGGCTATGGTAGGTGTCCTACGCGGGCTCGGCGTGCAAATCGAGAGTCTTGGCGACATTGACGACGCTGTGCGGGCGCGGCGCATAGAGCTCGCCCAGCGTGTGGTCGAGCCTGTCATTGTCGCCTGGGACGGCCGTTTACCGGACATGCAGCTCCGTCTCCCCGCGAGCGTCGGTGGTTCGGCAGTCATCGAGATTGACATCGAACAGGGTCGCGCCATCTCCCGCACGATCGGTCTCGCGCGCCTCAAGCACGCGGGCGAGGAGGAGATCGAGGGCAAACGCTACACGACGTCCATTCTGACCATCCGCGACCGGCTCCCAGCGGGCTATCATCGACTCATCATTCGGGCCGGCAGGCATCGCGGCGAGGCGCTGGTCATCAGCGGCCCGCGGCAGGCCTACGCCGAGAACGGGCGGCGCGACTGGGGTGTCTTCCTTCCGCTGTATGCGCTTCGCACCGGACGCGAATGGGGCGCCGGCGACGTCAGCGACCTTCGCGAGCTGGTTGACTGGACAGCGGACGTCGGCGGCCATGCCGTGGCGACGCTGCCGTTGTTCGCCGCCTATCTCGACAAGCCATTCGATCCCAGTCCCTATTCCCCGGCGAGCCGACTCTTCTGGAACGAGTTCTACATCGACATAGAGTCCGTTCCCGAACTGGTGGACTGCGCGGCCGCACGCGAGCTGATCGCCTCCGGTGAGGTCCAAGAAGAGATCGGGGCGCTGCGTCGCGGCGACATCGTCGACTACCGCGCCGGGATGGCCCTCAAGCGTCGCGTGCTGGAACTCTTGGCGAAGAACTTCTCCTGCAACGGAGCGCTGAGGACTTTCCTCCGCGACCACCCGCATGCTGAGGACTACGCGCGCTTCCGCGCGACCGTCGAGGCGCGCGGTGAGCCGTGGGGCGCCTGGCCGGAACGCCTGCGCGACGGCACGATCCTCGACAGCGACTTTGACGAAGCGGTGATGCGCTACCACCTCTACGTGCAGCTGATTGCCTGGGAACAGGTGAACGAAGTATCGCGCGCCGCTGTAGAACGGAACGTTCGCCTTTACTTCGACATGCCCCTCGGCGTCAGCGCCGATAGCTACGACGTCTGGCGGGAGCGGGAGTCGTTTGCCACTGGTCTCTCGGGGGGCGCGCCCCCGGACGCCTTTTTCTCGTGGGGCCAGAACTGGGGTTTTCCGCCTGCTCACCCCGACAACATGCGCAAGAGCGGCTACGCGTACTGGATCGCCGCGCTGCGCCAGCTAATGGGTGCGGCAGGCGCCATCCGTATCGACCACGTCATGGGGTTCCACCGGCTCTACTGCATCCCGGCGGAAACGGATGCGCGCAGCGGGCTCTACGTCCGCTACCACCCGGAGGAACTGTACGCGATCCTCGCGCTGGAGTCGCACCGCAACAACACCATCGTCGTCGGCGAGGACCTCGGCACGGTCCCGAAGTACGTGCGGCCCGCCATGCGCCGGCACAACGTGCACAGGACGTATGTCGCCCAGTTCCAGCTCTCTCCGAAGAAGGGCGAGCCTCTGCCGGAGCCGCCACGACTGTCCGTCTCCAGCCTCAACACACACGACATGCCGCCGTTCGCCGGCTTCTGGAACGGCTCCGGCATCGACGACAGTCTCGCGCTCGGCCACCTGACTGATGAAGAGGCAGCGGAAAGGCACAAGAAGCTGGCGATGATGCGCCGCAAGACCGTCGCGCACCTGCGCCAGCGCGGCCTGCTTGGCAAGCGTGAGATGGAGACACGTGATGTGTTGCGGGCGCTGCTTGTGGCGCTGGGCGAAAGCCGGACGGCGCTGGTCCTGGCGAACCTCGAAGACCTGTGGCTGGAGACGTTGCCTCAGAACGTGCCTGGTACGACGGAGGAACGCATCAACTGGCGGCGGAAGGCCCGCTCCTCACTTGAAGACATGCGACAATCAAAGGAGCTACTGGGGCCAGTTCTCGCACTGGCCGGGGCGAGGACGGGGATGAGGAGGAAGTGATGTCGGCGAAGAACATCGGTGAGTCTGCACAGGCGCCCGCGGTGAACGTGCGCTACGACTTCTCGCTGCTCACGGATGACGACGTTTATCTCTTCAACGAGGGCAATCACCTCAAGCTCTACGAGAAGCTGGGTTCACACCTCGCCATTGTCGACGGCATCGCCGGCGTCTATTTCGCGGTCTGGGCGCCCAACGCCCGCGGCGTCTCGGTGATTGGCGACTTCAACGGCTGGGAGCGCACATCCCACCCGCTCAGAGCGCGCGGCAGCTCGGGCATCTGGGAAGGCTTCGTGCCGGGTGCCGGTACGGGTACGAACTACAAGTACTGGATCGAGTCGACCCACGCCGGCTACAAGGTTGCGAAGGCAGACCCATTCGCTATTCATGCCGAGAACTCGCCGAAGACCGCGTCGATCGTCTGGGATCGCGACTATCAGTGGGCTGACGCGGCCTGGATGAGCGACCGCGCCCGTCGCAACGCCCTCGACGCTCCGATGTCCACTTATGAGCTGCACGTCGGTTCCTGGCGCCGCGCCGCGGACGACCGCAACCGCTGGCTGTCCTACCGCGAACTCGCGCCGCAGCTCGCCGAGTACATCAAGCGCCTCGGCTTCACTCATGTCGAGCTGATGCCGATCATGGAGCACCCCTTCTACGGCTCGTGGGGCTACCAGGTGACCGGCTTCTTTGCGCCGACCAGCCGCTACGGCACTCCGCAGGACTTCGCTTACCTTGTCGACTATCTGCACCAGCAAGGCATCGGCGTGATCCTGGACTGGGTGCCCTCCCACTTCCCTGACGACGAGCACGGCCTCGCCTACTTCGACGGCACACACCTCTTCGAGCACGAGGATCCGCGGCAGGGGTACCACCCGGACTGGAACAGCTACATCTTCAACTACGGCCGCAACGAGGTCCGCTCGTTCCTTCTCAGCAGCGCGATGTACTGGCTGGAGCAATACCACCTCGACGGCCTGCGGGTGGACGCCGTGGCCTCGATGCTCTACCTCGACTACTCCCGCAAGCCCGGCGAGTGGATCCCGAACAAGTACGGAGGCCGCGAAAACCTTGACGCCGTGGAGTTCCTGCGCCGGTTCAACGTCGAGGCCTACGGCCACAATCAAGGCATTCAGACAATTGCGGAGGAGTCGACGGCCTGGGGTGGTGTCACGCGCCCGGCTTACCTGGGTGGGCTTGGCTTTGGTCTGAAGTGGGACATGGGCTGGATGAACGACACGCTGAAGTACCTGGCCCACGACCCCGTTTACCGCAAGTTCCACCACGGTGAACTCACCTTCCGCATGCTCTATGCCTTCACGGAAAACTTCGTGCTCGCCCTTTCGCACGATGAGGTCGTCCACGGCAAGGGTTCGCTGATCTCGAAAATGCCGGGGGACGACTGGCAGCAGGCCGCAAACCTGCGCCTGCTCCTGGCCTACATGTACTCGCAGCCCGGCAAGAAGCTGCTGTTCATGGGCGGAGAGTTCGGGCAGTGGAAGGAGTGGGACCACGAGTCGACCCTCGACTGGGCCGCCCTTGAGTCGGAGTTCCACAAGGGCATCCAGCAACTAACAGCCGACCTCAACGCTGTCTACCAGGCCGAACCAGCGCTCCACCAGTTGGACCTCGATCGGCAGGGCTTCGAGTGGATCGACGCCAACGATGCCGAAGGCAGCGCTCTTTCCTGGATACGCAAGGCCCGCGACGGAGCACTGGTCCTCATCGCCTGCAACTTCACGCCCGTCCCCCGTCAGAATTATCGGGTGGGCGTCCCGCTGAAAGGCGCCTGGCGGGAGATCCTGAACACAGACGCCCACGCTTACGGCGGTAGCGGTCAGGGCAACCTTGGCGAGGTCAGGGCGGCGCCGATCCCGATCCACGGCAGGCCGTATTCGCTCAACCTGACGCTTCCGCCGCTGGCGGCGATCTTCCTCAAGCACGACGAAACAGCCGGCTAACAAGAGGACATATTGGACAGGTTCGTCTGCGTCCACGGTCACTTCTACCAGCCCCCGCGCGAGAATCCCTGGCTCGAAGCGATCGAGCAGCAGGACTCCGCCTACCCCTACCACGACTGGAACGAGCGCATCACCGCCCAGTGCTATGGCCCCAACGCCGCCTCGCGCATCCTCGATGGCGAAGGGCGAATCGTCAAGATCTCTAACAACTACTCTCGGATGAGCTATAACGTCGGTCCCACGCTCATCAAGTGGATGCAGGACGCCGCTCCGGAGGTTTACAAGGCGGTGCTGGACGCGGATCGGCTGAGCGCCGAGCGTTTCTCCGGGCACGGGTCAGCGATTGCCCAGTGCTATAACCACATGATCATGCCACTCTCAAACTCCCGAGATAAGTACACTCAGGTCGCCTGGGGAATCCGCGACTTCGAACACCGTTTCGGCCGCCGGCCGGAGGGCATGTGGCTGCCGGAGACTGCGGTCGACCTCGAGACCCTCGAGTTCATGGCTCAGCTCGGCATCAAGTTCACGATCCTGGAGCCCGGCCAGGCGAAGCGGGTCCGCCCCGCTATCGGCCGCAGCCGCGCATGGAAGGACGTCTCCGGCGGGCAGATCGACCCGACGCGTGCCTACTTCGCGCGGATGTCATCCGGCCAGCGCATGAGCATCTTCTTCTATGACGGCCCAATCTCGCGTGCCGTGGCCTTCGAGGGCATCCTCAAGAGTGGCGAGGCGTTTGCCGAGAGGCTCCTCAGCGGGTTTTCGGACGAGCGCGACTGGCCGCAGCTCACGAACATCGCCACCGACGGCGAGAGCTACGGCCACCACCACGAATTCGGGGACATGGCGCTCGCGTACGCGCTCGCGCACATCGAGGACTCAGGAGTCGCTAAGCTTACCAACTACGGTGAGTACCTGGGACGATATCCGGCTCAGCAGGAAGTCGAAATCTGGGAGAACACGGCGTGGAGCTGCGTTCACGGCGTCGAGCGCTGGAACAGCAACTGTGGCTGCAACACCGGTGGAAATCCCGAATGGAACCAGGAGTGGCGCCACCCTCTCCGCGAGGCGCTCGATTGGCTTCGTGACACCCTGGCATCCCGGTACGAAGAAACCGGCCGCCGCTTCTTCCGGGACCCTTGGGAGGCACGCAACAAATACATTGACGTCATCCTCGACCGCAGCGACGAGAACATCGGCGCTTACCTCCGACGCGTCTGCGGCCGTGAACTCGGCGACGGTGAGCGGATCGAGGCGCTCAAACTGCTCGAATTGCAGCGCCACGCGATGCTCATGTTCACGAGTTGCGGCTGGTTCTTCGATGAGCTTTCCGGTATCGAGACCACCCAGGTCATTCAGTACGCCGGCCGCGCCGTACAACTCGGCCAGGAAGTGTTTGGCGATGGCATCGAGGAGCACTTCCTCGAGATGCTCGCGGAAGCAAAGAGCAACATCCCGGAGCACGGCGACGGCCGTGTGATCTACGAGAAGTTCGTACGCACGGCGATGGTGGACTTGCCGAAGGTCGCTGCTCATTATGCCGTCAGCTCGCTGTTCGAGGACTATGCTGATAGCACCCGCATCTACTGCTACGAGGTCCAGGCCGAAGACCGCATCCAGCAGTCCGAAGGTGCCGCCCAGATGGCCGTCGGCCGCGCCCGCGTCCGTTCAGTGATCACGGATGCCTCTGATGTCCTCAGCTTCGGCGTACTCCATTTCGGCGACCACAACATCTCCGCGGGTGTCCGCCCTTACGACGGTGACGACGCGTTCGGCGAGCTTAACGAGGCGATCCGTGCCTTCCAGCGCGCCGACCTGCCGGAGGTCCTGCGCATTCTCGACAAACACTTCGGGGACCTCACCTACTCGCTCCGCTCCCTCTTCAGGGACGAGCAGCGGAACGTCCTGCAGAGCATCCTGGGTGCCACAATGGCGGAGATGGAGGCGTCCCACCGCCAGATCTTCGACCACCACGCGCCGCTGATGCGCTTTTTGACGGACGTTGGCTATCCGATGCCGGCCGCCTTCGGCGCCACCTCGCAGCTCGTGATCAACAGCAACCTACGCGATGCCGTCCGCGAGGAACGGCCGGGCCCTGAGCGGATCGCGGCCCTTCTCGAAGACGCTGCGACCTGGAAGATCGAGATGGACCGCGCCGGGATCGCCTATTGCGCTGAACAAGCCGCTGAAGCGATCGCCCGGAGATTCGCTGAGACCCCAGACTCCCGAGATCTGCTAACGTCGCTTGAAGCCGTCTCGGAGACGATCAAGCGCTTGCCATTCAGCGTGGACGTGTCTCGCGTGCAGAACCTCTACTGGAAGGTACTTCAGCAGATTTATCCAGCGTATCGTGAGCGCGCCAACCAGGGCGATACCGAAGCCCGCGAGTGGGCGGATCGATTTCGCGCTCTCGGCGTGAGCCTGTCAGTGCGCGTCGAATAGCGTTCAACATCGGTCATTGCCGCAAGCTCCGGTTGGTTTGCCTTTACTCATTCTGGACGCTATCTGACCGCGTCCTGCCTTCACCTTTTCTCCACCGCGCTGTAACGCAAGGCTAACTTGGGCAGTCTACCTTTCTGGGAACACCTGAAAGGCAAAGGCCATATGAAGATACTCGTTGTTGAAGACGATCCAGATGTTGTAGAGGTGGTGAACCTCTGTTTCACGCTGCGCTGGCCCGAAGCTGAGGTCAAATCCGCCACGAACGGCGAGGAGGCGCTCGCGATGATCGAGCGCGAGAAGCCCGATTTCGTGCTCCTCGATGTTGTGCTGCCCGGCATGGACGGCTTCCAGATTTGCCAGGAAGTCCGTCAGTTCTCGGACGTCCCGATAGTCATGCTCACTGCGCGCGACTCCGAGGTCGACAAGGTTCGCGGCCTCGAGATGGGCGCCGATGACTACATCACCAAGCCATTCAGCCATCTTGAGCTCCTCGCTCGCGTGCGGGCTGTGATCCGCCGCTACCAGAGCCAGCTTCCCGCCGTCGGCGAGTCGTTTGAGTCCGGCGGACTGCGGATCGACTTCGCGAGCCGCACAGTCACCGTCAACGGCGCCATCGTGCGACTGACGCCGACCGAGTACTCGCTTCTCTACCACCTCAGCCGCAATGCCGGCCGCGTCCTCCCGCACCAGACGCTCCTCGCCAAGGTCTGGGGCCGTGAGTACACGGACGAGATCGATTACCTCAAGGTCTACATCCGCCGCCTCCGCCAGAAGCTGGAAGGCGACCCACAGGTCATCGGCGAGATCGTTAGCGAGCGCGGCGTCGGCTACAAGTTCGTGGCTGCGTAGCCTGCGGTCCTGAGCAGGATCACCCGCCTGGTCGCGGTGCTTCAAGGCACACGGGAGCGCTGCCCGTCGACCCACGTGTGGCAACTTTTCACAGGTTAATTAAGATTCTAAACCTAGTAATCCACAATTCCACATACCGCTTTGATACGTTTGTGACATTAATTTACCTTGACAACTACATTAATATTTCAGGATAATCAAGTTGCTTTAGCGGGGCCGCAACCGCTGAAGCGCTTTAGCGCTCTTCGGGTCTCATCGCCGCACCCCCGCGAGCTTTCGACTCAAGAGCGCTGTTTCTTGTCCGCACAAACGCCCCGTGCGTGTAACTGCGCCCATGCGCCGCCCATCTCTTATTCCGGGTACACCCTGGAATGAACGACATCACCCAAGACCCGATCCGTCAGATCGGGTCAGCCAAGCATTGGGCTCAGGCGGGCATCGCCTGGGCTGTCTTCCTGCTCCTCGCGTTCTACTATTTCGCACTCGATCTATCCATCCTCGACCTCACGTTCGTGATCATCCCGGCCGCCGTTGCCGCGTTCGTCGCAATCGAAATTGCGTCGCGCTGGGAGATCCGCATGCACCGGCGCTACTACTACCCGCAACAGCTCGGTTTCGAGCTCGCAAAGATCCACGACTTCGATGCGGCCTGCGCGGCCAGCGCCGGGCTGGTTTACGACTGGCTCGACGTCCACGCCGCTGTCATCGGCTGGCTAGAGGATGACGGCGAGACGATCCGGCCGATGGCAGCGCGGGGCATGCCCGAGGCCTGGGTCGATATCGCCCCGGAACAGGTGACGAACGGCGACGGCGCGGGGCATCTTCGCGAACGCTCTCCAGTCTTCGGAGACGCCGCGGAAGACCCCTGGTTCGCGTCCTTCGGCCGCGATAGGGTGATATACGTTCCGCTGGTGAGCCGCGACGTCGTCGAGGGTGTACTCGCGCTTTGCGCCGGCCGCGGCAATACTCAGGTGACCGATCGGCGCCTGCTCGCCGCGCTCGGCGTCGTCCTGGGCCTTGCGTTGGACAACTGCCGCCTCTATGAAGGCCAGCGGGCGCACGCCGAACACTTCCAGGAGCTGAACCGCATGAAGAGTGATTTCCTCACCACCGTCTCGCACGAGTTGCGCACGCCTCTCACCAGCATCATGATGGGTGCCGAGATGCTCCTGGAGGAGGAAGAGACGCGCGACCCAAACAGCACACGCGGCAAGCTTGTTCGGAGCATCGTCAAAGGCTCTTCCAGGCTCAGCAGCTTGGTGTCAGACCTAGTCAACGTTTCCCGCGACGACGATTTCCAACCGCGGCTTGAGCTGGACTACGCTCCGCTAAAGGACATTCTTTCCGGCGCCATCTCCGTCGTCCAGCCGCTTTTTGCAGCCAAGCATCAATCATTCGATCTCGAACTCACGGACCCGGACGCGCAGGTCCTGGTCGACCGCCTGCGGTTCGAGCAGGTTTTGATCAACCTGCTCTCAAACGCGCAGCGCTACAGCCCGCCGGCTGGTCACATCTGGGTCGGCAGCCGGACGCTTTCGGCGGGCGACACCATGATTTGTGTTTCCGATTCCGGCCCCGGCGTCGCCACCGCGGACCGCGAGCGTATCTTCGAACCCTTCTACCGTGGTGACCGCAACGGCCTCGGCCTTGGACTGGCCATTGCCAAGTCCATCGTCGAGCTGCACAGCGGCCGCATCTGGGTCGAGCCCGCCCCGAACGGCGGTAGCGCCTTCTGCGTAGTCATCCCCGGCAAATCCGACCGCCCCGTCCGCGACGCCGACCTCAAGTCGCCTCTTCACGCGGCCCGCCGCCGATCAAGCGCCGCCCGCTGACCGGCGGGAACGACGCGCAATCGTATACTCCGTGTATGCGATTGACCCATCTGCAGGTCACCAATTACCGCAACATCGAGCGCCTGGAGATTGACCTGCCGCACAGTACTGGGGTCTTCGTGGGCGCTAACGCGCAGGGCAAGAGCAACATCCTCGAGGCGATCTACATGCTGGCTACCATGCGCGCCGCCCGCGCAGACTACGACGCCCAGGTTATCCGCCGCGACGTGCTCGATGAGGTTCTTCCGGCGGCCCGCGTCGTGGGCCAGGCGGAGACAGCCGATGGTCCGCTCAAAGTCGAGGTGACGGTAACGGCGCGCGGGGGTCCGAAAGGCCCTATCGGCACCAAGACCACGAAGATCAACGGCGTCCCCAAGCGTCTGTCCGACGCTGTCGGCCGCCTGACCGCAGTCCTGTTCACTGCCGACGACCTCGAGCTGATCTCGGGCTCACCGTCGGACCGCCGGCGCTATCTCGACATAACGCTCTCCCAGGTCGATCACGCGTACGCCACGGCGCGCTCACGCTTCGAGCGCGTCCTCACGCAGCGCAACCACCTGCTCAAGCGCATCCGTGAGGCCTCAGCGAGCCGCGACGAACTGCCGTACTGGGACGGCGAGCTGGCGAAGGACGGCGCCGTCCTGTTCCACCGCCGCGCACGTTCCCTCGCCGCCATCGCCGCCATCGCCCGCGAAGCCCATGCGCGCCTCGCGCCAAGCGAGCGCCTCCTCGTCGAATATCGGCCGCGACTCATTCCACTGCGTCTCGACCTTGCTACTGCTGATGAAGCGGCGATAACCGAAGCCTACGAGCACGCCTTAGCCGCGACATTGAGCCGCGACGTCGCCGCCGGCATGACCTTGAACGGCCCGCACCGCGACGACGTTGCGTTCACACTGGACGACATGGCGGCAGACGGCTTCGCATCGCGCGCCCAGCAGCGCACGATTGCGCTCGCGTTGCGGCTGGCCGAAGCTCGGTTTCTGCGCGACCGGCGTGGCGACCCGCCGCTCCTCCTGCTGGACGACATCCTCTCCGAGATGGACGCGGCGCGGCGCGATTCGGTGCTCGGTACGTTGGGCGACGTCGATCAGATGGTAGTGACGGGCACGGACTGGGATCGCTTCCCGCGGTCGTTTCTGGCGGGAGCTAGCCAGTTTGCGGTTGAGTCAGGCTCAGTTCAGGTGCTGGAGGCTGCGCCCGGCCCGAAAACAGAGGCGACTTGAGCCCGGCCGGAACCACAACCCAGAGCGCCGCGGGCGCAACAGTCACTTCATGCGGGCAGTAGCCCAGTGGGTCGCCATCCACTTGCACGGGCAGGGGCTCGTCCCAATCGAACTCCAGCTTCCGCGCCCGTTTGTAGATCACGTAGTCAGACTTGCGATGCATTTGAAGCAAAGTGCGCGTGACGTGCAGCGCGATGTCCCGCTTCCCTCGTCCCTGGTAGATGCAGACGTCCAGCAGGCCGTCGTCGGCAATCGCCATCGGCGTGATCTTCGTCAGGCCGGCGTAGAGCCGCGTGTTCCCGGCGAACGCCATCAGCACGCTCAACCGCTGCTGCGCGCCGTCGATCCGCACCGTCATCGGCCGTGAGCGCCAGCGTAAGGCTTCGCGAAAAGCGGAGATGCCATAAGCCGCAGCGCCCAACCGTTGCTTCACGCCCAGCGAGACGTTTCGCGTGATTTGCGCGTCGATTCCGTACCCGGCGAAGAGCACAAAGTAACGATCGCCGGCCTTGCCGAGGTCGATTAGCCGCCGTTCACCCGTTGCCATGAGTTGAACCGCCTCCAGGGGGCTGCGGCTGATTTGCATCTCGCGCGCCCAGATGTTGCTCGTGCCCCCGGGCATCATGCCGAGCGCGGTGTCACTGCCGGCGAGTCCGTTCGCCGCTTCGTTCAGCGTTCCGTCGCCGCCGCAGACGATCACCAGCGGCACGCCTTCCGCGGCCGCGCGCGCGGCGATGTGAGTGGCCTGCCCGCCACCCGACGTCTGTTCCCAGCGGAAGCGCCAGCCTGTCTCCCGCAGCCACTCTTCGGCCTCGCGCCGGCGCCTCAGAATCGGCGTATTGTGCGCGGCCGGGTTGAAGATCAGCACGGCTTCCTTTCGGTCGAAGCCGGTCGTGGGATTCGTTATCGTCATGCGAGCATCCTAAGGCGCGCATCAGGTGACGACAAGTACGTCACGGCTTATGATGACGCTGCCCTCAGGCATGACTTCGTGAGCGATCGCCTGAACAACCGGAAGGAAATCCGCATGGACAGCAAGACAATGGGAATCAAGCGCCTGGACCACGTTTGCTGGGTCGTCTATCACCTCGATGACGCTCTGCCGATGCTCACCCAGCTCATGGGCATGACTGTCGAAGGCCGCTTCGAGAACCCAGAGGTTGGCTTCCGCGGCGTCGGCCTGCGTGTGCCCGGTGGCACCGGCCACTTCGAACTGCTCGAGCCCTACGACGAGAAGTCGTACCTGCACAAGTTCCTCCAGGAAAAGGGCGCCGGGCTACACCATGTCACCTTCGAAGTCGAGGATGCGCGGAAAGCGGCGACGGCAATTGAGGGCTTCGGGATCGAGCCATGGGGCGGCGTCAGTGACTCCCACGGCTGGGTCGAAACCTTCATCCACCCGAAGGACTCCGGTGGCGTCCTCTTCCAGTTCTACCACGAGGACCCAGACCACCATCACGAGCACGGCCCAGACCACGACCATACGCACAGCCACGAGATGGAGCCCGTGGAGTAGGGATGACCCTCGTCCAGCCGTCTGAAGGCGAGGTCAAGGTCAACGGCCTGCGCCTCCATTATTTCGAGTGGAAGGGCGCTGGCGCGCGGCCTCTCGTCCTGATGCACGGTCTGCGGGACTACGCGTACTACTGGCAAGACTGCGCGAACCGCCTCCTCGACGAATTCCACATTTTCGCGCTGGATCAGCGTGGCCACGGCGAGAGTGAGCAGGCGCCCGGCGGCTACCTCGTCTGGGCGCTGGCCTCCGACCTGGCCGGCTTCGTGGACGCCGTGGGCCTGGAGCGCTTCGATCTCGTCGGGCTCTCGCTTGGCTCCCGGACGTCTATGGCCTATGCCCGCGAGAACTCGCTCCGTTTGAAGCACCTCGCGCTCGTCGACATGGGCCCTCAGATGGCCCGCGTCGGCGCTGTCGGCCTTAAGCAGGACATGACTTCCAAAGCCGAGCGGCCGCCGAGCAGTTTCTCGCTCGATGACGCCCGGGCCTTCTACCGTGAGCAGTGGCAGTCGCTCGACAAGCCCTCGATCGAGCGCCTGATCCAGAACTCGCTCGTCCAGGGTGACGACGGACTCTACTCCAACCGTTACGACCGCCGCCTGGCCGACGTCACCACCAAGGCCGCGATCCCCGAGATCGGCTTCCTCTGGGACTCCCTCACGCGCGTCAAGTGTCCGACGCTCGTCGCGCGCGGCGAAAACAGCCCCATCCTGGATGACGAGATCGCCTCGCGCATGGTTGCCGCGCTGCCGGACGGCCGCCTCCACGTCTTCCGCGATACCGGCCATTCACTCCCCTGCCTCGCGCCGCAGCCCTTCGCGGACCTCATCCGCTCGTTTCTGAACGACGGATCGCTACCGGCTGAGCGTTGACAAGCCGCCCCGCTTCGGGGACGATTGGTGCCATTCACAGAAGGTAGGTGCGCAAGTGGCAAGTCCCCAGCTTCAGAACATTATCCAGATGCTTAAGGCGCGACCCATTCGCGACGGAATGACGTTCGAACAAGCCCGCGCGGCTTTCGAGCAGATCGCCAGCATTTATCCGATCGACGCCGACATCAAGCGCGAGAAGGCGGATGCGAATGGCGTCTCCGGCGAGTGGATCACCCCGCCGGGCGTCTCCGGCGACACCACCATCTTCTACATCCACGGTGGCGGCTGGACGGTCGGCTCGGTTAACACACACGCCCGTATGGTCGCCAACATCTGTAAGGCAGCTGACGCGCGAGCATTCTCAATCGACTATCGCCTGGCGCCCGAACACCCCTTCCCGGCGGGCTTCGACGATTGTCTCACGGCCTACCGCTGGCTACTCGACCAGGGCGTCGACCCGGAGCGGCTCGTCATCGCCGGCGACTCCGCGGGCGGCAACCTCACCCTCGCCACTCTTGTCCGCCTGCGCGACGAGGGCCTGCCGCTCCCCGCAGCAGCGGTTGCGCTCTCCCCTGCCACAGACATGGAAGCAACCGGCGACTCCGTCAAGACCCGACGCGATGTCGAACCGATGCTCGACCCGGACGGCATCGAGAAGGTGCGCGAGGCATACTGCCCCGGCCAGGATGTGCGCAACCCCTACCTTTCCCCGCTCTACGCCGATCTCGCCGGGCTGCCTCCCATGCTCATCCAGGTTGGCGACCACGAGATCCTCCTCGATGACGCAAAGCGGTTCGCCGAGCGCGCAACAGCCGCTGGAGTCGACGCCACGCTCGAAGTCTGGGACGAGATGATCCACGTCTTCCAGTTCTTCGCGCCGATGCTTCCCGAGGGCACTGCCGCCATCGAGCGCATCGGTGAATTCGTGAAGGCTTCCGTTAGCGCGCCCGCGTCTGCCTCGTAGCTGACCCCCGGCCATTATCGGCGCCCTCAGGCGCAGGCGTGGCAACTCGTGCTACGTATCCGACACCTACGCTTCGTACGCCTTTACCCCTTCGCAATTGCCTGCGAACGACAATCGGGGCAGCGAAAGGAGTCTCCGATGAGAAACGCGACCTATGAACGCCCCGCTTCGCAGGGGCCGCAGGTGCTCCAGCAGCGTCTCGCCCCGATCAACGTGCTGGCAGCGTTCGACGACCTCTCTGCCGCTCGCCACGCTATCGAGGCGCTCGGCCGCGCCGGTTTCGACGGTGAGACGACTTCGTTGCACGGGCCCGGCCCCGACCTCGCCGCGGAAATGGTGGAGACATCCCGCGCCGACGCACGCTTGATGGGGCGCTGGGCCGGCCTTGTCGGTGCGTGGGCCGCAATTGGCACCGTCGCCGGCTTTGTGCTTGGCACCGTCGTCGCAGCCCTCGTGATCGGCATATTCATCGACAGGGACGTGACGGTCGGCAACACACTTGGCGCTGGCGCCCTCATGGCGCTCGCCGTCGGCATCATCGTCGGGTTGGTGGCAATGTTCTGGCCGATCCAGGCCAGCGACACGTGGGAACTCACCTTCCATGAAGAGTACCCGGGCCAATCGGTGGTCGGCGTCCACACACGGAGCGTCCCGGAAGCATTGCGCGCCCGAGACGTCCTGCGTGACGCGAATGCGATCGAGGTGCGAGTCTCGGGTCGCGGAGGTGGCGTCCGGGATGCCGCCTATCGGATGACCACGCGCAGCTAGCGCGCGCCATTCTTGTTTGGCCGATTCCTCGCCACTAAACTGAGGTCGATGCTCCGCCTCGCGTCAGTCTGTCTTGCCACACTCGTGCTGGCCTTGTCCGTTGTCGCTTGCGGCGACGACGACGGTGCAACCCCCTCGGACGCCGACGCCACGCCGACGATTTCTCCAAACGGTGGGCCGATCACAGCCTCTCCGGCGCCCGACCCTACCGACGACCACAAGACCGAAGCCCCTTCCGGCTCGCCTGGCGACGAGACCCCAGGACCGACCGCGCCCGGCCAGCAGACGCCGCCGCCCGCGTCAGACGAAGGAATCCCGGCGCCACAGGTCGATGATGCGTTCGCGGCCCAGTTCAACGGCCAGACGGTCGTCCCCGAAGACTGCCTCTACAACTTCAGCGAGGGCCTGGTCTTCTGCCCCGGCCACGGCATCTACGCCATCGACCCGCCCATGGGTGGCCAGGACATCTCCTGCAACATCTGGATCGTCAGCGAAGACCCCAAGCTGATCCAGTGCACCAGCCAGGAGCCCCTCAATACCAACTACTACGAAGTGCCGGACTAGCGAGTGAAGGTCCACGAATACCAGGCCAAGGAACTGCTCGCGCGCTACGGCGTGCCGGTTCCGAAAGGCCGCGTCGCCACCACTGCCGATGAAGCAGCCGCCATCGCTAAGGACCTAGGCGTCCCTGTCGTTGTCAAGGCGCAGATCCAGGCCGGTGGCCGCGGCAAGGGCGGCGGCATCAAGCTCGCGAAGGACGCCGACGAGGCGCGCGAAGCCGCCGGCCAGATCATCGGCATGCAGCTCGTCACGCACCAGACCGGTCCGGGAGGCCAGCTCGTGAAGCGCGTCCTCGTCGAAGAGCAGATCGAGATCGACCGTGAACTGTACCTTGGCATCGTCATCGACAACTCGATCGGCCTGCCGCTGGTCATGGCTTCGGCCGAGGGCGGAGTCGAGATCGAGGAAGTCGCGGCGAAGAACCCGGACGCGATCAAGAAGACGCCGGTCGACCCCACTGTCGGTTTCCAGCCGTTTCAGGGCCGCGGTCTGGCGATGGAGATCGGGCTCGGTGGCGACCTCATGCGCCCGGCGGCGACGCTCATCGCCGGCCTCTACAAGGCGTTCGACGAGAACGACTGCTCGCTCGCCGAGGTCAACCCGCTGGTCGTCACGAAGGACGGCCGCGTCCTCGCCGCCGACGCCAAGTTCAACTTCGACGACAACGCCCTGTTCCGCCACAAGGACATCGCCGAGCTGCGTGACCTCGACGAGGAGGATCCGCTCGAAGTGCGCGCCCAGGAGTCGGGCATCGGCACGTACATCAAGCTCGACGGCAACATCGGCTGCGTCGTCAACGGCGCTGGCCTGGCGATGGCGACGATGGACGCGATCAAGCTCGCGGGCGGCGATCCTGCGAACTTCCTCGACATCGGCACCGTCAACGACCCGGAGCGCGTGATCGCCTCGTTCCGGATCATCATGGACGACCCGGACGTGAGGGCGATCCTGATCAACATCTTCGGCGGCATGGCCCGCGTCGACATCATCGCCCAGGGCATCATCGACGCCCACAAGCAGATGGACGTCCGCGTGCCCGTCGTCGCCCGCCTCGTCGGCACCAACGTCGAAGAAGGCGAGCGCCTGCTCGCCGAGTCCGGCCTCACCCTGATCCGCGCCAACGATCTGGGCGAAGCGGCCCGCGCGGCCGTCGAAGCCGCCGGCTAGCGCCGGAGGCCACCGCCGGCCTGCCGCGTCTCGGGAACCAATCGCATCCTCGCCGCGTTAACATAGCGAAGGCATGATCCGGAAAATTACGGTGGTCGCCCTGTCTCTCGTTGTCTCTGTCGGCGTGCTCTACTCTTCAGCCGCGCCGGCTGCGGCCTGTTCGTGTGCGTTCATCACGGACCCTGACCAGATTCGTCGCGACCTGGAAGAATGGAGTGACTTCGTCGTTGTCGAAGGGATCATTGCGGCTCCTGAAGGGGTCAGCGTGGAGAACATGCGGATCCCCCCCGAGATCGCCTACTGGGGCGACCCTCCTGCCGAAATCGTCCTCGACCAAACGTGGCTGCCTCCCTATCACGAGAACTCCGGCACTTACGACAATCTCGGCGCCGACTGTTCGTACTCGCTCACGGGCGAAGAGGGCGACCCCTATCTCCTTTCTCTGATTCAGTCAGAGACCGACCCTTCGACTTACAGTGCGCTTGGCTGCGGGTCCTATCCACTGGTGTTCGAAGCGCCGCCGGAAGGCTACACGAATCCCTACCAGGACGCCTACAATGCCCTCATAGCCGCCACGAACGGCGGCACCCCCGTACGAGTGCCCGAACTGGCCTCGCCAACAGACCCCGCCGTCGCTGTCATCAGCGATCGAGTCGAACTCTGGACAGGAACCGACGTCGCCCAAGCCGACTCCGACCACGAGAAGGACACTCCTTGGGCCGTCGTCCTCCCGCTCGCCTTCGCCATCCCGCTGGCCACGCTGCTGCTCCCCACGTTCTTGCGTAAGCGCAGCGGCGGGCATTAGCGCGGCGGGCGGTATCATATTCCCGTGATGCGACGCCTGTTGCCGTTGCCGTTCATCTTCGCGTTGCTCGCGGTAACGTCCTTTACGCCGCGCACGGCTCTCGCGTGCTTTCCCGAGACGGGTTACAACGCCCTTCTGGACTCCGATCTTGTCGTCATCGGAGAAGTCACAGGTGAGCGCCCCGGCCCGGATGGTTCGACGATCTGGGATTTCGGCATCCGACGGGCCATTAAAGGAACGTCACCGGAAACGCTCGAATTGACATACAGCGGTCGCTCTGACTGCGAATCACAGCTCATAAATGGCCGGTCTTACGTGCTGGCATTTGACTCAGCCTTCACGCACAGATCGCCGCCCAGCTTCAACACCTTTCCAGCCGGCGGGGGCGCTTCCGATGACCGGACGGCGGAGGCCTGGCTAGCAGACCATGCCGAAGAAAAGGACACCCCCTGGGCCGTCGTCCTCCCGCTCGCGCTTATCATCCCGCTCGCCACGCTGCTGGTTCCCGCGTTCCTTCGCAGGCGCAGCGCTGGCCACTAGCGCGGTGGAACCAAAATAGCGATGGCTTTCGTCACGTTATCCAGAGTGACAGCCATGAGTCGGCTTAGTTCGATCGCGTTGATTGTCAGCGCAATGGTCGGAGTACTGTACACGAGCGCCGCGCCAGCGTCAGCTTGCACCTGCTCGGCGACGACCGTGGAACGTCTCGTAGACAGCGCTGATGTCGTCGTAACTGGAGCCATCGATACTGTCGAAACTGTTGGAGACGTGCGATTCGCGGTGGATCGGTACTACAAAGGTAGCGGGCCGCCAGTGATCCTGGTTGTGAACCCGGACAAGGACGTCGATCCGTCGGAACTAACAGACTGCTCTGCCGGCGCGTACGTGTCGGGGGGCACGCAGCCTCAGTTCTTTCAGAGTGTCTCCGGCGGCTATATGTCGGGATATTGCTTGAGCTACGGCGCATTGATCGACAACCCGGATGTGGTACTCCAGAAGGTCATTGCCCATACCGGCAACAATGGCGGCGCCCCCGGCGCGATCGCTCCAGACGATGGCAAGGGCGTCGCTTGGTACCTCGTTGGAGTGGTGCTCATCCTGCCGCTGGTTGGCGTTGGTGCATGGCTATCGATTCGCAGGCGCAGCGCCGGGCACTAGCGCCGCGCTTTCCCCTCACGCTACGAGCGCCGTATCATACGCCCCGATGACCACTGTCCACTGTCCACTATCCACTATCCACTACCCCGCATGACCCTGCCGACCGCCCAGCACGCCGTGGTCGACCTCCAGCATGCACACCGAGAACTGCTGCGTGCCGTCGACGCCCTCTCGCCTGCGGACTGGGACCGCGGCGTCCCCTACAGCGAGTGGACGGTCAAGGATCTGATCGCCCACCTCGTCGGCGACCTCTCGCCGTCCGGCGCTGGTCTGATCTACGCCGGCGTCCTCAACGAGCAGTTCATCGCCGACACCTCCCGCTTCTTCGACGTCCGCGCCCGCAACCAGGCGATGATCGAGGAGCGGCGCCGCTGGACCCACGAGGACCTCCGCCAGATGCTCTTCGAGGCCCACGACGCGCGCATCGAGACGACGCTCCGCCTCGACCACCGCCACGTCGATATCCTCGAATTCCCCGTGCCGATGGGCCCCGAGTACGAGCTGAAGGTCGAGGACTGGCTCTGGTACGGCTACCACGACCGCCAGCACACCGACGACATCCGCCGCGCGATGGCCATCGACTGGACGCCGCGCGACCCCACCTTCCTGCCCGAGATCGAGGACCGCTTGCGCGCGTTTGTCCGCGCCCAGGACGGCTTCCTGCGCGCGGTCTATTCGGTCGCCGATCACGCCTGGAACGACGCGGCATATGGTGAGGGCGAAGGCTGGACGTACAAGAGCGTCCTCGCGCACATCGCCTCGAACGAAGAGCGCATCCGCATTCGGTTCGCTTCAGCCGCCGGAGAGGCGGATCCGCAGGCGCTCGCCGCGATCAACGACGTCGAAACTTGGAACTCGGCGAAGGTCAGCGCGCTCGCCGACGCGACCCCCACACATCTCGTCGACCTCTTCCTGGAAGGCCGACATCACACCCTCGATACACTGGAGGAGTTCAAGCGCGAGGACCTCGACAACACGGTCACCGTCGCTGGCAGCGACCAAATCCCGCTGCTAGACTTCATCGACCGTGTCAGCAACCACACCTCTTGGCACGCCGGACAACTCGCGCCAGCCAGCCGGCGAGCAAGGCTCGGAACGAAATGACAGAACAGGAGAACGCATGTCGATCCTCGTAGGAAAGCAAACGCGACTGCTCGTCCAGGGCATCACCGGCAAGGAGGGTGGGTTCCAGACGAAACGCTGCATCGAGTACGGCACCACCGTCGTCGCTGGAGTGACTCCTGGGCGCGGCGGCGAACAAGCGGAAGGTGTGCCCGTGTTCGACACGGTCGCCCTCGCTGTCGCAAAGACCGACGCCAATGTCGCGCTGATCTTCGTGCCCGCCCCGTTCGCCGCGGACGCCGTCCTGGAGGCCGCATACGCCGAGGTGCCGGTCATCATCTGCATCACAGAAGGCGTGCCGACGATGGACATGGTGCGGGTGAAGCGCTTTCTCCGCGGGTCGCCCCTCACGCTCATCGGCCCCAACTGTCCCGGCGTCATCACGCCCGGTGAGGCGCGTGTCGGCATCATGCCCGGGCATGTCTTCGCGCCCGGTCGCGTCGGCGTCATCTCCCGCTCCGGCACCCTTGTCTACGAGGCGGTTGCCCAGCTCTCCGCGCGCGGCATCGGCCAGAGCACCTGCGTCGGCGTCGGCGGTGACCCCGTGATCGGCACGAGCCAGGTCGAGGCGCTGCGCATGTTCAACGACGACCCGGACACGGACGCCGTCGTCCTCATCGGCGAGATCGGTGGCGTGGCCGAACAGGAGTCCGCCGAGTTCATCGCCGCCGAGATGACGAAGCCGGTCGTCGCCTTCATCGCAGGTGCGACCGCCCCTCCTGGCCGCCGCATGGGCCACGCGGGCGCGATCATCGTCGGCGCGGCGGGCACCGCGCAGGCTAAGAAGGACGCACTGAAGAAGGCCGGCGCTACGATCTCCGATTCGCCGGCCGAGATCGGCGCCGTGCTAGAGGGTGTGCTGCGCGAGAAGAAACTGCTCCCGGCATAGCGCCCATGCGTGGGCGGCCCTTCGGTTGATGCCGCGCGATACCCCCCATATACTGGTAGCTGAGATATGTCATACAAAATCCACGAGACCTGCATCGGCTGTACCGCCTGTACCAAGCGCTGCCCGACGGACGCCATCACCGGCGTCCGCAACGGCATGCACATCATCGACCCTGAGCTGTGCATCGATTGTGGCGCTTGCGGCGTCGTCTGCCCGGTCGAGTGCATCGCCGACGAGTTCGGCGACATCGGCAAAGGCTTCCCGCGCCGCGAGTGGCCGAAGGCAATCGTCATCGACGACAACTGCATCGGCTCCGGCTGCGAACTGTGCATCAACGTCTGTCCCTTCGACGCGCTCGAACTGGACCTCAGCGGCGGCCGCGTCGGCGACTTCTTCGGTGTCGCCAGGGTGATCGAGAAGAAGTGCACCGGCTGCCGTCTCTGTGAGCAGTCCTGCGGCTGGTCCGCCGTCTACATCGACCCGCCGCGCGAGGCGCTCAAGAAGCGCATCTTCGAGCCGATCGAGCTCAAAGAAGTCGCCAGCTCCAGCGGCTAGCCGACGGACGCTTTACGCCCACCGCTATCCGTTATACTGGATTCCGTTCTGCTCACGCGGAGGGGTCGCATAGTGGCCTAGTGCGCCCGCCTGCTAAGTGGGTAGGGGGCGTAAGCTCCCTCGTGGGTTCGAATCCCACCCCCTCCGCCATCAATAGCCGCATTCGGATGTACATCCTGTACGTTTTACTCAGTGGCAAAGACGGCGACCTTTACACCGGTATAGCCGCCAACGTCGACAAGAGGCTCCAGAGCACAACGCCGGTGGCGTACGTTCGACGAAAGGTCGGCGCCCCCTTTTTCCTGCTCTATACCGAGGAGTTTGCCACCCGTTCGGAGGCATACGCCCGCGAAGTCTACCTCAAGACTCCGGAGGGAGGAACCGTTAAGCAACGTCTCGTCCAGGAAGCCCGAAAGCGAGGAGACCATCGTTGAACTGAAGGTTGGATCTGACCATGACCGCCGCCGATCTCCCAACCATTCCCTTCAAGGGGCCTGCCGCCTGGTCGCGCTGGCTCGCGAAAAACCACGCCGATTCCGTCGGCATCTGGATGCGCCTGTTCAAGAAGGGCACAGCCCAACCGTCCATCACCTACGCCGAAGCTCTCGATGAGGCGCTCGCGTACGGCTGGATCGACGGTCAGAAAAAGAGTGCCGACGGCGACTCCTGGCTACAGAAGTTCACGCCGCGTCGTCCGCGGAGCGGCTGGTCCCGAATCAACACTCGCCACGCCGAGCGGCTGATCCGCGAAGAGCGAATGAAGCATGCCGGCCTTGCGCAGGTGGAAGCCGCCCGGGCGGACGGCCGCTGGGACCGCGCATACGATTCGCCGAGCGCATCCACGCTGCCGGACGATTTCTTGGCGGCGCTGAAGAAGGACTGGAAAGCGCAAGCGTTTTTCGACGGCCTCAACAAGTCCAACAAGTACGCGATCGCCTACCGGCTGCAGACTGCGAAACGTCCGGAGACGCGCGAAAAACGCATGCGAGAACTCCTGGCGATGCTATCCCGGGGCGAGAAGCTGCATTGACGAGGGGAACTTAACCGGGCTTACGTCCGTCTAGGGAGTACGAAACGCTTCAAGGAGGACGTAATGCGAATACTCGTCGCTGCAATCGCCATTTTCGCCGCCACTGCGGCTCTACCGTTGAGCGGAGGTGCAAGTTCCGCCGATGCCTGCGCCGGCCTGATCGGCTCTAACGGAGCGGTCAACCTCGGGCGGACCACGACGCTGGCCGCCTACCATGATGGTGTCGAGCACTACGTCACCGCCTTCGAGTTCCAGGGTGGCGGCGGCGAGTTCGGCGCTCTGATCCCGCTGCCAGACGTCCCCACGAAAGTCGAGCGCGGCGGTGACTGGACCCTCCAACGGCTCCAGATCGAGACGCAACCGCCGGTCGCCGAATTAGCGTTCGCGGCTGGTGGGACGGCCGCCGATGCGTCGCGCGCCGAGGTGATTCTCGAAGTGCGCATCGACGCGCTCGACCTTACCGTGCTGAAGGGCGGCGGACCCGATGTCGCCGTCTGGGCGCAAGAGCACGATTTCCGCCTTTCGCCGGACGCGCCCGAAGTGCTGGACTTCTACGCCCAGCGCAGCCCGATCTTCCTCGCCGCCGTGTTCGACGGCGAAGCAGCGGCCGAACGCGGACAGCAACTCGGCGACGGCACACCCGTCCACATCACGATGCCGACCGACGATCCGTGGGTGCCCCTGCGCATCCTCGGCCTTGGCAAGCAAGCAGACGACTTCGTGCAAGCGGACGTCTTCCTGATCACCGACGATGCGCCGGCTGTCCTGCCGGCGCCCGGCGAAGGTATGTTCCTCGCGCACAACGCCGAGGCGACAGACCTCCTGCTCGATGACCTGCGTTCCGACGCGGGCATGGAATGGATGCCGGACTCAGCGTGGCTGACCAAGCTACAGGTCAACAGCTCAGCGGGAGATCTGCAATACGACCTCGCGATTGATGCGAGCGGCGCCAACAACCCGTCGCGTATCGACGCCGGACTGGACCTCGTTTCGGGCGAGATCGTTCCCCAAATCACATCGGACAGCGACGGCATCTCGGCCCTCTGGCTCTGGGCTGCCGGGCTGGTGGTCCTCGCCGCGGCAGGCATCGCCGCCAGGCGCGCTACCGGAGTGAGATAACACAATGTACCGAGGCTTGGTCGCGCTTCTGGCGCTAGTGGTCGTCGCAGCCGTAGTAAGCGGCTGCGGCGACGACGCCTCGGCCGATGATGTGACGGTGGCGATCAAGTACTCGCATTACCAGCCGGAACTGATCACCGCCAATGCCGGCGAGCCTGTAACGATAACCTTGCGCAACGACGATCCGATCGAGCACGAATGGATCGTCGGGACGGCTGACGTCCACGAGCGTCATCGCACCGGCACGGAACCAGTCCATGACGCGATCCCGACCGAAGTGACGATCCCGGCGTTGTCCACGCGCGTGACGACTGTGATGTTCTCCGAGCCAGGCGAGTACCTGTACGTCTGCCATCTGCCGGGCCACGAGGCCTACGGAATGGTGGGGACAGTGCAGGTTGTGGGTGAGTAACGACGCGCCGATCAGACGGTAGCCAGCTCGTGCTTGGCGAGGTACTCGTCGAACGCCGCCACCTTCTGCGTGTCCTCGTAGTCCTCCTGGTACCGGATCTTGCCCCAGGCGGTTTGGGCATAGATCAAAGCTCGGTTTGAGTACACGACTGTCCCGTCCGCGGCCGTGGCGCTGTCGGTTAGACGGATGCACATCTTCGCGCTCCACGGCCATCCGCTCACCATGACTTCCTGGATCTCGAACTTGAGGCCGGCAGCGACGCAACGACGCAGGAATCCTTCGATCTTCTCTATACCTTTGTACTCGCCGCCCCATGAATGGTCGCCGGGAAAGACCAGCACGGCGTCCTTGGCGTAGCTGCTTAACATTGGGCTGACGTCGCCCTCGTTCAGGCGACGCACGCTGTGGCGGATCAGCAGGCCGGCTATCCATCCGATCATTTGGGCTCTCCTTCTGGTAGCTAGAGCGATCTATCTAGGGGTATAGTAGACGGGAATCGACCGCGACACAAGATGCCCGGGAGGCGCAATGGAGACAACCACCAAAGACCGAATACTGAACACGACCGCGGAGCTCTTCCGGCGCTACGGCTACACAGGGACGGGAATGAAGCAGATTGTCACCGAAGCGAGGGCGCCGTTCGGTTCGGTGTACCATTTCTTCCCGGGTGGCAAGGAGCAGCTAGGACGGGAGGTCATCGGACGGTCAGGCCAGATGTACCAGGACCTGTTCGAGGCGATCATCGGCGCGGCCCCAGATGTCGTTACCGGCGTGCATGACTTGTTCAGCGGTGCAGCCGAGGTGCTGCGCCAGAGCGACTACGCGGACGCCTGCCCCATCGCAACGGTCGCGCTCGAAGTGGCGAGCACCAGCGAGCCACTGCGAGAGGCCACGGCCGGCGTATTCGAGAGTTGGATTGCAGCGGGCACCGCGCGGTTCGTCATGGCTGGCGTCGACGAAACGCGCGCCCGTGAGTTGGCGATCTTGCTGATCGCGAGCCTCGAAGGCGCATTCATCCTGAGCCGGGCGACGCGCACCACGGAAGCGATGGGGGTTGCCCGCGTAGCAATCGAGCAAGTCGTGCGAGCGGCGTTGCCCTCTTAGGCTAAGTGCTGCCGGGGTGAATCACGTAGCGCGTCCCGTGGCGCTGCTGTCAACAGCGAGTCTCCCTAAATCGGCTCACCTGGAAAGCGCAGGGTAAAGCGCTCGACGAGCCCGGGCACGCTATCGGGGTCCATTTCTAGCTGGTAGCGACCGCACAATTCCATCATCTTCTCCGGCCCTGCCTGACCCACTCCACCCAGTTCGACAAGTTCGTCAAAGAACTTCTCGAAGCCGGCGGGAGAGATGATCTCCAGGATCCGCGCCGGTTCGTCCCCCGCGTTCCAGAACGTGTGCCACTGGTTGCGCGGCTTGAAGATCAGATCGCCCGGGCCGCCGACCAAAACTTCATCGCCCAGCAGAGCGCCAACCTGCCCTTGCAAGATGTAGCTGTACTCGTCTTCGCGCGCGTGCTTGTGCAGCGGCGCGGCGAGCGCGTGCGCCGACATCGGATGTTCAACCAGCGAGAAACCTCCGCCCGACTCATCGCCGTCGATCATGAAGCGGACGCCGATGCTACCCAGGAAGCCTGCCTTGCCGTCCTTCGGCCCCACTACCTTCGTTCCCGACGCTTTCATGGTCACCTCCTCTGAAGACATAGCGTTTTCGCCTTCACTCTAGACCTCGCGGTCGACCAATTACCGCTGGCTCGCGTTTCAGTGGCGTATCTTTAGCACGTACACTCGAGCGCCCAACTTGCCGATCATTCGGTAGACGTGCCACAGACAATCGCCTAGCATGATGTCGTACGCCGCCCGCCCAAACTTCGCGATGTAGCGCTCGGGGTCGCGCAGCAGTCGGGCGGTGTGGACTAAACGCCGGCCGCCCGCGCCACTCTTTTCTTCGGCGTATTCTCCCCACTCGCTGCTCAACTCGTCATACTCTTCGACCTGAAAGCCTGCTGCCGTGAAAGCCGCTTCGACGTGTTGTGGGTTGGCGCTCGCAGGCGCAACTTCAAGCGGACCCCACATCCGCTCAGCCTCCTTCGGCTCCAGCAAATCGGTGGCAAACATGTGATGAATGAGCATGCGCCCGCCACTGCGTAAGACCCGGCGGCACTCTGCAAAGGCCTTATCCAGCGCCACGATGTGGTAGAGCACTTCCCGGCACCAGATCAGATCAACGCTCGCATCGACTGCCGGAATGGCCTCAGCCGCTCCGAGATCAAAGCGGACATGCGTCCTCAGTTCCGGATTCAGTCTTAGCGCCTCATTCGCCAGCTCAATGTGCCGTGGCACCGGGTCGACTCCGTGTAACATAAAGCCGAAGCGTTTCGTCAGTTCTATGGACTGTCGTCCCTCTCCACAACCAAGGTCCACCACGCTCGCCCCGGGCGGCAACCCAAGCTTCCCGACGATTTCGTAGAGCGAGTCCGGCCCGCGCGGGTTCAAGCTCTCGTCGAGCGCGGCCTGGAAGGCGTCCTCAATTCGCGGATAGTCGTCATAAGACTGGTCGAGAGAGGCCGGCATGTGCGAGATGGTAGCACTCACCGGGCGATCGGACGCCATATTCGAATCTGCCGAGCATGTCGCGGGGATGAAGAAACTTCATGACACAGCCATCGTGGGTGTGCAAGACTCAAAATGCGAGGCCCGCAGGGTCTCACTCTGGGACGTGAAACGGAGAGAGAAGAATGGTGAGTCCTGTCGACTATCGGATGTCCCAAACTGGCATGGACACGCTGCGCGCCTACAGTGCGGGGATCATCCAGAATCCCGGTCAGATGATTGACCCAAGGGTGTTCGAACAGATCGAGGAGCAAATAGACCTCGCTCGTCTCATTCCTGGCCTTGCCGACTCCATCCCATACGAAGATTTCGTAAAGGCGCTGAGACTCGCGTTGCTAACTGAATCCGCCACAGATACATACTCGATTCAGTTCCAGGAAGTCGCGAAGTTGTACGGCGCGGACTGGCTTGCCGCTTTCAACGAACGGGTTTGGGACCCGGACGAGCAGACTCACCGGACTCCGTACTTTCGCACTCTGGTTGGAATGGGCTGCGACGGAGCGGAGTTGCAAAGAGAAATGAAGCAGGCCCAGGAACGTGAGTTCGATCGAAAAGGGGCGAGCGACCCCGCGTCGATCACCATGTTTGGCACCGTCCAGGAACTCCTCACGGACGCCTACCACGGAACCGTGGCTTTCGCTATCAAGCCATATGCTCCTCTGGCCGCTCACGGCATCTTCCTGGTCAAGAAGCGGGAGAAGCTCCACACCGAGTGGTATCGCAAGATGACGGGAATCCAGTTAGAACACAATCCAGAATTGTTAGCGAATGCCGCCTACGTCACCGCTCATTTCGAGATGCCTGAGGCCCAGGTTGCGCCCGAGTTAGCGCCAATGGGCGGAGACTACCTGAAGATGATGGGTATGAACCCCTCCCAGGTGCTGAAGGACCTCCTGAGGATTTTCTACCAGCTCACCGGCGACGTGGACAAGACGGGCCAGTTCCTGCTGGATGTCGCGGCCGAAAAAGGCATCAAGGTCAAGGGCATTAGCGTTAAGTTCCTTCGCTCCTTGTTCGTGCAGTTGCACCTCACGGGTTTCATCGGCGAGGTCATCCTCCAGTCCATGGGACTCAGCTACCTCTTTCAAAAGGAAGAGCAGATCACCCTGAGGGGCAGAGTCCGGGCTCTCCTGCGTAACGCCGTCGCCGAGAGGGCAGGGGTGAGGTCCGCAGTAGCGGGATAACGCCCCAGGCCTAGCGCGGCGCCTTGCGCGCCGAAGCCGATTTTGACGAGACTGTCTCCATGGCTAAGACGAAGCAGACAGTCATCGAGGCGGCGGGGCGCGAGGTCGTGATCACCAACCCGGACAAGGTCTACTTCCGGGAGGCAGGTCACAGGAAGCTGGACCTGGCGAAGTATTACCTGGCCGTGGCCGAGGGTGCCCTGCGCGGCATCGCCGCGCGGCCGATCGTGCTCAAGCGCTACGTCAACGGTGCGGACCAGGAGCCCTTCTTCCAGAAGCGGGCGCCCGACAACCACCCCGACTGGATCGAGACGGTGGAGCTGCGTTTTCCATCCGGTCGGACGGCGCTAGAGATCGTCGTGCGTGATGCCGCGCAGCTTCTGTGGATCGTGAATCTCGGTTGCATCGACCTCAACCCGCACCCGGTCCGCGCTGACGACCTCGATCATCCCGACGAGCTGCGTGTCGACCTCGATCCCGGTCCGGGCGTGGACTGGGACGATGTGCGGCGTGTGGCTCTTTTGGTACGCGATGTGCTCGATGACCACGGCCTTCGAGGCTGGCCGAAGACCTCCGGTTCGCGCGGCATCCACGTAAATGTGCGCATCCAGCCGCGCTGGACGTTCGATCAGGTGCGGCGGGCCGCGTTGGCCCTCGCACGAGAGGTCGAGCGACGCGCGCCAGGGCTGGCGACCAGCAAATGGTGGAAGGAGGAGCGCCACGGCGTCTTCCTCGACTACAACCAGAACGCCAAGGACCGGACGGTCGCGTCGGCCTGGTCGGTGCGGCCGACGCCCGATGCTCGCGTATCCATGCCACTCGAATGGGACGAGGTGCCGGACTGCGATCCAGGGGCGTTCACGCTGGTCACCGCGCCGGCGCGTTTCGCCGAGCTCGGCGACGCCTCAGCCGGCATCGATGAAGCCTCAGGGTCGCTCGATAAGCTACTCGAACTGTCGGCGGCGCAGGAGGCAGCGGGTCAAGGTGACGCGCCCTGGCCGCCGCAATACAAAAAGGCGCCGGGCGAACCACCGCGGGTTCAACCGTCGCGCGTCAAGGGCACGGGCCGCCGCCAGCCGACGCAGCCGCTGATCACCATCGCGAAGGCTCGAGACAAGGACGATGCGCTCGCCGGGCTCGAACGCTGGAAGGCGCGCTATCCGGAGGCCGCGGCGCTGCTGGCCGTCGACGACGTCCTCGTCGACTCGATGCGCGGGCGTTCAAGCACCTGGACGCGCATTCGCGTCAACCTGCGCCACGTGCCGGAGGATGAACGTCCCGCCGAGGAGCTGCCCGACCCGGACTACGACCCCTGGGCCGGCTTCGACCCCGAAGGCCGCCCGCCTCGCTCGCCGAAGACGCGCGCCAACTCGTAAGCCGGCGTGACCTCCAACTGATCGTAGCGACAGTCTCGCGGTTGTTTGTCGGCACGCCAGCGCACGAACTGGGCGGCGTGCCGGAACCGGGCCCCCTGCATGTGGTCGTACGCCACCTCGCAGACGCGCTCCGGCCGCAGCGGCTCCCAGCTCAAGCCCTTGCCGCGATTCCAGCGGCTGCTCGCGCCGGGGAGACGCTGGCCCTTTGCGTTCGCCTTGTCCTGCGCCTCGGCCCAGTCGCGCCACGGATGGCCTTCGAGGGCGTTGGCGCGCAGCGGCTCGAGTTCGGTGACCAGTTGCTTGCGGACGGCATTGGTGAACGCGGCCGTGACGCCGACGTGGTGGAGCGTGCCCATGCCGTCGTAGAGGCCGAGTAGTAGCGAGCCCACCATTGTGCCCATGCCGTTCTTGTGCCAGCGGAAGCCCGCGACCACGCAATCCGCAGTCCGCTTGTGCTTGACCTTGATCATCGTGCGTTCGCCCGGGAGGTACGGCTCATCGAGACGCTTGGCCATGACGCCGTCGAGCCCGGCGCCCTCGAAGCGGTGGAACCAGTCCTCGGCGATCGCACGATCGCGCGTGGCCGGCGAAAGATGCACCGGCGGCGGCGTATCGGCGAGAACTTCTTCCAGCCTCTCGCGTCGAGCCTCCAGCGGCGTCTCACGGAGGTCTTCGTCGTCCAGCGCCAGGAGGTCCCACGCCACGAACGAGGCCGGCGACTGCTCCGCGAGCAGCCTCACACGCGATTCCGCCGGGTGGATGCGCAGGAGCAACGCCTCGAAATCGAGCCCGTTGGCGCCGACGATGACGATCTCGCCGTCGACGACGCAGCGCTCAGGCAGCGAGGCGGCGAGGGGTTCCACAAGCTCCGGGAAGTACCGGTTCATCTGCCTCGTATCGCGGCTCTGCAGCATGATCTCGTCACCGTCGCGAAAGACCAGCGTTCGAAAGCCGTCCCACTTCGGCTCGAACTGCCAGCCATCGCCGCCAGGCAAGGCGTCCGCTGCTTTCGACAGCATCGGTTGGAGCGGTGGAGCGAAGGGCAAGCGCACGGCCCAATGCTAAAGGGTGCCGCCGTTCGTGTGTAGTCGGAGAACGATATGAGTCCTCCGGAACTTCACGACCAGATCGACAACCAGGGGGGAGGAGACGACGTCGCAATTCGAAGTTGGTAGGATGGCCCGAAGGAGCGACAGAGCTTAGCTAATGGATCAGATCGACACTGACGTTTGCGTCGTTGGAGCCGGGTACGCCGGACTTACCGCGGCACGCCGCGTCAGCCAGGCGGGACTGACTGCGGTGATCGTCGAAGCGCGCGGCCGCGTCGGCGGTCGGGTGTGGACGTGCCAGCTGGAAGACGGCACGCCCCTCGACATGGGTGGCACGTGGGTCGGCCCGGGCCAGGACGCCGTTTATGCCCTCGCGCTGGAGTTAGGAATCTCGACATATCCGACTTATGCCACCGGCGAAACAGTCTTCGTCGACGCGCAAGGGAACGTGAGCAGCTACCGCGGCTCGCTTCCGCCGATCGGTCCGCTCCCAATCGCCAGCCTGGCGCAAGGGATGTTCCGCCTCGATGCGTTGGCGAGGTCGGTCTCACTCGAAGCGCCGTGGAAGGGCAAGCGCGCTCGCAACTGGGACAGCCGGAGCGTTGGGTCCTGGATCGATGGGCAGGTCCCCACCCGCACCGCGAAGCACCTTCTTGCCGCCGCCGTTCGCGGCCTCTTGACAGCCGATCCCAGCGAAATCTCGCTGCTACAGTTCCTGCACCTCGTGCGTTCGGCAGGCGGCGGCCTCAACGCGATCCTGGCGGTGGAAGGCGGCTATCAGCAAGACCGGTTGACCGGCGGCGCCCAGTCGATGGCCAACGCCATGGCGCAAGAGCTGGGCGAAGCCGTACGCCTCAACGCCCCGGTCCGAGAGATCGAACAGGACGATCTCGGTATGACTGTGCGCGGAGACACCCTGACAGTGCGGGCGAAGCGAACGATCGTGGCGATTCCCCCGCGGCTGGCCGGGCGGGTGCGCTACAGCCCGGCGCTGCCGGCGGACCACGCTCAGCTCCTAGACCGCATGCCCGCCGGCGAAATCATCAAGATCATGACCGTCTACGAGGAGCCGTTCTGGCGCGCCGACGGACGGAGCGGCCAGTCGGTAGCGATAGACTCTCCTATCGAAACGACGCTCGACGCGTCGCCCAAAAGCGGACGTGGCGTCCTTGCCTCGTTCGCCTTCGGACCGTTTGCCCGCTCGCTGGCGCGTCTTACGCCTGATGTACGAAAGGACCTGGTGCTGGATGCGCTACGCCTGCGATTCGGTGCAAAGGCGGGCGAGCCGATCGCCTACGAGGAAGCCGACTGGGAGCGCGAGGAATGGACGCGCGGCTGCAGCGCTGCCCATCTGGCCACCGGCGTCCTCACGCAGTTCGGTCGCTGGCTCAGAGTGCCCGTCGGCCGTATCCATTGGGCCGGCACGGAGACGGCGACGACGTCTTGGGGCACGATCGACGGCGCGATCCGCTCCGGACAACGCGCGGCTGACGAAGCCCTCGCGACACTGTGACCGACGCGGGTTCGGCAGCGTCTTGACACGCCGCCGTAGGGCGCGTAGTCTCGTGGCCAATTTAGTCGTCTTTAGTCAGGAGGGAAGCTATGCCGACGACGTCAAGGGGGTGGAGAGCCTCCATTCGACTCCCGCTCATACTCATGGTCGCTGTGTTGGCAGCGTTCTTCGCGGCGGTCAGTTTATCCGCGGAACCTTCGCAAGCCAGCCCGACTTCGGGGCCCACCGCGATCGTCTCCCTGGGAGACAGTTTCATCTCGGGAGAGGCCGGCCGCTGGAATGGCAACAGCCTCAACATGTTCGGGACGCGGGATGGCACCGACCGCGCCGCGCGCTGCACCTGGATCTTCTGTTCGTATGACGCGGCGCGCGTGTATGGCTCGACGGCGAGCAACGGTTGCCACCGTTCAGACGTAGCCACCATCAAGAGCGCCGGGATATCCGTCAGCGAGAAGATCAACATCGCCTGCTCTGGCGCGCGTTCCGTCAACATCTGGCGCGGATCTCAGGGCGGGCAGACGTTCAAGGGCGAAGCGCCGCAGGCGGATCAGTTGCTAACGATCGCCCAGCAGAAGAACGTGAAGATGGTCGTTCTCACCATCTCGGCCAACGACGTCGGTTTCGCGGACCACGTCATCAATTGCACGGTGAGCTGGATCCTCGGACTCGGCCCGTGCAACCAGGCTGAGCAAGCGAGCATCGTGTCGCAGATGCCAGCCGCTCAGGCGGGACTGCGGAAGTCCATCGACGAGATCCGTGCCGTGATGGCGGCCGCGGGCTACAGCTCATCGCAGTGGCGGTTCGTTATCGCCGGGTACTCGTCACCGGTGCCAGCCGCCGCAGACGTGCGGTACTCGGGCAGCGACCGCTGGTGGACCGGCGGTTGTCCGTTCTACGACGCCGACTTCGACTGGGCAAAGAACGTCGCGACGCCATACATCGTCGACGGTATGCGCTCCGTCGCCGCCGAGAAGGGCGTTCAATTCCTCGACGTCCGAAATGCCCTGAATGGCCACGAAACCTGCCACCGCAACTCTTCGCTCGTCACAAGCAGCGGGCCGAACTCGGTGACCAAAGAGTGGGTACGCTGGGTCAACACCGGCTGCTGCCAGGGCGACGCCCAGGAGTCGATGCACCCGAACGCCTACGGTCAGAAGGCCATCGGCACCTGCCTTCAGCTGATCTACGCGAAGCCGGCCACCGGCAATTGGACCTGCAACAACACACCGGGCGGAAGCAACACGGCGATGAACCTGGCGTCAACGCCCTAGCTTACGTACAAAGACAACGAGCCCGGCGCCTGACGCCGGGCTCGTTGCTTGTTGTTGGCGATACCGATGAGTCACTCGTCTGCGAGCGATGAACCTGGTCCTATTGACGTCCGAAGACCACCAACGCCCACGCGAGGCAGCCCAGCGCAGCCGTGCACACCACGGCCCTTACCACATTCAAATTTGCCCATCTCGTTTCGTGGAACCGATCGCGAACTGCCGAGATGTTAGCGATTTGGTCGGGATCCCCGGCCCTTGATTTGGTCGTTCAGCGGCACGTTGACGGCGAGGGTGATGATGACTACTGCCAGGTACATCCCGAACGCCGCCGCGGTCCATGGCAGCACCGGCCTGACGTCCTCACTAACATGAAGCGCCGACGCCGCTCCGGTGAGCACCAGGGCCCCGAAGAACGTCGACATAAACAGGGGGTTGATGATCGCCCCGTCGATCTTTTGAAAGGCTCCGACAAAGGTCCGATCATCGGTCCGTCGGAGGCCAGGCATAATCGCGTAGGCCTAGAGCTGGAAAACGCCTGCCACTGTGCCCATCGTCATGACAGCGCCCACTAGCGAGCCGGCTCGCAGCACATCCAACATAGTGTCCTCCTGAAAGCAGGCAGAAAACGTATTTGGCGCCCCCGGAAGGACTCGAACCTTCAACCTACTGCTTAGAAGGCAGCCGCTCTGTCCCTTGAGCTACGGGGGCGCGCCGTCTAATTATACCCAGCCGCCGTTGTCGCGACCGCCTGGCGGGGCGTTCGCCGTGGACGCCCTAATCCGCTCTGGTGCGGCTCAACAGCGCGTGGATCTCGGGAAGCTTTTCGCGGGCGGCGGCGGCACCGGCTTCGATGTACTCTGGCCCGCGGTGACTGAAGTCCTTCCAGCGCGTGCGCATCAACTGAGGCTCCACCGTCACGTCCGCCGTCGAGGCGCTGCGGATCGTGATCTCCTCCTGCATGATCTCCATCGACCGCCATAGCATCTCGACGAGGTTTGGCGCCGAGAGCCGCGCGCCGTTTCGTCTCGGCTTCGGCGGACCGCTGTTTCGCCCGCGGGCCGAGGGGCCCATCAAGTCAACGGCGATCACAACGTCCGCTCCGAGCGAGCGTGCCGTCTGACTGGGCACCGGCGAGACCAGCCCGCCGTCTGCAAGGCGCTTGTTGCCGAGGATCGCCGCCGGGAACAAGCCGGGTACGCTGACGCTCGCGCGGACCGCTTTCCACACCGTGCCCCGGCGGATCACGACCTCGCGGCCCGTTACGACATCGCAAGCGACAGCGGCGAACGGGATGGCCAACTCGCTGAAGCGGACGCGCGCGCCGTTCTCCTGCAGAAGCTTCTTGAGCCCCGCGTCACTCCACAGCGACCAGATCGGCAGCGTCCAGCGGGTGAGCTTGCGATCCGCCCCGCGCATGATCTCCGTCATGTCCTCGAACGAAGTGCCACCGGCGTAGAGGCTGCCCACCACCGCGCCGATGCTGCAGCCGGCGACGTAGTCTACCGGCACGCCGTGCTCCTCCAGGACCCGCAACACACCGATGTGCGCGAAGCCCTTGGCGGCTCCGGCGCCAAGGGCGACCCCGATCTCCATGTATCCAATGCGCCGGGCGAGGCGGTCGATGCTCCGGCGGAACTCGACGCCTCCGTCATCCATCAGTTCCGGTATGTCAGTCGCGGCGATCGCCAGGCGGACTACGGAATTGCGAAGCTGCTCCTCAAGAACCTCGATCAAGCGACCCGCGGCGGTTGCCTTGGTACACACCGCAGCTTCGATCGTGCTGCCCTCGGCGTCCAGGTCGTGAAACCATGTCGGCAGCGCTCCGTCACCCGCTTCCGAGATCACCGCGAGCGTCGTGCGCGCTGCTGACCCCGGAGAGAAGTGGCCGAGGCGACCCGGAGAACGCAGGCATAGCAGGTGGTCGTACAGCGGCCGCATTGATTCGAGCGCCGCCAGAAGCGCTTCCTCCGAAGCGCCGGACGTCTCGCCAACGACGGCGACGCGCGCGCCATGCAGCCCGTTTGCCGGGTCGGTGGGCGACTCGTGCTGCTTGAGCATGGTCTTGTCGGTCGCCACATCACTCAGCCCCGGCAGGGTCAGATGCGACGAACGGTCGTCGCCCGCGCCTTCGAGCAGCAACAGCACGCGCCGTCCGGTTTGCCGCGCAACCGACGCGGCGACTGCAGCGCCGAACGCCGATTGTTTGTCTGCGGGCAGATCGCACACGATCGAGACCACGTTGAGGTCGGGCCGCGTCGCAAGCTGGCGGCTCGTGCGTGCCAGACGGCCGCTCAGAATAGTGCCGATATTTCGCCAGAGCACCGGCGAAGACTCCAGCAACGCTAGAAAGTCCGCTCGCGGGATGAACCAGGCCTCCGTTGCCGTCGTCGCGCGGACGGTCGCCGAGCACGGCTCGCCGGTGACGATCGCCATCTCGCCGAGGCAATCGCCGGGGCCCAACGTACTGACCTGCCGCTCCCGCCCGGCGGCGTCTGCCACAACGGCGATCACCGCGCCCGACACCACGATATACATGCCCGGCGATTCCAACCCCGCCGCGAGCAGCTCTTCGCCCCGCTCGAACGACTGCAGTGCCGCGACACGAGCGACTGCCGCGGTCTCATCGGCGTTCAGGCCGTTGAAGAGGGGGGTGTCAATAGCAGGGACAGGCGAATCTGACACGGTCATGGCCGGCTATTCCTTGACCACGTAGCGAACCGGCTCGCCGCTGAATATCTTGAGGCAATTGTCGCCGCAGAAGTAGTAGAAGGCCGCCTCGTACTCGAACTTCGGCGCGCCGTTCACTTCAATCACCCGTTCGCACACCGGGTCGCGTGTCGTCTCGACGTCCGAGCGGAACGTGCCGTCCTCCAACCAGACGATCCGGCTCGCGACCTCACGCGTCCGGTGGTCGTGGCTGACGATGACCACTGCCTTCCCCATCTCGAAGGCGATCTGGCGCAGCAGCAACATCACTTCCCGGCCACGGACGGAGTCCAGGTTGGCGGTCGGCTCGTCGGCGAGGATCAGGTCGGGGTTGTTGGCCAGCGCCCGAGCGATCGCGACGCGCTGTTTCTCGCCTCCGCTCAGCTTACTCGGTGTCGACTTCAGCCGGTGTCCCAGGCCCAGCAAACTGAGCAACTCGCTTGCGCGGTCACGGCCCCCGCGGCCTGCACGGTCGGCTGTCATCACCAGCGCGACGTTTTCCAGCGAGGAGAGCGAATCGAGCAGGTTGAAGCTCTGGAAGACGAAGCCGATGCGCCGCCGCCGGATCTCCGGCAATTGCCCTTCGCCGAGCCCGATGATGTTCGTGCCCGATATCCAGACCTCGCCCGACGTCGGCCTGAGGAGCGCACCGGCGATCGTCAGGAACGTCGTCTTGCCGGCACCGGACGGCCCCATGACCACGACAACCTCGCCGGTGTTCGCCTGGAAGTCGACCTTGTCCAGCGCCATCACGGCAGCTTCACCGCTGCCGTAGACCTTCGTCACCCCTCTCATGTCGAGGATCGCTCCGTTGTTCATCTCATCACGCCTTGAACACACTCGTCGGATCGATTGCGGACAATCGGCGCACCGGTACATATCCTGCGATCAACGTCATCACCAACGTCGCGAAGAACACAGCGATGACATCCTGCCAGCGCACGAAGGTGACGAACTGCGGCACCAGCTTGGCCGCGAACGGGCCAAAGACCAACGTCAGGCCCAGGCCGATCACGAACCCCAGCGCGCCCGTCACAAGGCTCTGCTCGAAGACCAGCCGGTAGAGGTAGTTGTTCTTGAAGCCGACCGCTTTCAGAATGCCGAACTCACGCGACTTTTCGATGGTCGCCGTGTAGATCGTCAGGCCCGCCACGGCGAGGCCCACGATGAAGGCGAGGACAAGGATGATCGTCAGGATCGGCAGGACGTCGCCCAGAACCTGCTCGCGCGTCGCCTCTGCGAACTCCGCGCGCGTGAACGCCTTCGTGCCTGGCTGTTCCTCCTCGACGCTCCGCGCAAACGCCACGGGGTCGATGTTCGGCTCCAGCCGCATCGCGATGAACGTCGTCAGCCCCACCATCTGTAGCGCGTCCTGTGCCTGGTCGAGCGCCACAAACACCGTCTGCGAGCCCACGAAGTCGCCGCCGTCGGAGATGCCGACGATGCTCCAGTCCTTGCCGCCGGCATCGATGATGTCGCCGATGCCCACGCCGTAGCGTGTGCGCACCGCCTTGTCGATGATCACTTCGTCCGGGCCGGGTGTCTCCTTGCCGTCGATCACCTTGATTGGGCCGCCGATCCCGGTCGCCGGGTCGTAGCCGATCAAGTGCAGGTCCACCTTCGTGTCTGACCCCCTGTCGCCGTTGTCCGAGATCTCCACGGCGTTCGCGCTCAGCGGCCGCACGATCACAGCGCCCCACTCGCTGACCGCCGGTATCTCGTCGAGCGACTCGGCGTCGTCCAGCGGGATGATCGATGCCGCGGTCAGGAAGTCGTTCGTGCCCACCGTCCCAATCCAGACGTCAACCGGCGAGTCCTCCACGAACCCGCCCACCTTCTCGCTCCAGCCCCGGAACAGCGCGAGCAGCAGGCTGATCAGGAACACGGACAGGGCGACGCCGCCCACCGAGATGACCAAGCTCGTGCGCTCAGAGAACAGGTTCTTGCGAGCGAGTAACAGCAAGCAGGCGCTCCTCCCCCCAAAATCTGGCCTGATTATAGGGCGGAACAGTTTCCCGTCAATGGAAAGAATTACCCATGACAACCGAATCGGGCCTGCATACGCTACCTGCGAAACCACACGCTCAGGAACTCAGGGGGAACACCATGACTCACTCCAACACGCAACGAACGCCGGGCATCACGCGCCTGAGCCGGGCCGCGCTGACTGTCGCCGCTGAGGCAAGCTGGCGGCTGGTCGGCCGCTCGCTAAGCGAGCGCACGCTTTCCAAGGCTGTGCAAGTCTCCCAAATGTGCGCCAATTCACTTGACGGAAAACGTAAGGCAGCGCACCATGCGCTTGTACAACACAACAGGCGTAGGGTGAGAGCGGACGAAGGGGGAACGTGGGCGCCGAGAGGGGACACTACGATGTTTCGCACCGTATTCAGTACACTGCCGCGCGCTTTCAGGCCGCTTGCTCTCGTTTTCACCCTGGCGGCCCTCGTCCTCCTCATCCAGGGCGGCGCCGAAAAGGCGCAGGGAGCGACCTACGACCCGACCCTCACCGCCAAGTACTGCAACGCATTGCCCGCGACGTTCGCGAGCTCTGACCCCGTTCTCGCAGGCAGCCCCGCCTGCACGGACATGCCGATCGGCGCTACCTCAGCCGAAGACCTGACCATAAATGTGGTGACCGATACCGGCGAGTCAATGACCGAATCCCCGTTCATCTTCAACATTCCGGGGACCGTCACCCCTGATGGCGCCATATCCAACGGTGTGCGGGTCGCGGGTGTTGAATACAGCTCGACGTACAGCCTTTTGAACGGGACATGCACTACCACTGCCCTCATCGATTTCGTGCTCTATGACTCCAGCACAACTGGCTCTCTCACCGTCGACCCGCCGAGCACCGCGGATCGATTTGCCTCCATCGTCGACAACAACGACGGAAACGCCACCACGGCCGACGCGGACTCTCCCTTCGTGACCAACAATCCGGACATTTATCCGCCGCTCTTCGATCCAGCTAATTCTGCCGGGATCACGCCCAAGGCTCGGTACACTGGCGCAACGAACGTCGCGGGAACCTGGGTTCTGCTTAGCGTATTCCAGTTCGACGCCCAGGACCTGGCGTCATTCGCGACTGACGCTGATGACCTCCCGCACATCTTCGGCCGTGTCAGCCACCTGCCGACGACCGGCACACTCTCCGTGGTCGTCCTTGACAACCCGTATCTCGAGGTATCGACCGATAACCCAATCGACGAAGTCTGTGCGCCCGAACTGTTTTCGATGATGCTGCTCGGCACGACGGAAGGTGCGTTCACCCGCGCCCTGACGCCGGCCGCCGGCACGGCCGGCATCTCCATGTTTGGCTATGGCCAGCGCGATAATGATGACGACGGCATCGGCAACCAGCTCGACACCTGTCCCCTCACCGATAACTCAGGTACCGACACCGACTTTGACGGCATCGACGACATTTGCGACCCGACGGTCGCTGTGGACACCGGCCTCGGCGACCATGACGGCGACGGGTTCGCCAACCGTCAAGACACCTGCCCGCTCGTCTCCAACGCCTCGGCGCAAGTAGACGGAGAACTGGCCGAGACGTACGTCGACGCTGCGCCAGACGGCGGTCCGAAGGGCGATGGCATCGGCGACGCTTGTGACCCTAACCCGCTGACCTCCGACACTGAGGGGACAGCCGAGGAGGACTACGACCTTGTCGTCCGCTGTATTGCAGGCACCGATACCGATGGCGACGGTTTTTGCGGACCGCAAGATCTGGACAACGGTGATGCCTTCGTAGGCGGTTGGCCGCTCAACGTTGGCATGGACAGCGAGTTCCGAATCGCCGGCGCCAACCCTCAGGGGGATGGCTTCGGCGGTGGCCACGAACTCTACTGGGGCACGGATCCCGTACTCGCCTGTGCTACCACGGCGACAATGAACGACGAATCTGTTGATCCGCACCCGGCGGATACAGATGACGACGGCGACTTAGACACGGCCGACGTCCTGCTGCCAGTTCGCAGTTTCTTCGGGACTAGCGTACCGCCCGCACCGCAGCGGTTCGATCTGGGCACAGGGTCTACGAAGGTCATCAACCTCGTCGACATACTAACCTTCACTACCGCTATCCGGGACCAGGAGGACTGTCTCGGCCGCACTCCCCCGCCGTCCTCGGGCGCAAGCATACCAAGCGTTGAAATCGACATGGATGTGACTGGCAACGGCCCCCGGCTCGGTGGTGGCGCCGACGTTCAGACCTGTGGCATCACGACGGTCTCAGGCACCATCGAACTTGACATCATCGCGCCGGCGCCTGGCTTCATGGGCGCAGGGCTCGCCGGCCTCGAATTAGCTCTCAGCTATGACCCTGCTGTGGTCCAGGTCAACTCTGTTGATACTACTCAACTGCTCGAGGCGGATGCCGGCAGCGTGATTACCGGCTACGACGACGCATTTGGCGGCCCGGATACTGATGGCACCTATGTGGCGGGAGCCTTCGAGCTCGACGGTGACTTTGACGAAACCGGGCCGGGCGTGCTCGCCCGGATCACGCTGGAAGGCGTGGGCGCGGGTCAATCTGCGCTGACCCTCAGCTACACCGATTTGTACACAATGGATGGCCCGGCCCCGGAAGTCTATGACGTTACCACCACCGGCGGCGCCACCGTCGTGGTCGGCGGAGTCTGCGATCCGGACTTCGAGAATCTATCCCTCACCGCGTCCACCGCCACGAGCCCCGCGGGCGCCGGCCGCGTCCGACTCAACGACATCCCGCTTGACGCGATCACCGGCCTGGGCGGCACCCTGCCCTCCGCGCCGCTCGGCTCGATCCCCTTGGGCTCCATCCCCCTCGGCAGCATCCCGCTCGGCTCCATCCCCCTGAACGACATCTACGTTGGCAGTACACCGCTAAGCAACGTCCCGCTGAGCACCATTCCGCTGACGCAGGGCAGCTGGGAGTCAGCGCTCGCCTTCACCCCGTTGAACAACATGGCGCCAAACGCCCTCACACTGGCGATGGTTCAGGCCGAGGCGCCATCGGTGCTCGTCGGCATAACGCTGGCACAGGTCAACCTCGGCGCCAGCTCTCTGCGCGGCATCAGCGTCGGCCCGCTGGCGCTGGGCAGCCTGAAACTCGAGTTGCTCCCCGTACCTACCCCTTACACGGACTGGTGCGGCGCCGGCAGTTACATGCTCCTTGAACATTCATTCGACTGCGGAGGAACCGACTCCGCGCTGACGATGCTCGACTTGAACGTGCGCGGTGCGCCGCTCGGAAGCATCCCGCTCGGCAGCATCCCGCTCGGCAGCATCCCACTGGGCTCCATCCCTCTCGGCAGCATCCCGCTCGGCTCGATCCCGCTCGGCAGCATCCCCCTTGGCAGCATCCCGCTGGGTTCCATCCCGCTGGGCAGCATCAACGTCGCCGGCGTGC
>JBBEAZ010000039.1:0-1925 GCA_040882565.1 Dehalococcoidia bacterium
GCGTCCGCCGGCCGAGCGAACGAGCTAGAAAGCCGAAGGATCTGGCCCACGGCTTAAATCGGCGGCCAGGCCGCTTCGACCAGTTTCGCTTCGATCTTCTTGAGGTGCTGGAGCAACTTCGAACGGCCGTCGGCGTCTTCGTAGGCGGCCTTGAGGTAGTATAGACCGATGTCGATGCTCGCCGGCACAGCGGCGGCGTTCGCCGTCGCGATGTCCACATCGAATCCCGAGGCGGTGCCCGCCACGGAAGTCGCCATCTCGGCGGTCGTCAGGGAAAAGACGGTTGCTTCGTTCGCCATGAAGGCTCCTTAATTCAAAAAACTGCTCCGGGGTGAAACAACACCCCGGAGAATGACGCCTTATTCAGGCAGAACGTACTTGACCTGCATCGAATGGTTGACGCCGGCGCCAAGCACCGTCACGATCGCGAGCGCGATGTCGACTTCAACATCGCCAGTCGCGCCGGCAGTACCGATCGCCGTCACGTAAGCGGTCTCGATGTCCTGCGTCCGCTCCAGCGCCGTCGGCGTCACCATGATCGACGTGCCGTCTTTCTCGGCGGACATCAGATACAGGGTCGCGAACACGTCGTCGTCGATCGCGATGCCGTTCGGGCGGTAGATGCCGCACGCCACCGCGCCGGTCGTGGTCGTCGCCCCGGTCATCGTGATGTCGAGGATCTTCGCGCGAACCGGAACCCGAACGAAGGTGTACCACTGGCCGACAGTGCCGCCGGTCAGGTTCGCGGCGGCAAGATAGCCGTCCGCGATCCGAACCACACCGCCTTTTTCGAGCGAGTTGACCTTGACGACCGGAACCGCGTCCTGATCGGTGACGTTTTGTGAACTTGAAACGAGAGCCATGTCAGCTTCTCCTTAGATTTGGTCGTCGCACAGCACTTGCACGACTTTACCTTGTTGAAGGCGCGTCGCGCCGAGCGTCTGGCACGTGTAGACCTGCCACGAGTGGCCCTTGTCGGCCCGCTCGGCGATCCGCACCAGGAAGTCCTGCCAGGTGCCCATATGCATGCCGCTCTTCACCCACGAGGGGATCAGGCGGTTGCCGCTGGTGATCGTGAACAGGTCGTTGTCCATGATGCCGAACTCGAACCCGGCGAACCGTTTGACCGCGCCGTTCTCCAGCACCGCCGCGCCGCCGTTGTAGTCCTTGTTGATGACCTGGATTTCCTTGAGCAGCAGATCGTGCTCGTAGGCCGAAATCGCCATGTACGCCTGCTCAGTCACGTCGCCCTTGTTGGCGAGCATGAGCATGAACAGCGCGTTCTTGATCTTGGCCGCATTCAGGCCCGATGCCGTGCCGCCCACGTCAACGCCGACACGGTAGTTGGTCGTGTCGAACGCTTCGGTGCCGGTCCCGGTCTCGCCGGTGACGGAGGTCGCGAAGAAGGCACCGAGGATCTCGATGTCCTTCACGCGCTGATGCGCCATCGCCGCGGCCTGGGTGTACGGGCCTTCCGGTTGGATGTTCAGGCGGAGCTTATCGACATTGTCGATCAGGCTCGCCCACTCGTAGTCCACCGGATGAACCCACCGACGGGCCTGAGTGATGTTGAGCAGCGGCGTGTCGGAGTGCCGCGACGTGCGCTTCTGCGCAGCGACGGCGCCAAACTGTTCGACGGGAACGCCTTCTTTCCCGACGTAAGAATCATGTGTTACTTTACCGGCGAGCCGGCTTTCCTTCTGCTGGAGAAGGTGATCGACGGCGTTTTTATAGGCCGTGATCTGAGCGGTACTGATGCTATCGGGCACGATGCCCTCCTAGGTTCACGTTGAGACTGCCAATTCGACCCTTTCAGGCGGTCGAGTCATCCTGGCGTGTCCCGGTGAACTGGGGGCCGTGCGCTGTGGTTCTCGGACGGGGCGTACTGCGCGTGTCCGACCGAGGGTGCTCCTAGTTCAAGTATA
>JBBEAZ010000040.1:0-59434 GCA_040882565.1 Dehalococcoidia bacterium
CCGCCGCCTCCTCAGGGGTGCCGCCGCGGGCCGCGGACATGCCCTGGAGGACCCGCTCGCGAAAGCCTGGGTCTTCGTTGAAGAAGAGCGGCGCCTGGATCGTGCGCTTGATGCTCTTTGGGTCGCGGCCGATCTTGGCGCAATGCTCGTCGAGCACTTCCCACTTGTGCTTCACTTCAGCGGGCGTGCCCATCACGTTGGCGATGTCCGCGTGCTTCGCGACGATCCGCAGAGTGCGTTTCTCGCCACCGCCGCCGATGAGGATGGGCGGATGCGGCTTCTGAACGTTGGGCGGGTTGTAGGGAGGCTTGTCGAGCGTGTAGCGGTTGCCGGCGAACGAAGGCCGTTCCTCAGTCCAGAGTGCCTTGATGACGTTGGCCGCCTCGTCCAGGCGGTCGAGCCGCTCTTTGACCGGTGGCAGGTTGATGCCGAACGCCTGATGCTCGTACTCGTGCCAGCCGGCGCCGAGGCCGAAGATGAGGCGTCCGCTCGAAATGTGGTCGACGGTGGTCGCCTGCTTGGCGAGGACGGCGGGATGGCGGTAGGTGTTGCCGGTGACGAGGATGCCGAGCTTCACGCGGGAGGTGGCCTGGGCGAGCGCTGCCAGCGCGGTCCAGCCTTCCATGCACGGCCCGTCGGAGCCGAACGCCCCACCGAATCCTGTTACGAAGTGGTCCATCAGCCAGAGAGAGTCGAAGGCAGCCCCGGCGTCCATCTCTTGCCAGAAGTCGAGTAACTCCTGCCACGTGACTCCCGATTGGTTGGCTACGGCTCCAAACTTCATCGCATTACTCCTCTAGCTTTTGCAGATCTGGGCGTGGCTGCGGCTCGTCGATTCCCAGCTGCTCCCGATGGTCGTCTTCTATTGCCTTCAGCGCGCCCATTTGCAGGTACGAGGTGAGCGGCCACTGCACGAACATGCGCATCACCGGAAGCGGCACTGCCAGTTCCGGAATGTCGCCGATTACCTTGCGTTCTGCGAGGTCCTTGACCTCTTCGTCGCTCATGCCGAGGATCTGCAGCAGGACTTCGCGATTATGCTCACCGAGTTTTGGTGCGGGACGTCCCGTCAGCATTTCAAAGTCGGAGAACTTCGCGCCGAGCTGGTGTGGCACGGGTCGCTTGCCGTCCGCCGTCTGCACGAGGTCGAAGAACTTGCGCTCGGCGAGATGCTTGTCGAGCAGCACCTGCTTTGGATTGAGGACGGCCGCGGCGATCACGCCCGCCGCTTGCAGGCGTTCCATCGCCTCGTGCTGGTCCCGTTGCCGCGTCCATCCTGCGATCATCTCGTCGAGAGCGTCGTGGTTCTCGAAGCGCGCAAGAACGTCGGCGAAGCGGGGGTCTTCGGTCCATTCCGGATGGCCGGTCGCCTGGCAAAAGGCAGCCCACTCTTCATCATTACGGACGGTGATCACGATCCAGTCATCGTCCTGTGAGCAGGGGTAGCAGCCTTGAGGGGCGTACCAGTGGCTGCGGTTGCCGATGCGCTCCGGCTGACGGCCGTTCATCGCGTAGTCCATGAGCGCGTAGCCGACGACAGGGATCGCTGTCTCCTGCTCGGAGAGGTCAATGTATTGGCCCTTGCCGGTGCGCCGCCGGTACACGAGCGCCGCCAGAACTGCGCCCGCGCCGACGATGCCGGAGTACGGGTCGGTGAACGAAATGCCGGTGCGGAGGGGATCGCCACCCGGGTAGCCGGTGATAGAGGACAGGCCGGACGCGGCCTCGAGACCCATGCCATAGCCCGAATAGTCGCGCCACGGGCCGTTCTGGCCGTAACCGGACATGCTGAGCATGATGATGTCCGGTCTGATTTTCGTCAGAGACTCGTAATCGAGGCCGAATTTGGCCATCACGTGGGGCGTGAAGCTCTCCACGACCACGTCGCAGTGCGGGATCAAACGTTTCACGATGTCGAGGCCCGCGCCGCCGCTCTCCTCGCTGAAGTCCAGCGTCAGCGAGCGCTTGCCGCCGTTGCGAAGGAGGAAATAGCCGGACTTGTTCCAGTAATCGTCCGCGCTGTTGTTCTCCGGCATCACGAAATTGCGCGTGATGTCCATGCGCTTCGTGCCCTCGATCTTGATCACGTCTGCGCCGAGGTCCGATAGCAGGCGTGTGCACGTCGGCCCGGCGTAGACCTGCGCTAGGTCGAGGACACGGATGCCGGAGAGCGGGAGGTCAGCCACTCAGGGAACCCTCCGCAGGCGCGGCGTTGCAGGCATTGCGCCAATCGCCCTGTGGCCCTCCGCTCACGCGACGCCTCGTTCGCGCAGGATGCGAGCGTCGTCGGCGCTGTAGCCGGCGTCCATCAGCGCATCTTGCGTCTGCTGCCCGAGGGTCGGGGCCGCTCCGCATTGCAGCGGTGTCTCCGACATCCGGAACACGTAGCCGGCGCTCGGCAGGGTGCCGACGCCCTGTTGGTCGATCTCACCGAAGAACCGGCGTTCCTGCAGGTGCTCGTGTGTGAGCAACGTCTCTGGGGACATGACCGCGGCAAAGGGGATGCGCAGCTCCTGGGCGCGTGTCAGCAGGTCTTGCCAATCGTGCTCCATGAGATACGGTCGCAGGATCTCCTCGAACTCCCGCCATTGGATGGTGCGCAGCCAGAGGTTCTGGAACAGCGGGTGGTTTTCCAGTTCGGGATTCTCGAGGAGGATTGCCATCATCAGGGGGAACCCGGTCGCGCCGCCGATGACGACGATGTACCCATCGCGGCAGCGGAAGATCTCACTCGGGAAGGTTGGGATGTGGTGCCGCGAGTAGAAGCGGCGGCGGATCGCGCCCAGCCAACCGTACATCGTCGTGTTGTACTCGTCCGCCGAACCGAGGGCCTCCAGGCAAGAGACATCGATGTGCTGGCCGTTGCCGTTCTCGGCGCGGTGTTCGAGCGCCGCGAGCACGGCGACCCAGGCGTGGAGACCGCCGAAGTAGTCGGCGGGTTCACCGCCGGTGGTCAGCGGCTCTTTGTCCGGGTCGCCGGTGACATACATCAGCCCCGAGAGCGCCATGCACGTAAGTGAGTTGCCCTGGTATTTCGCGTACGGCCCGGTCTGGCCGAACGGCGTGACGGAGCAGTACACGACATTCGGGAAATCGGTGGCGATCTGCTCGTACCCGATCCCCAGTTCCGACATGCGGCCGGGCGTTTCGCTCTCGATCAGGACGTCGGCGTTGGCCAGGAGCTTAAGCAGGACCTCGCGGCCGCTCTCCGTTGTGATGTCGAGCGTAATGCTTTTCTTGTTGCCGTTCAGGTGAATGAAGAGGCCGCTCTTGTCCGGATCCGGGATGTCGCCGGGGAAGGGCCCGAGTTGCCGCGTGAGATCCCCTGACGGCGGTTCTACCTTAATTACCTCCGCGCCCAGGTCGCCGAGGAGGCGAGCGCAGTAAGGACCGGCGATGCCCTGCGCGAGGTCGATTACACGGACGCCGGCGAGGGCGGAGTCAGGCACGCGGAACCGCTGGATTCATTGAGATACGGGGCGGATGATAGCAGGCGAGGGGTCGCTGCGTCAGCCGCAGGTGGCCGCAACGTCGCGCTGCGATGACCACGTGCCGCAGTCGCTGCTGAGGGAGTAAAATCGCACAGCCATGTCCTCTATCACGCTCGACCTCAAGCCGCCGATCGCCGGGCTTACGCTCAGCCGCGACCTGGTGGGCCCCGCCGAGATCCGTGATCTCTCCTCATTCTGCGAGCGGGAAGCGACGGACGAACGCGTGCGAGTCATCGTCATCATGGGCGCAGGCGACTCCTTCTCGCGCGGCTGGGACTGGTCGGCGCTGGGTGAAGGCGGCGCATTGGGCGACCCGTTCGGTTGTATCAGCGCGCTGTCCAAACCTGTGATCTGCGCTTTGCGGGGTGAAACCAGCGGCGGTGGCCTGGCCCTTGCGCTCGCAGCCGACATACGGCTTGCCGCCGAGGGTACGACGTTCTCCTTTCCGGAGACGGCGAATGGTCTTGTGCCGATGGCCGGCGCGACGCAACGTCTTGCGCGGTTAGTGGGCCGTGCGCGGGGGCTTGAGCTCGTGTTGACCGGGCGCCCGATCGATGCGGATGAGGCCTTGCGTATCGGGCTCGTTAGCGAGGTTGTCGCGCCCGCCGAGCTGCGCCGGCGTGTTGAGGAGGTGGCGCTGCGCATCGCTGAGCGTGGTCCGATCGCGGTCGCCTACGCTAAGGAGGCGATCAGCCGCGGCGTTGATATGCCCCTGGAGCAGGCGCTGCGCTATGAGACCGAGCTGACGCTCCTTCTGCAGGCGACAGAGGACCGCGCCGAGGGCGTGCGCGCCTTCCTGGAAAAGCGAAAACCCGAGTTCAAAGGAAAGTAGTACTCATGCAACTAAGACTCGAGACTGACGAGGCGTCGTCCCTCATGACCGTCGTCACGTCATACGTCATCGACCATGGCGGTGTATCGCAGGACGCGAAACAGCGCATCCGCCGTTGGCGCACGGACCACGAACAGGGCAAGCCGGCGATGGTTGAACTTGCGGACGGCATTAACGGCGCGCTCGGCGCTTACGTCGAGGAGAAAAGCGACCGCGTTGTCCGCCGCAAGGGCCGCTATGTGCGAGCAAAGGAGCGATCATGAAGGTCGAGTTCGACACGGAAGAGGTGCGCGAATTGCTCGTGTTCCTTTGCGACCGCCTGTTGGAAGAAGCCGCGCTCGCCAACGCCGACCGCGCCGCGATCAGCAAGTGGCGCACAGTTTCTATGCGCCCCGGCTCGGAGGGCATGCGCGATCTCGCGGCGAAGGTTAACGCCGACCTCCAGCGTACCGTGGAGAACAAGAAGCGAGCGGCCGTCCTTAAGCCGGACTGGCGGTGAGGCCGTGACGGAGGCACCCGTTCTCTACGAGAAGGCGGCCGATGGCGTCGCCTGGGCGACACTGAACCGTCCGGACGTCCTCAACGCGATCAACATGAAGATGCGTGACGATCTCTGGGGCCTGATGCACGCCGTTCGCGACGATCCGGACGTGCGAGTCGTGATCTTCCGCGGCGCCGGTGGCCGGGCGTTCTCAGCGGGTGCGGACATCAGCGAGTTTGGCACAGCCCCCTCGATCGCCGAGGCACGGCGCGCCCGCCGCGAGCGGGATCTCTGGGGGCTGATGCTCTCACTCGACGTCGTGCTTGTCGCCGCGATTCACGGTTATGCGCTGGGCGCAGGCATCGAGCTTCCGATGTGCTGTGATATCCGCATCGCTGCGGACGACGCCATCATTGGACTGCCGGAAGTGGGCATCGGATACATTCCGTCGGCGGGCGGCACGCAGACGCTGCCGCGCCATGTCCCGCCGGGCGTTGCCACGCAGATGATCCTGACTGGCGACCCGATCGACGCGCAGACGGCCTATCGTTGGGGGTTGGTTCAGCGCGTGGTTCCACGCGAGCGGTTGTACTCTGAGGCCGAGCTGCTCGCCCGAGAGATTGGGTCGCGGCCGGAGATTGCGGTCACGCTGGCGAAACGGGCGATCATGGAAGGGATCGAGCTACCGTTAGCGGCTGGCATCGCGCTAGAATCGAGGCTGGCGCAGCGCGCGATGGCCGCCTCAGGCCTGCCGCGCTAGCGGGACGACAACATGGCGACGGACTCGACACGATTCTCAACCTTTGGCCGCGGCTGGCGTTGGCTCAACCGCGCCGGTATCGCCGTGCCGTTAGCCATCGGCCTCGTGTTGGTGGCGATGGTCGCGATCACGGCGATTTCGCCGCGCTACCACTCCCCGACCGAGGTGAATGCCGGATCGCCGGACGACTATGCCGTGGGGGAGCCGCGGTTCTTTGAGGAGGAGCGCTTCTGGCTCGTGAACCTGCCGTCAGGCGAGTTCATTGCGCTTTATGACCGCGACCCCATTACGGGCTGCACAGTTCCGTGGGACAAGAACTACGAGTTGATGGGCCGCACCGGATGGTTCCACGACGCCTGTAGTGAATCGACTTATGACCTCACGGGCGCCTGCTTCAAGGGGCCGTGTGTCGTCGGCCTCAACCGCCTGGATATCGAGACGAGGGACGGCGAGCTGATCGTCGACCCGAACCACGGGCCGGGTGGTGTCTTCCGGCGCGACAACGTCGACCCGGTGAATCCGCGGCAGTAGGCGGAGAAAGGTAGGTGCCATGGGCACCGCACCCGTCGCGACACCGTCACCGCCACGCAGGTGGCGGCTCTCCCGCCGTGCGCTGCCACTTGTCGTGTTCGCCCTTGGGATTGTCGCCATGGTCGGCGTCGGCCTCGCCGTCGCCTGGCCTACCGGGTCAAACGTGCAGCAGGCGACACACTGGGTAACGCTAGTGGACACGGACGATCTGGCGGTGAATGAGCCGGTGCGGTTCCCCGGCCAGCGGCTGTGGCTAGTGAAGCTGGAATCGGGAGAGGTACTCGCGCTGTCGCAGAAGAGCCCGCATCTCGGTTGCACCGTCACCTATCGGCCGGAGTTTGAATTCGAAGGCCACACTGGCTGGTTCCGAGATCCGTGCTCCGGGTCGAACTGGGATCTCACAGGAGTCAAATACTCAGGTCCCGCGCCGCGTGGGCTTGATCGGTACCAGGTTCGGATTCTCGGTGGCGGGGTCCAAGCGCACCTGAGCCGACTAATCGCGGGGCCCGTTGGTGCGAGCCAGGGCCGTGAGCCCGTTACCCCGTACTAATTGTGTCGGAGCTTCCGGCGGACTTCCTCGCGCAGATTCAGTCTCTCGAACAGGCGTACCTCGCCTCCGACGATCCCATCCGCCAGTCAGGATTCGGTGGCGGCGCTGAGCGCTGGCGACGCGAACGCGAACCGGTCCTCGACGCGATTGATGGAGACGGCGACCTGCTGGACATCGGCTGCGCGAACGGCTACCTCGCCGTGTGCCTCGTGGAGTGGGGCGCCGAGCGCGGGCTTCGGATGACCCCGCACGGCATCGATATCGGGCCGCTGCTGATTGCTGAGGCGAAGGGGCGCCTGCCGGCGTTCGCAGCGAACTTCCAGGTCGCCAACGGGTGGGACTGGCGGCCCGACCGCCGTTTCAGGTACGTTTATACGCTGTGGGATTGCGTACCGCCCGAACTTCTGGGCGAATACGCGCGGCGGCTGCTGTCGCGGGTCGTTGAGCCGGGAGGCCGGCTGATCGTCGGAGCGTATGGCAGCCGCTCTCGGGAGACGCCGCCGGCGCCCATCGGCGACCTGCTCGAGTCCCACGGACTGACAGTTGCCGGGCGAGCCTACGGTGGCGATCCCGTGATCACCGCGTTTGCCTGGACCGACAACTGACCGGCCAAGGGAGGTCAAAATGAATACCGCTGAATTCTTGATGATCGCCTCGTCCGTCGTCCCCGACCGGACGGCGCTTGCGTGCGAGGGGGAGAGCCGAACTTACGGCGAGATGCAAGACCGCGTCAACCGCCTCGCGAACGCGCTGCAGTCTCTCGGCGTCGGCCAGGGGCACAAGGTCGCCGTGATGGCGCTCAACTCGATGGAGTACGTTGAGGCCTACTACGCGACGGCGAAGCTCGGCGGTGTCTTCGTGCCCTTGAACTACAGGGCGAAACAGGAAGAGCTCGTCTACATGTGCAACAACTCGGAGGCGAGTGTTGTCTTCGTCGGCAAGCGCTATCACGATCTGCTGAACGCGATTCGCGGCGAGCTGACGACCGTGAAGCACTGCATCGGTATCGACTACGCCGACGAAGGCATCCCGCATTACCAGGATCTGCTCAAGGCACACGATCCGGACGAGATCTTCACCGACGTCGACGACAGCGATCCGACGATCATCATCTACACGAGCGGGACGACGGCGCTACCGAAGGGCGTGGTGCTCACCTTCCTCAGCATGTCGGTGTATGTCACGAATACGGTTGAGCCTGTCGATCCCAGCAACGACAATCCCGACGTACTGCTCGTGTCGGTGCCGTTCTACCATGTGGCCGGGGCGACGACGATGCTGACCACTGTCTGGGCCGGGCGCAAGATGGTGGTCCTGCCACAGTTCGACCCCGCGGCGTGGCTCAAGGCCGTTCAGGAACACAAGGTAACGCACAGCTTTGTCGTGCCGACGATGCTCAAGCGCATCATGGAGCACCCGGACTTCGACAAGACGGACCTCAGCTCGCTCAAGCTCGTCGCCTACGGCGCTGCGCCGATGCCGTACGAGGTGGTGACGACGGCCGTCGCGAAGATGTCCTGCGGGCTCATGAACGCCTACGGCCAGACCGAGAGCACGTCGTCGCTGACCTTTCTTGGTCCGGACGACCACAGGATCCCGGCCGAGCCGGGAGAGGCGCGCGACCTGGCGCTGCAGCGCCTGCGCTCCGTTGGGAGGCCGATGGACGACATCGTCGTCGCGATCATGGACCCGGAGGGTGAAATTCTTGGTCCGGGGCAAGAGGGCGAGATCGTCGCGCAGGGTCCGCGCGTGATGTCAGGCTACTTGAATCGCGAAGAGGACACGTCGGAGGCGATCAAAGGAGGCTGGCTGCACACTGGCGACGTCGGCTGGATGGACGAAGAGAGCTACCTCTACATAACGGGCCGAACCAAGGACTTGATCATTCGTGGCGGCGAGAACATCGCGCCCGGCGAGATCGAGGGCGTCCTTCAGCAGCACCCGTCAGTGGAGGATGCGGCCGTCATCGGTGTGCCTGACGTTGAGTGGGGCGAAGAAGTGAAGGCCATTGTGGTGCTTAAGCCCGGCCAGAAGGCAGCGGAAGAGGAGTTGACGCAGTTCGTCAAAGACCGCCTCGCCAGTTACAAGGCGCCTCGCTTTTACGCGTTCGTGGACGACCTCCCGCGGAACTACGTCGGCAAGGTGCTCAAGACAGACCTCCGCAAGCAGTTCGGCGAAGCCAAGAGCGACTAGGCCGCCGGCAATCGTGGAACGCTGATGCCCCGGCGGAAGCTATCCCGCAAGGAAAGGCGTGATCGCCAGGAACAGCGGCAGGACTCTGAAGAGCAAGGCGTTCCCGTCAGTCAGGCGGTCGCGCCGAAGCGACCGGCGACCGGAGTCTCGTTTACCGGCGCAGCAGGTGCCGCCCTTGGGGCGGGCATGTTCCTCGCGCTGGGGGTAGCCGTTGGCGCCGGTGCCGGTGAAGGACCGCGGACCTGGGGACTGGCTTTTGCCGCCGTAGGACTCGCGTTCGTGCCGGCGCTCATCGTATGCGTTGTGCGGAACCATCCGCGCCGCGATCTTGTCCTGCGGGCCACTACCGTTGTGGCGCTGATCCTGGCGTTTGGTAGCGTCCCGGTTTTTGGCACCCTCGAATTCGCGACGATTATAGCGCCCCCGACGGCCCTGCTAGCGATCGGCGCTGGCTTCGTCTTGCAAGGAAGCCGCGCAAAGAAATAGGGCCGGGTCAACACCCGGCCCTATTTCGCCTCCGTCTCCGCCGTTACCCGCGGCCGCGACCGTAGTAGCCGCCGCCAAGCGCCAGGAATAGCACCAGCACCAGCAGGATGAAGAAGAGTGGTGATACTGCTACGCCCAAGCCTCCGAAGAGGAGAAGCAGCAGTAGAACCCCTAGGATCAACATCAACATTTCGATACCTCCTTATTGACCGCTCTCGCCGTCGGTGCCGCCTTCGTCGCCGCTTCCGACGTCGATGTCGGCTTCACCGTCGATGTTTACGCCGCCGCCGTTGTCCTGTTCACCAGGAACGGCGTCATTGGTTCCCGGTGTTGAGACCGCGTCGTCGTCCCAGGGCGCCCAAACGAAGAGCGCCACCACTAGCGCGAAAGCGAGGACGACGAAGAGTACCATGGCCATCAGCCAGGACGCCGCCGCGGCCGACTCAGATCCGCTGTGTCCTTCATGATGAGTTGCCATATTTTCCAACCTCCTATTGCCGTTTTGGATTTGTCTTGCTACGACGGTAGCGGTTGGGCGCTATCAGGCGCATAAATACACGAGTGGTTGTTACATTTCGCGCGAATCGCAGAAGTATGACGGGAAAATATACACAAGGCGTTTCCATACTGCAGCGCGACGCACCAGCACTTGGCAAGGCAAGACGTCGCACCAGTACGTTTGACCCACGTTTACGCGCGTCGATATGATTGGGCGCGCAATGAAGCGCGACGCGCGATTGACCGCCGGGAGGCTAGATGACGCCAGCGAATGAGTTCCCCGGGAACGTCTTCTTCTTTCTGTTCCTCTTCAGTTTCCTGGCGTTCTTCGCCTGGTCCGCTTCCGTGCGGGCTGTATGGCTCCTCAAAGCCAAACCGCTGAACCGTCTCGATCATCTATTCTGGCGCGTGACCGGCATGATCCCTTGGCTACTCGGCAACCTGCGCGTAGTCCGCAAGCGTTACTGGTACTCCGGCGTGCTGCACACGTTGATCTGGTGGGGGTTCATCGTCCTCCAGATCCGCACGCTCAACTTCCTGCTCAACGGCATCGATCACGACATCTCTTTCGAGGGCCTCGTGCCGGACATCTACGACTTCGCGCGCCCGGTGATGGATGCCTTCAACGTGCTGGTGATCGTTGGTGTGGGTATGGCCGCCTTCCAGCGCCTCTTCTGGCGGCCGAAGCGCATGACGCTCAACCTCGACGGCTGGTTGATCCTATTCTTCATCTTCTACCTGATGGTCACCGACGTGATGGTCAACAGCCTGGAGTTCTACCTCCACCCCGATATCGAGGCGTTTCAGAACAAGGAATTGTCGTTCCTGGCTTACGGCGTCAGCGAGATCTGGGACGGGATCGGCCTGTCGCACGGCACGGCGGAAGCCCTCAACACCTTCTTCTGGTACAACCACTTGCTGGACTTCCTCGCCTTCCTCTGTTACCTCCCCTACTCCAAGCACTCGCACGTCCTCACGGTTGCGCCGCAGATCATGTTCCGCCGCTACGAACCGACGGGCGTCCTGCAGCCTATCAAGGACATCGAGCAGGCGGAGACGTTCGGCGCAGGCAAGCTGGAGGACTTCAACTGGAAGCAGTTGCTTGACCCGTTCAGCTGCACCGAGTGCGGGCGCTGTACCGCTGTCTGCCCGGCGAACCTCACCGGCAAGCTACTCTCGCCGAAGCACGTCATCGTCGACATGCGGCACATGCTGGACGCCGAGATCCCGCCGGCGCGCTTCTGGATGCAGAAGAACGGCCACGGGGAGGGTGAAGGCGCGGCGACTGAGACGAAGACAAGTGTCGACGCCGTCGGCTTCGAGCAGATCTGGGACTGTGTGACCTGCGGCGCCTGCATGGAAGAGTGCCCCGTCTTCATCGAGCACGTGCCGACGATTATGGACGTGCGGCGCTTCATGGTGATGGACCAGGCGAATATGCCGGAGACAGCACAGGCCACGTTGATGCAGCTCGAGCAGCGTGGCCACCCCTGGCGCGGCACCCAGCTCACGCGCACGACTTGGATTGAGGAGATGGCCGCGGAGGGCACGGAAGTGCCTATATTCGACGGCAGCCAAGAGTACCTTTACTGGGTCGGCTGCACGGGCGCGCTCCAGGAACGCAACGTCAAGGTGACGAAGGCGCTTGTGCGACTGTTCATGCAGGCCGGCCTCAGCTTCGGCGTCCTCGCGATCGAAGAGGGCTGCTCCGGCGACCCGGCTCGCCGCCTCGGCAACGAGTACTTGTACCAGTTGCAGGCCGAACAGAACATCGCGATGTTCAACGAGAAGGGCGTGCAGAAGGTGATTGCCAACTGCCCGCACTGCTATAACACGATCAAGCACGAGTACCCGCAGTTCAAGGGGGAGTACCAGACCGTCCACCATACGGTGCTGCTCGCGGAGCTCGTCCGTGACGGGCGATTGGCCGCGAACCAAGTGAACGGTCTTGAGGATAAGACGACGACGTACCACGATCCGTGCTACGTCTCGCGCCACAACAACATCATCGACGAGCCGCGCCAGGTGATCGCCGCGGCGGGCGCACCACAGGTCGAGATGCCCCGTTGCAAGCGGGGCACGTTCTGCTGCGGCGCCGGCGGCTCGCACATGTGGGTGGAGGAGAACCGCGGTGAGCGCATCAACGTCGTGCGCACCGAAGAGGCGGTGAGCACCGGCGCCGACGTGATTGCCGTCGCTTGCCCGTTCTGCATGCAGATGTTCGAGTCGGGCCTCGGCGCGGTACCAGCCGCCGAAGAGCGCGGGGTCCAGGTCTTCGACATCGCTGAGTTGCTGGACATGAGCATCGCCTACGGCAAGCCGGTTGCGAGGAATGACAAAGGCGGCGCGCCAGCCGCGCCGGAAGAGGCGCCGCAGCCACAGCCTGAGCCGGTTGCGGCGGGGGATGTGGCGGACGAGCCGAGGGACGAGACGCCGGGTTAGCTTGACAGAATCTGTCAACTGAGGCGTAATGGCCGCACCATAGGCAAGGTTAGGGGGTGCGGCATGGATTCCACCAAGCCGCTGCGCTTTGCGGCGACCATCGGCATCATGGCGGGTCTCATGTTCTTCGCGGCGTCGACGGCTTCGGTCGATGCTGAACCAGGCGTCAATGATGGGACGCCTGGTGAAGTCGGCACGATTGCGTTCGATCTGTTCCCGGCAGGGAATCCGTCACCCGGCGTCCCGGGACTGCTTGGACCAGTCGATGCTTGTCGTTTCGTGACGGTCGGTCAAGTGCTGACGATAGATGTTGTGCTGGATGAAGTGGCGCCTGGCGATTTCATCAGCGGCGTGGGTGTCGAGTTCTTCTATGACCCAGACGTCATTTCGTTCGTAGGTGTAGACGTACCGCCTGGACTGGACGATCTCTCCACGCACCTAGTGTTCACCGAGGACGAGTACATACTCCTGGCGTTGTCGCTCTCTGGGCCGGAGGTGATGTTCGGCGCCGGCGAATACACGTTCTTCCGGGTCACACTCGAGATCGCTGGTTCCGGTACTAACGTCTTCAGCGTTATTGACGGTAGCGCCGGAAGTCTTTCAGGCCCGGAGATCCTCGTCAACAACGTGACCGGCGCAACGCTCTCGACGGATCCCACGGTCTGCCCCAACACCGACGCTGACTTCGACGGCATCATCGACGCTGACGACATTTGTCCGGAAGAGGCCGATCCCGGCCAGGAAAACAGCGATGGCGACGGACTCGGTGACGCCTGCGACGTCTGCCCGGATGACCCGTGGCCAAGCAATGGCGGTTGCCCATTTCCGCCCTCGATCGGGGGCACCACAACTCTGATTGTGACTCGTGATCAGGACCTCGATGGCTCACCTCCTCTGTCGACCTTAGGTTTGGTGAGCGCAGCCGTCCTGGCGGCGGGCCTTGGTACCCAGCGCTTGAGACCGTAGGCAACGCCGCTTCACACACGCCCCGGCCTCGCGCATAATCGGCGCATGCCGCTGCTTGTTCACAACGCTACGCTGATCGACGGCACAGGCGCCGATCCGCGCCCCGGCGTGTCGGTGCGCGTCGAGGATGGGCGGATCACGCGCGTCGGCGCGGCCGACTCGTTCGAGCGGACCGCCGACGCGACTGTGATCGATGCGAGCGGGCGGTGGCTGCTGCCGGGGCTGACAGATGCGCATGTGCACCTGGGTCTGACGGAGAACGATGGGCACGTTTCACGGCCGCTTTCGGTGTATGCGGTCAAAGTTGCGCGGTTCATCGAGGAGACGCTGGACCAGGGATTCACGACCGTGCGCGACGCGGGCGGGCTCGACCCGTCCTGGGCGGGGGTTGTCGCGCGCGGGCTGATCCGCGGGCCGCGTATCCTGCCGAGCGGCGCATTTCTCTCGCAGACGGGTGGGCACGGCGACCATCGCGCGGCATACCAGGACGAATTCGAGTGGGGCGTGCCCGGCCTGATCGCCGGGTCGGTGCTCTGTGACGGGCCGGACGCTGTGCGCAAAGCGGTGCGCGATCAATTGCGGCGAGGGGCGACCCAAATCAAGGTGATGGCCTCGGGCGGCGCTGCTTCGCCGACGGACCCGATCGAGGCGACGCAGTTCACGGTCGAGGAGTTGCGAGCGGCCGTAGAGGAGGCGAGGGTGCGTGATACGTACGTGCTGGCGCACGCTTATCATGCGAAAAGCATCGCGAATTGCATCGAGGCTGGGGTGCACAGCATCGAGCACGGCAACTTGCTCGACGAGGAGACGGCGCAGCGGATGGCGAAGGCGGGCGCCTTCCTGGTGCCGACGATGGTCACGTACGACGTCCTCGAGAAGTTCGGCGACCAACTTGGTTTGACGAAATTCCAGCACGAGAAGATCCGCCTCGTCGCCGCCGGGGCGAAGGACAGCGTTCGCATGGCCCACGAGGCGGGTGTGGGGATCGGCGCGGGATCGGACCTGCTCGGCGCGATGATGGCGCAGAAGGCGCGCGAGTTCGTGCTGAAGGCTGAGGTCATCGGTCCGATGGGTGCAATTGTCTCCGCGACGAAAACTAACGCGGAACTGTTCGGCATGGCGGACAGGATTGGCACCGTCGAGGAGGGGAAACAAGCCGACCTCGTCGTGGTCGACGGCGACCCGCTCAGCGACATCGCCGTGCTGGCCGATGCCGCGCGCGTTCGCGTGGTCATCAAGGAAGGCGAAGTCGTGAAGGACCTCGACGCCTCGTAGGGCGACTGGCATGCGCCCGACGCGCTGATGACGAATCCACTCTTTGCTGAAACCCGCACGGCGATGGCAGCGGCCGCCGATGGGCGCGAACCGACCACTGACTCCACCTTCAACAAGCCGGGCGACGAGTGGGTGTCGTACGGGCTGCGCGCGCCGGTGTACTACGCGGTGATGCGCGAGCTCCGGAAGCGCATCCAGGCGCTATCTCTGGATGAACGCCTAGAACTTGCCGGGCGGCTACTGGCGGGGCACATTGGCGAACTCGGCCACGCGGGGATCTACGTGCTCGCGCAGAGCGCGCGCGAGATCGAGCCGCGCCACTTTCCGGCGCTTGACCGCATGCTGGACGACTTTCGGGGATGGTCGCACGTCGATGACGTCTGCATCACCGTCCTGCAGCTGGTGCTTGAGCGGCATCCCGAAGCGTTGCTCAAACAGCTCGAGCGGTGGTCGCGGTCGCCGAACCGCTGGAAGCGGCGGACGAGCGTTGTCACGTTCGTCCGCAAGGTCGGGGAGTCGGGACGCTACACGGATGAGGTGCTGGCGCTGTGCGAGCGGCTGGCGTTCGACAAGGAGGATCTCGTGCAGAAAGGAGTGGGCTGGGCGCTGAAGGACAACATGCGCGGTGCGCCAGACCGCGTCCTTGCCTTTGTGAAGGACCTGCGGCGGCGGGCGCGCCCGCCGTCGTGACGCTGTACGCGATCCGCGACCTGAAGGGGGCGAAGCGGGCGGAGGTACTGGCAGTGAAGGCGGAGCGCTAGCACGGCGCTTGGCCACGCGTTGTAGAATGGGCGCGCCAGGCATTCGCGAGAGGAGACACCCCCATGGACTACCGCTTCACGCCCGAGGAAGAAGCGTTCCGCGCCGAGGTCCGTACGTTCCTGAAGGCCGAGATACCGGCGGACTGGGACTTCGATCCGTTTGAGCTGCGGGAGGACACGTGGGAGTTTGCGCGGGGGTTCACCCGCAAGCTGGCGTCGCGCGGGCTGGTCGCGCCGGCGTGGCCAAAGGAGTATGGCGGCCAGGAGCTGCCGTTCATGAAGCAGGTGGTGCTCTCGGAGGAGCTGGCGTACTACCGAGCGCCGAACACGGGGTTGATCGGCGTCACTTACGCTGGGCCGACGCTGATCGTGTACGGGGATGAGGCGCAGAAGCAGGAGCTGATCCCCGGCATCCTCTCGGGGGAGATCGTCTGGTGTCAGGGGTACTCGGAGCCGAACGCCGGGTCGGATCTCGCCTCGCTCGAGATGCGGGCGGTGAAGGACGGCGATGACTACGTGATCAACGGGACGAAGATCTGGTCGTCGAATGCGCACAAGGCGAACTGGTGCTTCCTGCTGGCGCGGACGGACCAGGAGGCCCCGAAGCACAAGGGCATCAGTTATTTCGTGACGCCGATGGACACGCCGGGTATCAGCGTGCGGCCATTGGTCAACATGGCGAACGAGCATGTGTTCAACGAGATCCTGTTCGAGGATGTGCGGATCCCGGCTCGGTACCTGGTCGGGGAGGAGAACCGGGGCTGGTACATCGGGATGACGACGCTGGACTTCGAGCGATCGAACATCACGTCGGCGGCGGCGTACCGGAAGTCGCTGGAGACGCTGGTGGGGTATGTGAGGGAGCGCTCGAACGGGAGCGATGACCTCGGCAAGGACAGGGCGCACGTGAAGACGGCGCTGGCGGACCTGGCGGTCGAGAACCAGGTCGGGCGGTATCTGTCGTACCGGGTGGCTTCGATGCAAGACCGGGGGCAGATCCCAAACTATGAGTCGAGTGCGGCGAAGGTGTTCCACTCGGAGTTTGGGCAGAAGCTGTCGCGGCTGGGGCTGGGGATCATGGGCCTGTACGGGCAGGTGTCGGAGGGGTCCAAGTACGCGAGGCTGCAGGGGCGGTTCGGGCGGACGTACATGACGAGCGTGGGGAGCACGATCGCGGCGGGGACGTCAGAGATTCAGCGCGGGATTATTGCGGGGCGCGGGCTGGGGCTGCCGAGAGGGTAGAGCGAGGGCGAAGCGCGGGGTTCAATCAAGCGGGGATGGATTCAAGATGATTGTCTCTCTGCCGGTTGGTTGGGGGACCTCGCGGGTTTGCGGACGACGGCTCCGATTTGTTAAGGGGCTGAGGAAGAGGATAGCGGAAAGCGCGCAGAGCTCCGAGGGGTGAGTGGCACTTGCGGCGTTGGCATCCGCGCCGGGGGTACTAGTTTTAGCCATTGACAGGCGGCGGACATAAATAGTCTACTTGCGGCATCGACCCGCAGGGTTCATCCGTCCGGGGTCCGAGTGCGGTGGTCCGGCCAGGAGGTGCGTGGCGACGGGGCCAGAGGGGGCCGCCTCATTCTTTCCCTCCGCGTTTGTACCGTGAGCAGCACCAGCGCGATGGGCCAGAGCAAGCGATCTGCAAGAGATCCGGCGGGCGCGGGCGCTCGTACAATGACCAGTTATCGTCCGGTTGGGGTGTAGCCGGAAGGAGGGTTCCATGGCCCGCGCATTCGTATTGGCCGCGCTAATCGCGGTGGTCGGCCTGGTTTCGTTTTCGCAGCCGCCACGAACTGACGCCGCGCAGCATTTCATGCGCGTTTACGGCGTGATGGGTGGTGCGCTCAACCAGACGGGCGCTGACAGCATTCAGTCCGTGGAGCTGCGCATGACCAGCAGTTTCCAGAACCAGACAGCCGGTCACCACGTCTGCTTCTACGATGGGGACGGAGACCCGTGGGCGCGGTTCACCTTCCCGTCGCCAAATCCCCCTAACTTCGCGTCAGGCGCCTCAATACTCATCGCGACCACGGGATTCAACAACGCCTGGGCACACACCCCTGATTTCTCGTTCAGTGCGATCAACACGCAGGCGGTCGGTGGTTCCGCCGCAAACCCGCTCAGGCCAATCGCCTTCCCCGCCGGCAAAGTCACATTCGGCTTCGACTCGGCGACCGATCCGATGCTGATGTGCCAGACACTCTCGGTCTACGACTCAGTCGCCTATGGCTCCACTTACGCGGGGACGGCTGTTTATCCTGATCCGTTCGAGGCCGACCTGACGACCACCGGTACCGACGCAATCCAACTGCAGGGCGCGCTGTGCAATCCGTGCGCTCGCGCCAATGACGTTGACTATGGATCGACTCTGATTGATGTCAACGGTAGCCCGGCCGATTATCCGCGCAACAACGCCGGGCAGACAGCGCAAATTCTGATCGCCGACCTGGACGGCGATGGCGTTATCGATGGCAGCGACAACTGCCCGGCGTGGCCGAACCCCGGCCAGGGCTTGCCCGGCTGGCCTGTGCCCTCCGGCGACATCGACTGCGATGGGTTCACTGACAGCAACGAATCCTCGATCGGGACGACGGTGGCGGATGCGTGTGGGTTCACGGCAGGCGCGCCAGGCGAGTCCGAGAACTGGCCGCCGGACATGGTCGAGACCAACAACATCCAAATCCAGGACGTCCTGGCGATGAAGCCGCACATTGGGTCGGGTCTTGCCCGCTACGACCTGGTGGTCAGCGGCACAGTCAATATCCAGGATGTGCTGGCGGTGAAGCCGTTCTTCGGCTTCTCGTGTACGCCGTAGCTACTTGGCGTCTGCGTTAACATAAGGGCGTCATGCGTGCACGCCTGCTGGTCGCCGCCGTCGCCCTCGTCGTTCTGACGTTGGTGGGAGGCGTGCGTGAGGACGCGGGCGCGGACCCGGCGATCACCGGCTACCCGGACTCGATTGCGGGGCTTGGGGATTCGATCACGCGGGCGGTGAACAGCGACGCTTACGGCGACCGGCCGGAGAGCTCGTGGGTGACGGGGACGAACGCCTCGGTGAACCCGTACTACGCGCGGCTACTGGCGGCGCACCCGGCGATCGCTGGCAACCGCTACAACGAGGCGGTGAGCGGTGCGCAGATGACGGACCTGAATGGCCAGGCGCAGGACGCGGTCGCCGATGGGGCCGAGTTGGTGTTCATCTTCATGGGCTCGAACGACGTGTGTACGCCGTCCGAGGCGGCGATGACACCGGTAGCCACCTTCCAGTCGCAGTTCGAGTCGGCGATGACGACCTTGTCGAGCGGGCTGCCGGATGCGCGGATCGCCGTACTCAGCATCCCGAACATCTACAACCTGTGGTCGATCCTGAAGGATAACTCGAATGCGCGGGCCTTCTGGGACGCCTTCGACATCTGCCAGTCGATGCTGGTGAACCCGTTGTCGACGGCGACACTAGATGTGCAGCGTCGCGCCAACGTGAGCCAGCGGAACCAGGAGTTCAACGACGTGCTGTTCGATGTCTGCGGGCAATATGCGCACTGCAAGTTCGATGGCTACCTCGGCTACACCACGGCGTTCACGCCGGCGCACGTCTCGACGCTCGATTATTTTCATCCTTCGATCGCGGGGCAGGCGCTGATCGCGCAACTGGCGTGGGACGTCGCTTACGACTGGAGCGACACGACGCCGCCGGTCTCGGGTTCGGCGGGGTCGGCATCGGGTGGGCTGGCGGCGGTCTCGTTCAGCGCGAGCGATGCGGCTGGTGCGCTCGGGGTCGAGTACCACACGGGTGGAGCGTGGCAGACGTTCGACACGCCGGTGAACATGGCTGCGGGGACGATGTTCACCTGGCGCGCGGTTGACGACAACGGGAACGTGGAGGCCACGCAGAGTTGTCGAGTGGGGCCGTGGATCTGGCCGAGCGGCGATGCCGACTGCGACGGGTTCACCTCGGCGGCTGAGGGTGTTTTCGGCACCGATGCGAGCGATGCCTGCGGGTACGTGGCGGGCGGGGCGGCGACCTCGGACACCTGGCCGCCGGACTTAGTGGAATCCGATTCGGTGAACATCCAGGACGTGCTGGTGCTGAAGCCGGCGTTCGGGGGGACTGCCGGCGCGCGGTACGACATCGTGGCGAGCGGGGGGACGATCAACATCTCGGATGTGCTGGCGCTGAAGCCGTTCTTCGGGACGGCGTGCGTTCCGTGACCACTCTGGGCGTTTGACAATCAGGCTGATCAGGCGCACGATTTCGCGTAGCCTGGATTGCCTAGGGTTCCTCCGGGACTCCCGATCGCGAAAAAGGGTGAGCGTGAGTGGGCCAGTGATGAGATCGCGTTGGGCGATCGCAGCCGGGTCAGCCGGAACCGTGATAGCCGCGCTGATGCTCGCGTTGTTCGTGAGTCCGGCATCCCAGTAGCGGATGCCAGTTTCGGTCACGCGGCTGGATATGCCCTGGACACGTGCGACAACGACGCGCCGGTGAGTGGAGCGGAGGCCACACTCCTGGAGGAATACCCTCCCGGCAGTGGCAACTTTGTCTACGATCCGCCCGGCGGGGGCTATGTTCTCCTCCCTAACCCGCAGATCACTGGAGAGGACGGCTTCTACGAGTGGTATCCGTACGGTGACGTCGGGAAGTTCAAGGTCCAGGTGCTCAAGACTGGCTACATTCCTGGGTTTACCCAGGAGTTCACGGCGATGGGGGGCGAGGAGTATGACATCGGTGTCATGCTCCAGTGTGACAGCGACGACGACGCTGACGGGCTATACAACTACTATGACAACTGCCCGGCAGTCGCGAACCCAGGCCAAGAGGACGGCGATGCCGATGGCTCGGGTGACATCTGTGACAACTGTCCGCTGACGGCCAACCCGATCAAGCTGATCCCGACGGCGACGGACTCGGCGATGTCTGCGACGGTTGTCCGGGCGCTGCGACCGTCTGGTACTCGCCCATGGGCGACGCCGACTGCGACGGCTTCACGTCATCGCAAGAGACGGTGCTGAGCACAAACGCCGATGACGGTTGTGGCTTCACGCCCAGCGGCGCGCCGACCTCTGACACGTGGCCGGCGGACCTGGTGGAGTCGGACACGGTGAACGTTTCGGACGTGCTGGCGCTTAAGCCGGTGTTTGGAAGCAGCGCGCCTGCGCGGTACGACGTGGTGGCCAGCGGCGGGACGATCAACATCTCGGATGTGCTGGCGCTGAAGCCGTTCTTCGGTACGGCGTGCGTGCCGTAGGCACCCTCGACAACTGCGCAAGCGCAACTATAATGAGTTAGCCGCTGCTCGCGGCAAGGGGGCGCATGCGCTACGGTCTGGCCGTCATTTTATCTCTCGTGTTTCTTGCCGTATTCCTCTCTGCGAGCCAGGCGACCGTAGCCCCAACTGCTCTGAATAGCAACGCGGCCACCGATGTGGGGGACGATACCCTGCCGCGGTTGGCGACTGACGGTGCTGGTACCTGGGTGGCTGTGTGGCGGTCCACCGACGATTTGGGTGGCACAATTGGCACGGACTCTGACATCCTCGTTGCGTGGTCCAGCGATGGCGGGGCGACCTGGACATCGCCCGCAGCCTTGAACTCCAACGCGGGAACAGACGTCGGAAACGACGACGGGCCAGATGTGGCCACGGACAATCTGGGCAACTGGGTTGTCGTTTGGAGTTCGTCGGAAGACCTGGATGGCACAATGGGTACTGACTTCGACATATTCGTTGCCCGCTCCACCGACGGCGGTGCGACGTGGACGGCGCCGGCGGTGCTAAACTCGAACGCCGGGAGCGACTGCTGCGAGATTTCCCCAGGGTATGACTCTCCGCCTACGATAATCACAGATGGCGCTGGCAACTGGGTAGTTGCTTGGCACTCAAATGGCGACGGCGGAACGACTTCCAACGACATAGAGATAAGGACGGCGCGGTCTACCAACAACGGAGCGACTTGGACGCCAGTAGCGTTTCTCAATATCGCAACCGAGCCGGGCTTTATCGACTGCTGCGACGATTCGACACCCTCAATGGCAACAAGCAACGGTGTATGGGTGGCGGCGTGGCTCACGAGTCCGATAGGTCACGGAGATGACATATTCGTCGCGCGCTCGACGGATGCCGGGGCCACTTGGACGGACCAGATCAACCTCACCAACAACGATGGTGCGGGCGCGCCCCCGAGATTGGCAAGCGATGGAGCAGGGAACTGGGTGATCGTGTGGATGTCCGACGGTGACATCCATTTTGTGCGGTCCGTTGACAATGGCGTCACCTGGACCGCTGAAGCACTGCTCAACAACAATGCCGCGAATGATCCTACGCTCGACCGGCTTCCCCGAGTGGCCACGGATGGCGGTGGTAACTGGGTGACCGTCTGGCAGTCAGCCGGTAGTCTGGGTGGAACGATTGGATCGGATCTCGACATACTGATCGCGCGGTCGTCGGATGGCGGCGCCACCTGGACTTATCCAGAGCCATTGCATGGTAACGCCGCCACGGACTCAGGCAGCGACACTAACGCCGGAGTGAAGTACGGGGACGGTCGATGGATTGCCTTCTGGCAGTCAAACGAGAGCCTTGGCGGGACGATCGGGACTGACTATGACATCCTGTATCTCAACTGCCTGCCGGCCCCTAGCCAGTGGTCGATTCCGCCGGGTGACGGGGACTGCGACGGATATGACACTCCCCAGGAGGCCACAATGGGGACTCACCCGGGGAATGCCTGTGGGTTCACACCAGGTGGCGACACGGCTTCCGAGAACTGGCCGCCTGATCTCGTCGAGTCGAACAACGTAAACATCCAGGACGTCCTCGTGCTGAAGCCGATGTTTGGGGGCAGCGCTCCCGCCCGGTATGACATCGTCGCCAGCGGCGGCACGATCGACATTTCAGATGTCCTCGCGCTCAAGCCGTTCTTCGGGCTGTCGTGTACGCCGTAGCGCCGTCGTCCTCACGCGCGTAAGCGGCTCGCGGGCTATCCTGAGGCGATGATCATGTCGCATCGCCTCGCCCTTGCAGTCGCTGTCGCGGTGGGATTCGCGTTCGGCGGCTGCTCAGACGATGACCTTGGTGGCCCATCCGCACCCTCCGACGGGGCCCCCTCCTCGGCGACCCCGGCGACGAGCGGCGGACCCATCGGAACTTCGACGCCGGGCGATGATGCGCGGGTCACGCTGGTGGCCGGTGGGGACGTGATGCTGGGGCGCAGTCTCGGCGAGGGGATACTAGCGAATGGAGCGGGGTATCCGTTCGAGTTCATCTCGGCATTGCTTTCCGCGGCTGACATTGCGTTTGTGAACCTGGAAGTGCCGGTGACGGGGCGGGAGGCGCCGGTGGATAAGGATTTCGTGTTTCGCGCGCCGCCGGAGGCCGTGGGCAGCCTGGTTGGCGCGGGGATCGATGTTGTGTCGCTCGCTAACAACCATATGTATGACCAGGGGCCGGACGGGTTGCTGGATACGATCGCGAATGTTGGGGGCGGCGGGATCAAGACCGTCGGCGCGGGGCACAATCTCGGCGAGGCGCGATCACCGCTGTTCGTCGACGCCGGTGGGTTGCGGATCGCATTCCTGGCGTACGTGAATACGCCGTCGGACAGCGTCAGTGGGTTCGATGTGTCGCAGACGCAGGCGACGGAGACGACGCCGGGCGTGAACTGGCTTTCGGTGGAGCGTGTGCAGGAGGATGTCGCCGCGGCGCGGCCGCTTGCGGACGTGGTGGTTGTGTCGATGCACACGGGATACGAGTACCAGGAGGTGCTGAGCGAGCTGCAGACGCAGGCCGCCCATGCGGCGATTGATGCGGGGGCCGCGCTGGTGATTGGCGCGCACCCGCATGTGCTGCAGGGGATCGAGACGTATAACGGCGGGCTGATTCTATACAGCCTGGGGAACTTTGTGTTCGACTTCGACTTCGTCGACTACTTGTACGATGGGTTGCCTTCGTCGCTCTCGGTGCTGGTGAATATCGAGCTGACACGTGATGGGGTGGCGTCGTGCAGTATTGTGCCGGTGATCATCGGTGAGGCGGACGGGCGGCCACGGCCGGTGTCGAGCGCGGAGGCGGCGCCGGTGTTGGAGCGGTTGGGACGGTTGTCGGACGGGTCGTGTGGGTTGGGGGGCTGAGCCGCACATTGCGCTGTACGGAAACGTCCGACGTTGGCACGTGCTCGGACCGCCGGCGGGCGAGACACAGGCAATGCGCGAGGCTGAGGGCGATGCGATGGGTGCCTCGCCCACGTCTACGTTGGGGGCCAAGCTCGATGCCGGATTAGCGTTGCTTAATGCGGTTCTAACGCTGGGCTCATGTGCGGTGGCTACGCTGGCGGTAGTGAGGTGATGGTGATGATGAATTTCGTGCTTGAGTATGCGCCGTTGGTCATGCTCGTGGCGGGTGTTGTTGGGATGCTGGTGTTGGGTGGGCAGGTTGACGTCGGGGCGCTGGGTTTGTAGCAGCGCTTAATACTTGCACCTTACGTACGCGTCATGGTATCTTCCGGGCGGTTTCGCGCCGCCCCGTAGCGCGAGCCGGACGCCCCTATGGACTTTCGCTTTACGCCCCAGGAAGAGGCCTTTCGCCAGGAAATTCGCGAGTGGCTGAAGACTAATCTGCCCGAAAACTGGGACGGCAACCGTTTGTCCCGCGATCCGGAGAACCAGAACGTTTATAAGGTGTTCGCGCAGCGGCTGGCCACGAAGGGCTGGGTGGCGCCGCACTGGCCCAAGGAGTACGGCGGGCTCGGGCTGAGCGTAGTCGAGCAACTGGTCTTCAACGAGGAGATGGCTGAAGGCAACGCGCCGATCGGGTATTCGACGATCGGGACCGGCTGGGCGGGGCCGACGATCATCGTCTACGGCACCGATGAGCAGAAGCAGCGCTTTCTGCCGCCGATCACGTCGGGCGACGTGATGTGGTGCCAGGGGTTCTCCGAGCCGAATGCGGGGTCTGACCTGGCGAATCTCTCGACGCGGGCCGTCCGGGACGGCGACGACTATGTGATTAACGGGCAGAAGATCTGGACGTCCGGCGCTCATTACGCGCAGTGGATGATCCTGATTGCGCGCACGGACCAGGACGCGCCGAAGCACAAGGGCATCTCGTATTTCCTGGTGGACATGAAGACGCCGGGCATCACGACGGCGCCCCTGATCGACATGATGGACAACCACGCCTTCAACGAGGTCTTTTTCGACAACGTGCGGGTGGCCCGGGCCAACCTCCTCGGCGAGGAGAACCGCGGGTGGTACATGGCGACGACGACGCTCGACTTCGAGCGCTCGTCGATCGGCGGCGCAGTCGGCGCGGGCCGGATGGTGCGTGAACTCAGCCAGTACTGCACGGACACGCGCTCGAATGGTCATCGGCTGATCGACGAGCCGCGTGTGCGCGCCCGTCTCGGTGAAGCTGCGATCGAGGCGGAGCTAGGGCGGCTGCTGTCGTACCGGGTGATCACGTTGCAGTCGCGGGGAATCGTCCCGAACTACGAGTCGTCGATCGCCAAGCTGTTCAACACGGACATGCAGCTGCGGATGGCGAAGTCGGGCCTCGAGATCATGGGCCTTTACGGCCAGCTCGACCACAAAGACAAGTACGCGCCGCTGAAGGGCAAGTTCGAACGCCAGTACCTCTGGCAGACGGGGCTGGCAGTCGGCGGCGGAACAACGGAAATCCAGAAGAACATCATCGCGATGCGGGGTCTGGGGCTCCCGCGCCAGTAGCGGCTGTACGGAACAACGCGGTCACTCGCAAGCACCAGAAGTGGAGTTGAATGAGGACTGAATCGAAGAGCCGATGGAAATGGTTGCTGGCGGTCATCGCAGCCTGTGTAGCCACGATGGCTGGCATGTGGGTTTATGCCGTGTCGCTGGACGATTGGGGCGAGGTGGGTTCGGTGATCTTCACCATGGGCCCGCTGCTCCTGATCGCCGTCGCCCTGGTTGCGCTATTCCTTTTGATATCCGATGTCATGGTAATCCGCCGAAGCAAGGACGCCGCTTAGAGATCACAAGCGGCTTCTTAGCCCATCACAAGACCACTCGATACAAACAGGAGGAACGCAAATGGACCTTGGCCTAGACGAACAGCAGGAGATGCTCAAGAACTTTGCGCGGGACTTCCTTGAGAAGGAATGCCCGGAATCGGTTGTCCGCGCGATGGAGGAGGACGAGAAGGGGTACACGCCCGAGCTTTGGAAGAAGATGGCGGAGCAGGGGTGGATGGGTTTGATCATCCCGGACCAGTACGGCGGCGCGGGCATGACGCTCTGCGAGCTGGTCGTGCTACTCGAGGAGTTCGGCCGGGCGCTGGTGCCGGGGCCGTTCATCAGCACCGTCGTACTCGGAGCGGTGCCGATCATGGAAGCGGGAACCGACGCTCAGAAGCAGGAGTACCTGCCGAAGATCGCCAATGGCGAGCTGATCATGACGATGGCGCTGACGGAGCCTTCGGCGAAGTGGACTGCCGACGGCGTGGCGCTGGCGGCGAAGAAGGAAGGTAGCGACTACGTCCTCAACGGCACGAAGCTGTTCGTGCCGGACGCGCACGTTTCGGACGCGATGATCGTGGTGGCGCGCGCGGGTGGCAAAGGCGAGGACGGGATCACCTGCTTCATAGTCGACTCGAAGACGCCCGGCATCAAGTTCGAAGTCCTGAAGACGATTGCCGCTGACAAGCAGTGCGAGGTGACGTTCGAGAACGTGAAGGTGCCGGCGGCCAATGTCCTCGGGCAAGAGGGCAAGGGCTGGGAACTGGTCGACAAGGTCTCGAAGATCGCGACTGTTGCCGCGTGCGCGTACCTCGTCGGGCTTTCGCAGATGGACTTCGACGTGACGCTGAATTACGCCAAGGAGCGCGTCCAGTTCGGGCGGCCGATCGGCTCGTTCCAGGCGATCCAGCACAAGCTGGCGGACGCGGTCATCGACGTCGATGGCTCGCGGTTCATTACGTACAAGGCGGCCTGGAGCCTGACCGAGGGCGAGCCGGACGCGGACCTGATGGTGTCGATGGCGAAGGCATGGGCTTCGGACGCCAGCCGGCGCGTCGTTGCGCACGGCCAGCAGATCCACGGCGGGATTGGCTTCACGAAGGAGTACAAAATCCAGCTCTATTTCCGGCGCCAGAAGTGGCAGGAGCTGATGTGGGGCGACGCGGACTACCACCGCGAGAAGGTCGCCCAATTGATGGAAGTGTAGGCTTCGCCAACAGGCAAACCGCAAGCATCAAACAAGGGGAACGCCCCGGCGAAATCGCCGGGGCGTTTGGGTGCGCGGCTGGTTGCTTGCTCAGGGGTTAGCGGGAGTCCGGGCCATGAAACGGGCGCCGATGTCGGCCCGCTGCGCTACCCAGGCTGTGAACTCGCGGCTCCAGCTGTGAGTGGGCTCGGCGTTGGCCGGTCGAGCAGCGATGGACTGCTTCGCGTCCCGGTTGAGGTCGGTGAGCCGCCTCTGCATCTCGTTCCTGGCCATGTATTCGTTGCTGTAGAAGTCCATCGCGCTGCTCCTTTCTGGTGAGTGTTTATTTGCGACATACCTGATTGTGCGGGTGGCCGCCACGCCTGGCTATGACGTGGCTCACAGTGTCAACTGCAGCGTGCTATTCTTCTTGGCTAGCATGGCGAAGTCGGGCGACGTAATCGAGAATCCAGTTAGCGGCGAACGCGTGACGTTCAATGAGACCGCAGCGGAAACCGACGGCGAACTGCTGCGCTGGGAGCATTCGCTCCGGCCCGGAGCGCAGGTCCCGTATGACCACATCCACTCTGTTCAGGAGGAACGCTTCGAGGTGGTCGCGGGGACGGCGACGGTGCGGATTGGTAACGGCACGAAGGTCTTCAAAGCCGGCGACGCCCTCGTGATCCCGGCTGGAACGGCGCACGGGCTCGCGAACCACGGTGAGGACGAGCTGCGGGTGCTGACTGAGTTACGGCCGGCGATGAACACCGAAGTGTACTTCGAGACGGTTTTCGGGTTGGCGCGAGACGGCAAGGTGGCAAAGAACGGAGTGCCCAACCTCGTGCACGCGGCCGTCATAGTGAGGGACCTGGGCGAGAAGGGCGGGATCCCAGGAGCACCGATGCCCCTTCAGCGGATCGGAGTGATACTGCTGGCAGCGGTCGGCCGCATCCTGGGCTACAAGGCGCGGTACGAGAAGTACAGCGGACCGCCTGGAGGCTAGCGCCCTAGCCGTGGCTGACGGTGACGTCGCGGCGGATGAAGACGAAGAACGAGGCAGCGAGGAGTAAGGCGGACTCGGCGACGATGACAGCTGTGGCGGTCCAGATTCCCGGCTGGTCGGGTGCTTCGAGGTCTCGGAAGGAGGTGCTTTCGTAGCCCAGGTCGCCGAAGCGGTTCTCGGCGATCAGAGCACCGACGCTGTGTCCAAGGAAGAGGATGCGCGAGCCCTGGAGGATGTCCCCGCCGGTGCCCAGGGCCGCGACGATAATTGCCTCAAGTGTCATGTAGCCCATCGTTCCGGCTATGCCGAGCGCGGTCGAGCGCGAGATCACGGTCAGCGCGAAGGCGAGCAGCCCGTAGGGGAGGATGCAGAGAGCTGCACGCGAAACCATCAGCACGAAGTCGCCCGCGGTAAAGCTGCCCGGATACGTCACGGTCGTGTCGGCGACGCTCGTGGCCCAGAGCGAAAGGAGCACGCCGAAGCCGAGCGCGAGCAGCAGGGCCACGGTCGATACCAGCATTAACATCAGGAGCTTCGCGAGCAAGTAGCGGGCTCGCGAGACGCCACCCACGAGCGCGGGCCGGATGGTCCCCCAGTTGTGTTCAGTGGCGAGCGTGGACGTGGCGAGGATGCCTACGAAGAAGGCGGCGCCCCAGAACTGACCTGAGTCCAGCAGCGCCGGCACGGAATAGGGGTAGGCGAATGTCCGGAATCCAGACGCGGCCCATTCGGGGTCGTCGTCGTCGTGCCAGGTCCCGTACCCGATCAGCCAGATGATGACGGCCGCGCCGGCGAGCATCAGGAGGAACAGGACATAGGGCATCCAGCGCTTGCGCATCTTCAGGAACTCGGCGCGAAGCAGCCCGCTCATGCGTCCTCCGTCATCTCGAGGAAGACGTCTTCGAGCGAATCCTGGCGCGTCCGCAACTCCGACAGGTAGATCGTGTTCTCGGCGAGCGCACGGCTGACATCGGCGGCCCGTTCTCCCGCCGTCTCGACGATCAGGCGGACGCCGTCGCGTCTCACGGTCTTCACGAAATCGAGGCCGGAGAGCACGGTCACCGCGCGCTCGACGTCGGTCACCTGCATCTCGAGTGCCGTTCCCTGGCCAACGAGAGAGCTGACCTCGCCCTGCATCAACAGGCGGCCGCTCTTGAGGATCGCGACTTGATCGCACATTTGCTCGACCTCGCCCAGCAGGTGGCTGGAGACGAAGATCGTTTTGCCCATGGCGCCGAGGTCGCGGATGAGCTGGCGGATCTCGCGCATGCCGGCCGGGTCGAGGCCATTGGTCGGCTCGTCCATCACCACGAGATCCGGGTCGGTCAGCAGAGCTGCCGCGATCGCCAATCGTTGCCGCATGCCGAGTGAATACGTGCGCGCTTTACTTCCCGCGCGCTCCGAGAGGCCGACGAGTGAGAGCATCTCCTCGATGCGCCCGCCAGGCACGCCGCCGGCGATCATCGACCAGATGCGCAGATTCTCTGTTCCCGAGAGGTGCGGGTATGCGGATGCGCCTTCGAGCACCGAGCCCACGCGCTTTAGCGGGCCGGTAAGGTCGCGGCGCGTGTCGACGCCGAAGAGCTCGACGTGGCCGTTGGTCGGTCGCAACAGTCCGAGCACCATGCCGATCGTGGTCGTCTTGCCGGAGCCGTTTGGGCCCAGGAAACCGAAGACCTGGCCACGGCGGACTTCGAGGTCCAGCGCGTCGACCGCGGTGATCTTGCCGTAGCGGCGGGTGAGACCGACGGTTCGGAGCACGACGTCCGAGTGTTCCGGCGCGGCGGGTTGGTGTTCAATGTCGGGTGTTTTCAGCATGGGAGAGTGCGCGGGGCTGTTTGCATTGTGTCAGCGGCGGAGCGCTGTGGCAAAACGCCCCGGCGACCATGCCGGGGCGTTCTCCGTGTGTGCGGTCGGTTCAGGCAGCGCCGGTGGGGCTTGGCCCGGGGCGGTTAAATGGCCAGATGGAAATACCGCTGCGCAAAATGGCGACAGCAATTAGCCCAAGGCCGACGGGAATGGTGACGACCTGAGCCCAGTACCAGACAACAGCTATCGTGATAGTGCCGGCCAGGACGAGACCGATCCCGGCCAGAGGATAGCGCCTGCAGAGTAGCAAGCCTGTGGTGACGGCGGCCCCGGCAAGGGAGGTCAGAGTGCCACCCACGATCCAGGGCGAACCATCGGCGTCGTCCATTACGTCGAATGCTGCAAGTATTCCAGTCACGACCGCGAACAGGCCGATCGCCAGTCCTGCGGCCAACAGGACGCGTGTGTACCATGATTCGTTCATCTTGATGCTCCTGTCTGCGCGCGAAGGCGAACCCGCCTGGGCGCGCCACGTAATGTCAGAGGGAATGCCTACGAGCATCCGGGCCAGGATCTCGATCGCGGTCCCGGTTGCCGGGCTTGCACGTCGCGAGGCGAGCCATTGGTGCTCCCACAAGTCGCAGTCGATCTCGTCGCAACGCTCGTTGCGTAACTCGGCGGGCAGGCCACGTGTGTACGTGGCTGCCCACGACCGCGTCAGCGCGGTGGCGAACCAGAGTGGCGCGCTCATAGCGCGGCCATTCCGGGAATTCGCCGTTGCGACGCTTGTGCCGGCACCGCTTCGAGCGATTTGACGAGCGCGGCTTTGCCCGCCGCCGTGACGTGGTAGAACCGCCTTCGGGGACGGCCCTCCTGGGCCGCCACGAGGGGGTCTTCCCAGTCGCTCTCCAGGAGGCCGGACTTCTGCAGACGGTCCAAGGCCTTGTAGAGCGTGCCGTGGGCGGTGAGCAGCTTCGCGTCTTCACGGTCCCTGATCTCTTTGGCGATCAAGAAGCCGTGGAAGAGCGGAGCGCCGCGGACTGCGAGGTCGATCCCACACTGGAGGATCGACACTTCGAGAGGGAGCAGGGTACCCTTTTTGCGCCTCATGTTTGAAGAATAGGAAGATATCTGCCTTTTGTCAAGTCCATGCGGAGGAAATCATCCCTCTCGACGCTGCTCCCCACCCCCACTGGTCGCGGGCGGCCGGCTGTTGGTCAGTGTCGGCAGTGTTCAGCATGAGAGCGCGTGCGGGGTTGTCTGCATTGTGCCAGTGGTGAATGGCTGTGGCAAAGGCGGGCCACGCCGGCTCACAGGCAAACGCCCCGGTGCTAACAGGGCGTCCGCCTGTCTTCGGGTTCAGTTCAGGCAACGCCTGTGGCGCTCGGCCGCGGGCCGTTGAATGGCCAGATCGATAGGCCGCTTCGCTTGATGGCGAAGCCGATGATGACCAGTCCGATGGGGACGGTGATAAAGGCCATCCAGTACATGAGCAGCGCGGAAATCAGTGTGCCCGAGACGACGAGCCCGAGGCCAAGCTTCGGCCGAGTTGCGCACAGCCACAGCCCGAGGGCGGCAATCAGGGGCATCAGCGCGAAGGACAAACCCCACATGATTTGCTCCGTGCGCGAGTCGAATTCGCCGCCACCGAGGACGATGCCGATACCGTTCGCGACGAGTGCAACGAGCGGGAGCATAGCCACCAAAAAGCCGATACGCATTATCGGTGTGTCGTTCAATGTTGTACCCTTTCCTGAGCGGGCCGTTGAGCCCGCCTCCATTCGCCAGATGACGTCCGCTGGGATGCCGAGGGCGAACCGCAGCAGGATCGCTGCGGCAGTGCCGTTGATCGGTTCCCGCTCAAAGTCAGCCAGACGCTGGTGCTCCCACAGGTCGCAGTCAATCTCGTCGCACCGCTCGCTGCGCTGGCCGGCGGGCAGGCCACGGGTGTACGTGGCCGTCCACGACCGCGTCAACGCGGTGGCGAACCAGAGTGGCGCGCTCATAACGCGGCCATTCCGGGGATCTGCCGTTGCGATGCCTGTGCCGGCACCGCATCGAGCGATCTGACGAGTGCGGCTTCGCCCGCCGCCGTGACGTGGTAGAACCGCCGTCGCGGACGGCCCTCCTGGGCCGCCACGAGGGGGTCTTCCCAGTCGCTCTCCAGCAAGCCGGATGTCTGCAGACGGTCCAGCGCCTTGTAGAGCGTGCCGTGGGCGGTGAGCAGCTTCGCGTCTTCGCGGTCTCTGATCTCTTTGGCGATCATGAAGCCGTGGAAGAACGGAGCGCCGCGGACTGCGAGGTCGATCCCGCACTGGAGAATCGACGTTTCGAGAGGGAGCAGGGTACCCTTTTTGCGCCTCATAGTGAAAGAATAGGAAGATATCTGCCCTTTGTCAAGTCCTGAGCAAAAACGTGGCAACCACTGACGCCGCCGGTTGCTGTTGACCCAAGGGGCGGCGCTACCATCTAATAGGAGCGCCACACTCCCACGAAGCCACCCCTCGATGATCACCAGGAGGTATATATGTCCCGTGTATTCAAATGGAATGTCCTTGCAGTTGTCCTTGCCGCGCTGGCGCCTGCGCTACTTGCGACCGTAGCGCTTGCGGGTACAAGCACGCCGTCCGCGACACCATCGCCGTCACCATCGCCCAGCCCGACTGCGGCGCCGACTGGCACGGCGACGCCCATGCCAACGCTGCCGCCGACGCCTTCGTATGCGGGGCCCGCAGTTGCCAGCGCTACCGCAGAGCTGAAGAACGCCTCCGGCCAGGTGGTGGGCAGCGCCCAGTTCTCGCAGGACGCCAGCGGTGTTGTCCTGGTCAAAGCCAGCTTCAGCGGAGTGGAGGGAGCGCACGGGATGCACATCCACACCGTCGGCAAGTGCGATGCGCCTGACTTCACTTCGGCCGGCGGCCACTTCAATCCCACCGGCAAAAAGCACGGTCTGCTGAACGCGGACGGTCCCCACGCGGGCGACCTGCCGGAGATAACGGTGTCCTCTGCCGGCGCGGGCAGTCTGGAGACGACGACCAACAGGATCAGCCTGACGACCGGCGCGACCAGCATCTTCGACGCCGACGGCAGCGCGCTGGTGATCCACGCGGGCCACGACGATCAGGTGACGGACCCCACGGGCAACTCCGGCGCGCGCCTGGCCTGCGGCCTCATCGTTGCCCCTGCGGCGCTCCCGAGCACCGGCGGCTCGCCTGATGACGGCGGCACCAACCTTTGGCTCCTGATGACGGCGCTGACAGGCGCAGCGGTGCTGGCGGCCGCCGCCGCCTTCGCCGCGCTGAGGCGCTTGAGCTAAGGGGAGAAGCCCGACCAGGAGACAGCCCATTGCAGGGGGCGATCGGTCCGATCGCCCCCTGCAAGGTTTGTAGGCGGTGCTCGGGAGGGGCGCAAAGAACGACGCCGCCCAGGGGACGGGCGGCGTCTGTCGGCAGGAATGGTCGAGGGCTAGCGTTGGTGGGCCGCGGCGCGGTCGTCGCAGTCCCCGAGGTTGGGGTTGGCCCAGGACTCAAGGCCTTCGCCGAGGCGGCGGAGCGTGCGGCCGGTGCGCGAGGCGAGCGGGCCGAAGACGGACTTTGGGCGGGGCGCCGGGCCGAGCGTCGGCAGAGGCTGCGTGTGGCTCAACCGTTCCGTCTCGAGCTCCCGTAGTTTCTCATATGCGTAGATGTTCATGACGGCTCCTTCTACCTCGCCCCTGTGAAGAGGTCTATGGTCTCGGTTAGCTGGCCCCGGATTTCGGGGTTCAGCGAGAAGAATTTCATGTTGTTCTGTTTGCGGGCGGTCAGCAGGCCGACCGCACGCATCAGCATCAAGTGACGCGAGACGACTGACTGGTGGAGCCCGGTCTGTTCGACGATCTCCTGGGCGTACATTTCTCGGTCGCGCAGCATGTGCAGGATCCGCAGGCGTTGTTCGTCGCTGAGCGCCTTGTACATGCGGGCCGTGCGTTGGATGTCGTTGGCGTGCGCCGCGTCTTCGCTGATGAACTCCGCTTCGCACTGGTAGAACATGCCGTGGACCGGATGCGGACCCTTGAGGGCGGCGCAGGACATGTACGGGCCCATGTCGAGCGACGGCATCAGGACCAGGCGCTCGTAAGTGGCGTTGCAGACGTCCTCGAGGCACATGCGCGGCCGGCTGGTGATCCGGTGGATCAGGTCAATCGTCTCTTCGCGGGAGATGCCGCGGTGGGCGGCGGCGCTGCGCTCGAGGGCGGCTCGGCGCTTGGGCAGTTCGTGCTTGTAGTGCTCCTCGTAGAAGCGCTGGACGAGAGTGATCATGCGCTCGCGCAGCTCTTCCGGCCGGTCCCATTGGTCCATCACCGCGTCGACGCCTTCGACGCCGTCCGATGCGATCTTGAGGCGGAGGGCTTCGCGGGGGTCGTCGCTCATGGGCGGCAGCGGTTCTTCGCGGGTGCAGGCAACGTAGTAGGAGAGGCCCTGGATGCCGGCTTCTTGCTCGGACGGGCCGAGGCCGGCGGGAATGTTGCGGATGAAGTCGACAACCTTGTCGACACTTTCCCAGGTCTCAGGGTAGTTGAAGAGCATGTCGCCGAAGTGGCCCATCATGCCGGCACCGTTAGGGAACGAGTAGAGGAAGTCCAGTTCGGCGAGGAGATCGGGCGCCATCTGGGTGCGCAGCTCGACGGGCCAGCCTTCGACGCCTTCGCTGTCGATGACGAAGCGGGTGAAGTACATGGCGTTTATCATGTCGAGGGCGGGGGAGAACGTGAACTCGACGTCGGTTTTGGTTGGTAGTTCCGCTGCGGTTAGTCTTGGCATCTGGGTCTCCTTTATGCACATATGAGCATATACCGCTAATTCATATCTGTCAAGGGGGTATATGCGTGAAAGCGCAAATTAGGCATATACGGGTTTCGTAGCACATGAGGGGCGTTTGGTGTTCGCCTCCACTGGTGCACCCGGCGGAGCGTTGGGCTGGGGCTAATTTGGTTCTTGATTTGAGGCAGGCTGAAGCCCAGTGGCTACGGGTTCGGTTCATACCGTGGCGCGGGGGGCGCGATGTGTGGACGCGCACGGAGGAGCGTCTGGGCCGCAGCAACGAGATCGGACGGGAAGGTTGTTGGCCGAGGTTTTGCCTGGACGTGGTGCGAGCGTTTGAACGCGGGGGGTTGTTGCTGCGCCCCTACGGTGTGTCGGGTGGACGGGGCACGGGTTCGCAAGGGGTGTCCCCGCGTCCTCCCAACGTATCTGCGAGCGCTGCTACAATAGGTTTTGTGACTACGGCGAAAGCAGACTATTACGAGATACTGGGCGTTGCCCGCGACGCTTCCGGGGATGTGATCAAGAAGTCGTTCCGGCGGCTGGCGATGCAGTTTCATCCGGACCGCAACCAGGAAGACGGGGCGGAGGCGCGCTTCAAGCAGGTGAGCGAGGCGTACGAGGTCCTGTCGGATACGGACAAGCGGGCTGCGTACGACCGCTACGGGCACGCGGGGCTGGATGCGGGGCGTGGATTTGAAGGCACGGACTTCGGTGGCTTCGGGGATATCTTCGACGCGTTCTTTGGTGGGACGGCGACGGGCCGACGGCGCAGGGAGGCTCAGCGCGGCGGCGACCGTCGCGCCGACATCGAGATCTCGTTCGAGGAAGCGGCGTTTGGCACGGAACGGGAGCTTGAGGTGGAGCGCATCGAGCGCTGCACGCGGTGCGCAGGCTCGGGCAGCGAGCCCGGTTCGACGCCCCAGCGTTGCGCGACCTGCGACGGCGGCGGCCAGGTGCGCCGCACGAGCCGTAGCGTGTTCGGTCAGTTCGTGAACATCGCGACGTGCAGCCGCTGCCACGGCGAAGGTAGCATCGTCACGGACCCTTGCAAGGAGTGCCGCGGGCTGGGGCGCGAGCGGAAGACTCGCAGTCTCGCCGTGACGATTCCGGCGGGTGTCGACGACGGCTCGCGAATGCGGCTGTCGGGTGAAGGCGACACCGGGATGCTGGGCGGTGCGCCCGGTCACCTGTACGTTTACCTGTCGGTTGCGCCGCACGAGTTCTTCTCGCGCGAGGAAGAGAATCTGGTGTATGACCTGGCGATGAACCCGGCGCAGGCTGCGCTCGGTTTCGAGGCAGAGGTGCCGACGCTTGATGGCGAGTCGGCGACGGTCAAGGTGCCCGCGGGCACGCAGAGCGGGCGGGTGTTTACGATCAAGGGCAAGGGCATCCCGCGGCTGCACGCGGGTGGTCGCGGCGATCTGTTCGTGCGCGCTGAGGTGCAGACTCCGACGGATCTCACCGAAGAGCAGCGTGACTTGCTCCGCCAACTGGCGGACAGTTTTGGGACGCCGGTGGGGAGCGACAAGAGCATCCTCGGCAAAATCAAAGACGCGCTCAGCTAGCGCGAGGGGCATCGCGGCATGAAGGCCAGCGAACCCGCAGCCGGCGCGCTCATCGAAATCGCGGTTGAGACGGCCGGCATCGATGCTGAACTTGTAGCGGATGTCTTCCGCCAGGCGTGTCCCGATGGCGTGGCGATCGAAGCGCCTTCGCGCCTTGACGTTGAGACCGAAACGTATGTGCCGGACGGCGACGCCCCGGCGGTGGTCAAGGGTTACGTGCCTGCGGGCGCAGATGCCACTCGCATTCGCGACTCGCTGCGGCTGGCGCTGGGAGCCGCTCCCCTGGAGCGGGCGCTGCGCTGGCGGCGGCCGAAGCGCCTGAAGGAAAGCGACTGGCGCGAGTCCTGGAAGAAGTACTTCGGAGTGCAGCAGATCGGCGGCGGGATTGTGATCGTGCCATCGTGGGTTGAGTACACACCCCGGGACGGCGAGACCGTGATCCGGATCGACCCGGGGATGGCGTTCGGGACGGGCCAACACCCGACGACGGCGATGTGCCTGCGGGCATCGGCGGATGTCGGAGTGAAAGACGCTGAAGTGCTCGATCTCGGGTGCGGGTCCGGGATCCTCTCGATTGCGGCGGCGAAACTCGGAGCGCGGCGGGTTGAGGCGCTCGATATCGATCCGCAGGCGATCAAGGCGACGCGCGCCAACACTGAGGCGAACGGTGTCGCGGGTGTTGTCGAGACGGCGGTGCGGACGCTGGATGCGGACTCGGGGCCGGAAGCAGAGTTCGATGTCGCGGTGGCGAACATCAGCGGGCTGGCGCTGGAACGGCTCGCCGGGGCGCTGGCGCGCGCGCTGAAGCCGGGCGGACGGCTAGTCAGCAGCGGCTTCCTGGTGGACGCGGTCGAGGGACTGCGGCGGGCGTTCGAGGGCGCCGGGCTGGTGGTCGAGCGCGTGGAAGAGGAAGGCGTTTGGCGAGCGATTGTCGCGCGGAAACCGTTGTGACAAACGAACGGCGTCGTTTCTTCGTGCCGGCCGGTACGCTCAAACCGGGCCAGATCACGCTATCAGGCGATCTGGCGCATCGTCTGGCGCGGGTCCTGAGGTTGAGAGCTGGGGATCGCGTGGTGCTCACCGAAGGCGGGCCGCGGCAGTTTGAGGTCGAGCTGACGGACGTCAGCGCGAAGCGGGTGACGGGTGTTGTGGTTGGTGATGAGGCGGCGCCAGTGGAGGCGGACGTTGAGGTGGTGCTCTATCAGTCGCTGATCCGGCCGAATCGGTTCGATTTTGCCCTCGAGAAGGGGACGGAGCTGGGGGTCGCGCGGTTCGTGCCAGTGATCAACGCGCGGTCGCAGCTCCAGGGGGAGGGCACGCCCAAGGGGCGCGCAGAGCGCTGGCAGCGCATCGTCGTCGAGGCGGCGGAGCAGTGCGGACGGGGACGCTTGCCTGAGATCGATGCGCCGGTGGCGTTCGAGGAAGCGATTCGGTCGGCGCAGGGGTTGCGGGTGGTGCCGTACGAGGGCGAGGCGGCGAACCGTCTGGCGGACTACTTGCGGGGGCCTGGGGAGCGGCCACGCACGGTCAGTCTTTTCATCGGGCCGGAGGGTGGGTATACGGACGAGGAGGTGGCGCTGGCGCGGGAGTCAGGTGCGACCTTGGTGACGCTGGGGCGGCAGGTGCTGCGGTCGGAGACGGCGGGGGTTGTCGCGGCGGCGATTGTCCTGCACACGCTCGACGGCTAGGGTTCGAAGCCGCCTTCGGTGAAGTGGCGCGGGTCGACGCGCACGCTGTGGACGATCGCTTCCCAGTGGAGGTGAGGGCCGGTGGAGAACCCGGTCGTGCCCATGTAACCGATCAGATCGCCCTGGTTCACCCATTGGCCGGTGGTGACGACGAGACTCGACATGTGGTTGTAGCCGCTGAAGACGCCGACGCCGTGATTGATGATGGCGGAGTTGCCATACAAATACAACTGCTTGGCCAGCGCGACGACCCCGGACGCGGTCGCGTAGATCGGCGTGCCGTCGTTGTTGGCGATGTCGAGCCCGGAGTGCGGGAAGTAGGGGCCGCCGTTGACGGACCGCTGCGAGCCGAACTCGTCGCTGATGTTGCCCACCGTAGGTGTGATCCAGGCGCCGCTCCAGTAGCGCTCGGGGGTGAAGCCGGCAATGACTGCGTCGACCTCGGCGCGTTCGGCGTCGATGCGGGGCTGGTCGTAGAGCAGGTCGCCGGCCGAGCCGGGCGGGAGGTCCAGCGACTCGAAGATGAACCCGCCCTCGGTGACGTCGAGCCAGCCGGAGGCGACGATTTCGCCGGCGGAGTAGACGTCGAGCGGATAGCCGCCGACGCCGAACCAGGTGGCGAGGCCGATGTAGGTGTACCAGCGGTCGCCGGACGGGAGCATGGGGTACGTGACGCCGGCGAGCGTGACGGCGGGGTCGGTGACCCACGGCTCGGCGTAGAGCAAGCGGACAGCCAGGACACCGCCCTGCAGCGTTTGGCTGCCGCTGAGGTCGATGACAGCGCCGTTGTACGGGGTTGGGGCTGGTGTTGGCTCAGGTGTGGGTGAGGGCGTCGGCGACGGAGTTGGTGTACGGGTCGGCCTTGGTGTGGGGGTGGCCGTGGGGGACGGAGTGTCTGTGGGCGATGAGGCTTCGCCACCGCCGCAAGCCGCGGCGAGCAGCATGGTCGCGCCGATGAACAGGGGGATGATCAGACGCACCCTAGTATGGTAACGCTCACGCGCCGGGCGCGGTTCCGTAGACGGTATGTGGGAGATGTCCACAAATGCGTGCGCGCGGCGTGACATGGGTCTCCATTTGGACGCTGCAGGCGGTGCTATAATCGCCGCGATTTCAAGCACCCTGGAGGCGACAAGATGGGCAACGGACTGAAGTTTGCGGCGATTGAAACGGACCTTGGCTGGGTGGGCGTTGCCTTCTCGGACGGCGGACTGCGCGCAGTCAATCTGCCTGTGGCGAAGCGGGGGGACGCCCTCCGCGCGCTGGCAGAGCTCGGCGCCGACGAACCCGCGTCTGACGCTGACCTGGGCGACGTGCCGGCGTCTGTGCGGGCGCTGGTTTCAGGGAAGCCTCATGCGAACGGCGTCCACCTCGACTGGTCGGGGATCACGCCGTTTCGGCGTGCGGTGCTCGAGGAGTGCGCGCGGATTCCGGCGGGCCAGACCGTAAGCTACGGCGAGCTGGCGGCGAAGGTCGGCCGGCCGGGGGCCGCTCGGGCGGTCGGTCGGGTGATGGCGACGAACCCGTGGCCGCTTTTCGTGCCTTGCCACCGCGTGGTCGGCAGCGATGGGTCGCTGCACGGGTTCGGCGGTGGGCTGCCGATGAAAGAGGCGCTGTTGCGAGCGGAAGGCGCGCGCTGAGGGCGACACTATCGCTTGTTTCGGTCATCGCGATGACGGTGGCCGGCGCAGCCCTGCCGATCATCGGCGTTGACTTTGCTGGGTCGACAGAGTCGAAGGTCACCGCATTCGTCGTGCTCACGGTTGTTGCCGTGATGGACGTCGGGTTGGCGCGCTACGTCACCTTGCCTTCGCTGCGACGACGCGGCGTGGATCGCGTAAACGGCGAAACCGCGGGTTTTTCGCACATCGATTCGATTGGGATCGTGGCGATCCTGGCCGGTGTTGCTACGGACTTGCCGGAAGCGCCGCTGGTCGTGGGTGGCATCGGCGTGTACGGGTGGACGGTGGTGCGGCGGTACCTGGAAGGGTGGCCGGAAGGGACGAGCGCTCACGCGTAGACGTTGCCCCAGGGGCCGACGATGTCGCTGAGGAGGCGGGTTAGTTCGGGGGAGACGCTGACGCCCGGGAGTTCGAGGTCCACCTCTTCGCCGTCACGTTGACGAATGGAGAGGCGGGCGGGGATGGCGCCTGTGCTTTCGCGGACGGCGGCGATCAGGGCGCGGAGGCGTTCGCTGTCGCCGTCGGCGTCGTCGGTTTCGTCGATGACGATACGGAGGGTGGCGGGCTTTGCGGTGTATCCGTTGCCGTTGCCGTCGGACGCGCGCGGCTTACCATTGCCATTCGATTTGCCGCTCCCGTTCGTCTTGCTGTTTCCGTTCGGGCGGCCGTTGCCGTAGCGGCGGAACTCGGGTGCTTGCGGCGTCGAGAGATCCGGAAGGATCGAGGCCGGGTCGAAGGAGTCCTCGCTGTAGGGCACGGCGCGGTTCACAGCGACAGACAGGCGGTCGTCGCGTTGCTTGACGCGGGCGTTGATGACCAGGACGTTGCCGTCGGTCCAGAGGTCGCGGGTCATTTCGTAGGTCTCCGGCCAGACGGTGACTTCGATGCTGCCGGTCTGGTCCTCGATTTCGGCGGCGAGGAACGCGCGGCCGTCTTTGGTCGTCAGCGAGCGGGCGCCGGTGACGACGCCGCCGATGATGACGTCACGGCCGGCGAATTCGGCGTTCAGCTCGACGATGGTGCAATCGAGGAGCTGGCCGAGGCCGGCGGCGGCGTTGGCGAACGGGTGCTCCGAGAGGTAGATCCCGAGAAGTTCTTTCTCCCAGGCCAGCTTCTGTGGTTTGGTGGCGGGCGGCACGCTTTCGAGCTGCGGGCCCTGCACGGCCGGTTCGTCGTCGCCCATCAGGTCGAAGAGTGACGTCTGGCCGCTGGCTTTGTCTTGCTGCGTCTTCTGGGCGAAGGTGACCATCCGCTCGAGGCTGGCGAGGAGCGAGGCGCGCTCCGCGAGGCCGTCGAGTGCGCCGGCGCGGACGAGGCACTCGAGCGCGCGCTTGTTGAGGTACTTCCCGTCGACGCGCTCGAAGAAGTCGTCGAGGCTCTTGAACGGGCCGCCCGCGTTGCGCGCTTCGACTATGCCGTCGCAGACGCCCTCGCCGACGTTCTTGACGCGCGCGAGGCCGTAGTGGATGGCCCTGCGGCCGTCTTCCTGCGTTTTCAGCGAGAAGTTCGCCTCGCTGGTGTTGACGTTCGGCTGGAGGACCAGGATGCCGAGGCGCACGCACTCGCCGTACGCTTCGGCGATGCGCTCGTGGGTGCCGGCCATCATCATCACGGCGGTCATGTACTCTTCCGGGTAGTTGGCCTTCAGGTAGGCGGTCTGGTAGGCGATGATCCCGTACGAGACAGAGTGCGCCTTGTTGAACGCGTAGCCGGCGAAGGGCTCGATGAGGTTGAAGATCTCGCGGGCGTCGGCTTCGGCGTAACCCTTGGCGGCGGCGCCGTCGAGGAACGTCTGCTCCTGCTGCTTCATGATCGAGCGGACCTTCTTGCCCATCGCCTTGCGCATGATGTCGGCGCCGCCGAGGCTGTAGCCGGCGAACTTCTGGGCGATCAGCAGCACTTGGTCCTGGTAGACAATCACGCCGTACGTTTCGTCGAGGATCTCGCCGAGGTCGGGGTGCGGATAACGGACGGCTTCGCGGCCGTGCTTGGCGTTGATATAGGTGGGGATGTGCTGCATGGGGCCGGGCCGGTAGAGGGCGACCATGGCGGCGAGGTCCTTGATCGAGTTGGGCTTTAGTTCCTGCACGTAGCGGCGGATGCCGGCCGACTCAAGCTGGAAGACGCCGAAGGTCTCGCCCCGGGCGAGCATCTCGGCGACTTTGGCGTCGCCGTCGGGCAATTTCTGGAGGTCGAGGTCGATGTTCTGCGATTGCTTTACGACCTCGCAGGCGGCGGCGAGGATCGTCAGGTTGGTCAGGCCGAGGAAGTCCATCTTGAGGAGGCCGAGCTCGGCTACGTCCCACATCGCGTATTGGGTCGTCGGCAGGGAGTCGGGGTCGCCGGACGAGGGGCGTTGCAGAGGGATAATGTTGGCGAGCGGCTCGGGCGCGATCACAACGCCGGCGGCGTGCGTGCTGGCGTGGCGGGCGACGCCCTCGAGCTCGCGGGCGGTGTCGATCAGCTTGCCGATCGTCGGGTCTGCTTCGTAAAGCTGCTTGAGGTCGGGGCCTTCTTTGAGCGCTCTCTCGATGGTCATCGTGCCGAACGAGGCCGGCATGACGGGCACCAGGCGCGCGACGCGGTCGACGTCGGCGTAGCTCATGCCGAGGGCGCGTCCGACATCGCGGATCGAGGCTTTGGCGCCGAGTGTGCCGAAGGTGATGATCTGGGCGACGCGGTCGTGGCCGTAGCGCTCGGCGGCGTAGCGGATCATCTCGTCGCGGCGGTCTTCGGCGAAGTCCATGTCGACGTCGGGCATCTCTTTGCGCTCGACGTTGAGGAAGCGCTCGAAGACGAGCCGGTACTCCAGCGGGTCGATGTCGGTGACGTTGAGGCAGTAGAGGACGATCGAGGCGGCCGCGGAGCCGCGCAACGCCATGTAGATGCCTTCCTGGCGCGCATGGTGCGCGAAGTCCTGCACGCAGAGGATGTAGTCGGCGAAGCCGGTCTCGCGGACGACGCCTAGTTCGTATTCTAGGCGCTCGACGGCTTCTTCGGGCTCGGTCGGGTAGAGGCGCGCGCGGCCCTCGCGGCAGAGCTTTTCCAGGTGCTCGTCCGACGTCTCGCCGGGCGGGACCTGGGCCGTGGGGATGCGCGTGCGGCCGAACTCGAGCGTGAGGTCGCACATCTCCGCGATCTTCCAGGAGTTGTCGATCGCCTCGGGGTGGTCCGGGAAGAGGGCCCGCATTTCGTCCTCGGATTTGAGGCTGTAGCAGCCGAAGTCGCCGGCCATCTTGAAGCGGTCCTGCTCGGCGACGTTGGCGTTGGTGCCGATGCAGAGGAGGATATCCTGGAAGGTGGCGTCCTCGGCCTTGACGTAATGCAGGTCGTTAGTGGCGACGAGGGGCAGGCCGGTCTCCTGGGCGAGGCGGATCAGCTCCTGCGTGAGCTTGTCGTGCTCCTCGATGCCGTGTTCCTGGACCTCGATGTAGTAATCGCCGAAGAGTTGCTTGTAGTACTGCGCTGCGTTGACCGCTTCGTCGAAGCGGCCATCCAGCAGGTGGCGGGAGACTTCGCTGGTGGCGCAGCCGGAGAGCACGATGAGGCCCTCGTGGTGCTTTTCGAGCAACTCGCGGTCCATTCGCGGCCTGTAGTAGTAGCCCTCGAGGTGGGATTTGGTGGAGAGCTGGAGGAGGTTGTGGTAGCCGACCTCGTTCTTCGCGAGCATGGTCAGGTGGTACGGCTGCTTGGCCTGCGGGTCGCGGTCGAGGCGCGAGCCCTGAGCGATGTAGGCCTCGATACCGATGATCGGCTTGATCCCGCGGGCCTTGGCCTCTTTGTAGAACTGGATGGCGCCGTAGAGGACGCCGTGGTCAGTGAGACCGATCGCTTCCTGGCCGAGTTCCTTCGCGCGGTCCATCAGTTGCGGGATGCGCGAGAGGCCGTCGAGGAGGGAGAATTCAGTGTGCGTGTGGAGGTGGGTGAACATCAGAAGGCTGGGAAATGGCTAGGATGGTGTTGCATTTGCAGAACGCCCCCATTATGCCATCTGCGGGCGGAGGGCGGCGAGGGGTTCGCGGCAGAGGATGTGGACAGTTGGGCGCCTCGGCGGGTGGCTGGGGGTTTGGGCGTGAGGAGTGAGCCGCGGGTGAGGGGACAAGGTGAGGCCGGGGACGCGCATCCCCGGCCTCACGTCTCATCGCCTGTAGTTGTTATTGTTCGGTCTGGCGTCGTTTGCGCCGCGTCGGCTGTCTGTGCCGCGTTTCAATGGACACCGGTCCGGCGGTGGCAGCCAGCGCTGGGGCGAACTGGACGGGGAGGGTGATCGGCTCGGCCTCGAGGCCGAGCGCCAGGTACACGGGGAGCCAGACCGCTCGGTGCGCCGCCAGGATCAACTCCAGGAAGGCGTTCATCTCGTTCTCCTACGAGGACCGCGCGACGGTTCCGCGCCAGGCGCCGGTCTCCTGGCCGCGCTTCTCGATGAATTCCTTGAAGCGCTCCAGGTCGCCCTCGACACGCCTGTTGACGAAGCCGAGCTTGTCGCCGACTTCTTCGAGGATGTTCTCGGGTTCGTACTCCATCTGAAGCATGACCCGCGTGCGGTCGTCGCTGAGCCGGTGGAAGGTGACGACGCCGGCGGTGAATGTGCCACCTTCGGCGGTCCAGGCGATGCGGTCGTCCGGGACCTGCTCGGTGATGCGCGCGTACCATTCCTTGGTCTGGCCGGCGACGTTCGCGCGCCAGTGGAGGCGGGTGTCGTCCAATTGCGTGACGCGCTCGACGCCTTCCATGAACCGCGGGAATTCTTCGAACTGGGTCCACTGGTTGTACGTGACTTCCAGCGGCGCTTCTACTTCGATGCTTTTTTCAGTCGTTGCCATCACACTTTCCTCCTACTGTAACTCGGGTCAGTTACAGCGTAGGGGAGGATTGCTGGCGTACGACTAAACGCCCGGAGTCTGGTGATATCAGCGATGTTTCATTGCCTGTGATGGCTTTGCAATGGTTCAAGCGTAGCGTTCGGGCCCCACCCCCACCCACCCGAAGAAAGAAAGATTCTCGGGGGACACCCCCGAACCCCCGGCAGCGTCTGGACGCTGCACCCCTACGTTGAGAACGACGCTGGCGGGGTCGGTCGGTCGCACCCAACCCCCATCCGCCGGTGGGGGGTTCTTCAGGGTGGTTGTGTTGGCGGCGGATTTGAGCGAGGCGCGGATTGATCGCGCGATGTGCAGGACTCGAGGACATCGGCTGTTATGCGATGTGAGGGAAAAAGGGAGCGGCGGGCCAGGAGGGGGATCGTGGCCCGCCGCTTCGCCCAAAGGGGGTGTAGGGCGTGTGAAAATGTCTTCGGTACGGCGAGGGGTTTCCGGGTCCGCCTACTTGAAGGCGGGGATGATCTCCTCACCGAAGAGCTCGATGGTCTGTCTACAGCTCTCATTAGATATACGACCGGCCTGCACCATAAGGATTAGCTGATCGACGCCGGCGTCGGCGTATTTTTGGCAAACGTTGCGTACACGCTCCGGCGAACCGATCGCGATGGCGCCTGATTCCCAGGCGGTCTCGAACTCGCTGCCGTCGGACTCGGCGAGGCGTTGCTCGACCATCTGCGCCATCGTCGAGTAGTACTGGTAGGACGGCGGCACGTTGGCCTTCTTGGCCCAGGGGACGAAGAGGATGCCCAGCGACTGTTGGAAGAACTCAGCGGCCGGGCGGCCGTTTTCGAGGGCCTCTTCGTCGGTGGGGGCAACGCATGCGAAGGTGGTCGCCGCGAACTGGTTGTTGATGAAATCGCCGACGGGTTTCGCCTCGCCCACGGCCTGGCGATAGACGGAGAGCGAGGCCTCCAGCACGCCCGGAGCGATGAAGCCGAACGAGAGTGCGCCGAGGCCGCGTTCGCCGGCCATGCGGAAGCTTTCCGGCTGGGTGCAGGCCATCCACATCGGTGGGTGCGGCTTCTGGATCGGCTTGGGGATGACGTTGCGGGGCGGGACGACGAAGTAGTCGCCTTCCCAGCTGAACGTCTCCTGGGTCCACATCTTGGGGATCATCTGGATGGCTTCTTCCCACATCGGGCGGGAGTCCGCCGGGTCGATATTGAAGCCGCCCAGCTCTTGCTCGGTGATCGAGCGGCCAGTGCCTAATTCGACGCGGCCGTCGGAGAGGATGTCGAGCGCGGCGGCGCGCTCGGCGACGCGAACGGGGTGGTTGAAGGGGCCGGGGAGAAGGGCGACGCCGTGGCCGATACGGATGTTCTTCGTCCGCTGGCTGGCGGCGGCAAGGAAGACCTCGGGAGCGGAGGAGTGCGAGTACTCGGTGAGGAAGTGGTGTTCGACTTCCCAGACGTAGTCGAAGCCGACTTTATCGGCCAGTTCGACCTGGTCGAGGGCGTCGTGGTACGTCTTGTATTCCTGGTTCTCGTCCCAGGGCTTTTGCATCTGTAGTTCGTAGATGATGCCGAACTTCACGTTGGGGGCTCCTTCTGTGGCCGAACAGACCGACCAGTCAGTTTGTATATCGGACTGAGGGGTCGATTGTCAAGCGCGCGCTAAGTTAATAAGGATCGTCTATAGGTGACCCGCATCGGCATAGGCGCCTCTCTCTTTGGGGATAGCTTTGGCCATCCCAGAAAGGCAGGGCCATACAGAGAACCTAACCCACGCCGGATGGCATCCGCCGGGCTCCAACGCTCGCCGTAACCCGGGCGCCAAGGTGCAGCGGAGCCGCTGCTGGGGGGTTCGGGGGGTGTCCCCCCGATCTCTCTTTCCCCTTTGGGGAGGGGGGCGAGGTGGGGCATTACTGGCCGCCGAACGGCGAATCCTGGGGCGCGAAGCCGCCGGCCATGCCGCCGTCGATGGGTAGGGCGACGCCGGTGATGAAGGAGGCGCGGTCGGAGCAGAGGAAGGCGACGGCTTCGGCGACTTCGGACGGTTCGCCTACGCGGCCGATGGGATGGGACTTGCCGAGGCGTTCCCACATCTGTTCGGCTGTCATGCCTGCGGCCTGGGCGATGGTGAGCATCGGGTCGAGGATGGGGGTGCGGATGACGCCGGGGCAGACGCAGTTGCAGCGGATGCCCATGCGCGCCCACTCGACGGCGACGGATTTAGTGAGCATGACGACGCCGCCCTTGCTCGCGCAGTAGGCCGATAGCATCGGAGTGCCCATGAGGCCGGCGTCAGACGCGGTGCTGACGATCGCGCCGCCGCCGTTCTTAAGCATTTCGGGGATCGCGTGCTTGATGCCGAGGAAGACGCCGCGCAGGTTAATGGCGTGCATGCGGTCCCATTCCTCGACGGGCATCTGAGTGACGGGTGCGCCGGCGCCGATCCCGGCGTTGTTGTAGATGGCATCTAGGCGGCCCCAGCGGGCGACGGCGTCGGCGACCATCGCCTTGACCTGTGTCTCCTCGCTGACGTCGACCTTGAAGGATTCGGCCTCGCCGCCCGTGTCGGCGATCTGGCGGGCTGTGGCTTCGGCGCCTTCGGCGTTGACGTCGGCGCACAGAACCTTAGAGCCTTCGCGGCCGAAGACGAGCGAGGAGGCCTTGCCGATGCCCGAGGCGGCGCCGGTGATGATCGATACCTTGTCCTTGAGGATCATCCGTGTCTCCTTAAGCTTCGGCGGGTACGCGCGAGAGAAACTCGGTCACCAGTCCGGCGGCTTCGTCGGGCTTCTCCCAGAAAAACATGTGGGCGGAGTCGTGGATGGTGAGGTGCTCTGCGCCGGGGATACCCTTCGCGAGCCGATCGCCGTTCGACGGCGGGACGAGGCGATCGATGTCGCCGTGGATGACGAGCGTCGGTGTCTTGATCTGCGCCAAGCGACCGGTAGTGTCGTGGCCGGAGATGGCGCCCATCTGTTTGCCGAGCGTGTCGATCGGGGTCGGGTTCTTGGAGCCCGCGACCATCATCGCTTCGAGGAACTCCTGGCCGTTCTCGATAAAGTCAGGCGCGCAGAGTGCGGGCCAGGCCTTGCGGATCTGTTCCTCACGGGACAGGCCGGGCGTCGGCATCATCAACGCGCCAACTTCAGGCGACATCGTTTCGTTGGTGGCGCCACCGGCGGTCGTGCAGCCGATCACGAGCCTGTTCACGCGCTGCGGGTGGTTGAGGACGAGGTCCTGGGCGATCATGCCACCCATGGAGACGCCGAAGACGTGGACCTTATCGAAGTTGAGCGCGTCGAGCAGGGCCACAGCGTCTTCGGCCATCTGGTTGATCGTCGTCGGTGTCTCAGGCTTGTCGCTGAGGCCGGTGCCGCGGCTGGAGAACCGGATGACAGTGAAGTGCTGGCGCAGGCGTTCTACGATCGGTTCGCCCCAGGAGCTGGCCTGGCCGGCGAAGCCCATGATCAGGAGCAGCGGCGGCCCTTCGCCCTCAACGTAGTACTCGAGGTTGATGTCGCCGGCTTTGATGATGGGCATGGGGCGTACTCCTTTCGTCCGCCGCGCACGCTACAGCACCTTAACGTGCGCGTCAAGGTGGGAGGCCAACGCCGGATCCACTCTTGCACCCGCGCGGCGTTGTACCCCCGCCCCCCTCCTCATAACAGAATTGGTATTGTCGGGGGGACACCTCCCGCCCAGACGGGCCCGTAGGGAACTCCCCGGCAGCGCCTCCGCTGCACCTTCGCGCTGGTGCATTCGTCCATGCTTGGTGGCGCGGAGTGACGTCTGGGCGAAGCACGATCCACGGCGAGACGTGAAAGCGGTGCGGGACGTGCTTTGCCCCTACGGCGAACTGTGGTGCGCGGTTATGCCGCCTGCGGCACCCGCGAAAGGAACTCGACAATAACCGAGGCGGCCTCGGCGGGCTTCTCCCAGAAGAACATGTGCCCAACGCCGGCGATGGTCTTGAGCTCGGCGCCGGGGATGCGGGCGGCAATGATCGCGCCGTTTTCGGGGACGAGGAGGCGGTCGCCGTCGCCGTGGATGACCAGCGTTGGCGCTGTTATCTGCGGGAGGCGGTCGAAGGCGTCGAACTGCTGGACTGCGGCCAGGTGCTGCGCGGAGGTTTCGGCTGGTGTTGGGTTCACGAGGGCGAGGCGCATCATTTCTTCGAGGAAGTCGACGTGGCCCTCGATGAATGCCGGCTCGACGCTCGCGGGCCGCGCGCGGCGCAATTGATCCTCGCGAGAGAGGCCGGGCTGTGGCATCAGGAGCGCGATCACATCCGGGCCGGCCGCGACCGAGTTCTTTCCGCCGGGCGTCGTGCACCCGAGCACGAGGCCGTTCACGCGCTGCGCGTGGTTGATGGCGATCTCCTGGGCAATCATCCCGCCCATCGAGACGCCGAAGACGTGCGCCCGCTCGATGCCGAGCGCGTCCAGCAGCGCGACCGCGTCATCGGCCATCTGGCGGATGCTGGTGGATCCACTGGGCTTGTCGCTGAGGCCGGTGCCGCGGTTGGAGAAGCGGACGCAGCTGAAGGTCGCTTGCAACGGCCGCAGGAACGCGTCGCCCCAATTCGAGCAATCGGCGCCGAAGCCGCGGATCATGAGCAGCGGCGGGCCCTCGCCCTCAACGTAGTACTCGAGATTGATCTTTTCGACTTTGATCGTGGGCATAGCACCTCCCTCTTCGCCCCGGACGCTACCGCGATGACAGCAGCGCGTCAAGGCGGCCTCCGTTACGATACCGCCGATGACCACGGAAGAGATCATCATCGCTGTCGTGCGAGTGCTCGGGTCGCTGCCGGTGCTCGTCTTTCCGTTTCCCGGCGCCATCATAGCGATGCTCACCGACCTCAGCGATCTGTTCATGATGAACCTGCTGCACGAAGGCGGCGTCCGCGACTACCAGGAGTTCGACAAATGGCTCGACCAGGCATACATGCTGACCTTCCTCGCGGTCGCACTGCGCTGGGAACGCACGCCGCGGAATATTGCGGTCGGCCTATTTGCGTATCGGTTGGTAGGATTCATCGCGTTCGAGGCGACACAGGAGCGCGACCTGCTGATCTTCTTCCCGAACGTATTCGAGTTCTGGTTTGTCTTCGTCGCGGGGGCGAAGTTTTTCCGGCTTGAGGGCACGAAGGCCAGGGCTGGGGCATTGACGCGCGTTGGACTGGTGCCGGCGCGATATTCGCGAGGACAACTGGCCGCCGTGCTCCCGTTCCTCCTCGGCGTCAAGTTGCTTCAGGAGTTTGCTCTGCACGTCGGGCGCTGGTTCGACAGCTTCACCGCCGTCGAGGCCGTCGAGTGGCTGTGGCGGTTCCTCACGCCGCCGTACTAGCGAGGTGCGCTGGAGCATGGGCCACGGTCGTATAATCGACCGACAATGATGCGTGTCCTGCCGATTGCGATGCTGACAGCGTGGGTTATTCTGGCCTCAGCTGCGTGCTTCGGCTCTTCCGGGGACGATGAGGAAGATCAACTCCCCGAACTGACGCTGTTTCCGTCAGATACGGTGGATCGCCTGCACGAGATCCGCGACCGCGTGTCGGAGATCCGCGGCCTTCCGGTGAACGACAAGGTTAGAGAAGGCACGATGGCGACCGAAGCGCTGCGCCAGTACAGCCAGGACCAGTGGGCGGCACTGGAAGACGAAGACGTAGACGACGTCGAGGTCGGCGAGGGCTTGCTGAAGCTGCTCGGCCTGATCCCCGCGGACTACTCGATCCAGGAGGACTACGCCTCCGACTCCAGCGATCTGGTGGGCGGCTTCTACGACCCCGAGACGGAACAGTTGGTGGTCATCAGCGAGGGCGGGGAGCTTTCGATGGCTGACGAGATTACACTCGCCCACGAGTACACTCACAGCCTGCAGGACGGCGAATTCGACCTCGAGGCGTTTATCGAGGCCTGGACGGAAGCGACAGCGGAAGACGATGGCTATTCGTCATACCGGGAGACCCTGCGCTGCCTTTTTGAAGGGGATGCCGTGCTCACTCAGATCTTGTACGCGGAGGCGGTGTTCGGCGCGGACTGGCAGACCCTGTTGCAGGCGGAAGCGGCGGCATCCGGCGCTACTGATGTCGAGTTCAACCTCCCGCCTTTCCTGCTGCGTTCCATCGCTTTCAGCTACAACGAGTGCGCAACGTTCGTGCGAACGCTCTACGACGAGGGTGGCTGGGACGCGGTGAACGCCGCGTATGTGAACCCTCCGGCGACGACGGAGCAGGTGCTGCACCCGGAGAAGTATCGCTCAGGCGAACTGGCGAGCGGGCCGAAGCCGGAGGGGCTCGGTGAACTGCTCGAAGGGTGGAGCGCGCCGAACGAGGCCGGCGGCCAGTTCGGCGAGTACGACATCTTCAACTATTTTGTGACGCGAACCGGGGACGCGAACAGCGCGATCATCGCTGCGCAGGGTTGGGGGGCTGGCTGGATCAGTGGCTACCGTGACGACACTGATGAGTCCAGGCTCGTTGCGCACGTTGCGTTCTCCTTCGATAGCGCGCAGGACCAGCTTGAGTTTCTCGGGGCTTTCGGCGCTGTGCTGGGGTCCTACGGCGTCAATCCAGCAAGCCTTACAGCGGGCGACACTGTGCGCTGGAACGCTCCCAACGAGTTCGGCAAGTTCGGCGCGGTCATCGTCGACAACGTACGCGCCAAGGTTGACATCCGCATCGCGACCGACGAGGCCGCGCTGGTCGCCGTCCTGCCCTAGGCAGCGCGGTGCGCGCGGCGAAACGCTTCGGTACGATAGCTGCGTGGACCGCATCACGCTGACGCCGTTCGAGAAGCCGTTTCAGGCGACGGTCACGCCGCCGGGCTCGAAGAGCCTGACCAACCGCGCGCTCGTCATTGCCGCGCTGGCCGAGGGCGAGGCGACGCTCTCGAACGTGCTCTTTGCCGACGACACCGAGGTGATGATCGAGGGGCTTCGCGCGCTCGGCTACAAACTCAGCGCCAATGCGAAGAAGGGCGTCGTCAAGGTGAAGGGAGCCGCAGGGGAAGTGCCGGCGGCGGGCGGAGACATCTTCTGTGGCAACAGCGGCACGACGATCCGCTTCCTGACCGCGCTGTGCGCACTCGGACACGGCAGCTTCCGTCTCGACGGCAACGAACGGATGCGCGAGCGCCCGATCGCAGAACTCGGAATGCTGCTCGAAGAGTTGGGTGCGATCGTGCGCTACGAGGGAACGACCGGCTACCCGCCGCTGGTGGTCGAGGCCGATGGGCTGCCGGGCGGACGCGCGCACTTTCCTTCGGCGTATTCGTCGCAGTACCTGTCCGCGGTGTTGATGGCGGCGCCGTACGCGCGCGATGCGGACGTCGTGGTCGAGTTGGGGCCGGGCCAGACGAGCTGGCCGTACGTCGAGATGACGGCGCGGCTGACGGCGCTGTTCGGCGTGAACGCCTGGATCGCGCGAGACCCGTCCGACGGACGCCCGAAGGAGATCCGGGTGCCGCGTACACGGTACGCGGGCCGCGCGTACACCGTGGAGCCTGACGCGAGCAACGCCACGTACTTCATGGCCACCGCCGCGGTGCGCCCCGGTGCGAGCGTGCGCATACTTGGTCTTGGCACGGAGAGCCTGCAGGGAGACGTCGGCTTCGCGGAGGTTCTGGAGCAGATGGGCGCCGACGTTGCGCTTGACGCTGACGGGATCACCGTGCGTGGCACGGATCGCCTCGAAGGCATCGAGATCGACATGGGCGCGATGCCGGACGCGGCGATGACGCTGGCCGCGATCGCCGTGTTCGCGTCGAGCCCGACGACAATCCACAGCCTGCACACGTGGCGCGTCAAGGAGACGGACCGGCTAGCGGCACTCCAGACGGAGCTGCGCAAGCTGGGTGCGGCGGCCGAGATCGAGGGCGACACGCTGCGCATCGATCCGCCCGCAGAAGTGCAGGCGGCTGAGATCGAGACGTACAACGACCACCGTATGGCGATGAGCTTCGCCGTGGTCGGCACGCGCGTGCCGGGGATCACGATCCTCGGCCCGGAGTGCGTGCGCAAGACGTACCCGGACTTCTTCGCGGACCTCGAACGCCTGCGCGGCTAGCGGCGCTGCGTTTCGCAGTATGATGCGGCGAGACGCGGGAGGGGGTTTCGACATGAGCGGTCGCGGTCCGATTGGTGGAATTCAGGATTATCTCGGGATAGGCGAGCTGTCGTTCGAGCTGGACGACCGGGACAGACGGTCATTCCGCGTCGCGTGTGCACTGCCGGCTCTCGCCATCCTGGCGAACGCAGCCAGCTTCACACTCGACGTCTTTCGCGGATACGGGTACGACAGCAATGAAATCTGGCGCCGGCTGGATGCGTTCTCGGGCGTGGTGCAATCGCCCCTCACCTATGTAGGTCTGGCTGGGTTAGTCGTATTCGGCGTAGGTCGCGTGAGCCACGCTCAAGGTTCCTGGGCGTTCGCGATCGCAATCCTTTTGATCCTCGCCGGGTTCGCAGCGGGCTTCTACTCGTCCATGATGTTCCTATTCGCCGTGGATGCCGATCTTTACGAGACATACCACGTGTCGCACGCTCTGACCTGCGCGTGGCAGTTCGGGACACTCGCGGTGGGCTTCGCTTTCCTTGCGTTTAGAGGTTTGTCTTCTGACCAGGCCGATTGGGACCAGGACGAAGAGGCGGCGGCCTAAATGCTGGCAAAGCGCGTGGTCGAGTGGATAGTGGTGTTCACTGAGGACGCTCTTGACCGCCTGGGAATCGGCGATGTGTCCGTCGATCTAACCGATCGAGAATGGATCATGCTCTTCGTGGCATCGGCTTTTCCCGCACTCTTACTTGTCTCGTACTTGGTTCAGTTAGGCTTTCAGATCGACAACAGCCCAGATATCTGGTTCGTCGAACACCGTGGTTGGTCCTGGCGCATCTATGAATTCGCGGCTACGGTTCCCCTGTATGCGCCGTACGTCGGTGTGGCTTTCCTCTTTCTACACGGTGTGGGGCCAGTGGGCCGCTCTTTCGGGACATGGTGCTTCGTGTTTGCGGTTTCAACAGCCCTGTTTGTGATCCTGTTGACGGCCTATGGGGGTCTAATCGAGCTCGTCGTTGACAGATACCGCCAGAGCATCACACGGGAACACGATTGGCATCCACAACTGGCGATTGACGCAGCGGAGGATTTCGGACTCATCGCGGCTGGCTACGCGTTCCTGGCATATCGCGGGCTTGTGCCGCAGTCAGTCGAGATTCAGCGGCGGGAGTTGTAGAACTCGACCTGCCAGCGCCATTCGTTGCGGTCGCCGGCGTTCCACCAGCTCTTGAGTACGCCCGCCTCGCCGCCCGGCAGCAGCACGGTATCGCCAATGTGGCCCTCGCTTGGCCAGATGTCCTCGCGCGTCACATCCGCGCCGTGGATCGTGAGCAGGCACATTGGCGAGTCGTGGGTGCGGGGCAGGTCTTTGCCGTAGGCGCGCCGTGTGCCGGCGTCGCCGGACACCTCGACGGTGAGTACGTCCGGAGCGGCGTGCACGATCACGTGGTTCGCAGGGTCTATGCGGCAGCGCGCGAGTAGGAGGCCGTTGGCCGCGGCCTTCGGGTACCAGATGTCCCAGGTGTCCATGGACATATGGTAGACCCTCCGGCGAGGGCTCCTCAAATCAACGCCGGAGGGCGAAGGGGGGTGGGAGGTAGGGACTTAGTTGTGACGGCCTGCGGCCGTGGGGCTCCTGTAAGGATCGTTTCGCGAGTACGTCCGGAGCGCCTCCTCCGCCAACTTCTCCTCCCAACCGCGCCCGTGTTGAAGGCGGCGGCCAATCATCCAGAACACAGTGCCATACAGACCGGCGATTGCGCCGAGGTCTTTGATCAGCGTAGGCGTTGGTTCTTGCATTACGCAATCCTCCTTTACCGCATCGAGGACGCGCCGCACCCGTGGTCAATTTATACCCGCGATAAGCGGTGTCAAGCGGGATTTCGGTAAGGGCCGTGTTAAATGTTTCGTTTACCGAAGCGCCAAAGAAAGCAGGGCTACGCGCCCGTGTTCAACAGCCCGCTGGCTACGGCCGCGGCCACAAGCCGGTCGTCCGCTGCGGCGAAATGCACCGGCTCGTCAAGCGCCCGCTGCAGCGTGACCGCCGACGCGAGGTGGATCGCATCGAAGCCGCGTAGGGCGTGCAGTTCGGCGAAGTCTCCCGCAAGGCGGACGACTGGTTCGGTTACGTCCACCGGCATCACGTTGCGCCAGAAGTCTTCGAACTGGCTGAGGATATCAGCGTAGACGGCGCTATCGATCCGCTCGTTCCGCCGTGCGCGGGCCAATCCGGATCTGGCCTCGGTGTACCCGACTCGTGACGTGGCGACCGATTCTGCGGCACCAGCCAGATCGATGACTACGGGGGAGCCTTCCTCTGTGAGGAATATCTTGAGTAGGGCGCTGGTATCGAGGTAGAGCCTCAACCGCGGTCCTCGATGATCATTTCGCTCATCGAGGGGCCATCGCCTCTAAGCTTGTACCTGCGCTTGGGCAGCGTCAGTTTGCCGCCGACCGATCCGATGATGCCCTGGTCGACAAGGCGTTGTAGCTTCCTTTGTTTCTCGTCTTCGTGGTCGTCACCGTTAGGCGCCGCTGAGATTGAGGCAACTACTTTGCCACGGCGTTTCACGACGATTCGCTCGCCGGCCTCGGCACGGCGCAGGTATTGCGAGAGGTTGTTCTTCAGTTCGCGAACGCTAACGTCTGTCATTGTGGCCACATCATATCGCAATGTGGCCACAATGGTCAAAGGCCCGTTCGTTATACCTCGCGGTATTCGCCCTCGACGGTGCCTTCCTCCGCTGCGGCTTCGCCGCCTTCCGTGGCGCCGTTTTCGGAGCCTACGCTGGCGCCCTCGGGCTCGCCGCCCTCGTAGACGGCTGAGCCGGCCTTCTGGAGCGATTCAGTGAGCGCTGTGACGGCGCTACGGATGGTGTCCGTGGGCGCGTCGTTGGCTAGCGCGTCACGAACGTCCTTGACGCGCGCCTCGATGTCGGCGCGGATCTCCGCCGGGATGCGCTCGCCGGACTCGCTGACGGTCTTCTCCGCGCTGTAGGCGAGGGTGTCGGCCTGGTTGCGGACCTCGACCTCTTCGCGGCGCAGACGGTCCTCGTCGGCGTGCGCTTCAGCGTCGCGCTTCATCTGCTCGATCTCTTCGGTGCTCAGGCCGGTGCCCGCCTGGATCGTGATCTTCTGCTCGCGTCCCGTGCCCTTGTCGCGGGCGGAGACGTGGAGGATGCCGTTGGCGTCGATGTCGAACGTCACTTCGATCTGCGGCAGGCCGCGCGGCGAGGGCAGGATGCCGTCGAGGATGAAGCGGCCGAGCGACTTGTTGTCGCTGGCCATGCCGCGCTCGCCTTGGAGAACGTGGATCTCGACGGAGGTCTGGTTGTCGGCCGCGGTCGAGAAGACCTGCGACTTGGAAGTCGGGATCGTGGTGTTGCGCGGGATGATCGGCGTGGCGACGCCGCCCAGCGTCTCGATGCCGAGGGACAACGGTGTCACGTCGAGCAGCAGGACCTCGCGCACGTCGCCCTTCAGCACGCCGGCCTGGATGGCGGCGCCGATGGCGACGACCTCATCCGGGTTGACGCCCTTGTGGGGCTCGCGGCCGAAGAACTTCTTGACGGTCTCGTTGACCAGGGGCATGCGTGTCTGCCCGCCGACGAGGATCACCTCGCCGATCTGGTCAGGCGTGACCTTGGCGTCTTCCAGCGCCTTGCGCGCCGGCTCGATCGTGCGCTCGACGAGCGCGCCCACGAGCTGCTCCAACTTGGAGCGCGAGAGGGTGATCGCCAGGTGCTTGGGGCCGGCCGCGTCGGCGGTAATGAAGGGCAGGTTGATCTCGGTCTGTTGCGTGGTCGAAAGCTCGACCTTGGCCTTTTCGGCGGCCTCCTTGAGGCGCTGCAGGGCCATGCGGTCCTGGCGCAGGTCGATGCCCTGGTCCTTCTTGAACTCGTCGATCAGCCAGTCGATGATCTGCTGGTCGAAGTCGTCGCCGCCCAGGTGCGTGTCGCCGTTGGTCGACTTCACGTGGAACGTGCCGTCGCCGATCTCGAGGATCGAGATGTCGAACGTGCCGCCGCCGAGGTCGTAGACGGCGATGATCTTCTCTTCGTTCTTGTCGAGACCGTAGGCCAGCGCCGCCGCCGTCGGCTCGTTGATGATGCGCAGGACGTTCAGCCCGGCGATCTCACCGGCGGCCTTGGTCGCCTGGCGCTGCGAGTCGTTGAAGTAGGCCGGGACGGTGATCACCGCTTCGGTGACGGTGTCGCCGAGATAGGCCTCAGCGTCTGCCTTCAGCTTCTGCAGGATCATGGCGCTGATCTCGGGCGGGCTGTACGAGCGCTCGCCCATCCAGACGCGGGCGTCGCCGTTTTCGGCGGCGTCGATCTTGTAAGGCAGGATCTTGAGGTCGCGCTGGACCTCTTCGTCGTCGAGGCGGCGGCCCATCAGGCGCTTGATCGAGTACACGGTGTTCTCGGGGTTCGTCACCCCTTGCCGCTTCGCGACCTGGCCGACAAGCCGTTCGCCGTTCTTAGAAACGGCGACGACCGACGGCGTCGTGCGCCCGCCTTCCGCATTCGGGATCACGACGGGCTCGCCGCCCTCCATCACCGAGATGCAGCTGTTCGTGGTTCCCAGGTCAATTCCGATTGCTTTAGCCATTTGTGTTCACTTCCTTTGCGTTCAATTTCTGTTCCTCGTGCGTAAGAAACGCTTCAGCAACGAAGCGCACCAACGGCAGCGCCCTCGCAACAGCCTGTTCGTCCTCATCTCGAAATGGAATGAGCTTATCCTGACTAGCTTTCGCATGATTCAGTTGACACCGGTTCCCGACATACAAAAAGCTCACCGTTTCGGGAATCGGGTCGTCTGCATTGACGGAACCCATCGCTCGCTCCGCGCTCTGAATCAGTTCCACTGGATTTGTCTGGAATACGACGCGCATCGAATCTTCCAGCACCGCCTTCTCCTTTATGCCCGCACTGGGCCCGGTGATTTTATCGGCGATGTTCTCCACGGCGAGGTAGTAGTTTCTGAACTGGTCGAACTTGTCGTTCGCCAGGGCGGCCTTCCGGTAGTACGAGGCTGCCTCGGATCCTGAAACATGCGGTTTGATTGGAGCACCTATCGTTCCCCGTGCAGTCGGCTGGTTGCCGCCCACTGATACACGGACGCCGGATTCCATGCCTAATCGGTGAAATGTTCGACCAGCCGCGGATACCGACGAGTTGCGTGGGTCGAGTTCAAGCGAGATGCCTTCACGCGCGAGCCCGTCAAGAAAGTGGTTCGCCAGTTGGAAGGCCACCCTGCGGGCGGAGTCTTGCGTCGGTGCCGAAATCTTTGTGACCTTCAACGATTGTTCACCCATCGCAATACACATCTGCGAGCCCTCATATGTGACTTCGGCAAATTCCGGAGAGGGTGTCGTGAGTACGAGCGAAACACTCCATTCGTAGTCACGACTTGGGTCAGCGCGATCACCAGTTGGGTCTGCGCCAATTCCAATTGCTTTAGTCATATCAGTTCTCCTTGTCGTCCGCCCCAATCACGAAGTCCAGCCGTGATTGCACGTGAGTGATCTGGGATTCGATTTTCGAGGCGTAGTCTTCGAGCGTTCCCGGATCTATGTCCAGTTCTCCTTGTAAATATCGTGCTGCTGTTCTCAGATGGCTCAGTTTGCTCAGCACCTCTTGACTGGCCGCAGGGGCGTTGCCGAGGCGTGTCCATTCTGTGAAGCGCCGAAGCCACTCCCGATGTCGCTTCGTTTCACCTCGCGGAGACAACAGCATCTCCGCCTTGACCGCGAGTTCAATCGCGGCAAACAACGTATCGCATGCGGGACGCACCATCCCATCTCTTAGCGCGCTGCGAGCGGCATTCAGGAATTCACGGGATGCCTGAAGATGATTCTGAGCACGCTCGCGGTTGTACGTGAAATCGAAGTGAGTGACCCACCGATCGCCGAATCTCACCATGGTTAAGTGCCCAGCATTCGGATCGTCGTCAGGTGCGAGGCGGAATCCTTGAATTCGGGCTGGATCAACCTCGATCTCTTGACCCTTCGTCACCGGCCCGTCGAAGCGATATGCAGCGATGGGCGCTACTTCATCGTTCAGCCGGACGATGTTGCGCTCATTTGGTGGCGGAATCATCACGACTTGAAGTCGTTTCAATTCGAAACCCTCCATGAGGCGACCAGCCTTCCGTCGGCGCTCGAGTTCGGGATTCACCCATAGCTCTAGTGCTTGGCTGAAAAAACGCTGCGCCATTTCCGCGTCTCGGTCCGCGTCGATCTCGATTGGCGGGGTCACCCGGCTTCTCCCTTTGGCTCGATCGTGGTCAGAGGCTGCATGTCCGTGCGCAATGAGAGTTCGCCTATAGCGGTGTACAGCCCGACAACTGTCATCCGAGCCTCCTCCAGGGTCACGCCCTCGTGGGCCTTGCTGGCTATGTCATCTAGGGCGTGCAACCAGCGCAGGAGTGCTCGAAGGTATACTCCCGTGCTTCCCGTGACACCTTTCGCGTGCAAGTATGCCCACAACCTATTGACGTATTTGTCCTCGGTTACGCGGATAGGCTTTCCATCATCGTTTTCCAGAAATGGATACACGTCTCCGTTGACCTGCCAAAGATGCTTCGCCAGATCGCGCAGGGCGTCTCGAACGCCATAGGTGGCCTGGCGCCAATCCTGGGGATTGCTGGAGGTGAGCCCGCCGGAAATCGCTTCAAGGTGCGCGGTCAAGCCAAGCTCCGATAGCCGCGCATCAACTCGTGACCTGTAGTCGCTGAAAATGTCCCCCACAATGTCCCCTAGCTGGAGCGCGGCGTAGTTTCTTGAAGCCCACTCGAATACTGTGTTACGGAGTTTCTGGACAGAATTCTGCGCCTGTTGGGCATCTACGATCGTCGTAAGGCGACCCATCATTGCGCGCTTCTTAATGCCGAAGTAACGTTCCTCGTCAGGCCCCGAGTTCACGATTCGGCCATGCTCGGCCGTTGCGAGAAGCGACTCGATACCGCCGGTCAGTATCCACGGGACGCGCTTTCTCTCGTTGTCTCCATAACCGTGGCTCTTCATGACCGCCTGCTCGATTACTCCTCGTGTACTGTCTGGTCGCCAGGTCTCATACGCCACCACTCTTCGATATTCCGGAGCCGTCTCCGCGTTTGCGTAGCCTTTGATTTCCCCAGTGAGCCATTTCAGCGGGTCGGCCCAGCCCATCAGATTGCAGACGTGCGCGGCTGTTCTGAGCGACAGCGCGACATCAGGTTCAGACCCGCTTAGGCGAGCTACAACATCCTTAAGCAGTTGGGTCGCTTCATCCTTGACGGACAAGCCTGTAACCTGCGTCATCCGCCGGAACCCTCTCGGTTCGGGCTCCCTTCCTCCGTGGTTCCACCCTTGCCGACGACTACCATCGCCGGGCGCAGGACGCGGTCGTGCAGCATGTAGCCGCGCTGGATTTCGCTGATCACCTTGCCGTCCTCGCCTTCGACGTGGGCCACTGCCTCATGGAAGCGCGGGTCAAACGACTCGCCTTCCGTGTTGATCGGCCGCACGCCGGCGCTCTCGAGGAGCGCGATCAGCTTGCGGTAGATCAGGCGCACGCCGT
>JBBEAZ010000041.1:0-1812 GCA_040882565.1 Dehalococcoidia bacterium
GCGGGTCAAATCCGAAGGCTGGAGGAACAGATCTTCGCCATCGGAGCTACGGTCGAGCAGCGGGCTATTCGAGTCGTACAGGATCGGTCAGGGCGGTCAGGGAAATTCCTGAGCCGGGGGAGGAAATAGCCACTATAGGTTGAAGATCTTAGACGGTACCGATTATTCTGGAAAACATGGTACCAGCTAAACCATTGATTTAACGGAGTTATACGTTCCTATCCGGGCTCATTACAGCAACTTTAGGTTGATTACGCAATTATGTGGGCAAAATCCGAAACCATCCTAATAGTTATTGATCTTGCCCCCATATCCGATCCGCGTTACCATCGCCCTTCCATCCGTGGAGGGCATCATGCAGGCATATTCCTACATCCGATTTTCAACGCCCGAGCAGGCCGAGGGCGATAGCCTTCGACGACAGACCGAGGCCGCGCGCGCCTATACCGAGCAGCACGGGCTTGAGTTCGTCGAATTGATCGACCCAGGTGTCAGCGCGTTCCGCGGCAAGAACCGCGACGTGGGGGCGCTCCGGCGGTTCCTCGATCTTGTCGAGTCCGGCGACGTGCCGCGCGGCTCGCGCTTGATCGTCGAGAGCCTAGATCGCTTATCGCGGCAGGACGTAAACGAGGCTTTGACCGGTTTTCTGAATCTCACTAACGCGGGCATCGTGATAGTCACGCTGTCGGATGGGCAGGAATACTCGAAGGACCAACTCGGCTCGCAGTGGACACAGTTTGTTATCGCAATCTCCGTCATGGCGCGGGCGAACGAGGAGAGCCAGCTCAAGTCCAAGCGTGTTGGCGATGCCTGGGCACGGAAGCGCGACGAGGCGACGACCAGCGGGAAAGTCCTGACGGCGAAGTGTCCCGGCTGGCTCCGTGTCGTCGATGGCAAGTTCGAGCCGATCCCCGAGCGCGTCGCAGCCATACGGCGCATGTTCTCGCTTGCGCTCGACGGTCATGGGAAGGACTACATCGTCCGCCAGTTCAACGCCGAGGGTCTTCAGCGCTTCAGCGATGGAATTGGACGCCCTACCACGCGGAAGGGCTGGGGAGTCAGCTACGTCGCCCATACGCTGAAGAACGAGGCGGTTATCGGCATCTACCAGCCGCACCGTCGCATTGACGGAAAGCGGGTGCCGGTCGGCGAGCCGATCCCCGACTACTACCCCTGCATCCTCGACGACCCGGACGACTTCTACCGGGCGCAGCGCATCTCCAGCGGCTACAAGCGGCGCGGGAAGAATGAGGACGCCCCGTTGTCCAACGTCTTCCGAGGCATTGCCCACTGCGCTCATTGCGGAGGGCCGATGCACCTCAAACACCGTGGGCGCGGGCTGCGCTATCTCTGGTGCGACAACGCGCATCGGCAGGCTGGCTGCGACCAGCGGGCGACGTTCCGGTACGAGCGAGTGCTGGAGACCGTCCGTTACTTCCTCGTTGAACAGATCGAACCGGCCGAGGTTCTCGGCTACGACACAGCCAGCCGGAAGCGGGCTATCGGCAAGCGGCTCGATGCGCTGGTCGAGCGTGTCCGCAAGGCCGAGGCGAACGTCGAATATCTCATGGACCTTGAGCTGGAGGAGAAATCCGAGGCCGCGAGGAAGCGCCGGGCGCGTGAGGAGGTGACGCTCGAAAACCTCCGCCGAGACCATGCGGAAGTCGAGCGGGAACTCCGCGCGACGACAAACGGCAGCGATCCGGTCTCGGACCTATATGCGCTGCTCGATCAACTCGACAGCGCCGGACCCGAAATCAACGTCCGGCTTAACGCGGCGCTTAAGCGGATCGTCTCGCGCATCGACCTGGG
>JBBEAZ010000042.1:0-20855 GCA_040882565.1 Dehalococcoidia bacterium
AGGGCGTGATGCTGACGCACCGCAACTGCTACATCAACGCCTACAACTTCATCGCCCATCTCGGCATCCGCCACGACGACGTTGAGCTGTGGACGCTGCCCATGTTCCACGCCAACGGCTGGGGCGGCCCCTTCGCGCTGACGGCGATGGGCGCGACTCACGTCGTCCTCCGCGCGGTCAGCGGGCCGGACATCTTCCGCCTGATCGAGCAAGAGGGCGTGACCTTCGCCTGCATGGCGCCGGCCGTTCTCAGCACGATCCTCAACTACCCCGACAAGGCGCAGCACAACATCCGCACGCGGCCCCGCTTCACGGTCGCCGGCGCGCCGCCGCCGGCCGCGTTCATCGAGGGGCTAGAGAAGGAGTTGGGCTGGCAGTTCATCCAGATCTACGGACTGACGGAGACCGCGCCAATCCTGACAGTTTCGACACCGGACTTCCACACGCCGGTGGAAGACTTCGCCCGCCGCGCCCGCGCCGGCGTGGAGGTGATCGGCGTCGATATCCAGGTCCTCGACGACTCAGGGAACCCGGCGCCGCAGGACAACACAACCGTCGGCGAAGTGTGCGCGCGCTCCAACGTCATCTTCAAGGGCTACTGGGAGCAACCGGCGGAGACCGACGCCGCCATCTACGGCGGTTACTTCCACACCGGCGACCTGGCCGTCTGGGACGAGCACGCCAACATCCACATCGTCGACCGCAAGAAGGACGTGATCATCTCCGGCGGCGAGAACATCAGCTCGCCCGAGGTCGAGGACGCTCTCTACAAACACCCCGCTGTCCTCGAGTGCGCCGTCATCGGCGTGCCTAGCGAGAAGTGGGGCGAGACTCCGAAAGCGCTGATCGTCTTGCGCGAGGGCGTCAGCACGACCGAGGACGAGGTGATCGCCTTCACCCGCGAGCACCTGGCGCATTTCAAGTGTCCGACCTCCGTCGAGTTCGTCGACACGCTGCCGCGCACGGCCACCGGCAAGTTACAGAAGTTCGTGATCCGCGAGGCGTACTGGAAGGGCGCCGAACGCCGCGTCGGCTAGTCGGGCTCGACTCCGAAGTGTTCGCGAATAACTTGCGCAGCTTCCACGGAAGTCACCTCGCGCTCCTCACGGGTCACGCCGTTGAAAGTGATTAGCCGACCACGAGCCAGAGTAGTACGGCCCGTTGGCGTCGCGAGTGAAACGACGTCGCCCAGGGTAAAACGTGAGTCCGGCGAAGTCTGCAACCAATCACAGACGGGGTAGAACTCCTCGAACTCGCGGGGCTGCATCGTGAATGTGTACGTTAGCGTCTCGTATCCGGTCTCCATGCACGTCACAAACCAGTGATCGCCGTCGTTCTCGACGACGTACCGGCGCATCCCGAAAACTTGCTCCCCGCGCTCTTCAAGACGCAACGGTTCGATGATTCGCCCGCCGAATCCGACGTCCGCGATCCACGGCTCGTCCAGATGGACGATAAGGACCATGTGAGACATCGGATGGCTTAGGCTCCCTTCACTGAGTACGCGCGCGCCGATCACGTCCACACGGAAGCCGATTTGGCGGAGGGCTCTGGCAAAGGTGCCGGTCACTTCGAGGCAAAAGCCGCCGCGCCGGCGCGTCACGATCTTTTCGAAGTTCACCGCCTCGTCCACTGCGATGCGCACGCCACGCGAGATGTCGAGGTTCTCGAACGGCACATTGCAGAAGTGCGCGCGGTGCATGCCGCGCAGCGTCTCGAGCGTCGGACTCACCGCGCCGGAATATCCAATGCGGTGCAGATAGGCTCCCAGGTCCATGCTTTGATGCTAGCACCCCGCAAACCGGTCGCCTTCTTCTTGTAGTATTGTGGCCTAACCATGCTTGGCCCGCTCGAAGGCATCCGCGTCCTCGATCTGACGATCGCCCAGCAGGGGCCGTATGCAACCATGCTCCTCGCCGACATGGGCGCCGAGGTCATCAAGGTCGAGCGTCCGGCCGTGGGCGAGGTCGGCCGCATGCTCGGGATCGACCGCAAGACCGGGTTCAGCGCCTACTTCCTGGCGATCAACCGCGGCAAGAAGGGCCTGACCGTCGACATCCAGAAGCCCGGCGGACGCGACCTCCTGCTGCGTCTGGCCCGCGGCTGCGACGTCGTCGCACACAACTTCCGGGGCGGTGTGATGGAGCGCCTGGGCCTTGGCTATGACGCCTTCCGCGAGGCCAACCCGGCGATCATCTACGCGCAGGCGACTGCGTTCGGCACCGACGGTCCGATGGCCACCAAGCCCGGGAACGACATCCTCGCGCAGGCCCTCAGCGGCCTGATGAGCGTCTCAGGCGACGGCGAAGCGCCCGTCCCTGCCGGCTGCGCCATCGGCGACCACGTCAGCGCGTTGACGATGGCGCTCGGCATCGTCTCGGCGCTCGTGGCCAGGGCGCGGACAGGTCGCGGACAGCGTGTCGACACCTCACTCCTCGGCAGCATGATGGCGGCACAGTCGTGGGAACTCACCCACTACATGATGACGCGCGAGATGCCTCCCAAGGCCGGGCGCGGGCACACCCATCTCCTCTGGCAGTGGTACACCTACCGCACAGCTGATGGCTGGATGGCGATCGGCGGCGTCGACCCCAGCCGCTGGTCGCGCTTCTGCGGCGCGATCCAGCGCCCTGACCTCGAGACCGACGAACGCTTCGACAACCCCGGCAAGCGCATCCGAGTCCGCGACGAACTGAACGCGCTGCTAGACGAGCACTTCTCGACGCGGAATACGGCAGATTGGATCGAGGCAATGGAGGCGGTCGACATCTTCTGCGCGCCGGTGCTGGACTACGAGCAAGTCACCTCGCACGAACAGGTCACCGCGAATGGATACACCCTCGAAGTTGACCACCCAAAACTCGGCCCGACACGCGTCGTCCCTTGCCCTATCGCCTTCGGCGATACGCCAGCTTCATCGACGGATCCCGAGCCCGCTCTGGGCGAGCATTCGGACGCAGTGCTACGCGACTCTGGCTTCAGTGACGAGGAGATCGCGGACTTGCGCCGCAGCGGCGTCGTCTAGGCGTTTCCCTTAAGAAACAGGCAGGCCCACCAAGCACCCCCGCTGGTGGGCCCATTAGCTCGGGTTCGTCGGATGACTCTAATGCCGCCTTGAGCCACCAAGCGCACACCCCCGCGCTTCGCCTAAGTGGTAATTATGGCAAGCCAAATCGATTCGTCAATACCCCTGGATTGACGAATTTCTTCAGTGATCACGTATTGAAGAACAAGAACACCGCACGCCCGGTATGGGCGTCCAATGTGAGGTTCGATTCTATTCTGTTGTTACGAGACGTTTACCAGCGTCCACCGCCGCCGCCGGAACTGGCCGGCTTGACCTTGGAGAAGCAGTCGCTGCAATAGACCGGGCGGTCCTGCCGCGGCTCGAATGGGAGACTTGCCTCGTTGCCGCAGCTGTCGCAGGTGGCGGTGTACATCTGGCGCTCGCCGCGGAACCCGCCGCCACCGCCACCGTACCCACCACCACCGGAACGGCGGGCGGCCCGGCAGTTGGGGCAGCGCTTCGGCTCCTGGTAACCCTTCTTAGCGTGAAATTCCTGGTCGTCTGCTGTGAATGTGAAGTCGTTTCCGCACTCGACGCACTTCAGACTTCGGTCTTCGAAAGCCACTCGATGGTCCTCCTTGTGTGACTCGGTTATCGTCCGGATCATCGAGCGGTGCCGTTCTGGTCCGTCGCGCGGGACTCTAACCATTTGCCGCGGTAAAACCCGCGTCCTGAGTTTGCCTCATGGTAACACCGCCCAGAAACAGATGGAAAGCGGCAATGTCGCGAATTCCGACCCGCAACGCATTTGTAATCTAAGCGCGACGCGCGTTTGGAAAACGCTGCCGCGCCATGCAGCCGGGCTTCATCGCCGGGTTGCCATCGTCAGCCGGCGCCACTTGGACCGGCTCGACGCCCAGGTACGCGGCGATGCGAACACTCAGCTCGTTGATGTCTTCCTTGGCGAAGCCCTCAGACGAGTACTCGATCCGTCCGTCGGGCCCGACCAGGTAGAACGTCGGCGTGGACGGCGGGTCATACAGCTTCGAAACGTCGAGGCCCTCCGCATCCAGCAGCACCGGGTACGTTATGCCGAAGCGATCGCGGTACGCCGCAGCCGCCGCCGGTTCGTCCTGGCAGACCGCCCACATCTGCCAGCCCTCCGCGCAAGTCTCGCGTAACCGGTTGAAGTACGGGAACGCCACGTCGCAGGTCGCGCACTTCACCCGCAAAAAGACGACAACGAGCGGCTCAGCGTTCAGGTCACGCGGGAGCGAATACTCCTGACCGTCTAGCCCGAGCAGCGTGAAATGCGGCGCAAGCTGTCCACTATCGATCTGCATGGACTCAGCCTACTCCGCGAACGCCTCGATCAGCGACCGCCGGTAGCGGTCAGTCTCCGCTGGATCGATCAACTGGTCCGGCGCCGAGAGGCAGACCGTGTCGGCCAGCTCCAGGTACGGCGCGACCTTCGCCCGCACGGTGTCGGCGTCTCCCGCGGCGGCGAACGTGTCGATCATCTCGTCGCTGACCGCCGCAGCGGCGCCGTTCGTGTCGCCGCGCGCAAGGCACTCTTGGATCGTGCGCACCTCGCGCGGGAACGGCGCGAAGAGAGGCTCGTAAGTCTGCACCGTCGCGTAGAACGCGATCGTCGCAGCCGCCGCCCGGCGCGCTCGCGACACGTCGGCGTCGACCGCGCAACAAACGCCCAGACACAGCTCGAAGCGCTCGCGTCCCCTGCCCGCCTGCTGCAACCCGCGCACGAGCGCAGGCACAACCACATCGCGCGTCCACCGCAGCGAGTAGATCGGGTGCCCCAGCAGCCCATCGGCCACTTCCGCGGCAGTCCGGATCATCCCTTCGCGGACGCCCGCCAGGTAAATCGGGATCGTCTCGCGCACGGGCGCCAGCGGCCGCCGCCAGCCCTGGATGTCGAGGTCATAGAACTGGCCCGAGAACTTGATCGGCTCGCCGCGGTGCGCCTGCTCCGTGATCATGCGGATCACCTGCACCACTTCGCGGATGTGCGGCGTCGGCTTCCCGTATGCCACACCGTGCCAGCGCTCGTTGAAGCGCTTGAGCCCCGTCCCCAGCCCCAGCACGAAACGCCCGCCAGACATCGCATCGAGGTCCAGCGCCGCCAACGCCGACACCCACGGGCTGCGCACGAACGCCAGCGCGATCGAAGTGCCTAGCCCGATGCGTGAGGTCGTCGTCGCCGCGGCTGCGAGCGGCGCGAACGGGTCGTGGAACATCTCCGACGTCCAGAGCGCGCGGAACCCTGCGGCCTCGGCATCGGCCGCCAGCTTCGCCACATCTGCCGCGGGTCCGGCGCCCAGCGCCAGCGAATATCGGCTCATTTTCCCCTCGTGATATAGTCGTGCTCAGCCTATCGTAGCCCGTCACGCGCGGCTACCGACGCCTACCATGCAGACTCTCGTCACCGGCGCCACCGGCTTCCTCGGCAGCCACATCGCGGAGCGCCTCGTACAGCGAGGCGATAACGTCCGCGCGCTCGTCCGCTCATCTAGCCGGACATCCTACCTCAAATCACTCGGCGTTGAGTTGGCATACAGCGACATCACCGACCCTGATTCCCTTCCAGCCGCCATGGCGGGCGTCGACGTCGTCTACCACGCCGCAGCAAACGTCAGCGATTGGGGCCCCTGGCACGAATACAAGACGACGACGATCGACGGCACGCGGAACATGCTGCGCGCCGCTTCGAGGGTCGGCGTCGGCCGCTTCCTTCACGTCAGCACCGACAACGTCTACCGATACCAGGACCTCGCCAAAGGCGTCGACGAAAAGACGCCGATGGAGACCTACTTCGGGGCGCACGACTACTACCGCCGCGCCAAGACCGCCGCCGAGAAGATCGCCCGTCACTACCACGAATTGGATCGCGTCCCCGTTTCCATCGTCCGTCCCGCGCTCATCCTCGGCGAACGCGACGCGGCGATGATGCCCGGCGCCATCGCCTTCCTCAAGAGCGCCACCGCCTCCTATATGGGCAGCGGCCAGAACCGGCTCCCTTGCGTCTATGCCGGCGACGTCGCCGACCTCTGCATCCGCGCCGCGAACGAGGCCCAGCCCGGCGAGGTCTACATCGCCGTGAACGAGGAGTACGTCACCCAGCGCGACCTCTTCGGCGCCATCGCCGAGTTCAAAGGCATCGACACTCCGAAGCGCTCCGTCCCCTACCGCCTGCTGTACGCCGCCGCCGGTGCATTGGAACTCGTGGCGCTCCTGCGCGCCGGCGGTCGTCGACCAGACGTCACACGCTATGGCGTCTCTCTGTTCGGCGCGACGTTCATCGAGGACAACACGAAAGCGCGGACACAGCTCGGCTGGGAGCCGCAGGTCAGCATGAGAGAGGCAGTGAGGCGCAGCGTTGAGTGGGCCCGAGCGCGAAAGTCTCAGCCGGTTAGCAGCTGACGCCGTCGCCGCGCTCAAGGCCCGCGGCTTCACGATCGCGACCGCCGAGGCCACGACCGGCGGCCTGATCGGTCACCTGCTCACCGAAGTCCCCGGCAGTTCCGCAGTCTTCGTCGGCGGCGTCGCGCCTTACTGGAACAACCTCAAGGAAGCGATCGGCGTGCCCGCCGCCGTCCTGCGTGACCACGGCGCCGTCAGCGCCGAAGTGGCGGAAGCGCTCGCCCGGGCCGTCCGCGATTGGTCCGGCGCCAGGATCGGCCTCGCCGAGACGGGGATCGCTGGTCCCGGCGGCGGCTCCGAAGGCCGTCCGGCGGGCCTCTTCTACATCGCACTGGCAACGGAGGCAGGCGTCACGAGCGAACGGCACGAGTTTCCGCACGACCGCGCCGGCAACCGTTGCGCCTGCGCCGAGGCGGCGCTGCGTATACTCACGAACGCACTCGTTTGACGAACGCGCGGCGAGGGCGCAAAATCTGGCCAGCCTTACTCTGAAGGAGGAGTTCATGCCTGCATACATGTACCGCGTCGGTTACACCTCAGATTCCTGGGCCGAGCAGATCAAAAAGCCTACCGACCGTCAGAAGTCACTGACTCCCATCGTGAGGGGCTTGGGAGGCCGCATCCTGTCGTTCTATTACGCGTTCGGTAAGGACGATGTGATACTGATCGCCCAGATGCCCGATAACAAGGCCGCCGCCGGGCTCGCCATCGCCGCTGCCGCCGGCGGCGCCGTGTCCCACATCACCACTACACCGCTGATGACGGTCGCCGAAGCGATGGGAGCGATGCGGCAGGGCAAGCGAGCGCGCTACACGCCACCCGCCTAGGCGGTCTTAGCCCACGGCAACAGCCGGTCCTGCGCCTGGATCAGCGGCTTGACGATCCCGTCTGTCACGAGACAGACGAAGTCGAGGCCGCTGTACGACGCCGGGTCGTAGCCCCGTAGCGCCGTCGTCGCGCCTTCCTGCTCGATGCGCGGATAATGGCCGATCACGAGCAGCGCGCGCACGTCTGCCTTCGCCTCGTGCAGCCGCGGCACCGCCTCCGCGAGCAGTCGCCGGAAGTTCCGCCGCACCGCCAGGCCCAGGTCGTCCGTCGCCGCCCGCGGCAGGCCAACGATCGTCACCCCGCCGTCGCCCGATAGCCGCTGCAGCGTCCACGCTTCGATCGTCTCGACCTCGCGCACATCGCCGTCGGTCATCTCGCCGGCCACAGCGACAATCTCGTCGATCAGCTTCTCGAGGTGGTCATCCGACTCCGGGAGCCGGTGCAGTGCCGTCGAGTCGAGGTCGAAGGAGCCCTGGACCCGGCCCGTGAAGCGGGCCCAGTGCTGGTTCATCCCGCCCGTCGCCGAGACGACTCCGCCGCTGTTCGTGTTCTTCCGCAACAGCAACCGGATCGGCAGCGGCACGTACGCACGCTCGTGCGGCCCGAGCTTCACCGCCGCCTGCCTCACCCGCTCCGCAAACTCGCTCGCCTCCGGCTCGTCCACCGGAATCGCCGCACCCGCCGGCACCCACAGCGCGACCCGCGCCGGCAACCCATCCGCAATCTGCGCCTCCAGCCGCTCCCGCCCCGCATCCCACCGCGCGTCCTCGTACGGCACCAACGACCGCGTGGCCGTCGCTAGTGTGTACAAGCCGTCGCTCGCGATCGCTATCTCGTCGCCCTCGCTCGGCACAAAGCCGCGTCCGTACTTCTCACGCAGCCAGTACAGGAACAGGTCGAGGGCGACGTCGGATTCAGACATTGCAACCCATGTTATCGTTTGAATGCCATGTGGTCCCATTCCGACGACCGCAGACTACGCAGGCTGAGCGCAGGTGCCCTTGTGGGGATCGCGATATTCATCATGGCCCTGAGTTTCGCGCATTGGGGAGACGATGAGGTTCGATCAGAGGCACCGCTCGCCAAGTCCTGCGTGTCAGCACAAGCGTTGGCCGAAATGGACGCGTGCCATAGGGATCAACGAGTGCGCGACACGGTATCGATCGACCACTTCGTGGAGTTACAGCGCCGCCTCGCACAATGGCCGCCGGCCCACACATGCGTCAATGACGATCCCTATGGAAATCCAGAAGTCGAACCCTGCGTGGACATCGATGACATCTGGCGGGCGTTAGAGGATGCACAGTTGCCCGGACCTATCTCCACCAGCGCCCCCACGCCTTGACTGCGGCGCTGACTGTAGCCGGTTCTGGCCACTCCGCAGTCTCTTGTTTGCCTGTTTGCTGATTGCCTGCTTGGGCGCAGCCTAGTTCGCGTTCTCGACGACCATGGCGATGCCCTGGCCGCCGCCGATGCACAGCGTCGCCAGGCCGCGCTTCGCGTCTCGACGCTTCATCTCGTGGAGCAGCGTGACGAGGATGCGCGTGCCGCTCGCCCCGATCGGGTGGCCGAGGGCGATCGCGCCCCCGTTGACGTTGACGCGCTCGAAGTCCCAGCCCAGCTCGCGGCCAACGGCCAGCGACTGCGCAGCGAACGCCTCGTTCGCCTCGATCAGGTCCATGTCGCCGATGCCCAGACCGGCCCGAGCGAGCGCCTTCTGCGTCGCCGGCACAGGGCCAACGCCCATCACTCGCGGCGGCACACCTGCGCTCGCGTACGAGGTCACGGTGGCCATCGCGGGCACCCCCAGTTCCTCGGCCTTCTTGCGCGACATGATTACCACAGCGGCTGCGCCGTCGTTGATGCCCGACGCATTGCCCGCCGTGACCGAGCCATCGGGCTGGAACGCCGGTCGCAGCTTGCCCAGGACCTCGGTCGTCGTGTCGGCACGGAAATGTTCGTCCTTGTCGACAACGACCGGCCCTTTGCGCGACTTCACTTCGACAGGCACGATCTCGTCGTTGAACCGGCCGGCCTCCCAGGCCTGCGCCGTCTTCTGCTGGCTCTGCGCCGAAAACTCGTCCTGGTCGGCGCGCGAAATCTCGTAGTCGGTCGCCACGTTCTCGGCGGTGATGCCCATGTGGCAGTCCGCCAGCGCGCACCAGAGGCCGTCGCGGATCATGTGGTCCAGCACTTCGCCGTGGCCCATCTTGTAGCCGTGACGTCCCTTGGGCAGCAGGTACGGCGTCGCCGACATGTTCTCCATCCCGCCCGCAACGACGATATCCGCATCGCCGAGCAGCACAGCCTGCGTCGCCAGCGCGATCGTCTTCAGCCCGCTGCCGCAGACCTTGTTCACAGTCGTACACGGCACACTGTCCGGGATCCCCGCGGCGATCGAGGCCTGCCGCGCCGGGTTCATCCCCAGCCCGGCGGAGAGCACGTTGCCCATGATCACTTCGTCGACCTGATCCGGCGACACTTTCGCGCGCTTCAGCGCCTCGGCAATCGCGACCGCCCCCAGCGTCGTCGCTGCGGTGTCGGTAAATGCTCCGCCAAACGTGCCGATGGGCGTGCGCACTGCGCCAGCGATTACAACTTCATTCGTGCCGTTCATCATGGGCCCTCCGTTCTGCTTCGATAATACCCCACCCCAACGCACGTGGTCATCGAAATTGCGCGGTGGTAGAGTATGCCAAATGCTGACCCGGATCGGCGCCGCGTGGTTGGTTTTGTCGCTGACCAGCGCCGCATGCGGCGGCGATGACAATGTGGTCCTCCGATTTCGAGCGGAGGGAGTTGCCATGGAACCAACAATCCATGACGGGCAGGAACTGGACGCACTCAGGTACACTGGGCCGATCCAAGCCGGAGATGTCATCATCTTCTCCGCGCCAACGAGTACCGATCGCCTCTTCATCAAACGTGTGATCGCAATCCCCGGCCAAACTGTTGAAATTGATCCAGCAGCCGAGCAAGTGGCGGTCGACGGCCTTGCAATTCAGGAGCCGTATGCACAAGGGCATACTGCGTGCGCTGAAGTCTGCGGCTTTGTCGTGCCCTCTCTTGATGGAAGTTCAACGGCGCCGAACGGCATCGATGGAGCACGCGTACACATTCCGGACGAGGCTTGGGAGGCTGCAGCCTGCCGCCGTACTGGATGCTTCTTTGTGATGGGCGATAACAGGGAAAACAGCTCGGACTCACGGCAAGGGTGGACATCCCATAGTCCGCAAAACAGCCGCGTGACCACAGGTTCTTGCCAATCGCCGTTCCTGACTCCGCCGAGTACTCCTAAGCGTGAGGTGCAGCGGAGCCGCTGCCGGGGGGCTCGGGGGGTGTCCCCCGAAGTCCTATTTTTCTTGGGGTGGGGCGGGGCGGGGCGGGCGACCCCCAACCACGGCCTAACCCTACTTGATCAGCACGCTCCGGCTCACCGTCACAGCATTGTTAGACACATCGCCTTCGGATCCCACCGGCTGGTCGTTGACGCGGCACACGCCGCCGGGCGTCGGCTCCGTGACCGGCCCGGGCTCCGACGTCGCCGGATCACAGTGCGTAATCCCCACCGTCACGGTCTGCCTGACCACCGACATCACGGCCGGGCTGTGACACTCGTACCTGACCCGCCAGACCATCGTCTTCGACTCACCCGCGTAGATCAGCATCGAAGTCTGTCCCGGCATCACAAGCGTGATCCCGCGCTCGCAGCCGGTGGGAACCCCCTCAGCGATGGTCATGCCGACTTTCACCATTTCGGTCTCGTCCGAGAAGTTCTCGATCTGGGCGACCACCCACATGTAGCGCCCATTCGTATCCGAGATGTTCGCCGCGCTCGGCCAGTTAAGCGACACATAGTTCACGCCGACATCGTTCGCGCCGTCGGACCGATGGGCGTTGCTTTCAGCGCCGGGCGGTAAGGCGCGTGTCGCCAGGGCACTATTGCCTTGAAATGAGATGCCAGTTGCCGCAACGGACACCGCGGCCAGGGCGACTACCAGACACGCCAGAGTCCTCATGACCCCCTACCTCCTCGTTCGCACCCTCTGTTGGTCGGCCCCAATTATAGGCGCGCCGGATAATCCGTCAATCGCCTCGCGCGACCACGGTGTTGATGTTGTGTTAACCCTCCGGCTTCTTGTACCCGCGGCCCTGCTCCGGCACCTCCACCCCCAGCGCCCGCCACATGTACCACGTCCCCACGCTGCGGTACGGCCGCCAGGGTTCCGCGATCTCGCGCATGACGTCCGCTTTCGGCATGTCCGCCAGTCCGTAGGTGATCTGCATCCCCTTCTGCACACCGAGGTCACCCACCGGCAGCACGTCCGGCCGCCCCAGTGAGAACATCAGGAACATTTCCGCTGTCCAGCGCCCGATCCCCTTCACCGCAGACACTCGCTCGACCGCCGCCTCGTCATCGAGGTGCTCGAAATCCCCGTCCGAGAGGAACCCGGAGTCGAACTTATCGGCGAGATCGCGCAGGTAGACCACCTTCTGCCGCGAAAGCCCCGCCGCCCGCAACTCCTCGTCCGTCGCCTTGAGAAATCGCGCCGGCGCGTACCACGTCTTCTCATCCGTTTCCATCAGCGTCAGCACTCGCCCGAGGATCGCCCGCGCCGCCGGCCCCGCCAGTTGCTGGAAGAACACCGCCCGCGCCAGCGACTTGAACGCCCCGCCGTCCGACCGGATCTCGAACGGCCCCGCCAGGTCGATGATCCCGGCCAGTTTCGGGTCCGCCTTGCGCACATGGTGGAGCGCCTTCTTCACGTCATATGTCAACATATCGCGCCGGATTCTAGCACGCGCCTTCATTGACATCCTGCGCCTCATGTCACATCGTGCGGGGTGTCACGCCAAGCAACCCACATGGGAGGTCAGTGCGTGCGAATCGCGGCCCCGGCAACCGGCATACTCCTCTTCATCGCAGCCTGCGGCGGCGGCGACAGCCCCTTCGACGCCGACGATCCCACCGCCACTGCCCTCAGCGCCTCCCAGTCCCCGCGCGACACCGCCACCCCCACCCCCAGCGCCTGCGCCACCGAATACGAAGTCAAGGACGGCGACACCCTCCTCGACATCGCCCTCACCCACGACGTCACCATCGAAGCCATCGTCGACGCCAGCAACCTCCCCGACGCCAACACCCTCTCCATCGGCCAAAAGCTGATGATCCCCTGCGCCCAACCAACGCCATCCCCCACCGCCACATCGACGGCAACTCCCGAACCGACCTAACACCGCGCTCGCGCCCGGCGATCCGCCGTAGGGGCGAGGCACGTCCCGCATCGCCCCAATATCCCGCCGCGCTCGTGCTTCGTCCCGGACGCCCCGGCGTGCACCGACACCGCGCCATCCAGGATGGCCCCGCACACCGTCGTGGGTCAGGGCCCGAGCCCTGACCGCGCAGGGTCGCCTCCTCGCGCACGCATACCCACGCGAAGGGCAGCGGAGCCGCTCTTGGGAGCCCCGCGACACCTACCTCCCGGTCAGTGCTGGGCTCTGACCGGGAGGTTCCGCCTATTCACGCTTGGCGGCGCACCAACGCAAAGGTGCAGCGGAGCCGCTGCCGGGGGTTCCCTACCGGGCGCGTCTGGGCGGGGGGTGTCCCCCCGAGAACCCATTTCTAATGGGGGCGGGGGGCGGGGCGTAACCGTGCCCGCCCCGTGGGTCAGGGCCCCAGCCCTGCCTGACCTCAGGCTCACTCCTCCTCGTGCGCCCACCGGTCCGTCCCCTGCAACACCGACCGGATGTGGTTAATCTCCCCGCCGTGGTACACGTCGTGCTCAACCATCACCCGCACCAGCCAGCGCGTCTCCTTCATCTCGCCCCAGTTCGCCTTGCGCATCACCAGCAACTCGGCGTCATCCTCGAGCGCCGCCACATGCGAGCGCAGCAGGTCGTGCCCGCGCCGCAACCAGCCGATCGTCGCCGCCGGTGACTTCTCGTACCCCGTCGCCACATCGATCGTCTCCCACGTCAGCGTCCCATCGCTAAACGCGTGGTCCGCATACATGAACTTGCACTTGCCGATGTGCTGGACGATCTGCCAGACCTTCCGCTGACCGCCCGGCGGCCGCGCGCCCCAATCCTGATCGTGCAGCGATGTCAGGTTGTTCAGCAGCGAATGCTCATCAGCGCCGTCGAAGGCCTCATCCATCATCCAGAGGAGGTTCTCGACCGCTGCACGGCTCACGTCGTCACCCCCGGAAGGCTCGCCCGCGCCTCGTCACACTCCTCGTCCACGCCCAAGGGATGCAGGAAGGTCGTCTCATCGTGCTTAAGCCGCTCCACGACGGCATCAACCACATCCCGCGCCTTCACCAGGATCGCCTCCGCATGCCCGACCCGCCCCGTGCGCTGAAGCCCCGCCTCACTGAGCCACTCGCCAACCAGCGCGAAGTTCTCGCAGCAGTGGTCAATCTCCCCATAGTCGATACGCACCGGCTTCCCGTCTCGCAGCACCGTCACGTGCTTCGGGCGCCGGTACCGCACCCCGGCGATGCTCTCAGCCAGGTGTATCGTCGTATTGGCGTCGTGCCCAACTCCTAGCAGCAGGACCTGCCCATCGAGCTCGAACACCCTCCCGACAGGGCTGTCCAGCCCATGCGGACAGTCGGCCGGGTGATCTGCCGTGATGACCTCAGCCTTCGGGCCGGCGGCTGCAAACGCGTGCGGGCTGTCGCTCCTCAGCACCCCGGGTAAGCGCCAGAAGGTATCGGCCACGACACCCATCTCCTCGCAATTCGAAGTCGGACGGTCGAACGGCGCATCATCTTCGTACGACATGCTCGGCATCACCAACGTCCCCTCAGGCCCCAGCGCCCTCCGCAGCGCCTCGATCACCCCTTCCGGGCCACCCTCCACCGGCCTCACCTCGCGGAACGACGTGTGCACGACCAACACGCCGCCCGCCTCAACACCATGCTCACACAGTTGCTCCTCGAGGTGCGGGATAGAAACAGGTTTCAACGTGTGCAGCCGAACCGGGGTCGCCCCCTACTGCATGTACATCCCGCCGTTGATGTTGATCTGCGCGCCCGTGATGTACCCGCCCTCGGTCACCAGGAAGCGCGTGATCGCGGCAACTTCCTCCGGCTTGCCGAAGCGGCCAAGCGGGATCTTGGAGATCAGCGCCTGCTGCACTTCCTCCGTCAGGTTGATCACCATGTCGGTCTCGATGAAGCCGGGACAGAGCGCGTTCACCGAGATGTTGAACCGCGCCAGCTCCTGCGCCGCCGACTTCGAGAAGCCGACGATCCCCGCCTTCGCCGCCGCGTAGTTCGACTGCCCGAGGTTGCCCATCTGCCCGACGATCGAGGCCATGTTGACGATCCGCCCGCCTCCGCGCTCGATCATGTGCGGCACCGCCGCGTAGGTGCAATAGAAGACGCTGTCCAGGTCCGTGGAAATGACCTCGCGCCACTCCTCCGCAGTCATGCGCCGGATCGTCCGGTCGCGGTTGACGCCCGCATTGTTGACCAGGATATCGAGTCCGCCGAACTCCTTGACCGCCGCCTCGATCAGCGCCTGGCACTCGTCCGGATGCGCGACGCCGGCGTGGAAGGCGATCGCCTCGCCGCCCTTCGACGTGATCTCGCCGACCAGCGCGTCCGCCGGCTCCTTGCTCTGGTAGTAATTGACGACGACCTTCGCGCCGTGTTCGGCCAGCTCCCAGGCAATCGCCCGGCCCAGACCGCGCGAAGCGCCCGTCACGACGGCGACCTTATCGCTCAGACTCCCCACAGTATCTCTCCCTCGTCTGTAGTCTCTTAGCGCCCGCTCAACCAGAGCGCCATCGCTTTATACCACGACCGGCGCATGCTTTGCAGACTGGACCCATCGCCCTTTACGGAGTCGCACCGTCAGTCGTGATGGTCCTCGCCGTACATGACCAGGCCCAGTTTCCGCGCGACCGCGCGGGATGCATGGTTCGTCCATTGTGTGCTGTAAAGCGGAATCCGCCCCTCCGCTCGCACAGTCGCCGCCCAGAGAAGGACCACTGCGACTGCGAAACTATGTCCTCTGTAGCCCGGGGCCGTCTCGACTCCAGCCTCCGCTCCGCCCGCAGTCGACCGCGCTGAATGGCACACAGACACAATCTCACCGGCTGGGTTTCGTACAACCGCCAGAGGGTGCTCTGCTGACTTGGCGTCCCGAATCCAAGACAGCTCAGGAACGGTTTGGGCGTCTGTCGCGTCGTGGAGCAACTCTGCGCTATTTCCTGCCGCTGGCAGAGACTCCGGAAAGTGAAACGCCGGCCCTCGGTATTCCCCCAAACGTTTCCCGTCGCCGCCGAGCAATGGTGCAGCATCCTCCATCTCGCCCGTCTCATTGAACACGGCTTCGCGCGCAAAGATCTCTCCTAGTTCGGTCCTCTCCTCGTGGGACAACGCGGCGGACAAGAGCCAACTGTTCCCATCTGCTGTCCGCACGAGGTGGAGGGATGGAGCCGCGACGTCCTTACTGCGCGGTCGCAGCAACAACCCCGACTCGTCGCACTCGTACTGGACGTCAAGATGCAACTCGGCCAGACCCAGCGGCATCAGTTTCACAGCTCCAGCCTAGCCGCCATGCGGCACAGGTCAACGTGCCCAACCTGGCGCCTCTCACAACTCACACGTGCGATCCCGTTGGTTCGTAGCGGAGGCCTTCGACCTGAACACGGGTCGTCGGTATAACGCCCTGCGGCCCGGCGCGCGCCTTACCACCAACTTGGACGTGCAGCGACGACGCTGCCGGGGGGTTCGGGGGGGTGTCCCCCCGAGAGACGTTTTTCTTGGGGTGGGGTGGGGAGGGGCGCACCCCGCAGGAGCACCCCAAACCCCAAACCTGCTATATTTGCGTCCGACCAGAAGGACACCCCATGACCACCACAGACACCGCCCTCGGCGACCTCCGCGTGCTCGACCTCGCCGGCGAGATCGGGCAGTACTGCACCAAGCTCCTTGCCGACCTCGGCGCCGACGTCATCAAGATCGAGCCGCCCGGCGGCGACCCCGTCCGCGCCCTCCCTCCATTCCTCCAGAACGACAGCGACGCCAGCCTCTACTGGCTCAACCTCAACACCAGCAAGCGCAGCATCACACTCAGCCTCGAACACGCCGGCGGCCGCAAGTTGCTCGAGCGCCTCGTCGCGACCGCCGACATAGTCGTCGAAAGCTTCGCGCCCGGATACCTGGACAGCCTCGGCCTCGGCTACGATGCGCTGGCCAAAATCAAGCCTGACATCCTCCTGACCTCGATCACTGGATTCGGCCAGACCGGCCCTCACGCCGGCTACAAATCGCCGGACATCGTCGGCGTCGCCATGGGGGGCGTCATGTGGCTGGCCGGCGAGCCAATGGACCCACCGAACGTGCCGCCCTGGCGCCAGGGCTACATCTCCGCCTCGATCATCGGCGCCTCGGCTGCCCTCATTGCCCTCTTCCACCGCGACCGCACCGGCGAGGGCCAGCACATCGACGTCTCGATGCAGGAAGCGCTCTCCCTCGACCAGGAGACCGCCATGCAGACGTGGGACATGATACAGGTGCTGCGCTGCCGCAACGGCTCGCGCGGCATCATCCCCTTCGACATCCCCGGTATCGGCGTCTACGAATGCAGCGACGGCCACGTTTACGGCTACCTCGGCACCCCCGGCGGTGCGCCCTGGACCGAAATGCTGCAGTGGATGGTCGACGAGGGGCTGGCTGAGGACCTCACGGAAGAGCCTTACAAGGAGTTCATCGGCGACCTCAACTTGCGGTTCCTCACAGGCATCGTCCAGGACCCCTCGACCATCGGCTCCAAGATCCAGATCATGGGTCACATGGCGGAGGTCGTGCGCCGCTTCACCGCCTCCAAGAGCAAGTGGGACATGTACCAGGGCGGCCAGGCCCGCCGCCTCCTCTGGGGCATCGTCAGCACACCCAAGGACCTCGCGGAGAACCCGCAACTCAAGTTCCGCAACTGGCTCACGCCCGTCGAGCATCCCGAACTCGGCAAAACCCTCCAGTACCCCGGCACCCCCTACCGCATGTCCGAAACCCCGTGGGCGATCCACGCCCGACCGCCGCTCGTCGGCGAGCACAACAGCGCCGTCTTCGCCGACGAGCTCGGCGTCGGCGCGGACGAATGGACGCGCCTGCAAGCAGAAGGAGTTGTCTGATGACCGACACGCAAACACTGAAGTACGCCACCCACAACAGCGAGACGATCCGTTACCTCGACACAGGCGCCGGCGATCCTGCGATTGTGTTCGTCCACGGCTGGTGCTGCGACCACACCTACTGGCGCGACCAGATCCCGGTCTTCGCCGCCGACCACCGCGTCGTCGCTGTCGACCTCCCAGGCCATGGCTCCTCCGACAAGCCCGACCGAGACTACACCATCGACAACTTCGTGGATGTCGTCGCGTCGCTGATCGGCGAACTCGGCCTCGACAAGCCCGTCGTCGCCGGCCACAGCATGGGCGGCGTCATCGTCATGAACCTCGCCCGCAAGCACCCCGGCCTCACGCGCGGTGTCGTCCTCGTCGACGCTCCGCTCGTGCCGCTCCCCGATGCACTTGCCCCCGTCCTCGACGCCACTCTCGCTGCCTTCAAATCGCCTGCGTATCAACAGGCGGCTGCAGGCTTCGTGCGCACGCAGCTGTTCAACACCGCGTCGCCCGCAGCCATGGTCGAAGAGACCGTGGCGGGCATGGGCACGGCCCCTCAGCGCGTCGTCTACTCCGCGATCGAAAGCACCCTCTCGCCGGAGTCCTGCATTCCCGGCGCCATCCCCGTTCCCGCCGTCTTCCTCCGCGCCGTCAACCTCTTCGCCACCGCCGACCAGCTCCGCGAGCGCTACCCCGGCCTCGAAGTCACCGAGTTCGACTGCGCCCACTTCATCCAGATGGAGCGCCCCGCCGAAACCAACGCCCTCATCGGCTCCTTCCTCGCCAAAGTCACCACCGGAGCCCCCGCGTGACACCTGTCATTCTGCGCCCTGGGCGCCCACGTAGGGGCGAGGCACCCATCGCATCACCCAATCATCTCGCTCTAGCCGTGTCTCGCCCGCCCGACATCCCGCCGTGCGCCCACGCCTCGCCAACCTCCACTCACCTCCCACGTAGGGGCGAGGCACCCATCGCATCACCCAATCACCTCACTCTGCCCGTGTCTCGCCCGCCCCGCAGGGCACACCGGTGGGGTGCAACGCCAATCCACGCCAATCTCCCCTCTCCCGCGCACGGGAGACGGGTCGGGGGTGAGGGCCTCTCCGCATGACCCAAGCCCTCGAAGGCGTCAAAGTCGCCGACTTTTCCTGGTTCGGCGCCGGCCCCATCTGCGCCAACCACCTCGCCACCTACGGCGCCACCGTCGTCCGCGTCGAATCCGAGACGCACATCGACGCCCTCCGCACCGTCGCCCCCTTCGCCAAAGACAAGACCGGCTACAACGTCAGCGGCTACTTCAATAACTTCAACGCCGGCAAGCTCGACCTCACCATCAACATGAACACCCCGGAGGGCCAGGGCGTCGCCCGTAAGCTCATCGAATGGGCCGACGTCTTCCTCACCAACATCACCCCCCGCGTCATCGAGCGCTGGGGCCTCACCTACGACAACCTCTCGCAGTGGAACCCCCAGATCATCGCTGCCTACCAGCCGATGCAGGGCTACGACGGCCCGCATCGCGACTTCCTCGGCTTCGGCGCCGTCCTCACTCCCATCACTGGCTACTCCTACATCTCCGGCTTCCCCAACCGCCCGCCGATCGGCCTCGGCACCAACTATCCCGACTACGTCATCAACCCCGGCCATACTCTCGTCGCGATCATGGCCGCCCTCCATCACCGCCACCGCACCGGCAAGGGCCAGCGCATCGAGTGCGCTCAGCTCGAGTCGTCAGTCGCCCCGCTGGCCCCGGCGATCTTCGACTACACCGCGAACGGCATCGTCCAGGAACGCCCCGGCAACCACATCGCCAACGCCGCCCCCCACAACGCCTTCAAGTGCGCGCCGCTGACCGACGGCGGCCGCCCCATCGACGAGCGTTGGCTCGCCATCGCCTGCTTCACCGACGACGAATGGAACGCGCTCGTCGAGGCGATGGGCAACCCCGACTGGGCCAGCGACCCAAAATTCGCCACCCACGACGCCCGCAAAACCAACGAGGACGAACTCGACGCCGGCATTAACGCCTGGATCGCCGACAAAGACGCCTACGCCCTGATGGCGGACCTCCAGTCGCGCGGCGTCCCCGCCGGCGTCGTCCAGAGCGCCCGCGAGCTGTTGGACGTCGACGAGCACATCAAGGACCGCGGCTACTACGTCTACCTCGACCACGCCGAGACCGGCCGCGCTGCCTACGACGGCCCGCCCGCAAAGCTCTCGAAGACACCCGGCGCCCTGCGCTCCCCCGGCCCCCTCCTCGGCGAACACACCGAGCGCGTCTGCAAGGAAATCCTCGGCCTCACCGACGAAGAGATCGCGGACCTCATGGTCGCCGGCGCCCTAACGTAGCGGAACCCGTAAGAAAGAAAAGGATGATCATGACTCAATCACCAAGCCCGTCCGAGGAGATCCAGAAACAAGCCGCCAAGGTGCTTTCGCACGTCGCCGGCTACGTCGGCGTTCGCACCATCGACATCGGTATCAAGCAGGGCCTGTTCGCCGCCTTCGCCGAGAAGGGCGCCATGTCGCCCGAGGATCTGGCGAAGGCGACCGCCATCGACCCGCTCTACAGCATGGTCTGGTGCCGCTCCGCCTACGCTAACGAGCTGCTCGAGAAGGACGGCGAGAAGTTCGTTCTCGCCCCGCACATGGACAAGCTCCTGCTCGACGACAACTTCCCCGGCCACGTCGGCGGCCTGCCCGCCGTCATGTTGGCGCCCGACGTGTTCAACCGCTTCGCCGAAAACCTGGCGTCCGGCAAGCGATCGTGGTGGGACCAGGTCACCCCCGAGTTCATCAAGGCGGTCCGCACGACGGGCCGTTCGTTCTACAACCGCCTCGTCCCCGCCGGCATCGCCCGCGTCCCCTCCCTCGAAGAGCAGCTCACCGCTGGCGCCCGCGTCCTCGAACTCGCGCCCGGCGCAGGGTACGGCATCTCGAAGCTGGCGAACGCCTACCCGAACTGCACGTTCGTCGGCGTCGACGGCGACGAGTTCTCGCTCGGCCTCGCCGCCGAGGCGATCAAAGAAGCCGGCGTCGCAGACCGCGTCGAACTCGTGCAGAGCACCTTCGAGGACTTCGTCCGCGACGGTGAGTTCGACGTCGCGATCATCAGCATCTCCATGCACGAGTGCCGCAACCTCGACCGCGTCACGAAGAACGTCCACCAGTCGCTGAAGGACGGCGGCATCTTCGTCATCTCCGACTTCCCCTTCCCGGAGACAGTCGAGGCGACCCGCACGGTCCCGGCTCGCATCATGTCCGGCATCCAGTTCTTCGAGGCGCTCATCGACGACCAGCTGCTGCCGACATCGCACTTCGTGGCGCTCCTCCAGAAGCACGGCTTCACCGACGTCGACGCCTTCGACATTACGCCCGTCCACGCCGTCACCTACGGCCGGAAGTAGCCACAATCCGCTGGTGGGGGGGGGGGGGGGGGGGGGG
>JBBEAZ010000042.1:20865-115184 GCA_040882565.1 Dehalococcoidia bacterium
AGCTCGACGCTGACCCACCACCAAGCCGCCTTTGACACTCACTCCGTCCCCGCGCTACGCTCCCGCCATCGCCCACGAAACCAGAGGAGGGAACACCGCGCATGGCGGTCAAGACAATCGCTCACAAACCAAACCTCACCAAAGAGCAGGCCGAAGAGATCTTCCGCAAGCACTTCGAAGGCAAATACAAGGTCGAGGACTTCAAGGGACTGTTCCGCGACTTCATGGTCGTCAAGAACCCCTTCACCGGCGTCGCCCTCAAGCTCGAGCAGGCCGAAGGCGAGACTAAGTTCGTCTACGCCTCGCCCCGCGCTGGTGGGCGCGCGCGCTCCTCGGCGGCCTGATCGGCTTCCTTTTCTGGAACGGCATCACCAAGGACGTCGAGGCCTTCATCGACTCCGCCCCCGAGTTCAAATAGGCTCCCTCCCGTGCGAGAGCAGAGCCAGACGCCAGCACCCGTCACCCACAATCGTGCGCGTCTCACCCGAAGCGCAGTGCAGCGAGCATCGCTGCCGGGGGGCACGGGGGGTGTCCCCCCGAGTCACCTTTCTTATTGGGGGTGGGGGGCGGGGCTGACAACCCTGCCAATCTGGGAGATTGGGGACTGACGCCTCACGGCATCAGGATCCTATGGACTACGAACCCCTGAAGCAGATGCTGATGAGTGTCGTGCCGTTCAACCGGCACGTCGGCCTCGAGATCCTCGACATCGGCCCCGGCACCGCCTCTGTCCGCCTACCCGAAGGCCCGCACCTGATGAACCACGTCCAGACGCAGCACGCCGCGGCGCTCTTCGCCGCCGCGGAAGCCGCCTCCGGCGGCGCCATGGCCGGCGCCTTCGCCGACCTCATGATGGGCGTGACGCCGCTCGCCCGCAGCGCCCAGATCGCCTACCTCAAGCCCGCCCGCGGCCCGATCACCGCCAACGCCCGCGTCACCGAAGACCACGACGCCGTCCGCGCCCGCCTGGAGAAAGACGGCAAGACAGACTTCTCTGTCGCCGTCGACCTCGAAGACGCCTCAGGCCTCAAAGTCGCCGAAGTCACCGTCGCTTGGCACGTCCGCAAAAGCGCCTGACCCCGCGCGCCTCAACGGCCACGGCGCCCGCCCCGTCGTCTGTCCCGTAGCCGCAGCGGCTTCGCGCAAGCGCCCGTCTGGGCAAGCCCTGCCTCCAATCATCCAACCTCCCGCCCAGCACCACATTCCCTGTCGGTGCTGACTCCGGATCCGGCACCACCTCCGTCCACGCGTTCGCCACGGCTGACCGCCCCGTCCACGCCGAGGCGCAAAGCGCAGTGCAGCGAGCATCGCTGCCGGGGGGCCTGGGGGGTGTCCCCCCAGCTACCCAAATTTTGGCGGTGGGGCGGGGGAGGCGGGCAGGATGGCCCCGATGCAAGCGAACTGCAAGGGGAAAGGCCGCGCCTGTAGATGCCGCGCACCCCTAGAATCAGAGCATGCGTTACCTGGCAGTGGCTCTCGACTACGACGGGACGATCGCCGAAGGCGGCAAGGTCGCCGATGCGACCCTCGACGCGCTCAAACGCATCCAGGCCTCCGGCCGCCGCCTCCTCCTCGTCACCGGGCGCCAGGTCAAAGACCTCCGCCGCGTCTTCCCCGAATACGAGATCTTCGAGCTCGTCGTGGCCGAAAACGGCGCCGTCCTCTACCGCCCCAAGGGCAAGCACAAGGAAGTGCTGGCAGAGCCGCCTTCCGCCGCGTTCCTGGAGGCGTTGCACAGTGCGGGCATCGAATTCGACACCGGCCACGTCGTCATCTCGACCGCCCGCGAGAACGAGAGCGCGCTCCTCCAGGCGATCAGCGAGCTCGGCCTCGAGATGCAGGTCATCTTCAACAAGGACGTCGCCATGGTCCTTCCTTCCGGCGTCAACAAGGCCTCCGGCCTCACCCGCGCCCTCGCCGAACTGGAACTCTCTCCGCACGACGTCCTCGCCGCCGGCGACGCTGAGAACGACCACGCCTTCCTCGCCCTGGCCGAATGTTCGGTCGCCGTGGGCAACGCTCTCCCCTCCCTCAAGGAACGCGCTGACCTCGTGACTGAGGGCGCCGACGGGCAGGGGATCGCCGAGCTGACCGACCGCCTGCTCGACAACGAACTCGCAGATGTGGCCGCGCCTCTCCAGCGGAACAGCAGTCTCCTCGGATATGAAGGCGAACGCGAAGTCACGCTGCCCCCACGCGGCGTCAACCTTCTCGTCACCGGCACCTCCGGCAGCGGCAAGTCCACAGCCGTCACAGGCTTTCTCGAACGCCTCGCCGAACGCGGCTACCAGCTCTGCATCATCGACCCCGAGGGCGATTATGAGGGTTTCGAGCCGGCGATCGTCCTCGGCGATACGAAGCGCGCGCCGAGCGCCGACGAGGTGCTCGAAGTCCTGCGCTCGCCCGACCGCCACGTCGTCGCCAACCTGCTCGGCGTCTCGCTTGGCGACCGTCCGCGCTACTTCGCCCGCCTGCTCCCCCGCCTGCTGGAGCTGCGGGCCACTCGCGGACGCCCCCATTGGATCGTCGTCGATGAGGCGCACCACCTGATGCCCGCCGACTGGGAGATCGCCTCCGAGATCTCACCACCTGCGGAAGGCATGGTCTATGTCACGGTGCACCCGGACCTCATGTACAAAGGCGCGCTCGAGCAGGTCAACACGATGCTCGTGACAGGCAAGCAGCCGGCGGAAGCCGTCCGCGCTTTCGCCCAGGCCGTCGGCGAGACCGCCAAGCTCGAGGCGCCTGAAGAGCTCGAGCACCGGCACGCCCTCCTCTGGCACCGCGGCCAACCCGGCGCAATCGAGTTCACCGTCGAAGAAGGCAAGCTCGACCTCAAGCGCCACGGCCGCAAGTACGCCGAAGGCAACCTCGGGCCGGACCGCAGTTTCTACTTCCGCGGCCCCAACGGCGACCTCAAACTACAGGCGCAGAACCTCATGCTCTTCTCGCAGATCGGCGAAGGCGTCGACGACAAAACGTGGACGTACCACCTGCGCCGGCACGACTACTCGCAATGGTTCAACGACGCCATCAAGGACAAGAAGCTGGCGAAGGCCGTGCGCAAGATCGAAGACAAGAAGGGCATCGGCCCCAAGAAGAGCCGCAGCCTCATCCGCGCAGCCATCGAAGAGCGCTTCACGCTCCCCGCCGACGAACCGAGCGGCCTCCAGGACGAAAACAGCTAGCACTTCCGCTGAGCACACCTGCGCGCCACTCATCGCGCCCTGCACGACGCCCACCCTTCGTAGCCGCAGCGGCTCTCGCCTGTCTGGGTCAGCCCTGCCAAAGTGAGCACTGCGCCAGGCCGCGCCATCGCTTTGCCTCATGGTGCCGAACGCCGGGCGCTCCTTGAACCCGACGCGGAGGTGCAGCGGAGTCGCTGCCGGGGGGTTCCCTACGGGCCCGTCTGGGCGGGGGGTGTCCCCCCGATTCCCTCAATATTTTGGGGAGGGGGGCGGGGTAGGCCGCACGGCATGGCACAGGATGCGCAAGTGGAGCAAAACGCCAGGGCGCAGCCATCCGGTAATTGTTTTGTACTTTTTAGTGTTTTCCCGTTTGTGACGCATTGCACAAGCTTGTGAACTGTGTCACAATAGCCCAAAACAGGTCCGCAGGCGGAGGTGAACGCCATGGACGACAAGAATGGCCCAAGAACCGACATCACCGGGGTGAGGCGCCGACACACCCTCCGGCGCCCACCCCAGGACTGGCTCGCAGCCGCGGCCTACGCCATCACAGAGACCGCAGCCGTCCTCCTCGACACCCTCTCCATCCTCCTCGCCTCGCTCGCCCTCCGCCTACGCATCGCCCACTGGCACGGCCACACCCACACCGCCCGCGGGTGACACCAACAATGGGCCGCTCTTGGTCCGATTTGGCGTCGGAAGCCTGCCACTGGGCAGCGGTCTTCCTTGCGAGCATGGTGATCGCGTGGTCGGCAGGCATTCTCCTCGGCATGATGGCCAGCGGAGACCTCGGCAACGCTGGGTTCGTGATCGTCGTCCCGATGATATTTGGGTACCCCGTCGCCATCAGCTACTTCCTCTACCGCGGCGTGATGGAGCGCCGGACGAGCACCGCGACCACAGCGGCATTGCTCTACATTCCGTCGATCCTCATGCCCGGATTGATGGGTATCGTCTACATCCCGGCGCTCGCCGCCGGCTTACTGGCCTCGGCCCTCCAATGGTGCGACGAGCGCGGGCCGTCTTACGTGGACCGCACCTCTCTTGGTATCGAGTAGTGCCACGCTCGCCCTCCGCCTCCGCATCGCCCACTGGCACGGCCACACCACACCGCGCGCGGGTGAGGGCCGGCGATACAGGCTCTCTACCGTTGGTGACCGGGACTACGGGCTCGCCTTGGCCAGCCGGAGGTTCCACTCGTATTCCAGCAGACCGCCGAGATCGGTACAGCTGCCTGAGATCGTCGTAGCATCAGCGGCGACCGGGAAGGTGGAGCTCTGGCAGTCGGGCCCGCCGGCCGGCGCGATGTGCGGTATCACTGGAATGGTCGGCAGCGGGAAGTCTGTCGGGTAGTCCAGCTCAGGCGCCGCGAGGTCGAAGAACGTCAGGCCCGTCCTGGTGCCGTTCTCACACGTGCTGAACCAGGTCGCCTCAATATAGCCTCTACCCGATAAGAAGTACTGGTCCTCATTCTCCGGGTCCTCCCACAGAAACAGCATCTGCTCACTCTTATCTGTGAGACCCTGACCCGCGAAGAAGTGCCCGGAGTACGTCTCGTGGCAGGGCGGCTCGGCATAGTCGCTCTCCCAGCCGAGGTCCCACGACCAGTTGATGTCACCTTCAGGGAAGAACACGCGACACGGGCAGCCGAAGAAGTAGTCCGGGTCCTCGATCCACTCGATTTCCGCCGTCACAGTCCAGTCCTCGTGATAGCCCTCGTCGAAGTGGTAAGTGCCGGTCATTGTGCCCGTCATCCCGCACTGATCCCTCACCTCCAACTCGGGCTGCGGGTCCGAGGCCAGTATGTGCGAGCGGTTCTGGAACTCGCTGTTCGAGATGATGATCACCAGCTTCTCGATCTTCTTCTGTCCCGCATCGTCGTAACAGAATTTCTTCTCTGGGAACGGCGTCCAGTTCTCGTCCTTCCAGGTCGAGTCGCCCTCGTACTTGATCAGTGCGCGGACGTACGCCGTCTGCTGCCCCATGAGCGAATGCGTGAACTTCACCTGCCTGATGCTTGAGTCGGCGAAGTGGTACGAGTGGAGGAACGCGCCCAGGTGGTCGGCGTCTCCGCGCAGGTGGTACGTCTGCTGGGACATTCCGCCGAGAGTGACGTCCTCCTCCGCTTCTAGCGCTGCACGGATCGTGATGCTGTCCTTCTGGTTGTACTCCAACCGTGGCTCGCGGTTGAAGTTCTGCATCTCGAACTTTGGCCAGACCTCCTTGAGCCCGCCGAGCGGTGCGAGCGCGGCGTTTATCCCCGCGAGGCTATCGTTGCCGGCGAAGGAGTCCCAAACCGCGCGCACGTACTGATTGCCGTGAAAGCGCGCGAGGTAGAACAGGAAGATGTACGCGCCGTACTCGTGGCAATCGTTGCGGGACTCGAGGGACTGGTTCGTGTGCTCGAGAAAACACCTGAGCGCATTCGTGGGCCTCAGCAACGAGCCCCACTCTCTCTGACCGGTGGGGTAGACGAGGTCGATTGCCCACTGGGCGGTGGCTTCATTAATCCAGGTGTACTCGGGGTGCTGACACGGCTCCTTCACCTCAAAGTTGAAGAGGATCGCGTGCATTATCTCGTGAGTAACGACCTCCTTGTCGCTGTATCCGTTGCCCAGCACGATGTAGCCGCTGGTCGCCTTACAGCCGGGGTCCTGCCTCGCATAAGCCCGGTTGGGCAAGCCAGAGAGCAGGATGTCTAGACGGTCGTCGCCCCCGTTGGGGACACGCGCGCTGTCCTCCTGCGGCGTGCCCATCAGGCCGGTGAGATCGCCCCAGATCTTCGCGTCGATTTCGGCGACCAGCGCCGCCGCCTCGGCGTCCGCGCCGGGGATGTCCGTCCGGTACCAGAGCCTGACGTTCGGACTGGTATCGATGGTTTCCAGAGGGACACCCGGGGGGAGCACACCCTGGGGCGTGGCAAGACGCTGCTGGAACCAACTTTCCGGGAGCTCCCACGATTTGAGGAACGGCGCCAGTGTTCCCTGCGTCGCTGGGCTCAGCGTATCGAATGTGGCCGCCAGCTCGCTCACGGTCTCGGTGCCGTCGAACACGCCCGAGTCATCGCCTTGGTACTCGGCCGGCAGGCGAGAGTCACCGAACGTCGCGAAGATTCGGTACGTGAGCGACTCCTCCGCGGTGAGGTCGCCCGCGTCGAACGCCTCGCGGATCAGGTCGTAGCTCGTCGGCCCGAACGTCAGCGGCTCGCCGATCGCAACGCAGCCCGGCTGCTGCGAGACGCTGAGCCCGCCGTCCCAGCGCAGGATTTGCAGCGAGTCCACCGGGTCGATATCACCGTCGCACTGCACATCGGCGAGGTCAGCGCACGGCACGTCCCCGAGGGCCGCGTCTTGACGGAGTATGAGCAGAGAGTCGACTGGATTCACACTGCCCGAGCAATCGGCATCACCGAGGCGATCCGCCGGCGCCTCTCCGGCCGGCGCCACCGCGTTTGCCCCTTCCGGAAGCAACGTCAGCACAGCGACAACGACGGCTAGCGCAACTCGCAGCATTTGCCGGAAGTATAAGCCAGGTGGACAGCATCGACGACGGCCCGAAACGCGAAGGAACAGCCCCGGGAGCGCAGTGGCTCCCCGCAGCAGCCGGCGCTCGCCCCTAGGTGTACTGTCCCAGGACATGGTTTACAAAGTGAGCGGCTCCGAGTCGCCTAGTGGTTGTACAAAATCACCCGCTAGTCGAAAGGAGCCACTCTCGTGTTGGGGTCCCCAGGAAAGCTTAACGCACACGCGAAGCACACTCTGATTCAGCGCGTCTTTTTCGAGGGTATACCGGTAGCCGAGGCGGCACGTATGGCGAACATCTCTCGCCAAACTGCCTACCGCTGGGTGAGGCGTTTTCGCCGGGAGGGATGGGCCGGTTTGGCGACTCGTAGCCGGCGACCGCAGCGTTGCGCATGGGCGTTGTCGGAACACACGGTCCGCGCAATCGTCAAGGCACGTGTGAAGTCTGGCCGCGGTCCACAATGGATCGCCTGGCGCCTGAGACTTACAGTCTCCACAGTCCACCGTGTCCTTGTACGCTTTCGCTTGAACAGGCTCCAGTGGCTGGACCGCGTTACCCGCGCACCCACACGCTACGAGCGGGGCGCTCCCGGCGAACTGCTCCACGCGGACGTCAAGAAGCTCAGGCGGATCCCACCAGGCGGCGGCCGCCACTTCGACCCTCAGGTGGCGGCACTACCGGAGCCGCGGTGGCTACGGTCACGACTTCCTCCACGTCGCCATCGACGACTACAGTCGCTATCTTTACGTCGAAGCCCTCCCTGACGAGAAGAGCCCCACTACACTCGCCTTCCTGGAACGGGCACTTGCCCACTTCGCCGAGCTGGGCGTCCGCGTCGAACGCCTGCTTACCGACAACGGCATGAACTACCGCTCCCGCCTCCTGCGTCACTTCGCCGAGGAACAGGGCATAGCCCTCAAGCGCACCCGCCCCTACAGACCCCAGACCAACGGCAAGGCGGAACGCGTGATCCAGACGCTACTCCGTGAATGGGCCTACCAGCGCCACTACAACAGCAATAACGAACGCCTCGCTACCCTCCAGAGCTTCGTCCGGCAGTACAATACCGTCCGACCACACATGGCACTCGGTCGCCGGCCTCCCATTTCGAGGTTCAACTTGTAAACCATCTGTTGGGACACGACACCTAGGACTGGCTCGCAGCCGCCGCCTGCAAAGCCCCCGCCCTCCTCTCCGACACCCTCTCCATCCTCCTCGCCTCCCTGGCTCCGCGCCTCCGCATCCCCACTGGCACGGCCACCGCCACCCCACCCGCGGGTGAGCGCTGTAAGCGCGCCCACAAGCCTCGGGGAAGCGTGCCACTGGGCGGCCTTCCTCCTCGCAACTGCTGTTGTGGCGTGGTCAATCGCTTTCCTCATCGTCGTCATGGCCGCGGACGACGGCGTCGGCACAAGCATTGTCGACAGTCGCCCTGTTTTCCTACCCCATCGTCATCGCCTGCTTCCTCTGGCGCGGAGTGATCACGCGCCGCGGAAGCATGACGACTGCATCGGCGTGGGTTTACATCCTGGCGCCGGGTTTGTGGGGGCTAGCCTACGTCCCGGCCGGAGGTGCCGCTCTGCTCGCTGCCTTCCTCCAGTCGCGGAGCGCTGGTGACGCGCCAGCCAGCGTCAGTGCCGCCGGCCCTCTTCGATCAACTTCACGGACCGTCGCCTCACTGATTACTGCGCCTTAGAGCGCACTTACTGCTTGACAGTATCTAAAGTGGTAGTGTATATTGCGCTAAAGCACTACAGGGAGGCGTTAGTATGGCTCACAAGACCCGAATAGACATTGACGAGGAGGTGTGGGCGGCGTTGCAACAACAAGCGGCACCGTTTGTTGATACACCCAATGACGTGCTACGCCGAGTGCTTGGCCTCAACGCGGGCGGACCAGCCGCAAAGCACGAGACATCAATGATTCCCGCGCCGACCAGCACACCATCCTCGTATGGCATCAAAGCCCGCCCAAAGAGACTGCCGCGCGGCGAACGGACTCCGCAGGAGGAGTTTTATGGGCCGGTGCTTCGAGCTACTCAGAGCCTCGGCGGGAAGGCTCGCGTTGCGCAGATACTCGAGAACGTTGAGCAGCTGGTGCGTGATCGACTGCGTCCCGTTGACCTGGATATTCTTGACTCTGGGGAGGTTCGGTGGAGGAAGACCGCACAGTTCGCACGCAACGACATGGCCAACAAGAGGACACCACCACTTTTGAACCCCTCTTCGCCACACGGTTGGTGGGAGATCACCGAGGCGGGACGTCAATTTCTTGCCTCTGATCAACGATGATTAGGCCCAGGAATGACAAACCCCGCCAATTCGCTCGTCGAGCGAATGGCGAGGAAGATTACGTTTCTAGCCTACCAGACTGTATATCAATGTCAAGGATGCGATGGACAAGCGACTAGTTCTCTTCGTGGACGCCCAAAATCTCTACAAGGGCTGTCGCCGCGCCTTCTTTCCTGAAGCTGGCAGTCATATCGACGGGCAGTTCGATCCGATCAAGATCGGTGAGATTGTGGCCAGTCGATCAAGACCAGACGAAAACAGCATCCTACGAGAAGTACGAGTGTACACCGGTCGCCCGGAGGCCACACGGCAAGCAAGAACCTATGCGGCGCACATGAAACAGTGTGCGGCCTGGGAGGCCGCCGGCGCGAAGGTCATTGCTCGCACCCTGAAGTACCCGCCGAATTGGCCACACGAGAGGCCTCAAGAGAAGGGCATCGATGTTGCTATGGCCGTGGATTTCGTCGCGTTGGCCATCGACAACGAATACGACATTGGAGTGCTCGCCTCGACCGATACTGACCTCAAACCTGCCCTTGAATACGTTCATCGGCGATTCAGCCCGGAGATTCGTGTCGAAGTCGTGAACTGGGACGGTGGCGCTGGGGGGAACCGTCGCCTGAGTATCCCCGGCGCGAAGGTGTGGTGTCACTGGCTGAAATATGCTGACTACGAACTAGTGAGGGATCCCACCGACTATCGATAACCGACGCAGTGCCACTGACCCCTAAGACTTCCCGCCCCAATCCGCCACCCTGAAACCAGCCCCTTACCAATCGAATACGCAGCCCTCGCGCACGCCCTCGGCACACGCCCCTGATTGAACGCACCGCAAGGCCCTTTGTGCGTACGCTCAATCAAGCGCACACCCCGCTCCGCCGCCCCGCCAGGCACAGAACCCAGCCCGAAAACGAAAGAAGCAGAACCCACAATCAAACACCCAACACGACGCCCGAGGTCAATCAACCGCCAGATACAAAACCAGCCCCCGAAACCGCCGATTGAACGCCCACTTGCCACCCCTCAATCATCCACCTACACTTACGCACGTCCGCCCAACCACCAGTCACCAATCACCAATCACCAACCACTAACCACTAAGGAGACCCGCCCATGGCCCTCGTAGACGGTGGCGACCTCGTCGCCCGCGCCATCAAGCAGGAAGGCGTCGACACGATCTTCACCCTCTGCGGCGGCCACGTCCAGGCCATCTACGACTCGTGCCTCGACGAGAACATCAAGGTCATCGACGTCCGCCACGAGCAGGTCGCCGGCCACGCCGCCGAGGGTTGGTCCCGCGCCACCCGCAAGTGCGGCGTCGGCGTCGTCACCGCCGGCCCCGGCGTCACCGACTGCATCACCGCCATCGCCAACGCCTGGCACAACAAGAGCCCGATGCTGATCATCGGTGGCCGCAGCCCCCTCGCCCGCTTCGAGATGGGCGCCCTCCAGGACATGGACCACACCGAGGTCCTCAAGCCGATCACCAAGCTCGCCAAGTGCATCCACCAGACCGAGCGCATCCCCGAGTACATCGCCATGGCCTTCCGCGCAGCAATGTCCGGCCGCCCCGGCCCCGCTTTCCTCGAGATCCCTACCGACGTCCTCTTCCGCAAGGTCGAGGAGGAGACAGTCGTCTTCCCCGAGAGCTACCGCCCGAAAGGCCGCGTCTACCCGGACGCCGCCGCCCTCAAGCAAGCCGCCGACGTCCTCCGCAAGGCGGAGCGCCCCCTCATCATGGCCGGTTCGGCGATCTACTGGAGTGAGGCCCACGAAGACCTCCGCGCCTTCGCCGAGACGGTGCAGGCACCCGTCTACCTCAACGCCATGGGCCGCGGCTCCATGTCGCAGGACCACCCGCTCTTCTTCAACCGCAGCCGCCGCAACGCGCTCGGCAAGGCCGACGCGATCGTCGTCATCGGCACGCCGATGGACTTCCGCCTCTCCTACGGCAAGCGCTTCAACCCCGAGGCCAAGATCATCCAGATCGACACTGACCCCACTGAACTCGGCCGCAACCACGACGTCGACATCCCGATCGAGTCCGACGCCCGCGCCTTCCTCCAGACCATCACGGCGGAGCTGGCCGACGGCAAGTTCACGCACACCGACTGGCTCGCCGAGCTGCGCGAGCAGGAGGACAAGACCCGCGCCCAGATGGAAGAGTGGATGACCAGCGACCGCGAGCCGATCCACCCCTTCCGCCTCTGCGCCGAGATCGCCAACTTCGTCGACGAGGACACGATCGTCGTCGGCGACGGCGGCGACATCGTCTCGCACGCCTCCAAGATCCTGCCGGTGAACCTGCCGGGCCAGTGGTACGACCCGGGCCCGTTCGGCACGCTCGGCGTGGGCACCGGCTTCTGCATGGCGATCAACAGCGTCTACCCGAAGAAGCGGATCATTATGGTCAACGGCGACGGCGCGTTCGGCCTCAACGGCTTCGACTTCGACACCTTCGTGCGCTTCGGCATCCCGGTCGTCTCGGTCATCGGCAACGACCGCCAGTGGGGCCAGATCACCGTCGGCCAGCGCGCCATGTACGGCAAGGATCGCGTCGTCGCCAGCATGCTTGGCGACAACTGCCGCTACGACAAGATCGTCGAGGGCATGGGCGGCCACGGCGAGTTCGTCACCAAGCCAGAAGAGATCCGCCCCGCCATCGAGCGCGCGCTCGCCAGCGGCAAGCCGGCCTGCGTCAACGTGATCATGGACCAGGAGCCGCCGGGCATCATGGGCGGCTACGAGTTCATGTAAGGAGGACCTTCATGGGCACGCTAAACTGCATCGTCATCGACTGCGCGGACGCCGACAGGGCCTCGCAGTTCTGGTCACAGGCGCTCGAAGGCTAAGGACGTCGAGGGCAACGAATTCTGCGTCTCACAGGCGTGATCCAGTCCGGTTCCGCCACGGACGCTCGCGAATGGCCGCCTGACGCCGGGCTGGTATTGAGCACGCCGCCGCGGTCGCGTTATCGTGGCCCCGTTAGACACGAAGGGAGCGCTCCGTGGGCAACTTGATGTGCATCCGCGAAGGAGACGAGGGCGGACACCGCTGGACGATCATGGCGGATCCCGAAGGCAACGAGTTCTGCGTCTGTCCGGTTTAGAAGGTGATGCCTGATGGCGAAGTTGGGGGATATCGTCGTCGACTGCGCGAAGCCCGCGCCATTGGCACGCTTCTGGGCGGCGGTGCTCGACGGGTACGAGATCGAGCCGTACGACGACGAGGAGATCGCGCGGCTGAAGTCGCTGGGCATCGACGACCTCGAAAATGATCCGGGAGTGGCGATGCGCCACACGACAGGCGGCGGCCCGCGGTTCTTCTTCCAACAGGTGCCTGAGCCGAAGACCGTGAAGAACCGGCTGCACCTGGACCTGCGCCCTGATAATCGCGCGGCTGAGGTTGCGCGGCTGATGGCGCTCGGCGCGAGCAAGCTGCGGGACGTGCAGCACGACTCCGGCGGCGCGTGGACGGTGATGCAGGACCCGCAGGGCAACGAGTTCTGCGTGATGGAGCCGTAGGCGCCCGTCCAGTCGTAGGCCCAAAGACCCAGCAGGACTGAGGCGCGCGCCCGAAACATTCCGCCCGGTGCTGGCGCTAGGCTGGGCGCCCGTGGAAGCTATCGATATGGTGATGCCCGTATCCGCTACGCCGCCGGCGTCGCATGCAACGGGATTGCTCACGCCCGACAAGCGGCTGCTGACGATCGGCCTTGTGCTGGTCGTAACTATGAGCGCGTTCGAGGCGCTGGCGATCGCGACAGCGATGCCCGTGGTGAGGGATGACCTCGGCGGGTTGCGGCTCTATGGGCTGGTCTTCAGCGGGTTCACAGTCGCGAACCTGGTGGGCGCCGCTTATGCCGGGCAACAAGCGGATCGCCGCGAACCCGCGCTGCCGTTTTCCATCGGCCTGTGCCTGTTCGGGGTCGGCCTCGTTATCGGCGGCCTGGCGCAGTCGATGGAGATGCTGGTGGCCGCCCGCTGTGTGCAGGGGCTAGGTTCCGGGATGATCGCGACGCTGGCGTACGTGGGCATTGGCAGAGGCTACGACGAGCATCTCCGGCCGCGGATGTTCGCGGTGCTGTCGTCGGCCTGGGTGGTGCCGGGGCTGGTCGGTCCGGCGCTCGCCGGAGCGGTAGCCGACCACATCTCGTGGCGGCTTGTGTTCCTGGGGCTGTTGCCGCTGCTTCCGCTCGCCGCCGTACTGACGATCCCGGCGCTGAGACGGCTCGCGCCGGAGAACGTCGCACCCGCCGACGACCGGCTCATGAAGTCGATACAACTGGCGGCCGGCGCCGCGCTGATCCTGGCGGGATCCACGGCCGACAATCCGCTGATCATCGCGCCGCTGGTCGCCGTTGGGGCGATCGTCGCGATCTTCGCGTTGCGAACTCTGCTGCCATCGGGCACGTTCGTGGCTGCGCGCGGGTTGCCGGCGGCGGTGGCGGTGATGGGGCTCGCGTGCATGTCGTTCTTCGGTGCCGAAGCGTTTCTGCCCCTGGCGCTTAACGAAGTCCGACACCAGTCGCCGACACTCGCTGGGCTGGCCCTGACCGCCGCGACGATGACCTGGACGGCCGGGAGCTGGGTCCAGGCCCGGCGCACCCAACGCTGGTCCCGGCGGACGATGGTGATCGCGGGGTTCGTCTTCATCGCAGTGGGGATAGCGATTGCCGGAACGACAGCGTCGGAGGAGTCGCCTGTGGTGATGGCGGCGGTCGGTTGGGCGATCGGCGGCTTCGGGATGGGGCTCGCCTACACCAGCGTCTCGCTGACGATCCTCTCAGAGGCGCCGCCCGACCAGACCGGCTACGCCTCGGCGTCGCTTCAGCTTTCTAGCGTGCTCGGCGTGGCGATCGGCACCGGGGTCAGCGGTGCAATCGTCGGGGCGGGGGATTCGGGCCTCTGGAGCACGGCGACGAGCATCGGACTCTTGTTCGCACTGATGGCGGCGTTCGCGGCGCTCGCAGCGGGCGCGGCGACGCGGCTCCCGGGCGCGAAGGCTGCAACCGCCTAAGCCGGAGCTGCGATCTCGACGGCGATCACCGTCGCCAGTGGGTCGAGGACATCTTCGGGCACGCGGATGGTCAGCTCGCCGAGCGGGTCGCTGTTGAGGAGCTGGTCGAGGATGGCGCAGCGAGTGTCGAACTCGAGGTCGCGGCCCGACCCGACTACCCGAGCCGACTTCACGCGACGGATCGGCACGCCGCGCACAGTTACGCTCTCGTACGGGCGCATCAGCAGGTGGAGGTACACGACGCCACCCTTGCGGGTGCTCGGTCCGTAGAACTGCCAGGGGTCCAAACCGGCGTCCGTGCCGCTGATCGCCTCGCCGTTGCGCGACATCCAGCCGGCAACCGCTTGCAGGCGGTCGAGTTGCTCGGGCGGGATGACGCCGTCGCCGTCGGGGCCGATGTTGAGCAGGAAACGGCCGCCTTTGCCAGCGATCTCGCAGAGGGTGTGCACGATCTGGTGCGCCGATTTGTAGTGTGTATCGGCGGGAGAGTAGCCCCAGCTTTCGTTCATCGTCAGGCAGACCTCCCACGGGCGCGCAGGCGCCTGGGCGGGGACGAACTGCTCCGGCGTGTCGTAGTCGCCGCCGGGGAGCCGGTCGTTGATCACGATCTCGGGCTGGATCTCACGGATCATCGCGGCTAGGTCGGCGGAGCGCCATTCGTCGGGAGTGTGCTCCCATTGGCCGTCGAACCAGAGGAGGTCGATCTTGCCGTAGTTGGTGAGCAACTCGCGGAGCTGGCCGAACATGACGTCGAGGTAGCGCGGCCACTGTTCTGCGGTCGGGCGCGGCCAGCGGCCGGGGAAGTAAGGCCGGAAGTCGTCCGTGAACGGCGGGTAGTCCGGGTGGTGCCAATCGCAGAGCGAGAAGTAGAGACCGACCCGCAGGCCCTCGGCGCGGAAGGCTTCGACGTATTCGCGCACAATCTCCCGGCCGAAAGGCGAGTACTCGACCGAGAAGTCGGAGAGCTTCGTGTGGAACATGGCGTAGCCGTCATGGTGCTTCGAGGTAAGGACCGCGTACTCCATCCCGGCGCTCTTCGCCAGGCGCGCCCACTCACGCGGATCGAACCTTTGCGGGTTGAACGTCGCAGCACTCGACTGGTAGTCGTCGACGGGAATGTCGGCGCAGTACGGAAGCACCTGGTTGCCGCCGACCATCGGCCACGACAGCTCGCAGCCGCGTTGGGAGGAGTGGCCCCAGTGGATGAACATGCCGAAGCGGGCGCGGTCGAACCATTCGGGGATGGGCATCGTCGTGCTATTGGGTCACGGCCAGCGGCGATGCGTCAAGCTCGACGCAACGACGGCAATCGTTGCAGCGGCGACGCCGAGCAATGTGGCCGCGAGTGGCAGCCCGGCGCGGGAATGGTCTGCAGCGGCTGTGGTCAGTTGCACCGAGCCACCGACAGACATTGGGGTAGGCGATGGTGACGGCGTGGGCGGTTGGGAAGGAGTCGGCGAAGGTGTGGGTGTCTGCGTCGCCGGCGGCGGTGGGCCGATTTGGACGAATCCATTCGTGGTCGTCGGGTTCTGCTCGATCCCCTCCGGGTCTGGTCCGAGGAACGAGACAATCTCAATGTCGAGGTCTGTCGAGTCACCGTCGTTGCCAACAGCATGGAACGTCACTGTCGCGAGTGTGACGATGGAGGCGATCCCTTCCTCCGTCTGGGGATCGAGCGCGCCGCCAACGGTGACGACGGCATCGTCCTCCGGGCCACCACCATTGTCCACGGGCTCGCAGGCGGTCGCGAAGATGAAACCGGGCGGCCGGTCGAGCGGGTCACATGCGTCGAACAAGATGACGTTCGGATCGTACTGGACCTCGATCACCCAGGCAGCGAGTGTATCGTCCGAGGGGACTGCGACAATTCCAACATCGAACTGCTGGCCCTGACCAACGAAAGTAGTGGCGGGATCGATGTAAACTTGGGCTTCTCCGGCGGCGTGCGTGCCCTGAGCCGCAAATGCGAGAGTAACCCCAACTAATATGAGTGGAATGACACGAAGTAGAGTAATGCCGCACCCCCCGGTAGCATGACCCATTAGGGCACGGGGACCGGCCGGCTGTCAAACGCCAAAGCACCCCGGCCTGCGACCGGAGCGCTCGTTCGTTGCGAAACACGCGCGCTAGTTGAGGAACTGGCGGAGGAGCGGGTTCATGCGCTCGCGGCGGTCGCCGAGGCCGGCGACGGTGAGACGGTGCATGTACTCATTAACGCGCTTGCGCTGGACGTCCATCGACATCTGGATGCCCTTGTCGAAGTTCTTGACGCCGCCGCCCATGAGGATGGCGAGGGCTTCGAAGAGGGCGAAGTTGGCGGCGTCGCTGTCCAGCGGGTCCGGTGCGAGGGTGGTCTCGACCTTGTCCAGGTAGTGGTGGATCTCCTCGCGGCGCCAGGGCTCGTTGTCCATGACGTACTTGAGGTGGAGGACGCCGAAGCCGAGGTGACGGGACTCGTCCTGGCCGCAGAGGCGGAAGATCTTCTTCTCGGCCTCGTTCTGGCCGATGTACTCGCCCATGCGGAACATGGACTGCACGAAGCCTTCGGCCGCGACGTGCATAATCGCTGACATTTCGGTGAAGTCCTTGGCTTCGATGATCACGCGCAGACCATCCTGCGGGAGCGAGGAGAGGAGGCCGCCGCCGTTGGCGAAGGCGCGCTTGCGGAAGACGTCAAGGTGGCGCGCCTCGTCCATGATCTGGGAAAGGAGGAAAAGCTTGACTTCGTGGTGCTCGCTGTTGATCGAGGGCATCCACTGGGCCGGCGTGTCGCCGGCGATGAACTCGACTTCGGTGAGGAAGGTGCAGAGCTGGCACATGGCGCGCTCGATGTCGTCCGGGAGCGGCTCGATGCCTTCCCACGGGATGTCCGTGGCGGAGGACCACTGGCGCTGGACGGCCTCTTCGTAGAGGAGGCGCGAGTTCTCGGAGTAGACGTCAGCCTTGCCGGCGTAGCCGCCGGGGACGCGCGGGGCGTCGGGGCGGGGCACGGATCCGCGGACCCGGATAGAGCGGTTATCAGACTGCTCCGGCACCTCGCCTACCTTGCCGATCTCGACCTCGTCGAGCGTTAGACCGCGCCGGCCGGGCTTGGCGCGCATACCCCAGGGATGGCCGTTTTCGTCGAGGTTGAGCCAGCTCAGATCAACGGCGAAGGGCTCGGCGGTTTCTGTTCGTAGCTTTTCGAGGGTATCGGCATCGATGGCCATGGTTCGCCTTCCTCTCCCTTTGCGGGTCCGCCAGCGAATTTGCTTTACTTAGCGGAGACTAAGTTTCAGGTTGTTTCTAACACGAATTCGAGCAGGCTGTCAATCTGGCAGCGCGACTCCTGGGCGCTATTAGATAACGCTTGAGCAGCGGCGAATTATGACCGGCGTCACACCCGCCGCAGGCGTGGGAGTGGCCCGGCGCGGGAAGGGCTTCGAGTGCGCTAGACTGGTGCCGCGATGCGTGACCGAGACAAGCCTTTGCGGGGCGACCACAGCGGCGGCGATTTCCCTGACTGGGACAACCCTGAAGACGTGGACGAGACCTGGGAGGACGCGCCCGAGGGCTACTACGACGAGGACGATGACGAGGATGACGGGTACGTCCCGGGTCCGGACGATCCGGACTACGACCTGTCCGAGGCCGCCGGCTACGCCGGCTGGGATGAGCCAAAGAGCAGGGGAATCATCCCGCAATGGGTGATAGCGGTGATCTCGATCCTGCTGATCCTGGCGATCGTGGTGCCGCTGTTGCTGCGGCCCTAAGACGCGGCAGCGGCGCTGGCGCTCTCTTCGAGTTCGACTTCGATGAACGGATTGCCGTAGCGGTCGCGCACGACGTCGGCGGCCTTGACGAGGCCATGCTTTAGTTCGCGGTCGTTGTCCCAGTACGAGATCGTCTGGCCGACGAGCGTCGGTGCGAGGACTTTCATGCCCTTCTCGTCCATTGCGAAGCGGAGTTCCTTGGTGATGGCCATCGCTGAAGGATATTGTATGGCGCTCGACTACTAGCCGCACTACGGCTGCGCGTCGGGCCAGATCGGGCGGAACGCGTACCACTGGGACGGGTAGCGCCGGACGAAGCCCTCGAAGGTTTTCGCCAGATCCTGGGTGAGCCGGACGACCTCGTCTTCCGCTGAAGCGTCGCGGCCCGGCACGAGCGGGGGGCAGACGAAGGCCTTGAAGCGGCCGCCGGGGCGACGTACGGCAAGCCCGAACAATAGGGGTGCGCCAGTCAGGCGAGCGAGGCGCGCCGGGCCATCTGGAAACAGGGTCTCTCGGTCGAAGAACTGGACCGGGACTGAGCCGCCGCGGTCGATGCCGGCGTCGACGACCATCGCGACCATGCCGCCGCGACGCAGCGTGCGGATGAGGCCGATGCCCGCGCCGTCGGGCGTCTTGAGAGTGATGCCCATCACGTCGCGTGTGCGCACGATCCAATCCATCATCCAGCGGACGGGGATCTCCTCAGTCACAGCGGTGATCCGGTAGCCGCGGAGGACCGCGAGCGAGGCGGCGATTTCGGTGCTGCCCATGTGACCGCTGACGAAGATGATCCCGCGGCCGAGAGCTTCGGCGACGGCGAAGTTCTCCTCGCCTTCGACATCGACGCGATCGCGCACGTCCTCGCCGTCCCAGCCCTGCAGGTGCGTCATCTCGGCGACGTAGAGACCGAAGTGGCGGAAGCAATCGCGCGCGAGCCTTCGAACGCGCGGGTCGTCGGGTGCCAAACCGGTGACCTGCGCGAAGTTTCCGGCAGCGACATCGCGCTTCGACGACCAGAGCGCGTGCACAACATCGGATGGAGGAACAGCGATCGCCTGGGCGAATGCGAGAGGGAAGAGTGCGGTGCCGCGGCGGCTGAGCTGGAACATGAAACGGCCGGCGAGCGAGCCGGACGGGCGCAGTACGGACAAGGAGCTAGGCGTTCCCGAGGAACGACTCGCCGAGCAGCCGTGAGCGCTCTTGAGGCAGCCGGAGGAAGAGGCCGTTCGCTTCTGCGAGCGTTTCGCCAGAGGTTGTCTCGATCCGCGCCTCTGCCTCGAGTCTGCGGCCCCGGTCGCGGACGACGCCGGCCGTGACGATGACCTCTTCGCCGAGGGTGAGCGGACGGCGGTAGCGCACTTCCATCTTCGCGGTCATCGCCCAGGCGTTGGCGGCGTACATCGCCCAGCCCATGGCCTCGTCGAGGACAGTTGCCGCGATGCCGCCGTGGGCCACGCCGGGGAAGCCCTGGTGCTCCTTACGGGGAGTAAAGCGGCCGGTGACGCGCATGCCCACGACCTCGAATGCGACATGCAAACCCTCCGGGTTGAGAGCGCCGCAGCCGAAGCACCAATGACGCGGGCTGTCTTCCGGTTCCTGCATCTTCAGCCGGTTCCGTTGGCCTCGAAGCGCTTGAAGGCAGCGACGCCGTTCTGCCCGCCGAAGCCGAAGCCGTTGACCAGCGCGACGCGAGTTTCAAGGCGGCGCGCGGTGAGAGGGACGTAGTCCAAATCGCATTCGGGGTCGGGCGTCTCGAGGTTGATCGTCGGTGGCACGATCCCACGGTCGATCGTGAGGATAGCGGCGACACCGGAGACCGCGCCAGCCGCGCCGAGCTGGTGGCCGACCATCGACTTGGGCGCGGTGACGGCTGCCCTGTAGGCGTGCTCGCCGAGAGCGCGCTTGATCGCGGTAGTTTCGGCGGCGTCATTCAGTGGCGTGCCGGTGCCGTGCGCGACGATGACATCGACGTCTTCGGTGGTGAGGCCGGAGCGATCGAGCGCCTTGCTGATTGCTCGTGCCGCCGATTCGCCAGAGGGGTTGGGCGCGGTGATGTGATAGGCGTCAGAGGTGATGGCCCCCCCGGCGAGTTCGGCATAGATGCGCGCGCCGCGGGCCCTTGCGTGGTCGAGCGATTCGATGACGAACGCCCCAGCGCCTTCGCCGTAGACGAAGCCGTCGCGGTCCTTGTCGAAGGGGCGGCAGGCCTTCTCAGGCTCATCGTTGCGGGTGCTGAGGGCGCGCATGTTGCCCATTGCGGCCAGGGAGATCGGGATGATATTCGCCTCGGCCCCACCAGCAATGACGACTTCCGCCTCGCCCAGGTCGATCAGCCGTTTGGCTTCCACGAAGGCAAAGACCCCGGCAGCGCAGGCTGCGACAGACGTCATCGTCGGGCCGCGGACGCCAAGGTTGATCGCCACCTGGCAGGAGGCCATGTTCGGAGCGTAGGCCGGCACGGTGAACGGGCCGACACGGTCGGCGCCCTTCTCGAGGTAGGTCTTCTCGCCGTCGGCGATGACGTCGACGCCGCCACCTCCGGTGTTCATCACGATCGCGATGTCGTCACGGTTGACGTCAGTGATGAGGAGTTCGGCGTCCTTGACGGCCTGCGTGGCAGCGCCGACCGCGAACTGAGAGAAGCGTGCGGCGCGGCGGGCAGACTTCGGTTCCATCCAATTCGTCGGGTCCCAGTCCTTCACCTCGGCGGCGATCTGGCACTCGAGATCGCTGGGGTCGAATAGCGTGATGCGGCGGACGCCGGACTGACCTGCGGTGAGCGCCGCCCAGAAGTCCTCGACGCTCTGGCCAATCGGCGTCACACAGCCGAGGCCTGTGACGACGGCGCGGGTCACCGGTTGGTTCCTCCGCGTCATGCGCGCACTTCCGCTTCTCCGGATATCAGTAGTTCACCCGCGCTGTTGCGGCACTCGACGGCACAAACGATGCGTCCGCCGGAGGTGAAGGTGACGTTGCCGGACGCGGTCACGGTGTCGCCGGGCCGGGCAGGTGCGCGAAACCGGATCTTCATCCGGCCGCGGGCGAGCCAGTCTTCGCCAAAAGCTGCCGTGAGCATTTCCGAGACGTACGCCAAAACGAGCATGCCGTGAGCAATCGTGCCGCCGAACTGGGTCCTCGCAGCGAACTCGGCGTCGGTGTGCAACGGGTTCTTGTCGCCGCCAGCTTGGGCGTAGGTGTTGATCTTGTCCTGAGTGATCAGCTTGGTGACCGATGGGAGCGAGGCGCCAACCTCCGCCAGGGTGCGCTGTTGGGTCACGCCGCGACTCCCTCACCGATCGGAAAGGACACGGTGGAACGGCCCGTCATCACCGACTCGCGGCCACGGTCGACGCGCAGGTCGATGCTCATCAACACCCAGCCTGCTCGCTCGCCTCGGGAGACGATTTCGGCCGTCACCGCCAGCGAATCGCCAGTCCGCACGGGAGCCGCGAACGTCAGTTCCTGGCCGGCGTGCAGGGTGCCGGGCGGCAGGCCGGACTGCTCGAGCAGCGCGCGGATGGCGAGCGCGGCAACCGCCATCGGCGGCACGAGATCGGCGCCGAGCTGGCTGATCGCTTCGTCTTCGACGGCGGCTACGTAGCCGTTCACCCAGTCAGATGTGAGATCGAAGGAGACAGGCGGGAACGAGTGTCCCTTCGCGAACGACGCTAGAGTCGGCACGCGTTAGCTCTGGCCACCCGAGAAGCGTGACATGTCAATGGCGCGGCGCTCGTGCTTGCCTTCGCCGATCTTTGCGCCGGTCTCGTTATAGGCCTCCACTTCGAACACGGCCTTGCGCTCGTCAGACTCGATGACCTTCGCCTTGATCGTGACCTTCATGCCGATGGTGGTGGGCGCGGAGTGCTTTATGTCGACCTTGTAGCCGACGGAGTTTTCGCCCGGCTCCAGAAAGGGAATCATCATCATGAGGCAGAGTTGCTCGAAGTGGCCCACCATTGTCGGCGTTGAGTACATCGGGATCGGCAGATGACGAACACCCATATCAGGCGTGGTCTCGATCACCAGTTCGTCGCTTGTGCCGTCGGGAATTGGCTTCATTGGGCGCAGTGCTCTCCTCGCTAGGCGGGTCACGACAAGTATACGAGATGGCCTCGTCTCATCCGCAAGGCGAAGCACGGCGGTGCTACGATGGTTGTGAAGTGCCAAAAATCAGAATCCTACCCAGCGAAATCGAGATTAATGCCCGCGCGGGCGAGACGATCATGGAGGCAGCGCACGATGCGGGGCTCTTCTGGCCGACGACGTGCGGCGGGCAGGGGATCTGCACTACCTGCCTTTGCACGATCGAGAGCGGGATGGAGCACCTCGAGCCGGCCAGCCGCTCCGAGCTTAAAACGATGACGGAAGAGCGCTCGGAAGCGACGATCCGCCAGTACGGCATGAGGCTGGCCTGCCAGGCGAGGGTCCTCGACGGCGACATCACGGTCAACAAACGGGGCGTGCGGGCGGAGTGACCCGCATGATGTTGTTGGGTGACTGAGCGACCGTTAGAATAGGCGCACGAGCGGCCCATGACTTACGTCATCACAGAGCCCTGCATCGGCACCAAGGACGCCTCCTGCGTAGACGTCTGCCCGGTGGACTGCATCCACTCGACGGGCGAAGACGAGCAATACTTCATCAACCCCGAAACGTGTATCGACTGCGCTGCCTGCGAGACGGTCTGTCCGGTGACGGCGATCTTCTTTGAGGACGACGTCCCGGAAGACCAGAAGCGCTTCACGGAGATGAACGCCGACTGGTTCAAGACGCACGATACCAGCGGTGCCTGGCGAGCCCGCACCGAACGCCACGACGGCTGAGCGCCGCTTTTCGGCCGCTGACTCCTTGACCGGGTGCTTGTTCCAATTTATTCTGATTCATACAAGCCATAGGCAACACTAATACCTCACGGGGAGTCGCCGTTGGATTTCGGGCAAATAGAGGCGTTCGTACAAGTGTCGACGCACAGTTCGTTCAGCAGGGCAGCGGAAGCTCTTCAGCTTACACAGCCTTCCATTACGGCGCGCATTCAGGCGCTGGAACGCGAGCTTGGCGAAGAGCTGTTCGAGCGTGGCGGCCGCGGTGTGCGGATGACGGACGCCGGTCGCGTGTTCTTGCCGTACGTGGAGCGCATCCTTCAGTACCTGCAAGAAGCGCGCGACGCTGTCGAAGAAGTACGCAGCGTTGAGCTGGGCTCGCTACGGCTGGGCTCGGCTCTGACGATCTCAACGTACGTACTGCCGAACATCCTGCACCGCTTCTGCGGCGAGTATCCGCGCGTCGACGTGGTGGTCCGCACGGGCCGCTCAGAGCAAGTGCTCAACATGTTGCTGACTGACGAGGTTCAGGTGGCGATCATCCGGACGTTGTCCCACCCCGAGGCCGAGGCGGTCCACCTGTACGACGACGAGATCATCCTCGTCGCCTATCCAAAACACGAGTTCGCGGCGTCTGGGCGCGCCACGATCGCTGAGATTGCGCGCGAGCCGATCGTGCTGTTCGACCGCGGGTCGTCCTACTACGGACTGATACACGACCTCTTTCGCAAGGCGAACGTGATCCCGAATGTCGCGATGGAACTCGACTCGCTGGAAGCGACCAAGCGGATGGTAGAGGAAGGGCTGGGCATCGCGCTGGTTCCCGAGGTGACTGTCCAGCGGGAACTAAAGGCGGGCTTGCTCGTCCGTGTTGACCTGGCGGACGTTGAGCCCTTACGGCGGCCGATCGCTCTGCTCTACAGGCGCAATCGCAAGCGTTCGCGGGCCGTTCAGGCGTTCATCGACGCGCTGGCGGACATCTATTCGGCGCGAATGCCGGTTAGCCCTTAGCCCGCCGGCCAGGACTGTCCCTATTTGAGTGCGATAGCGCGCAGCTCTTTGAGGATGTCCACGTTCGCCTTATCCGGCCCTTCGTCGTCGAATCCGGGCACCTCGAGGAGGAACGGCACTTCAGTGAAGGCAGAATGTGACATCAGATTGATGAAGCCGTCGCGGCCGATGTGTCCCTCGCCGATGTTGTCGTGGCGGTCGAGGCCGCCGCCGAGTGGGCACTTTGAGTCGTTCGCGTGGACCGCAGCGAGTCGTTCGAGACCAACGTCCTGGTCGAATTCGGCCATCGCGGCGTCAAGGCCGGGTCTCGTCTTGACGTCGTAGCCCGCCGCGAACGCGTGCTGGACATCGATGCAGACCTTCACGCGGTCGCTGCCCGCGCCCCTGGCGATGCGCCCCAGCTCGGCGAATTTCGAGCCGACGGCGCCGCCCATGCCGGCGCTGTTCTCGAGGATCAGGCAGGCGTCTTCGGGGGTCGCTTCGAGGATGCGGCGGCAGTAGTCGGTCACCTGGTCGACACAGGCCTCGTAACCGGCGCCTTTGTGGCTGCCGAGGTGGAAGATGACGCCCACAGCGCCGATCAGCGATGCGGCGTGCATCTCGGCGACGAGGGCATCGTAGGACTTGGCGAGGAGGTCCGGGTTGCTCCCCGCGAAGTTCATCAAGTAGAGGCCGTGGATGAAGACTGGTCCGATGCCGGTCTCAGCGAGTCGCGCTCTGTAGGTGTCGAGTTCAGTCTTCGAGTAGTTCTTGCGACGCCAGGCTTGCGGCGCACCGCTGAAGACCTGGATCGTCTCCGCGCCCATCTCTGCAGCACGGTCGACGCCCTTGTCGACACCACCGGACGTGCGGACGTGAGCACCGACTCTCATGGGGGCAAGTATAGAGGTTGCGAGGTTGAGGTCACAGACATCGGTGGCAGCTACGCTCCGAAGAGCCGGCGGGCTTCCTCGCGCAAGCCCGGACGGAAGTCCGGGTGGGCGACGGCGATCAATTGCTCGGCGCGCTGACGGTGGTTCTTGCCCCAGAGGCGCGCGACTCCCTGCTCTGTGACGACGGTGTCGGCGAAGTAGCGCGGAATCGTAATGATTGAGCCCGCCTCGTGCTGAGCGACGACGCGGGAGACAGCGCCTTCGAGCGCCGTCGAGGGGAGCAGCGTGATCGCCCGGCCGCCGGGCGAGAGGATCGCGCCGATGTGCGCCTCCGGTTGGCCGCCTGTGCCGTTGATGAGACGTGATCCGAAAACACTCTCCGAGTTGATCTGGCCGATGAGGTCGATTGAGATCGCGTTGTTGATCGAATGGAAGTTCGCGTTCTGGGCGATCACTTTCAGATCGAGCACATACTCAGGACCGTAGCACTCGAACTTCGGATTGTTGGTGACAATCTTCAGGTCCTCCGAGTCGCCGCCTGACCAGGCGACCGCCACCGCTTTGCCCTGATGCAGCGTCTTACGCTTGCCGTTGATGATCCCTGCCTCGACTAATCGCGCGATCCCCGGCGCGACCATTTCCGTGTGCAGGCCGAGGTCGTGCTTGCGATCGAAGGCGCCCGCGCGCGGGAGGTATGTGCCGGGTTCGCCGACACCGATCTGAATGGTCGCACCGTCGGGCAGGATCTCGGAGACGAAACCGGCGATTACTTTGGCGACCTCCGGCGGCTGCGCGAGACCGAGGAGGCGCCGGACTTGCAACGGAGGTAGACGCGAGATCGCCGGCCCGACGACGATCAGGCGTTCGAGGTCGTCTTCCAGTTCTCGGACGATCGCCTCGTACTCGGCCTTGAGAGCTGCGTCCTCGACGCGACGCAGCCAGACATCGACGAGCTTCTGGGTGATAACGACCGGCGCCACTTCGACGAAGCGGGCGATCTCGCTGACGTGCACCTTGTTGTCGCCGTAGACGGGCCGCAGGCCGGGGTCGACCTCGGCAATCGTCTTCTTCGAGTGACGCACATAGACTAGCTTGTTCCAGTTGTGCGCGCCGAATTGGACGTATCCCTCATGGTCCGGCGGCGTGACGGACGTGAGGAAGACGTCGACCTCGCGGCGCTCAGGGCGGTTGTCATCGTGGTCCTTGAAATTGAGCGAGAAGAGGTTCGGGAGGTAGGTGGCGCGGCCTTCGTCAACAGTGGGGCGTCCGAAGTCGCTGATGAAGAGCTCAAATTCGATCCTGAACAGATCGCTTCCCGGCTGGAGCCAACCGGGGTCGGTGAGGGGGGCACTGAGGCGAAGCTCGATCGGGCCAGTGTCCTGGCAACGACGGTAGAGGGCGGCCTGGAGTGTACGCGGGCCGGCGATGGGAATGGCGACGAGGTTACCCGCCTGGACTTCGGCCATCGCCTCGTCCGCCGTGCAGAGCCGCCGTTTGTAGTCTTCTCGCCAGTCCAAAGTAGCGCTCATTATGCATAGCGACGGTGGCGATTGCCAGACAACGAGTCCGCCGAGCATCTGGACGCGTATCTACGACCGGCGATAATATGGTGGGGAAGAGGATTCGCCAGGACTGTCCCATGCCCAACAGCTCAGACCGCATCCAACGCGAAGTCGACGAGCTTCTCTCGAAGATCGAGAAGTTTCCGCCGCGCCGCCCGCTTGGCCGTCGCATCAGCGACACGCTCACGGCACCGTTCCGAGCGATCAGCCGAGGCGTCAGTGGGATTGCCCTCCCTCGGATATCGGCGGGACACATTCTTCTCGCAGCGATAATCATCATTGTCATTGCGTATGTGGCTCGTGACGCGTCCGACCTCTGGAACTGGGTCATCGTCGCCGGCGTCGGACTCTTCATCCTCGCGTTCGTTCTCTCGCTGCGCCGCCACTCACGGCCGCCCGAGAAGTACTGGCGCGACCGCCCGCTCGACCTCCAGAACCGTGGCAGCGGGCGCTCCTTCTGGGACCGCTGGCGCGGACGGTAAGCGAGCGACAGGACACCTGACTTTCCGCATTGTTCCCTTGATCGCGCTCACCTGTGCGGCGCTGCTCGTCGCCTGCGGTGATGACGACGACGGCGAGCCGATTCCAACCGCTACGGTTTCTCCGGCGACGGAGTCCACGACACAGCCGGCTTCACCCACCTCGACCCCGGAAGACCCGAACTTCAGCGCCGATCGAGCGCTGGAGCAGGCGCGCGTCCTCGCTGTCGATATTGGTTCCCGGCCCGGAGGTACCGATGCGGAGCGGGAGGCCGCTGAATACATCCGCGACGAGCTCGGGTCGTATGGATATGATTCTGAGCTACAGCCGTTCCCGGTGCAGGCCTATGAAACGGTCCGCTCCGACCTCTCAGTGACGTTCTCGGGCGGTGAGCTAACCATCCTCAACCTGCCGCTCACGGGCAGCGATTCCGGTGACCTTACGGCGGAGATTGTGGACGCCGGACGCGGTTTTAAGGAGGACTTCCCCGGAAACACAAGCGGCCGTGTGGCCTTGATTGAACGCGGCGACATCACATTCAGCGAGAAGGCGGGAAACGCGCAAGCCGCCGGGGCCATCGGCGCAATCATTTTCAACAACGAGGGCGGACCGCTCGCAGCGGTCGTAGGACGGGGCGCGACGATCCCGCTGCTCGGCATTTCCCAGGACGACGGCCTGATGCTGCGCGACATAGTCAGCCAGGAAACGGCCTCCGCTTCTATAGGCGTGGAGATCCGCACGGTGATGACCGAGTCACAGAACGTTATTGCGCGGCCACCCGGTGGCGATTGCCGATTGATTGCGGGCGGGCACTACGACTCTGTGCCCGCCGGCCCCGGCGCCAACGACAACGCGTCGGGAACGGCAGTGGTGATCGAGATGGCGCGCGTGCTGGCGGCAGACGGCGTCTACGACGATGTCTGCTGGGTGCTCTTCGGCTCCGAGGAACTCGGTCTCCTCGGCAGCGATGCCTTCGTGCGGGACGAGCCGCTCGAGGGCGTCATCGCGATGCTGAATTTCGACATGCTTGCGGTCGGCGACGTCTGGCCGCTCGGCGGGACGACGGAGATCGTTGATGCCGCGGGCGAGGTGGCTGAAGGCCTGGGGATCCCGTATCAGCTCAGCCACGACCAATCGGGCGGCAGCGATCACGCGAGTTTCATCACCTTGGGGGTGCCGGCGCTGATTGTCAATTGCTTCTGCGACCCGAATTACCACACGGCGGCCGATCGCTTCGAGTTCCTCAGCCGCGAGCGGATAGAACAGGCGGGAGCGCTCGGTTTAGGTCTGATCGAGCGTTTGTTTGCGGAGTAGCACCGGGGGCGGTCGGGTTGCCCCGCGCGACGGCCCGCGATACGATGCCGCTGACGTGAAGATGCCCCCCCGCAACCTCGTCAGGTATGCCCTCCCGCTGCTCGTCCCGGCGCTTTTGGTGCTCGCTGCCTGCGGCGGCGACGACGACGACAGCACGTTCCAGCCCGGCAAGCTGACCGACCCAGAAGGCGTCCCGACAGCGTCTCCGTGGACCGCCCCGCCCGAAGTGGTAATCCTCGACCCGGAGAACATCCAGCCGCTGCCGCCGGACAACCCGGGAGGCCCCGCCGGCTCACCGACCGCGACGCCTGTGGCGGGTGAGCCGGGAGTCTGCGGCGAGACGTATACCGTCGAGGCTGGAGACATCCTCGTCGATATCGGCACGAAATGCGGCGTCGACTGGGAACTAATCGCGGAATTGAACCCTGACGTCAACCCTGCCGCATTGACCGTTGGGCAAGTGTTGATCATGCCGCCGGCCGAAGGCGAATCCGAGTCCCAGTAGCGCCGCTTTACCTCTCCGGGGGCTATGCTAGTATTCACGGCGCACCTCCCCGTTAGTGAAAGTTTGAACTAACCACATGGCTATCAAGCAAGAGCCCACTCAATCCGGCGGCGCCGCAGAAGACCGTCTTGTAGAGCTTGGCAAGCGCAAAGCAGAAGCTGCGCTGGGTGGCGGCGTGGAACGAATCGAAGCTCAGCACAAGCGCGGCAAGATGACCGCCCGCGAACGCCTCGCGATTCTCCTGGACGAAGGCACGTTCGAGGAGACAGACGCCCTCGTCACACATCGCTCGGAGGAGTTTGGACTGGGCAAACAGAAGTTCCCTGGCGACTCGGTCGTCACCGGATTTGGCAAGATCGACGGCCGTCTGGTCTACGTCTACTCGCAGGACTTCACGGTCTTCGGCGGCTCACTGTCCGAGGCTGCGGGCGAGAAGATTTGCAAGGTGATGGACCTCGCGATGCGTAACGGCGCGCCGATCATCGGCATCAACGACGGGGGTGGCGCGCGCATCCAGGAAGGCGTTGTCTCTTTGCGCGGCTACGGCGAGATCTTCACGCGCAACGTGATGTCGTCCGGTGTCGTACCCCAGATCTCCGTGATCATGGGTCCCACGGCGGGCGGTGCGGTCTATTCGCCGGCGATCACCGACTTCGTCTTCATGAGGACCGGCACCAGCTATATGTACATCACCGGCCCCGACGTTGTGCGCACCGTGATGCACGAAGACGTGACGCACGACGACCTGGGCGGCGCGCAGGTCCACGCCACGAAGACGGGAGTCGCGCACTTCATTTTCGACACAGAAGAGGACTGCCTGCAGGAAGTGCGCCGGTTGGTCGGGTTTTTGCCGGCGAACAACGCAGAGGACCCCCCCATGGCCGAGTCCGGCGACCCACTGGACCGTAGCTGCGACGAACTGGCGTCGTTGGTACCCGAAGACTCCAGTAAGCCTTACGACGTGCACAAGGTGATCACGCCGCTCGTGGACGACAGCGACTTCCTCGAAGTTCACTCGGACTACGCGAAGAGCATCGTCGTCGGCTTCGGTCGGATGGGTGGCCGCGTGGTCGGCATCGTCGCCAATAACCCGGGCCACCTTGCCGGCGTGCTGGACGTCGATTCCTCGCGCAAGGGCGCTCGATTCGTGCGCTTCTGTGACGCCTTCAACGTGCCGATCGTGACGCTGGTTGACGTACCGGGCTACATGCCGGGCACCGGCCAGGAGTACGGCGGGATCATCATCCACGGCGCTAAGCTGCTCTATGCGTACGCCGAGGCCACCGTGCCGAAGATCACCGTGATCCTGCGCAAAGACTACGGCGGCGCATACCTTGTGATGGGCTCGAAGCACTTGCGGGCAGACATCAACTACGCCTGGCCTGGCGCAGAGATCGCCGTCACGGGACCGGATGCCGCCGCCAACATCGTTTTCCGGCGCGACATCGAAGCGGCGAGCGACCCCGAGGCCAAGCGCGAGGAGCTGATCGCGGACTACCGCAAGAAGTACGGCACCCCGTACGTCGCCGCGTCACGCGGCTTCATCGACGACGTGATCGACCCGAAAGACACGCGGATCAAGGTGATCAGGGCGCTAGAGATGCTGCAGAACAAGGTCGACACGAACCCGCGCAAGAAGCACGGGAACATCCCGCTCTAGGGCAAATGGACACACTGCGCTCCTATGTCTTACTTACCGTCACCGCCTGCGCCGGCGTGATGGCTGTCCTGGCTCTGATGAACTGGGTGGAGTTCGAGAGCAACGACATGGCGCCCGCCGACCACTCATTCTCGGTGCGCGGCACGGACCTCAGCCGAGTCAGGGGCGACGACTACGAGCAACCGGCGGACATCCTGAAGCACGGCGAGCCGCTGTGCAGTTGCCGCGTCTCGTTCGGCGATGGCTATGTGGTCGCCGGACTTGCATTGCTTGTGCTCGCCGCTGCAGGCGCGGGCGTGTTCCTGACGGGATACGACCGCTCGGTCGCGATCCTCATATCCGCGGCATCGGTCGGAGCGTTCGCCATCGCCGGCTACAACGCGCTCGGCAAGTGGCAAGCGATCGGCGCCACGGGCGTGGATGGTGCACCGATCTTATTGCACGGGACGATCCGGCCCGAACTGATCGCGCTGACAGCGCTGTCCGGGTTGACCGCTGTCCTCGGCGCGGTCCTCTGGACACTCGCGGCTGCGTGGGACGAGGGCTACGATGGCGAAGACGAAGAGCCCGAAGACATTGATGACATGATGCTGGAAAGGGTCAACGGATGGGCGTGAAGATAACCGATACTACAATGCGCGACGGCCACCAGTCGCTGCTGGCGACGCGCATGCGCACCGAGGACATGCTGCCGATCGCTGAGCGGATGGACGAGGCAGGGTTCCACAGCGTGGAGGTCTGGGGTGGCGCGACGTTCGACACAGCGCTGCGCTTCCTGCGCGAGGACCCGTGGGACCGCCTGCGCGAGCTGAAGCGGCGCTTCAAGAAGACACCCTTGCAGATGCTCTTGCGCGGCCAGAACGTCGTCGGCTACCGGCACTACGCCGACGATGTCGTCGAGAAGTTCTGCCAGCTCGCGGTCAAGAACGGCATGGACATCTTCCGCATCTTCGATGCGCTGAACGACCTCCGGAACCTGGAGACGGCGATCAAGGCCGTGAAGAAAGCGGGCGGTCACGCACAGGGGACGGTCTGCTACACGATTAGTCCTGTCCACACGACCGAAATGTTCGCAGGCCAGGCGAAGCAGCTTGAAGAGATGGGCTGCGACTCGATCTGCATCAAGGACATGGCCGGTCTCCTCCATCCCTACGACGCGTTCTCGATCGTGAAGTCGATCAAGGACGTCGTGAAGATCCCCGTCCAGATGCACTGCCACTGCACGAGCGGCATGGCCGAGATGGCCTACCTGAAAGCGGTCGAGGCGGGACTCGACGTGATGGACTGCGCGCTCTCGACTCTATCGCAGGGAACGTCGCAGCCGCCGACCGAGTCGATGGTCGCGACGTTCGAGGGGACGGACAAGGACACCAAGCTCGATCTGGAAGAACTCACAGGCCTGGCGGACTACTTCGGCGAGGTGCGCAAGAAGTACGCCGCGTTCGAAGGCAACGTGAAGCTCGACGCCGGCGTGCTGCTGCACCAGGTGCCGGGCGGAATGATCTCGAACCTCGTCTCACAGCTCCGTGACCAGGGCGCGGTCGACAAGCTGCGCGACGTGCTCAAAGAGATCCCGGCGGTCCGGGCGGACACCGGCTACCCGCCGCTGGTCACACCGACGAGCCAGATCGTCGGCACGCAGGCGGTGCTCAACGCGCTCTTCGGCGAGCGCTACAAGCAGGTGACGAAGGAGACGCGCGGGCTTGTCCTCGGCCAGTACGGGCAAACCCCGGCCCCGATCGACCCGAAGATCCGCAAGAAGATCGCACCCGACGGTGAAGCGATCACGGAACGCCCCGCCGACCACTTGGGCCCCGAGCTGAAGAAGGCGCGCGAAGAAGCCGGCGACCTGGCCAAGTCCGATGAGGACGTGCTCTCGTATGTCATGTTCCCGCAGGTGGCAAAAGAGTTCCTGGAATGGCGCAATCGCGGTGGCGGACTCGAGAACGAGGTGATCGCCGCGATCGCCGTGGCGTTGACGCAGGACCAGGGGCGCGCCGCACACGCTCACGCCCCGGCAGCACCCGCCAACGGCCATGCCCAGGATGCGTGGAAGATGGCAGGGCGGCAAAGAGCGTTAAGAGGCTAGCGCGTGAAGGTCAAGATCGGCGAGCAAGAATACGACGTCCAGCCGGGAGGCGACACGGTCACGATCGACGGTGAGTCCTACGCCGTGCGTGTGGTCCGCAACCAGAACATCATCACGGTTTATGTCAACGAGAAACCGATCGCGGTACAGCTGCCAGACCAGCTGCCCGAGGAAGGACCGGTTTCGCTGTTGGTCGACGCCAAGCAGTACGAGGTCGAGGTCACGGGCCGCGCTGCTAAGGCGAAGCCGAGGGCGGCAGTGCGCAAGAGCGCCGCGGCAGCGACCGGTGCCGTGACCTCACAGATGACTGGCCGGGTCACTCGCGTCGATGTGAAGCCGGGCGATGTCGTGGCCGAGGGCGATGTGCTGCTGGTGATCGAGGCGATGAAGATGGAGAACGAGATCACAGCGCCGGTGAGCGGCACCGTGAAGGACGTCACGGTCAACGCCGGCGCACGCGTTTCTGAAGGCGACACGCTGCTGGTCATCGAGCCGGTGGTGGAATAGCGCAATGCCCGAGTTCAAGGACATCATCTACGAAAAGCACCACCGAGTCCGCGGTGCTGCCTGGCTCACGATCAACCGGCCAGATGCGATGAACTCTTTCACCGGCGAGACGCTGACCGAGATGCGCGCGGCGGTCAACGACGCGCGCGACGATGCGACTGTCGGCGTGCTGGTGATCACAGGCGCCGGAGACAAGGCATTCTGCGCGGGCGGCGACGTGCGCTGGCTGCAAGAGGTGCAGCGCGAGGGCGAGCGGGCGCCGATGGACCCGCATGCCGGGATCGAGGACTTCCTCAAGCCGGTGATCGCGCGGGTGAACGGATATGCGATCGGGGGCGGCAATCACCTGGCATACTTTTGCGACTTCACGATCGCCTCTGAGCGCGCGAGCTTCGCGCAGGTCGGGCCGCGGGTCGGCAGTCCAGCGTCGGGACACTGGGTCTCTTACCTGGTGCACGTGGTGGGAGCGAAGAAGGCGAAGGAGATCTGGATGATGACGCGGCGCTACTCGGCGCAGGAAGCGCTGGAGATGGGGCTGGTGAACGCGGTCGTTCCGCACGAGCAGCTCGACGACGAGGTTGACCGCTGGTGCTTGGAGCTAATGCAGAAAAGCCCCGCCTGCCTCAAGATCCTGAAGGCATCTTTCCGCGAGGTGTTCCAGCCACTGCGGCAACCGCGGCGGGACTGGGTGGCTGAGATCGCGCCGGACTTCTACCAGAGCGGCGAAGCGGACGAGGGCAAGGCCGCGTTCCTGGAGCGCCGCGAGCCCGACTTCTCCCGGTTCCCTCGCTAGGCTGACGGAGTCCCGTCCGTGATTCGGAACACCGGATGCTGCCCGGCAATCGCCTCGAATCGTTCGATCTCGGAGTCGGGCCCGAGGTCCATGACCGCTCGCGCGCCGAGCGACCACTTGACGTATGCCTTCAGGATCGGAGCCCGTTCGCCCACGGGAACTTCGGAGAGCATCACCTTTCGCCGGCGGCCGTGGTGAATGACGGCGTGTCCGTTCGCGGCTCTCACATTCTGGATCCAATCCGAGCGCTCGCCAACAACTGATACCGCATACTTCTGGCCGTGGTGCCCGGCGAGCACGAGCACCGTGGAACGAGGGCGGCCGCTGCGCCTGCCTACGACCTCCATCGTGACGATGAACCATGGAGGTACCCCCAGCTAAGCCACACCACGAAAGACGCGGCCGTACAACGCCTCGAGGAACCTATGCAACGGGTTGGGCTTCTCTCGCTCAGTGTGTTGCACTGGATCGCCGGACACGCGCCCTCCTTCGTCGCCCACAGTAGCACTTCGCGAATCGCGGCCGCGGTCGGGTTCGGCGATCGCCTTCGCAAATCGCGAATCGCATTTGTTTATGTAGCTTAGCGGATTGTCGTAACATTCAGCGCCTGCTAGACTGCCGCTTCGGAGGATTGTGACATATGGAACTTGTTCCCCTGATACCGATTGCGGGCCTCGCCGCCGTGCTCTACGCACTCTACCTCGCATGGGACGTGCTACGCCGAGACGAAGGTACGCCGGAGATGCAGGACGTCGCGTCGATGATTTACGAAGGCGCAATGGCATTCCTGCGGCGGCAATACGGCACGATTGCCGCACTGTCGATCGTGACCGCGATCGCGATCGGACTGATCGTGGGCGCCGTCTCCGAGGGCGTCAAGGACATCCTGGCCACGAACGGCAGCGTCACTTACGGCGAACGGCAGGTCGGTCCGTGGGAAGAAGGCGGCCTGACTGCCGTGGCCTTTCTCGTCGGCGCCTTCTGCTCCGGGCTCGCGGGGTACATCGGAATGTTCATCGCGGTGCGCTCGAACTCCCGGACTGCGTCCGCGGCAACGCGGAGCCTCAAGGAAGCAATCACGGTTTCGCTGCGGGGAGGTGCCGTATCGGGCTTCCTCGTCGTCGCGCTGAGCCTGATCGGTGTCTCCAGCATCTTCTTGATCTACAGCGAGGTGATGGGCAACCCCGAGTCGATCGCTCCCTTCTTGATCGTCGGGTTTGGCTTCGGGGCCAGCTTCGTGGCGTTGTTCGCCCAGCTCGGCGGTGGGATCTACACCAAAGCGGCTGACGTGGGCGCTGACCTGGTCGGCAAGGTCGAGGCCGGCATCCCCGAGGACGACCCCCGAAACGCCGCTGTGGTGGCGGACCTGGTCGGCGACAACGTCGGCGACTGCGCCGGCCGCGGAGCAGACCTCTTCGAGTCGATGTCCGCCGAGAATATCGGCGCGATGATTCTCGGAGTCTCAATCTATGCGGTGACGGGCGACCTGGAGTGGATCCTGTTCCCGCTCGTCCTCCGCTCGTTCGGTATCTTCGCGACGATCGTCGGCCTCACGTCCGTGCCATTCTTCGCCCGCGAAGACGGCAAGCAGAACGCGATGACTCCGCTGAACAACGGCTACTTCGTCGTCTCTGCCTTGTCGGTCGTCGGCCTGGCCATCACCACTAACGTGATGCTGGGCGATGAGTGGTGGCGGTTCTTCCTCTGCGGCTGCATCGGCATCGCGACGAGCATCGCCTTCGTCTACATCACGCAGTTCTACACATCAGGCGGCTGGCGGCCCGTCAAGGAGATCGCTGACGCATCCCGGACCGGCCCGGCCACCAATATCATCATCGGCACCGCTGTCGGCCTGGAAACGATCGCGGCCACGGCGCTCGCCATCAGTATCGCGCTTGTCTCATCGTTCGCAATCGGCCACGAGGCCGTCATCACCGGCGACAACGGCAGCATCTCTGGCTTCAGCACCGGCGTCTTTGGTACGGCGGTGGCAACCATGGGCATGCTGATGTCCGCGGCCTATGTCCTGTCGATGGATACATTCGGACCGATCACCGACAACGCCGGCGGCATCACGGAGATGTCCGGCGCGCCCGAGAGTGCCCGCCACATCACCGACGAACTCGACTCGGTCGGCAACACCACGAAGGCGCTCACGAAGGGTTACGCAGTGGCGTCTGCGGGTCTCGCAGCGTTCCTTCTCTTCAGCGCCTACCTTGACAAGGTCAAGGAGCGGCTGGAGATACCGCTGAACGAGGAGTTACCCATCGACCTGTCCGACGTGGACGTCTTCGCAGGCGGCATGATCGGCGCGATGCTCGTATTCGTGTTCTCGTCCTTGGCTATCCGTGCGGTCGGTTCAGCCGCGGGCGACATCATCGAAGAGGTACGCCGGCAGTTCCGCGAGGACCCCGGCATCATGGCCGGCACCTCGCGCCCGGACTACGGCCGCGCCGTCGACATCACGGCGCGCGCCTCGCTTCGCAACATGATCGCGCCCGGCCTGCTCGCGGTCAGCCTGCCGGTGATCGTCGGCCTGGTGTTCCGCTACGCCCGTCCAGAGACGGAGTACCTCGGGCTTCCGGCCGCTCATCACGACGGCTGGCTGGCGGTATCGGGCATGCTGATGATCGGCACAATCGTCGGGATCATGATGGCGACGTTCTTCAACAACGTCGGCGGCGCCTGGGACAACGCCAAGAAGTACATAGAATCGGGTCAGTTGAAGGACGACAAGGGCGTGGTCCTCGGCAAAGGCACTGAAGCGCACAAAGCCGCAGTCGTCGGCGACACTGTCGGCGACCCATTCAAAGACACGGCCGGGCCATCTCTCCACGTATTGATCAAGCTGCTGGCGACGATCACGCTGGTGATGGCACCGCTGTTCATCCCGTAGCAGCATAGGCAAGCATTTGCGAAGGCCGCCCATCAGGGGCGGCCTCCTTCTTGTTCGGACGATTGCTTGTTTGCTGCTTGAGCGGAGGCTACGTCTTCTCGAAGCGTTCCACCGGCATCACGAAGACAATGGCGCCGCCGACGCGCACCTGGACGGGTTCAGCGGGCAGAATGCTCTCCGGAAACGGTAGCGCCTGAGCCGGGACGAACTCAGTGCGTGCCTTGCAAATGTCTCGGATGATCGCGAGGACGTTCTCGACGTCGTTGCCTTCGATACCGGTGAAGATAGTCGCGCTGCCACGGCGGAGAAAGCCGCCGGTGCTGCTCACCTTGGTGGCGGGATAACCCCGCTCGACCAGGTGACGGATGAGCGCATCCGCTTCGTCGTCCGCCGTGATGACGACGAGGAGCTTCTGTCCGCCGTCAGCCAACGAGAGTACCGGCCGTCATGCGTCGGGGATCGCGTCCTGGGTTTCTTCAGCGCCGCGGCGGACGCGCTGCTGGAGCGCCTGCCGCGTCTCGCTTCCGGACTGCGGCGCAGCCATCAATCCGAACGCCGCGCCAAGACCGGCTCCGATCAGTAGGCCGAGGATGAACCGCATGACTGACCTCCATCAAGCTAGGCGACCCGCCCGATAGTAGCAACGGGCGCGAAACGGTGTCAACGCAACCGAGAGAGCCGACCGTATGGCAGAGTCTGCTCGACCGTACATACGGGAAACCGTAGAATCAGGCGCATGACTGAAAAACCATCGATGGACACGATTGTCTCGCTGTGCAAGCGTCGGGGCTTCGTGTTTCAGAGCAGCGAAATCTACGGCGGCCTCGGCGGCTTCTGGGACTACGGTCCGTTGGGCGTCGAGCTCAAGAACAACATCAAGCAGTCGTGGTGGCGTCACACAGTGCAGGAGCGCGACGACGTTGTCGGCATCGAGACGTCGATCATCATGAACCCCCGCGTCTGGGAGGCCAGCGGACACGTCAAGACGTTCGCCGACCCAATGGTCGACTGCAAACAGTGCCAGCACCGCTTCCGCACCGACGACCTGAAGCCAAACGACAAGGACGAGTTGCGCTGCCCTGACTGCGGGGGAGAGCTGACCGAATCACGCATGTTCAACCTGATGTTCAAGACGTTCATCGGCCCTGTTGCCGACGACGCCTCCGTCGCTTACCTGCGACCGGAGACAGCGCAGGGCATGTTCGTGAACTTCGACAACGTGCTCACGACAATGCGCAAGAAGCTGCCCTTCGGTATTGCCCAGATCGGCCGCTCCTTCCGCAACGAGATCACGCCCGGCAACTTCATCTTCCGCGACCGCGAATTCGAGCAGATGGAGATGGAGTTTTTCGTGATGCCCGGCAGCGACGAGGAGTGGCACGACCGCTGGATCGAGGCGAGGCTGAGCTGGTGGACGGACGTCCTCGGCATCCGCAAGGAGAACCTGAAGCTGCGTGAGCACGAGAAAGAGGAGCTGTCGCACTACTCGAAGCGGACCGTGGACATCGACTACGACTTCCCGTTCGCCGGCTTCGCGGAAGTTGAAGGCATCGCCAACCGCACGGACTTCGACCTAAAGCAGCACGAGGAGTTCTGCGGCAAGACGCTCCGCTACTTCGACGAACCAAGTGGCCAGAACATCATCCCCTATGTGATCGAGCCGGCGATGGGAGTTGACCGCTGCTTCCTGACAGTTCTGATCGACTCGTATGCCGAGGAAGAAGTTAAGGGCGAGAAGCGCACAGTCCTGCGCCTGAAACCCGCCCTCGCGCCAATCAAGGTCGCGGTTCTGCCCCTCTCCCGGAACGAACAGCTGACGCCGACCGCCAAGCGGGTGCACGAGGTTCTGCGCCCACATTTCATGACTCAATACGACGACGCGCAGAGCATAGGCCGCCGTTACCGGCGCCAGGACGAGATCGGCACGCCGTGTTGCGTGACCGTCGACTTCGAGACGCTGGAAGACGAGGCCGTGACCATCCGCGACCGCGACGAAATGACACAGGAACGCGTACCGATCGCCAACCTCGCGGACGTGCTGCGCGCGAAGCTGCCGCTGGGGTAATCGAGTACAATATCGCTGCTATGGTCACCGAACGGAAGAAGCGGCGAAGTCGCAAATCCGAGCGGCAGTACGTTGTCGATAGCGAAGGGCGGCGGACTGGCGTGATTCTGACTATCAAGGAATACGAAGAGCTTCTTGAGGATCTGTACGACCTGGGGCTGATCGCCGAGGCACGCGAAGAGCCGTCTTTGACGCTGGAAGAGATGGAAGAGCGGCTCCGCAAAGATGGCATCCTATAGCGTCAACGTTCGCAGACGCGTAGAGCGAGATCTGAGCAGACTGAACCCCGGTGCTTCGAGACGTATCTGGGACACGATCAGAGGTCTCCAGCACGATCCAATCCCGAGACGGGCAAAGAAGCTTGCCGGAGGCGAGAAATCCTATCGGATTCGAGTCGGCGAGTATCGAGTCCTGTACGACGTGGACCATCCGCGCAGGTTGGTAGAGGTGTTTCGCGTCGCTCGTCGGAGCGAAGCGTACAGGGATCTTTGATGGCTCACCCCGAGCACGATGCGGTCGCGGCCGCTCTGCTCGCGGCTTACGAGGAGCCGTACGAGCCCATGGGCTGGGCCACTGAACGGCGGCCGTTCGGCATCTACCGCCAGAACACGAAGGCGCAGACCTATCCAAACGTAATCGTGCGTAGCGTCTCAGCCGCCGAAGTGCCCGACTTCCTACGCGACGTGCGCAGCTACTATGCCGGGAGCACTCTGCCGGCGCGGATCATGATTGACGACCGCGAAGCTGATGCGACGCTGGGGCGGGTGCTCGTGGCCGCGGGCGTCCATCTGGAGGAGCGCACGGTGTTCCTGGCCCACGTCGGCGACGTCCCAGCAGAGCGCGAGGCACCGGGAGTGCGGATCGAGGTCGTGGGTCGCGGCGGGTTGTTCGAGTATGAGGACACGCGGCGGCGGGCGTTCGACAACACCGAGGAGCCGACGCCCCCAGAGGACCTCGCCTGGCGCGTCGACCTGCGCCGCGCCGAGATGGACGGCGGCGCGCACCACTGGATCGCGCGAGCCGATGGCCAGCCGGCGGCGATGATGGGCTGGTACGAGGGCAGGGACCGTATGGTCTTCTCACTCGGGACACGCATGCCGTTCCGCAACCGCGGCATCGCGCGCCTGATGCTCACCCAACTGCTGGCAGAGTCGCGCGAGGCGGGGACACGCGCGGTGATCATCAGCGCGGACGAGTACGATACGCCTGTCCGTTTATATCGGCGCCTCGGGTTCACGGACGAACTCTACTGGCGCGCGACCTACGAGCTGGATCTGGCGTGAAGCGGTCCGCGCCGGGAGCGTGGATCGAGCTGCGCGAAGTGTGGGACAGTTGCACCTGGGAGATCCGCCGCGGATTCGTTGTCGAGGATACTACCGAACTGCTCGCGACCTACACGCCGCCCGGAAGCGCAGCGACGATCGCTGTTGGGCCGGACGGCACTCGACTCCGCCTGCCGCCAGACGAGTGGCCGACGGCAGAATCGGCAATCCCCGCCAACCGTCGCTTCCTGGGGCTGCATCCACCCGGCGCCGAGCACTCAGTACTGGTTATTTGGGACGACGGCTGGCAGCTTGTCTGCTGGTACATCAACATGGAATCCGACCTCGAACGAACCGACCATGGCATCCAGTACGTCGACCACTTCCTCGACGTCGTCGTCTACCCCACCATGGCGTCATGGCGCTGGAAGGACGAAGACGAGCTTGCGGAGGCCGTAGAACGGCGATTGATCACCGCCAATCAGGCGGGAACGATTCGAGCGGAGGGCGAGCGCGCCCTCGAGTGGTTACTCGCCCGGCGCCCGCCGTACGACCGTCCCTGGGATGAGTGGCGGCCACCCACGGAGTGGGGTTAGGCAGCTCAGAACACATGGTGCCAAATACCCCTTTGTGCTAGATCGCGTTGATGGGATACTTCGGCCGACAAATCAGCAGGAGGTCGGCCAGTGGTCTATTCAATCTCAGCACGACTCGCATCCCCTGATGCAAACGTCCGCGTAGAGGCCTTGCTCGATGCGGTCAGGTACAACAGTCTCGAGGTCGCAGAAGAGATTGCGGCGCTATATAAGAACGACCGAATTCCAGCGGTTAGAGGGCGCGCAGCCTGGGCGCTCGGTCGTATGCGGTTCCGCCCAGCGATTCGGAGTTTGTTAGCTGGTGTCGAAAACAAGGATGCAGACACAAGGACGTGGAGTGCGTGGGCGCTGGGGGAGATGGGTCATTGGGAAGCGGAAGGCAAATTGCGTCGCATCTTGGACAGCGAGGGACGGCCCGAGGTCCGAAGAGCTATCTTTGGCGCAATTCGAAAGTTGAACCTCAATCACACGCGCGAGCACTACGATGCGGTGGCTCGACGGCTGAAGCCTCCAGTTAGTAACGACATCAGCCTCACGCGCCGCGTCCGCCAACTGGAGGGTCTGACGTGGCCCGACGACCGCGACGAAATTGTCCGTCTGCGAGGCGAGATCAAGAACACTGATTCAGGCTTCTTCACTTCATACATGGAGTGGGTCCGAAAGCGTCCAACGATCCAGTCGGCAATTGGTGATCGACGACTTGTCTTCGGTCACCCACGCCGGTCGTAGGTCAAGCGCAAGAAAAAAGGCGGCCTATCGGCCGCCTTCACGTGGCGTCGCGGGAAGCCTTAGGCGGGTGGCTTCAGCTCGTTGATGCGGGCGCGGACGGCGTCAGGGTCCTTGTACCACTGGGCGTTGAGCGGCGTGAATTCCTGCTGCGCCTCCGGAACGTCGTCTTCGGCAAAGATCGCCGTGACGGGGCAGACCGGTTCGCAGGCGCCGCAGTCGATGCACTCGTCCGGGTCGATGTACAGCATGCGGTCGCCGGCGGCCTCGTCCTCGTGGATGCAGTCCACAGGGCAGACCTCGACGCAGGACTTGTCCTTGGTGTCGATGCAGGGGTCGGTGATTGTGTAGGTCATTGCGGCACCCTTTCGGAATTCGGTCGGTTACTTAGACGCCACAGCAGTCGAAATGTTAATTGTTCAGCCTATGAAACTGTATCGCGACTCATGTATAGGGTCAAGGAAACCCGACGTCTCATCGCTTCCAGAACTGCCACCATTCCCCTCTCCCTTTCCGCACCGCTTCCGACGCCTGCCGCTGCTCTTCCAACACCTCGCGGGCGCGCTGAAACGGCAGCTCGCGCCGCAGCATCGTCAGCTCCTCAGCGAGCACCATCGCGTAACCGGGGTCCCCGGCGATCTCCGGGAAGAGCCAGCGCAGGCGGTCGTCGAAGCCCGGCGCTGTCGAACGCGGGCGGCGGCTCTCGCCGGACATGCTGTCAAAGAGCGAGTACATCTTGAGCTCGCTGAGGACAGACGAGAACGCCGTTGAGAGCAACACCGCCTGCACGGGGTTCAGATCCACCGTCGCTGCCTCGTCCTCGATCTGCGCATCGATCACCGGCAAGACCTCGCTCAGCCCGTGCTCATACTCCCGCATCGACTGCCGGTCGATCTCTGACCCGGGCCGCGAGAGATGGTACGCCACGGCGAGCGCGACGAGGCGAGCGTGGTGTTGTGGCAGGCGGACCGTGAAGGTGGTCATTCGGTTGAACTACTTCGCCGCGGCCTTCACCCGTTTCGCTGCCTTCCCTGCCGCCTTGCGCCCATTCGTGGAAGCGCCAGCTATTGCATGGTCCCTGGCGTTATCCAACGCGACTCTGAGGTACTTGCCGGTGAGGCTGCCGGGCGTGCGAGCAATTTGTTCAGGGGTGCCCTGGGCGACGATCTCGCCACCCTTGTCGCCGCCCTGAGGCCCCAGGTCGATAACGTGGTCGGCCTGCTTGACGACGTCGATGTGGTGCTCAATGACGAGGACGGTGTTGCCGGTGTCGACCAGGCGGTGGAGCACGCTCATCAAGGCGTTCACGTCCTCGAAGGAGAGACCGGTGGTCGGCTCGTCGAGGATGTACAGCGTGCGGCCGGTGGCGCGCCGCGACAACTCTGTCGCCAGCTTGACGCGCTGAGCCTCGCCGCCTGAGAGCGTCGTGGCCGGCTGCCCCAGCTTGATGTAGCCGAGGCCAACGTCGTTGAGCGTTTCGAGCTTGGTGCGGATGCGGCCAAACGCCTCGAAGAACTCGACGCCCTCGGCGACAGTCATATCGAGCACCTCGGCGATGTTCTTGCCACGGAAGAGGATCTCGAGCGCCTCGCGGTTGTAGCGGGCGCCGTGGCAGACCTCGCACGGCACCTCGACGTCCGGCAGGAACTGCATCTCGATCTGGATGTAGCCATCGCCCTGGCAGGCCTCGCAACGGCCGCCCTTGACGTTGAAGGAGAAGCGCCCGCTCTTGTAGCCCCGCAGGCGGGCTTCCGGCACCGACGCGAACATCTCGCGGATCGGCGTGAACGTGCCGGTGTAGGTCGCCGGGTTCGAGCGCGGCGTGCGGCCGATCGGCGACTGGTCGATGACCACCACTTTGTCGAGCCACTTGAAGCCGTATATCTCGTCAGCCTCGCCAGGCCTTTCACGCGCGTTGTAGAGGATCTGCGCCGCCTTCTTCGAGAGGATGTCAGTTACGAGCGTCGACTTACCGGAACCGGAAACACCCGTCACGCAGACAAACATCCCGAGCGGGAAGCTGACATCGATGTCCTTCAGGTTGTTCTCCCGCGCTCCCTTGATCTCGATGGTCTTGCCGTTGCCCGGTCGCCGTTCCGCCGGCACCGGGATCTGCTTGCGACCGCTGAGGTAGGCGCCGGTGAGCGACGCCTCGGAGGCGCGGATGTCATCAAGCGTGCCCTCGGCTACGACATACCCGCCGGCCGCGCCGGCGTGCGGCCCTAGGTCGACGATCCAGTCGGCGGCGCGCATCATCGTCTCGTCGTGCTCGACGACGAGGACAGTGTTGCCGAGGTCGCGAAGCCGCTTCAGCGTGCCGATCAGGCGCTCATCGTCAGCCGGGTGCAAGCCAATCGAGGGCTCATCGCAGACGTAGAGGACGCCCATCAGCGAGGAGCCGATCTGCGTCGCCAGTCGGATGCGCTGGGCCTCGCCGCCGGCGAGCGTGCCGGTCCTACGGTCGAGCGTCAGGTAATCGACGCCGACGTCACTCAGGAACTTCAGGCGCTCGTGAATCTCCTTGAGGATTTGGTGGGCGATCGTCCGCTCGCGCTCCGTGAGCGGCGAGTCGTCGTCACGCAAACGACCGGCCCAGCCCAGTGCATGCTCGATCGAGAGGCACGCCACTTCCGAGATGTTGCGCCCGTCGACTGTGACGGCGAGAGACTCCGGCTTCAGGCGGGCGCCGTGGCACGCAGTGCACGGAACTTCCGCCATGTACTTCGAGATCTCGGTGCGCACGTATTCTGAGTCGGTCTCCTTGTAACGGCGGGTGAGGTTCGAGATGACACCCTCGAAGGTCGTATCCCATTTGTTCTCGTGGCCGCCGTGACCCGTGTACTGAAGGGTGATCTCACCCTTGTCGCCGTGGAGGATGAGGTCGAGGTGCTCCGGCTTCATCTGCTTGACCGGCGTGTTGAGGTCAAACTTGTGTTTACGCGCAACAGCGTTCAGCAGGCGCATGTACCACGTCGATACGGAGGACGTCCGCGACCACGGCACGATCGCGCCTTCGTTGACCGAGAGACTCTTGTTGGGGATGACCAGCGATGGGTCCATCTCCATCTTCACGCCGAGCCCCGTGCACTCGCGGCAGGCGCCGTGCGGGCTGTTGAAGCTGAAGTTGCGCGGCTCTAGCTCGCCGTAGGAGATGCCGCAGACGGCGCACGCGAACTGCTCCGAGTAGATCCGCTCTTCGCCTTTCAGCTTCGCCTTCTTGTCCTCCAGCAGATCTACGATCACCGTCCCGCCGCCGAGCCGCAGAGCGGTCTCGACGGAGTCCGAGATGCGCATCCGCTTCGAGTCCTCCTCACCGGCCTCCGGCACGTCGGCGACGAGGCGGTCGACGACCAACTCGATCGTGTGCCGCTTCTTCTTGTCGAGCTTGATCTCGTCATCGACGTCATGCACGACACCGTCGACACGCACCCGGACGAATCCGGCCTTGCGAGCGTCCTCGAATATCTTGGTGTACTCGCCTTTGCGGTCCTGGACGACCGGGGCGAGGATCAGCAGCCGCCGCCCGGCCGGAATCGCCAGCACAGAATCGACGATCTGCTGCACGGTCTGCTTCTCGATGGGGCGGCCGCACTGCGGACAGTGAGGGTGACCGACGCGAGCGTAAAGCAGGCGCAGGTAGTCGTAGATTTCGGTCTGCGTGGCGACGGTCGATCGCGGGTTGCGAGACGCGCCCTTCTGGTCGATCGAAATCGCCGGCGACAGGCCATCGATGTAGTCGACGTCCGGCTTCTCCATCAGGCCGAGGAACTGGCGGGCGTAGGCCGAGAGTGATTCGACGTAGCGGCGTTGCCCTTCAGCGTAGATCGTGTCGAAGGCCAGCGAGGACTTGCCGGAGCCCGAGACGCCGGTGATCACGACGAGCTTGTCGCGGGGGATGTGAACGTCGATGTTCTTGAGGTTGTGCTCGCGCGCGCCGCGAACAACGATGGCGTCCTGGGGCATTTGCAGTCCTTCCAAAAGCCGGCCAACCATGGTCCGGCTCGACGGATTATTTTACGGCTTGAAGCGATTTAGAACAAGAGTTTTAGTGCACCCTTCAACAAGGCGGTGCAAGGTCAGTTAACACTGAGTAAAACGTTAAGCATTGGTGCTCTTGCGTCATAACACCGCACGTATGGCGCCGTCTTAGAAAACAAGGAACCAACAAGGCCGGCGTGCCGGGGGGCACGGGCTCACTACGACAAGGGGTTCACCAGTGGCACGTATTGTTCGCGACCCAGACGAAGCGCTCGAGGCTCAACGCAAGCGCTCAATTTCGATCTTTCGCGTCTTCGTCTTCCTGGTTTCCATTGGCGCCGTCGCCGGCGTGGCAATAGCACTCTTGCAGATGCAGGGCGATTCCGGCGCACCGACCATCGCAATCGGCACCGTCGCTGGGCTGGCGATTGCGGTCCAGGTCATGCTGGGCTTCCTCCAGCGCAGGATGAACAGCGAGCATGAGCGGCTGCAGAACATGTGGCACTCCCGCAAGGCCGAGCTGACAGAGATTGCGGGCCGGGACGAGCTGACGCAACTTCAGAACCGCCGCTTCTTCTACGAGCAGATGCAACAGGAGCTGGCGCTGGCGCAGCGGTATAAGCGACCCCTGTCGCTGCTGATGATGGACGTAGACGACCTGAAGCTGATTAACGACGAGTTCGGCCACCAGGTGGGCGACCTCGTCCTCCGCTCTTTCGGACGGGTCCTGAACCTGCAGGCCGGAGACCAGAACATCACCGCGCGCATCGGCGGCGACGAGTTCGCCGTAATTCTCCCGGGCAAAGACCGCAAGGAAGCGGACAAGTTGGCCTGGCAGATTTGGGATGAGTTGGCGAAGACTCCGGTCTGCGAGACGGAGAACGCCAGCATCTTCCTCGGCGTTTCGGTTGGCGTCGGCGGTTACCCCTGGGGCGGCGAGACGCTGGAAGAGATCATTCACTGGGCCGACGCCAAGCTGTATGCCAATAAGCTCGAACGTAAGGGCTTCAAGAACAACACTCGCAACGGCGACGACAGGCGGCTTGTAGCGGCTGTCGTCGACGTGCTCTCGAGCGCCCTCGACATTCGCGACACCCTGACGCACCGGCACGCCCGCCGCGTCGCCCGCATGTCCGCTTTCGTGGCCCGCGAGATGAAGCTCTCCGAGCCCCAGGTCCTGCAGATCGAGTACGCCGCAGCGCTGCACGACATCGGCAAGATCGGCGTTGCGGACAGCATTCTCAACAAGGCGGCCGCGCTGGACGAAAGTGAATGGCACGACATGCGCCGGCACTCCGAGCTAGGTTTCAAGGTGCTTAATGGGATCGACTTCCTGGGCGAGTCAGCCGAGATCGTCTACTCGCACCACGAGCGCTACGACGGCGAAGGCTATCCGCGGGGCCTCGCAGGGGAAGAGATCGCCCTGGGAGCACGCGTATTCGCCGTAGTGGACGCTTACGACGCGATGACATCGCGCAGGCCCTACCGCGAGGCAATCCCGCAGGAAGATGCGCTGGAAGAGATCATGCGCCACTCCGGCCGCCAGTTCGACCCGCAGGTGGTCGAGGCGTTCCTGAACATGGCCCGCCGCAACCCCGACGGCTTCCGTGACGAGCACGAGGAATTCGGGACCAGGGTTGTTGAGGGCTCGCACGAAGAGCGCGACCTAGACCAGGTGCCGGCGCCGCATCACACGCCGATCGACACACTCTAAACATCGCTCATCTTCGTTTCTGAGAGGAGCAGGCTTCGCGCCGGCTCCTCTGTCCATTTCCACCTCCGCTCCACGGCTGGGCTAAAATCTGCCTCACCGGGCTCTCAGCCGAAGGGAGGCACAAATGGACTGGCAGAAAATGGCCGACGACAAACTGATGACCGCGGACGAGGCCGTGTCGGTGATCAAGTCAGGCGATCACGTGGGCATCGCGCCCTTCACGACGACGCCTTTCACGCTCTGCGAGGCGCTGTTCGCCCGCTGCGGTGAGCTGGAGAACCTGCGGATCGATCACCCGGCGGCGCTGTTCACGTGGGTGACGGCGGACGAGACGACGCACGTCGTCACCGACAACTACGCGACGCCGATGAACCGCGATATCGTGAACGCCGGGCGCATGGAGTACCTGCCGATCGGGCGCTGGCGGCACGACGAAGTGCCAGCGGGCTTTGACGCGCCGTTGGACGTGTTCATGGTGCCGCTTTCGCCACCCGACCAGCACGGTTACATGAGCTTCGGACCGGGCATCTGGTTCTCGAAGCGGATGGCGCAGGAGGCGAAGACCGTCATCGCCGAGATCCACGAGAACTTCATCCGCACCGGCGGCGACAACTTCATTCACATTTCGGAGATCGACCGCATCTGCATTGGCCAGCGGCCAACGGGCAACCTCCAGATTCCGCCGCGCACCGAAGAGGAGACGTTCGTGACCGAGGTCGCCTGCACACTCGTCGCCTCCGAGCTGGTACACGACCGCGACACGATCCAGATCGGCGTCGGCACCGTCTCGGCGGCGTTGGGCATGTACCTCGGCGACAAGCATGACCTCGGCGTCCAGACGGAGCTGATCACAGGTGGCATCGCCCAGCTCGTGCGCGATGGCGTGGTCACGGGCAAGTACAAGACGCTTCACCGGGAGAAAGTAGTGGGTAGCGCCTGCGTCGCCTTGCCGGAGGAGGACCTGCAGCTGATCGACGGCAACCCGGCCTTCGAGCTTTACGACTTCGGCTACACCGATGACGTCCGCCTGCTGACCCAGCAATCCAACCTGGTGGCGGTCAACAACGCGCTGCTGGTCGACCTCACCGGACAGATCGACTCGGAGTCGATCGGCTCTCGCATCTGGACCGGCGTCGGTGGCCAGACCGGGTTCATGATCGCCGCGCAATACTCCGTGGGGGGCCGTTCGGTGATCGTGCTGCCGTCCAGCCACCTGATCAGCGGCGAGCGACGGACGCGAATCGTCGGGGCTCTGCCAGAAGGATCGGTAGTGACGGTGCCCCGGACGCTCGTGGACTACGTCGTCACCGAGAACGGCATCGCGACCTTGCGCGGCAAAACGGTCCGCCAGCGGATCGGTGAACTGATCGCTGTAGCGCACGCAGACTTCCAGGGCGAACTGAAGGCGGAGGCGAAGCGCCTGTACGGGGTAACGGTATAGCTACGGGATCGCACCAACTCGGTAGCGCACAGCCACCGTGATGGTTTCGCCCCCGTTGTTGACCGCGCGAAGCAACCCGCAGCCTATCGTCTGCTCTCCCGACGGAGCGTTCGCGATGTCAACGTCCCCTTCGTCGCGGATGAACCGCCACACGAGCTGTACACCGTCCGATGGGTAGGGATCGGTCACCTGCCAGGTGAAGTCAAACGCGAAGTTCTCGCACGGCGGCGCTGAGCCGCCGGCAGTCTCGGTGATCGCAAGCGGGTCGATCTCGTAGGTGCCGCCCGGCTCGATCGTGGCTTCCAGTTCACCGGACGTGAGTTCCTGTAGGTCCTCGTCGAGCTGGGGGTCAGCGGGCGATGGCGCCGGGCCACCGCCGTCGGGCGCGGGGGTCGGAGTCTCGTCTTTCGTGCCGGCAGGAGTGATGACAGCGGTCGGGCCTGAGGTATCATCGTCATCGCCACCGCAGGCCGCGAGGCCTGAAAGCGCGACGGCGAATAGGACAATGAGCGCCTTCACTTCGCGGTGCGCTCCTCGAACTCGCGCAGCCGGTCTTCGAGTCGGCGCTGCGAGTACGTCACGGTGAAGTCGCCGCGGGTGCGCTCGAGAATCGCGCGCATAGCGTCGCTCGTGCGCCGCAGGCCGCTTGTGACCCCTTCGGGGTAGTCCATCGTCATCAGCATGTCGTAGATATCGCCCATCGTCGCCAGCACTTCCTCACAATGCTGAATGTCGCCACCGCGCAGCTCATCGAGCAGGTGGCGGCGCAGCTCGCCGATCGTCTCGCCGATGCCGTTGAGATAGGCGGTGCCCATGACGCCCAGATCTTCCGGCGTCGGCAGCGGCTCACCGGCAATCAGAGCCAGCGTGGTACTAGCCTCCGAGAACTCCTTTTGCGCATCGTGTACATAGCCGGCGTGAAGGATATCGGCGTGCTTGGCCAGAGCCTTGGCCGTCTCGTCCAGATTCGCACGCGCCTTCGCCAGCAGCTCGCGCGCCGGCCCGAACTCACCACGGTGCACGGACCGGATGGCGTTGGCGGAGAGGCGGATCACTTCTCGCGAAAGCGAAAGCGCTCGCTCGCGCGCAGCGTTCTTGGCGTCCAGGTAGTGCCTGACGGAGTCGGCGATTTCGTTGAGGTTGTCGGTGTTCAGCGCTACTCCTCCCACAGCTCAAAGTAATCGTAGCATTCGGCGCACGTGCCAGAGAGCCACTCGTTGGACTCATCAGACGGTCGCCCAGAGTTCATCAGGAGCTTCAGCCTCCACCCGGCGCCGTTACGCTCGAAGAAGAGCACATAAGCGTTCGTCGTCGGGTCAGACTGCTGCATAACGACAGCAATATCGACCGGTCCGCCAATCGCTCCCCCGGAGTCGTGGGTGAGGGTCGCCAATGCAGCGAGCTGGAACCCCAACGCAAACCTATCGCTAAGGAAAGTCTTGAATTCATCCATCGCCATCGGCCGCCCCTCGCTCCGCCACAGGCCCACCATGATGCCCGAGACCGGCTGGGTGCACTGGTAGAGGATGTTCGGACACTGTTCAGTGCTGATCACCGGGTCCCGCAAAAAGAAGTCCACGTCTTGTGCTTGAATCGCCTGATCTATGGCTGCTCCGAACGTCCGGAACTCGTCGAATCCCGCCGGGGGAATCGACAACAGGGTAGAGGCTGGCGTCGCTGTCAGCGTGTCCTCAGGAGCTGCTGGCGTAGCGGTGATGGTCGAATCAGGCCCAACGCTGGCGGTACCAGTCGGGATGTCGTCGTCGTCATCTCCACAGCCGCCAGCGACAAGCGCGAGAAAAGCCGCCGCGATCAGGTAGGTCTTCAATCGCCTAGAGGTCCCTGACCGGATCCGGGAAGTCGCCTTCACGCGCAGCGTCGATCATCTTACGGGCCTCCTTCGGCATCTCGACGCCGAACTCGTCGAACTTGCGCTCCGCCCAGCGGCCGATCTGGCGCGGGTCCTTGTAGTCCTCCAGGCGCTTCGGCTCCGACCCGTAGTCCCGCAGCACGTCGGCCTCCGAGCGGTGGACCGCGAACTTGGACAGAGCTCGTTCGAGCTTCTTCGAGCCACATTCGCGGCATTTCGCGTCGACGCTGGCGCTGACGCTCTTCGTGAAGACGCTGTTCAGCGTGCCGCAGTTCGCGCACTTGTACTCGTATATCGGCATCGTATTCAGTCTACACCGGCGAAGCCGTCGTCGAGATCGTCGCCAGAGTCGCCCTCGTCCGGCATCTCTCCGGCTTCCATGCGGTCGAGCTGGCCCTCCATCTCCGCATCCAGCGGCTCGCCCGTGTCGCGGCTCATCTTCCTCACCCACTTTGCGATCGATCGCGGGTCATCCTCGTCGATACCGTCGAGGCTCGACTCGTCAAAGCCGGAGTCGTCGCCGCCGCTGCGGTGGACGGCAACACGGGAAAACAGGCGCTTTAGTTTCGTGGAGCCACAGTGCCCGCATACGCCCGAGACCGTGGCGGAAACGCTGCGCACGAAGATGGACGTGCGTTTGCTGCAGGCGGCGCAGCGGAACTCGTAGATCGGCACGCTACCAGCCCTCTCGCTCGCGGCGGGAGTCGATTTCCGTGCGGAATTCGCAGACCTTGTAGTAGGGGCAATTGGGACAGTGTGGGCCGATCGTCGGCGGAAACTCGGTCACGTCCTCCATCTCGCGCACTGTGACGAGCAAGTCTTCGCGTGTCCGGCGCTTGTCGTTCGCGTTAAGCTCCGTCGTCCAAACCGTACCGTCGTCGAGGTACCAGAACGAGGCCTTCGAGGCTGTCCGCCCTAGCGCATCCTCGGTCAGGATCGCGTAGAGCCTGAGCTGCTCCGGGTCGATCTCATCGGGTTGCGTGCCGCCTTTGTAGTCGATGATGTGCAGCGTCCCGTCCGGCTCCTCGTCGATGCGATCGAGGCGGCCGAACAAGGTGACGCCGGGCGCGACCTCGACCTGGAAGTACGGCTCGACCAGCATCGGTTCGGCCGCGAGGTCGAAGTTGCGCGCGAAGCTCCGCAGCTGGTACAAGGACGCCTCGCGGTGCACCTCGACGCCTGGGACACGGTGGTATCCCGGTGAGAGCGCCACCCAGCCCTCTTCGAACAGACGGATGAGCGTCTCATTGTTGCGATCCTCGTTGGCTATCTTCGTGTAGAAGTCGCAGAGCACGCGATGAACGAGACTGCCGGCTGTGTCTGCGGGCCGGAGGCGAGGCCGCGTCTCCTTCTCCAGGTACTGGTAGCGGAAGCGAAGTCGGCAGCTCGCAAACACCCTGACTTTGAGCGCGGACACACGGACCATGCGGCAATTGTAGCGAGGATCACACTTTTTAATGCCGAAAACACCTTCACGATTCATAGGTCGTGTGTTAATCTTGCGACAAATCGGTTACATTGGTTCTCCTTACAAATGGACACGTCTGGAGCATCGTTTAAACCCCAAGGCGTCGCCAGTCTCCCGGGCAAATGGCTCCGCGAGTTGCGACAGCAGTTGGATGTCGTCCTGACCTGGCGGCCCGGCAAGCGAGACGCCGCCGAAGTCATCCTGATCGTCGGCACTCTGCCCCTGTACTATCTCGCGCGCGGCCTCACCGAGACGCGGGTTGACGAGGCGGTACAGCGCGGGATCGACATCGTGCGCGTGGAGCAGAGCCTCGGCATCTTCTGGGAGGTGGAACTCCAGAGCTGGGCTCTTTCCTATGGCTGGCTGATCAAGTTCCTCAACTGGTTCTATCTCTTCGGCCACCTGCCGGTGATCGGCGTGCTTGCCGTATGGATGTACTTCTGGCACCGGCCTCAGTACCTGCTGATGCGCAACGCCTTCCTGCTCTCCGGCGCGATTGCGCTGATCTTCTATGTCAACTTCCCGACGGCGCCTCCGCGGCTATTGCCAGATAGCCTGGGCTACAACTTCGTCGATACCGTATTCGACCAGTACAACACCGGTCGGCCCTGGACGCCGGGGGAGTTTGTAAACGAATACGCCGCCTTCCCCAGCATGCACATCGGCTGGAACGCGCTTGCAGGCATCGCGATGTGGCTCGCGACGAGGAACTTCTTCGTGAGGGCGTTCGCGGTCATCATGCCCAGCATCATGCTGGCGGACATCGTTCTCACAGGCAACCACTACATCATCGACGCCTTTGCCGGGTTCGTCGTCATGATGATCGGGCTCGGCATCGCTGTCGGCGCCAAGAAGCTGGCGACCCGCATCGTCTCGCCGGATAGCAAAGACGCCCGCGAGAAGGGCTGGGTGTCGTGGATGTACTGGTTCTGCGGCGTTGCCTACGAACCCCGCGAGTCGCGTGGACAGAGGACGCTGCACACCGCATAATTCCTAACGACGTGAAGAGCACCCCGCGCGCTGCAAGGACCCGCCCTCTTGCAGATTAAGAACCTGCTCCAGGCCGTCCCCCGCGTTCTCTTTTCCAACTCCCCGCTCGATGCCCAGTTGATCGTCACCCGCCGCTGCAATCTGTCCTGCGGCTACTGCAGCGAGTTCGACAACTTCTCGCAGCCCGTGCCACTGGAAGACCTGAAAGAGCGCATCGACGCCCTCCACCGCCTCGGCTCGATCAACATCACGCTCCTCGGCGGCGAGCCATTGATGCATCCGGACGTCGCGGAGATCGTGCGCTACGCGGGCCGCAAGTCCAACGTCAGCATCGTCACCAACGGTTTCCTTCTCCGCAACGGCGTCATCGAGTCACTGAACGAGGCTGGCCTGAACAACCTGACGGTCTCCATCGATACCCTGCACGCGGACCCGTCGCGCTACATCCAGAAGTCGTTTCGCTCCCTCAAGACCCGTCTCGAGCGGCTGGCGCGGCTCGCCAAGTTCGACGTGCACGTGACGGCAGTGCTCTGCGACTCCTCAAAGGACGACTTCCAGGAGTTGATGCGCGAGGTGCAGGCGTTCGGCTTCCGGATGTCGGTGAATCTGATCCACAACGCCAAGGGCTACATCACGATCAAGGGCGAGCCGTACGTCGAGCTATACGAGAATTTCTACCAGAACGGCAAGCCGTTCACCTTCCTCGACTACGAGTATGGCAAGAAGCTGCTTGCGGGTGAGACGCCCGACTGGACCTGCAAAGCCGGCGCGCGCTACCTCTACGTCGACGAGCATGGCGATGTCCAGCTCTGCGCTTCCCAGCTGGGCCACTACCAGAAACCGATCCTCGAGTACACCAAGGCCGATCTCGACGCCAACGCCAAAACGAAGAAGGGCTGCGAGGAAGGGTGCTCTGTCGGCTGCGCGTTCCGCTGCTCGCTCGTCGACAACGACAAGCCGGCGTTCCTCAAGGCCGTCGTCCAGGGCGCCACCCGCGGCACACTATTCGACAGCAGCCGCCGCACCCAGAAGACGGCGAAGTTGCGCGCCACACCCGCCCTGGGCGACGACTAGCCCGCTCTGGCCTACTGAAGCAGGCTGTTCGCGTGGTTGAAGACACCCTCGGGGCTGTCCAGCCATGCCCACACGTGCAGCAGCCAGCCCGTCTCCTGGACAAAGACACCGCCACAGTCCCCCTCGTTGAAGGCAATCGTCACCCCGCCGCCCGCGAGGAAGCAGAGGTTGGAGTGGTAGTGCCAGCCGGCCAGCCCGCCAAGCCCGGTTTCAGGCGGAACGTCATCGCCGAAGGTCTTCGGCAGCGTGTACGACATCCCGGCGAGCTTCCAACCGTCCGCGCCGTCGTCCTGATAAAGCAGGATCGATGGGTGTGCCGGATCTAGCCCTTCCAGGCCATCCTTGAAGAAGTGCGCGCCGATTAGCGGTAAGTCGGGCGTGATGCGCAGGTAACCCTCAGCTTCCGCGACCGCCACGTTCTGGTACTTCTCGGTGCCGGCGCGGGCGTCAACCAAGAACTGCTCAGCGAAGGCGAGGTTCTCGGCCGTCACCGTCTGATTGTTCGCCGGCTCGTGCATCGTCGACTCCGCCAGCGCAACGGTCGCCTGGTTGTCGCGCAGGACGTGCGCCATATGGCCGTGGTGCAAAGCGGCGCTCAGGCCCCCGCCGTGCGTGGCCGTATCCGTGTGGGCATCCGACACAGCCGCGGACGCGTCGTGCACGTGACCCTCGTCCTCGTGCGACATGTTGTTGACGGCGGTGGCGAAGGCAGCAGAGCTGGAGCCGGCGATGACGATCGCCGCAACCGGCACCAGAAGCGAGAGCGCAACGGAGCGCTTGCCCAGCACCCACCGGCTGTAGGGCCCGATGCAGGCGCCCAGGATCGTGACGGCGAGGCCGATGAAGATGAGCAGGTGGCCGGGGTTGCTCAGCGTGAAGAGGCCCTCACGGGCCGCCAGCGTTTCGTCTCGTCCGTGCAACCACGCGTCAACGGCGAACCCGTCCAGCAGGACAAATACGCCCAGCAGCATCAGCCCATATCCCGCGGCGAACCCGCGCTCCTTCAGCAACGCGGTCAATCTCGCCCACCTCCCACGATCAGCGTGTGGTTATTGTACGCCCGCGGGCCATCATTCGTTCCCTGCGCTCACATACGTAGCCGCAGCGCCTGCAGGCCTGCCTAAATGACATCGCGACGGACAATTCAAGTCGCCAGGTGCGAGCCGGCGTAGCCGCAGCGCCTTCAGGCCTGCCCAAATGACTTGCAAGCGGCGAGACACTCTGCAACAGTGCGACGCTTGGTACTAGCGTGGCGTTCGTACCGTTTAGTGATGATCTGGCACTGTGATCGGTCGTCGCGATTGGAGGCAGAGCTAGAAGCTCTGCGGCTACGGCCGAAACCGCGGTTCCAGGTTATTCACCCTTCGACCGCGTTCTCGTAGTGCTCCAGCGAGAGCAGACGGCCATCTCCGGCGAAGTCGATCGCGATCACATCGATCCGCCACTGCTCTGGCAGGCCCTCGCGCGCCTGGCCATACGCCTCGGCCATCGCAACCATCCGGCGCTGCTTGGCAGGCGACAGCGACTCCGCCGCGGTCCCCATCGCCGGCCCACGGCGGCAGCGTACCTCCACGAAGGTCAGCACATTGGCGGCCTCGGCAATGATGTCGATTTCGCCCGCAGCCGTCCGGAAGTTGCGCTCACGGACGGTGTAGCCTTTGGCCGCCAGGTGCTCAGCGGCGAGGCGCTCGCCGAGTTCGCCCAGAGCGCGGCGGCCGTTGTCCCTGTTCCCGGTTCCCAGTTCCGCGTTCCTCGCCGTCAATACGCGCCCTGCATCTCGAAGATGCGCCGCGGGTTGTCGACGGTCATCGCCGTGACATCGGCTTCACTGACGCCCGCTTCGCGGAGTGCGGGCAGTACGTCATCCGGGATGTGATTGAAGTGCCAGTTCGGCAGGACTTTCGGCAGCAGGGGAGGATCGACCCAGTCGAAGTAGCACGAGACATCGTGGGAGAGCACCATCTTGTTGGCATAGCCTAGGTCACACATCTTCTTGATCGTAGCCACGCGCTGGGCGGTCGGCAGGAAGATATCGATTCCGAAGCGGTCCATACCGATGAACGATCCGCGGTCGCAGATCTTCCTCAGGTATCCTGTGTCCTCGGTGTCCCCGCTGTGACCAATGACGATGCGACCGAGATCGGCGCCTTCGCTCTCAAAAACGTCCTGCTGCTTTAGACCGACCTCGCTCGCTGCATGGGTGTGCGTCGAGATCGGGACACCGGTGGCGCGGTGGGCTTTCGCGGCCGCCTGGAGAATGCGCTGCACGTCCGGTGTCACGCCGGGCTCATCGGTCGCACACTTGATGATACCCGCCTTGACGCCGGTGGCCATGATACCTTCGATGATGTCGCGGACGAAGAGATCGGCGATGTGCTCCACGGAACGGCCGCTCTGGGCGCTGAAATAGTGCGGGACGTCCCAGTAGATGCCCGTGGCGACGATCACTTGCATGCCGCTGCCCTTGACTGCGTCTTTCACGAACGGAATGTCGCGCCAGCTCCCCGGCGTAAGGTCGACCATCGTCTTCACGCCTCGCTTCTGCACGTCCTTCAGCTTCTGGATGGAGTCTGAAAGTGCGGCAGCGCGGTCGAACACCGGGAAGTTCTCCCTGACGCCGGGGGAATGGATGACGACGTGCTCGTGCATGAGCGTGAAGCCGAGATCGGCGGTGTCGATCGGGCCGGAGACGGAGTTGACGGTGGGCATCGCGGGCTCCCTTCTTGTAACGTCGCCGATTATAGCGAAACCCGATGCGCGGTAGGCGAGTCGCCTAGAGCACGGCGACGAGCGCCGGTTCTGGCTCCGGCAGCGGCATCAGCTCGAGTTGCTCGCCGAGCAGCATCTCCTTGACCGGCGAGAACGAGCGCCGGTGCAGCTCGCAGGGCCCGACGTCGCGAATCGCCTGGATATGCTCCGGCGTATAGTAACCCTTGTGACCGCTGAAGCCGTAAGCGGGATAGCGCTCGCCGTGCGCGGTCATCAGCCGATCACGGGCGACCTTGGCGATGATCGAGGCGGCGGCGATCGAAAGCGATGTGGAGTCACCCCTGATGATCGGCGTCTGCTCGACGCGGCACGCCCGCAAGGGGAAGGCGTCGAGGAGCAGGTGGTGGGGACGCACGCAGAGGTCGCTGATCGCGCTGAGCATCGCCTGGCGGGAGGCCTCGGCGATGCCTATGCGGTCGATCGTCTCGACGGACACGAATCCGACGGCGGCAGCGAGTGCCTTATCCCAGATCAATTCCGCCAGCTCCTCGCGCAACGCCCGGGGGACCTGCTTGCTGTCGTTGACATTCTTCAGCCAGCGAAAGCGCGCACCAGGGGCAAAGACGACCGCGCCGGCTGCGACAGGACCCGCCAGGGGCCCCCGGCCGACCTCGTCGATCCCGGCGATGAAGGACACGTCGTCCAGCCATAGGCGGCGCTCGAAGGAGAAGTCAGCCCGGCCGGAAGCCATCGTTGCGGCTATGCTAGGGTGTGGTGCGGGATCTGTCAACGTGAGTAATCCGTTTGCCAATTGATTGAGGGCTATGTTCCTTGTTCCCAGTTCCCTGTTCCCTTACCGTGATGGCGACCCAGGGCGAATCGTACAACACAGGAGGCAGGCATATGCCGATCGTTCGAGTAGAGATGTGGTCGGGGCGGACGCAGGCTCAGAAGAAGGAGCTGGCGCGGGTAATCACCGACGCCATGGTGAACATCGCGCACACCACGCCGGAAGCGACGATCGTCGTATTCGAGGACATCGAGAAGGAGAACTGGGCGCAATCCGGCAAGCTTGCATCCGACGATTGACTGTAACCATTCCGCGCAGGCTCCGTCAGACTAAGTGGGACCGAGCGCACCTCGGCCCTATGGTACAATCCACATAGAGAGGGTACGTCGCCAGACTGCCTGAAATCGCCTAGAGAAAGAGCCTGAATGTACGGACGCTGGCTTCGAAACAGCTTCATCTACTTGGTCATCCTGGTTGCCGTGGTGGCGATCGTGTTTACGGTCCTCAACACCGGCGGCGAAAAGGAAGAGAAACAGGACCTCAGCCAATTCATTTCGCTGGCCAAGGCCGGCGAAGTCACGAAGGTAAAAGTCGACGACCGGACGCTTGATTACGAGCTCACCGGCGACGACATCAAATACACGACGAAGATGGAAGAGGGCGACACAGTTCGCCAGCTCCTCCAGGACAACGGTGTTCAGCCCGGATCAGACGAGTATCCGGACATCGAAATCAAGGAGACCAGCTCCTTGATGAGATTCCTCGGAATCGCGCTCAACTTCCTGCCCATTATCTTCATTATCGCGATCATTTTCTTCTTCCTGCGCCAGGCGCAGGGTTCCAACAACCAGGCGATGAACTTCGGCAAGAGCCGCGCCCGCATGTTCAGCGGCACGCGGCCCAGCGTCACGTTCCTCGACGTCGCAGGCGTCGAAGAAGCGAAAGACGAGCTGAAGGAAGTCGTCGAATTCTTGAAGTACCCCGAAAAGTTCGCCGCGCTCGGTGCCCGCATCCCGAAGGGAGTCTTGCTCGTCGGCCCGCCCGGCACTGGCAAGACACTACTCGCCAAGGCCGTCGCCGGCGAGGCTGGCGTCCCATTCTTCTCGATCTCTGGCTCCGAATTCGTCGAGATGTTCGTCGGCGTCGGCGCGTCCCGCGTACGCGACCTGTTCGACCAGGCCAAACGAAACTCACCCTGCATCGTCTTCGTAGACGAGATCGACGCCGTCGGCCGCCACCGTGGCGCGGGCCTCGGCGGCAGCCACGACGAGCGCGAGCAGACGCTAAACCAGATCCTCGTCGAGATGGACGGCTTCGACACCAACACTAACGTCATCGTCGTCGCGGCCACCAACCGCCCCGACATCCTCGACCCGGCGCTCCTGCGGCCCGGTCGCTTCGACCGCCAGGTCGTCTTGGACCGGCCCGACATCAAGGGCCGCGCCGCGATCCTCAACGTGCACGCCAAGGGCAAGCCGTTGGACAGCAGCGTTAACCTGGAGACGGTCGCTAAGCAGACGCCCGGTTTCTCCGGTGCCGACCTCGCGAACCTCGTCAACGAGGGCGCGATCCTCGCCGCCCGCCGCGGCAAAAAGAAGGTCACGATGGCCGAATTGGACGAGGCTGTGGACCGCGTCATCGCAGGCCCGGAGCGTCGCAGCCGCGTGATCAGCAAGAAGGAACGCGAGATCATCGCATATCACGAGGCCGGCCACGCGCTGGTCGGCTATCTGCTGCCGAACGCCGACCCGCCCTACAAGATCAGCATCGTCTCCCGCGGCATGGCCGGCGGCTTCACCCGCTTCCTGCCGGAAGAGGACCGCCATCTATACTCGCGGTCGCAGTTTCAGGACATGCTCGCCGCGCTGATGGGCGGCCTTGTTGCCGAAGAGATGGTCTTCGGCGAGTCGACGACCGGCCCATCCGACGACCTGCAGAAAGCGACGAGCCTGGCGCGCCAGATGGTTACTCAGTGGGGCATGAGCGAGCGCCTCGGCCCTCGTACCTTCGGCCGCAAGGAAGAGCTGGTGTTCCTGGGACGCGAGATCTCCGAAACGCGCAACTACAGCGAGAAGGTCGCCGAAGAGATCGACGAAGAAGTCCGTCAGATCATCGACAAGGCGTACCACACCGCTAAGAAACTGCTCAACGAGCACCGCGAGAAGGTGGACTCGATCGTCGCCACTCTCCTTGAGCATGAGACGATCGAGGGCGAAATCCTGATGGGCGTCCTCACCGGCACCGGCGCGCCCGGCAAGACACATACGGATGACGAGAAGCCGGCGACAGTGGACGAGACACCGGAGCCGCAGAAGCCCGTCTCGCCGCCGAAGCCCGGTCTCGCCTGGGAAGCCCCTTCACGGCTCGACCGCCTCGATCCATAGCTGGACACACGGCGTTCCGGGGCTATACAATCACACTTCGTGAGCCTGAAATTCGCCGTTGGCGGATGCTTGGCCAAATCAGAATGATTGCAGTGAGACGGCCCGCGTGGGTCGTCTCGCAACGTGGAGGATTCCCATTTACGCGATAGTTCGCGCCGGCGGCAAGCAGTACCGTGTCGAACCGCACCAGTTGCTTGACGTCGAGCGCATCAAAGCCGACGTCGGGTCGAAGGTCGACCTGCGTGTGCTGCTCGTCGGCGGCAACGGCGATGTCAGCATCGGTTCGCCGGAAGTTGCGAACGCCAAGGTTGTCGCAGAGATCATCGAGCATGGCCGCGGCGACAAGATTCTCGTCTTCAAGTACAAGAACAAGACCCGTTACCGCCGCAAGCAGGGCCACCGCCAGGACTACACCCGCCTTCAGATCCAGGAGATCGTGACATCCGGCGGTACGTTCACCGATGCGCCCGAGCGGCCGAAGAGCACCGCGCCCAAGCGCGTCCGCAAACCGAAGGCCGAGCCCGTCGAGATCGAAGCCGTCGCCGCTGAGCCTACGGCGGAAGTCGCCGAGGCAGAAGCGCCAGCGGCCGAGGCGCCGGAAGCCGAAGCCCCGAAGGCCCGCCGGGCGCGGAAGCCGGCCACCACTGAGAAGCCGGCACGCCCACGCCGCGGCCCGAAGGCCAAGGCCACCACTGAAGCCGACAAGCCGGCGCTCGAGCCGGAGACTGAGGCGCCGGCGCCCGAAGAAGCAACGGACGAGGCCGAGGAGTAACAGATGGCACACAAGAAGAGCGGCGGCAGCGCCAAGAACGGCAGAGACTCGCACGGCAAGCGCCTCGGCGTTAAGCGGTATGATGGAGAGGTGGTGCGCCCGGGGACGATCATCGTCCGCCAGCGCGGCACCAGGATCCACCCCGGCTTGAACGTCGGCATGGGCCGCGACTTCACGATCTTCGCGATGTCCGACGGCAAAGTGAAGTTCACGCCTTACGCCAAGGACGGACGCAAGCAGGTTAGCGTGCTGGCGTCCGAAAGCCAGAGCTAACAGCACAGACCAAGGAAAAGGACCAGAGAACCAGATGAAGACCAAGATTCACCCCGAGTACGTAGACGCTGTAATCGCCTGCGCCTGCGGCAACCGCTGGGAGACGCGCGCCACGCGGCCCGAAATCAAGATCGAGGTGTGTAGCAACTGCCACCCGTTCTTCACCGGCGAGCACCGTATCGTCGACACGGCCGGCCGCGTCGAGCGCTTCAAGCGCCGCTACGGCATGAAGTAACCGCACTCAATCGAAACAGCAGAGGCCCCGGTAACCGGGGCCTCTTTGTTATCCTTGTCACGAGCCATGCCAAACAAGAAGGTTTACTACGGCGGCCAGGCGGTTATCGAAGGCGTGATGATCCGCGGGCCGAAGACGATGGCGATCGCCTGCCGCCGCCCCGACGGCGAGATCGTCACCCGCCAGGACACCCTGCGCGGCATCTACACAGGCCCTGTCCGCCACATCCCCTTCGTCCGCGGCGCGATCGTCCTCTGGGAGACCCTGGCGCTCGGCCTCCGCGCCCTGATCTGGGCATCAAGCGTGCAGCTGGGGGAGGAAGACAAGGAAGCGGCCTCAGGCCCAATGTGGACAGTCGCCGTCGTCTCTTTGTTCCTGGTCGGCGGCATCTTCTTCGCTGGGCCGTTGCTGCTCGCCAACCTGCTGCACGACCTGCTCGACAACAATCTGCTCGTAATCGTCATCGAAGGGCTAATCCGCCTTGCGGTGATCATCGGCTACGTCGGCGTGATCGGCTTCATGCCGGACATCCGGCGCGTCTACGAATACCACGGTGCCGAGCACATGAGCATTCACGCCCTCGAGGCCGGCGAACCACTCGAGCCCGCGTACGTTCAGCGCCACCCCACCGCGCACGTCCGTTGCGGCACAAGCTTCCTGCTGACAGTGGTCGTCGTCAGCATCATCGTCTTCGCCGCCGTCGGCGAGCCCGACCTCTGGCTACGAGTCGTCTCGCGCATCGTCCTGATCCCGGTAATCGCCGCGATCTCCTACGAAGTGATCCGCCTCGGCGGCGCATTCGAATCGAACCCGATCACCAAGATCCTGATGTGGCCGAACCTCGCTCTCCAGGCGATCACAACGAAGCCGCCGGACGAAGCTCAGATTGAGGTCGCGCTGAGGGCGCTCAAGGACGTCCTGGCAGCGGAGGAGCTGGCTGAGGACGAGGCGCCGGTGGAAGCGCGGGCGGCGGAGTCAGCTGTGGAAGCCGCGCCGCCGCTGGACTAGGGCTCTCCGGCACCTCATAGGGAGCGCAAGATACTAATCTGCGACTTCGAGCGAGGCAATCACGAGCTGGAGATCTTCAAAGGTAGCTTCGCGTTGAGCCGGGCTAGGATCATATCCCGCCCTCACATCGACAGTGATTGAGATGCCATTAGCGAGCGTGGTCTCAGCGTTATAGAGTTCCGATACGTGCCCGTCTGGTTGCGGATAGGCTAGAAGCCAATATGACCAGATATTGCCATCGATGGAAAAGCTGCCGTCTTCGCTTGCCTGCTGCAACGGCTCGCCGGGAACGACGTACGCTCGGTTCGTTTGCCACACATGGACTGCCGGCCGAGGAATGACAGTGGTGTCGGCGATTGTGTAGTAGAGGTCCAGGGCAGCATCTGAACTCCCAAACGTGCTTAGACTAAAGCGCTCCAGGCTTAAGCCATCCGGTATGTAGTTGGGGACGTGAACGGGGAACGGAGACTTGTCAAGCGCTTGGGGTAACGCATCCTCAGCCTGCGAGAATCCGATGGCTGCTACTCTCTGCATCTCCAAAGGCTCATCCTCAGTGTGAACGTGATCCACAGGACCGGTTTCGGAATCGACTGGTGCAACGAGGGGATGCTGTAGCGTAGCACTAGTGTCCTCCTGTTTGATCAGAAACATACCAGAAGCACCAACGACCACACCTAAGACAATGACCAAGACTACTACTGTCTTCATAACTCACCCAACAATCGCTTGGATCGTATGCCCCCCACCTCAGCTTGTAAAGCGAAGTCGCTGCTCACCCTCTGGAGTCCACCAGAATACTACCCCGTTAGCTTGCCGAAGATCCACCTGAACGGGTCGTAGTACTTGTCGGCAACCCGCTCTTTCAGCGGGATGATCGCGTTGTCCGTGATGTGTATGTTCTCCGGACAGACCTCTGTGCAGCACTTCGTGATGTTGCAGTAGGCAATGCCGCCGGCCTTGCGAATGAACTCCGTGCGGTCGGCCGTGTCCAGAGGGTGCATCTCAAGCTCCGCCAGGCGCACGAACCAACGCGGCCCCATGAAGTCCGGCTTGTTCTCGGGATGATCGCGGATTACGTGGCAAACGTCCTGGCAGAGGAAGCACTCGATGCACTTGCGGAACTCCTGCCCGCGCTCGATGTCAATCTGCTGCATGCGGTATGTGCCGTCGGGGGCGTCCGGAGCACGCGGGGTGAACGCCGGAATTCGCTTCGCCACCTCATAGTTGAACGAAACGTCAGTAACTAGGTCCTTGATCAAGGGAAATGTTTTGATCGGCGCGACCGTGACCGGCTGGCTGGTGTCCAGCGTGTTCATGCGGGTCATACACATCAGGCAGGGCTTGCCGTTGACCTCGGCGCTGCACGAGCCGCACTTGCCGGCCTTGCAGTTCCAGCGCACTGCCAGGTCGCCAGCCTGGGTCGCCTGCACGGTGTGGATGACATCCAGCACGACCTGTCCCTCGCCCATCTCGACCGTATAGTCGACGAACCCCCCGCCGTTCGCGTCGCCGCGGAAGATGCTGAGGGTGACTTGCGTCATACCTTCGCCTCCTCCAAGAGGCTCGCAAGTTCGGCTGGCATCTCCGGCAGCGGTGTCTTGTCCAGCTTCATCGAACCGTCCGTACCCTGGCTCAACGAAAGGTTCCACTTGCCCCATTCCGGATCGGTCTTCTGATAGTCGTCCCGAGTGTGGGCGCCGCGGCTCTCCGTGCGCTCCTTCGCCGCGCGTGCGATCCCCTCCGAGACGGTGAGTAGCGACCGGAGGTCCATCGCCAGGTGCCACCCCGGGTTGTACGCCCGGCCGCCGGGCACGCTTGTCCTCTGCGCGCGTTCCTTCAGTTTCTCGATCTCGCCGAGGGCTCGGTCAAGCTCAACGCCTGTGCGGATGATGCCGACCAGCGTGTGCATCATGTCCTGCAGGTCGGACTGAATCGCGTAGGGGTTCTCGCCGCCCTCGCGGTCGAGGCACGCCGTCATCTCGTCAGCCATGGTGTCGGCATCGCCGGTGCTGGCCTCAGGCTGGGATCCGAGGCCTAGCGCGTAGTCCGCCGCGCCCATGCCCGCCCGCCGGCCGAACACCAGGAGGTCCGAGAGCGAATTGCCGCCGAGGCGATTGGCGCCGTGCATGCCCCCCGCGCACTCGCCCGCCGCAAAGAGGCCGGGCACGGTCGCGGCTGCCGTGTCCGGGTCGACGCGGACGCCGCCCATCGTGTAGTGCATCGTCGGACCGACTTCCATGGGCGTCGCGGTTATATCGACATCGGCGAGCTGCTTGAACTGGTGGTACATGCTGGGCAGCGCCCGCTTGATGTAGTCGGCCGGCCGCCGTGAGGCGATGTCCAGGAAAACGCCCCCGTGCGGGCTGCCGCGCCCTGCTTTCACCTCAGAGTTGATCGCCCTGGCGACCTCGTCGCGGGGCAGGAGGTCGGGCGTGCGGCGGTGGTTCAGCTTGTCGTCGTACCACTTGTCGGCTTCTTCGATCGTCTCTGCGGTCTCAGCACGAAAGTAGTCCGTGATGTAGTCAAACATGAAGCGTTTGCCTTCGGAGTTCGTGAGGGTCCCACCGTCGCCGCGTACGCCTTCCGTGACGAGGATGCCGCGCACGCTGGGTGGCCAGACCATGCCCGTCGGGTGGAACTGGATGAACTCCATGTCGATAAGATCAGCGCCCGCCCAGTAGGCCAGCGAATGGCCATCACCTGTGTACTCCCAGGAGTTCGAGTTGATCTTGAACGCCTTGCCGGTGCCCCCGGTCCCCAGCACGACCGCCTTCGCCCTGAACAGCACCATGTCGCCGCTCTGGCGCCAGTAGCCGACGGCGCCGGAGATGCGGTCGCCGTCCTTCAGCAACCGAGCGATCGTGCACTCCATGTATACGTCGATGCCCTGGTGAACGGCATGCTGCTGGAGCGTGCGGATCATCTCTAGGCCGGTGCGGTCACCGACATGCGCGAGGCGGTCGTATTTGTGGCCGCCGAAAGCGCGCTGGAGGATGCGCCCGTCCTTGGTACGGTCGAAGAGCGCTCCCCAGGCCTCAAGCTCATGGACACGCTCCGGCGCCTCCTGCGCGTGGAGCTGGGCCATGCGCCAGTTGTTGAGCATCTTGCCCCCGCGCATCGTGTCGCGGAAGTGGACCTGCCAGTTGTCCTCGGCATAGACGTTACCCAGCGCCGCCGCGATGCCGCCCTCGGCCATCACAGTATGCGCCTTGCCGAGCAGCGACTTGCAGACCAACGCCGTGCGGGCGCCCTTCGCTGAAGCCTCGATCGCGGCGCGAAGGCCTGCCCCGCCAGCGCCCACCACTAGGACGTCGTACTCGTGCGTTTCGTACTCAGCCATGGGCCCTAGTGGAGAGTCGACAGTGAACAGGGGACAGCATTTAGCGTTTTCCGCTTGCGAGCATTCGTGCCCGCAAGGCTGTGAGCATTTTACTTACTTCGACTATGAGGGCGAAGCTCGGAGCGGCTTGAGCCTCCGAGATGAAGTTCTGGCGTCGCGCGACAGTCAGTTCAGTTTCGAGCTCCATGAGAGAACTCTTGGCGGTGGAAAGGAAGTTTGCGAAGTCCTTGGACGTCGTCCTCGTTGATCCTTCGGCAATGTTGGCGGCCACAGATACAGCCGCCCGGGTCATCTGCGAGCGCAGGCCATATATCTCCTCTGCTGGAAGACGTCGAGCTATAGCGTAGGTCATATCGACGAGATCCATCGACTTCTGCCACACCACGAGGTCGCGATGTGACCGTACCCTAGACTGTTCACTCTCCACTGTTCACTGTCCACTACTTAGAATCCCGACCACGTGTTGGGGTCAGTGATATGCCCGTTGGCGACAAGGCGGATGTAGACGTCAGTGAAGACGATCCAGATCAGGCTCGCCCATGCCCACGTGCGGTGCTGCTCATTCCAGATTGTCACGCGGTCCCAGATGTGCTTCCGGGTCTTCGCAAAGTTGCTGCAGCTGAAGCAGTCGATGCCACCCCCGACGAAGTGACGGAATGAGTGACAGCTGAACGTGTACATCATCAGCAGCGTGGCATTGACGCATAGCACGATCGAGCCGAGCCCGATGCCCCATCCGGTCTCCGCTACATGTCCGTCAATCATGCCCTCAGTGTTGTAGAAGCTCTTGATCGCGCCGATCCAGAGGAGCGGCACGAACACGAGTGCGGCGTACATGAAGAAGCGGTGTAGGTTCTGGAGGATCAGCGGGAAGGTCGACTCACCGCTGTACTTTGGCAGCGCGTCACCCACGGCGCAGGCCGGCGGGCTGAGGAAGTATGAACGGTAGTACGCGCGCCGATAGTAATAGCACGTCGCGCGGAAGCCGACCGGCGCCCAGAGGATCAGCAGCGCCGGCGAGAAGTACCAGGCATCGAACGCGCCGTGCAACTTCGGCTCGAAGACCGGCGTCAGGTAGGGGCCGATCTCATACTCCCATCCGTCGAGGAAGGCGCTGACTGTCAAATAGCCGAGAAAGATCGTGAGCCCAATGCCGACCAGCGCCGGCTCGAACCACCAGGCGTCGGTGCGGAGGGTGCGCAGAAAGCCGAGCCGGTGCGGGGGAGCTACGGTGCGTTGTGCCTGGGCCATTCAGTCGCCTTCCAGCTATCGAACATTCCCTTCAATCCGCCGCAATTCTATCAACGTTGCCTATTTCGTTCAATGTAACCTTCGTGTGACCTTGGCGTGGCCTACGCGCGTCGGCGCGCAACGAGCAGTAACCCGCAGACGCTCTTCGCGTCGACGATGCCGCCGGAATCGATGAGCGCCAACGCCTGCGATAGCGGCATCCGCCGGACAACGATGTCTTCGTCTTCGTCCGGCTCAAGCGGCGCGTCCTCGAGCCCCTCGGCAAGGAACAGGTGCATATACTCCGTGAGGAAGCCCGGTGAGGCGTAGACCCCGCCGAGCGGTGTCATCGTCCGCGCCCGCAGTCCGGTCTCTTCCTGCAGCTCACGTTGCGCCGCCGCCTCGATATCCTCGCCCGGATCCAGCACGCCGGCCGGCACTTCCAGCATCACCCTGCCGATCGCGAGCCGGAACTGACGGACGAGCACAACGTCACCGTTGTCGTGCACAGGGACAATCACCGCTACAGGATCGTGCTCCACAATCTCGCGCGCGGCCTGGCGGCCGTCTGGGAGTTCGACGGTGTCGATGCGGAGGTTACAGATGCGGCCGTCGTAAATGCGCCGGCTCGCGACGACGCGCTCTGTACCCGGCTCGCGGTCGCTCACGACGACTGCGGCGTGGCGATACCGCCGAGGTCGAACAGTTCGGGGTTATCCGTCGCCCGCAGGACACGCAGCCAGTCGAGGCGTTCGGAGAGGAGCGCATAGTACTCGTCCGGGTCGGAGAAGCGGACGAAGCGCGCAAGGTGGACGCTACGGCAGATGTTCACAGAGTCGCCGGAGTCCAGGTCGCGGTCGATCTGACCATCGATGCTGACGACGGCATCCTTGTCGGCGGTCACGGAAAGCGTCACTTGCGTATCGGGCGGCAACACTACCGGCCGCGCCGCCGCCATGTGCGTCGATACGGGCGTGATGATCATGTCCGCCGATTCCGGATGCAGGATCGGCCCCCCGGCGGAAAGCGAGTACGCCGTGCTGCCTGTAGCCGTTGCGACGATCACAGCGTCGCAGCGGTGGATGGCGAGACGCGAGCCGTTGACCCAGACTTCCACGTACACCGGTCTGCTGACTGTCCTACGACCTACTACGACATCGTTCAGCGCATAGTAGGTGGCACCCCAGGACGGGATGCTGGCTTGGAGCATCGCCCGGTTCTCCAGGCGAAAGTCACCGGAAAGCACCCGCGGGATCGACGCCATTAACTCGTCCGGGCGTACCTCAGCCAGGAAACCAAGCCGGCCCATGTTCACACCAAGAATCGGAATCTCGTGCGGGATGACCGACCGCGCCGCCCGCAGCACCGTGCCGTCGCCACCCAGACAGATCAGCAGTTCAGTGCCGGGCAGGTCCGCGTGCAGCGATGAGTCGTCCCAGTCCGAGCTGAGCCAGACATCTGCAACGCCCTGAGACTTCAGGTACGCGCTGACATCGGTGGACAGCGTCTGCGCCGCCGACGACCGCGAGTGCACGAAGATGCCGACCTTCTTCATCGCCGGCGCCCCCCTGCCGTCTTCCCGTGGGTCAGGGCCCCAGCCCTGACCGGCCGGACCACTCGTCTCGGGTTTCGAGGTTGCATTCCGGCTGGCCGTAGCCAGAACAGGAACTCGCGATTGCCCTCAGCGCCGAGGATCGGCGAGGAGGTCATCGAGAGGATGCGGAAGCCGTTCTCAGTACACCAGCGCGCAAAGCGTCCGATCAGGGTCGCGTGGAGAAGCGGCGTCTTGATCACGCCGCCGCGCGGGACCTCAATCTTCTCTGCCTCGAACTGCGGCTTGAACAGAGCAACGATCGTGCCCTTAGCAGATGCTGTGGGGGCGCAGCAACCTCGACCCTCCGGTGGTTCTGGCTCAACTGGCGAGGTTGGTCGAGGTTGCTGCGGCCCCACGCCCCGATTGAGGTTCGACGCCACCGCCGGCAGCACCGTCCTCAGCGAGATGAACGACACGTCCACAACGGCGATGTCCACGGGCTCGTCGAGCGTCAGCTCCCGCGCGTTCACGCCCTCCATGACGACAACACGCGGGTCCTGGCGCAGCGTGTAGTCGAGTTGCCCGCGCCCAACATCGATCGCATAGACGCGAGATGCCCCGTGCTGCAGCAGGCAATCCGTGAACCCGCCGGTAGACGAGCCCACGTCAGCCGCCACCAAGCCAGTCGGATCGATGTCGAACGCCTCAAGCGCTCGCTGCAGCTTGTCGCCCCCTCGTCCCACGTACCTGGACGACTGCGCGACGTCGAGCGAGGCGTCCTCAGCCACCAGCACGCCCGCCTTGGGCGCCGGACGCTCGTTCACCCGCACCTTCCCCGCCATCACAAGCGCCTGCGCCTTCTCGGGGCTCTCAGCGAGCCCACGTTCAACCAGGAGCGTGTCTAGCCGGCGTTTTGGCATTGTCAGAAAAGGATAGCACGGTGAGGGGCGCGACTCGTGCCTTCGCAGTCGCGTCGCCTAGAACGGTTACTTGTTCGGCAACGAGATGCCGAGCGATGTAAGTGCCTTGCGAATGGCTCCGGTCTGGTCACCCTGTTCGACGGCCCGTCGGAGGCCACGCGACCTAGCCCAGTAACCCCAAGCAAACCAGGCAGCGATGGCGGCAAACACCATCGGAGTCCTCATGTCTTGCTGGTCGAGCTGGCTAGTGATCAGACCCATCGCCACATACGCAGCGACTCCGACGCTCAAACCGAAGGCAGCCTGGCGAACCCCAGGAGTGATCGCCGGCTGATCTGGGATGACAGGCAGCCTCTCAGCGATCTGGCCGTGCAGTCCGTTGAGGGCCGACGTAGGGTCCACTGTCTCGTCACTGACGGCAAAACACTCGATCGCCGCTTGACGAACCTGCCTGTAAAGCGAAGTGAAGTGGACTGCACCCGCTGCCCAACTGATCCGCCGAACTCCATCAGGAAGTTCAGAGAGGGACGCCCCTTCACCCGCGACCCTGACGATCGCCTTGGCGATCTTGTCGTCGGGATTGTCGTGCGTCGCCAATGAGGGAGTGTCGAAAGTTGCCACACTGAGTTCGATCACTTTGATGGGGTTGGCCGTGGACTCCGCAACCCAGACCGCCACGCGCCCTCCGGAGTATCCGGCGGCATACTTCGCCCACGCGCGATGTCGCCACCCGGAATCATGCGGCGCCTCGAAAACCTTGAATCCTTCCGGCGGCTCCGGCAGAAGCCCGTCGAGGTCCACGTTGAACCGCTACGCCGTCTCTTTGGTCGTTTCGTCCTTGCCCCAGATCTCGAGCGCCTGGCCCGAGCGGTTGAGGACGAGCGGCCGGCGCAGGCCGTGGATCGCGTCGCCGTCGACGACGCACTTCTTGATCTCGCCGTGCGAAGGGATCTCGTACATGACATCCAGCAGGCACTCCTCGAGCACGGTGCGCAGGCCGCGGGCGCCGGTCTTGTGCTTGAGCGCCTCTTCGGCCACAGCCGCGAGCGCGTCTTCGGTGAAGACCAACTCGACGTTGTCCAGCGAGAAGAACTCCTCGAACTGCCGGGCGAGCGCGTTCTTCGGCTCGGTGAGGACACGAACAAGCGCCTGGCCGTCCAGCGCCTGCAGCGAGACTACGACTGGGATGCGGCCGACGAACTCGGGGATCAGGCCGTACTGGAGCAGGTCGTCGTGGGTGACGCGCGTCAGAAGCTCGTCGGCGTTCTTGACAGGGTCAACCTCGGCGACGGCAGGACGGAAGCCAAACTTGCGGCTGCCCTTGCCGATGCGCTTGTCGATGATCTCGTCGAGGCCCTGGAAGGCGCCGCCGCAGACGAAGAGGATGTTCGCGGTGTTGATCTGGATGAAGTCCTGGTGAGGGTGCTTTCGTCCGCCCTGTGGCGGCACGTTGGCGACGCAGCCTTCGATGATCTTCAGCAGCGCCTGCTGCACGCCCTCGCCGGAAACGTCGCGCGTGATCGAGGGGTTGTCGCCACTCTTGCGGCTGATCTTGTCGATCTCGTCGATGTAGATGATGCCGCGCTCCGCCTTCGCAACGTCGAAGTCAGCGGCTTGGATCAGCCGCAACAGGATGTTCTCGACATCCTCGCCGACGTACCCGGCCTCGGTCAACGCGGTCGCGTCAGCAATCGTGAACGGGACGTCCAGCACTCTCGCCAGCGTCCGCGCCAGCAGCGTCTTGCCGGAGCCGGTTGGCCCGAGGAGCATGATGTTGCTCTTCTCCAGCTCGACGTCTCCGCCGGTCTGCGAGCCGATGCGCTTGTAGTGGTTGTAGACAGCGACGGAGAGGACCTTCTTCGCCTGCTCCTGGCCGATTACGTACTCGCTGAGTTGGTCGTAGATGACTTTCGGCGGAGGGACGCGCTGCAGCGGCTGCTTCGGCTTGACGGTGCTGCCCGAATCCTCCTGGATGATCTCACGGCAAAGCTCGACGCACTCGTCGCAGATGTAGACGGCGCCGGGCCCGGCGATCAACCGCCGTACCTGGTCCTGGTTCTTGCCGCAGAACGAGCAGTTGTAGCTAACCCTGCTGCTGCCCGTGCCGCTGCCGCTCCCCTTTGCCGGCATCGTCCGGTCCTAGCTCTTCGCTCCGTCGGCCGCTGCCACCGGCTGCTGACCGACGGCGTTCGACGTCAAGATCTCGTCGATCAGGCCGTACTCTTTCGCCTGCTTCGTGTCCATGAAGAAGTCGCGGTCGGTGTCGCGGATGATCGTCTCTATTTCCTGGCCGGTGTGCTTGGCGAGGACCTCGCGGATGAGCTGGTTCTGGCGCAGGACTTCGCGGGCGTGGATCTCGACGTCCGTGGCCTGGCCGCCGACGCCGCGGATGATCGCCTGGTGGATGTGGATGGTGCTGTTGGGCAGCGCGTAGCGCTTGCCCTTGGCGCCCGCGCAGAGGAGCACGGTGCCCATGCTGGCGCAGCTACCGACGCAGATTGTGGCGACGTCGCACCGCATCAGCTGCATCGTGTCGTAGATTGCCAGACCAGCGCTGACGACACCACCCGGCGAATGGATGTACAGATTGACATCCTTATCCGGATCCTCGCGGTCCAAGTACAGGAGCTGAGCAATGATCAGGTTGGCAATCTGGTCGTCGATCGGCGTGCCGAGGAAAACGATGCGCTCCTTGAGGAGGAGCGAGAAGATGTCGAACGCTCGCTCGCCGCGTGCGCTCTGCTCGATGACGTAGGGGATGATGTTCTGGATGTCGCGGCTCACGATCCCTCCTCTGTTGCGGCTGCTGCTTTTGTCTTTTTCGGCACCGCGGGCTTGCGTGCGGCGGCTGTGGTCTTCTTCTTTTTCGGCGCTGCGCCGTCTTCCTGGCCGGCGATCTCCATCAACCGCTCAATCGTGTGGCGGGTGAGGAGCGAGCGGCCCAGCGAGGCACGCGCGTCCGCTGAGTCGAACAGACGGCGGTAGCGCTCGGTCTGCTCCTCGTTGCCGGCGGTGGCTTGGCTGATGATGGTCTCGATCTCGGTGTCAATTTCCGGCTCGCCGACCTCGATCGCCTCGGCGTCTGCGAGTTCGCTGAGTGCGAGCGAGCGGCGGACGCGCTCGGTGGCGGCGGGGCCAAGGTCCTCGCGGATCTCGCCGGGCGTTCGCTTGACCAGCTCCAGGTAGCGCTCGACGTCCTGGCCTGTCTGGCGGGCCTGGTCGCGGATCAACCGCTCTACTTCGCGATCAACCATGACCGGCGGGAACTCGATCTTCTCGGCGCTGTCGGCGAGGGTCTTGATGATCTCGTTGTGGTAGGTCTCATCGGCCTGCGCTTGCTGGCGCTCCTTGATGTCATTGCGAAGGCGTTCGCGCAGTTCGAGCAGAGTCGCGAAGCCCTCGCCCGCGCCCTGCGCGAACTCGTCGTTGAGGTCAGGCAAGCGCTCTTCTTTGATCTCCCTGACGGTGGCGCTCACGTGGACGGTCTTGCCGGCCAGCTGGCCACCCTCATCCTCCGGCATCACGAGATCGATCTCTTTCGCCTCGCCCTTCTTCGCGCCGGCGATCGCCTCGACGAATCCCGGCAGCAGGATCGTGCGGCCCGCGCGCAGGTGCAACTCGACATCGTCGTCGTTATAGACCTCGCGGTCGTCGACGACGATGCGGACGGAAGCACGGACGATATCGCCGACCTTGACGGCGCGTTCGACAGGCTCGTGGATCGCGTAACGGCGACGAAGCTCTTCGACGGACTCCTCGACGTCTTTTTCGTCCACCTCGATAGCAGGAAGTGGAACGCGAAGGGACTTGTAGTCGCCGAGCTCGACCGTCGGCCGAACAGGGACTGTCGCCTTGAACGACACGGGCTCGGCGCCGATCATCTCTATCTGCGGCTGGTCGATGGCGTCGATATCTTGTTCTTCAAGTGCCTGGTTGTACGCTTCTGGGACGATTATGTCGATCGCCTCCTGGAGCAGGCGCTCGTGCCCGATGTGGCGCTCCAGCATCGCGCGCGGGGTCTTGCCTTTGCGGAAGCCGGGGACGTCGATGCGCTGAACTAGCTTGCGGTAGGCCTTGTCCATCGAGCGCTCCATTTGCTGCGGATCGACCTCGATTTCGAGGAGGACCTGGCTCTCGGGGAGGCGTTGCGTGGTTACTTTCACATATCGATTGTAGCACGGGGGTTCGGCCCAAACGAGGCAGAATGGCAGCCGCTCCAGGCAGTCAGTCCGGGCGGTCGAGGCGCATCACGTACTCGTGTCCACCCTCCTGGGGAACGTACACGGTTTTCACGTATCGGAAGCCGGCCTTCTCATAAGCGCGGACGGCGCGAGTGTTGTCCGGCTTCGGGCTGATGAGACAGACTGTCACGCCCGGCCGCGAGAAGATCTGCTCGTCGATGAACCGTTGGAGGATCGGCGCGCCCAGGCCGCGATCACGGAACTCGTCCTCGCCGATGTAGAGATCGATTGCCCACGCGTCGTCATCGACATCGACATCGCGGGCGTACTCCGACCAGTCGCCGATGCGATAGCACTGGATGTAACCGATCGGCCGGCCGTCGAGCCGGATCGTGAACGGATATGTCGGCGACTCTCCCCGCATGCGCGGCGTATAGTGCTCGACCACGGCCTCAATCGTCGGGTTCGTGCGGTTGTCCATCCCAAGGCCGTACCAGGGCGAGACCTCCGGGTTGTTGAGCCACGCATGCATCAGGGGAAAATCGTCGGCCGTCAGTGGCTCAAAGGTGATTTGCTCGTTTGAGGACATGACCGACTAGAACTGCTTTACGAGCTCCAGCATGTCCTGGAGCGGCAGGTTGTGATTGCCGGTCAGCGGCACACTCGGCTTCACCTTGCGCACAGCCTCCACCGCGTCGAGGTGCAGCGCGACCAGCCGGTAGCCGTGGCGCACGTAGAAGGACAATGCACGGATATTGTCATTCGTCGTCACGATCGTCACGCGTTTGACCCCGAGTGCCAGCAGCTCGTTCTCCGCCGCGTCGATCAGCCGCCCGCCGATGTGCCGCCCCTGCTCGAACGCGTCCAGCGAGACGATCTCGGCGTCGTCGCCATCGACGTGCCAGGTGACCAGCCCCTGCGGCGTCCCCCACTCGTCCTCGTAGAACATGCCCTCAACGTCAGCGGGCTCGTACTGGCGCCGCACGGAAATTAGCGGCAATCCCCAGCGCTCCCGCCATATCCGTTCGATGTCTGCGGTATCCGCCCGCACGAAACGTCCGTCCATATCGCAGCGGATTATACCGCCGCTCAAATCAATCTAGCGGCGACGCGGGGAGAGGACGTCGGTCAGTTGATCACCCAGCAGATTGATCGAAAGCACCAGCGCCGAAATGAAGAACCCCGGCACGAGGATCAGGTGGGGGTGTTCGCGCACGTTGCTCAACCCCACGGCCTCCGAGATCATCAACCCAAAGGTGGGGTGATCGCGGATACCGATGCCGAGGAACGAAAGCCCCACTTCTGCCAGCGCGACCGAACCAAGCGATATTGTGAGCGCGACGATCAGCAGATTGCTCACGTTCGGCAGCAGATGTTGGAAGACAATTCGCGGCGTCGACGCGCCGGCCGCCAGCGCGGCTGTCACGTATTCGGACTGCCGCAAAGCAAGCACCTGAGAGCGCACGAGCCGCGCGATCCCCGGCCAGCCGAAGAGCGAAAGGACAACGAGGACCAGGAAATACGACGCGTAGTCGGCGATCCATTCCTGGCCGGTCAGATTGTCGAGACTCTGGCCCCATTCCTCTACGCGATCTCGCAGTGAGGCGTTGATTATCAGCAGGAGCAGTAGCGTTGGCACCGAGTGGAAGATCTCCGCCAGCCTCATGATCACGTAGTCCACCGGCCCCCGTAGGTACCCGGCGAGCAGACCAAGGGTGACACCCAGAGCGAGGCCACCCGCCGCCACCGAAAGCACCGAAATTACCAGCGTGGTCTGTGCGGACCAAATGGCCCGCGAAAGCAGATCTCGGCCCAGGTTGTCGGTGCCAAGTAAGTGGTCCCAACTCGGTCCCTCGTTGCGATGAAGCAAGTCGGATTCATTGAACCCGGAGGGGGCAACAATAGGCGCCAAAAGACCGGCTCCGTAGATAACTACGATAACCGCGATCGCGATGACTGCCACCGGCCGCCGGGCGATTCTCCGCAGGACCCTGACTCGCCGCGCCGTGGGCGTCTGAATCGGGAGCGGTCCCGCGGCCTCGAACACACTCACTGCCGCAGACCCTCGCCGAGGCGGATTCGCGGATCGATGAACCCATAGGCGACGTCCACGATCAGCATCGCCAGCACGAACAAGGTCGAGCCAAGGATAACGATGGCCATGATGCCGTCGTAGTCCCGCGAATTGACCGATTCGTACGCGAACTGGCCGACGCCTGGTATGCCAAGCAGGGTTTCGACGAAGATCGACCCCGCGAAAAGGGCGGCGATTTCAAATCCGAGCAGCGTGACGATCGGCAGGAGAGCGTTGCGGACGACGTGCCGGATCACGACGACATCGCCGCGGAGTCCCTTGGCGTGCGCGGTTCGCACGTGGTCCTGGTCAAGCACTTCGATAACCTGTGCGCGCATATAACGCGCCAAGCCCGCCACGCTCGGCAGCGTCAAGATCAGGATGGGCAGTATCGCCTTCTTCGAGAGCAGCCCTAAGTCGATGCCGAAGTGTGTTGCGTCCGACCATCCGCCGCTCGGCAACAGCGACAGCTTGGCCGCAAAGAGCAACTGGAGGAGCGGCGTCGACACCAGCACCGGAACCGACGAGAAGAAGAGGAACACCGCGATCGAAGCAGGGTCCAACCATGTGTTCCGTTTGAGCGCCGCCCAGGTGCCGAGCGGGATGGCGATCAGCCAGGTCAGGAAGATGACCACCACATTGATCTGGAGTGTCACCCAGAGCCGCGGCAGAAGTACGTCGTCCACGGGCACGCGATAGGTTGCGCTCGTGCCGAAATCGCCCTGAAGCAGGTTGCCGATGTATCTTGCGTACTGCTCCGGTACCGGGTCATTGAGGCCACGTTCTTCGCGTATGCGCTCGATCGTCTCGTCTGATGCGCGGTTGCCCGCCTGGATCTGGACGTAGTCGCTGGGCGCGAAGCGGCCGAGGGCGAAGGCGACGAACGACACGACGAACAGGACCACAGGGACGATGAGCAGACGCCGGGTGATATACGAGGCGAGGCCCGCGGGCATTACGCCGTTATCTTAGCGGTTGATGGTGACGTAGCGCAGGTTCGGGATGACGAACGGCGGGAACTCGAAGCCCTCAACATACGGCTTGACGAGGTAGCTCGCCTGGCCGTGGTAAAGCGGGATCCACGGCATGTCTTCCATGACCAACTCTTCAGCCTGCTGATAAAGATCAAGGCGCGCTGCCTCGTCTACTTCTTCGTTGGCCTGATCGAGGAGCGCGTCGACATCCGGGTTCGAGTAAAGCGCCTCGTTGTTCGCGCTCTCCGAATGGAGCTTGACCTCGAGGAAGTTCTGCGGGTCCGGGTAGTCGGCGATCCAGCCGAGCGAGAACATCTGGAAGCTGCCCTCATCGATGTCCTGGAGGAAAAGGCCGAAGTCTTCCTGTTCGATCGTGATCGTCACGCCGAGGTTGTCTTCCCACATCGCCGTTACGGCCTGCAGGATGTCGGACGGCGCCGCACCTTGACCCGAGGTAAGGATCGTCACGTCCTCCAGGATGTCCGCGCCACCGGCGCCATCCAGCAGTTCTTGCGCAGCGTCAGGGTCGAACGGGATCTCGGGCAGCGATTCGTTGTAGCCGGGTATGCCCGGCGGTAGGATACCGTTCGCCGGGACGACGATATCGAGCAGGAACTCGCTCGCCAGGAACTCGCGGTCTATCGCCATCGAGAGCGCATTGCGTACGTCGGGGTCGCTAAACGGCTCTTCCTGGGTATTGAAGCCGATGTAGTAGACGTCGAGCGAGGGCCCGGTGTGGTACTCGTCGTTCAAGTCGCTGCCGGGCTCGCGGACGCTCTCGACGTTGAGGTAACCAACGCCGGTCACGTCGACTTCATCGTTCTCGTACATCGTGAACGACGAGCCGCCCGAGAGGATGTACGTCACGCGCGCCAGCGATGGCTTCGGATCGAGATAGAAGCGCTCGTTCGCCTCGAGCACGATCTTGCTGCCGAGGTCCCACGACCCCATCTTGAACGGGCCGGTGCCGTTCGGGTTCAGCGTCCAGTTGCCCTCAAAGCACGTCGAGTCGCCGACCTCGCGCTGGTCGACGACGAACGCTGTCGGATAGCTGAGCTTCTCCAGGAAGACGGAGCTCGGCTCCTTGATCGTGATCTCGAGCGTGCGCGGGTCGACCACACGAATGCCACTCACTTCCTCGGCGTTGCCGGCGGCGAAGTCCTCAGCGCCGACGATGTCGTCGAGGTATACATCGCCGACAGTCGATTGCGTGTCCGGGTTCAGGGAGCGTTCCATCGAGAACTTGAAGTCGTCCGCCGTCACAGGACGCGAGTTGTCGTGGAAGAGAACGTTGCTGCGGAGATGGAACGTGTACACGGTCTTTTCCGCGCTCTCGTCCCACGACTCGGCGATGTCAGGGATAAGATTCAGGTCGCGGTCAAACGAGACCAGGCCTGAGAAGATCTCGACGATGTACTCAGCCGACCCTGCGTCAGCGGCGCAGGCGGGGTCGAGCGTGATCGGATCGGGGCCGAAGAGCCGCAGCTCGCCCTCAACGCGATCGCCGAGGTCCGGGCCGTCGTCGCCGCTGTCATCCCCCGCCGACGAACCGTCGTCGTCATCGCCGCCTCCGGCCAGCACCAGCACAGAGAGTCCGCCGATCACCACGATAAGGGCCACGACGATTCCGGTGAGAGTAAGGACCAGCCTGCGGGATTCCATCAGTCTGCTCGGGATACGAGGAAGGGGTGGATCACAGTTTGCCGCATGATATCAGCGCCGGGAATCGGGCGGCAAGGCATCAGTCGCCTTTCTCCTCTTCCTCGTCGTCCGGCAGGTCGATCGTTAAGTGCAACTCCTTGAGCTGCTCTTCGCTGATACGGGACGGCGCGCGGGTCATCGGGTCTGACGCCGATTTCGTCTTCGGGAAGGCAATCACCTCCCGGATATCCGGCTCTCGCAGGAGCACAGCCATCAAGCGGTCAATCCCCGCGCCGATGCCCGCGTGCGGCGGCGCACCGAACTCGAACGCCTCCAGCATGTGTCCGAAGCGCCGCTGCGCCTCCTCCTCGGAGATCCCCAAACGCCGGAAGACCGCCTCCTGCACCTCCCGCTGGTGGATCCGGATCGAGCCGCTGAACAGCTCCCACCCGTTGCACACGCAGTCGTAGGCATGCGAGCGCACCGCCCCGGGGTCGGACTCCATGATCGGCAGGTCCTCCAGGCGTGGCGAGGTGAACAGGTGGTGCGACGCGACCCAGCGCTCCTCCGTCTCGCTCCAATCAAGGAGCGGGTACTCCGTCACAAATACGAACGAGAGGACATCCGGATCGGCGAGCTCCAGCCGCGCCGCTAGTTCCCGGCGGAGCGGGTCGAGTGCCTTGTTCGCAGCGGGCTCCTTGTCGGCAACCATCAGCAGCATGTCCCCACGGGACGCACCGGCCACACGCGCCATGGCAGCCGCCCGCGCGGGCGTGAAGAACTTCGCGACGGGCGACTTGATGTCGTCTTGCGTGAGCGAGTCCAGGTCTCCCGAACCGAGGAGTTGCATCGAGACGAGGCCTTTTGCGCCGTAGCCCTGGACGAACGTCGTCAAGTCGTCCACTTGCTTGCGGCTCATCTCGGCGCCCCCCGGCACCGCGAGGCCGCGCACGACGCCGCCGGCGGTAATGACGCTCTTGAACACCTGGAACTCGGAATCCGCGAGTACCTCGTTGAAGGTCACAAGCTCGAGGCCGTAGCGCATGTCCGGCTTGTCGCAGCCGAAGCGCCGCATCGATTCCGCGTAGGTGATCCGGGGGAAGGGATGCTCCTCTATACGAAAGTCCGGCGTCATCTCCTTCACCAGGGCACAGTAGAGTTCCTCCATCAGGCCTAGGATGTCTTCCTCGTCGGAGACGAAGCTCATCTCGAGGTCAAGCTGCACGTGTTCCGGCTGGCGGTCGGCGCGCAAGTCTTCATCGCGAAGGCAGTGCGCGATCTGGAAGTACCGCTCGAAACCGGCGACCATCAACAGTTGTTTGAACTGCTGAGGCGACTGCGGAAGCGCATAGAACTTGCCCGGGTGGATGCGGCTGGGCACGACGTAGTCACGCGAGCCTTCCGGCGTCGGGGCGGTGATGATCGGCGTCTCGATTTCGATGAATCCCTTATCGCCGAGGTAATTGCGGATGAAGCGAACAAAGTCGTGACGGCGCACGATGTTCCGGCGCATCCGCTCCCGGCGCAGGTCCAGGTAGCGGTACTTCAGGCGCAGCAACTCCTCAACGTCAGTCTCTTCGGCGATATAGAAGGGCGGCGTCTTGGCAGGATTGAGGATCGTCACCTGCTCGGCATGGATCTCGATGTCGCCGGTCGGCAGGTTTGGGTTCTCAGTGCCTTCCTTACGCTTGCTGACGGCGCCGCCGATTCGAACGACGTACTCGCCGCGCAATGTCTCCGCTTCCTTGAACGCGGCCGCGGCGTCCTGGGGACTGAAGACGATCTGGACGAGGCCCGTGGCGTCACGCAGGTCGATGAAGATCAGTCCGCCGTGGTCGCGCCGGCGATGGACCCAGCCCGCTAGCGAGACGTTTTGGCCGGCATCCGACGCACGCAATTCACCGCAGGAATGGCTCTTGAGCATGGTGGAACCACTATACCGGAGCGCTGGGCTACGGTCAGGGAGCGGCTACGAGCGGCGGCGCGACTTGACGACGACGCTGCCGGCCCAGTAGTCGTAAAATGCCCGGCGTTCCTTGTTGCCGACCATCATGATGTACCCGGTGAAGGCGACAACCGCCGAGATCATGTAGCCGGTGAAGCGAATAAACGCGTGGACGGCATCAATCGGCTCTCCCGTCGTTGTCACGACACGCAAGCCGAAGGCCGCCTTGCCCGGCGTCGCGCCGTCGAGCGACCAGAAGCCAACGCAATACAACAGCGGGAACAGAATCGCGAACATGATCACGACCAGCGGCTTGTCGACGACAAGAGCCATGGCGCCGATCGGAATCGCAATCAGCGCAAGGTCAATTGCGGCGGCTGCCATCCGCAGAGGAACACCAACGTAAATGAACGGGCGGGGTTCCGCGTGGGCGAAGTCGTAGCCACATGCGCCGCATTGGCTGGAGTTCGGTTCGGTGCCATGGTGACATTCCGGGCAAGGTTTGGAGATGATCTGTGCCGCGAACGCCGTCGCGGTCGCCGACTTCCGTTCGAGTTCGGCGTTGCAACTCCCGCAAAATTGGGCCAGGCTGCCGAGGGTGCAGCCACACTTGTAGCAAAGTACGCTCATGGTGTCTCCCGTGGTCGAATGGCTCTACGTTCAAAGACGGCCTTTCGCCTCAGGGGTTACACATCCTCTACCATTAGTTGCTTGACTCGTTCGTCCCTTCTACCTAACCTTAACCGCGATCACCTGCTACCCCAGATGATGCGATCCGTCCCCCTCGTCACCACCGCCATTGTCATCGCCGCTGCCATCGCCCTCGGCAGCGGTGGCTCCGCTCGCGCCGATCAGCCCGTCGACCTCTGGCTCCCCTGGGAAGGCGGCGCCCTCTGGACCTACACTCAAGGCCCGCACGGAAACAACCTCGAGGCGCTCGACTTCCAACCGCCGGATGCAGGCGGCAGGGCCTGCGAGGCGTTCGACTCCTCGTTCTGGGTGACCGCAGCGGCAAACGGCAGAGTCGTCACCCGCGCCAACGGCATTGAAATTGATCACGGCGGTGGCTTCAGCACCGGCTACTATCACCTGGACAACCGGGTCGTTGAGAACGGCCAGACCGTCACCGCCGGCCAACGGTTGGGCACGCCCGGCTGTTGTCCCGACGGCGCAGTCGAGGGTTGCTGGGCAACCGGGCCACATCTCCACTTCTATACGGTCTACCGCGGCGCTCGCCAGCTTGCCGCCGGCCTCGACCTGGGTGGCTGGCTTGTTGCCGGCGATGGCTGCCTCGTCCGTAACCAGGAACGCGTCTGCTCCGATTCCCGCATCGTCTCGAACTCGCCTCGCTCAGCGGACGGCTCCCCGTCCGGCCGCGCCGATATCGTCCTCATTATCGACACGTCAGCCAGCGTCAGGGCGTGGCCCGGTGAGCCGTCCCGCGTCGACGCGGCGATGGCGCTGCTCCAGGCCGCTGGTGATGACGACAATGTAGCCGTGGTCGCGTTCAACTCAAAAGTCAATGTCCGAACAGGCCTCAAGCCCGTCTCGGACGGGGGCTACATGTCCGCCGAGGTCGTTGAAGCGGTCCATTCGCCCGATACCGGCGGCCGCACCAACATCCGAGCCGGCCTCGCCGCCGCCTGCAGCGAGATCCTGGGTCACGGGACGGCGCCGGCAAGAGCGGCGGTGCTAATCACCGACGGGCGTCATAATGTCGGCAGCATGAAAGACGCCGAGACGTGCCTGGTCGAAAGCGGCGTGCCCGTCTTCGCCTATGGCATTGGCAACAACAATCGCGTCCTCCTCCAACGCATCGCCGACGACACCGGTGGCGACTACAAGAAGCTATCGGACGTCGATGACCTCTACTGCGAGTTCCGCCGCATCCGCAGCCTGACAAGCGGCGACCCGCCTGGAAGCTGCTCAGCCTATCAGGTAGCGCCTGGAGATCGGCTGTCACTACCCTTCCACGTTCCGCCCAACCAGGACCAGGCCACGCTCGAAATCCGCTGGCGAGAGCGGCCGGTCGCCGGAGAAGCGACGAGCGGCGGTTCTCGGCTTCACACAACGCTCCTCAGCCCCTCCGGCACGCCGATTGAACTACCATTGGCGGGCGTGCAGCTCGACGCCGGCCAGGAGTCAATCAGTTACAAGATCACGAGACCTACTACCGGCGTGTGGTACCTGAGCGTCGACGCTGACAACGTGCCGGACGATGGACTCTACGTCACGTTCGCGGGGCGCACCATCCCGCATATCACGCCCACTGCGCAGGAAACACCCACTCCCGAACTGTCGGCCAGCCCAACCGTTGAACCCGTAACCTCGTCGCCCACGGCGGCGCCGTCGCCGACGCCTTCGTTGAAGCCGCTTGAGACGCGACCACCGACGTTCTCGCCGACGCCGACGCCAAAACCGCTGGAGACCCCGCCGCCCAACGACTAGGCGGTGTTACGATTTCCTCGGCAATGATCGAGCGCGGACCGATTTCGCTTTACCTGCATGTCCCCTTCTGCTCCCTTAAGTGCTCGTACTGTGACTTCAACTCCTACGCCGGGCTCGACGACCTCGTACCTGCGTTCGTCGAGGCGCTTTGCGCCGAATTGGCGCTCTGGTCGCCTCACGTCGCGGGGCGGCCGGTCGAGACTGTGTTCTTCGGCGGCGGCACCCCGAGCCTCCTGCCACTGTCTGACATCCAACGCATTCTTGCGGCGGCGCATGAGCACTATGAGCTTGTTCCTGGTGCGGAGATTTCCCTTGAAGCGAATCCCGGCACGGCCGATCGTGAATACTTTGCGGGCCTCGTCGCGGCCGGTGTCAACCGCTTGAGCCTCGGCTTTCAGTCGATGCACGACGATGAGCTGGCCGCGCTAGACCGCATCCACAACGCCGCCGAGGCCGTCCAGTGCTATCGCTGGGCGCGCGAGGCGGGCTTCGAGAGGGTCAGCGTCGACCTGATGTACGGTCTCCCTGACCAGCCGATGGGATCGTGGCAAGAGACCGTCGACCGGGCGATTGATCTGGCCCCGGACCACATCTCGGCGTATGCGCTGACGGTCGAAGACGGCACGAAGCTCGCGTATGACGTCGAGCACGGCAACTTGCCGGGGCCGGACGGTGACGTGCAGGCCGAGATGTACGAGTGGGCGCAGGGCCGGTTCGAGACAGCGAGCTACAACCAGTACGAGATCTCGAACTGGGCGCTCCCGGGCGAGGAATGCCGGCACAACCTCGTCTACTGGCAAAACGGCGAGTGGCTGGGCCTGGGCCCCGGGGCGCACTCGCACTGGGGCGGCTTCCGCTTTGCCGACGTCTATTCGCCGAAGCAGTACGTCCGCCTCGTGCGGGAAACGACGCCGCCGCCTGTTGGTGATCCTGCCACGGCACTGGAGGCAATGAGCCAGGTGACGTTTGTCGATCCACAACCACTCCACCTACAGATGGCGGACACAGCCATCCTGGCCCTGCGCCTGAACGAAGGGCTCGAGCTAGACGCCTTCGAACGCCGCTTCGGCCAGCGCTTCGAGGACAGGTACGGCCCGGTCCTCGCCGAGGCCATTGAGCTCGGCCTCTTGGAACGAGCCAACGGCCGCGTCCGCCTCACCGATCGAGGACGCTACCTCGCCAACGAAGTGTTCGTGCGCCTGCTTCCCGACTAGCCCACTTTCTCGTGGGTCAGGGCCCCAGCCCTGACCCGGGCCGCCTCCCTGCGGCCCTTACGATAGCCCGTGCACTTCCCTGATCCGCCCGAGCAATGCGGTGATGTCCGGCCCGCGAATCGCCGGCGCCGAACCCAGAGGATCGGGCGTAAAGTCCTTCCCGAGCAGCGCGTCAAAGCAGGCATGCGCCGACCAGGAAATTGCCGTGTGGTCATAGCCGCCCTCCAGCGCAAAGACGATCCTTCCGTCGCACAACTCGTCGGCGAGGTCCCGCAGCAACGAAGCGATCTGAAAGTACCCCGCTGTGCTCACCAGCATCTGCGCGAGCGGATCGGCGAAATGCGCGTCGAAGCCAGCGGAGACCAGGACGAACTGCGGCTTGAAGCGGTGCACGGCCGGGACACAGACCTCGCGGTACGCCGCGAAGTACTCGGCGTCGCCGCACCCGCGGGGCAACGGCACATTAACGATCGCGCCGCGACCGGGCCCTTCCCCCATCTCGGACCAGTCTCCGGTGCCGGGATAGAACGGATACTGGTGCGTCGAGAAGTAGAGCACTCGTCCATCACCATAGAAGGCGTCCTGCGTACCGTTGCCGTGGTGTACGTCGATGTCGATAATTGCGATGCGTTCGAGCCCCCGGCGCTCGAGCAGATGGACAGCAGCGATGGCCACATTGTTGAACAAGCAAAAGCCCATCGCGTGACCCGGCGTCGAGTGGTGGCCAGGTGGCCTCACGAGGCTGAACGCGCGATCCACGCCTCCGCCGAGAACGGCGTCCACCGCCGCCAGCACGCCACCGGCCGAGCGCAGCGCGGCGTCGTACGAACGCGGCACGACGTAAGTATCCACGTCGAGCCAATGGTTGCCTCCCCCCGCCGCCAGCCGGACGAGTTCGATCAGCGCCGGGTCGTGCACCAACCCCAGGTCATCGCGGGTCGCGTCGCGGGGCGTTAGCGCCTCTAGTTGGGCCAGCACACCGGCCGCTTCAAGGTGAGACATGATCGCGCGCAGGCGACCGGCCGATTCGGGGTGCCCCGGTACGTCGTGCTCGAGATAGACAGGATCATAGACATAGCCGGCCCGAGACATGGCGCGATGTTAACACCGCGAAAATGGCCGGTATAGAATCAAACGGCCATGTACGTCATCGGTACTGCCGGCCACGTCGACCACGGCAAGTCGACGCTGGTCCAAGCCCTCACCGGCATTGATCCGGACCGCTGGGAAGAAGAGAAGCGGCGCGGGCTGACGATCGACCTCGGGTTCGCCTTGCTACGGCTTCCCTCAGGCGACGAGGTGAGCGTCGTCGACGTCCCTGGACACGAGCGCTTCATCAAGAACATGCTGGCCGGCGTCGGCGGCATCGACCTTGCGCTCCTCGTCATCGCTGCCGACGAAGGCGTGATGCCGCAGACCCGCGAACACCTCGCGATCATCGACCTCCTCGGCATCGAACGCGGCGTCGTCGCACTCACGAAAGCCGATCTCGTCGATCCGGATGCGTTGGAGTTGGCATGCCTCGCAGCCGCGGAGGCACTACCCGGAACAACACTCGAATGCGCGCCGATCGTCGCCTGCTCGGCCATTAGCGGCGCCGGCATCGCTGAGCTGCTCGCGACATTGGAAGCCGAACTCGCGAAGGCTGGCCGGAAGCGCGACATCGGCCGCCCCCGATTGCCCATCGACCGCGCCTTCACGATGCCTGGCTTCGGCACAGTCGTGACAGGAACCCTCATCGACGGTTCGCTCAGCGTAGGCCAGGACGTCGAAGTGCTCCCCAGCGGGACCCGTGCGCGCGTCCGAGGCTTGCAGACCCACGGCGAGAAGGTCGACTTGGCGCCACCGGGACGGCGTACCGCGGTCAACCTATCAGGCATCGCCGTCGAAGACCTGCACCGCGGAATGGTGCTCGCCAGGCCGGGGACGTTTCGTCCCACCACGGCCGTCGATGTGCGGCTGCGCGCCGTTCCGTACCTCTCACGGCCTGTGCGCCACAACCTCACGATCACGTTCCACACCGGCGCCGCCGGGGCCGAGGGCCGCCTGCTGCTCCTCGACGCGGCAGAAGTAAAGCCGGGCGCCGAAGCGTGGGCCCAGGTTCGGCTCACGGAGCCGGTCGTTGCGGTTGCCGGCGATCACTGCATCATCCGCGATCCCAACGACACCCTCGGCGGCGGACTCATCGTGGAAACTGACGTCCCACGCCACCGCCGGTTCGACGCGGAAACGATCGCGCACCTGGAGACGCTCTCGGGAGGTTCACTCGAAGACCTCGTGATCACCGCCCTTTCAGGAGCCCAGCCCACCACGGCGGCAGACATCGTCGCCGCCATAGGCCGGGACCTCGAAGCCGTTGATGCAGCCATCGGCCGGCTAATGGCGTCCGGCGATGTGATCAGGCTCGACGACTGGCTGCACAGTCGCGCCGAGTACGACACGACGGTCGCACGGTTGGATGAGCTACTGACCACTCACCACGAGCGGTCGCCATTGCGAGCGGGAATGCCAAGGGAGGAACTGCGCACCCGCCTCGGACTGACAGCTGAACTATACGACTCCCTGCTCAAACACCTGTCAGATGCGGGCGTGGTCGCCGAGCGGGCAGGCGCCGTGGCGCTCGCCTCACATCAGCCGGCGCCCACACCAGCCCACCAGACAGTCGCGGACGCCTACCTCAAGACGCTGCGCTCCTCCCCCTACTCGCCACCGACGAACGGCCGCCCAGACGACGACCTCCTCGGGTACCTGGAAGCGCGCGGTGACGTGGTGAACGCGGGACACGGCGTCGTCTTCGCGGCCGACGCCTACGACGAAATGGTCGACCGCATCAAGGAGCGCCTGGAGACGAACGGCGCGGTCACCCTGGGGCAGGTGCGCGATATGTTCGGCACGACACGCAAGTACGCCACTGCGCTACTCGAGCACCTCGACTCAACCCGCGTCACCCGCCGCGTCGGCGACGACCGCGTCCTCCGCTAAAGCGGCTGGTGCGGCCTAAGCGCCTGCGGGAAGCCGCTCGTCGCCGCTTTCGCGCCTCGGGGTGAGGCGCCGCCAGATCTTCGAGAAGTCGCCGTCTTCCCAGGCGACAAGTATCTGGCTCGCGATGAAGATCGAGCTGTAAGTCCCGGCGACAATGCCAAGGAGCAGAGTGATCAGCAGCACGTTCACCTGTCCCGCCCCGAGTAACAGCAGTGCGAGGATCGCGAAGACGACAGTCAGCGAACAGTTCATCGAGCGAGCGAGCGTCTCAGTGAGGCTCGCGTTGACGATCTCATCGAAAGCGACGCCCGGGTTTACCTCAACGTTCTCTCGGATGCGGTCGAAGACGACGATCGTATCGTGCACGCTGAATCCGAGAACTGTGAGCACCCCCGTAATGAACATGCTGTCCACTTCCGTGCCGAACACTTTGCCGAGTATCGAAAATGCACCAATGACAAAGAGCACGTCGTGCCCCGCGGCCACGATTGCAGCAATGCCATAGCGATACGCCTTCGGCACGTTGCGGAACGAATACGAGATGTAAACCATGATCGCGGCCGCAGCAAAAAGAACCGCGATCGCCGCATCGACGACAATCGAGTCTGAAACGATCTCCGACACCTGGTTGAAGTTGAGCACCGTGAACTCCCCGAGTTCCTCTCTCAGCCCGTCTTGTAGCTCGTCCCTCTCTGATGGCGGCGTCGGCCCAACCGGCGGCGACGGCGGTGTCTCGAGTTCCTCCAGGCGAATGATGAAGTTGTTGTCAGACGTCTTCTGCACCCGCGCCTCGCCGTGGCCAAGATTGCTCAGCGCGTCACGAACGTCGTCCTGGCTGATCGTATCGTCCGCGAGGTCGATCGTCATCGTCGCGCCGCTGCTGAACTCGATCCCCGGCTTGATGGCCGGCGGAATGACCAACGACAGGATGCCGGGGACGAGGATGAGCGCCGATAACGCGAAGTAAAGGCCGCGTCGCCGGACAAAGTCGAAGACGACCGGCTTCTTTGCGCGGTCGTGTTGCGGCTCACGCCTGAGGTCCGGCGCGAAGAGCCAGAGGTGTCGCTCGAAACCGGTACCAACGAGCGCCCGCAAGAGCGTGCGCGTCACGGTAATCGCGGAGAACATGCTGACCAGAACACCGATCCCGAGCGTGATCGCGAAACCACGCACCAGGTCGGCGTTGAACTGGTCGCCGAACCAGATCAGGATGCCACAGGTGATCAGCGTCGAGATGTTGCTGTCGCGGATCGACGACCACGCGCGGTCGAACCCGTGGTCGACGGCCGAGGCAAGGCCACGCCCTGAGCGCAGTTCTTCCTTGATACGTTCAAACACCAGGATGTTGGCGTCCACGGCCATGCCGACCGACAGCACGAACCCCGCAATTCCGGCAAGCGTGATCGTCACCGGCCCAATCAGCGGCCCGATCTTGAAGAGCATCATCACAGTCGAGATGTAGGTGAGCAGGGCCAGCGATGCCAGGACACCCGGCAGGCGATAGTAGGCGATCATGAAGAACATGATGGCGATGATGCCGGCGATACCGGCCTGGACTCCGCGCACGAGCGTCTTGTCGCCCAGGGTCGCATCAACTTCCGACGTCTGCACCGTTCGCAGCGGCACGGGGAGTGAGCCCGCATTGAGCTGAATCGCCAGGTTCTTAGCCTCATCGAGCGACTCCGAGCCACTGATGATAGTTGACCCCTGCGTGATCGTTGACTGCACGATCGGTGCGCTGATCAACTCGTCGTCAAGGAAGATGCCGAGCGGCTTGGTCGGCGCGAGGCGCTGAGTGATCTGCTCGAACAGTGTGGTGCCTTCGCCCGTAAACTCGATCGAAACGCCAGGTCCGGTGCCGCTGGACGTCGTGAAGACGTCGGCGCGGGCGCTTCCCGCTTTCAGCTGGCGGCCGGTGAGCGCTCGTGTTTCATTGTTCCGAACGCCCGTCGCTGGCTTCCAGACGATCGAGCCGGTCTTGTCCTCAGCGCTACACAGGGCGCCCTGAAGGCCGGTGGCGTCGACGGAGAACCGTTCGCCTTCGGCCGTCTCGCAGATGATGCCGCCGGTGGCGTCGGTTTCCGGCTCCTTGAATTGCAGCAGCGCGGTCCTCCCGATCAGGTCCGCCGCGGCTTCTGGCGAGACCCCAGGGAGTTGAATCGCGAGCCGGTTCTTGCCTTCGCGGGTGACCTCAGTCTCCGATACGCCGAAGGCGTTAACGCGATCTTCGATGACACTCTTGGCGCCGTTCATAGCGTCATCAACATCAGTGCCGGCGGGTAGCGCGGAGAGATCCGCCTCTGTCAGCACATACGTGCCGCCCTTGAGGTCCAGACCCAGGCGCATCGCCTCGCGACCGCCGATCTCCAGCAGCGGGCCTTCTGGATAGTCGATCCAGTCCGGCAGGTACTTCTGCGGGTATCCGGGCCAGACGACCGCTATCGAGAAGATGGTCAGGACGGTGATTGCAATCAGGAGCGGCCAGGTCGTGCGATGACGCATGCTCTATCCTCTAGCTTCCAGTGTTTGCCTTTGATCTGCTGCCTTCGCGGCGACCTCGTCAGCCGGCTTTAAGCGTTGAACGATCGCCGAAGCCACCGCGCGTACCTCGATACCGCCGAGGTCGAGGATGACCTCTGTCGGACCCGCCTCATCAGGAATACGAACGTCTTTGACGATAGCGATGAAGCCGGATTGTGTTAGGACTTCATCGCCGACGCGCAGGCTCTGCAGCTGATTTCGATGCTTCTTTTGCTCCTGCTGCACCGGCCTCAGGAAGGCGAAATAGAAAAGCGCGGCGATCACGGCCGGGTAGGCCAGCGCAAGCACCCACAGCGATTCCATAGCCTGTCTAGGTTAGCGGATTCAGCCGTTAGTTGCAGCGTACTACTCGACCATCGCCGGCGGTAGTTGCCCGGAGGAGCCAACATTCTCAACTTCGCCATCTGGCCGCACGAGAGCTTCGGTCAAGTACCGGCCGAATTCGCCGACGCAAGGCTCATAGCCAGGCCCCATACCAGCAAAATCTGCGCAGCGCCATTTCTGCGTGTAGGTGACGCGGCTTCCGTCCGAAGAGACCTCCACGTCCCACGAACACTGACCCTCAATTGAGAAGCCCGGCGCCGGCCCTCCTCCCTGCAGCGTGCAGTCGAATTCCTGACCGATCAGCGGGGCCGCGTCGTCGTCTTGCTGCGCCTCCATTACCGCGCGTACCGCGTTCGCTGCTTCAACGTCCGGCGTTGGTGAAACCGTAGCATTCGGTGGGGAGTCTGCCCCGCCGCACGCCGCGAACGCCGCAATGACGCCAAGCAGAATCAACAGTCGATACAGCATTTTCAGTCACCCTAGAAACACCCAGCACGCGTCCTCGGTTCCAATAGCCTCTCACACACTCCTCGCCGCCAGCCGCTCCCGCGCGAGGGCCAACGCGTCCTCGCGCGTCCTCACCTCGCCCGTCGCCACCGCTTCCCGTACTGCTTCAAGCAGTTCGCCGAGGAGCGGGCCGGGCTCGAGGCCGAACTCCGCCATCAGGTCCTCCCCGCTCAGGAGCTTGGGCGGCGCAGTCACTCTCTCGTCCTCGAAATAGGTGCGCAGGATGTGGCCCGTAACGGCAACGTGTGCGCGATAGCCATTCCAATTGATGTCCGGCCCCACCGTTGCCAGGTGGTCAGCAAGGGACAGGAACAGCGTGTCGATCCCGGCCCCCCCGGTATCGCGGAAGAATTTGTACACGGCCCGCTTCGACGGCACGCGCTCCTGCGCCATCTGTACCGGACGCAGGTGCGCCTCGATCATCCGCCGGACGATATCGATCTCCCGTCCGGAAAACCGCAGGCGCCGCATCAGCGAGACCGCCATCTCCGCGCCGACATCGCTGTGCCCGAAGAAACGCATCCGGCCCGACTCCTCGAAAGTCTTGGTCGCCGGCTTGCCGATGTCGTGCAGCAAACCGCAAAACTTGAGCAGCGCCCCACGCGGCGTCCCCATCACCACCGGCGCTCGCATGTACTCGTGGCCACCCGACCACCAACCGAGCGCACTCCAAAGCTCGCGCCAGAGGCGGCCGTCTACCTCACCGTCCGGCTCCTCGTCCGCCAGCAGCACGTCCAGCTTTTCGACAGCGGTCAGGCAGTGGCCGAAGACATCGTAGGTGTGCTCCTTCGGCTGCTCGACGCCGCGAGTGACGTCCAGTTCCGGAAGCACCACCGCAAGCAACCCCAGCTCCTCGAGCAGACGGACGCCCCGTCCCGCCAGCGGCGCCGCGAACACCCGCATCAACTCCTCGCGCTGCCTCTCCGGCGCCGCGTCCGAGACCGTCGGCGCCAGCCGCTCGACCATCTCGCGCGTCACCGGTTCAAGCTCGAAGCCGAGCTGCGCGGCGATTCGTGCGCCCCGCAACGGGCGCAGTGGGTCGGCTCGCAGCGCTTCCTCCGACGTTGCCCGGACAAGACGCGCGTCAAGGTCTGCGAGACCGCCGGTCGGATCGATAACATGCGTCTCCTCGGCGAGCGTGTCTGCCAGCCTCGCGCCCAACGCGTCGATCGTGTAGTCGCGGCGGCGAAGATCGTCTTCGATCGTCCCATCGAACGGCGTCAGGTCAATGACGGCGTCACCCTCGCTCAGCACGATCCGAGCGTGCTTGCGCCCGAGGTCCAGCTCCACAAACGCCCCGCTCAGCACGTCCGCAAGTTCGCGCCCAAGTACGAAAGGATCGCCAGAGATTGCGAGGTCGATGTCCCGCGCCCGAACACCCAGCAGGCCATCGCGCAGGAAGCCGCCAGCGGCGTAGGCTTCAGTTCCGCGGGCTTCGAAGAATGCGAGTAGCTCGCGGATTAGCTCGCGGGTGCCCGGATCGATCGTGAGACGCGACACTGGCCCTCCCTAGCGGGGCGTGGCCTCGCGGCTGACGCGCTCCCCCGGCTCCAGTTTCTGCAGGTGCTCCAGGCTTTCCAGGTGGTCGATGTACAGGATACCGTTGATGTGGTCGATCTCATGCTCCAGCGCCTGCGCCAGCAGGTCGTCCCGCGCCTTGACGCGGATACTCTTGCCCTCGCGGTCCAGCCCCTTCGCGACGACAACCCGATGCCGGATGATGTCCGCGTGGTACCCGGGAACTGAAAGACAGCCCTCGTTCAGTTCGCGCTCGCCCGACACCTTGACGATCTCCGGGTTGATCAGCGCGAACGGCTCCTCTTCGGGAATCCCGAACACGACCACGCGCAACGACACACCGATCTGGGGCGCAGCCAGGCCGACGCCGTTCGCCTCGTACATGCTGTCGATCATGTCGTCGATCAAGCGCTGCAACGAGGCGTCGATGTTCGGCACGCGCTTCGCCTTTTGGCGCAGCGCTGGATCGGGCAGGTAGCGGATAGGATGCGCAGTCATTGGCTCCTAATTCTAGCGTGAGGTCGCCTTGCCGTCCCCCGTCGTCGCCGCCATCATGGATGAAATGCTCGCCCGCGGCACACTGCTTTCACTGGCCTTCTGGCTCGTCTTCCTGGGTGGCGTACGGGTCGCCGTCATACCCCCGGAGTCATGCGGTGTGGAGGACGAAGTTCAAATCGCGGAGGCCGCGCAGGGTGCTGCCGATTGGATGGCGCGGAACCAGAACGACGACGGCAGCTACGTCTACCTCTACTTCAAAGACAGCGACACCATCCCGAATGACTACAACGAGGTCCGCCACGCCGGCGTCACAATGGCGCTTTACCAGGCCGCTGGCCGCTTGCAGGATCCCGACGCACTCGCCGCCGCCGACGACGCACTCGCCTGGATGCAGGACCATCTCGTTCGCCGCCACGATTGGGCGGCGCTCGCAGGTTCCGACCGTGAGAACCGTCCGCCGTTAGGGGCGTCTGCCCTGATGTTGGTTTCGCTGGCGGAACGCCGGCTTGCCACCGGCGATGAACAATACGACGAACTGATGCACGAGGTCGCCCGCTACATCGCCGCGCTCCAGCGGGGGGACGGCGGCTTCCACATCGGCTGGGACGTCGGCGCCGACCAGCCGGACACATACGGAACGTCCCGTTACTACCCCGGCGAGGCCAACTGGGCGCTGGCACTGATGCACGAGGCGTTCCCCGGCGAGGGCTGGGACGAGCACGCCCGCGCCGCGCTCCAGTTCATCACTACGATCCGCGACGACGTTGAGGACGTGGAGTTCCCGCCGCTCGCTGACCAGTGGGCCGCCTACAGCCTCGCGGAGATGGTGGAATGGGGTCTCACTAACCAGCAGATCGACTACGCCCGCAGCCTCGCCGGGCGCTTCGGTCTCCTCGTGCGCACCGAGAGCCAGCGCGAGGGCAGTTGGTACGGCAGCGAGTTGCGTGGCCGCGACTCGCGCGCTTCCGGCGTTGGGACGTGGGCAGAAGGTCTCGCCGGACTCTGGCGGGTCGCCGCGCAAGATGATCGCCTGAGCGATGAAAAAGACAAGATCGAGGAACGCCTCCATTGCGTCGCCGGCATCCTCGCCGACCGCCAGTACACCGCGGAAGAAGCCGCGGCCTACCCACGGCCAGGGCTCATCGAGGGGGCCTGGTTCCGCAACGAAGAAACGCGTATGGACGACCAGCAGCACGCCTTCTCCGGGATGCTTTACGCCCTCGACGCCATTGCCGAGCACAAGACGCGCGCGCCGGAGCTACTCCCGTGATCGACGTCCTCCGCGCAGCCGCAGGCATCTTCGCAACATTCGCGCCGTTCGCGCTGATCCCGGCCTTCCTCGCCATCCCACGGCGCGAAGGGGGGGAAGGTCGACACGAGACCGTCGGCCTCGCTGTCGGCGTCGCGCTGGGAGCGCTCGCCGTGGTTGTCCTGTTGACCGACCTGTTCCTCGGCGCACTGGATGTCGCACCCGAGAGCTTCCAGGGCGCCGCCGCCGTGATCATGTTGCCCCTTGCCGCCCGGCTCCTCTGGTCCGGACGAGCCCTCGATCCGGGCGAGCACGTCACGTCGCGCCCCTGGCTGACGCCGCTCGCAGTCCCGGGACTCGTCGGCCCCGGCTCCATGGCCGCCGTGATCGCCTACACCGGCCGCTACGGTGAGCTAGATGCTGCCGCAGCGATCGTGCTGGCCCTCGGCGTGACCGCCGGCACCCTTGTCGGGGGGGAACTGGTCACTCGCCGGTTGGGCGATGTTGCCCTCAACATCATCGGCCGCTTGAGCGGCGCATTCATTGTCGTCATCGCGCTCGAATTGGCGGTCGTTGGTGTGAAGAGCGTCTGACTAGACGCCGGCAACCGCCTTCACGAGTAACCGCGCGCCGAGCACCGCGATCGCCCCCGCCAGCAGCTTCAACGCCGTGCGCCCCCTGATCCGTTGAGCCAGCAGCGCCCCGATCTGCGCTCCGGGGACCGCGCCCACTGCCAGCGCCGCGATCTTCGCCGCCTCATCGCCTCCCAACGTCCCCGTCGCCAGGTGGATCGCCGACGCCCCTCCCGACATGAACACCAGAATGAACAACGAGGTGGCGACGGCAAACTGCATCGGAATGTGCAGCAGCATCGTCATCGCCGGCACGTGGATGATCCCGCCGCCGATCCCGAAAACGCTAGAAATGACGCCCACGCCCAGCGACAGCACGGCGCCCTGCCAGATGCGGTACGCATACACGTACGTTCGCCCCTCCGTGTCGCTGATGCTGCGCCGCATCAGACCCGGCCCGCGCAATGGCTCACGGATCGCCGAAGGCCTGCTGCGAACCGACACTATCGCAACGCCCGCTAGGAGCAACCCGAAGACACCCGTGAACACGCGTGCGGGAAAGTACTCCACGATGAACGCCCCCGCGATCACCCCGGGCGCCGACGACACCGCAAAGAGAAGCCCCGTCTGGTAGTCGATACGCCGCTGCCACGCATAGCCCGCAGAGCCGGACAACGCCGAGAGGCAAACCACCCCCAGCGAGATCGCCGTCACTTCCTCCGGCTCTAGGTCCGGGTACAGGATGAGCAGCACTGGAACGAGCACGAAACCGCCGCCGGCGCCGATAATCGTCCCGTAGGCGCCCACAACAAGGCCCAGCAACGCCAGGCCCGCAAGCTCAAGCAACCGAAGCTACCGAATAGTCACCCACCTACCAGCCGATAATACGCCCGTTTCCTGAGAGCAGCCGCAGCGCAGCGAAGGACCTCGCCCGCAAGGTTGAACATCACGCCGTACCCAAACCCGCGTCGCGCCCACCGCCCGCCTTGTG
>JBBEAZ010000042.1:115284-210422 GCA_040882565.1 Dehalococcoidia bacterium
CCGGCCAACCCGTTTCCTGAGCGCAGCCGCAGCGCAGCGAAGGACCCCGCCCGCGCGGTTGAACATCACGCCGTACCCAAACCTTGGTCGCGCCCCCCGCCGTATCCGGATGGGTTTCTTGCACGCCTGGCAACGCTCCCCTATTCTGGATTAGAGGCCCCGCGCCTGCGACTATGGAGACCTCAGCCGCCGCACCCTCCCCTCTTTCGCCCGTCATTGACCGCTTCGCCGCACGTCTGCATCTATCGCCGGCGTTCATCAAGTTCCTGATGGTGGGCGCGATCGCCTATTTCATCAACCAGATAGCGCTTCTACTTCTGTATGACGTGCTGCCTGTACTTCCCGCGAAGGACCAGGCACTCGATTTCGGCCTCTTCACGCACCCGGACATCCGGCTCCTGCTGGCGTCGGTGATCGCCGTCGAGACCGCGATCGTCTTCAAGTTCTACGCGCTGGAGAACTGGACCTTCCGCGACCGCCCGCGACGCGGCTGGGGACCCGTCCGCTTCCTCCAGTTCAACGCCAGTTGCGCGCTCGGCCCGGTGATCACCGTGACCACCGTCAACATTCTGACGCCGGTCTTCGGGATCAGCCCCTACATCTCGAACACGGCAGGGACTCTGGTCGGCGTCGTTGTCAACTGGGCGTTCAGCGCCTATCTCATCTGGCCACACGCCAAGGCACAGGGAACCGGGGTCGTCTGATGTCGGAGGCCGAGACCGGCACCGATCAGCCAGCGGCGTTCAGCATCCCATTCGTCATCGAACGCAGCCGGGTCACCGTCATCGGCTGGTGCGTCGTGCTGGCCATCCTCGTTTTCTCCGTGTACTGGTTCCTCGGGCCGCAGAGCACCGCATATAGCTACCAGGTGCAGCAGGCGAACAACATCATCCACGGCCACCTGGACCTCGTGCCTGAGTACACTCCGACGCTCGGCGTGCTCGAGCGAGTCCTCTACGACGGCGAGGGCTTTTGCCTGCCGCAAGGCGAGTCGCGGGGTGTGGAAGAGATCGAGAACCCCCGCTTTTCGCCCAACTGCAAAACGTACATGCAGCACTCGCTCGGGCCGGCCTTCATGGTGGTGCCCGGCGTCCTGGTGTGGGGAGTCGAGCTGAACCAGACGCTCGTCTCCGTGGTCATCGCCGCAATGACTGCCCCGTTGGTCTTCCTCATCTCGCGGTACATGAGCACGAAACTCGTGAACCAACTCGCGCTGACCGCGATGATGATGTTCGGGACGATCCTCTGGTGGGTCGGCGCCAACGGTGGAGTTTGGATGTTCGCTCACACGACGTCTCTGTTCTTCATTTTCGGCGCAATCTACTTCACGGTGGGCAGGCAGAACCCGTTCCTCGCCGCCGCCTGCCTGGGCGCCGCGTTCTTATGCCGCCCCACGATGATCCTCACTGGCCTCTTCTTCGTGATCATGTTCTCGCCCCTTTGGCTACGGCCGGCCGCGCCCGGGCTCAGCCTCTGGCAGCGAATCAACCCGGAGCCGGTCTGGATGTTCGGCAGCGGCATCCTTCCCTTCTTCTTCGTCGAGATGCTGGTGAACTACCTGCGCTTCGACGATCCACTCGAGACCGGCTACGGCTACACGGAGCAGACCCGCCAGACCCACTTGCAGGCGTCCGTCTACCAGAAGGGCCTCTTCGACATCAGCTATGTGGAGAGGCACCCGCCGGTGGTGCTGGAGCAGACTCCGGTGTTCCAGAAGAACGGGCCGTACATCATGCCGTCCTGGTTCGGGATGGCGATGTGGATCACGACGCCGGCACTGTTGCTGGCGTACTTCCCGAACATCAAGACAGACCGCCGCATCTGGATCCCGGCCGCCTGCGCACTCGCGATCACCGCGACGATCATCCTGTCACGGGGCATCTCCCGGGCCTGGGACGACGGCTGGGCGACGACCGACATTCCGTTCGGCATCCACCTCTTGCCGTTCTGGGCGCTTACCGCGCTCGCGATCGTCTGGGCGGTTCGCCAACAAGACCGCCTGGTGCTGGCCTGCTGGGCCGCAATCATCCCTACGGCGTTTTTCCTCTTCACATTCGCCGCTACTGGATGGGCGCAGTTCGGATACCGCTATGGGCTGGACTTCACGCCGTTCCTCTGGCTCCTTGCCGCCAGGCAGATCGGGGATCAACAGAAGTGGTACCACATCGCGCTCATCGCCGCCGGCATCGCCGTCAACATGATGGGCGTGCTCTGGATTTACCAGTTCGAGCCGCACCACACAAACGGCTGGTCCTGGGTCGTGTTCTAGTCAGTCCGCGCGGCGGCAGACAGCGACCAGGCTGAGACCCCAGAGACCGCGGACCGCCAGCCGCTCGAACGTCGCGAAGGCGGGCGTCAGCCGGTCATAGAGACTGAAGAGCGTGCGTCCGGCCGTCTTGCGCCGTAATAGTCCGCCCGCGAACCACCCGGGCACACCGAACGCGTTAAAGCGGTACATATGCTCCACGTTCCAACCATTGGCGGTGAGCCGCGATTCCAGCTCCCCCCTACGGTAGCGACGGAAGTGCCCAACGGCCTTATCCATCGAGTTGAACAGCCACGGATATGCCGGCACCAGGACCACCAGCAGGCCACCCGGTTTGACCCGCTCCCGCATGTTTCTCAACGCCTGCTCGTCATCATGAAGATGCTCCAGGACGTTCAGGCAAATCATCGAGTCCACCAGCGCGAAGTCCGGCAGGCCCGTGAGTTCACAGAGGTCCACCTGAAACACCGTGACCGAAGGGTTATGCCCAAACCGCTCCCGAAGGTGATCCGAGAACGCAGGCTCGTACTCCAGGGCAACCACTTCGCGGCCATCGGCGATCAGTAGGTCGATGAAGGTGCCAATGCCGGCACCAGCGTCAGCGACTCGCCCACCGATGTCCTTCTTGACTGAGTCGTACATCCACCGGGCGAAGCGGGGCATTGTCGCTTCGGTTTCATGCAGGGCTGACGCCAGCGCGCTCGGATGCCCATCGTGCGACTTGTTCGTCACGTTCGGTCTGGCTCCTCGGCTGTAATGGAGGTCTCCTCATGCTGGCCCGCCCGCAGCACGCCGATGAGCACCGCCGACACGATGAGGTTGAGGCCTGAGACGACGAGCGTCTGCGCGACGGCGCCGAGACCCAGCGCGAGATCTGGCGGTTCGTCACCCGTCCACCTCCAGAGGAGGTAGACGTCTAGGCCGATCCCACCTATGAGGCAGGCTATGCCGGCCAGCAGGAAATAGTCGCCGATGGGCAGGCGTTCGTCGCGCAGCGTGTTGACTACGCGACCCGCGAAGGCGACGCCGCGCCGCCAGGCAAGCCACTTCGCCGCGATTCCGAGCGTCAGGAATGCGACCCCGCCGGGAACGAGAATGCCGCCGGCGAACACCGGTTGCCAGCGAACCGAACCAACATCAACACCATTACTCGCGGCGACCCCGAGAGCCAACGAGGCGATGCCGAGGATGATCGCCGCGATGCCGGGATAGATGAACACGAGGTCCGCGCTCTCCAGCATGATGAAGCGCGCGATCGCCCAGCCGTGCGTCAACCCTCGCAGTTTGCTGGGCTCCTGGCGCACCGCATAGGAGATCGGCACCTCCTTGACACGCAAGTGATTGCGCCCCGCGCGCAGGCACATCTCTGACTCCAGCTCGAACCCAGCCGCGGCGGGCGCCATCGTCTCCCAGGCATTGCGGGTGAAGGCCCGCAGCCCGGAGAGAACGTCGCCGAACGGCTGGCGCGTGATCACGCTGATGAGGGCGCCGAAGAGCGGGTTGCCGATCCGGCGGTGCAGCCAAGGCATCGACTTGCGCTCCATCTCACCCTTGAGCCTGTTGCCAATGACCATGTCGTAGCCCTCTTGCAGGGGACGGACGACCGGGTCGAGGTCGCTCAGATCGTATGTCCCGTCTCCGTCTGACATCACGATCATTCGTCCCCGCGACTCGCGTACGCCGGTACGGAAAGCGTTCCCCTTCCCGCGCAGTGTCTCCACGATCACGCGTGCCCCAGCCGCCCGCGCGACTTCTGAAGTGCGGTCCGTCGATGCGTTGTCGACTACGAGGACCTCGCCGGTCAGACCGGAGTGCTTCAGCCACGCGCCTGCCCTCGTGACGCAGTTGGCGACGGATTTCTCCTCGTTGAGGCAGGGGATGATGATCGAGACGTCCAGTTGTTCGCGAGTCTGCGCCTGCGTCGTCTCCTCGGCTACCTTCATTAGCGCCATTCTAGGGGATAGACACGCTTCAGGCTGCGCTCAGCATCTGAGACGACGGCCCCAACCGCCGTGAAGTATGAGTGGACAGGGAGATAACTGGCAAAATGCGAACTCAAGACAACATCGCACATGATTTTTGAGCCATGGACCGCCGCAACAACATTGGCGATACCGGCGTCACTATTACTGGCCGAACAGCGAAGCCGCAACCACACGCGGGCGCTCTACGTTGAGCGTTTCCCTGAAGGCAGATGTCGCGTGCAGGTTCCGCATCGCTTAGCCGCTGGCAGATATGCGAATACTGGGCGCGCCAATCAGAGATGGCTTCGTACCCGGCAAAGCCCGGGAGAACGAGGCCGCCCGCGACATTCCGGTCGGCGGGCTCAACGGCTTCATCCTCAACGTCCTCGTCGCTCTCACGTTCACCGCCGGCCTCGCCCTGGTCGCCTACGGGGGACTCCTCGCACTGGACGGCACCGACTGGCAGCTTGTCGCAGCGCTGGCGCTGATCGCGATCCTGGCAGAACGTACGGACTTGAGCCTCTATGGCGACAGCCGGGTCTCGCTGGCGATCGTGCCGATCTTCGCCACGGTCATCGGCAGCGGCATGCCCGGATTGGCAATTGTCGTGCCGCTGGCGGTCATCGCCTCGGCGTGGGGCAGGCCGCTGCGCAAGACTGCGTTCAACTTTGGCGCGTTGATGCTCTCAGCTGCGGCAGCAGCGGCGGTCTTACAATCGCCCGGCAGCGAAATCAAGTGGCCTGACATTTTGCTCCCGGCCGCGATCGCGGGTGGCGTGAACTTCATCGTCAACACGGTTCTCGTGTCCACCGCAATCGCTCTCAGTAGCCGCTCCTCCATCCCGAAAGTCTGGACCGAACACTTCCCCTGGCTCCTACCCCACTACCTCCTGCTGGCTGTGCTTGGCCTGGCAATGGTTGCGGCAGACCAGGCGATGGGCCTCTGGGGCATCGCTGCGTTCCTCGCGCCGCCCCTGATGATGCGGTTCTCGATAAAGCAGTATCTCGACCGCACCAGCAAGAATGTCCTGGACCTGCGGCACGCTCACAACCAGCTTCAGCACGCGCACGGTCAACTGACCGACGCCATGGCCAGCCTGGGCAAGGCCTACGACGGGACCCTGCGCTCGCTCGTCGCGGCCCTCGACATGCGCGACAGCGAAACTGCTGGCCACTCCGAGCGTGTCGCCGATCTGACGATGGCGATCGCCGAGGAGTTGGGTATCCAGAAGGACACGGACGAATCGCGCAAGATCTACTGGGGTGCCCTTCTGCACGATGTCGGCAAGATCGCCGTCCCGGACGTGATCCTGCGCAAGCCCGGCAGCCTGACGGATGAAGAGTGGGTGCACATGCGCACTCACGCCCGCGCTGGCTACGAGATCCTCCAGAAGGTGAGCTTCCTCGCCGACACCAGCGAGATGGTGTTTTCGCATCACGAGCGCTACGACGGCACGGGCTATCCACGCGGCCTCGCCGGCCAGGACATCCCCCTGGGAGCCCGCATCTTCTCCATCGCCGACGCCTTCGACGCGATGACGTCCGACCGAACTTACCGCGCCGCGATGCCCGCCGAGGAAGCGCTCGCTGAGCTCCTCCGCAACAGCGGCACGCAGTTCGACCCGACCGCGGTTCGCGCCTTCCTCAGCGTCTACCAGCAGCGGTTCGTCGGCACCGTCCACCACCACCTGCTCGCGGGCGGCTCGTCTCCGCGGCGCCTGGAGCTGAGCGAAGCCCTCAAGCAGGCGATCGCCGAAGCAGCCGGCCTCGACGACGAACTCTAGTCCCGGCCACTCGGCTCAATCAAGGGCAACTTGATTGCGTTTTCGGAATTTCTTGCGTTGAGCCGCGCTCCAGATAGAGACGGGCGGGGCTGACTTGATTGCGTTCAAGATGATTGTCTCTGGTGTGCGTGTGGGGAGGCCAGGGTGCAACGGGACGGTTCGAGGTTGTTAGGGCGAAAGCCGGTGTAACTCCGAGGGGTTGGTGGCACTGTCGTCGGAGGCCACGTGCTGTACGATATCGTACCGAGCAGCTTTTCAGCGTCTCGCGTATGTTGGCGATTGAGACAGACCATCGGCCCGGCGTGGCGACTGGATCCCAGAAACCGCCGTTGTACTGAAACCTGCCCCTCGGTATATTTCATTTTCCCCGCATCGCTGGCCACAGACGCGGACCATGCCTTCAATGACCCGAAGAGCGAGGATCCGGACCCGATCTTCGCCGCCATCGGCTCGCAGCTGACGGCAGGCTCAAAGCTGGTCGAGTAACCGACCCAGGGTTCCATCTCAGCGCCGCCGGACTTTACGGCGGCGCTGCTCTTTGGGTGCGGCGCCGAACCTTGTATAATCCCGGCGCGATGGTCGACGTTTCGCTCCCCTTCGGCTCATCCACCATGCAGGCGACTGTGCCTGAGCGCACGCGCTTTGTGGGCGGCTCAACCGGCGGGCCCCGCCTTCAGCCTACCCACGACGAAGCAGCGACGATTCGTGAAGCCATCGCCAATCCGCTAGGAATGCCGCGCGTCCGCGATCTGGTGCCTGCCGGCGGCCACGTGCTCATCGCTTTCGACGATCCTACGGCGCCGGCATTCGGCCCCGTCCGCGGCCTGGCGATCGAATCGGTTCTTGGTGAGCTAGGCGAAGCGGGTGTGCCGGAGGAGCACGTCACACTCGTGTGCGCCAACGCCCTCCACCGCAAGTGGACTCTCGACGAACTCTCGCGCGTCCTCAACCCGGCACTGGTCGAACGCTTCGGCGACCGCCTGCAGTGCCACGATGCCGAGGACGCAGACAACATCGTGCACCTTGGCACGACCGAATCCGGCTATGAGGTGGAGATCCACCGTTTAGTCGTCGAGTCAGACCTTACGGTCTACGTGAACGCGGCGAACCACCTGGGCTTCAACGGCGGTTGGAAGTCGGTCGCTGTCGGCTTGTCTACCTGGCGATCGATCCGTCACACGCACACGCCGGACGGCATGTCGATGTCTGTGCGCGGCAACCGCATGCACCACGTCTTCGAGGAACAGGGCCGCTTCCTGGAGCAGAAGCTGGGGAAGCGCGTCTTCAAGTTCGAGACCGTACTCGCCAACCCGGCGCAGATCGCGGCCTGCTGGGCCGGCGGCGTTGACGAATGCCGTACCGCCGCAATGGAGATGCAGAGCTCGATGCACAAGCCGCGAAGGGAGCAGGGCGAGCCGGCGGACATCGTCGTCTACGGCGTCCCCGACTGGAGCCCGTATGCGACGTTCGCCAAGATGAACCCGCTGCTGACGCTGATCTCGTCTGCGCTCGGTTATCTCGGTGGCTACATCGAGGCGGTGGGCAAGCCCGGCTGCTCGGTGATCATCGCCACGCCCTGCCCGGAGCAATGGGACATGGAGCACCACCCGTCGTATAAGGAGGTCTGGGAACGCGTCCTGCCGCAGGAGAGAGATCCATACAGGATTAGCGAGCGCTGGGGCGACGAGTTCGCCACCCACACCGGGTACATCGAGCAGTACCGCCACGGCTACGCCTTCCACCCGGTGCATGCCATCCTGGCGACGCACCCGCTGAAACGGCTGCGCCACGCCGGGCGCATCTTCGTCGCCGGCGCCGACGACCCCGCAGTCCCCCGTCACCTCGGCTTCATCCCGACTCACACGGTGGAGGAAGCGATCGCGGAGGCTGAGAAGATCCACGGCGCGGACGCGTCTATTGCGTGCGTGCGCACGCCCCAGGGCGCTTAAGCTTCGGCCTAATACATGCCGTATGCGCGCTGGATCTCGAATTCGTAGATCAGCCGTTGCTCCTCGATCATTGCCTCGCGGAACTCGTCGATCGTCTTTTCCTGGCCGAACCACATGAGGTGTCTCGGGCGTGGCTGTTGCGGAAGCGCCCCCTGCATGACCTCGAAGAGCTTGATGTTGAGATCAGGCGCGTCAGGGCCGTCAAGGACTGTGACAACCGACTCGAGGCTCAGCCAGCGCCAGCCCGCCGGCTCGAAGACAAAGAGCGTCGCCCGCCGGTCGCGCCGCAGGTGCTTCGTCCTGGCGCGCGACTGTGTGCCAGAACTCCAGATCTTGCCGTCCACCAGCGCCACACCGACGCGGACGGCGTGCGCTGAGCCGTCACGGCGCGGAGTGATCATCGAGGCGGCGCTATTATCCTTGAGGAATGTTTGTATGCGTTCGTCCATCAAAACCTCCTAGCGCCCGTAAGTGCCCACCAGCTCGCTCATCGCGAGAGTGTGGAGGGCCAGTGCCTCCTGGACATTGCGCGCGCTGCCGCCACCGTCGAGCCCGAGCGGCTCGTCCAGTGCGTAGATTCGGAACACATATTCGTGCGTCTGGCCGCGGGGCGGACACGGCCCCGCGTAGCCGGTCTCGCCGGTAGTGCTGATCGCTTGCTTGGAGCCGTCAGTCAGGGCGATGCTTTTCGGCACGGTACCAGGCAGTCCGTCCAATTCCGCGGGAATATCGAATAGCAGCCAGTGGACGAAGCCACCGGCGTCCGGGTCGATCAGCTCAACTGCGAAGGCTTGCGTGCCATCGGGGACATTGGTCCAGCTCAGCGGTGGCGAAGTGTCCTGCCCTTGGCAGGTGTATTCAACGGGGATCTCGTCGCCTGAGTCGAATGCCTGGCTGGTGAAGACTATGGCGCCCGTGGCAGCGGGGGTCAGTGTGCCGGTCACCTCGCCGTCACTACTGCTCGTGTCGTCGTTCCCACCGCAGGCGCTGACGGCGAGTGCCAGCGCCAGCGCCGCACACACGGTGATCAAGGCGGACGTGGATGCTGCCATGCGCCCCTACTGGACGTATTTCTCGACCAGCGCGCCCGGCACGCGGTTGTGCTCAGCCACATCCTTGAAGAAATGAGCACTCGGTTTCGGGATGCGGTTAAGTGTGCCATCCTCGGTGTCCCAGAGGCCGAACTTCTGGCGAAAGCCCTCCGCCCACTCGAAGTTGTCCTGCTGGCACCAGTGCAGGTAGCTGCGGATATCGACGCCGTCGTTCAGAGCGCGGTTGACCTGGTTGAAGTGACGGACCAGGTAGCTGATGCGCTGTTCGTCGTCGTCCGTGCCAATGCCGTTTTCGGTTATGTAAACCGGGATTCCATAGCCCTTGAGCCGCCTCATGCACTGGTAGAACCCCTCCGGGTACACTTCCCAGCCCATCGTGCTGGTCTCAGCGTCCGGCGAGGGCTGGACCTGGCGAACACCCAGCCCGCGACTGCCGTCGGCGCAAACGGAACGCGAGTAATAGTTGAGACCGACGATGTCCCAGGCGCCCTTCAGTCCGGGCACTTCCTCACCGTTGCCGGCAGGGGCACCGATTACGCCGTCGCGGATGCCGTCGAGCCAGAAGGCGTTCCAGTACTGGTCCATGAGCTTCGCCGCCGCCTTGTCCTCGTCTGAGTCGCTGGCGGGCATCGCGTAGGTCATGTTGATGACGGGGCCAATCTTTGGTTTATGCGGGGCGTTCTCGCGGATGGCGTTGTGCATCGTGCCGAGCGACTTGAGGATGCTGCGCGAGGCCTGCATCGCGAGCCCCATGTCGCGCTTCTGCGGCGGGAACACTCCCGCGATGTAGGAAGCAGCGGGCAGGACCGGCGGCTCGTTGATCGTCAGCCAGAATGGCACGGCGTCCCCGAGTTGCTTCGCCATGTAGCCGGCGTAGCGGCCGAGATACTCAGGGGCGCGGTCGTTTGTCCAACCGCCCATATCCTCAAACCAGACCGGATTCGTGAAGTGATGGAGGGTCACGAACGGGGTGAGATTGTTTTCGTGCAGCGACTCGATGACCCGGCGGTAGTGCTCGACTTCCTTCTCGTCCCAGTGGCCCTCTTCCGGCTCGATGCGTGACCACTCTATCGAGAAGCGGTGCGAATTGTGGCCAAATTCCCGGCTCATCCGGAAGTCTTCAGCAAAGCGGTTGTAGTGATCGCAGGCGATGCCGGAGACGGTGCCATCCTTGATGTGGCCGCCTTCCTGCTCCCACGCCCACCACTGGTTCTTCGTGTTGTTGCCTTCGACCTGGTGCGACGAGGTCGCCGTGCCCCAGTGAAAGCCGTCCGGAAATCGAATGTCATCTGCCATGAAAATCACTCCTCGTGGACTCGCCGTTCACCCCCGCTGACTGGTCGCCAATTCTATCTCACCGTGGCCTTTACCGATAAGCCCAAGTCTGTCAACGCAACGTTAACCGCGCTCCGGTGAATGCCGGGTAACGAGCCTCAGGCGTGGCCACTCATACCTAGTGAGGTTACGTAAATGCGCGAGATATCTTCAGATAACGCGACCGCACTGGACTTGCTGGACGGGACATTTATCCCGGAGAACGAGCGTCAACTCCGGCACATTCAGCGCCTGAGCGAGCAGCTCGACAAGCAAGTCCGTGCGTGGGCACAGGCCGTTGTTCAGATCCTGCCTCGTGGGTTGCCGATCAACTCGCACGAGGTCTACCTCCTTTCCTTGTTTCTCGCGCAGCAGCGGCGCCTCAACGTCCAGATGGACGCGCGTGAGCCCGACAACTCATTTGCGGGCACGATCAAGACCACGTTCGCGTTCCTTATGCCGCGCGAGAACCCGGGGATCGCTACGACGGTCCATCGGGTGCTCGCTGCGCGGCTCGACTCCGAGATCGACCGCGCCTGCGCATTCTACTGCCGAGACTATTGCATCGAGGAGCGCTCAGACGAGGCGCTGGACTGGCGCGTCGCCATCCGCTTTATGTCGCAGAGCCTCTACAGCCGCGTCGCCGAACTCGACCCGAAAAAGATGCCGACTTCCCCGCGCCGCTTCGAGATGGCTCTCGTCGCGCGCGACCTCGCCGCCGACATCCAGGCGAAGCGCCATGGCATGATGGCGACGCTGGCGCCTGACGCCGCCTAGCCCGCCTTTCGTTCGTGCCGCCGCTCTCCTATACTCCGGGGCATGCGCCCGCTGGTGATCTCCCACGCTGCCTGCGGTGGCCACGCGCCCGAGAACACCCTCCAGGGCATCCGCAAGGCGATAGAGCTCGGCTCGGAGGCGATCGAAATCGACGTGCAGGCGAGCAGTGACGGCGTCCCGATCCTGATGCACGACCTCACAGTCGACCGCTCTACGAACGGCACCGGCGAAGTCGCGAAGCTGAACCTGGCCGAGCTGCGCGCGCTCGACGCCGGCGGCGAGCCCGTGCCGACGCTCGCCGACGTGCTGGACCTCACGAAAGGCAAGGTGCTGCTCGTCATGGAGATCAAGCAGCCCGGCATCGAGGAGCACATCGCAAGGGTTGTCGGCGAAGCCGGCGCGCTCGACGACGTGATGGCGTGGTCGTTCTTCCCGAAGGCGCTTGACGGCATGCGCGCCGCCGAGCCGCGCATCCCGTGCGCCCTCCTGATCGCAGCCGAATACGTCACCCAATGGCCGAAGATGCGTGAGCGCGCGCTGCGCACCGGCGCGCAGGGCGTCAGCGTGTTCTTCGCCGGCATCGACGAGCGACTCAGCGAGAGCTGCCGGCGCAGCGGACTCGCTCTCTACTCCTGGACGGCCGACCAGCCCGAGCAGATCGCCAGGCTGATTAAGCAAGGCGTCGACGGCATCTGCAGCAACTTCCCGGAACGCGTCGTTGCGGCGCTCTCTGCCTAAGGGGCGTGGCGGCGCCAGGGGTAGGCCGGCGTCAGCGACGGTACGCGACGGCGATGTCACCAAGAGTTGAACAAACTGAGTGGTCACTTATCTTGACACCCGTGTGACGGTTTACGATAATGCGCCCTAATGCAGCCCGCACGACACCCGTTAGGAGACATGTGGATTCGCATCTAGACGACGTCCGCGCGACGATCAAATCACTGATCATATCGATCAAGCCACTCGAAGAGGGATTCGACGAACTCGCTGACGACGCTCCCCTCCTCAAGGACGGGTCTGGCGTGCCCTCGCCCGTCAACCTCGACTCTCTGGACGCCCTCGACCTGGCAATGAGCCTCGGTGACGAGTTCGGGCTCGACAACGCGGAGTTCGAGCGCATCATCGGCTCTGACTCCGGCATCGACAGCCTCCGCACCGTCAATGACATCGCCGACCTGATCGTGTCGCTCACCGCAAACCGCGCGACGGCGACACAGGCGCCACCGATTCTCGAACGAAAGGAGGTCAAAGCATGATCCGTTTCATTCTCAGTCTGCTGTTCCACGACCAGGACGAGCCCGAATTGGGCTACACCTGCAGCAACATCACAACCCCTGCGCTTCCCGGTTTTTCTAACGAGAGTTAGACAAAAGGGGGGTTCGGCAAGTGCATCGGGGCTGGAGCTCTCCAGCTCCGATGTTTCTATCACACGTTCCGCACCATGTTTGCACGCGCCAATTTCGATCAATACGCCTCCGGCGATAGCTCCATAGCCAACGCCGGTATCTTCCGCGCACTCCGGCGTTTGCCGCCCGGGCTGGTGCGTTCGGGCATCCTGGGAGCAACATTCCTGGAGACCTGGCTGCGCTGGCCCCTGGCAACGCTAAAGCTCGGCGACCGCATCGACGAAACGCTGGTTTCAATCGACCCCGACGGCAAGCGCTTTGGTTTGACCGAGCGGAAGCGGCGGGCGATCAAACGCCACGCCCTTTACAACCAACTTCCGGACCTCGTAGCTCTGATGAACACAGTTGACCAGCCTGAGCTTCGGCGGCGGACCCTGGCCGTCAGCGGCGCCGAAATACTCGCGCGTGCGTGCCAGAGCGGACCTGGCGCAATCGTCGCCGGCTTCCGGACCGGCCCCTACCCGGCATTCCCGTGGGCTCTGGCGGCGGCGGCCCCCGGCCGCGATGTACTGATGATTGTCGGAACCGGCCACCTGGCGGCGCTGGGGGAGCGGCTTGGGCGAACGTTTATGGGTGGCCTGACCAGCCACGTGACCTTCGTCAGCGCTCAGGACAGTGGCGTGCTTGCGCGATCGTTACACATCCTGAAGTCGGGCGGGATCGTGGCGACGCTGCTGGAGCTATCGCCGGTTGAGTTCGCGCGCAAGACATCTGTGAGCTTCTTGGACTGGCAGGTCGAAGTGCCTTACGGCTTCTCTTACCTTTCTGCGATGACGGGCCGGCCGGTTGTCCCGGCGGCTCTGACGAAGCGCAGCGGGACACGATTTCGCCTGCGGTTCCAGGAACCCGTACCGGCGGCGGAACGCAGTCCAGATTCGATCAAGCAACAGACTCAACGGCTCTACTCGGAGTTAGAGCGGCAGGTGCGGCGCGCGCCCGAGCAGTGGATCGGCTGGATGCTGCTGGAGTCGAACATGGGGATCGAGCTCGCGGTGTCAGGCGGCCGTCCATTACCAGCGCTGTCCTAGAGGTCGACGCACTCGTCAAACGCTATGGCAAAGTCGTCGCCGTAGACGGCGCGTCGTTCGCCGTGGGCGAGGGCGAGGTCTTTGGGCTATTAGGTCCGAATGGCGCCGGCAAGACCACTGCGATTTCCGTCATCGCCACGCTCCTCAGGGCAGATGACGGCATCGTACGCATCGGCGGTCACGACGCGGCAAGCGAGGCGGGGCGCGTGCGCCCGTTACTGGGTCTTGTGCCACAGGAGATAGGGCTCTACCCGGTACTGAGCGCGCGCGAGAACCTGGAGTACTTCGCGGGAATCCAGGGCCTCAGCGGCCGCGTGCGCAACCAGCGCATCGCCGAGGCGCTGGCGATTGCCGGCCTCGAGGAGTACGCCGACAAGCCCATCGTCGCGCACTTCTCCGGCGGCATGTGCCGCCGGCTGAACCTGGCAGCCGGCCTCGTTCACCGCCCACGGCTCCTTCTCCTCGACGAGCCAACCGTCGGCGTCGACACGCAGAGCCGCAACCTGATCCTGGAGAACATCCGCCGGCTCAACCGCGAAGACGGGATGTCCGTTCTCTTCACCACGCACTACATGGAGGAGGCCGAGGCGCTCTGTGACCGCGTCGCCATCATGGACCATGGACGCATCCTGGCCTGCGACAAGGTGGCTGCGCTCGTCAGCACACACTCCGGGACGACGATAGAGGCAGCGCTCGCCACGCCGTTTGCGGGGTTCGAGGCAGCGCTCTCAGGCGCCGCGGGCATCCTGGGCGTGACGCCGGTGGACGAGGTCGCGTACACAATTCAGGCGACGGACCAGGGGCGCGGCCTCGCCGCGCTGGTCGGCGTGGCAGGACAGGACGGCGTAACGTTCGAGACTCTGCGCATCGTGCCGCCCAGCCTCGAGCAGGTGTTCCTCTCGCTGACCGGTCACGAGTTGAGGGACCGCCGCCGATGACCGCGTTCCTGGCGATGTTCCGCAAAGAGCTGCGCTTCTTCTACCGCAACCCAATGTCACTCGGCCTGCTCCTGCTGATGCCGTTCCTGCTGATGGCGCTCATCAGCAAGGCGTTCGAGCCCTTATTCGAAGGCCGCCAGACGTTCCCCGTCCCGCTCGTAGACCTCGACCGCACATCGGAGTCGGGACGCCTCGTAAGTGAGATCGACGCCCTCGACGGCATCGACGTCAAGGAGCTGGTCTGGGATGATCCCACGCTTACAGCCGGCGATGCCGACAGCATCCTTGACGACCGCGATTACTTCACGCTGATCGTGATACCGCCTGGTTTCGCTGACAGAGTATCGGCGGGTGAGGCAGTGAGCGTCGCGCTCTACTCGGATCCCGCGCAGGAAGCTTACTCCGGCGTCGTTCGCGACGAGGTCGCGGGGCAGCTGCGCGTCGACGACCTCGTGCGAACGTTCGAGGACGTGCTGACTGACGAGACAGGTGACGCAGAAGAGGCGCGGACGATCCTGGACGAGGAGGTGACGCCGCGCGTCGACTCGCCGCTGCTTACTGTCGAGCGGCTGTTCACGGAGAAGCGTAAGGCGCTGCCTGGGCACTTCGAACAGACCGTGCCGGGCTTTGCCCTAATGTTCACATTCTGGCTTTCGGTCTTCGTCGCGGCGAGCATCCAGTCCGAGAAGCGGGAGTTCTTCACGTGGAAGCGCACCCTTGTTGCGCCGGTGGCACGCTCGACGGTTTTGCTGAGCCGGGTCGTAGCGTATGTGCTCGTGGGCTTGGCCCAGATGGCGCTGCTATTCGGACTGGGGGCGTTGGTCTTCGGCCTGAGCCTCGGCGAGCACCCGTATGCGCTGGTCCCCGTCTTCGCGGCGATGGCGCTGGTGACGACGGGATTCGGCATCATGATGGCGTCGCTCGTGCGGGACTTCGCGACGCTGAACAGCGTGGTGAACCTGGCAGTGATCACGATGGCCGCGGCTGGCGGCGCGCTGGTACCGCTGTTCCTGCTGCCGGACTGGCTGCGGACGATCTCACCGGCGATGCCGCATTACTGGGCCATGGATGCCTGCCAGCGCGTCATGTTGCTCGGCGATGGTTTGGGCGCTGTCGCGCCGGACATCGCTGCCCTCCTGGCGTTCGCCGCGGCCTTCTTCGCGCTGGGCCTCTGGCGCTTCCGCTTCGTGGAGTAGTGAGCGTGCGCCGAGTTTATTCCATCCTCGCCTCGGGCACTCGAATGCGTCTGGCATGGCTCAGCTCTCCCGTATGGCGACTCAGCCGGCGAACCGCGGCTAGAAGTCGACTCCCACGGCCCGTCCCCCTGCCTCTCCCGACGCCACCGCCAACGCAGTCCGAGACGCCGGCCTGCTGCGCGTTTCCGGCGCGGGGACCTGCCCCTGCTGCGCTTAGCGCGCGCTCGCGGCCTCGCCCCGCCGAGTAAGCGACTCCGAACGCTATCTCGCGCGCGCCGGGCTCGCCGGCCGGCCATTGGCGGCCTTGGGTGCCAGCGTCGCCTTCCGCGGTCCGCCTGACCTCCCGGACATCCTGCGCGGACCGGACCTCGCGGGCTTCGCCGGAGGTCCTTCCCGCCGCAGTACCGGTAGTGCGGTCGGCGCAGCAAGCAGCGACAAGACGAGTTGATTCAGGCTAACGCCCTCCCGCTCCGCCAACTCCGCGAGCCGCCGGTGCAGCGACTTTGGCAGCCGCAGGTTGAACTTGCCGCTGTACTCCTCAGGGTATGAGGGCAACGGGATGTCCGCGCCGTCGTCACATTCGGTCATGATCCAGAGGCGTCGCGCCTCTTCGGCTGCCTGGCCAATCTCTTCTGCCGACTCCACCTGCGTCATGCACCCGGGAAGATCGGGGAACGTGACCACGTAGCCGCCGTCCGGGTCCGCATCAACGCGGAACGGATAGTTCAGCTCAAGATACTTATCAGCCGTCTTTCGCGTTTTCGTCACCATCTTCAGTCGTCCAATCCCAGCAGCTCGCAGAGCTTATCGAGGTAGACGCGCTTCACTTTGCGTCCGCTAACCAGCGGCACAACTATCGTTCGCGCGCCCGCCTTCTTGAAGCTCACGTGGCTCCCTTCCTGTCGCTTCCTCTCGTAGCCGAACGCTTCGAGAAGCTTCTCGACGTCGGCGAACTCCGCCTCCGCAGGCCGAGCCTTGATACGGTCGATCAGCTTCTCTAGCCTGGTCATTCGACAGTACCATATACGGTACCATTCCACAAGACCATCGTCACTGCCAGAGTGTTACAGGTTCAAATGCCATCTGCGGATTCCGTTTCGCGCTTCTCAAGGGAGCTGATTTCCAGGCTATTTTGAAGTACTCGCCCGAATCGCATACTGCAATATAGCTGCATTTCAAGCTGTTTTGAAGTAATCGACGTGATCACATACTGCAATAATCCGGATGAAATGAGCGGTTCTTGCACTGTCCTCGCCGGAGAACTGCTCGACAGACTGGCCTGAGCCGAACCACTCCCGACGTCACCGCCCTCTCCCGCCGCCGCCGCCACCGCAATCCGAGACGTCGCCCGGCTCCTCGTTTCCGGCGCGGGGACCGACCCCTGCTGCGCTTAACCCGTGCGCGGACTCGCCCGTGCCGGCCGCCACCAAGCAGACCACGCTAAGGCTTCGCCGAAACGGCCATCTCAAGACCAACGCCGTCCAGACCTTCTGGGACAAGGGCCCAGCTCCACACGGCGTAGGGCGCCGCGCACCGGCTCAGCGCCGAGTGAAACCAGGGGCTTGGAACTTCGGTCAAGAATCGCCAGACTGAAAGCATGTCAGACAACAAGGCGCCGAAATCCGAGATCATCCTCTATCAGACAGAGGACGGCAGTACCCGCATCGAGGTGCGCTTCGACGGCGAGACCGTCTGGCTGACACAAGCGCAGATGTCCGAATTGTTCCAGACGACCCGGCAGAACGTTGGTCAGCACATTCAAAACGTGTTCGATGAGGGCGAGCTGCAGCGAGAGGCAACTGTAAAGGATTTCTTTCTAGTTCAGGTCGAAGGCGGCAGGCAGGTTCAACGCCGGCTTGATCACTACAACCTGGACGTCATTATTTCCGCCGGTTATCGGGTCAAGTCGCACCGTGGCACGCAGTTCCGAATCTGGGCCACGCAGCGATTGCGTGAGTACCTGGTGAAGGGATTCACCCTCGACGACGAGCGCCTCAAAGAGAGCGGCGGTCGCAACTACTTTGACGAGCTGCTGTCTCGCATCCGTGACATCCGTTCTTCGGAGAAGATATTCTGGCGCAAAGCGCTCGATATCTACTCTACAAGCATCGACTACGATCCCAACGTGGAGACGTCGCAGCTATTCTTTGCGACGGTACAGAACAAGATACATTGGGCCGCTCACGGACACACCGCCGCGGAAGTGATACATGAGCGCGCCGACGCCACGAAGCCGAACTTGGGCTTGACGACATGGAAGGGCGAAACGATTCGGCGCGACGACACGCGCGTCGCCAAGAACTACCTCAACCACGATGAGATAGAGGCGTTGAACCTCATTGTGTCCCTCTATTTAGACTTCGCCGAACTCCAGGCGCACAGCCGTCGCGCCATGTACATGCGCGACTGGATCAGCAAGCTCGATGACTTCCTGCGTCTGAGCGAACGCGACATCCTCACGCACGCCGGCAAAGTCTCGCATGAAGACGCGATCGCCAGGGCAGACGCGGAGTTTGACCGGTTCAAGAACGCTCACCCGCCGGACCCGTCCCCCGTCGAACATCACTTCGACGACGCACTTAAGAGAGTGAAAGAGATTGCGCCCCCCCGAAAGGCACCCAGGAAGAAGCGCAAGTCATGAAAATCCGTCGACCCCAACCAGCAATACCAGAAGTCGACTCCCACGGCCGTCCCCCTGCCCTCTCCCAACGTCACCGCCACCGCAGTCCGAGACGCCGGCCTCCTCCTCGTTCCCGGCGCCGGAACCTGCCCCTGCTGCGCTTAGCGCCCGCTCACCTCGACCCCGCCATACGGGTGACGATAAGTGCGGTTGACGAAGCCATCTGCGGCAAGCGGCTAGAGCTCTTCCCAAAATGACGACCGGTTAGAATGTGGCCACGATGCCAGACGCCAAACAGCGACCTTTGGGCGACGAACTCTTCGGTACCCCTATGGAACCAGTGGGTCTGCCAGACGCAACTCCGATCATAGTGCCAGAGTTCGACCTGGACACCATTCAAGCGGACTCGGAGACTCAGGAGCTTCCCGATCAAGAAAAAGTCTTCCGCGTCGCCAAACGCGTTCGCTCCAAGTTGCATAACCTGCCCGACCCGACGAGGCCGCCGCTCGGTTTCGTTCCCGGACGCGGTTTTGACGTGGTGTTTCCGTTCATCAAGCTGCCGCACCTCGCGCCGAACCTGAACGGTGACTGGGTGCAGTTCGGCAGCCCAGACCTCGAACCTAACCGCCTGTATTACGGCGACAATCTGCAGGTGCTCCGCACCTTGTCGAGCAATTCCATCGACCTGATCTACATCGACCCACCCTTCTTCTCCGGAGCGGACTACAACGTCATCTGGGGCGACACGAACGAGGTGCGCACGTTCACCGATATCTGGGAGGGCGGACTCGACACTTACTTGATCTGGCTCAACGCCCGCCTGTGGGAAATGCGACGGGTGCTCAAATCTACGGGGTCCATCTACGTGCACTGCGACTATCACGCGTGCCACTACATCAAAACGGAACTGGACAAGATTTTCGGGTACGAGAACTTCCGTAACGAGGTGATTTGGCAGCGCACCGCAGCCAAAGGAGACGTTCGCCGTAAGCTTGGGTCGAATCACGACGTCCTGCTCACGTACGGAAAGACGGCCGCGACATTCTTCGAGGCGGTATTCGCATTCGGAGACGACGAATACACCGACCGCTTCAGGCTAGACGACGGCGACGACCGTGGGCCTTACCGGCTCGCTCCCTTGGACAGCCCTAATCCCCGCCCGAACTTGACGTATGTCTACAAGGGCTATCAACCGCCGGCCAATGCTGGCGCGTTAGCGTCGAGATCATGGAGCAGCTAGATAAGGATGGGCGACTCGCGTTCCCAAAGTCGATGGATGGACGTATAGCTCGAAAGCACTACCTTCACGAGCAACGCGGGCCTAAAGTCGGCAGCGTTTGGACAGACATAGCGCCGATACAAGCTTCCGGCAAGGAGAGGATCGGATACCCGACGCAGAAACCCGAGGCCCTCATGAAGCGAATCCTCGCTGCGAGTTCTGTGGAAGGAGACGTAGTTGCGGACTTCTTTTGCGGGGGTGGAAGCACCCCTGCCATCGCGCAAATGCTCGGGCGAAGATGGATTGCGTGCGACGCGTCAAGAGTTGCAGCGTCGGTAACACTAGACCGCCTAGTGAAGGTCGGCGAAGACCAGTCGGGCGTGGTGTCGAACTATGGACGGTCCGGCTCAGTCCAGACCAAGCTTGACATGCCAGAGACAAAGGCAGCTGTTCCTGACATTCGCGTTCACTACGTAGGGGTCTACCCGATGGATCGTTTCAAGGCTGTTGACCAACCAACGTTCGACAGTTTCGTGCTGGCTTGTCTCGCGGCACAGGCTGACAATTCCGACGCGCCCATCACCGGGTGGCGGAGCGCGCGGGAGCCGGTTCGCGTAGGCCCTGCCGACCCGGACGCCGCACCAGACGCTAAGGACGTGCAGGCCTTCTTCGAGGCGGTACTGCGCCACTTACAGCCGAACGTCCGGGTGGTCGCCCGCTACATTTGCTGGCGAGCCTCGCCTGAGTTGATGGCCTATCGGCGGCGCCTGTCAGACTACGTCCGCAAGAACCTCCAGCCCAAAGGAGTGGACCTTGAGTTTGAATTCCTCCTTATAGATAGCGAAGAGTTTCGCGCGCGCATCCGTCAGAAATATCCTGACGCCGACGACAACGAGTTTCTGCTCCGATTCACCAAAGAGCCCGTGGTAGGGGACATTGGAGTCACTCGCACGGGCCCACGTCAATTTCGCTTCGAGGCCCGGGACGCCGACAGCACCAACGCGGGCGGCTACCTGGTCAACTGCCAGTGGGACTTCGACTACCAGCGCGGCCACTTCTCAGCTGACTCGAACCACGTACTCGGCCGTCAGGAACTGAAGGGCAAAGATGCAAAGGCGACCGGCCGCAAGTTCGAGGCGGTGCTCACAGCTGATCATAAGTTCGATAAGGTTGGCGAGCGGACGGTGGCCTGCCGGGTACAGGACAACCTCGGCGCGGAGACGATCAGCACGGTGACGATCGAGGTTTCCTAGTGCAGTACGCCTTCGCCCCGCACGAAGCCAACTTCCGTGAATGGTGCAATGCGGGTTATCCGGGGATACCGGAGAAGGGACGCGACTTTCTAAAGCACATTGGCGCGCCCGATTTCTCGCCCCAGCTTTGGCGACACCAGAACGAAGCGATTCGTCGCTGTGTCTACTCACTGGAAGTACAAGGCATGAAGGATGTCCTGACGAACGTCGTGACTGGCGGGGGGAAGACCGTCATCATCGCTGGCGTCATCGCTTACATGATGCAGGTGCACGGGATACGTCAACACCTGATTCTCGTTCCTAACACAGTGGTCCGGCAGCGCCTGCTCGACGCCTTTAGGGTGGGGGGCGACGGCTACGTCTTTACAGAGTTCCCGCTTTTCTTTGGAGCGGATGCGAACGAACCCCAGCGATTGTCGACACACATCATGAAAGTTGGCGAAAACGCTGCCGGAATTCGCAGCGCAAACATCATCATCGGCAACGTCCACCAGTTGTACGAAGGCAAAGACAACTGGAAGGTGATCTCCGAGAACTGCGACCGTCTTTGCGTCTACAACGACGAGGCGCACAACACGCGCGCCGCGCAGTACAACGACTTGATCAATAAGCTGAAACCGAAGCGCTTCTTCCGGCTGGACACCACTGCCACGCCGGACCGCCTCGATGGTCTACACCCTGACAGTGAAATGATCTACGTCTACGACATTCGCGAGGCCATGCACGACAAGGTGGTCAAGCGGGTGGTGGTCTTCGAACCTCAAATCGAGAAGGTCAAGTTCACCTACTACGACTGGGAGACCAAGAAGGAGATCAGCGCCGAAGAGGTGCCGTGGGAAGAGATCGAGAAGCGCAAGGTGCCGGCCGTCCGCTACACCATGAATCCCGAGCCGATGGCCCAACAGATTGGCCTCGCTATGGAATGCCTGCGACACCAGCGCTTGACGGTTCCTCCGGCGGAGGACGGGAAACCCCTTTACAAGCCGCTGCTCTTCGTCGTCACACTGAACATCGAAGATGCTAAGTCGGTCACCCGCTGCTTGGAGGATCAGACCCTGGACGGCGAACCGGTGAAAGTCCTGCTCGTACACAACGAGATCGAAGATGAGTTCAAGGAAGAGGCGATGTCCATCAATAAGGACATCCGCAACTGCAAATACGACGCGATTGTCTCAGTCATGATGCTCCGTGAAGGGTGGGACGTGAAGAACATCTCCGCTATCCTGCTCTTCCGCAAGTTCAGCTACATCGAAACCGGAGGTACCAAGTTCTCAGTTTACGGACCGCAGATCATCGGCCGTGGGCTCCGGCGGGTCAACGCACGCGGCAAAGACTGGGAGCAGTGCCACGTGATCGACCATCCGATCTACAAGCATGATTGGCTCTGGGAGATGATCGAGGCCTCGAAATATGGAGCCCCCCTGAACCCCGGTGACCACATCGACAAGGCCAAGATCCCCGAACCCAAGGGCCAAGGAGAGATCTTCGATCCTGGCCCTCAAACGGCGCCGGAGCCATTTGATTTCTCCGCCCTACCCCCTGTTCCTGAGCCAGAGATTCTCGAACCGATCACGGATTGGCGCCTATACCTGGATGATTGCCAGTACGACTTCCGCAAGCAGACGATTAACCAGTCGATCGTTCAAATACTGTCTCGTAACCTCGACTCCGGTCACGACACATTGGACGGAAATGCGGTTCCCGTCATCGATCCTGCGCTCCTGGCTGTGGATGCGCCGACCGACGTAGCTGACTTGCAAACTAAGCTCGTCAAGCGCGTTCGCGATCTGGCACGAACCGCGCTGATGGAGTACGACGGGCAGGCTGACGCCCGGCTTGAAATCGTCTTACGCGTGATCCACGAGCACATAGCCCGCCGGCTGACCGGTGGAGTCAAGTTGCATGACCTCGACAACTTGTATCTGCTGCAGCTCGTCTGGCATCTCTTCGATCAGGTTAAGTCTAATTTCTACAACCCGAGACTGGTCGCGAGCATCCTCGCGTCTCCACCGAAGGCCGACGAGTATGCAGGGCAAGCGGGGAACGCTCTCCGGCCTGCGTAAGTCGCCGCGAAGTTCGGAGACTTACGACTCGCACCTGGAACGCGACTATATGGTCGAGCTTGACCATGACCCAGCCGTCCACGAGTGGACGAAGGAGCATGGCGTCACGATCCCGTACAGCCTGCTGGGTGTCGGTCACAAGTACCACCCCGACTTTCTGATCACGTACAACGATGGGAGCAAGCAACTGCACGAGACGAAGGGCTTGCCGCTGATGTTCTGGATCACGACCAAGCTCAAGCGTCAATCGGCCGAGGAGTACTGCGAGGCGCGCGGCTGGAAGTACAAGATGGTAACTAAAGGCTGGCGTTGGCGATAGTTACAGCGCGCTGACCCTGCCCCGGTTTTCACTCCACAATTTCTTAGATGTACGTAACTCCAAAACCTGAGGCTAACTATATCCGGACCGACCGAACGGTATAATTGACGACGTGAAAGTAACCTGGAACGGCCAGTCGTTTGTCCCGCCAGGCGCGGTCAATCTCATGGCAGCGATGCCTATTGGCGAAGTGGTAAACGTCGAGGGGCGGGATATCCCCGAACCTACTAGACGCCTTTGGTCGTTTGTCTGCCCTGACTGCGACAAGACGATAGTCTTCGAGCCGGACAAGCCCGACTCCCACGAGTGCTAAGACTAGATACATCGGCGACTCCCCCAAAGACGAAGAAGCGGCCACGATCGTCCTATGAGGACGGCAAGTTACGGGACAAGCGCATCGAGGTGATGCAAGACCCAAGTTTCAGCCGCGCGATCTATTGAGGCTCGTTACGAAGGCTAGAAGAGCTTTCGCGGGGGCCGTCGTAAAGCGGCAGGGGCGGCAGGATTCGCCTGCCCGCTGCAGGAGGGAAACCCGCGACCTACGGTTTTGGAGACCGCCCCTCTACCAACTGAGCTAAGGCCCCTACCTGAAGCCGGCATAACAAACCCGCGCGACGCCGCTCCCCATGTGTAACCACGCCCGCCACACCCTTACAATCGAAGCGTGGCAGCCCATACCCTCCGCGACCTCCGCCGCCTCTGCGCAGAGCCCTACGGCTTCTGGCTCGACAGCGCCCTCTCGGGCCCGCTCGGCGAAGCCTCCTTCGCCGGCGCCGAGCCCTTCTGCGTCCTCCGTTCATGGGGCGCGGACGTCGAGTTGTGGACGCGCGGCGCAACCCACCGCTTCAGCGCCTCGCCCTTCGCCGTCTTCCGCGACCTCCTCCGCGAAAACCACGGCCGCGAGGGCGCAGCCGCCGGCTACCTCGCCTACGACCTCAAGCGCCACATCGAGCGCCTGCCGGCGACCGCAACGGACGACCTCGGCCTGCCCGAGTGCCATCTCGCCTTCTACGGACGCAGCGGCCGCTTCGACCCGCGGCCGCTCGCCGTCGCCGCGGACCAGCTGCCGCGCCACAGCCCCCTCGGCGACGGCCTCGCGCCGCCGCCCTCCAACTTCACCCGCGACGAATACGAGACCGCCGTCCGCCGCGCCCTGGAATATATCCGTGACGGCGACATCTACCAGGTCAACCTCTCCCAGCGCTTCAGCGTGCCGCTTGAGAGCGATCCCTTCGACGCCTACCTGCGCCTGCGCGCTCAGAACCCGTCGCCCTTTGCCGCCTGGCTGCGCCTGCCCGAGGCCGACATCCTCAGCGCCTCCCCCGAGCGCTTCCTCCACTACAGCCCTCGCGATCGCCGTGTCGTCACCCGCCCGATCAAAGGCACCCGCCCCCGCGGCCGCACGTCCGCCGAGGACGCCGCCCTCGCCCGCGATCTCCTCGCCAGCGAGAAAGACCGCGCTGAGAACGTCATGATCGTCGACCTCGAACGCAACGACCTCGGCCGCGTCGCCGAGGTCGGCTCGGTCCGTGTCACCGAGCTGGCGTCGCTCGAGACCCTGCCAACAGTCTTCCACCTCACCTCGCAGGTCGAGGCGCGGCTGCGCGAAGACCGCGACGTCGTCGACCTGCTGCTCGCGACCTTCCCCGGTGGCTCGATCACCGGCGCCCCGAAGATCCGCGCGATGCAGATCATCGACGAACTGGAGCCAACCGCCCGCGGCGTCTACACCGGCGCGATCGGCCGCTTCGGCTTCGACGGCTCGCTCGACCTCAACATCGCCATCCGCACCGTCGTCGCCAAAGACGGCGTCGCCTATTTCCAGGCCGGCGGCGGCATCGTCGCCGACTCCCTCCCGGCCCTCGAATACGAGGAGACCCTCCATAAGGCCAGCGCCCTCCGCCGCGCCCTGGCGGACGCTCAACCGCCGAGACATCGCCCCGATGCAGTGGCTGTACCAGGACGGTAGCCTCGTCCGCAGCGACGAGGCCGCGGTCTCCGCCCTCGATCGCGCCGTCTTCCACGGCCGCGCCCTCCTCGAGACCTTCGCCGCCCGCAACGGCCACGTCTTCCGCCTCGCCCAGCACTACCAGCGCCTCTGCGACAGCGCCCCCGTCCTCGGCCTGGCCGTCCCCTTCTCCCTCGCCGAACTCGAAACCGCCGTCGCCGACGTTCTCGACCGCAACGGCGTCACCGAAGCCCGCATGCGCCTCACCCTCACCGCGGGCCCGGAAGAGGGCCCCGCTCCGTTCACCCTCGTCCGCCGCAGCGGATCGCCGGGCGAGCGGCGGGAAAGCGTCACCCTCACAGCGAGACCGCTCACCGACTACCCGCCCGAACTGTACGAGCGCGGCCTGCACGCCACCGTCGCCACCGTCCGCCGCAACGAGACCTCACCCCTCAGCCGCATCAAGTGCGCCGCCGGCCTCCTCGACGGCCTCCTTGCCCGCGAGACCGCCCGCGCCACCGGCTTCGACGACGCCATCATGCTCAACACCAGCGGCCTCGTCGCCGAGGCCACCGTCGCCAACGTCTTCATCGTCAAAGACGGCCGTATTCTCACCCCAACCATCGGCTCCGGTGCCCTTCCCGGCGTCACCCGCGCCGCCGTCCTCGACCTCGCCCGCGCCGCCGGCCTCGAAGCTGACGAAACCGAACTCACCCTCGAAGCCCTCCGCACCGCCGACGAAGCCTTCGTCACAAACGCCATCATGGGCGTCATGCCCCTCACCCGCCTGGACAATGAGGCTATTGGGTCGAGCAACCTAGGTACGGTTGGAGAATTGACAAGGATGATGCGCTGTGTCCGCTAGCTCCACTCACGCGTGAATCTAGGATAAGGAACCTCGCCGCCCAGGGCCCAGCTCTTCCTGTCCAGCGCCTTCGCCACGTCTTTGTCTGCGTGGCTCATCATTGTGATGTAACCCGCCTTCGTAGGGGCGCCGCCGGAGAACCTTGGCAGATGCAAGGCGACGAAGTCCGGAAGCCAAGGGCTACTGTTGGCATCGACCAGTATTTCGCCACGTATTCTCGCATCCAGAGGATCCGACGTGACTACCTCGTCCCTCAAGGCGACTTCTGTAACCCAAAGCCAATGCGGTAGGCCTTTTCCCAAGTACGTTCTCTGCGCAAACGGATGCATCTCCGTCGCACCCACCACCCGTGCCTTAAACTCGTTTGAGCTGGCCAGGTAGGTCCTGAGATGGAGGTAGTCTGGCAGAGCGGTATTCATGGCCTGAGCCCAAACTTGTATCACTCGGGCGACCTTCTCCTCTGCCTCAGCCGCGCTCAAGGATACCCCTGCTGGCGTAGGAACCACGGCACCGAGCAGCCCCGCGATGGTGAATTTAGGGAAGTCCGCGGGATGTCCTGCTGGGGATTGGCTGTAGTCGTGCTCGATTAGCACCGGGCAGCGCCACTCTGCCGGAGAAAGCTTCGCCGGGTCGACGCCAAGACCTGACAGATACCCCAACAGCTCAGTCGTGCTGAGAAAGCGTAACAAGCGGTAGGGGCCCCGCTGGTCGTCGTGAACGATGAATTCGGGTACCCACTGCCAACTGCGCCACACCTTGATCGGAGCCGTCCCGGTCCACTGGTAATCCACGGGGTCTGCAACCGACCGTGCCGGGTCATAAGTGTGGCCGGTGCACGCCACGGTGTGAAAGCCGTTCAACAGGCGAAGCAAAAGAACAGGCGCCACACCTGACTCCACGTAAGGGTAGATCGTCGACATCGCATCGAACTGATCCTTGAAGCCGATTTTCATCGGCTCGTACCCCATGTGCCGTAGAGCACGAAGCATCTGGTCTGGTGTGAGACCTTCGGACTGAACCAATCTGGACCCGATGTCGATTTCCGTCGCGAACTCAGTGATCTCCGCCGTAGTGCGCGGTTGCAGACTGAAACGACGTACCGTGGGGGCGGTCGCCATCCAGATCGCTGCCGATGCACACGCGGAGACGCGAGCGTCCTGCTCAACGAAGGGTACCGCCGGCACAGTCAAAGAGAAACCTGCGATATTTGCAGTCGCGGCGTGGGCTATTGTGGGAAAGTGAAAGTGAGAAGTTGCACTATTTGGGGGGCGCAGGGCAGTCCGCCCGATTCGTCGGATTCGCAACGGACGAACGACCATGTACCCAAGATAGTCGTCCTTGAACGTCCCCAAACGCGCCAAGTCCGGGCGGGTCAGCTTGCAACTGAAAAAGTGGACACGCGTGGCACGCTTTTGGTGGTCCTGAAATGAGCGCGCGTAAAACCGAGCGTATGAATGGGAATGATCGACGTCGACGTATTCTGATTCAACGATGGCGGAGCGAAGACCAGCATGCTTGAACAGCGTGTCGAGTGCCGCGTAAGGTGTTCCCCCGACCGACACATGCTCCTCCGCGCAAACCATGTCAATAAGTTGCTGGCGAGGCTTTGGGCGCGACAAGTCAAGGATCGCATAGTCTGAGTAGGGCTTCTCAGGCTTGTACATGGAGGAACGCCAGATCCGCTAGCGCGCGTGGTCAAACGATTGAGACGACAAGTGCTCGATCGTTTTGTGGCTCGTGTCCTTAGGGCTATTCGTCTCTCGGCGAACCACTCGAGCATAGTCTGCAACCGCCTTGCGAGCGCGAGACAGGGTTGTACTGGAAGAGGATACCGGCCTCGCTGATTTCTTCGAATCGTCGGTCTTAGCCATTGCAGTACTCCCCTCACTACACATGTGTGGCATTATGCAGCAACCAATTGAGTCAGCCTAGCCCTCTCAGGGTGAAAGATGGGGAAGAACTCCGCCCGTACGATATGCCATCGCAATGGACTTCGAAGTCGCCCCGTGTCCCGGGTGCCCATATGAAAACGTACCGAGAATCAGTGCCGCGGCCCCGCCTGGACAATATGAACCGCAGTCGGTGCGCTTGCCGGCTCACTTATCCTCCGGCGCAACAAGTGCTAAAAACTCCGCCGCCGAAATAGTCCTGATCCCCCCGTGCTCCCCCACCGCCAACACGCCCTTGTCCACGCTCACGACGTACCCGGCCTTGCCGGCCACGGCGCACTCGAAGAACTTGTCGTCCGCCGGGTCGCGGCACACCTCAACGCGCTTCCTCGGCTGCACGACCTCCCCCTCTTCGATCTTCTCCAGCACCCAGTCCAGCCGCGGAAACCTCGCCATTCGCGGGAAACGCTCCCGCAACTCCGGCCGGAAGAGTACCTCGATCACCTCCCGGACCATCACCGGCGACACGACAATCGCGTACTTGTCCGCCTCCTCGGAAAGAAACCGCCCCCACTTCCCCCTCGGGTTGATCAGGGCGCGCACGAAGACGGCTGTATCGAGGACCGCTCTCATTCCCTGGCCGCCCGCACCTGCTTCAGCGCCTCACCGATCGCTTCGTTGATCTCCTTCTCGCCCCTGCCTGCCATGCCCTTCCGGATCGGCGCGAACATCTCGTACAGGTCCCTCGCCCACGCCGACCCCTTCGGCGTCACCTTCACCGCCTCCATCTCCAGCTTCCCCTCGACCAGGTCGATCGACAGCATGTCGCCCGGCTCGATCCCGGCCGCCTCGCGCAGGTCCTTCGGGATCGTTATCTGCCCGTTTCGCAACTGTCTGATCACTCGCTTCACCCGTCTAGAATACCATAATTCCATAATTACATATTTACATATCAGGCACAAAACATACGAAAATGCGAAACAAATACCGCTGGCCTGCGCGGCGAAATTGCCAGGCAACGAGCATCACCCGCGGTGTAGCCAATCCGGTCCCCTTACGTCGGCCTCAACGGCCTCGTCGCTGCCGAAGCACCTGCCAGCCAGCGCCAGAAGCGCGGCTTGGTATACTGGCTTCAGGTAGGGGCGTAGCTCAGTTGGTAGAGCGGCGGTCTCCAAAACCGTAGGTCGCGGGTTCGAATCCTGCCGCCCCTGCCAGATCCCACCGTCGTCATTCCCTCTGTAACCGCGCGCAACGAGGTGCCTTCGAATCCGGAAAGTAATCGCTTGAAACGTATTGACTGATTATGTCCGGCTGGTGTATTAAGAGAAGCATCGTATCAGGGGGTGCGGGACGGCGCGAGCTACCCTTCACTAGGTGCAAAGCACAAGACTGCTCGCTATGTTGCCAGGAGTGGCTCGGGATTCCAGGCGGAACAGCCGTCCAAAGCCAATAGTAAGAGGGGGTGCGGACTCCAAATCAGCTGAATCAGCACATGCGGTTATCGGCGAACTATGACAAGACGAGGAGGAGCCCAATGAGACGCATTTTCCCGGCAGCGGCCCTAATTGGTTTGCTTGCCATTGCCCTGGCGATCGTGTCGGTACCTGCCCAGCCTGGCGCGGCCGCGCCGGTGCCCGGGCTGGACGTGACCTACACGCTGGACGCCGATTTTGACCAGGGGATCCTGGCCAACGTGAACCATGACACTCCCAACAATGACCAGCTACAACTGAATACAACCGCTTCCACCTTCCCGTTCGTGTGGGTGGCGCTTTCCCAGCGCTGCACGATCGCCAAACTGGACACCAACACAGGAGCGATCCTGGGTGAGTACCGCACCGTCTCCGACGGCGCACCGTGCTACGAATCCTCTCGTACGACTGTCGCCCTCGACGGCAGCGTCTGGGTGGGACACCGCGGCCCGGGCGGCGTGACCCACGTAGGGCACGAGGACCTATTCCAATGCGTGGACCGCGACGGTAGCACGTCGATTGATACGTCAACGGGCTACGGGGACGTCAAGCCGTGGCCGGGCGCAACCTCCATCCTTGCGGACGCTGTGGACGAGTGCATCATCCACCACGTCGATACCGTTGCGGCGGGCCTCTCCGATTCCCGCCACATGAGCATCGATGACACCAATAACCTGTGGGTTGGCGACTTTAGTGGCGGCAGCAAGTTCGTCAAAATTGATGGCAACACAGGCACAGTTATTAGCGCTGTCTCTGACTGGGGCTGCGGCGGCTACGGGGGCCTGATCGACGCCAACGGTGTCATTTGGTCCGGTTACGGCGGTAGCTCCGGTCTTCTGCGGTGGGATCCTAACGCCCCAACGGTTACGCCCAACGCTGACCTGCCCGGTGCCAACCCCCGCTGCTTCGGCATCCCGTCCTACGGCGTGGCGATTGACCCGTCAGGCTGGGTCTGGACCTCAGGTCTATCCGCGAACACGTTGCGCAAAGTCAGCCCCGACGGACTAACCGTGCTGGGGCCTTTCGCTACCGGCGGCATCGCGCCACAGGGACTGGCCGTGACGAGCAACGGTGATGTCTGGCTGAGCTCCAATCTCTTCTGCAGCGGCGCCGGTTGCCCCATTGGCCACCACAAGAACAGTGGCCTCCACATTGGTAACGTGCCCAACCCCACTGGTGGGGGCAGCACAGGAGTCTCCGTCGACGCCAACGGCAAAGTGTGGACGGTGAACCGCAATGCGAACACCGCGACGCGCATCGACCCGACATTGGGACCGCTCGGATCTGATGCAGCGACACCAGTCGGGGCGGTGGACCTGACGGTGTCATTCCCGGCAGGACCCGACGGAAGGCCTCTGCCATACCCGTACAACTACAGCGACATGACGGGCACCCAGTTGCTGACCAGCACCGCCCCGCAAGGTACCTGGACGGTGGTCCAGGACGGTGGTTCTGCCGGGGTTAACTGGGGCACGATTACATGGAACACTGAGCCGGAGGGCTCCGTGCCGCCAGGGACCAGCATCACCGTCGAGGCGCGCGCCTCCGATACGGAAGTCGGCCTCGGCAGCGAGACCTACATCGCCGTTTCGGACAACGTGCCGTTCAGTCTCACCGGACGGTACATCCAGGTCCGCGCGACTCTCAAGCCGGACAGCGCCGGCGTCAGCCCGGTCATGTCCGACCTCAGGATCAAGTCGCTCGGAGGGCTTACCGAGTTCGAGGACCCGCTGGTCGACGACAGTTGCAATGTCCAGAACATCGTTTACGAGGCGTTGCCTCCGTCAGGCACACCGAATGGTGTGTACACTGGTCCGCTTGGCCTGTTCATGCCAACCGTGGGCCCGGACTTCGTCATCCTGACCACAGGTGATTTCAATCTGGCCGATGACCCGAACTCGTCGGGAAGCTCTGGCGCCAACCTGGGCGGACCCAACGTGCGGGGCGACACCGACTATGACGTGACGATCCTGCGCATCGATTGTCTTCCCGGCGAGACCGCAAATTGTTTGAGCGTAGACTTCGCGTTCTACTCTGAAGAGTACCCGGAGTATGTCGGATCCGCCTTCAACGACGCGTTCATCGCCGAATTGAATACATCGAGTTGGACGACTTCGGGTTCCGTGATTACCGCGCCGGACAACTTCGCGTTCGACTCACTCGGCAATCCGGTGAGCATCAATTCCACGGGCGCGACGAGCATGAACCCCGCGAACGCGGCGGGAACGACGTATGACGGCGCGACTACGCTTCTGCTTGCGGAGCAGACATTCGCGCCAAATGTCGACTTGAACGGAGCCCTCCCGGGGAACATTTCCTTGTATCTGTCCATATTCGACCAGGGCGACCGGATCCTCGATTCGGCAGTATTCCTGGACAACGTCACCGTGGGCACGGTCAGTGATGAAGAGGACTGCGAGCCCGGGGCGACGCCGCAAAATGAGGCGGACTTCGAGAAGGTATCGATGACGATCGACGGACCGGCCGAGATCGATGTCAGCGAGGACGTGGTGATCACGGTGACGTCAGTGGTTGCCAACAATGGACCCGACGGCGCAACCGCGAGCGACACGCTGTCAGTCTCACCTCCGTTCGACTGCACGGTTGACCCGGCTGAGTACACCGATCAGGTGACGCTCGAGCCAGAAGCGCAGCAAACGATCACTCACACCTTCACGATCCATTGTTTCGAGCGGAGCAATCACGTCTTCGTCGTGTGTAACACGATAGAAGCGACCGACGCGCAAGACACGGATCCCGAGAACAACGTGTTGTGCGTGGATTACACTGTTGCGGCGTTTGAGGAGACGGATGTCAAGGCGACCGCAATCACGGTTGATGCACCGGCCAACGCCGTGGCTGGGGTGCCGTTCGACGTTGAAATCGACGTCACGGTGCACAACAACGGGCCCATAACGGCGGTGGATGGCGAAGGCGGAATTGGCCTGGCTGTACCGCCCGGTTGTACCGCCGATCCCAATGTCCCGTATCAACTGGTGAACCCGATCAGCAACATGATGGCTAGCGTCTCCCAGGTCATCACCAAGAGCTGGCAGGTCACGTGCGACTTCCCCGGCATCTACAACTTCGTTGCCTGTGGACGGGCGGGCCCGCTGACCCTCCACGTCCGTGATTCGGAAACCACCAACAACTTCATCTGGACGCCGTTCACCGTAGAGGTAGATGCAGACGGGACTGATCCGGATGCGGGCCGTTGTTCGATCCTCGGCGACCCGCCGGAGGAATGTGACAACGGCATCGACGATGACGGTGACACGTTCGTGGACGAGGAGCCGGACACTGATCACGACGGCGCCAGCGACTGCGTTGATCCGGATGACGACGGTGACGGCTACAGCGACGTCAGCGAGCAGTTCCTCGGCACCGATACGATCGATGCTTGCCCGGACAGCACGCTCGATGCCGCGCTACCGCCGGACCTGAACAACAGCCGCTCAGTTAACATCCAGGATGTGTTGGCGATCAAGCAGTCGGTCGGATCCGCGCAAGGCCAGACTGCCTACGTGAAGCGACACGACCTGAACGCGAGCGGGAACATCAATATTTCCGATATCCTGGCACTGAAGGGGCCCTTCGGCTCAAGTTGCACAGGCTAACGCGTGTCTAACCAAAGGGGGGCGGCCGAACAGCCGCCCCCCTTTTGCGTTGAGCCCGATTGCGAGGCTCGCCATCCAAGAATGAACGACGACGCTGTCAGCCGGCGATATAATCTGGCGCAAGGCTAGGCGGTCCGCGCCGTCGAATAGCCTGACGCAGCGCCCTGCCGCTGCTCAACGATAGAAGGAGGCCCCGCCCATGCCAGCAGTTCTTGTCCACGGCGTCCCGGATACATATCGCCTCTGGAACGCGGCGCGTTCGCATCTTTCGCGGAAGGACGTCGTCACGCCGAGTCTCCCGGGGTTCGATTCACCGACACCGGACGGCTGGACCGCAACGAAGGAAGAGTACATTGACTGGCTGATCGGTGAGGTCGAGAAGATCGGCGAGCCGGTCGACATCGTCGGGCACGATTGGGGCGCGCTGCTCACCGCGCGGTTCGTGTCGTTGCGTCCGGACCTCGTGCGGACGTGGGCGCTTGGCGCGGGCGCGATCGACGACGCATATGTTTGGCACGACATGGCCCGAAGCTGGCAGACGCCCGGCATGGGCGAGCAGGTGATGCAAGCGATGAGCGGCCCAGCCCTTGAGGCCGGACTCGCTGGCGGCGGCGTGCCGGCAACCGATGCCGCGGAAACAGCCAGCCACATCGACGAGACGATGAAGGACTGCATTCTCAAGCTGTACCGTTCTGCGGTCAATGTCGGCACGGAGTGGCAGTCCGACACGAAGAATATGACTCAACGCCCCGGCCTGATGATCTGGGGTGGTAAAGACCCGTACATGCAAGTCGAATTCGCGCGCAAAATGTCGGAACGCACAGGCGCGCGACTGCTCGTCTTCGACGACTCATCGCACTGGTGGCCACTGGAGAAGCCTGCGGAAGTAGCCCAAGCACTCGAGGACTTCTGGGCCAGCGCTTAGTTCGCAAGGTTCACGTTACGTTAACGCGACACTATGGCGTCGTAACGCCCCGAATGCGTGTACCGTTTGCCGGGTAGATGACCACGGATGAGAAGGACCGCGTCGTACTGCGACGCGGTATGGTCGAACACGACTGGTACGAAAGCGGCTCGGCGGCTGCGCCAGAGGCGGTCGGGAAGCCCGCTGCTCGGCCGAGCCCGCGGTTGTCATACCTGACGCTGCCACGCATCGTGGGAGCGATCGGCGTCGCCGTAGTGGTAGTTGTCATGTTTGGCGCCTTCCTGGCGTTCTCGTTCCATGGCTTCCATGCTGAGGGGAAAAGCATGGAGCCCGGCTTGAAGGACGGCGACCGCTTGGTAGTCGCCCGCATACCTTTCGAAGAAATTGACTTCGGATTACTCAACTGGCTGCCCTCGTACGACTCTTCCGACCTGCGCTGGGGATCGCCCGAGCGCGGTGATGTCATTGTGTTCGAGTCGCCCGTGCGCGACGAACGCCTCGTTAAGCGCGTGATCGGCCTCCCAGGGGACCGGATTCGCATCGAGAATGGAGACGTGTACGTCAACGGTGGGCGTCTCGACGAACCATACGCTAAGGGCACAACGGACTGCCTGAAGACGTGCGCTGCCCTGGTCGTGCCGGCCGAACGCTATTTCGTCCTGGGCGACAATCGGGAAGACAGCGTCGACTCACGCCAGGGCTGGACGGTCTCGCGGGAGGACATCAGCGGCAAAGTCATCGTCTCTTTCTAGTGGCAACTTCACGTTACGCCGCGACGTTCCTCTAATGTGATCCGGACTCTCCTGGCAGCGTTCACGCTTGTCCTTGTGATTGGGGCATGCGGCGGCGATGACGACGCGCCGACGACGTCTCGGTCGGCGACGGCAACCGACGTCCGCTCACCTGGTGCCCCGACTGCCACTCTCACGATCGCACCCACGCCGACCGAGCGTGCGCCGCATCCCGAACCAGCAGGCTTCCCGATCGATCCGGAGACAACTCTCGGTGTCGTCGCCAGCGTCGGCGGTACACGCACGCTCGTCTTTGGCGGTGGCGGGCCGAACGCTGACGACTATGCGCTCTACGACCAACCGTCCATGGACGGCGACATCGCGAATCGCTCAGGCTGGAATTGCCGGACGCACGTTGAGTACGAAGGTAGTGCCGCAGTCGACTTCTACATCCCGACCGGGACGCCAATCCTGGCGACGATGGACGGCGCCGTGACCCTGTACGCAATATCCGTGGTGAACGACTTCGATCGCTACAGCGTCGACCGCGAGCCGTACATCGGCAACCCGGACCGCTCGCGGGCGCCGATATCACCGTTTCCCGGCCCCAGCGGCGGGCTCGGCGTCTACGCGCAGGTGGAGGGCGAGTCATTCGTCACGGAGTACGGTCACCTGGACCTGGCGCTCACCGACGAGGTGGTCCCCGAAGACGCATTCGTCTCCGGCTATTCAGCGGAAAGCGACTGGGCGACTCTCTTCGCAGAAGTTCCTCAGCCACGCTTTGCGACCAGGATCGCCGAATGGCAGGTGCGAGCGGGCGACGTCATCGGTATGAGCGGTGACTCGGGCTACAGCGAGGGACCACATGTCCACTACGCTATCGCACGATACAGCGGTCCGCTCCTCTGCCCGACGAACGAGGAGGGCTTCGATGACGGCGGCTGGCTGTTTCGTTAGCTCAACACGAGATCGGCGACCGTCTCCAGCATCTGCGGGGGGCCGCTCAAGAGCATCGTCGTGAGGCAGGTGTCTTTCCACTTCGGGAGCTCGTCCTTGATCTTGGCGGGCGGGCCGATCAGCGCCACGTCCTCGACGAGCTTCAGCGGGATGGCAGCGGTCGCTTCTTGCTTCTTGCCCTGTAGGTACAGCTCTTGCACGTGCGCGGCCACGTCCTCGTACCCGAGGCGCACGAAGACGTCGTAGTGGAAGTTCGCGCCCTTCGCACCCATGCCTCCCATGTAGAGCGAGAGCATCGGCCGGATGAAGTTCGCGCCCGACTCGATGTCGTTGGTGATAAGGATGGGGACCGTCGCGGCGACCTCGAAGTCCTGGGAATTGCTCTTGGCGCCCGGTGCCGCGAAGCCTTCGTTCAGAGCGTCGGTGTAGAACTTGTCCATTTTCGGGGAGAAGAACAGCGGCAGCCAGCCGTCGGCAATTTCCGCGGCCAGCGCGACGTTTTTGGGGCCTTCGGCGGCCAGGAAAATCGGGATGTCGGGGCGGTAGGGGTGGAGGGTGCTCTTCAGAGGCTTGCCGAGGCCAGTGCCGCCGCGATGCGGCAGGGTGTAGTGGTTGCCTTCGAACGTGACGCGTTCCTCGCGGGCGAAGATCTTGCGCATGATCGCGATGTACTCACGTGTGCGCTCGAGGGGCTTTGGGTACGGCTGGCCGTACCAGCCCTCGACCACCTGCGGTCCGGAGGCACCGATGCCGAGGATTACGCGGCCCTCCGAAAGATGGTCCAGCGTCATCGCCGCCATCGCCAGCGCTGCGGGTGTACGCGCGGAAATTTGGGCGATGGAGGTGCCGAGCTTGATTTGGCTGGTCCTGGCGCCCCACCAGGCGAGCGGCGTCAGGCAATCGGAGCCATAGGCCTCGGCGGCCCACATCGAGTCGAAGCCAAGCCGGTCGGCCATCTCGACCGACTGCTCGACACCACCGGGAGGGCCGGCGCTCCAGTAGCCGGTGGCGAGTCCTAGTTTCATCTGTTTTGCCATTCGGGCTTCCTCTCAGCTCTGAATGCTTCCCGCAGTATATGCGAGTTACCAAACGGCTGCGGGAGTCGTCTATCGATATGAGATGTCCACATCCGGCGAGCCATGGTGGTTTGCCGGTCACCGGCCGCTCATATACGCTTCGAAGGGCCAATTTATGAACGACAGCGAGCGCACGATCGCCTACTTCTCGATGGAGATAGGCCTCGATCCCCGGTTCCCCACCTATAGCGGCGGCCTCGGCGTCCTCGCCGGCGACAGCCTGCGCGCTGCCGCCGACCTGCGGATCCCGATGGTCGGAGTCACACTTGTGCACCGCAAGGGCTACTTCCATCAGCGCCTGGATGAGCGCGGCGGGCAGACTGAGACGCCGGCGGAGTGGTCGCCGGAGGATTTCCTTGAGGAAGTGACGGCGCGCGTCAGTGTCGAGATCGAAGGGCGCGCGGTGTACCTGCGGGCGTGGCTCTACGACGTCCACGGCGCACCCGGCAACACGGTCGAGCAGACGGTACCCGTCTACTTGCTCGATAGCCGCCTGCCGGAAAACGACCCTCGCGACCAGGAGCTGACCGACGTCCTCTACGGCGGAGATCAGCGTTACCGGCTGTCCCAGGAGGTCATCCTCGGCCTGGGCGGCATCGCGTTGCTGCGCGAACTTGGCTACGACAACATCCGCGTCCATCACCTGAACGAGGGGCATTCCGGCCTGCTTGTGCTGTCGCTGCTCGAACGGCGGATGCAAGCGAGTGGCGACACCTGGCCATCCGAAGAGGACATCCAGGCCGTCCGCAATCGCTGCGTATTCACGGTGCACACGCCGGTCCCCGCCGGGCACGACACATTTCCGGCTGAACTGACCGAGCAGGTGCTTGGGGCTGAGCGCATGAACCTGCTGCGCAGGACGCCCGGCTTCATCGACGGCAACTTCGACCTGACGGCCTTCGTGATGTCGTTCGCTCGGAGCGCTAACGGGGTCTCGATGCGCCACGGGCAGGTTTCGAGTGGTATGTTCCCGGGTTTCCACGTCGGCGCGATCACGAACGGGGTGCACGTCGGCACATGGTTGTCAGAGCCGTTCGCGCGCCTCTTTGACCGATACATTCCGCCGTGGCGGCGCGACACCCGCTACTTCCGGTACGCCATGGGAATCCCGCTGGACGAGATCCGCGGCACACATCGAGAATCGAAGGAGATGCTGGTCGCCGAAGTGAAGGCGCGATCGGCCGTTGAACTGAACCCAGAGGTGCTGACAATCGGCTTCGCGCGCCGCGCGACAGGATACAAACGTGGCGACCTTCTCTTCACGGACCTCGAACGGCTGCGGCGGATGATCCGCAGCGCCGGGCCCTTGCAGGTCGTATACGCCGGCAAGGCGCACCCGATGGACGAAGCTGGTAAGCAGATTATCCAGGACGTCTTCACGGCCGCCGGCGAGCTGGGGGACGCGATGAAAGTCGTCTACCTAGAGGACTATGACATGGTCCTCGGCCGCTACCTGGTTGCCGGCGTCGACCTCTGGCTGAACAACCCGCAGAAGCCGCTCGAGGCCTCTGGTACAAGCGGGATGAAGGCAGCGATGAATGGGGTGCCCAGCCTCAGCGTCCTCGACGGCTGGTGGATCGAGGGTCACATCGAAGGCGTCACCGGATGGGCGATCGGCGATGAGCATCCGGCTCAAGAAGGCGACGAAATCCGTTCGCTCTACGACAAGCTGGAGCACGCGATCATGCCGATGTACTACCGCCGTCCCAACGAATACGCTACGGTCATGCGCTATTGTATCGCGATCAACGGTGATTTCTTCAGTGCCCAGCGGATGATGGGCCAGTATTTGCGCAACGTCTACTACGCGACCGCCGAAGGCTTCACTCCTTGAAGAGCGTCGCATTCGCTCGCCCGGCCTTATGGAGATGCGGGACACACCGGAGCCGGTACCCGGTCCCGGCCAGGTGGTCGTCAGCGTCAGTCACTGCGGCATCTGCGGGTCCGACCTTCACGAGTACTCCGCTGCGGGCCCTTCGCTGCGCGCGGCGGGCGTCTTCCAGCGAGTGATGGGCCACGAGTTCACGGCGATCGTCTCGGCGCTCGGCGAGGGCGTTTCAGGGCTGCATGAGGGCGACCCGGTCGTCGTGCACCCTGGCGGCGCCTGCGGTAAGTGCTGGCACTGCGCGCACAACGCCTCCAATGTTTGCGCGGACCAGGTCGGCATCGGCTATCGCTTCGCCGGTGCTTACGCTGAACGTTGCCTCGCACGGGCGGACCAGTGCCTGTCGCTGCCTGGTCCGGAATGGCTGGAGAGGGCGGCGCTGACCGAGCCGCTCGGCGTGGCGCTGCGGGCGGTCAACCGCGGCGCGTTGCAGGCGAGCGAGACAGTGTTCATCGCCGGTGGCGGGCCCATCGGCATATTGACGTTGATCGCTGCACGCCGGAAGGGCGCCGGCACGATCATTGTCTCGGAGCCTGCAGAATCACGCCGTCAGCTCGCGCTACAGCTTGGCGCTGACCACGCGATCGATCCGGCGAAGTCGGCCTCGCTGCAGGTGCGTGAATTGACGGGCGGCCTCGGCGCCGACCTGTCGATTGAAGCCGTGGGCATCAAGCCGACGATGGACGACGCGCTGGCGTCGACGCGCCGCGCCGGGCGCATTGTTATCGCCGGGTCGTTCGACCAGCCGTATACCCTGCCGCTGATCAACCTCATCGTCCAGGAGCAGTCGATTGTCGCGACGTTCGGGTATGTCGGCGAATTTGCGCAGGCGCGCGACCTGATCTGCTCCGGCGAGTTGGACGTTACGCCGCTGATCTCGCGGACCGTTTCGTTGGATGACTTGCCTGTGACGTTCGAGGATATGACGCGCAGCCGGAACGAGTACCAGAAGGTACTCGTCCGGCCGTAGTCACGCGCCTAGCCCTGAATCGGAGCGTTGATGCACCAGCGGTGGCCGTACGGATCGACGACCCAGCCGGTGCGGCCGTAGGGCTCGTCCTTCAGCGGACGCTCGATGCTGGCGCCAGCGCCGAGCGCGCGGCCCCAGGCTGCGTCGGCATCCTCCACCTCGACCACAAGCGAAACGGAGTTCCCGTTGAGCGACAGTGGAGAAAGGACGCGCATATCCGGCCACGCGTCCGAGATCATGACGACCGTTTCACCGATTGTGAGCTCGGCGTAGCCAATGCGGCCGTCCGGCTCCTCCATACGGGTGCCCAAGGCTGCGCCGAAAGCCTTCTTGTAGAACTCGATCGCTTCGGCCGCGCCTTCGACGGCGAGGTACGCCGAGACCTTGTGGATGCCGATTACGTTTGTCATTGTCAGCTCCTTCAGGGCTTGTAGGTGCCGAAGCTCCAGAGGTGGCCCTCTGGGTCACGGACAGAGTAGTCGCGGGAGCCGTAGTCCTGATCGGTGGGCTCCATGACGACCTGGGCACCGGCCGCCTTCGCCCGCGCGAAGTGGCCATCGGTGTCTTCGATGGCGATGTAGACGCCCTGCGTGACGAAGCCGAGGCCGTTGGGCGAGCGCAACTTCAGGTCGCTGTGCTTCTCCGTACCGAGCATGACGATTCCGGAGCCGAGGTTTAGCTCGGCGTGGGCGATTGAGCCGTCCTCGTTGGCGAAAACGGCCTTCTTCTCGAAGCCGAAGGCGTTGCAGAGGAACTCGATCGCGGCCGGTGCGTCCTTGTAGGACATGAATGGGTAAACGTTGGACATTTCGTGTCCTCCTTTCTTGATTGCAGGTTATGCGCCGGGTATCGGGGCGTCTTGTACAGAACTTACCTTAGGCGGGGGTCAGTCGCTGAAGGCGGCCATTCGAGGGAGCTGGCCACGGAGGAATTCGCGAGGGGTCATGCCGGCGAACTCGCGGAACTCGCGGAGGAGGTGGGCCTGGTCGTAGTAGCCGCATTCTGCGACGACGTCGGCCCAGTCGAGGCTTACGCCTGAGCGCAAGCGGCGAATGGCAGCGTTGAAGCGGATGACGCGCGCCGCAGTCTTGGGGGCGAGGCCTACCTGGTCGCGGAACTGGGCGATCAGGTGTTTGCCACTCCAACCCAGCTCTTCGGCGAGCGAGGCGATGCTGGCCTTGCCGCCGCTGCGGTTCAGCCGGTACCAGGCGAGCACGACCGCCTCGGAGGGCGGTGGCGCTGCGTCGATGCGCGTGAGGATCGCAGCGTCGAGCATGGCGAACCGTTTCTCCCAATCGCGCGCGCCGTGCAGGCGCTCGACCAGCCGGGCGCCCTCGGCGCCGAAGGCGTCGTCGAGGCCGATGGTGCGGTTCGTCAGTTCGCTCATCGGTATGCCGAGGAACATCCGCGCGCCGATCGGCGTGAAGTTGATCTGAACGCCGTAGGACGGTGACGACTCCGTCACGACGTAGGTGTCGGAGAGGCCGGCGACGAAGACGTTGCGCCGATCCATCTCGCCGGGCCGGCGGGGATCGATCAGTCCGACCGGCTCACCGTAGCTGATGATGAGAGGGACTATGTCGCCGGGCACCTGTTGACGGCGCAATGCCGTAGCGGTCTCGACGTAGCCTTCGTATCCTCGCACGAGGCCGCGCAGGCGCGGGTGCGGCGCGCGGGTGATCAGCTCGAGGCCATCGAGGCGGTCTGTAGAGTCCATGCCTCGAGGCTAGGCGAAGAGCCAGAGACTTACAAGGCGCTGATGGCGCCTTACAGTCGCAGCAAGCCGTTGTTGAGGTCGGAGAACTTCGTCAGCTTGCCGCGGATGATGACGTACTCAGGCAGCGCCGGGCGCCTTTCCTTGTCCTTCCGGGGCCGGACGCTCCTGGTACCGACGGCGTCCTCGTACAACTCGCGGAGCCTGTAATGCGCGGTCTCAGGCGGAATGAAACTCAGCATCGCGGTTCCCTCCCTATTAGGCTGTTGGGCGGCGACATCATCGCGCCTGCCGGATACAAGTGTGTTGCCGAACGGTCAAGTGAAGGTGAAAGTTCTGTTCAGATGTTTGCGTGCTACAATCGCCCTGCCCGCCGCCAGGCGGGCCCAACAAAGCAGGAGGCGCCCAATGGTCACGACGCAGGTCTTCGGAGACATTTCGCCTACGGATGACTACACCCACCCTCTCGGTCCGGAGGAGAATTTCAACGAGAGCATGTACTTCAACTTTTTCGACACGCGGTTGCGGCGAGGCGGCTTTCTGCGCATCGGCAACCGCGCGAATGAGCACTACGCGGAGGTCACGCTCTCGCTCTTTGAGGCGGACGGCACGGTGCTGTTCAACTACAAACGCCCTGAAATCACGACGAACGACGCGTATGACGCGGGCGGGATGCGGTTCGAGCCGATCGAGCCGCTGATCCGCCACCGCACGACCTACGACGGCTCGTCTGTCTTCTTGGCGACGCCCGAGCAGATGTCGGACCCCGGCAAGGCCTTCCGCGAAAACCCGCACAAGAAGGTGCAAATCGACCTGGTGCACGAGGCCGTCGGCCCTGTCTATGGAACCACAGGCGCTGACCGTCCGACTGAGGACGCGGAGAAGGGCTTCGGGAGAGCACACTACGAGCAGCACATGAGGGTCACGGGCACGGTGACGATCGACGGCGAGACAGTGGAGATCGACGCTTTCGGCCTGCGCGACCACTCCTGGGGACCGCGCTACTGGCAGAACATCCTCTCGTATCGCTGGCTGACCTGCTCATTCGGGCCTTCGCTCAACATCATGGTCTCCGAGATCAACCGCACAGAGACGGACCGCACGGAGTGGGGCGTTGTGGTTCGCGACGGTGTGCTTTCGCGGATCACGGGTGTGAGCATCGACTCGAAGTTCGACGCCGATCAGCCGTTCCATCGCTCGATGAAGGCGGACCTGACGCTGGACGGCGGGGAGAAGGTGGCCGTCGAGGGCAAGGTGATCGGCTTCATCCCGCTGCGCAACCGACGCGAGGGCCTCGTCACTCACATCGGCGAGGCGATGACCGAGTACACGTGCCTCGGGCAGACGGGCCTCGGCATCTCCGAGTACCTCGACCAGATTCAGTAGGCATTTGCCGCGACCAACCGCCACGCCCGAGGAAGTCGCCGAAAAGCTAACTATCTTCCTCAAGCGCTCGCACAGGGCGAAGTCTGTGCGGATCGAGGGGACGCGGCTGCTGACGGGAGGGGCTTCGCGGCAGACATGGTCGTTTGACGCGACGATCGAGCACGCGGACGGGCGGAGCGAGACGCTGCCGCTGATTGCGCGGGCGGACCCGCGGAAGCAGCCGGGACTGATGGCGCGTGAGACGGAGTATCGGCTGCTTGAGGCGGCGCACGCGGCGGGTGCACCGGTGCCGGCTGTGCACTTGATGGGTGATGACTCACTCGGCGCGCCGTTCTTCCTGATGGAGCGCGTCGAGGGGGAGACGATCGCGCGGCGAATCCTCCGCGACGAGGAGTACACGGCGGCGCGCGAGAAGATGGCGGCTCAACTGGGCGGAATCATCGCGGCGATCCATCGAGTGCCGTTGGCCGGACTCGGTGAGGCGCTGGCGGAGCCGCTGGAGGGCAAGTCAGCGGCCGAGTCGGAGGTGCAGCGCTTTGAGGGGACGTTCCGGGCCATCGCTCCAGAGCCGCACCCGGCGTTCGAGCTGGCGATTCGCTGGCTGCAGCGGAACCTGCCGGCGGGCGCTGAGCCGGTGCTAGTGCACGGCGACTACCGGATGGGCAACTTCATCGTCGGGCCGGAGGGCGTGCGGTCGGTGTTGGACTGGGAGCTGGCGCATGTTGGCGACCCGATGGAGGACCTGGCGTGGGTGTCTGTCCGCTCTTGGCGGTTTGGGAACGACGACCGGCCAGTGGGCGGCGTGGGCCAGCGGGAGGAGTTCTTCGCGGCGTATGAGGCGGCGGGAGGGCGCCGGGTGGACCGGGCGGCGGTTCACTGGTGGGAGGTGTTCGGGAACCTGCGCTGGGGCGTGATCTGCATCATGCAGGCGCGGGCGTACCTCGACGGAATGTCGAAGTCGGTGGAGCTGGCGACGATCGGGCGGCGGACGGCGGAGACAGAGTGGGAGCTGCTGAACCTGATGGAGGAAGCGGGATGAGTTTGTTTGGTAGTTTCCGTGTTTTCAGACGCGGTACTCAGATTGCTTCCGGAATTGGTCTACGTTGATGCAGGACCGACCGACGTACGATGAACTGTTGGCAGCCGTTGAGGAGTTTCTCGACACGGAGATCGTGCCGAACGTGCCGGGATCGCGGGGGTTTCACGCGCGGGTCGCCGCCAACGCGATACGGATCGTGAGGCGTGAGCTGGCGCACGAGGAGGAGCAGCTGGCCGCTGAGTGGGACGGGCTGGACGCGATCCTGGGGGCCGCGGAGCGCCCTTCTCAGCGTCTGGCGCTGCGCTCGGTACTGCGCGAGCGGAATGAGGCGCTGTGCGGGCTAATCCGGGAGGGTGGCGCGGACGCGGGCAAGACTGCGGGGGCCGTGTTTGGGCACGTGCGGAGCACTGTTGCCGCTAAGTTGAGGGTGAGCGATCCCGAACTGCTGGAACGTTCGCAACTCACCCAAAGCTATCGACCTTAAGCGTTACGTCACGTACGCTTCTGGAAGCGCGCCCTATCCAAAGGAGGCACAAATGACCAACGAACGAACGTCTGCGTGGCGCTTTCTGTTCCTGCTGCTGAGCGCCTTCGCGATGACTGCCCTGCTGCTCGCGACCGCTTGCGGCGGCGACGACGACGACGGGGGTGACGAAACCAGCGCAACCGCGACCCAGGACTCCGGGGACGACGGGGGGGATGATGGCGGCGACGATGAGGACCCGACCGAGACCGAGGACTCCGGTGACGACGGCGGGGATGAGGAAGACATCTTCTCGCAGCTGGATGAGCTGACCGGCGACCTGGAAACCGTCACCGGGAAGATCTCCTACGAGATCACCGACGCTGATGGCACCACGTCATCGATGACGTTTTATGCGAAGTCGCCGAACTCGCGGTTCGACACCAGCGACGGATCGACGACGTCTATCATCATCTCTACGCCAGACACGACGTACGTTTGTGACTCCAGTTCTGAAACATGCATTGCGACGCCCGGTTCGGGCGACGACGTCTCATCGCTTGGCCTCTTCGGCGCCTTCTTCAGCTCGGAGATTATCGGCGCGTACGTCAACGTCGCCGAGGCGGCCGGGGTTGACGTCGAGATGTCGGACGAGTCGATAAACGGAATCGACGCCACCTGTTTCTCGTGGGACGAAGACACGGCGCTGGAAGTAGACTCCGGCAAGCTGTGCTTTAACGACGCAGGTGTAATGGTCTACCAAGAGTTCACGGACGATAGCGGCACAACGAAATTAGAAGCGACTGAATACTCCGACGATGTTTCGGACTCTGATTTCGAGCCGCCTTACGACGTGACGGAGATACCCGGACAGTAGACACGACTCACCAGGAAATCCCCGCAGGCCGCCGGATGACCGGCGGCCTGCTCGTTTTCAGTTGCCTCGCCGGAGAGGGAATCGGTAACATAGACGGTGCTCTTGCCGAGGTGGTGGAATAGGTAGACACGCCGTCTTGAGGGGGCGGTGCCCGTAAGGGCGTAGGGGTTCAAATCCCCTCCTCGGCACCAAGCAGCGAAAGGCGACGTAGCCAAGTGGTTAAGGCAGGGGTCTGCAAAACCCTGATCGGGGGTTCGAATCCCCCCGTCGCCTCCAATGACTAGATGAGAGAACGGCCCTACTGGGCCGTTTCTCTCGTTGTGGGGGCACCACTGTGAGACAAATGCGAGGCCCGTCCGCGCTTCCGGGGTTGACGCCTCTTCGTGCTGATGGCAGCGTGCCCCGGTATACGCGCCCCGCGCCCTCCCCAAGTGAAGGGGGTTGTCGGGGGGACACCCCCGAACCCCCCAGCAGCGGCTCCACTGCACCCTTGGCGTGAATCCTCACGCGCATGTTGTCGGGCGATGAGTGGGCGAGATCCGCCGCCTGCACACGTCCTATCGTGGGCTTGACCAACATCGCATAGTGCGCAGAGGTTCGGTCCGTTCGTACCGTTCCATGGTCAGCGAAGTGTTATTCTGCCCCCCAAGGAGGAGCACGACATGACTGAAGCAACACATGAGACCGATGAGACTATGGAGGGAGAAAAAGGGCATGTTGAGGTTGGGATGCTTGCCTTGATCGGGGCGGCGGGTGCGATCGCGCTCGGCATTGGCGTGGCGGCTGATAGCGACATTGTGGCGATCGGAGGAGGAATTGCGACGGGCGTGGGTATTTTCGTGGGGTCGCTGCTCCGGCACAGGGTCATCGACTACGACGTATACAGGCGGCTCGAAAACCTCGAGAAATAGCCGCGCGGCTGCGTGGCGGCGAGGCCGGCTGAATGATGCACTTTGACTTGCTGGTGCTAGGCTCTGGGCCAGCGGGGCAGAAGGCGGCGGTACAAGCGGCCAAGCTAGGCAAGCGCGCCGCCGTTGTCGAGCGCATAGCCCAACTCGGCGGTGTCTCGATCCACGCGGGAACGATTCCCAGCAAGACTCTACGCGAGGCGGTGATCTACCTCACCGGGTACCACCAGCGGACATTCTACGGACACTCGTACACCGTCGATGAGGACATCACGATGCGTGACCTGATGCTCCGCGCGGAGCACGTTATCCAGCACCAGATCGAAGTGACGAGCGAACAGTTACTGCGAAACGGCGTGGAGGTGCTGAGCGGGGAAGCGGCTTTTGTGGACCCGCACACTATTGCGGTTACGGAAGCCAGCGGGTCACGGGTACTCGTCAGCGCCGACAAGATCCTGATCGCCACAGGGAGCGAGGCGGCGCGTGACCCACACATTCCGTTCGATGGCCCAACGAGTTCTGACGAGCGATGACCTGTTGCGGCTGCCGGAGGTGCCGGGATCCCTGGCGATTATGGGCGCCGGGATCATCGGCACAGAGTATGCGGGCATCTTTGCCGCGCTCGGGATCGCGGTGACCCTGATCGACCGCCGGCCGAAGCTGCTGCCGTTCGTGGACGGCGAGGTAGGAGAGACGCTCGCACACCACCTAACCGAACATGGCGTGGTGTTGCACCTAGAAGAAGATGTCGCAGCGGTCGATAGCGGACACCCGGACTACATTGAGGTGCGCCTGGTGTCAGGCAATGCGGTGCGGGCCGAGGCCGTGCTCTGCAGTGTCGGCAGGGTCGGCGCAACGGCGGCGCTGAACCTGGCGGCTGCCGGAATACAGGCGGACGATCGAGGGCGGATTCCGGTGGACGAGCACTTCCGGACGGCGGTGCCCCATATCTACGCGGCGGGCGACGTCATCGGTAGCCCTGCTCTAGCTGCGACGTCCATGGAGCAAGGCCGCCTGGCAGCGTGCCACGCGTTCGGCGTACCGGAGCAGACAGCCGTTGTTCCCCTGCCTTACGCGATCTACACGGTGCCCGAGATCGCAATGCTCGGGCCGACTAGTGAGGAACTGGAAGGTGACAATATACTTGGCTCACCTGAGAGGGTACAATGACCGCTGAAACGCGGGCCTGCCCTCGCCCAGTGTGGATTGAGAATCCCTACAGGCTCGTCAGCCTGGGGGAAATCATGCAATTCGCCGAAGAAGAGGTTCAGTTTGGGCCGTTCGCCAATTACTGCTACATGCTGGGCGCGCTCGACTTTGCTGCAATTAACGGTGGCGGCCTCAGCGAAACCGACAGGATACAGACCGAGGTCATCGTTCAGGTCGCCATCAAGGACATGAAAACACTCGGGCTGCGAGTAGCTGCCTCAAACGCTGGCGACGTGCTTGAGATGTTGCAGGGAAAGCACCCCCACAGTTCGCCAAAGGCGTTGCACGACTACATCACAATCGCGCGTTCGTCGCTTACGGTGGAGCTATCGTCCACCGTGTTCTTACACGTCGCGTCGTCAGATGCGGACTACTATCGCGAGCCGCTTGACGGCGTGAGTGAAGACGTTAGGGAGCGGTTTCCTTCGACCCTCGAAGACCTGCGAGAAGCCGCCAAGTGTTACGCACTGAATCGCTCCACAGCGTGCGTTTTTCACGCGATGAGAGTTGCCGAGGGCGGCCTAATCGCCCTCGCCAAACGGCTGAAAGTCCAAGCTGCTAACGACAAGAATTGGCATGCTCTGTTGGTGGACATAGAGAAGGCGATCAAGCAGATCAGTGAGGCATCACATGGCTCTGACTGGCGCTCGGAGCGCCAGTGGTATTCGGATGCGTCGGCCCAACTGCACAACTTCAAGGATGCGTGGCGCAACGAGGTAATGCATGTCCACCAGACCTACACGCCATCCCGCGCCCGTGAGATTTTGTCCGCGACGCGGGCATTCATGTGTCAGATAGCCACGCGGTTGAAGGAGTAGCAGATGAGTCGGGAAATGAAGCCAGGTGCCCTCGATCTGATATACGAAATCACACGTCACGGCCCACCGCATCAATTCCAAGAGTTGTAGGCATTGGATGGAAAGAACGCTCAGGTCTTTTCGGTCGCGAGCGTAATAGTCGGGCTCGCCGGACTCGCTCCCCAACGTGAAATTAACCTGTTCACCTTAGCCGTCATCGCGTATCTATTCGTCGCGGTCGTGTCGCTATGGAGCGTTTGGGTTAGACCGACCCGCCGCCCGTTTCATACCGATTCGCTCTTGGACGACTACTGGGAGCGAGAGGCCGAGTTTGTGAAGTACGCGCTGGCACGCGAGTTGCCAGAAATATACACACACAACCAGAAAATCATCGATCGCAAGGCCCTATCCGCCCGCTTGGCGATCGCCGCCACTGCTGTGGAGGTTGTCGCGATTGGCGGGATGGTTATCTGGGTCGCCTGATGGGCTGTTGTGGCTGTCGTGGGGGTGGCCCTGATTGGCCCCAGTCAGGTTTTGGCGGCTGGGGCGAAGGCGGCGCTGGGCGGGGCTCCGTCATCACGACGACCCTTTTGGCTTGTCGCGCACCTGGTCTTTCGGCACGCGTACAACGCGCTTCACCAGGGCGTCAAACTTTTGGAAGGCGGAGTTGTCGCCCTTCTTCTTCGGATGCGTATCGGGGTTCTCTTTCGCCATGCGGCAACCTGCCCTTCTTACGCTGGCGTCGTAGTGGCTCCGATCAAGTCCTTGTACATGATGCGCTTGCCGACGACGCTGCTGCTAACGCGCTCGAAGCGGTCGGCGTCGCTGGCCTTGCGGGTGTTGAATCGCAGGGCTTGCTCATCGAGGTAGCGGAACAAGTGGAACGGCTCTACGGCGACGTAAGTGCCCTTGATGGCTCGCTTCAACAGCGACCAGAAGTTTTCCATGCCGTTGGTGTGAACCTTGCCGCGCACGTATTCCTCAGCGTGGTTGATGAAGTCATGGGCGTATCCCTCGACGCGGTGGTAAGTCGGGTGAGTGTCGGTGAACAACTCGGAACCTTGCTCGACGTTCTTGCGGATTTCGGGGATGAGGTCGCCGTGACGGGTGCCCTTGACGACCTTGGTGCGGACGCGGGAGTGACCGTCAGGGCCGTGGCGCTCCAAGAGGCCGAACACAACCGTCTTGCCAGCAGAGCCGGTTGTCATGCCCTTGAACACGCGCTCGCGCCGGTCAAGGTGCATGAACATCCGCTTGCCGCCGATAAAGGTTTCGTCGGCCTCAACTGTGCCGGTCATTTTGTCGCCGTCGTCGGGCTGCATAGCAAGCCGGATGCGGTGGAGCATGAACCATGCGGTTTTCTGAGTTACGCCGATGGCGCGGTGAACCTCGTAGGAGCTGATGCCGTTCTTGGCGTTGGCGATCAGCCACATAGTGGTGAGCCACTTGTCCAGGCCGATGGGCGAGTCCTCAAAGATGGTGCCGACCTTGACCGAGAACTGCTGCTTGACGTGCTTAGCCTTGCACTTCCAGATTCGCCGCGTGGCGAGGAACGAAACCTCGACGCTGCCACAGGTCGGGCAGGCGATCCCGTTGGGCCAGCGGACGCCGACCATGTAGTTCAGACAAGTGTCCGGGTCGCTGAAGAACCGGATGGCTTCGATGAGGGTTTTGGGCTGCTTGGTAATCATGTCGTATCTCCTACTACCAAGCATCATATCGTATCTAAACGGGTGTGTCAAGTATATTATCACCAACTGGAAGCTTCCGGTATCGAGTACGTTGCGGGTCGCGCGTCGTACGGCGAAATCGCGCGGGGGCAGATGCTGGGCGACGAGACGGGCTTCCTGAAGATGCTTTTCCACACTGAAACTGGACGTCTGCTCGCAGTCCATGCCATCGGCGTCCACGCAAGTGAGCTGATCCACATCGGGCAGGCCGTGATGTCGTTCGGCGGAGGGCTCGACTACTTCATCGACACCGTCTTCAATTACCCGACGCTGGCGGAGTGCTACAAGACGGCAGCGCTCAACGCGGCGAACGATCTGCGGCGGGCCGGAGGGTATGAGTCGATCGACCCGTTTGTGCCCGCACCGCCTGTAAGCGGGCTGGGCTGAGCCCGCAGCGGAGAGTGGTGCCGGGGGTGGGATTCGAACCCACAAACCCTTTCGGGCAGCGAATTTTAAGTTCGCCGTGTATACCCTTCCACCACCCCGGCCCTTCAAACGATTCTAGCGCGTCAGAACCCCGCACCGGGTCGGCGGCTAGACCACGATGCTGACGAGCTTGCCCGGGACATAGATCACCTTTCGCGGGGTCTTTCCGTCGAGGTGCCTGAGAACTGCCTCGCTGGCGAGCGCCAGCGCTTTGGCGGCATCCTCGCTGATCCCGGCGGACGCCTCGATGCGGTCGCGGACTTTGCCGTTGACCTGGACGACGAGGGTGATCTCGTCGGAGCGGAGCAGCTCCTCGTCCCAGGTGGGCCACTGTTGTTGGTGCACGCTATAGGCGCCGCCGGCGCGGAACCAGAGCTCTTCGGCGATATGCGGGGCGAGCGGCGCCATCATGAGGATCATCTTCTGGACCGCGTCACTCCACGCGGCGGCGTCGACGAGGCCGGACTCGCGGGCGCGAGAGAGGCCATTCACCATCTCCATCAGGCCGGCGATCGCTGTGTTCCAGCGGAACCCTTCGACGTCTTCTGTGACGCGCTTGACGGTCTGGTGCGTCAGGCGGCCCAGAGCCTTCGCCCCCGCTTCGTCGGCCTGTCCGGACGGCGGTTCGGTGAGTACGATGTTCCAGGCGCGGTTCAGCCAGCGCTCGACGCCGCTGATGCCGTCGAGGCGGAAGGGGCCACCCTCTTCCCAGGGGCCGATGAACATGAGGTAGCAACGGAAGGTGTCGGCGCCGTACTTGGCGACCTGGTCGTCGGGGGCGACGACGTTGCCGCGCGACTTGGACATGCGCTGGCCGTCCGGGCCGAGGAGCTGGCCCTGGTTGAACAGGCGCGTGAACGGCTCGTCGCCCTTGACCACGCCGAGGTCGCGCATCACTTTCCAGAAGAAGCGCGCGTAGAGCAGGTGCATGACGGCGTGCTCGGCGCCGCCCGTGTATTGGTCGACGGGTAGCCAACGCTCGGCCAGCGACGGGTCGACGGGCGCGTCGTGGTAGTCCGGGCTGAGGTAGCGCACGAAGTACCAGTTGGAGTCCATGAACGTGTCCATTGTGTCGGTTTCGCGCCTGCCGGGGTCGCCGCATTTCGGGCACTTCGCGTTGACGAAGCCTTCGTGCTTGGCCAGCGGCGACTCGCCGGTTGGGGCGAACTCGGCGTCGTCGGGCAGGACGACGGGGAGGTCGGCTTCCGGGACGGCGACGGGGCCGTCCTTCGGGCAGTGGATGATCGGGATGGGAGTGCCCCAGTAACGCTGGCGAGAGATCAACCAGTCGCGGATACGGTAAGTGATCCGGCGCTGGCCCCAGCCCTGTTCTTCCGCGAACGCGATGACCGCTGCTTTGCCTTCCTCGCTCGGCAGGCCGTCGAAGCGACCGGAGTTCACCATGGTACCCGGGTCGGTGTACGGCTCTTCGAGGGGAGAGCCGTCCCAAACGGGAGGCGCGACGACGACGGGAATGGGCAGCCCCATCTTCTTCGCGAAGTCGAAGTCGCGGGTGTCGTGCGCGGGCACGCCCATGACGGCGCCGGTGCCGTACCAGAGCAGCACGTAGTCGGCTATCCAGATCGGGTTGCGCTCGCCATTGAAGCGGTTGACGCAGTAGGCGCCGGTGAAGACGCCCGTCCGCTCGCGCTCGGTGCTCAAGCGATCGATCTCAGTCTTGCGGCGGGCCTGGTCAATGTACGCCTCGACCTTGACCTTCTGTTCAGGTGTGGTGATCTTCGGGACGAGCGGGTGTTCGGGGGCAAGGACCATCGAGGTGACGCCGAAGATCGTGTCCGGGCGCGTGGTGAAGACGCGGATCTCCTCCTCATCGACGCCGGGCACGTCGAGGTCAAAGCCGGCCTCAAGGCCTTCCGAGCGACCGATCCAGTTGCGCTGCATCGTGGCGATCGGATCCGGCCATTGCACCTTGCTGAAGTCCAGCAGTTCTTCCGCGTATTCGGTGATGCGGAAAAACCACTGTTTCAAGTCGCGCTGGATCACTGGCGTGCCGCAGCGCTCGCAGACGCCGTTGACGACCTGCTCGTTTGCCAGCACTGTTTGGTCCTTGGGACACCAGTTCGCCGGCGCCATCCTCTGATATGCCAACCCGCGCTCGAACATCTTGACGAAGAACCACTGGTTCCAGCGGTAGAACTCCGGGTCGGCGGAGATCGCCTCGTGGGAGAAGTCGAACATCGTGCCCATGCTGCGGAGCTGGCTGCGCATGCGATCGATGTTGTCGTAGGTCCACTTGCGCGGATGGATGCCGCGCTTGATCGCGGCGTTCTCCGCCGGCAGTCCGAAGGCGTCGAAGCCGATCGGGAAGAAGACGTGCTTGCCGCGCATCTTTTGGTAGCGGGCGCCGGCGTCCGAGGGGGCCATCGCGTACCAGTGGCCGACGTGCAGATCGCCCGAAGTGTAGGGGAGCATCGTCAGGAAGTAGAACTTGTCGCCAGGCGCGCGCAGGTCGACGTCGTGGAGGCCGTCAGCAGCCCAACGGGCCTGCCATTTCTGTTCGGTTTCCTGGGGGTTGTATCGCTCTGTCTTGGCGTCTGTTTTCTGTTCCATCGCTTAGCCTCTCGTTGTTTTTGCCCCGCTACAGCGGCGACTCTCTTTCGTCAGCACCTGACTGTTCATTCTCATCTTCCCGTAAGTCGCCGCCGATTCGCCGCACGAGCTCGTGGACGCGGCGGGTGAATGGCCGGGCCTCAAGCACCGCAAAGATGAACCCTGCACCCAGCACTGCGACGATGTATAGGGACAGTCCAGTCGCCATGCCGATCGCCGCCGCAGACCAGATTGTCGCCGCTGTGGTGATGCCGCGGACGGTGTAGCCCTCGCGGAGGATGACGCCGGCGCCGAGGAAGCCGATGCCGGTGACGATCTGGGAGGCGACGCGACCGTCATCGCCGTTGAACAAGCCCGAGATGTCCGTGAAGAGGCAAGAGCCGATGGCGACAAGGGCGATCGTGCGGATGCCAGCCGGGTAGCCTCGAAGCTCCCGCTCCAGGCCGATGAAGCCGCCGAGCACGCCCGCGATGACGAGCCTGCTGACGATTTCGAGTTGGTCGCTGCTTGATACGTCCATGATCCTCGATAACAAAGACCCTCCGCCCACAGGGACGGAGGGTCAATTCTCCGCGGTACCACCCTGGTTCCCCCCGCCTGACGGCGGGAAACACTCGGGGGCGCTATAACGGGCGCCTGTCCCGCCGTCCGCTGGGCCGCCGAGGGCGGATTCACGGATGGGGCTCGGGAGCGAGTTCGGGCCTGTGTTGCCGGCTTACACCGCCACCGGCTCTCTGTGCTGCCTGCCCTACTACTCTCCGTCGCAGCCTTATTCGTATGTTGTGAGTGGTGGAGCTGAGGGGGCTCGAACCCCTGACCTCCTCAATGCCATTGAGGCGCTCTCCCAAACTGAGCTACAGCCCCGCCAGAGAACCAATCGTAACAGAAGGCGCGAGGGACCGACAACGCGACATCAGGGATAGTGAAACGCCCGTGTCTGCTCCACGGGCGTTTCTATTGAGGGGGCACGGTTCGCGTTTCTGCGTCCGTTGCGTGCAGTGTGCCACCGCCTGCATCACAAGCGCATTCAACGGCGGGGCAATGACATTGCGGGAACATAACAGTCGGTTGACATGGCGTTAAGGTGGTTTGCATCATGCGATGCGAGACGCCCACGACTGAAGGAGAAACTGCCGATGATGCCGCTTGAGGGAATCCGCGTGCTCGACATGTCCGGCCTGGCGCCGGGGCCGTACTGCACGATGCTACTGGGCGACCTCGGCGCCGACGTCATCGTCATCGAGGCGACCCCCGGCGCAGGCCGGCGGATGGACATGGGCCAGAACGCGCGGACGCTGGCATACGACCCGCTGCGGCGCAACAAACGTTCGATCGGACTCAACCTGAAGGACCCGCACGCGCAGGAGGCGTTCCTGCGCCTCGCGGAAGGTGCCGACGTTGTGATCGAGGGCTACCGGCCGGGCGTGGTCAAGCGGCTGGGCGTGGACTACGAAGCGGTGTCGAAGCACAATCCGCGGGCAGTGTACTGCTCGCTCAGTGGCTACGGGCAGACAGGGCCGTACTCGGGCCTCGTTGGGCACGACATCAACTACATTTCGCTGGGCGGAGCGCTGGGCGCGACCGGGTGGCCGGAGACGCCACCGGCGATTCCCCTGAACGTGATCGCTGACTTCGCCGGGGGCGGGCTTTACGCAGCCTTCGCGATCCTGACGGCGATCGTCGCGCGCGAAAAGACGGGCCGCGGGCAATATGTGGACATGGCGATGAGCGACGGCGTGACCTCGTTGTTGGCGATGTCGTCCGGTCAGTTCTTCGGCGGCGGGCATGTTCCGCAACGAGGCGCCGATTTCCTGAACGGCGGGATTCCGGCCTACACAGTGTATGAGTGCTCGGATGGCAAGTGGCTGAGCATCGGCAGCCTGGAGCCGTGGTTCTGGGCGGAGACCTGCAAGGCCCTTGGTTGCGACGACTTCATCCCGCATCAGAACAACCGCGATAAGTTCCCCGAGATGTTCGAATGGCTGCGCGCGAAGTTCAAGGAGAGGACGCGCGATGAATGGTTCGAGGAACTGCGCCAGCGCGACATCTGCGTTGGGCCGGTGCTAGCGCTGGACGAAGTGTTCGACAACCCGCACGTGCAGGCACGGAACATGGTGGTGGAGGTGCAGCACCCGGAGTTCGGGCCGGTGAAGCACGTGGGCATTGGACCCAAGTTCTCGGAGACGCCCGGCGCAATCCGTTCGACGGCACCGGCCCGCGGCGAGCACACGGATGAGGTGCTGAGCGAGGCGGGCTTCAGCGCCGAGGACATCGCGGCGTTGCGGGAAACTGGCGCTGCGGGCTAGACGGCGCGTGCATGGCACAGGACCCCGACGCCCATTCCAGCACGCACCGCGTGGAGGCATTTAGCGACGGCGTCTTCGCGATTGCGATCACGCTGCTGATCATCGAGATCGCCGTTCCTCACCTGGAAGGCGACGAATCGCTTGGGGACAAGCTTCGGGAACTGTGGCCGTCCTACGCGGCCTACGTCCTGAGCTTTATTACAATCGGGATCTACTGGGCGAACCACCACTCGTTCTTCGAGCTATTCCGGCGGACGAACCACATTTTCCTCATGCTAAACGTCGTCTTCCTGATGGCCGTCGCGTTTCTCCCTTTCCCGACCACAGTCCTCGGCGACTACCTGAAGGACGATGCCAACCGCGACAGCGCTGTGACGTTCTACGCGCTTGGCTTGCTGATGCCTGCTGTCGGCTGGTGCGCCCTCTGGAGCTACGGGCGTTGGCGGGGACTGCTTGTGCAGGCGCTCGACCTGCGTACATCCGGTTTTTGACGATCCAGTACATCCTCTCGATGGCGGTTTACGCCGTCGCAATCGGGATCTCTCTGATCGATGCGTGGGTCGCAATCGGACTGTGTGCCGCGATAACTGGCGTCTACATACTGCCTCCGCGGCGGCCGACGTTCGTTGACCGCCACGGGTGAGGCCGGTACTCTAGAACGGTATTCGCCTCAGGAGTGACCGCACATGACCCAGCAAACTAAACTCGCATTGAACGTCGCCCGCCGCGAAGTGCTCGGCAAGAAAGTGAAGCAGCTTCGCCGGCGCGGCCAGACGCCCGCGAACATCTACGGGAACCAGCTCAGCTCGGTCGCCATCGAGGTGCCGACGGAGGAGTTCCGCCTGTTCCTGCGGGCGCACTCACGTAACGAGATCATCTACTTGAACGTTGACGGCGAAGAGCGCCCGACGTTCATCCGTGGTATCCAGCGCAATCCTGTGACCGATGTGATCCTGCATATCGACTTCCTCCAAGTGTCCCTTGACCACAAGGTGCGCCTCGAAGTGCCGGTGCACCTCGTCGGAATCTCGTCCGCAGTCGACACCTTCGGCGGCGTACTCACTCACTCGCTGAACAGCGTGAGCGTGGAGGCGCTACCGACGAACATTCCGTCCGTCATCGAGGCGGACGTCAGCGTGCTGACCGAGCTTGGCCAGTCGCTGCATGTGTCAGCGCTGGTGGCGCCGGAGGGAGTGGAGATTACCACCGATCCTGAGGCCGTCGTCGCGCGCATCGACATCCCGGCCGCCGAGCGTGCTGAGGAGGCCGAAGCGGCGGAGGGCGTCGAGGGTGAAGAGGTTGAGGGCGAGGCCGGCGGCGAAGCGGCCGAAGGCGGCGGCGAGTCAGAGGAAGGCAGCTAGTCCAGAACGAAACGGACTACGGGGGAGGCGAATGCGCCTCCCCCGTTTCATTTGCGGTCGAATCGAACCGCCGCCCGATCAGCGCAGACATACCCCGCAACAGTTCATCGGCCGGCAGTGGGCGCCGGCCCGCGCGCTGCGCCTCGAGGACGGCGAGCAGCCCGCGACCGGTCTGCACGGCGAACGGCGCTTCGCTTGTGGCGATCACAGTGCCGGGCGCTTCGACGGACTCTTCTGCGAGCGGCTGCGCGCGCCAGATGTGGAATGGCTCACCGTTGAGGAACGTGTGGGCGCCGGGCCATGGGTTGTACGCCCGGACGCGGCGCCAGATGTCCTCCGCCGGCAGCGACCAGTCGATGATCCCGTCGGACTTGCGCAACTGGCGGCAGACAGTCGCCTGCGATTCGTCCTGTGGGACGGCTTCGATCTCGCCGGCCAGCCAGCGAGCCAGCGTCTCCACCAGGAGGCCGGCCCCGACTTCGGCGAGAGCTGAGGTGAGCGCGCCGGTCGTATCATCGGCTGAGATGGGAGTGACGCGCTGCGCGATGATCGGCCCGGAGTCGAGCCCTTCGTTCATCCGCATGATCGTGACGCCCGTCTCCTTGTCGCCGGCGAGGATCGCGGCGGCAACGGGCGAGGCGCCGCGCCAGCGCGGCAACAGGGAAGGATGGACGTTGAGAACTCCCCTGGGCGGGATCGCGAGGACGTCCGGCCGGATCAACTGGCCGTATGCCACTGCGGCGATCACTTCCGGAGCGAGCGACCGGAGGTGCGCCACGACTGCGGGATCGCGTAGTGAAGGCGGCTGGTACAGAGGCAGGCCCAGTTCTGCGGCGGCGGTCTTAACGGCGGGCGGGACGGTCTTGCGGCCGCGTCCGGTCGGGCGGTCCGGTTGCGTGTATACCGCCGAAACCTCGTACCCTTCTGCGACGAGTCTGCGGAGCGGCAGCACGGCGAACGGCGGGGTCCCGATGAAGACTATGGGCACATCGCGGGCGATTCTAGCATGGGCCTATCGCAACGGCGAGCGTCCGCAGTGCGTTATACAAAGCAGTTATGTGGCAACAGTCTGACCGATATGTGCTCTTGATCCCGGTGGTCCTCACTGGACTCGTGCTCCTCTCGCTTGCCTGCGGCGGAGGAGAAGCTGAAGGCGACAAGGAGCGGCCGTCGGGTGTCGCAATCGTCGTGACGAGCCCCTCTGGCTCGGTGACGCCACGGCCGCGGCGCACGACAATCGCGACGGCATCGCCGTCGCCGACACCGCTCCAGGTGTGCGCGCCGAATCCCGATCCTGCGCTTCCCAAGGCGCTGCAGGTGCAGGCACCGGTGGCCAACGCGAGCGTCGGCATCCCGGTGCACGTGCGGGGCTGGGGATCGAACATCGGCGAGCAGAACAAAGGCGTTTTCATAGCGCTCGTCAACGATCACCAGAGTGTCCTGCAGGTGAACCGGGTGCCACCGCAGCCGCGCGAGTTCCGGGTTGCGCCCGAAGGTATGGAGATCACGGAATTTACGCGGCCCTTCGCCATAGACATCGTGATCAACGATCTCGAGGAAGAAACACCTTACTGCATCTGGGTCTACCAGGACACAGACGACCAGGGACACGCACGAGGCGTCGTGCAGATACCCGTCGTGGTCTTGCCGCGCTAGCGGCCGAGCCCGGGCGCCGAATCGAACGTCCAGTCCTGCACGCTGCGGAACCGCGACGCCGTCGTGAACAGGACCCCCGGCTCAATGCCACCGATACGTGCCGAGACGAAGTACGTGTAGACGGGGTGATAGAGCGGGATGCTGGGCGCGTCCTCGACGAAGAGCTCCTGGAACTGCGCGTAGAGGTCCCGGCGCTCGTCGAGGTCGGTCGTCTGCCGCGCTGCTTCCATCAGTTCGTCCGCGCGCTCACTGGAGTACGCCGCGAGGTTGCGGCCTTCTCCCGTCGCCTGGGAACTGTGCCAGGCCGGATACGGATCAGGATCGGCGCCTGGGTCCCAGCCGAAGATTGCGGCCTGGTATTCCCGCGGGATCAGGAAGTCGCGCACGAGCCGGCTGGACGCTTCGCGCACGACCGTGGCGTCAATATCGATCTGGCGAAGCTGCTCGGCGATGGCGTCGGCGATGGCGCCGCGTAAAGGGTCCTGGTCGGTCATGATCGAGAAGCGCAGCTCCACATTGTTTCGCCGGCGGACGGTGCCGCCCTCCGGGAGCTCCCAACCGCCGGCGTCGAGCAGGTTACGAGCTACGCCAAGGTCTTGGGAGGCCGGGTCCACATCATCGTCGTACGCCCATGTGCCGGGCGCCACCGGTGACTCGGCACGGATCGCTCGTCCACCAACCAACGACGAGATGATTGAGTCGACGTCAACGATGTGGGCAATCGCTTCGCGCACGAAGGGATCGTTGAGCGGCGTTTGGCGGTTGTTCAGGTAAAGGATCGTATACGCGGTGCGGCCCGCAGGGTACTCTTCCAGGCCGTCGATTGACTCCAGCGTCTGGTAGTCGTCTGGATTGATCGTCAGATCCACAAGGAGGCCATCGATTTGCCCACGGACGACATCGGCGGCGGCGGGGGAAACGTCCGGGTAGAAACGGACTTCGATGCGGCTGATCGAGGGCCTACCAAGATAAAACTCGGGGTTCGCCTCGAAGACGGCGCGCGTCGGGTCGAGTTTCTCGACGCGATACGGACCAGTGCCGATCGGCTTCAGGTGAAACGGGTCGTCCTGGATCGTCGCCGCGTTGACAGTTGCCAGGATTTCCTTGGGCAGGATACCGATCGTGGTGTAAATGAGGAACGGCGCATATGCCTCCGGGAGAACGCAGGTAACGGTTAGCAGTTCAGCTGACGAGCAGCCGATGGACTGCCAGAGCTGCGCCTGGTCGGGATCACCGTGCAGCCTGGGATCGCCGAGAAGTCCGTAGGTGAAGACGACGTCGTCCGCCGTGAATTCGGCGCCGTTGTGCCATTTAACGCCGGCGCGGAGGTGGAAGGTGTACGTTGTCCCGTCGTCGGAGATGTCCCAGCTTTCAGCTAGCGAAGGCTCCGGCTGACCATCCGCACTTAGCTGCGTGAGGCCGGAAAAGACGAGGGCAGCGAGGTCGCGGTCGGCATCGCTCTGGTACATGAACAGTGGATTGAGGATCGAGCTGGCGCCGACTATCCCTTCGATGTAGCTGGACTCTTCCGGGTCGTCAGAGCCGCCGAGAGGGTTGGCGAACGCCAGCACGAGGACGACGATGAGGACGAGCGCACCGGCAGCGCCGGCGACCCACGGCCAGCGGTGGGGGGTTTCGGTAGGCACCGGGGCACGCTGAAAGGTCATGTTAACCAGGAAACGAGCGCGATGACGCTACCGGATGTAGACGGCCAGCGCGGAAATACTGAGCCAGAGCACGCTCAAGCCAATGGTGAGCTGAAAGAGGTTCTTTTCGAGGCCCCTCCGCGTGCGGACAAACGACCCGCTTTGCAGGCCGCCTACGCCCTCTCCCTTCACCTGGAGCAGGATGACTGCGACTAGAGCGATCGAAACGAGGATCGCCGCGAGTGACAGGTATTCTTCGAGAGTCATGTCTAGTTATCCAGTGCGCTGACCAGGTCTTCTTCCAGTTCCACCGACAGCGGTGGCGGCGCCTGGTCGCGGTCGTAATAGACGCGCATTATCGCCTGAGCCAGCTTCGAAGAGTCGTGGTGGTACTTATTCTCCTCGCTGATGACGTCAGCCGTGACCAATCGTACCCGATTGCCGAGGCCATCGTCCAGCCGGACCGCCTCTGAATGCGGCGCCTTCGGGATGGAGTCGAAGAGGTTGTCGTTGGCAAGAACGGTGCTCACGACGCCCTTGCCGAGCTGGTCCTCCAACTTGGCGAAGTGGGCGGCGACATCGAATCCGTCGGTCTCCCCGTGCTGGGTCGCCACGTTACAGACGTAGATTTTGGGCGCGGACGAGGCGACAACGCTACGCCGGATGCCCTCGACGAGCAAGTTCGGGAGCACGCTGGTGTAGAGGCTGCCCGGACCGAGGATGATCAGATCCGCCTCGAGGATGGCCTGCACGGCTTCGGGGTGCGCCGGTGGGTTGTGCGGGAGGAGGTAGACCTCGCGGATGCGCATGGTCGGGCCGTCGCCGTTGGTAGTGGCAGGCCCGATCGACGACTCACCCTCGATTGTCTGCATGTCTTCGGTCTGTGCGCACAGCGTGACGTTCGCGAGTGTCGAAGGGATGATCTGGCCGCGTACGGCGAGCACGCGGCTCGTCTGGCGGATGGCGTCTTCGAAGTTGCCAACGACGCCAGACATGGCGACGATGAAGAGGTTCCCGAAAGAATGCCCGGCGAGACCGGAGCCGTCGGAGAAGCGGTACTGGAAGAGGCTCGTGACCAACGGCTCAGCGTCAGCGAGGGCGGCGATGCAGTTGCGGACGTCTCCTGGAGGGAGGACGCCGAGTTCGCGCCTCAGGACGCCGGAGGAGCCTCCGTCGTCGGCGACAGTGACAATCGCGGTCAGGTTGCCCGTGTACTCCTTGAGGCCGCGAAGGAGCGAGGCGAGGCCAGTTCCGCCGCCGATGGCGACGATCTTGGGCCCGCGGCGCAAGAAGCGCTGCGTGTAAATCGTGTTTACGAGGCTGTGTGTGCGCGACCGGTTGGGCGCAAGGACAGAGATCAGCGAGTCGTTGAGCTTCCAGATCGAGAAGAGGATCAGGCCGGCTGCCGTCAGCATGAACGCTGCGCCGCGGACGTAGCGCGGGATGAACTGCAGAGTGACGTAGTACATGAAACCGGGCAGCGTGAAGCCGGTAAGGTATGCCTCGCGCACGATATAGCTCAGGCCGAACGTCATCATCGCCACGCCGATGATGGTGAGGATGAGCCAGCGCTTGATGTGCATCCCCGGGTAGAACCATTTGAGGAAGTCAAACGCGAACATGCGGCGAACCGCCTCGATGAGGTTTCTCATAGTCCAGTACTAATAACGACTATTGCGGTCATATGACTACGGGTTCCCGCCGAATTTTTCCCGCAAAAGCTGCAAAGCCACCTCCGGACGCGCGCGACCGCGCGTTTCCTTCATCACCTGGCCGACAAGGAACTTGATCGCTTCATCCTTGCCGCCGCGGAAATCCTCGACGGCTTTCGGATTGGCGGCGATCACTTTCTCGATGCTCGCCGAAACCTCATCCGTTGAGGTTATCTGAACGAGACCCTGTTCTTCCACAACCTGCTTGGGCGCCTTGCCGGTTGCGAACATTTCCTCGAACACGGCCTTGGCGGTCTTCCCGGAGATCGTACCGTCTTCCTGCAAGGCGATGAGTTCCGCGAGGGACTGCGGCGTCACTTTGGAATCCTGGACGTCGACGTTCGCGGCGTTGAGGAGGCGCGCGAGATCACCGGTCAGCCAGTTCGCGACGGCCTTTGCTTTCTCAGACGAACCGGCAGCTGCAACCGCGTCCTCGAAGAAGTCGGCGCGTGCGCGGGACTCCGCGATCACCCGCGCATCGTACTCCGACAGGCCGAACTCAGCTTCGAAGCGGCTGCGACGCGCGTCCGGCAGCTCCGGCATGCGGGCCTCTAGAGTCGCTACCCACTCGCGGTTGATGACGAGGGGGGGCAAGTCGGGCTCCGGGAAGTACCGGTAGTCCTCGGCAAATTCCTTGGTCCGCTGAGGGACGGCCTGGCCGATGTCTTCACGCCAGCCACGCGTCTCCTGGACGACACGACCGCCGGAGTCCAAAACCTCGGCCTGGCGCTGCTCTTCGAACTTGATCGCGTCGTAAGCGTGCTTGAAGGAGTTGATGTTCTTAAGTTCGACCTTCCGGCCGAACTCCGCGCCCGGCAGCCGAATGCTGACGTTGGGCTCGCAACGCATGTTGCCTTCCTCCATGTTCGCGCGGCTGGCCCCAATGTAACGGAGGATCTGGCGCAACTTTTGAAGGTAGGCGCGCGCTTCCTCGGCTGAACGGATATCCGGCTCGGAGACGATCTCCATCAGGGCGACGCCGGCGCGGTTAACGTCGACGAGACTGTAGGTCTCGCCGGTGGCCGAATCCTTTGCGTGCTGGAGACGCGCTGTGTCTTCCTCAAGGTGCACGCGGGTGATGCCGACGCGCTTGATCTCGCCGTCCACCTCGACCTCAAGCCAGCCGTTCTTGCAGATCGGCATGTCGTATTCCGAGATCTGATAGCCCTTCATCAGGTCCGGGTAGTGGTAGTTCTTGCGGTCGAATTTCGCCTGGGAAGCGATCTCGCAGTTCAGGGCGAGGCCGGTCATGATCGTCAAGTTGACGGCTTCGTGGTTGATCACGGGAAGGACGCCGGGCATGCCCAGGCAGATTGGGTCGACGTGTGTGTTCGGAGGGGATTCGAGGGTCGGGTTGGAGCAGGGGCAGAACATTTTGCTCCGCGTCAGGAGTTGCGCGTGGACCTCGACACCGATGACGGTCTCGTAACGCGTAGCGGCTTTAGTCTCCAAATCAGCTCAAGTCTAACAGGCAGATGTCACGGATACGTATCGCCGACATGACAATAATGTTGAACGTGTTTACAGTTCGGCGCGGAATAGAGACAGCACGCGGCCCCAGGCGTCGTCGGCGGCGGCCTGCTTGAAGACCTCCGGGCGGGTGTCGTTGAAGAAGCCATGCTCCGTGCCCGGGTAAACCATAGTCTCGACCTGCTTGCCGCCGTTCCGAATCTGCATCTCGAGTTCGGCGCGGACAGCTTCGTTGACCCAGCTGTCGTGCTCGGCATAGACAGCGAAGACGGGGCCCTTGACGTTCTGCAGCTTTTCGGCGGGGCTGGGATTCATGCCATAGAAGGGCGCTACTGCTTTGATCAGCGGCGACTCGGAGGCGAGCATCAGAGCCAGGCCACCGCCCATGCAGAAGCCAACGGCCCCGATCCCACGGCCATTTATATACGGCCGCTGCGAGAGGTATTCGGTCGCTTTGACGAGTTCCCTAACGGCGCGGGGCATGTCCAGCGCCATCATAGCCTTCTGGGCCTCGTCGGGCTCGGCGGCCACCTTGCCGTGATAGAGGTCGGGCGCGAAGGCGGCAAAACCTTCGCGAGCGAAGCGCTGGGCGATGTCTTTGATGTTATCGTTGAGGCCCCACCATTCCTGGATGACGACAACGCCGGGGAAGGGGCCGTCACCCTGCGGACGAGTGAGGAAGCCGCTGGCTTTTTCGCCATCGGCCGCGAAATCGAGCATTTCCGTTGTGATATCTGCCAATTTCAGGACGCTCCTTCGTCAGGGGATAGCAAGCCGATATGTTATCACGCGGCTCCGGCCTTTTCCGGCGGCCGTGCAACGAATACAATCCTCAGCAGCTATCGTATCTGCAGCCAAGAGGGGCGGCGGAAGAAGGGGCGAAGCGAACAACAACATGACCAACTCCCGGCGCAGGCTGCTTGCCCTGGTCATCATCGGTGGCCTGGCCATGGCAGCGCTTGTGCTTACCCGGCCGGGAGGCGAGCCCGAGCGTGGCGTCTTCATCCCGCACCCGGAATCCGAACACGCGGCCGGCAAACTCACCGTGCATTTCGGTGACTCGGTCCCGCAAGACCGCTGGGACGACGTTCTCTCTGCGTACGGCGCCGAACTTGACGGCAAGATGGTACTGGATGGTTTCGCGGTCATATCGGTGCCGGAAGACCGCCGCGCCGAGATTGGTGAGGCACTTGCGGAATCGGGCGCTGTTCGGTCCGTTGAGGAGATCACCTACCGCTACCCGGCCGCGACCCCTGACGACCCTCTTTGGCTCAGCCAGTGGAACATGAGGCTGGTCACGGCCGACGATGCGTGGGACTTCACCCGGGGAGAGGGCGTTCGCGTGGCGATCATCGATACGGGAGTCGCTTACGAGGACTTCGGCGTGTTCAAGCGGGCACCGGACCTGGCCGGGACGTTTTTCGCGGACCCCCACGACTTCTACGACAGCGACGACCACGCCAACGACGAAAACGGTCACGGGACGCACGTTGCCGGCACTATCGCCCAGACGACCAACAACTCCTACGGTCTAGCGGGCGTCGCTTATGAGGCAACGATCATACCGGTTAAGGTCTGCGGCCCCCCGCAAGGCGGTAATCCACGTGATGTCGTCTGTCCGACAAGCGCAATCGCCGATGGTATTCGCTGGGCAACGGATCATGGCGCGCGCGTCATCAACATCAGCCTTGCCGCCCCCGGTAACGTCACAGAAGCCGAACGTGCCGCCCTGGAATACGCGAGCGGCGCAGGCGCGGTTGTCGTCGCGGCTGCGGGCAACGGTGGCACCGACAGCAAGGGCGACCCGATCCTGGACTACCCGGCCGCTGTCGAGGGTGTGATCTCGGTAGCGGCCAGCGGGTTTAACGGAAGCCGCTCTTACTACTCGAATTACGGTGCTGGCGAGGCCCACAACCTGGATCTCATCGCGCCCGGCGGCAATCCGCCAATCCTCGGGATCCCGAACGAAGGCCTGACCAGCGTGATCACGCAGGAGTCGTACCGATTCTTCTGCGACAAGAACGCGCAGGTTGAGTTCCAGACGATGGCGTTTTGCCCATACGCAGGGACGTCGATGGCCGCGGCGCATGTCTCTGGCATCGCCGCAATGATCCGGTCGGCGTTCCCGGCGCTCAACAAGACGCAAGCGCGCACGCTGCTCCAGTGCAGCTCTGCCGATGTAGGGGACCCGGGAGTCGACCTGCAGACGGGCCACGGGCTCGTCCAGGCGGACGCCGCCCTACAAGATCACGACGGCGACGAGGTTCCGGATTGCCTCGACGACGAGCCGTTCACGCCTACTCCTTCGCCAACGCCCAGCCCGACGCCGGTGCCGCCGCCGAACACCTGCGAGGCACCGACACCGACGCCAGCACCACCGACGCCCACGCCGACTGAAACCGCATCGGCGTCCCCGCGGGGCACGCCTGGGGCTTCGAACGGCGCGGCCGCTTTACCAGCGGGACCGACTGACACCGAAACGCCAACCGCGACACCGCTCGACACCTCGACACCGGGAGGCGACACACCGACTCCGGACATCAGCACGACCCCGACCGAGGAGCCGACACCCACGCCGACGGAGACGCCGAGCCCGATGCCAACAGTTCAGGCGATCCCGTGCGGGGATGTGGATTGCAACTACAGGGTGGACAGCCGCGACGCGCTGTGGATCATCTCGTTCATGGCGTTCGTAGAGCCGACGGCGCCGTGCCTCGGCAAGGGTTATGTTAATTGCGACGAGGCGCTGGATCAGATTGATGCTCTAGTGATCCTCCGCTACAGCGGAGGCGTCCCACTGAACATCCCCGCCAACTGCCCCGGCGTGGGCTGACGTAGTACCCGTCCACAAAGGGGTGACGCCAAGACCTTGTGAGACAATGTCCCTGACGTTAGCTTGGGGTCATCACCCCCAAAGGAGGCCGACGATGGACAACGGCGCCATGAGCGACACCGTGACTAAGACAACTCCGAAGATCATCCACGAGCCGCAGGTCTACGTCGTCGGCCGGCAGAACGTCGAGCGCACGGAGATCGACCGCTTTCTGGACGATCACGGGATGACCTGGGAGACCGACACGGACGTTGGCGGCGAGCAGTTGGTTGAAGCCGGAGGGCGCCTCTGCTACGTCTCCTATGGCAAGGGCCGCAAGACCAACGGCGAGTACATCGCCAACATCATCGGCCAGAAGCACGGCTCGGTGCTCGAGCATGCGGTCTGGAACTTCATCATCAGCGGCGTTTCACGCTCGTTCACGCACGAGCTGATCCGGCACCGCGCGGGCTGGGGCTACTCACAGCTGTCCCAGCGCTACGTTGACGAATCCGACGCCAGCTACGTCGAGCCGCCGATCATCGCCGGCGACGCCACGCTGCACGCGACCTGGCAGAACGCCATTAAGACTGCACACGAGGCGTATCTCGCCCTCGTCGATGGGTTGTCGGCGAAGCTTGCGGAAGCCGGTGTTGCGGGCACACACCGCCGCAAGATGGCCCGTGAGGCAGCGCGCTCTGTCCTGCCTAATGCGACGGAGACGATGATCTTCTGCACGGCGAACGCCCGCGCGCTCCGCCACTTCATCGAGCTGCGCGGGTCGGAGGGCGCAGAGGCCGAGATCCGACGTGTGGCCCTGCAGTTTCTGCGCATCATGCAGCGGGACGCGCCGAACCTTTTCGCCGACTACGAGATCATCACGCTGCCGGACGGCACAGAGGTCGCGCACACTGAGAACGAAAAGGTGTGAACTTGAACCCGTCGGGTTCCTGACCTAACAGTGGCGATTCTTAGCCGAGGAACTCGACCGCGTCGCCGCGGCGGACGCGGCCGCCTTGTTCGACCATCGCGTAGACGCCGACGTTGGCCTTGTTGTGCGTGACCGCTGTACGCAGTACGTCCATGTCGTCCGGCAGGTCGTCCTGAGAGCGCGTGGTGACGACACAGCGAACGGTTGGCATCAGTATTCGGATGCGCAGGTCGGCCCCGATCGCCAGCGTCTTGCCGGTCCAGTCGTTTTCCAGGAAGCCAACCTCGCCGTTCGGTGGGGTAATCACGAGGTTGGGGCGGAAGCGACGCGCGTCGAACGTCGTGCCGGGACTGAGTGCGCGGAGCTTCGCCAGTGTCGCTGTCGTCAGCAGATGCAGCGAACCGAGATCGAAGAAGCGGTTGATCACAGGATAGTCCACAGTCGGATCCTCTTCGCTAGACGGCACGGCGCCCACCGGCTGGGACTCGAGCTTGAGCGGCGTTGGCGCCTCCGTGATCAGCCTGGCGGCAAATCCCACCAACTCGGACAGGCGGGCTTCGGCGTCCTGGTCTGAAGTAAGCAAGCGCTGGCCGTCCGGCAGCGTGATCTCGGCTAGAGCAGGCGTCTCGCCGTCCGGCTCCTCAAGGTATCGCGAGCGCGACCGGAAGACCGGTCCCCATTTGCGGATGATCTTTGGCGTGCAGATACGGCCGTCGCCGTCGATCAGTGCGTAACCTCGGTCGCCAGCGAGCCCCGCGGAAGTGACGAGTGACGCGTTTAGTTGCTCGCCGAGCATCGCCTTGACGGGATAGCGCCAGAGCGCGGAGACGGTACCCAGGTGGGTCATGTCACGCAGTATATCAAGCGTGGCGCACGGCGGCGCGCAGCCGATATGATGGCGCCGTGCCAGCACAGATCATCGACGGGCGAGCGATCGCGGAGCAAGTCCGCGCAGACGTTGCCAAGCGCGCCAAGCGGCTGCGCAAGCGCGGCGTCATCCCGGGCCTGGCGCTCGTGCTGGCCGGCGACGACCCGTCGTCGCTGTCGTACGTGCGCTCGAAGGGGGACACGGCCGAGCAAGCGGGGATTTACTCGGACATGTTCCACTTCCCGAAGACGGTGACCGAGGACCGGCTGGTCTCGAACATCTTGGACCTGAACGCGGATGAGCGTTTCCACGGGATCCTCGTGCAACTGCCGTTGCCGAAGGGCATTCGCGAGGCGGCGGTAGTCGGGGCGATAGATCCGGGCAAGGACGCAGATGGCGTCACGGCGACGAGTCTCGGCAAACTGCTGAGGGGCGACCCCGGGGCGTGGCCGGCGACGCCAGCGGGGGTGATCGAGCTGCTGCACCGCAGCGGTCACCCGCCGGCAGGCAAGCACGTTGTGATATGCGGACGCTCAAATATCGTGGGGAAGCCGCTGGCGGGCATTCTGATGCAGAAGAATGACCGGGCGAACGCCACGGTCACGCTCTGCCACACAGGCACGAAGGCGCTCGCGGAGTACACGCGACGGGCCGACATTCTGATCGCGGCGATGGGCGTGGCCGGCGGGATCACGGCGGATATGGTGAAGGCCGGCGCGATCGTGATCGACGTCGGCAACAACTGGGTCGAGGACACGAGCCGAAAGTCCGGACGCCGGCTGGTTGGCGATGTGGACTACGCGGCAGTGCGCAAGGTGGCAAGTGCGATCACGCCGGTGCCGGGCGGCGTTGGGCCCATGACGATCGCGATGCTGCTGTCAAACACGGTCTGGCTCGCCGAGCACGCGGCGCCCTAACGGCGGCCGCTACTCGCGCGACCATTCGATTTCGACGGCTTCCCGATCGCCCATGGCGCGGGCGAGGAAGGCGACGAGGTCCGCATCGGCACCACCTGCTTCGAGGGTGTCCAACACCTCGCGTTGGATGTAGTAGTCCTTGTCCTCGGCGTACTCTTCCTCGAGGTGATCGACGAGGAAGCGGAGTTGATCGTCCGAAATTGTCCCCAGATCGGCGCCTGTTTCCTTGTCGCGAACAGTAATCATGGCAGCTCCTTCACTTGACGCTCGTCCCACCGGCATAGCTTCACGGCGCGCACGAGCGCGGTCAAGTCGGGCGCCGGGAACCATCCAGTGGTGCCGGTTGTATGTGTGGCAGTGAAAGGAGTCTGTCATGCCAAAAACAACCACTGCACTCCTCCTGCTGGCTATGTCCGTAGCCTTCCTAGCATTGCGAGCACCATCTGCCTACGCGGGCGGCGGTTGCCATGCCACCGGCCTCTCCGACGGCGATGCGAGTGAAGTGTTTCTAACGCAAAATTGCTTCGAGCCGGCTGTCGCACGCGTGCAACCCGGCGACACAGTCACGTGGGTGAGCCACGATGCCACGGCCCACACCGTGACCGGCTCGCGCGACACCTTCGGCGGGTACGACGAATTGTTCGACGGAGACACGTACAGCAGAGTGTTCGACGTTGAGGGTGTCTTCCCATACTTCTGCCAGTTACACCCCGGTATGGTCGGGGCGATCGTCGTCGGCGATGGCGTGCCCGACGGCGCGCCCGTGGCGGCAGCCGAGCCTGCGCCAGACGATGACGGCGGTTCGAGCACTATGAGCGTCGCCGCCATCGCCGCGGCTGTTGGCGCCGGTGGGGCGGCGCTGGGGCTCGTCGGCACACGATTGCGGACGGGCAGAAAGCCGGACGGGGAGAGCTAGGCGCTCGGAGCCCGCTGCTTAACGGCGCTTGCTGGCTGGGGACTTGCTCGAGGACGTCTCGTCGCCGTTCATGATCATAGTGTTTGCCCGCCGGTTGACGGCGAAGTGGAAGACGTCCAGCCAGTACCGGGAGCCGAGTTGGCGGGCGGGATCAAGCTCGGCGTAAAGGATCTCTTCCTTGTGCACGATCGGGCCGGCGATGATTTCGCCATCGGGGCCGACGATCGCGCTGTTTCCGACATTGATCCAGCCGTCGTCGCCGGACGGGTACAAGGACTTGAACTCGTAGCTGTCGGGAATGCCCTCCATCTTCATCGCAATGCAGCAGCCGATCACGTTAAGTCGCCCTTCCTTCGCGATGTGACGGAGGCTGGCGACCCAACTGTCGGAGCTGTCCCAGGTGGCCGCGACGTAGATCTGGACGCCCTGTGCGTACATTGCGTAGCGCGCGAGCGGCATGTAGTTCTCCCAGCAGGTCAGGCCGCCGAGTTTCCCGTACGGCGTGTCGTACACGTCGAGCGTGCTGCCGTCGCCGGGAGCCCAGACCAGCCGTTCGGCGGCCGTCGGGACGAGCTTACGGTGCTTGCCCAGCAACTTGCCCTTGTCGTCGATGTAGACGAGCGTGTTGTAGAGGCTGGTGCCGCTGGCTTCGACGTTGCGCTCGTTGACGCCGATGACGACGTAGCACTTATTTTGCTTCGCGGAGCGGCACAGTTGATCGACGTCGCGCCCGGGAACGGTCACGGACTGATCGAGCAACTCGGCGTAGAGAGCGCTGTGCAGTCCGGCACGAGCGGTCGGCACGACCCAGACCCAATCCGGATACCCCGGCACGAACGCCTCCGGCAGGACGACCAGCTTGGCGCCGTTTTTGGCGGCCTCGGCGATCGCCTCGCACGCTTTCGCGACGGTCGCCGCGCGGTCCATGAAGACCGGTGCCAGCTGGGCAGCGGCGGCGGTGAAGGGTTTTGCGGGGGGCATTCTTTAGTACCCCATTGAACCTGGATTCATGTCGCCCGTGTTGCCGTCGTTCATGTCGTCCATCGCGCCGCCGTTCATGTCGTCCGTTCCGCCCTGATCCATGCCTTCCATGCCGCCTGTATCTGCACCGCCCTCGCTCTCGTTTTCCATTCCGCTCATCTCGGTCATAGATGAGTCGTTCATGGTCATCGGGAGGGCTTCGGGAGCGAAGACGACGACGGTGCCATAGACGAGGAGCCCGGCGCCGGCCACTCGGGCGATTTGGCGGCCGAGGGGCAGTGACTTCTCGGCGAAGATGACGATTGTGACCAACGCAAGGACGGCGATGTTCATCATCCCGAGGGGGAAGAGAATGAGGAACAGCATCCAGCAGCAGCCAAGGCAATAGGCGCCGTGGTTCAGGCCCATCAGGAACGAGCCGAGGAGGCCCTCGCGCCAGAAGTTCATCAGAAAGCTGACAGGCGAGCGGCACTTGGACAGGCAGATGTCCTTGAACGGGGTGAGCTGGTAAATCCCGGCGAGGATCAGGAGGCCACCGCCGAGGCGCCCAGCGTTATCCATGACCCACGAGGATTCGTCAGCCAAGGCGTCGCCGGCGACGGCGAGTCCGTAGGCAAGGATGCCAGTTGCTGACCAGAGCAGCAGGTAGGAGCCAGCGAAGACCCAGGTGGGAACGAAGGCCTGGCCGCGCTGCTGGCGGTCGTTGTGGACGCGGGCGAACGCCATGATCATCGGTGCCGCCGTTGGGTACATGATGGCGACCATCATGGCCACCCAGAGGGCGATGAAGAGCGGCGCGCTGAAGCCCATGGTCAGGCTCATGGCGTCGTCCATGACGACACTCTGCCAGGCGAGGACGCCCCAGGCGGCGGCCGCCAGCAAAACGAGCGAACCGAGGACTAGACCCCGGTCCGAAGTGAGGCGGAATGTTGCAGTCGTTGCCATGAGCGAGGAGCTTACGCTCCGGACCAGCTGAACGGCGCGAAATGCCCGTTGTTGCGGCCGTCAGACTGCTCGAAATTGATGCCGAAGGCGTGGATGGTACTGTGGGTTGCCCGGGCCAGCCCGAGCGTGTTCGACGCCGGGTGTCCGGCGTTGTCCAAGTGCATCAGTTCGCCACCGAGTCCGCGCGCGCCCTCGATCTCCTGGTCGATCAGATCGGGCACACGGACGGACCATTTGCCATCGCTGCCCTCGAACGTGATCGGGCGTGCCTCCATTCCGAGGAACTTGCCCATCAGAGGCCCGAGCGCCGCCATCGGTCCGCCGGCCTGGCCACCGACGATGGCGCCTAGCGCTTCTCGCTGTTCGCCGCTGGTCGCGTCATCGACGATGAGGCCGACCTCCCAATTCCCTTCGCCCATGTTTCCCGGAGTCGATCCCACGACCACAAATTTTGAGCCGTCGAGGCTGACGTCATCAAACTGACCTTTGTCGACGCTGTATGCCATGGCGAAAATGCAGTTGCCGTGAGTCGTCTCTGCAAGTCCCGTTAATGGACAGGGGCAAAGGAAGTCACAGTTGCAGGTCTCCATGTATTGTCCCTTGATCTCCCAGCTCATTGCTTCTCCTTCTAGCTACGTCGTATGGTCGTTAGTTTCCTGGGGACTAGTCGTCTGGTTCTACCGCGGCGGGGCCTTCCCGGGGCAGGGCGTCCTCGAAGACGTGCATCCGCTTCCAGTCCGGCACGGGAGGCTGGTACTGCGGGCGCGGGGCGTAGACCGAACGCTCGACCATCTCCATGCGGTGGATGTAACGAGGGCAGTTCGGGAAGATCCGCTCCGTCTTGACGCGGATGATCAGCTGCGCGCCCGGGAACTCCGGGAGGAGCGGATCGTCCGCGGGGACGGTTGCTGACCCTTGAATCCGCATCCGGTTGGGGTTCTCGAAGTCGATGAAAAGAAGTCCGACCTTCGGGTTGGCGCGGATGTTGCCGAGGCTCTTGAACATGCCGTTGCCGTCGTAGTGCGGGAAGGCGAGGGTCTGTTCGTCGACGACGCGGACGAAACCGGGGAGGCCGCCCTTGTACGAGACATCCGGCCAGCCGTCCGCGTCCGCCGTCGCGAGGAAGAACATCTCTGCGTACTCGATCATGTCCCGGTCGTGCGGGAGGATACGGTCGTGCAGCGTGACTTCTTCGAGGCGATCGGCGATACGGCGGCTGTCGAACTGGTCCTGTAGTTCGCGGTTACCTTCGTGATATATGGTGCTGTCGTCTGTTGGATCGGGCGTCAATCTGCACCTCCCTCCCATCTCAACCTCTTCGAGGGTGACCAAGCCACGGCGTTGATCCTGATGGCGTGTCAGCGGCACGCATGCTACTCCTGGCTCCCGTGCGAGTCAACATGGCACTTCCCTGACCAGGGGCCCACCCCGCCCCTCTCCCCAAGAAATATTGGGGAAATCGGGGACACCCCCCGAACCCCCCGGCAGCGCCCCGCTGCACCTTCGGTTGGGCTCGACCTTCCGCTTGGATCGCGTGCGGGTGGCCGGTCAGGGGCTCGCTCTCGTCGACACGTCGGAACCCCGTCTCGGCAGGGCACGGCGCCTTTGCCGCGCTTGAATCGATACGATAGAATCTCGATACGATTCCTGAATCAGAAGCGAGGAACGCCCCTTATGAAGGAATATCCTGCGGACCGTATTCGCAACGTTGCCCTCGTTGGCCACTCCGGCACGGGCAAGACGTCGCTATCGGAAGCTGCCCTGTTCGCCGCCGGCGCCATCACCCGCCAGGGTGCGGTTGAAGACCACTCGACGACGAGCGACTGGGACCCTGACGAGCACAAACACGCCTTCAGCCTGAACCTCTCGATCCTCCCCCTGCAGTGGAACGACTGCAAGATCAACATCGTGGACACGCCCGGCTACATGGACTTCATGGGTGAACTGAAGTGCGGGATGCGCGCGGTCGAGACTGCAATCATCACCATCGACGCGGTATCCGGCGTTCAGGTGGGCACCGAGTTCGCATGGCGCTTCGCCGATGAACTTGACCTGCCCCGCGCAATCCTGGTCAACCGGATGGACCGCGATAACGCGGACTTCGACCGCTGTGTGAGCCAGGTGCAGACTACGTTCGGAGCGAAATGCATCCCGGTGACGCTGCCGATTGGCTCGCAAGCGTCATTTAGCGGTGTCGTTGACCTGCTGACGATGAAGGCCTACACGGGAGCCAAAGGCGAAGAGGGCCCGATTCCGGACGACCTCCGGGGACCGGCTGACCAGGCACGCGAGAAGCTGATTGAGGCCGCGGCCGAGACCGACGACACGTTGATCAACAAGTACCTCGAGGGCGAAGAGCTGACGGAGGAAGAGCTTGCCGCAGGCATCCGCGCCGGTATCGCCGCGCGCAGCCTTGTACCAATCCTCGTTACTGCCGGCACCAAGAGCATCGGCGTGCGCCGCTTGCTTGACGCGATCACCGAGTACTTCCCGGCGCCGACTGACAGGGTGCTCGAAACCGATGGCAACCAGCTGAAGCCCGACGCAACCGCGCCGCTCGCCGCACTTGTCTTCAAGACGGCGGCAGACCCTTACGTGGGCAGGCTGACCTACTTCCGGGTCTTCTCCGGCGTCCTGAAGAGCGACTCGCATGCGTTCAACACGAGCCAGGGCGCCGACGAACGCATCGGCGCTGTCTATCACATCACGGGCAAGGCGCAGGAGCCGGTGCCGCAGATTGTGGCCGGGGACATCGGCGCCGTCGCCAAGCTTGCGGAGACGCACACGGGCAACACGCTCGGCACCAAGGGAGGCGTCAAGCTGGACCCGATCTCGTTCCCGAGCCCGTCCTTCACGGCGGCGGTCACGCCAAAGACCAAGGCGGACCTAGACAAGATGAGCACCGCGCTCCACCGGATCGTCGAAGAAGACCCCAGCCTGCGCCTCGAACGCAACCCCGCGACCGGTGAGATGACGCTCTCCGGACTCGGCGACTCGCATGTCGGTGTGAACCTCGAGCGGATCAAGCGCAAGTTCAGCGTCGAGCTGGAGGCGCACACACCGCGCGTGCCGTATCGCGAGACGGTGCGCGGCAAAGGGCAAGCGGAGTACACGCACAAGAAGCAGACCGGCGGTCACGGCCAATACGCCAAGGTGGCGCTTGAGGTCGAGCCGCTGCCACGAGGCGGTGGCGTCCAGTTTGAGGACCGCATCGTCGGCGGCACCGTGCCAAAGCAGTACATCGGCTCGGTGGAGAAGGGCGTGATGGAAGGCAGTGTGGAGGGCGTCCTCGCCCACTTCCCGATGGTTGACACGAAAATCGTGCTCTACGACGGCAAGGAGCACCCGGTCGACTCGTCAGACATCGCGTTCAAGATCGCGGCGTCGATGGCACTCAAGGAGGCGACGCAGAAGGCGCAACCGATCATCCTCGAACCGATCATGGACATGCACATCACCGTCCCGGAGGCCAACACGGGTGATGTGATCAGCGACCTGAACGTCAAGCGCGCGCGGGTGCTGGGGATGACGCCCAACGGCTCGATGACGACGGTCGAGGCGCAGGCGCCGCTTTCGGAGGTCCAGCACTACTCGGCGGACATGCGCTCGCTCACGCAGGGACGCGGCTTCTTCTCGCTGGAGTTCTCGCACTACGAGGAAGTGCCGTCGCACATGGCGCAGAAGGTCATCGACCAGGCGCTGGCGGCACGCGAAGCGGCGCGGACGTAGGCGAGCGGTCTCCTCACAAGTTCTCCAACATGCAAAGGGCCCGCGACGTTGTCGCGGGCCCTTAATTTCGCTATCGGTGCGCCAAAGGCGCGGCAAACAGCGCCTTATTTCACCTCGGCGGCGGCGTTGCTGATGACGACGCGGCCTTCCTGTGTCTTGGCCTGCAGGAGGACCTTGCCGTTGCCCTCGTCCCACATCTCGGTGATGATCGTGTCGCCCGGGTAGACGACGCCGGAGAAGCGGACGGCGAGGCCGACGAAGCGCGAGGCGTCGTTTCCGCAGAAGGCGGACATCACGGCGCGGCCGGCAAAGCCGAAGCTGCAGAGACCGTGCAGGATCGGGCGGTCGTAGCCGGCCATCTTGGCGAAGCCGGGGTCGATGTGCAGCGGGTTGCGGTCGCCGGAGAGGCGGTAGATCGCGGCCTGGATGTCGAGAGTGGTCTCCTCAACGGTCTTGTCGGGAGCGCGGTCCGGCGCGGCGTTGCCAGCCTCCGGACCACGATCGCCGCCAAAGCCGCCGGCACCGCGAATGAAGATGCCGGAGGTGTTCGTGAAGACGACATCGCCGCCGGCGTCCTTCGTCGTTGAGTCGATGGTGACGAGTGCGCCTTTGCCCTTGTCGTAAACGCCGGTCACTTTGCCGGCGGTAGTCAGGGTGCCGCTGGTCGGGATCGTCTTGGCAATGTGGAAGCCCTGCTCGCCGTGGAGGATCATCACTGGGTTGATCTCGACGGCGCCGGAGAGCCCCATCAGCGCGGGGAAGGCCGGGATCACGGCGAAGGTTGGGATCACCTTCAGCTCGCGCTCGAAGATGAAGGGTAGCTCCTTGGCGCCGATGCCCAGCGCGTAGAGCATGACGTCGCGTTCGGTGTAGTCAAAGTTGGTCGGGGCGAGTTCGAGGCCGACGACTTCGGGGCTGAGGGCCTTACGTGCGGTAACCATGGCCTAGCTTGCCGCCGCCGTGGCTGCTGTCAGGCGCTTGGAGACTTCGTCGAAGGCGTTAGCGAACTCTTCAGCGCCAGTCATGTCGGTGATCTTGCTGAGGTTGTCACGCACGTCCTCGATCGTCAGGCCTGGCAGGACTGCGCCCTTGCTCTCTACGATCGCCGCGCGGCCAACGTAGCCGCCACCGGCGGTGAGGATGTTGCCGGAGACCTCGCACTCTTCCGAACAGAGGTAGGCGACGACCGGGGAGACGAACTCCGGCTTGAGCTTCTCGAGAATCGGCGGTGGCATGACGTCCTCGGTCAACCGCGAGGCGGCCACGGGCGCGATGACGTTGGCCTTGATGTTGTACTTGGCGCCTTCGAGCTCGAGCGTGCTGGCGAGGCCGAGAAGGGCGGTCTTAGCTGACGAGTAGTTGGCCTGGCCGAAGTTACCGTAGAGGCCGGCGTTTGAGGTGGTGACGATGATCCGGCCGTAGTTGGCCTGGCGCATCAACCGAAACGCGGGTTGGATGACGTTGAACGAGCCCTTCACATGCACCGCGAAGATTTTGTCCCAGTCTTCCTCCTCGATGTTGTGGAAGGCACGGTCGCGCAGGATCCCAGCGTTGGCGATGACGATGTCGATCTTGCCAAATGCGTCGACGGCGGTCTTAACGATCGCCTCGCCGCCCTCGCGGGTGTCGACGCCGTTGTAGTTGGCCACGGCTTCGCCGCCGGCGGCCTTAATCTCGTCGACGACCTGGTCGGCCATATTGGCCGAGCCGCTGCCGCTGCCATCGCGCGAACCACCGAGGTCGTTGACCACGACCTTGGCGCCACGTGAGGCGAGCAGCATGGCGTGGGAGCGGCCAAGGCCGCCGCCGGCGCCGGTGACGATGGCCACGCGACCATCAAAACGTACTTCGCTCAAAGGGAACCTCCAGTTAGTTATGTCGACGGCCGCGTTTTTGGGCGCCGCGGTAGTCGCCGGTAAAGCGATGCTATTAAATTCACATTCGGGGCGCGGTGTCAACGAAACTGTTAGGGCGCCCGTCTAAAGTACAGCCACAGTCTGGTAGGCTGAGCATGGCCGGAAGACGCTTGAACAGAGGGTACGCATGCGATTTTTGCGAATTGGAATTCCCGTCGCGGCTTCGGCGCTGGTCGTTAGCGCGATTGTTATTGCGCTGTGGATGATCGGATCGGCCAGCGGTGAACGCGCGAAGTTCTCCAGCCTGGAAGTCGCACCCAAAGACACCGAAGTCTTCTTTGCGATCAACACTGACCCGACGTCGCCGCAATGGCTCGCCGTCAACGATTCGCTGGAAGCGATCAACGCGAAGGGCCCGATACGCGAGGCGATCGACCAAGCACTTGCCGAATTCGACCTTGAGTGGGAGCGAGATATCACGCCTATCGCGGGCGATGAGGCGTTCTTCTCCGTACCAAGCATCGAGGGCGTCAACGATGAGGGTGGCTTCGTCGCCGGCTTCCTAATCGCCGACGAGGACAAGGCACAGGACGTGTTCGACGACCTGCGGACGCGGGCGGAGGATGAGGGGGAGAAACTCCTCGAAGAGGACTACGAGGGAGTCACGATCCATTACACGGAAGAGGCGGAGTTCAGTGACGCGCTTTCGTCGGCCAGCAGCGGCGCTGTAGCGCTCTTCGACGAGGTGCTGGCGATCGGTGGCTCGGCCGACGACGTGAAGTCAGTAATTGACGTCGTGCAGGGACGAGCACCTAGCGCGGAGGAAAACGAGCGGCTGCAGGAGTTCCGCGAGGCCCAGGAAGGCGACTTCCTGATGTGGGGCTACGCGGATGTGGCCAAACTCTGGGACCTGGCCGAGTCAGGGTTGGCGACGAGCGTAGGAATGGAGTCTGGCGGGAGCACGCCCGTGGAAGTCGCCCCCGAGCCCGAAGAGACGGTCCCGGGCGACTTCACGATTACATCGTTCGATAGCGAATACGAAGTCGACCCGGCGGGCTACCTTTATGTGACTGAGCGGATCGTCGTCGACTTCGGGCCGATCGCAAAGCACGGGATATTCAGAGATCTCGCAACCATTAGCACTTATGACGCCGAGAATGACGAACTGATTGGCATCGAAACGACGGCGGTTTCACGAGATGGGCAAGAAGAGCCGTACGAAGAGACTTACAACTTCGATAGTCAGCTCATCAAGATCGGTGACCCAGATGTCACGATCGAGGGTGAGCATGTATACGAAATTCGGTACACGGTGTACGGCGGCGTTCACCCGGCAGACGACGGGGCGTCCTATAAGGTCTATTGGAACGTTACCGGCGAGGAGTGGGGCGTGCCGATCGGCAGCTCCTCCGCCACGGTCACCGCCGATGGCGGGGAGATAGTCGAGGCCTCTTGTTGGGAAGGGCCGTTCGGTTTTATCGACCCTTGCGAATCCACGTTTGACGCAACCACCGCCCACTTTGCCACAACTGGCGCACTGCCTCCGGGGTCGGGACTGACGTTTGCGGTCACTCTCAGCGGACCTAGCACGGCGGAGCCCCTTCTCGTGCCGAGCGGCACTTTCTCGGATGAAGGAGAGGGATTCCCGAGCGATGAGGGAGGGAGCGACGAGCTGCCGTTCGAGATTGACACGGAGCAGCTGTTCGAGCAGTTGCGGGGCACGTACGACCGGGTTGGGTTTAGCGTTTCGTCAACGAGCGATGGGTTCGCGTTTGACGTGACGGTGCTGCACGCGCCGGGGTTCGAGCCGGAGCTGGCGTTCGAGCCGACTGCGGCGTTTGAGTCGCACTTTGCGGAGTCGGTACCCGCGGACACGATGTTCTACTTCGCGGGCTACGACATATACGGACAAAACTGGCTCCCTGCGCGCGCTTACTTCGAGGACGTGGAGTTCAGCGATGGGAAGACGCTGGACGACTTCCTCGATGAGTTTGCGGACGAGACCGGGCTGGACCTGGAAGACGACATCCTGTCGCTCCTGACCGGCGAATACGCTGTCGCCGGTGACATCTCGGGCTGGGAGCAGGACACGCCGGACTTCAATTTCCTGGCGCTTCTGGATGTGGCAGACGCGACCAAGGCGCAGGGCACGCTGGACGACCTCGGCGCTTATCTCGATAGCAAAGACATTGTGCGCGTCGACGACGATGAGCCGATTCAGCGGTGGACATTCCTCGACCAGGATGAGATTCAAGCTATCGGAGTGACAGTCAACGGAGACGTCGTGATCGCGGGCTACCCCACATCAGTCGTGGAGGACGTAGTTAACGGGCTCGATGAGCCACTCGCGAGCACGCAGGAATGGCAACGAACGGTGGGACTGCTGCCCGCGGACACGACCTCGATCGGATTCGTGTCGCTGGCGCGGATCCTCGACGAAGCGCGCAAGGGTGATGATTTCGAGCAGTCGCTGGAGGAGGAGACTAACGGCGAGATCACGCTCGATGACCTTGATGCCATCCGCTCGTTTGGCTACGCCACGACCATTCGTGAAAACGGCTTCGGCGTCCACTTCGTGTTGTTTGTAAAGGACCGCTAGACGGCCGCTGCGCGCCTCTCGCAACTGATGGCGGCGCGGGTCCTTGCGACAGCGGGCGCGGCGCTGCTCACCGCTGGTTTCTTCGCGCCGTGGGTGGCGGGCACAGCGGAGTTTGGGGCGAGGGACTTCTCGGGCTTCGACCTGGCGCGCCTTGTGCGGAACTTCGAGGTCGTGTCGACATCCTCGAGGGAATCTGGGGGCCTCCGCGCGACTGCGGTGCTCCTGTACCTTGTGCCCGCGTTGGCGGTGAACAGCGTTGTAGTGACATGGTTGCGAATGCCGCCGCGCATCGCCTCACTGCTCATCGTGACGGCAGCTGCGTATGCGGCGACCGTGCTGTTCGCGATGGTGTTGCTGGCGGGCGTTTCGTGGACCGAGCTGGAACGCGAGCTCGGCCATCCGCTCATTGGCATCTGGCTGTCCGCTTGCGGCGCCGCCACCCTAGCTGTCGCGGGCGTGTTGCTGTCTCGACGATCAGGTTTGCAAGGTTAGTCGCGCATGCCGGCGAGTTCGGCGCGCACCTGGATGCGCTTGAGGACGTCGGCGCGGGTGACGAAGCCGAGGAAGTCGTAGCCGTCGATGACGGGCAACTGGTGGACGTCGTGTTCGGCCATCAGGTTGAGCGCCTCTGTGAGGTCGTCCTGCGGAGAAACGATGTAAAGCTTCTCGCGCGCGGTCATCGCCCGGAAAACGCTGGTAGTTGGCCACTGCTCCGGCGGCACGCGCCGAAGATCGCTCATCGAGACGATACCGAGAAGATTGCCGGCGACGACGATCGGTACGCAGCGCTGGCCATGGCCGAGGATGTGCTCGCTGACGAGCTCGCTGAGGGGTAGGTCCGGTGGCGCGCTGCGGAAGTTGCGATCGATGATGTCGCCGACCTTCGCGCCGGAGAGCGTGTCACGGTAGAGGAGCGACTGGTACGCCTGCTCCGAGGTGTTGCGGAGGAACCAGCCGATGACGATGAACCATACGCCGCCGATGAAGTTCCCGGCCAGCGCCGAGAGAACGCCGACTGCCATCAGCCCAAAGGCGATGAGTGTGCCGGCGCCGGAAGCCCAGCGCGTCGCCTTGAGCATGCTCTTGCTGCGCGCCCAGAGTGTGGCGCGGAGGACGCGGCCACCGTCGAGCGGGTATCCCGGGAGCATGTTGAAGACGCCGACGGAGACGTTGATGAACGCCAGGTACGCGGCAACGGCGCCCGGCAGGGTGTCATCAGCGTCGTTCAGCCAGAAGATGAGGGCGACGATGCCAGCGACGATGCCGAGGAAGAAGCTCATCAGCGGTCCGACGATCGCCATCTTGAATTCCTGGCCGGCGCTCTCCGGCTCCTGTGTGAGCGAGGAGACGCCACCGAAGATGAACAGCGTGATGCTGTGCACCGGCAGGCCCAGCCGCCGCGCCATCAGCGAGTGCGACAGCTCGTGGAGGAGGATCGACGCGAAGAAAAGGACCGTGGTGATGAAGGAGGCCACCCAGCGCTCGGCTTCTGACCAGTGGTTGTATGAATCGACGTCGTCGTAGAAGCCCTCGGCCAGCCACCAGAGGAGGAGGATAAAGATGGCGATCCAGCTCCAGTGGATGCGGATGTCGATGCCGGCGATGCGCCCGATCTTAAAAGCGTCCATTCAGAATCTGTGCTTCCTGTCTTCTGCGTACTTCACACTAGGATAGCGGGTTTCCACGGCTGGGGAACCGGCAACGGATGCTTGCGCCGGACGCTGGAGAACGGATAGCGGAGAGGAGTCGCGTTGACAAACTAGACGGTCAGTCGATATAAGTGACGTACCGTTTGAAGGTGACGTTGACGGGAGGGTTCGTTCGCCCCGGCGTCGCCTCCCTTGGGAGGGAATCAACAGATGCAAGAACAGAATTACTGGCAGCGCCTTGCCCGTAAAAAGGTAAGCCGCAGGGCGCTCCTTGGCACGGGCGCGACGACAGCGCTCGGCGGCGCAGCAGCACTGGTGGTGGGTTGTGGCGGCAGCAACGGCGGCGGCCAGAAGATCACCTCAGACCCGAACCGAACACCCGGCCCCGGCGGCAGTGTGACCTGGGGCCGCCCAGTATCGGTCGGGGGGATCGACCCGCACCTTGACCTGACCGGCCTCGACATCGCAACGCTTGTCTATCCGTATCTGTACGGCTGGCAACCGGGCGCCGAGCGGGTGATCTTCAACAACCTCGCTTTGTCGCTGGAGATGCCGGATCCGGACCACACCGAGTTCATCTTCACGCTGAGGGAGGGAGTGAAAAACTCTTCCCTGCTGCCCGAATTCGCAGGCGAAGATATCGATTCGGAGGCCTGCAGGCAGAGCTTCATTCGGCGCGGCACCTCGATCACAGCGCCGGACAAGCGCTTCCCTCACAAGATCGCCGGGAGCTCGGACCCAGACATGCTGCCACCGGCGCTGAAGACGCCGGATAAGTACACGTTCAGCTTCAAGATGGCGGAGCCGTTCGTGCCCGCCGTACGGGAAATGGCGAACCCGACGTGGGGCATCATGTCTCCCAGTGTCTGTGAGAATGCGCCGCGATTGGTGTTGGGACAGAATAGCTACGGCGCGGGGCCCTTCTACTGCACCGAGTTCAACGGCAACGAGCGGATTGTGCTCGTCAAGAACCCCGACTACTGGATCGAGGGACATCCATACCTCGATGGCATCACATACGTCATCATCACGGACAACTCATCGTTGCTGGCGGCGTTCAAGGCCGGACAGCACGACATCAGCGGCGCGATCCTTGGCAAGGAAGATTTCGACGACTTCAGCACCGACACCTCAAAGACGGTGGCGAAAGCGCCGAGCCTGTTTTATCCGGTCGTCCACATGAACCTGCGGAGGGCGCCGTTCGACGAGATCCGGGTGCGAGAGGCGCTGAACATTGCCATCGACCGCGACCTGATCATCACGCTGGTGCAATCAGGCGAGGGCGAGTACAACGGCCCGATCCAGTGGCCGCAGGTAAAGTGGGCTCTGCCGCAGGAAAAACTCCGCGCCTTCTACAAGAGGGACGTGGAACGGGCCAAGCAGTTGATGGCAGACGCCGGCTACGCGGACGGCTTCTCCACGAAGATGAAGACGCCGCGCCTGCCGGGCATCAACTTCCTGAACGACATCGCCCGGATCCTGGTCGACAGCTGGAAGGAGATCAATGTCGATGTCCAGATCGACGAGGTTGAACTGGGCGCTTACATCGGTTCGACCTTGCTCCCCGGCAACTTCGACATGACGTTCTTCCCGAACCTCCCCTACGACGAGCCAGACCGGCCGCTCGCCTTCTACCACTCGCTCGGCGTAACCGGCGCGGGCAACTGGACCGGGTACACAAACCCGGACCTTGACCGCTTGATCGAAGCGCAGTCGCGCGAGTTCAACGAGGAGAAGCGACAACAGATCATTACGGAGGCGCAGGAGCTGATTCTCGAGGAGCACGGCCCGCAGCTGACTACAGTTGGCGGGATGGCGTTCTCCGCGACCCAGGCGTATGTGCACTTCCCCTTTGAGTTCGGCGCGGACCCGCCTGAGGATGCGAAGCCTTTCGGGACCGAGTTGTGGACGGAGCTTTCCTAGACCCACAGGGGTAAAATCGAGCCATGCGTAACTACATGTTCCGGCGGCTGCTTCTGATCATCCCGATCATGATCCTCGTTAGTTTCATGACACACCTCACATTCAGGCTGATTCCGGGCAGCCCGGCACACCTGATCTGCCAGTTCCAATGCACCGATGAGGTTATAGCCGCGATCGAAGCGCAGCATGGGTTGGACGAGAATTTCTTCCGGCAGTATGGAGAGTGGCTGGGCGTTCTGCCGGACGACGACGTTGGTAGCACGTTTACCTACACATCGCCAGGCGACTATCCGGACTACTTCCGTGAATTCGCCCGGCCATATGCTGAGTTCCTGGGGCTGTCGTCAGACGACAAGCCAAACCAATTTCATGGCGTTATGCAGGCAGAATTCGGCGAGTCCGTCATTATTCGCGACGAGGCAGTTACGGACAGGCTTCAAAACACATTGCCGGTAACGCTGGAGTTGATGATCCTGTCGCTGCTCTTCGCGGTGGTACTGGGCATCCCAGCCGGAGTGTTATCGGCAATCAGACCGGGCACGCCTCTTGACTGGATCGTCCGCTTAACCAGTGTGGCCTGGTTGTCGGTCCCTAACTTCTACGTTGCGATACTGGTCATCACCTTTGGTCAAGCCTGGTTTGGCTGGTTGCCGCCGAACTTTGGAACAGGACACGCTGTCGGGTTCTTCGAGGATCCGCTCCAGAACCTTGAGACGTACTTCTTCCCGTCGCTAGTTCTCTCATTGGGCATCGCCGCAGTAATCATGCGCTTGACGCGCTCTTCGATGCTCGAAGTGATGCGCAACGACTACGTCCGCACGGCCTGGTCGAAAGGCCTGCGGGAGCGAACGGTCGTATGGCGGCACGCGCTCAAGAACGCGATGATCCCGGTCCTCACGATCATCGGTCTGCAGGTGGGTGGCCTCATCGGCGGCTCGGTGCTGATCGAATCGGTGTTCGCGCTGAACGGCATGGGCAACTACTTGTTAACGTCCGTGATCACCCGCGATCTTCTCGTTGTGCAAAGCCTTGTGTTGATCTTCGCGGTCGTCTTCGTGTTAATCAATCTCATCGTGGACGTCAGCTATGCCTGGCTCGACCCACGGATCAGGTACGGCTAACAGATGGCCAGAGCAGTTACCCTCGAGCTCGACCAGCCGATCGCGCCGTCTCGCCGCGCCCCGTTATGGTTGAAGCTCTTGCGCGTGGCGCGGGCGCACCCCCTTGGCGCCCTCGGATTGCTCTGCGTGGTGATAATGCTCTCCTGCGCGATTTTCGCGGATTTGATCATGCCGTATGACCCGGATGCGCTCCAGGCAGGCCCCGTCAAGGAAGCGCCGACATTTGCTCACCCTTTCGGCACCGACCGGCTTGGCGGCGACGTGTTTAGCCGCACAATATTCGGTGCGCGAATCGGAATGCTCATCGGCCTGGTTTCGGTCACCATCGGAATGAGCCTTGGCAGCACGATTGGGATTATCTCCGGGTACTTCGGTGGCTTCATCGACTCCTTGATTCAGCGCCTCGTGGACGCCCTCCTAGCTTTCCCGGCGGTCGTGCTTTTGCTCGCGATCATCGCCGTAATCGGCGATGAAGAATCGGCGGTGCGCCAGTTCCTGGCAAATAGCACGCCGGTACCTCAGGGAACAGTTTGGGGTGTGCCGAACTTCCTCGATATCTTTGTGATCTCTATCGGCATCGGAGTCGCTATCGCCGTGGGGTCGGCACGTGTTGTCCGCGGCGCCGTCCTGTCGCTCAAGGAGAACGTTTACATCGAGGCGGCCCGTGCGATGGGAGCCACAGACGCGCGCATTATGCGCCGACACATCCTCCCTAACGTGGCGGCGCTGATTGTGGTCCTGGGTACGATCTTTCTGCCGATCGCTATCCTGGCCGAGGCGGCGATCAGCTTCCTTGGCATCGGCGTTCCGCAGGGCACGCCGTCGTGGGGTTCGGACATGGCCAACCCCAATCGCGACGACGCCGTCAACCGCGGCATTTGGTGGGTCGTCTTCTTCCCAGGTTTGGCGCTCAGCCTCGTGGTGCTCGGGTTCAACCTTGTCGGTGATTCGTTCCGCGACATCAGCGACCCCCGCCTCCGCGGCAGCGGCATGAGCGGCGGCCCCAAGCCGCCCGGCCTCTAGGCCCGCAGCGCGTCTCTGACCTTCGCCGCCAGCGAGTCCAGTTCCTCGCGCTCTGGACGACGGCCGTAGTCCGGCGGGAAGTGCAAGCCGAAGCCGTCGCCGGGGAAGCGCGGCAGCACGTGCAGATGTACGTGGAAGACTTCCTGGCCAGCCCCTTCGCCGTTCGCGACCCAGAGGTTATATCCGTCCATGCGCACGCCTGAGCGCTCGAGCGCGTTCGCGATGCGTCCCGCGACCGCCATCATCCGACCGGCCACGGGCTCCGGCACCTGGTCCGCCGTTTCATAGTGAGCGCGCGGGATGACCAGTGTGTGGCCGTCGCTGACGGGGCGGATGTCCACGAAGGCGACGACGAGATCATCCTCGGAGACCATGCTGGCGGGCGCCTCGCCTGCGAGGATCGTGCAAAAGATGCAGCCCTGTTCGCGGAGGAAGGCGATGATCCGCGGGCGGATGGCGTTGCGGGCTTTGCGGAAGGCGTCCATGCGAGACGCGCCGTCACCGATCGCAACGCTGGGATCCTCGATGTCCCAGTGGAGGACAATCTTCCCCGGAAAGAAGGGACAGGCCTGGCGCGCGGACTCGCAGACGGTGACCACGTAGTCGAACTCCTGGCCCGCGAACTCATCGATGTGCTTGGAGCGGACGCCGCTGACGTTGACGCCGGCTTCGGCCAGAGCGGCGATGGTCTCATCCGGAATGGTCTTGGGCTCGAGCCCGGCGCTGTGCACCTCGAAGCGATCGCCGCCGTGAAAGCGCAGGAGCGCCTCTGCCATCTGGCTGCGGGCGATGTTGCCTGTGCAGATGAAGAGGACGCGTTGCATGGTGCTCAATATACCAACGCGGGCCTATAATGATCGCGGGCGAACGCCCGAAAAAGGGGGCCCTCATGCAGGTGCTGTTCCGGTTGGCGTACGGGCTGACTGTAGCCATTTTCTACATACTCGTTGTTATCTTTGGGCAGCGCACACTGTTCTCTAAGCCGTACTATCCGGGCGGCTTTTCCAGCCCGACCTTGAATGTGTTCTGCGACGAGGACGATTGCTTCGACAAGGGTGTCAAGCTGGATCCAGCCGATGATGGCGAGGTCAGCGACGCCGAATTTAACTACGTCATCATCTTCCGTGAGTATCAGGACGACGTTGACAACTACTCACGCAATGTATTCATCTTTGCGGCGATCCTGGGCGTCATTGCCGTCGCGGCCGGGATATACCTCTACCGCCAAGTGGAAGGGTTGCCACTCGGGCTCGTGCTAGGAGGTCTCGGCGCAATCATCTACGGCTGGGTGGAATCTTCCCGCGACGAAGGTGACCTGGATTCGACCTACGCATTCATCGCAGCGATCATCGGGTTCGCGATCGTAGTTGCCGCAGGGTATTGGTTCCTCGGGGGGCGGCCGGAGAAGGTCCAGCGGCTCCGGTGGAACCTTCCTAGTCCGCAATCTCCGGACTAAGAGCCGAGGGCGTCGCGGACGATGTCCATGTCCTTGTCACCGCGACCGGAGACGTTGATGAGGACGATTTTGTCCGGGCCGAGGCTCTTCGCGAGGTTAGCGCCGTGGTAGATCGAGTGCGCTGATTCCAGCGCCGGGATGATGCCCTCTGTCTCGCAGAGGAGGGTGAAGCCTTCGAGCGCCTGGTTGTCCGTGACGGCTACGTACTCGGCGCGGCCGGAGTCCTTGTAGTACGAGTGCTCGGGGCCGACGCCGGGGTAGTCGAGGCCGGCCGAGATGGAGTGCGCCTCCTGCACCTGGCCGTCGGCGTCCTGGAGGAGGTACGACATCGCGCCGTGGAGGACGCCCGGCCGGCCGCCGGACAGTGTCGCCGCGTGGTGACCGCTGTTCACGCCCTCACCCGCTGCTTCCACGCCGACGAGACGTACCTCAGAATCGCTGAAGAACGGGTGGAAGAGACCGATGGCGTTCGAGCCACCGCCGACGCAGGCGACAGCGTAGTCGGGAAGGCGGCCCTCTGCATCCAGAATCTGCGCGCGCGCCTCGTTGCCGATGACACACTGGAAGTCGCGCACGATCATCGGGTACGGGTGCGGGCCGACGACGGAGCCGATCAGGTAATGCGTGGTCTTGACGTTCGTAACCCAGTCGCGGATGGCCTCGTTGATCGCGTCTTTTAGCGTGCGCGAGCCGGAGGCGACCGGTCGCACCTCCGCGCCGAGGAGCTTCATGCGAAAGACGTTGAGGGCCTGGCGGCGAACGTCCTCCTCGCCCATGTAGACGACGCACTCGAGGCCGAGTTTGGCGCAGACGGTGGCGGCGGCGACGCCGTGCTGGCCGGCGCCTGTCTCGGCGACGACGCGCGGCTTGCCCATGCGCTGGACGAGGAGCGCCTGGCCGATGGCGTTGTTTATCTTGTGCGCGCCGGTGTGCGCCAGGTCTTCGCGCTTGAGGTAGACCTTCGCGCCGCCGAGGTGCTCGGTCAGGCGGCCGGCGAGATACAGCGGTGTCGGCCGGCCGACGTAGTGCTTCAGGAGGTACGCGAGTTCCTCCTCGAACGCCAGATCGGCGCGCGCGGCGCGGTACTCCTCTTCGAGCTCGGCGACTGCGGCCATCAGGGTCTCGGGGATGTACTTGCCGCCGTATGGGCCGAAGCGGCCGCGCTCGTCGGGGAGGAGGATGTCAGTCATGCGCCCCCTTCGCGTCCTCGATAACAGAGACGAGCTCTCGGCCAGACTTTTCATACGTCAACTGGCCGGGTGGTCCCATTACCAGCCAATATGTCCGTCCCTTGGTCGTAATCGAAACGTGGCCCCCGACGACATAGTCAACCTCGTCGATGCTTGCCAGAGGCCAGTCGATCAAGCCGTGCCATGGCAGTGGGATGACGCTGTAAGACAGCCTCCTCCAGGTGAACAAGACTCGGCGGGCGGTCACGGCCAGAACCCCCCTTCGGGTACTCCAGACTGATGACCGCATTCGCTTTGAGTCCACGGTAGCCTCACGCAGTAACAGGACAGCCTCGCCGTCCTCGATGACGTTGCGAAGCCGCTCATCCGGTACGTCGGGTCGCTCAGCGACCTCAGGCCGCGCCGACATGTGACTCCTTCGCTGCGGCGATGAATGAGCGGATCTTGTTAGGGTCTTTCGCGCCGTCGGTTTCGACGCCGGAGGAGACGTCGACGGCCCAGGGGTGGACCGAGCGCACGGCTTCGCCGACGTTGGTGGGCGTGAGGCCGCCGGCTAGGATCGTCGGCGTCTGGACGGCAATCTCGGACGCGACCTGCCAGTCGATGGTGCGGCCGGTGCCGCCGTAGCTGCCCTCGACGTAGGGATCGAGGAGGAGGACGGCGCCGCCGTGGTAGTGGGTCATCAGGCGATCTGCCGTCTCACCATCGCGCACTTTCATGCACTTGAGGATCGGCCGCTCGATGTGCTCGTTCATCTCCCACGGCTCGGAGCCGGAGAGCTGGACGAGGTCGAGGCCGCATTCGCGGGCGATGTCGTTGATCGTGTCGGGCGCCTGGTCCGCGAAGACGCCAACGAGCAGGGGGCGCTTCTGACCGAGCGCCGCCTCGATCTCGGCGACGTCGCCGGTGCGGACGGCCGGTTCGGCCTTGCCGAGGCCCTCCGCGATGCGCTTGCCCTGGCCGATCGTCACCTGGCGCCGTGAGGGCGCGAAGACCATGCCGATGAAGTCGGCGCCCAGGGCCGCGGCGAGGCGCGCGTGCTTGGGGTCGGAGACGCCGCAGATCTTGACGAGGGTCATGGCTTCTGTCCGATGTACAGGAGATGCCAGCCGGTGCCGACGATCGAGGGCTCGTTAGCGATCTCGGTGGCGCGTTCAATCACCCAGGGATAGCGTTCCGGCTGGCGGGTCTCGAAGGAGGCGAGGTTCTTCTGAAACCCGCCGAGTACGCTCTCCGACGAGATGAGGTCGATGGTTTGGAACCCGGCGCCTTCGAGGAGCGCCTTGATTTCGGCCGGGTGGGCGTAGTACGAGTCAGTGAACACGCCTCGGCCGGAGCTGATGAACACGCCGTCCCCGAATACGCGGTCGACGAGGTCGAATACTTGGGGTATGACGAGAGGAAATTCGGGATCAACCACTTGCGAGAGCATCGGCAGCCTATTCAGGAAGGCGACGAACACCGGCGCGCCGGGTGCTGCCACACGGGCGAGTTCGCGCGCGGCCTGTTGGCGGTCGTTCTCGTCGATCAGGTGGTACATGGGACCCATGCAGAGCACCGCGTCGAACGGTTTGTCGGCGAACTGCGACAGGTCAATGGCGTTCGCCTCGACTATCGCTTCCAGGTTGGCGCCCGCCTCTTTCGCCTTCGCCCGCGCGGTATCGAGGAGGTCGGGGGATAGGTCAGCGAGAGTCACTCGGTAGCCTAGTCCGGCCAGCCAGATTGCGTAACGCCCCGGACCGCCGCCGATGTCGAGGGTGCGAGCGCCGTTCGGTGGCAGGTGGCGCTCTATCCACGCCTTGTTGACGGCCAATTCAAGGGCGCCGTCCGTCGACCGCTCGAGTCGCTCCCATTCCGGGAACACCTCATAGCACTTACGGACGCGCCGGAAGGAACGCTCGCGCTCCTCCGCCGTTGGTTGGTTGCTCATCCCAGCAATTCCTGCACCTTGTCCGCCGGGTCGGGCGCGGTGACGATGCTTTCGCCGATCAGCGCGGCGTGGACGCCGGCGGCTTCGAGGCGCCGCATATCGTCGCGGGTGAAGATGCCGCTTTCGGTGACGATGGTCGCGTTTGGGGGGGCGAGGGGTGCGATGCGCTCGGTGGTCGCGAGGTCGAGGTTGAAGGTGTGCAGGTCGCGGTTGTTGATGCCGATAAGGGTGGCGCCGGCGGCGGTGGCGCGGGCCATCTCTGCCTCGTCGTGCACCTCAACAAGGGTGTCGAGTCCGATGGCGGCGCTGATCGCGAGGAGGTCGCGGAGGAGCGCGTCATCGAGGATAGCGACGATGAGCAGCACGGCGTCCGCGCCGTAGACGCGCGCTTCGTGGAGCTGGTACTCGTCGAAGGTAAAGTCCTTGCGCAGGAGAGGTGGGCCGTCGGGCAGGGCCTCGCGGATGGCGCGGAGGTACTCGAGTTTGCCCTGGAAGTGCTTCTCGTCCGTTAGCACGGAGATCGCGGCAGCGCCTCCCTCGGCGTATCGTCCGGCGATCCAGACGGGATCGAAGTCGGCGCGGAGGACGCCGCGCGAGGGGGACGCCTTCTTGACCTCGGCGATGAGACCAATGCCGGGTCTACGGAGGGCGTCGGCGAAGCCGCGTGGCGCCGGCGCAGTCTCAGCCTGCGCGCGCACCGCCGCGAGAGGGGTGTGCGCTTTCGCGGCCGCCAGTGATTCGCGCGTGTCGGCGACGATACGGTCGAGGATGGTCTGGGTTTCTTGTGTCATGGAGACTCGATTATCCTACGCTAGTCGAACGTCTTCGTTAGTTTGACGAAGGCCGTCATCCGCGCTTTCGCGCCACCGGAGTCGATGGATTCAGCGGCGCGCTGAATGCCGTCGCGCATGTCGGTGGCGATGTCGGCGGCGACCAGCGCGGCGGCTGAGTTCAGAAGGACGACGTCGCGGATGGGGCCCTGTTCGCCCGAGAGGACCGCCGCGAGCACCGTTGCGTTCTCCTCTGGCGAGCCACCCTTGATCGCGGCAGGGAGGGCGTTGGCCAGTCCCAGCTTCTTCGCCTCGATGGTGTATTCGCTGGTCTCGCCGGCGTTCATCTCGAAGACCGGGTTCGGGCCATTGAGCGCGAGTTCGTCGCTGCCGTCGTGGCCGTGGACGACGAGAACGTGGCGGCTGCCCAAGCGCTCGAGTGCGGCCGCCATCAGCACGGCAAGCTCCGGCCGGGCGACACCCAGAAGCTGGGACTGGGCGTGCGCCGGATTGGTGAGCGGGCCGAGGATGTTGAAGGCGGTGCGGACGCCGATTTCGCGGCGAGTCGGCGCGGCGTACTTCATCGCCGGGTGGAAGGCCTGGGCGAACATGAAGCCGAAGCCGGTCTCGTCGATGCATTGCGCGACCTGCTCCGGCATCAAGTTGATCTTTGCGCCGAGGGCCTCCAGCACGTCGGCTGAACCGCAGCCGCTAGACATCGCGCGGTTGCCGTGCTTGGCGACGCGCGCGCCCGCGCCGGCCGCGACGAACGCGGATGCGGTCGAGACGTTGAACGTGCCGCGACCGTCGCCGCCCGTGCCGCAAGTGTCCAACAGCGGGCCGTCGACGGTCACGCGAAGAGCGTGGTCGCGCATCACGCGCGCCATGCCGCTGATTTCGTCAACGGTCTCGCCCTTGAGCCGCAGAGCGACGAGGAAGGCCGAGAGCTGCGCGGGCGTCGCCTCGCCGCTGAAGATGTCTTCCATTGCGGCGGCGGCTTCGCCTTCGTCGAGGTCGCGCTGTTCGTTGATCAGGGCGTCGATGGCTTCGCGGATGGTCATCGCTAGGTCTCCAGGAAGTTCTTAAGGATGTGCTTGCCCTCACCCGTGAGGATCGACTCGGGGTGGAACTGCACGCCCTCGATGGGGAAGCGGCGGTGACGGACGCCCATGATGACACCGCTGTCGGTCGTTGCGGTGACCTCGAGGTCTTCCGGCAGCTTCGCTTTGTCGATTGCGAGAGAGTGGTAGCGGATCGCCTCGAAGGGGTTCTCGATGTTGCGGAAGATGCCCTTGCCGTCGTGGTGGATCATCGAGGTCTTGCCGTGGACGATCTCGCCGGCACCGACGGTCTCGCCGCCGAAGGCCTCGCCTATCGCCTGGTGGCCGAGGCAGACGCCGAGCAGCGGAGTGCGGCCAGCGAAGTGCTTGATCAGCGGGATGCTGATGCCGGCGTCCTTCGGCGTACGCGGGCCCGGCGAGACGACGATCTTCTCGGGCGCCATCACGTCGATATCTTCGACCGTTGCCTGGTCGTTGCGGACGACTTCGACTTCGGCGCCGAGTTCGCAGAGGTATTGGTAGAGGTTGTATGTGAAGCTGTCGTAGTTGTCGAGCAAGAGGATCATTGCTGGCCTCCGGATTGCCGGTCAGGGTTGGCGCCCTGGCTGACGGGTTGTTGGTGTTGTACATAGATCTCGCGGTTGATGGTGACGCCGGAGATGTCGCGGGCGGCGTCGCTGCAGAGCCAGAGCACCGCTGGCACGAGGTCCTCGGGCTGGCCGACCTGGACGTCCTTGTACGCTTGGGCGATGCTCTCCTCCGTCTGGTGGGCTCGCCAGAACGGGGTGTCTGTGACGCCGGGAGTGAAGGCGTTGACGCGGATGCCATAGCGGGCAACTTCCAACGCCAGCGTCTGTGTGAAGTGGATGACGGCGGCCTTCGACGCCCCGTACGCGGAGGCACCGATACGTGAGCGCATGCCAAGGCCAGACGCCGTATTGACGATAACGCCCGAGCGCTGCGGGATCATCTGCTGGAGGACGGCGCGCGAACAGAGAAAGGTGCCGCGCACGTTAGTCGCGAAAACGGCGTCAAAGTCCTCGTCGGTCATTCGCGCCACAAGGATGCCGAGCGCGCGACCGGCGTTGTTGACGAGGGTATCGACGCGCCCGAAGCGCTCGATCGTCGCGGCAACCATGGCCTCAACCCGCGCCGTCTGCGAGACGTCGCAGGCGACGGGCAGCGCGGCGCCGCCGATCTCGGCGGCCACAGCGTCGGCGGCAACGGCGTTGACATCGGCGACCACCACGGAAGCACCCACAGCGGCGAAGCCGAGCGCGATTGCTCGGCCGATGCCGCTGCCGGCGCCGGTTACGATCGCGACCTGGCCGTCAAATGCGCCCATCAGTACCCTAGACTACCGGTGAGCGCCGTCTTCTCCATGGCTTCGGCTTCATCGATCGCCTGGAGGGTGGCGCGCGCCTTGTTCAGCGTCTCCTGATACTCGGTGTCAGGGACGCTGTCGTAGACCACCCCGCCGCCAGCCTGGATGTTGGCGAGGCCGTCCTTGAGGACGATGGTGCGGATGGTGATGGCGGTGTCCATGTTGCCTGAGAAGTCGAAGTAGCCGACAGCGCCGCCGTAGGGGCCGCGGCGGTCGGGCTCCAGTTCGCTGATGATCTCCATCGCGCGGATCTTGGGTGCGCCGCTGAGGGTGCCTGCAGGGAAGCAGGCGCGCAGGGCGTCGTAGGCCGACATGCCTTCCTTGATCTTGCCGGTGACGCGCGAGACGAGGTGCATGACGTGCGAGTAGCGCTCGATCACCATGAACTCCTTGACGACGACGCTCCCCGGCTCGCTGACGCGGCCAATGTCGTTGCGGCCGAGGTCGACCAGCATGACATGCTCAGCGCGCTCCTTCTCGTCGTTGGCGAGGTGCTCGGCGATCGCGGCGTCCTCGTCCGGGTCGCGGCCACGGGGCATCGTGCCCGCGATCGGGTGCGTCTCGACGACGCCGTCCTCGACGCGGACGAGCATCTCAGGCGAGGCGCCGATGATGTACGAGTCGCCCATCGCGAGGTAGTACATGTACGGCGAGGGGTTCACCTGGCGCAGCGCGCGGTAGATCGAGAACGGGTGCGCAGCGGTCTCACGAGAGAGGCGTTGCGAGGGCACGGCCTGGATGATGTCGCCTTCGACGACGTACTCCTTCACCCTCTCGACGCGAGAGTGGTACTCCTCCCGTGTGGTGTTGGAGGTTACGTCGCTTTGAGCGTGATAGAGCGAGGTCTGGTATGGGCTGGCGGGCAGGGCGTGGCTGAGCCGCTTCGCCAGTTCGTCGATCCTCCAACAGGCCTGGCGGTAGGACGCTTCGACGTCGCCGTCGAGCCGACAGTGGGCAACGACCTTGATCACGTGCTTGATGTGATCGAAGACGAGCAGCGCGTCGACGAACATGAAGAGCGCCTCAGGCAGACCCTGGGCGTCGGCTGTCGGTACCTTGACGCGCGGCTCGAAGTGACGCACGACGTCGTAGGCGAGGAAGCCGACGGCGCCACCGGTGAAGCGGGGGAGCGATGTGCGCGCCTCGCTGTCCTTGGGATGGGAGAGGCGGTAGCGGGCCATCTCTTCCTGGACTTCGATCAAGGGATCGACGCCGTCGTCCGGGTCGGCGAACGGGCCGCTGCGGTAGACGCGATAGGGTTCGGTGCCGATGAAGCTGTAGCGGGCCATGCGCTCGCCGCCCTCTACGGACTCCAGCAGGAACGAATGATCACCCCGCGCCACCTTGAGGAACGCCGACACCGGGGTCTCGAGGTCGGCCGGAACGTCTCGGAAGATCGGGATGAGGTTATTTTCACCGCGCTGTGCGATTTCCAGGACTTGTTCGAGGGTTGGTGTGTAGTTCACTTGCTCACCTCCACGCCCTCGCCGCGGAAGTAGGTGAGGCCCATCGCGGAGCGGGCGAGTTCCAGCGTCTCGTGGCATTCTTTGCGCGCGCGTGCCGAGCCGGCCTGGATGATCTCCTCGATGAGGCCCTTCCGCTTCTCGAATTTCGCGCGGCGTTCGCGTATTGGTTCGAGGAAGCGGTTAATCGCGGCCGCGAGCTTCTTCTTGACTTCGACGTCGCCGACTGCGCCCTTGAGGTAACGCTCTTCGAGATCGGCGACCTCGGCCTTGTCGTCGTTGAACTCCCGGTGATAGATGAAGACCGGATTGCCCTCGACGCGCCCGGGGATGTCGGCGCGGATGCGGTTAGGGTCTGTGAACATCGTCTGCACCTTCGCTTCGACGACGTCCGGCGGGTCCGAGAGGAAGATCACGTTGCCGATCGACTTGCTGGCCTTGGAGCCGCCGTCGGTGCCGACGAGGACGGGCGTGATCGGCGCATCGGGTTCGGGGAAGACCTCGGCGTAGGTCTGGTTGAAGCGCCGCGCGATCTCCCGCGCCAGTTCGACATGAGATGCCTGGTCCTTGCCGACGGGCACGACGTCGCCACGCACCATCAGGATGTCCGCCGATTGCAGGATCGGGTAGGAGAGGAGCGCCATCGACGCGGTCTCCAGCTGGAGGTCCCGCACCTGGTCTTTGAGCGTGGGAATGCGCTGCGCCCGCGGCACGCCCACGAGCGGCATGAACAGCCAGAACAGCTCCAGCACCTCCGGCACGAGCGACTGCAGGTAGATCGTCGACTTCTGCGGATCGATGCCGACGGAGAGGTAGTCGAGCACGCACTCGCGGATGTTGTGGCCGATCTCTTCGAGGTCG
>JBBEAZ010000043.1:0-9988 GCA_040882565.1 Dehalococcoidia bacterium
ATTGGGCTTATGTCGATGTGCCGAAGTGGGTGGACGACCAGTACTACTGGTTCGATTCCTGGCGCTGATGTTCACCCGCACTGAGACCCGCGAGGAGGCGCGTAAGCCGTGCTGGCTGCCGTCTACCTGCTGACCCTCTCCCTCGCCGGCATCGCTGCCGTCACCCGGCTTCTGCCGACGGCCCCGCCGATGGTCCGCATCGCCGGTGGCTTCGTCGCCGGCATCGCCGTCACCGCCTGGCTCACCTACCTGATCGCCCTCGGCCTTTCCTCGGCCACCGATGAGTCGCTCCTCATCGGCATAGTCGTCGCCATCGCCGTCAACATCGCGGTCATCGCCTTCCTCGCGTCCCGCTTGCGCCTCGGCGACTTCCGCCTCGCCCGCCTCGAGATCGTGCTCATCGGCCTCGCCCTCGTCTTCTCTTTCTGGCTCATGGACCAGCGCCTGACCGTGGAGCACGATCAGCCGGGCGACCCCGTCGTCGTCTCCGCCAATACCTGGGGCGACACGGCCCTCCACACCGCCCTCGCCCGCTCCTTCTCCTGGGGCGAGAACTACCCAACCGAGTACCCCTTCTACGCCAACGAGCCAATCCGCTACCACTTCGGTTACGACTTCTTCGCGGGCGCCCTCGAGGAGGGTGGCTTCAACGTGCCGTACGCCTTCAACCTGCCCGGTGCCCTCGGTTTCACGGCGATGATGATGCTACTCTTTTCCATCGCCCGGATGCTGTTCTACAGCGAAGGCGCCGACGCCCGCGCCCCCTGGTGGCGAAACAAGGGCATCTGGGTCGGCCTCATCGCCGTCTGCGTGCTGATGACAAACCAGTCGCTGGAGTTCCTCCGCTGGTTCGATCCCTCGCCGGACACACCGCGCTACGCATATCACCTCACCTTCACGGAGGCGCTCAAGCCCGCCAACTGGTGGGATCACTCGGGCTACCTCTCGATCGGCCCCTACTACTCGGACAAGATCGCGATCTTCAACACACTCAACGTCTTCCTCACGCAGACGCACCTCATCATCGGCATGGCGCTTGTGCTCTTCGTCGCCTTCGGTCTGATCGAGCCGCTTCGCCGCGGCCGACCCCTTGAGCGCAACCGCATGCTCCTCCTCGGCGTCACCTTCGGCCTCAGCTTCTGGCTAAACGGCGTACTCTACATCGCCAGCGGCGTCTTCTTCGGCTCGCTCCTCGTGATCTTCGCCCTGGCCGGCGCCTTCCGTCACGCGCAAGTGCAATCTCCCGATCGGCGGGGCATAGCCTTCGCCTCTGAGTTCTGGCGCTGGAGCAAGGCCGCTGCCTGGTTCATCGTGCCGGCCCTCGCCCTCGCGATCCCCCAGGCGATCTGGCTCAACGGCGGCCTCCACAACGACGGCAGCTTCCAGACGCATCTCGGCTACCTCGTCTGCTCCTCCCCGAACGCCGGCTGCCACGGTGTTGACAGCATCGGGCAACCTGAGATGGACCTCCTGTCGCTCCCCGACTGGGGCGAGTTCGTGAACTACTGGCTGCTCAACGAAGGCCTCGTCTTCCCCATCCTCATCATCGCCGCGATCATCGGCCGCCGGTCCGACTGGAAGATACTCGCGGCCGTGATGGCGGTCTTCGTCTTCGGCAGCCTCTTCCAGCTCAGCCGCGACCTCGGTGGCCATAACCACAAGATATTCAACCTCTGGGAGATCCTCGCCGCGCCATTCATCGGCTACGTCTTTGTCGAGGTCTGGAATATCGGTCGCGGAAGATTGGGCGCGCTTCAAATCCCGAGTATGGCCGCCACCGCACTTGGCTCCGCCGCATTCGCTCTCGTCCCCGTCGTCTTCCTTTTCCTTGTCCTCTCCGGCCTCCTCGACTTCATGACCATCAAGAACGACTTCAAAACCGCCGTCTTCGGGGACAACGAACCGGTCATCGAGTGGATCGACGACAACCTCCCGCGCGACGCCGTCGTCCTCACAAGCTGGGGCGACCTCTACACCGCGCCCACCCTCGCCGGCCGCGGCGTCTATCTCGGCTACGACGCCTGGGCCGGTAGCGCCGGCTACGACGTGGCCATCCGCCAGGAGTTCACCCGCCAGATGTATGGCGCCGCTGACAAAGGCGCCGCATGCGGCCTCCTCCAGCGCGAAGAGATCGACTACGTCCAGATCGGCAACGCGGAGCGCTCAAGCGGTCGCTTCACGATCAACGAGAACCTCTTCGCCGGCGAATTCACCACCAAGGGCACCGTGAACGACACGCGCGGCAACGTCTTCACCTACTACGACGTCGCCGCGTCCTGCGGTGGCTGACTCACCGCTCTCGTCATCCTGGGCAGCGGCCGAACCCTACGCCGCAATAACGTCGTCTTCAGCGCCAGCCCGCTGATGCGGCCAGATAATCAGCGAATTCAACAGCCAGTTCCACGTGAACCCCATCAACACACCCACCGCGTTCGAGATGTACGGCGCCAGCGTCGCGACAAGGTCGTCATCGTTAGGCCCGTCCCGAAGCACCGGCGTCAGCAGGTTCACCGTCGCCACCACGATGATCGGGCTGATGATCGAGCTGATCTGGTACTTGAGGAAGCGTTGACCTATCCAGCCGTCCCGCGGGCGCCACTTGAACGTCCAGCGTTCGTGGAAGTTGAACTGGCAGATGATCGCGATCTCCACAGCCACAACAGAAGCGATCAGCAGCCGGATATCCTTGTGCGTGACGAATCCTAGGTCCGCCCAGGTGTTTTGGTCCGGCAAGAACCAGAAGACCGGCGAGTCGTAAAGCAAGAAAAGGAAGAACTGGTTGATCAGGAACCCAACCCCGCCGACGATGATGAACTTCACGAACGTCGTCGGCAGGTGCAGCCGGTGCGCGAGCGCCCGGATGGAGCCCATCTGCGGTTCTTGCGTGTCTTGTGCGAGGCTTGGTCGCATGCGTGCCTTCGATTATATCTGGCGTCGTCTTGTGAGACGCCTCAGCGCGGCGGAAGTTACGCTGCTAAGACGTTTTCCGCCACGGCCGCTCGCGCCGCATCCGGATCAGGCCGCGCACGTCCTCCATGATCGTCGCCCCGATCTTCACACGCGTGTCCGTATCCTCGACCCAGCGCACCGGGATGTCTTTGATCCGATGGCCCATCTTTTCCGCCAGGATTAGCAGCTCTGTGTCCCAGAACCAGTTGTTGTCCTGGATCAGCGGCACCACAGTCTGCGCCACATCGCGGCTCACCGCCTTGAACCCGCACTGCGCATCGCTGAAGCGCGTCCAGAACACCGCCTTGATCATGCTGTTGTAGCCGAACGTCAGCACCCGCCGCTTCAACGACCGCGTCACCTTCGACTTCCGCATCAGCCGCGACCCGGTCGCCACTCCATAGCCGTCCTCAGCCACCGCCTTGATCAGCGCCGGGAACGCCTCGATTCCCGTCGACAGGTCCACGTCCATGTAGCTCGAAACGTCGGCGTCGCTCACGGGCCACACCTGCTTCAGCGCGTATCCGCGGCCCTTGCGCTCGATCCGCACGTACTCCACCTCGCCCTCGGACTGCTCCGCCAGCTGCCGGCCCACCGCCGGCGTGTCGTCGATCGAAGCGTTGTCCGCGATCACGATCCGCCACTCATAGGGGAAATCCGGCCCACCGAGGAACTCTCGCAGCACCGGAATCGAAAGCGGCAGCGCGCGCTCCTCGTTGTACACGGGAATCACGACGTCAACGCGGGTCATCGCGTCAATGGTATCGCGGCGCCGTTCGACCGGCTACAGGATGATCCGCCGAGGCTGTCCCGTCGCCGTTCGCCGGAAGTTGAAGAACATGAAGCGATCGCCCAGCGGCTCGACATAACACCTTCGTTTGCTCGCCAGCGTCACCCCAACGTCTCGCACCGCCGCCTCGCAGTCCGAGCGCAGCGTCTTGCTCAGCTTCAACTCCTCTGTCGAAAGCGCTGTTGCGACTTGCGCCGACGCCAACTCGAGCAGCCAGCCCATCGTTAGCTCGGCCCAGCCCAGGTGGAACGCGTTGTCTGCAAACCCGGCGCTCAGCTTCTGCGCGTTCGAGTCGGGTGCCACCAGCAGCGCGCTCGATCCAAAGTGCGGCATCGCCAGGTCCGTCAACAGCCGATAAAGCGGCCCGAGCCGCTCCTCGCCGATCAACATCTCCGCCGACCGGTACCGCCCGAGATCGAACGCCGTGGCGAGGCGCTCTTTCACCTGGGTTACCGCTCCCGCATACCACTCCTCGTAGGGCTCGTACCCGCTCGCGATCAAAGCGCGCTGCACCGCGATGCAGTCCAGCGCCGCCCGTAGCAGCGGCGCCGCCGACGCATACGACGCCTGCGTCACCAGCACGCAGCTGTCCGCCAGAGCCGAGTACGCCCGAGACCACAGCGTGAACAACCCCGCGTGCTGCAGCGTCCGTCCTTTGGCGTTCGCCGCCACCACCTGGAGCTGCACATTCATCGCCCGTTCGAACAGAATCAGATCGTCCGGCAGCAGGAAATTCGTCTGCCGGTGCGCGTCCTGCACAGCCGCCGAACCCACCGGCCGCGCTGGCAGCGAGTACCTCTCCGGGAACGCCGCGAGCTGAAACTTCAGCTTGGGCCGCGGCTTCTCTTCCGTCATCGGTACGGCGCGAAGCTCGGAATGCCGTCACGCACGTCGGACAGCCTGCGGATCGCCCCCTCCTGCGCCGGCGTAGTCCAGCGATCGGGGTGCAGGATGCGCGCTAGCTCCTCCGTGCCGTCGACTAGCCGCGGCCCCGGCCGGCTGTATCGCGCGTTCCCGTCGACACAGTACACCTCGCTCGCGCGCACGGCCGCTTGCTCCGCCCACCCATTAAGCCGCCACAGCAGCCGCGCCTCGTGGTCCGCCCGCTCCGGGTCGAAGCCGCACGGCATCAGCACGATAACGTCCGCCGCCTCCCGTCGCAACTCCTCCCAGTCGACCTTTCGCGAAGGCTCGCCGGGCGCGATCGGCCCGCCCTCGCCGCCCGCGATCCGCACCATCTCCGGCACCCAGTGACCGCCCGGCATCAGCGGCTTGATCCATTCGATCGTCAGCACCCGCTTCCGCGGTGCGCGCTCAACTGCGCAACGTACGGCGTCCAATCGCGCTCGCAGCGACGCCGCCAGCGCGACTGCCTCCCTGCCACGGCCCAGCGCTTCACCAACCGTCACCACGCACGCAATCACGTCATCCAGGGTGCTCGGGTTGAGCGTGACGACCCGGGCCGTGCACCCTGCTGCCTCCATGTGTCCGCGAAAGTCCGAGGGCGACACGGCGCAGACCGGGCAGAGGTCCTGCGTGACGATCACGTCCGGCGGGTCGGCGATCATCCTATCCTCGTCGATCCCGTACAACTGCAGCCCCGCCCGCAGGCGCGCCGACACTTCCTCGTCGATCTCCCGGCTGCTCTTTGTCGAATCGATGTAGCTCACCGTCACTCGCGGCTTCCCGGGTGCTGCCGCTGGGAAGTCGCACTCGTGGGTCACACCCGTCACTTCGTCCTCGAGCCCAAGCGCAAACAGTATCTCCGTTGCCGATGGCAGCAGCGACCAGATCTTCACTCGTTACTGCCAGCCCTTCGTCGCGCCCTCGATCATCGCCAGCGGCCCCACCGGCCAGTTGAACCCGAACACCATCGCCTTGTTGATGTCCTCCGGCGTCGCGATCCCTTCCTCCAGCACCTTCTGCGCCTCGCGCACCGCCGCGAAGTAAATCCGGTTCGCGATGAAACCGTAACGCCCCGGCGCGTCCTTCACCCGCACCGTCGTCTTGGCGGCGCGGCTGCACAGCTCCTCGATCGCTGCGATCGTCTCTTCCGCCGTCTCCGGCGCGTACACCAGCTCGACCAGCTTCATCACCGGCGCCGGGCTGAAGAAGTGCATGCCGAGGAACTTCGGGCGCCGCGTCTCAGACACTGCCTTGTTCAAATCGGAGATCGCCAAGCCGGAAGTATTTGAGGCGAAGATCGCTGCCGCCTTCACGACGCCGTCCAGCTCCCCGAACACCTTCTTCTTCAGCTCGAGGTCCTCCGGCACCGCCTCGATCACGAGGTCCACGTCTGCAAGGTCTTCCACCTTCGTCGTCCATGACAGTCGCGCCAGCGCCGCGTCCGCCTCCTCGCGCGTCGTCTTGCCGCGCTCGACGCCCTTGTTCAGGCCGTATCGCCCCTCGACGATCGTCGCCCGTGACTTCTCGATCATCGCATCGTTCACATCGCGGACGGTCACTTGCGCCCCGCCGACCGCCAGCGCCTGCGCAATTCCCGACCCCATCACCCCGCCGCCAATCACCCCAATCGTTTCGATACTCATGTCCTCACTCCTTCCATCGCTACGGGCGAATCCTATCAGCCTGCTGCTTGCACCAGCGCCGATCGCCCCGCGTACCTCGCCCGGTCGCCCAGCTTAGCCTCAATCGACAACAGCCGGTTGTACTTCGCCGTGCGTTCGCCCCGCGCGGGCGCGCCCGTCTTGATCTGGCCTGCCCCCGTCGCCACGGCGAGATCGGCGATCGTCGTATCCTCTGTTTCCCCGCTGCGGTGCGATATCACGCACGTCCAGCCAGCCCGCCGCGCCTCCGCGATCGCGTCGAGCGTCTCTGTCAGCGTCCCGATCTGGTTCAGCTTGATCAGCACGCTGTTGGCCGCCTCCTGCCGGATCGCCTCCCGGATCCGCGAGACGTTCGTCACCAGCAGGTCGTCTCCCACCAGCTGCACTCGCTCACCAAGCCTCGCGTTCAGCGAGCGCCAGCCGTCCCAGTCCTCTTCCGCCATCCCGTCCTCAATCGACACGATCGGGTACTTGCGGCACCAGTCCGCCCACAGGTCCACCATCCCGTCCGGCGTCAGCGTCTTGCCCTCGCGCGCCAGCACGTACTTTCCTTCCTGCCACAGCTCAGACGTCGCCGGGTCCAGCGCGATGGCGATCTCCTGGCCCGGCTTGTATCCAGCGGCTGTTATGCCTTCCAGGATCAACTCGATCGCGCCGTCGTTCGCCAGGCCGGGTGGGGCGAATCCGCCCTCGTCGCCGAGAGTCGTCGGCAGACCCTTGTCATGCAGGATCCTGGCCAGCGTGTGGTACACCTCAACGGACCAGCGCAGCCCCTCGGAGAAAGTCGGCGCGCCCACCGGCGCAATCATGAACTCCTGGAAGTCCGTCGAGTCCTCGGCGTGCGCCCCGCCATTCAGGATGTTGAGCAGCGGCAGCGGCAGCAGGGTAGCGTCCTCACCACCCAGGTAAAGATAGAGTGACTCGCCCGCGTGCTCCGCCGCCGCGTGGGCGACCGCCAGCGAGACCCCCAGGATCGCGTTCGCGCCGAGGTTCGCCTTGTTCGGCGTCCCGTCAAGTGCCAGCATCGCCTCATCGATCGCACGCTGGTCGGACGCCTGCATGCCCATAAGCTTCGTCGCGATCGTCTCGTTCACGTTCGCGACGGCCTTGAGCACACCCTTGCCCCGATGGCGCTTGGGGTCGCCGTCCCGCAGTTCGAGAGCTTCGTGGATGCCCGTCGAAGCGCCTGATGGCACCAGCGCCTTTGCCTCTGCGCCGCTCTCAAGCGTGACTTGGACCGCGACAGTTGGGTTACCACGCGAGTCCAGCACTTCGCGGGCGCGGATCGACGAAATCTTGTCCGACATACTCACTCCGCACTCTTCGCACGCCGCGCCTCGGCGAGCGCGATCGCTCGTTCGGTCGCGGCGACCGGGTCGGCAACCCGCTCAATGCTGTCGTTCTCGTAGCCGCGATAGTTGAAATCCCAGGTATCGATGCCGACCACCGGCACAGCGTGGAGCAGCGCGTACGAAATCTCGCTCAGCGTCCCGAACGACCCATCGATCGCTATCACAGCGTCGCCGCTCAGCACCACCGTGATGTTGCGCGCGAAGCCGAGCCCTGTGAACACCGGGAACTCGACGTGCGCGTTCGGCGGCGATTCCTCGTGACCACGCCCCGGCATGATGCCGATCGTGTGTCCGCCCTCCGCCCGCGCGCCCTTGCACGCAGCCTCCATCACGCCGCCGCGCCCGCCACAAACAAGCGTAGCGCCTCGCCGCGCAATCTCGCGGCCGACAGCCTCGGCCGTCACCAACGCCTCAGGCCCGCAGGCCTCCCCGCCGATCACGGAGATCATAATCACGGCTCGTAATGATAGATGACCGCACGCCGGTGGGCTACGGCGACACTACCCACGAATACGATGCGGGCTCGGCTGTCCCCCGCGTCAGCGCCATCACCACGATCATCACCGCCTCCCCGCCGAGGAGCACTTCCGCGCTGCTGTCCGTGTTCATGTTGATCTCCCGCACCCCGCCTTCGGCGTCGATCAGGCGCAGCGCCCACTTCTGCTCCAGAGGCCCGTCCACTCGCTGGAAGCCCTCAGCCGACCAGTCGCCGTCATCCTCCGCGTCGTCCACGAAGTCGATCTCCGGGATCGCGATGTTGTCCACCGCCAGCCCCGCTAGGCTCGCCGCATCGTCGGTCACCATTTCGAAGCGCAACAGCACCTCTTGGCCCGCATACTCGCTCAGGTCAACCTCTTCGTCCACCCAATCGCCGCTGGAGCCCGTGTACCCCTCGCCGTACGAAGCACCCGCCGGGTTATCGGTCGTCGTGCTCGTCCCTTCTAGCGCCTTCCAGGTCTCGCCGTCGTCCGTCGACACAGCGACGTAGGCGTAGTCCCAGCCCTCCTCGATGTCGTACCACGCGTCGAACGTCAGCGTCGCGCTGTTCACATCACTCAGGTCCACCTCGAGCGTCAGCCGTGAGTCGATCGCATCGCCGCGGTTGGACCACCAGAATGCCCCATCGTGCTCCGGGACTCCGATCGACACCTCCTGCGCTCCCTCGAACCGGAAGATGTTGCCGGCGCCCTCCTCAATCTCCAGGTAATCGGCGGCGTATTGATGCACGCTCGTTTCGTCCTCGTCCGGGCCCGATATCGTCTCCGAAACGCCCGTCGTGTGGTCCAGCGTCGGGTGGGAATACGGCCCCTCGTCCGCGTCCAGCCAGTTCGCGACCACCCAGTCCGCGAACACCTCGTCGAACGTCTTGTCGTACGTCTCGAGGTACGCCTCGGCCCCCCCAATTCCGTCTTGCTGCTCATCGACGAGTGCTGAAGCGTTCTGCCGCCCGCCGTACTGGTCCAGGAAGTACGAGAAGAATAGTTCCGCCGCTGCGTAATGCGGCACCGGGTTCTCGAACACCGGCCAGAAGTCGAGTTGGAGGTCCGGCTCCGCGAGGAACTCCGATATCCACTCGTCCGCCCCACCCACCAACTGCGCCGAGACCTGCGACAGCCCCTCGTTGACCCAGGCGTCCTCACCTGAGTCAGCCCGAGCGTGGATCAGGTGCTGCAACTCGTGCGCGACCAAGTCGTTGTACACGACGCCCGGCGCGGTGAGTACCTCCGAATCGACGTAAAGCATCTCGCGCTCGTTGCTCCCCGGCGCGATCGATTCCGGGAACGAGTCCGCGCCGCTCACGTAGCCTCCAGCGCCGCGCAGGCCGGCATGCAACACAGTGATGCGCGGGTCGCCGTCAACCCCCGGGTTCGCAGGTTCTCCGAACGCGCCGGTCACCGTTGGCCAGATCACCGAGTCAAAGTCCTCGGCGATCTTCGCCAGGTCGGAGTCATTGTAGCTCGCGTCGTTGGCTATGAATAGGTACGCGTGGTGAGTGATCGCCTGCACGGTCGCCGTCACTTCATATTCGATCGGCCCGTCGAGGTCCAGAAGCCGGAACGCCTCGCTGTCGCCGATCACGTAGTCGAAGGGCTCCGTCCGCGCCACCACCGGCGCGCCCACGGGCAGCCCACGGAACCGACGCGCCAAGTCCACCAGGTCGCGTTCTGGCGGCTCGTTCGACTCAGGCGGTGCTGGCGTCGCCGTCGGCGATGCACTTGGCCGCGGCGTCGCCGTCCGCGAGGGCGCGGTTGGCGTCGGCGTCGCGTCGCCTGAGTCATCGCCGCACGCGGCCAGGATGAGCGCTGCGGCAAGCGTCGTTCGCATCGTCC
>JBBEAZ010000044.1:0-205648 GCA_040882565.1 Dehalococcoidia bacterium
TGCCACCTTGTCACGGTGGAGATCGTCGGTTCGAATCCGATCGGGGTCGCCAATCGCTAACGCGTGGCCGCCGGACTCATCCTCCGGCGGCTTTACTTTTCCCGTGGCTTCGAAGACCTGCCGGAATCCTGGTTTCAGGACTAGTTCCATGATCTGGCTTGAGCGGAATTCGAGATTTGCGTAACCCGTCGCAAGGTGTCGATCGCGGGTACGCGTACAGGGTGGAGAGTTGGAATGGTTCAACGGCATTCTTCGTTGTCGGCATTGCCACGCGGGCCTCGAGCGCCGCCTAGTCGCGCTACCGTATCGGCAGATCCAGGGCGTAACCGAATGAGATTATCGCATCGTTGCCGGGGCGCTCAACCAGACCGCGAATATAAACATTGGGATCCGGGATCGAGGCAGGGATGGTGGCCAGTCCCCAGCCGTAGCCGTATTGACCAATCACCGCGGCAGCCATCTTGCCGCCGCCCGGTATCGGCCGGCGGATTGGCAGGTCTAGCGCGTAGCCGAAAGTCACGGGGCCTTCGGCCACTTGGTCTCTGGCCAGAATGGGCATGAATCCTGGGCCGGATGAAGGTATCGCGAAGAGAAGATCTCTCACCTCGCCTTCGACGAGGTCGAGTAGTTCCTGGTCATCGACCATATCGACTTTGTTCATGAAGATGCCCATGCCTGGCACCCCCACCTGGCGGCCGAGGAGGACATGCTCGCGAGTCTGGGGCATCGCGCCGGCAAGAACCCGATCCTGCAGCGGCCGGATCTTCATCGACAGCATTGTCTCCGGGAAATAGAGGGATTGCTTGCGCTTGTCCGACGAGCCGCCATAGCTTCGATCGTCGAGTTTCGGAGTGATCAGTGGCATTGTCCGGAGACCCGTTCCCTGGCCAACAACGGTTGGCTGGTTCCAGACTTCTTCGCTAAGAGCGGAACAAGAGTAATCATAGTGCCCGTGGCATGGTGAGTATTCACCAAATGCTGGGTACCACGGCAACCCCGGAACGGAGAGAGGCGCGTCCCACGGTGTCTGCAGGTCCGCTCTGACGCCGAGAGTGAACACCTTGAACGGGTCTTGTACGCCTCCGTATATCTCTCCGCTGGAAGAGTTCGAATTGACGTTCCAGACGTCCGCGGTCCAGGTGTCGCAGCCCTTGTCATACGCGCACCACTCCAACACGAACCCGAGCGACTTGTCGTCGCAGCCAGGGTCAAAGATCTCGATTCTACAGATGGTGCGGCCCTGGTCAGGATTGTAGACTTCGTCGAACAGCTTGGTGGCGCCGTTCCAGTACATGCCCCCGAAGAGGAAAGGATTGCCCTGCTGACTCTGGAGCGCGCCGGGGATCGGGTTATTGGACGGGTCTTCGATGCGCGGGACGCCATAGGCATCGTACGTGTAGCGCTCGGCGGCCTGCTGGACAAGGTTGGTCAACGCGCCGGTGTCTCCGGTAGCGTCTTCCGCGAAGAAGAGCGGCTGGCCGGGCGCGGCTGCGCGGTCCTCACGTACCGTGATGGCAGCTACACCGGCCAGCAGATCAGCCTTGCCGCTGATCTTCGCCGCGGTCACAGGGTACTGCACGTACTGCTGCAGGCCGCCCGGCGCTTTCTCTTCCTGGATAAGCGATGCGCCGTCGTAGGCGAAGGTGGCGTTGCTGCTGATAGGCGGCGTGTTAGCGATGTTCTGGGACACATCGCGGCCCATGGCGTCGTGCTTGTAAGTCGAAATCGTTTGCAGGGGGACGTTGCGGTTGACGTTGACGAGGCGGTCGAACGCGTCGTAGCCGTAAGAGATCTGATTGTCGTTCTTGAGATTGCCATTGTTGTCGTACTGTTGCGGCTGGGCGTTGAAGACTCCGTATTCGTTCATGTTGTTTGGCGTGCCCTGGTTGGCCCAGTTGCCGTTGCCGTCGAGCTGGTAGTTTATGGTCGAGGCCGGCAGGCCCGGCGGCGAGATCGTGGCGTCGCGTGTGTACAGGGACAGCCTGTAGAGCGAATCGTAGGTGTAGGTGTCTTCTCGGTTGGAGTGCAGGCGTCCTTCCCGGACGATGTTCCCCATGCGGTCGTACTCGTACTCGTAGGAAGCGACGGGGTTGTTGGCGGAGTCGAGGTGTTGCATCAGGATGGGTCTTCCGAGCGCGTCGTAGCCGGCGTCGATGCCGGAGATTGGATGCCGGTAAGTCAGGCGAACGAGGGGAGCACCGGTGGCGGGATTCGCGTAACGGCGCTCAAGCACTCGGCTTGAGCCTATGTAGTCCCATCCAGAGAAGGGGAACGGCTCTGCCCCCTTGCGGATGGTGGTGGGGCGGTCCGCGGAATTGTACACATAGATGACCTGGCTGGCGTCCGGATAGACGAGCACGAGCTTGTTGCCGTCGCCGGACCACTGGCTAGAGACGACGCTGGCAGGCGCGGCACCGAGCTGCTGGCTCTCCTCCAGCAAACGCCCCAACGAGTCGTAGTCGCGCAGGACAATCGAGTCGTCCAGGGAATCTGCAGGCTCATTGTTATCGAACGCCCGGGTCAGGCGGCCGAGGCCGTCGTACTCGTAGGTCATGAGGTCGGTGCCGATCACGCCCGCTCCGACATTGCGCGTGATGTCGATCCGGACGAGCCGGTTTATGGCGTCGTAAGTGTAGTCGAAGACGTTACCGAGTTGGTCGGTCATCTGGGTGACGTTGTCGTCTCGGTCGTAGTCGTAACTACGGGTAGTGGAGTCGTCGAATTGCTCGAGGACAAGGCGGCCGAGGTCGTCGTACTCGGATCGAGTGACATTCCCGAGCGTGGAGGACGGCTCGATGACACCTATGGAGGTGTTACCGTCGCCGCCGGTGCTGCCGTCGTCGGCAGTGGCGCGCACCTGCGAGTTGACGTCGAAGAGAAGGTCGTTGACGACACGGCCGTCGGGGTTCGCGGGGTTGCTGGTGTCGATCGCCCCGTTCCCCTGGCCACCAACGCGCAGGTCGACCGTGGTGGCGATGCGGCGGCTCAGACCGTCGTACGCGTAACTGGAGGTGTTGCCGGGATCGTTGATGTTGCCGGCGAAGAGGCCGAGCGGATCCGGATTGAGGACCGGGCTCTGGGCATCGCTGGCGGCAGTGGAATTGTCGCGGCTGTCGTAGCCGTATCGTGACGTGTTGCCGATCGGGTCGACTTGTCGCGCGAGCCGGTTCAACGAGTCGTAGGTGTACTCGGTGGGGAAGATCTCGGTCAGAGCCGGGGAGCCGCCCGACGACCGCTCGATGCTCTCGTGATGCAGAAGGTTGCTGTTGTCGTCGTACTCGAACGCGAACTCCTGGGTGAGCGCGGGGTCGGCGACGTGGCTGATGCGTCGTGAAGCGCCGTCGTAGCGATAGGTCTCGCGGTAGGCGTCGCCGACTGTCGTGTCGTCTTCCATGCCGAACATCAAGCGGCCCAGTCGGTCGTACTCGTACCGGTTGACGACGAGGCCGTCATTGGTCGTGCCGAGGGGACCGTCGCTGAGGACGGGCGTGCGGACCGTCGTGACGCCGGTGGAGACGAAGAGGTGGCCGTTCGTCTCGATCAGGCGGCTGGCTTCATCGTAAAGGAAGGCGGACCGTCCGAGCAGAGTCTGGGTGAAACTGCCCGTTGTGAGCGGTTGCGAGAAGGTGGCGGCGCCGTTACTCGTGGGCGTCATCCCGCCGATCGGGCCGTAAGCGCGGGACGAGACGAGGTCGCCGGCAGGATCGTACTGGCGGAACGTCTGGTTGCCCGCGGCGTCAACCTCGCTGACGAGGCGGTCGAATCCGTCGTACAGGTAGCGGGTCTCTTCCGCGCCGCCAACGCCGTCCGTGTCCTCGGCATCGACCATGCGGACGTGGTTGGCGTTGGCGTCGTAGTCGAAAGTGGAGGTCGAGATGTCGGCGCTGTCCGGGGTCGGCGAAACCTCGGGGATGTCGGCGTTTGCGGCGAGGCCGCGGAACTGCGCCGTCATCCCCCCGCGGGTCGAACTGTACGGGAGATCGCGCTCGTCGTAGACGATGGAGCGGACGTTGCTGAGCTGTTGGTCCGGGTCGGCGCCGCCGAGGTTGGCGCGTGGAGTGAGGACAAGCGCGGGGTTGCCGTTGCGGTCGTAGCGGTATTCGGTGACAGGATCGACGAGAGTCGCGCCGGCAGCGTCTCCAATTTCCCTGGCGCTGCGCGTCAGCCGGTGCATCAAGTCGTACTCGTAGGTGGTTTCGATGAAAGGGATCCCGCCAAGGGGATCCGGGTTCGGGGCGATCGCTGGCATGAGGATGGCGGGCATGTTTCCATCGGCCTGCGACGTGTTCCCGCGATCTTCAACCTGGTTGACGACCAGGTTGCCGTTGTGGTCGTACCAGAAGCGCTGGAGGAACGCCTCCGCGACGAGAGGCTGTGGCTCGGGCGGGGTCGGCACAAGGTTGCCTGTGGAGGCGGCGCGCGAGAGCTGGATAACCTCGTCGAATCCGCTGGCGCGCGTTACGAGCGTCTCCACTCCGCGGCCATCGACGACGCTGGTGAGCGCGCCGCGGTCGTTGTACTCATAGACCGTGGGCATATCGACGGGCGTAGGGTTGGTGCCGGAGTTGCGTACGGAGCCGCTTGCGGTGTCTACGCGCACTTCCTTCAGGTAGCCGCCGGTAGTAGGGTCGCCTGAAGGGTTGTTGACGGTGCCGTTGCCGTCTGGGTCTAGCTCGGAGTAGTACTCGAGCGTGTGGATGTTGGCCTCGGCGTCAACCATGACAACGGGCTGACCAACGAGGTTAAGCTGGACAAGCTCAATCTGCACCTGGTTGGTGGCGCCTTCGAGCAAGGCCTGCGGGCCACCGGCGCGCAAGGCAACGGCCGGGGAGGCGACGCGGATAGTATTACCGCTGACCTGATTGACCGCTGAGTCGCCGTTCACGTCGCCGAGGGCAGAGGTGCAGATACCGGCGGCGGCCAGGAGGGTGGCCACTTCGGCAGGTGTGCGGCCAATCTTCGCGCCGAGTGCGGCAGTATTGCAGCCCTCTTCGTAATCGAATGTGAAGGTGGTGGTGTAGCGGGCGGCTGATTGCGCGCCGCCGTTCTGCGGTACGTATGTGCTGTCGGTACCCCTCGGCTCAACGGTGGTGCGGACCATGTTGTACATTGGGTCATAGGTGTATTCGGTGGTGATGAGCGTTTGGTCGCCGCCGCGCGCGGCGTCTGGGGTGTCGCGAGTTTCGGTCAGGTTTCCCTGGGCAAGCCGGTTCGAGTTGGCAGTATCGTAGTCATACTCGACGCTGTTGCCCTCGGGCATTTCGACGCGAATCAGCCGCGTTTCCGCATCGTAGAAATACTCCGTGACGAAGGTTGCTGGATCGGCGGGGTTGATGTTGCGGTTGCTGTTCATCGTGGCCCTGGTCGGCACGCCGTCCGGGTTGAAGCGCGTGTACATGAGGTTCCCGTTCGGGTCAGTTATGCAGGTCTGTTCCGGCGCGGAACAGCCGCCGCCCGGGGCGTAAGCGTACGTGAAGGTACCGCCGGCAGGGATACCGCTCTGGTTGGTGCCACCCGTGTCTTCGGAGATCACCCGGTCCAGGCTGTCGTACATGTACTCGGTGATGTCCGGCCCTGCAGGGAAGATGGTCTCGTTGGGCATTCGGACCTTGCGCAGGTTGTGATTGAGCGCGCTGTTGTTGCTATTGCCGTTGTATTCGAAGCGGGTCTGCCGCCCGTCTGGGAAGTCGTTACCGGTAATCGTGCCGGTGACTGCCGGAGAGATGACTTTCACCAGGTCAAGCTCGCCGTCGTAAAGGAATCGGACCTTACGGCCCGTGTAATCGGTGACTGTTTCAAGACGGCCCAGTAGGTCGTAGTCGTAATCGAAATCGCGGCCGAGAGTGTCGGTGGTGGTGACGAGCCGGTCGAGCCCATCGTAGGCATAGGTCATTGAGTTGCCGTTGCGGTCAGTAACGGACTGCATGCGCGAGATGTCGTTGGCGTCGGGGATGTCGTACTCGATCACGGTGCCGTCGCTGAGGCGTTCGGTGTACGAGGTGTCGCCGTTGAGAATGAGGCGGGAGAAGTGACCCTTTGGTGCAGTGAAGGCGGAGCCCGTCCAATCGTAGGTATCGGTTCGGCCATAGCCGCCAACCACAACGACGTCGCTGTCAGGCTCGGTAAGAAGGCGGCGGTGATGGTTGGAGTCCCAGCCGTAGCCAAGGGGACTATCGTAATTGACGACACCGCTTCGATAAGTCGCGTCGAATGCGTAGTCGAACCCGCGGCCAGGAACAGACATGAGGGTGAGCGTGGCCGTGGCTTCGCCGCTGTGCGGATAAACGCACGAGAGACCGCCGCCGCAGTTGGCTGCGGCATTGAGGGGCGGTTCCGGCGCCACGTTGAAAACCGGCGGGATGGTATCAGCGATCAACAGAGGTCCTGTGGCCTGGGTGCAGGTTGTGCCAAACAGGGGCTTGAGCACGAGGACGTCCGAGATATTGATGGCGCCGTTGGCGTCGGCGAGGTCATTGCGGACACGGTACGTTGGGCCACCAGAAGCGCCGCCGAACGAGGGCTTGATCGCGAGGACGTCCTGGATGTTGATGTTGCCGCTGGTTACGAGGTCGGCCCACCAGCCGTAAGGACCGCAGTTGTCGAGCGGCGGGGTCCCGAAGTAGATCTCCAGGCTGTCCGACGCGCCATCGTTGTCGTCGTCGGTGTCGCAGGCGTTGCCATTAACGTCGCCCACGATCGAGGCCCCGGCTGCGGCAAGCGCTTGATCCGTGTTGAGTTGCGCCGGGTTGGGTACAGCGGAGCAATTGTCCAGGGTGTCGTCGATGCCGTCGCCGTCAAAGTCAGCAGCGAAGGCAGGCCCGGGGAACAGGTAGGTCAGAGCGAGGATGACCACCGCGAGTAAGATGGCCCGACGTACCGAGGCCAAGCGAGTCTGCCGCATGATGTGCCCCCTTTCCCGTTTCCCCACCCCATTGCCAACGGGAATGTAACAGGAATGTAAACAACGTACCTGTCGGTCAGAAAATGTCAAGTCTGGCCCCTCACGGTGAATGGCGTGAAGTTTTCGGCGATTTTGGATCACAGATACACATAAATTCGAGGGGCACACGCGTTGGCAGAATCACTGCGGCGAGGCCATCGAGAGCCCGATGAGACGAGGAAGTTTGACAAGGGCAAAGTCGACATCGTCAACCTATCGGGCGGCACGGTCGGCCGGTTCCTCTTTGAGCCGGGCTGGAAGTGGTCCGAAGACGTGAAGCCGATCGCAGGGACGGGTTGGTGCCAGGCGTCGCATCACGCCTACCAGAGAACCGGCCGGCTTCACGTCGTCATGTCCGATGGCAGCGAATTCGAGGTTGGTCCCGGCGAAGTCTGCATCATTCCGCCTGGGCACGACGCCTGGGTGGTGGGGAATGAGCCGGTCACGGGAGTCGACTGGGCGGGCATGGCGAATTACGCAAAGAAGTAAACTCGCGCGCTGAGCGGTGGGATGGAGGCTTAGGGTTCTGTTTCGGTAGGGAGTCGAAGTCAAAGATTGAACATTTGCAGTTGATGATCGCTCTTGCTGACCTTAGGTGCGCTCCCACCGCGTCCTCGTATCCAAACAAAGGGTGGTGAGACACGAGCTAGCAATCCACCCCATCGCGCATTCGTTAGTGATTGGCGACCCTGATTCCGATCTGGTCGCCAGTTCGAGTTCAGTCGCCGGGCAACAGTCCGGCGCTTTCCTTGTGGAGCAGGGGGAAACTCTGGGCCAAGCGCCCGCGCCGCATCTATGAGCGAATCGCGACCGTGTTCCCGTGTTTCGCAGGCGACGTAGCTGAGACCCTAGCGGTGGCGAAGAACAGCCCGACGACAAGCAGCGCAGCATTCATGACGAACACCAGTTGGGCGACGCCGGTGAGCGAGGCGGGAATCAGCACGATCAGCAGGCCCTGCAGGACGACACTCGGCGCCCCGGCCAGGAGGACGAAATGACCGTCGGCCTTGCCAACCTGGTAATAGATGACTGTTGCTGTGAGGCTGAAGAGGACCATCGCCGCCAGGTACCAGTGCAGCGCGGCGCCGGCTCCGGACACGTCCGTCCCGACGAGCTGCCAACCCAGAACGTCCACGGCGAACACGATCGCCCCTGCCGCAGCCAGGGCCAGGCAGCCAGTGATCGCCAGGCTGTCCACCAACAGCCTCCCGGTGTCCGTGCCGGAGGCGGTACGAGCCGCAACCTTGGGGAGGACCGTGAACGGCACAGCGATAGAAGCGAAGATGATCACGCGGCCGAGGACGGCGATTCCTGTGAAGACGCCGGCGTCCTGACCTGAGAAGACGTGTCGCACCACCACAACGTCGAGGCTTGTCGGCGCAGCAACGACGATGCTCGCCACGAGCACGGTCGCGAGGGAACCCAAACGCGGCGCTGCAACGGGGGTCCAGGCCCGCCCGTCCGCAGGTTCGCGCGCCTGCCGAAAGCACAGAACGAGGGCGAACAAGGCCGATACGGCGAACCCCAGGACGACGCCCATCATCGCGCCGGTCACGCCCGCGCCGGAAACGACCAGCACGCCCCCTAAGGCAATCCGGACAGCGGCCGCGACAAACAGCGCTGCCCCCAGCGAGGGAAAGCGCTCCATACCCTGCAGAACGCCGTACGCGGCAGAGGCCCAGATTGAGAAGGCGATGGCCAAACAGCTCCACACGACCGGTGCGGTAGGGCTATCGAGGGCGTCTGCCACCAGCGGGACGGCCGGCACGAGGATGAGTCCTACCACCAGCGCGAATCCAGCCGACCAGGCGAGGCCGGCGGTCACGACCTGTTTGGTGATCGCGCCTCCGTTTTGGGCGCTGGCGGTGGCGACATGCCGCGCGACCGCCATTTTAACCATGTTACCCAGGGCGGAGGCGAGATAAACGATCCCGAAGAGAGCGCCGAACAGTCCATACGAGTCGGCGCCGAGGAAAAACCCAACGAAGATCAGGTAGACGTAGTTCAGGACATTGGTGAGGTTGAAGATGACGAAGTAGGCAGCCTCGCCGCGCCATACCGAAGAAAGGAGCTTCGGCTTCAACGCGCCGCCACCACAAGGTCCGGCGCGCGCGCGCCAAGGGCCCGTCCCACAACCTCACTCAGACGCGCGTTCAGCGCGTCCCGCGTGTACCGCCTCGCGTTCTCCACGGCACCCTTCGAGAGTGCCATGTGCAGATCGCCTGACATAAGCGTGCGAGACAGCGCGCGCGCCAGGGCATCCGTATCGGCGAAGGGAACGCGAAGGCCGTTGTATCCCTCGCGGATCACTTCTTCCGGCACTCCCTCGCTGACTACGGCCGGCGTTCCCTGCGCCGCCGCCTCGAGAAGCACGATGCCAAATCCCTCGATGGGTGACGGCAGCGTGATCACTCGCGCCGAGCGCAGCAGCGCCACCTTCGCGTCCTCCGTCAGGTCAAGCGAGAAGGTGACGTTCTTCGAGAGGCCCAGGCCTTTCACTTGCTCACGAAGCTCCTTCTCGTAAGCCCCGTCGTCGCGCCGCCCAGCTATCACCAGCCTCGCGGACGGGCACTCAACCAGCACCTGCGGCATCGCCTGCACAACGTGGTGCACGCATTTGTAGCGGCGCAGCTTCCCTAGCCAGACAATCGTCGGTTCCCGGGCAGCGGCCAGATCCATATCGACGCTCGCGTCAAGCGCGAATGGCGGCACGACCTCGACCTGTTGGGGGCGAAAGCCAAAGGCGATGAGATCAGCGCGGCGCGCTTCAGACGGAGTCAGGAGCGTCGCCCGCTTATGCATCCTCGCAATCCCGCGCTCGAGACCGCTGAGTCCGGCGCCAGCCAGGCGCCCGTACTGATGGCGGAACACAGGCGTGTTCACCTGGTACCAGGCGGCAAGCAAGGGCTGCTTCACGTATAGCGGCGCGCAGAAGGGGACCCGAGCGCCGCCGAATGCCTCCGCATAGACCAGATCGTACGAATCGCCCCGGCGGCGGTAGTACTGCCACATGCGCGCAGCCAGAAATTCTGGCCGGCCGAGCCGAATGATATCGACGCCGTCTTCCATTACCCGGTGAGCCGAACCCGGATACGAGCTCGTCAGGTAGGTGACCTCATGACCCGACTGCGCGAGCAGTCTGGCGTAGAGGCTGCCCTGGACGTCCCCGCCGGCGGCCCGGGGATCGCTCCCAGCGCGCGAGACGAGGAAGAGGATGCGCAGCGGGTTAGTCAAAGGCGGTCACCCTCTCAAGCCTGACCTGTTCCCCGGGTATCGGTTTGGGCCTGGCCACCCAGAATAATTCGATCCACAGCCAAACAAACGCCGCGATATTTCCCATTACGCCCACCGTGATGAAGACGTCCAGAGCGTATAGCTTCATGGAGAGCCAGGTCAGCGGGTTGTTGTCGGCGTGTAAGGCAGGCGCCAGGCGCTCCACGTCTGTCAGGGCTTCACCGAGGCCGCCCCACATCGGTACCAAAGTCGTAAGGGACCAGACGGTAATCATCGCCCAGAAGGACGGAGTACGGACACGGCCTATGCAGAGGATCAGGAACGGCAGAACGATTAGCATATGCGTGGCCGCCAGGCCGGTCTTCGTGATGAAGAAGCCAACGGTCCCAATGGCCACTGGCAAGAGGTAACCGGCGGGGCCCTCCTTCCGCCCACGGAAGAGGATGACGCCTGCCGCGATCAGCACGATCGAGCCCGCGAGGAGGCTAGAAATGCGCTGATACGTCAGAGGGTCGATGAGCGGGTCCGCGGCGAGGTGATGGAAGCGCTCCTGGCCTGTCGCGCCCTCCGCTACCGCGGTAACCAGCGGCCAGATGGAGAACGCGCCCAGCGAGACGATCGTCTGTGCTGCCTCGTTGCCGCCTGCCTCCTGGAAGTAGAATTGGTTCCAGAGGATATCGATGGGCAGCGATGGGCTGATCGCGAGTGAGAACGGTGCGAGTACCAACGAGACGACGATGACGGTCCAGGCGCCCGAGCGCAGGTTCTGGCTGAGGGGGAAGAGTTTGAAGAGCACCATGGCCAGCAAGAATACCGGCACGATCATCTGCGGCCGGGTGAGAGCGCAGGCGGCGAGGCTTAGCCAGCTGCCTGTGGGGTTTTCCCGGAACATGAACCAGATGCCAAGCAGCGCGAAGAAGATGCTGATGACGTGCGTCTGCCCCCAGACTGACATGCTGAACCAGACTGCCGGGTTGAAGAGGAACGCGCCGGCCGCGATCAAAGCCCAGCGCTGCGACTTGGTCGCCGCCTTCGCGATGTGGTAAATCAGAATCCCGTCGGCCAGGCCGAAGAGGACGATGGTCGCCTTGATCGTCAGTTCCACGGTGAAGCTCTGCGCTTGCAGACCGCCGGGGCCATCCAGGAACACCGCATTCGTGGCTCCGATACCTGCGAAGATGTACGCCAGCACGGCGCCATAAGGGAAGACGGCCTCGTGCCAGGGACCACCGTTCCAGACGTCAGCCAGGCTGACGAAGTTCGGCAAATAGTACAACTCTGCCGGGCTGTGAGTAACAGCGATATGCGCCCAGAACTTCTCCGCGGTCATGTCAAAGGGGTGGCTCCCCAATCCGAACAGAAGCGCATTTCCTACCAGGAACACGCCGATTGCTGCGGCATACGAGATCGTACCCTTCGACACGGTGAAGACTGCGTCTGTCCGTCCCGGAGAGGGATAGATCGAGCGCCGAGCCCGACGTTCTCTTAAATAGAAAAGTCCCTGCGCCGCCAGGAGTGACGCGGCGGCGCCCAGCGCAATCGAAAACGGAATCTTTAGTCGCGGATCGTTCACCTTCACGCCGTAGAAGCGCTGGTGCGGTATCGTCAGCTCGTAGTTGCTGAGCGTCACCGAGGACACGTCCCCGGTCGTCTCAGCCACAGCGGTGTATGTCAGCCGCAGCGAGTCGAAGAGCCCGGGCAGTTCTTCGGCAGTGACGGACGATTCCAGGTCAAAGACGTGCGGCTCGAGATAGGAATCGCCGATGGGATCGCCGCCGACAAATTGCCAGCCTGTGGCTCCGTCCTTCAGACCGCCGTTGACCAACAAGTTGGCAGGCGCACCGGCATTCGATGGCCGCAGGTAGAGATCGGAGTAGAGAATCCTGGTCGCGTTCCCGCTCCCCAGGTACATCCGGGCAAACGCGGCGCTCCGGGGCGCTTCGGCGAAGAACTGACGGTCCGTCCAGCCGGCCTCGCTGAGATTCCAGATGCCCTGCCAATCGCCCTCGAAGCCCACGCTCTCTCCGTTCACGTCCAACCATTGCAGGCCGACCTTGTAGGCGTCACTGCCACTGATCGGGTTGAGCGATCCGCCGAAGGTGTACTCCACGCCCGGCCGCACCGGCACGCGATCGCTGACGATATCGTGGTAGTCAGGGTCAGCGGGGCCGCCCTCGAGGCGCAGCATCGGATGCCCGCTCGGCGGCTGTTCTTCGCCGCTAACGTGAAAGGTGGCCACACCTGCGTCCTTGTCAATACTGAAACCGATGCTCAGGAGCTGGTCGAGGCTGTACGAGCCGAGTTCATCCTCCACGACGACGTCGCCCTGCATCAGAGACGACCCGCCGATTCCGTTCTCGATGGCGCGTACGACGATTCCGTTCTGTGGCGCGTCTTCGAAGTCCAAGAAGAAGCCTGTGCCCTCCCGCGGACTCCAGATGCCGAGCCGCAGTGGCCTGCTGCCCCCGCCGTTCTCCAGCACACGGATGTCAGTCGTGGCTTCGACTTTGTCGAACGGAGTTGTGAAGAGATGGACGGTGGGCCGCGACGATTCGAGAGCAGTGATTGAAAGCGCGTCTTTGCTTGTTTCCACATGGCCGGACGCCGAGCCGGACCCCGCCTCCTTGACGTAGATCAGCTCGCGGTCGAAGCCGCTGTAGACGAAGTCGTTTTCGGGCTCATCCCAGACTCCCGCGGGAATCAGCATGAACGCGAGCAAGGACACCGCGACGAGCGGCAGCCCCAGCGCGACGATCCGCTTCACCGTGTCATCCTCCCCAATCAGGCTCCACGCGCAGTTACCGGGGATCGGCGATCGCTAGCAGGTGCTCCTGCGCCAGGAACGGCCGGTAACCAACCACGCGCCGGGCGGCCCCGAAGACCAACCGCTTCGCCCCGATGTACGAGGCAATGACGTGCGGCCGCACGGGCGCTGGGACGGCGTTTCGCGTCTTGCAGTACAAGGCCGTGAGCCAAGAATCGACCGTCGAGTGATAAGGCTCGGCTTCCATGATCTTGATGCTCCTCGGCCGGAAGCCCGCCTCTTCGATGACCAGCGCCAGCGAGCCGGGGTTCCAGCACGTCAGCCGGCGCGGCGGCAGGTTCAGTGACTCCAAGTCGTAGGGATTGCGCCCGAAATAGTGCTCGGTCAGGAGGAGCGACGCGCGGGGGAACTTGCTTCGGATCGTCTTCAGAAAAGCGATAGGGTCGGTGACGTGGTGAAGTACGAAGAACGAAGTGCAGACCAGCGGGTCGAACAGCCCGTCCGGGACATCGTCGACAGTCCCGTGGAAGGCGTCAAACCCCGCGCCGTGGAGAAAGTCGACAACGGGCCCGGCGACCTCGACGCCCGACGGCTGGTAACCGGCAGACTGCAACGCCTGCAAGAACAACCCGGAGCCGCATCCGATGTCCAGGACCGGCGACCCCACCGCAACGTTCTTCTTCAGATACCTGAGTGCCTTACGCTGCACCGGCGCCAGCGCGGAGTTCGCTGCTGACGGGCTTCGCAGAAGGTCCGCGCGCCAGATCATGCGGTGGTGGAACATCTCCATCTGCGCGTCCGCGATCTTACCCGTGTAAGCCTGCGCAAAGAGGTCCTTCGGCGTCGCCGGAAGCTCCATCGGCCAGGCAAAGACCAGCCCGTCCTCAGGGCACCGGCGCAGCTCATGATCGCTCGCCAGTGGCATGTGGGGTACAGACAGCGCGCCACACACAACACACGGGGGCGCTGGAGTAAGAGCATCCGGCTTGCGATGGCCGTTTGGTGAAGTCGTCTTTTGTGTGCCGACAGTCATGTTTTCTCCTCGCAAGAGCCTGGTTTGGTGGAGCCGGATCTCTCTCTATGAGGGAGACGTTGGCTTTACGGGCGCGTTACAGAATTTTCACCAGAGATTTCGGCATATCTATGACCTGCGATAGCGTGCTCAATTGCGTGCGCCATTCGTCAGAGGCGTGGTGGTGCGTTGGCGGACTCCGGTTCAGGCGCTGGCTTCCGGTCGGCCATGGCCTGGTGTAAACGTGGCCGCGCCGGAAACGTAATGATGTGCCAGAGCATCGCCGCGCCGATACTCAGCGCGGACGCCAGGCTGTTCGCCCCCTTGGAAAGACCGACACGTGGCGAGAACCGAATCGGCACTTCGACAATGTCGTGCCCCTGGCGGAGCGACACCATGATCATGTGCGGCGAGAAATGCATTCCGCCCACAGATAGGTCATCGATGATCTCTGCGAGCGCCTCGCGCCGGATCGCGCGGTAAGTGCAACCGAGGTCGCTCAGCTGCACGCGCCCCAGGAAGCGCGATTCCCAAAAGCGCAGTTGCAGGAGCTTGGCGCCGAGCTGATTGCCCCACACGAAGAACGAGTCCATCTGCGAGCCGCGGTCCACCAACCCCGGTGTGACCCGGTTGCCCAGGACCATGTCCGCGTCGTCGAGGAAAGGGGTCATCTGGGCAATGCTGCGGCCGCCGAAAGTGCCGTCGCCCTCCGAGAGAACGATGACGTCAGCGCCCGTCTCCAGGGCGGCGCGCAGACCGCGCTGACAGGCCCATCCGTATCCCTGCCTGCGTTCCGTGACCACCGTGGCTCCCGCTTCGCGGGCTACCTTCGCGGTCCCGTCGTGGCAGTTGTTATCAACCACGAACACGGCTTCAACAAGCGGCTGCGACTTGAAGTCCCGCACGGCGTCGCCGACGGACAACTCGTCGTTGTACGCCGTCAGCGCGACCGCAATTCGTGGATTGACTAGCGGTGGCCGTGGCCGCCCGGTGGCCGGCACTGACGTACCTGCGCCGCTTTTCCGCCGCTCTTTGCCTATACGCACTGCGGCCATGATCACAATCGCAAGGATCGTCCAGAGGACGAGGTTCGCGATGTAGTTCTTGACGGTGAAGAACCACTCCGATCCCGGGAACGCCGGCACGATGCCAAGACCGACCAAGCCGGACACAACGTTGCACGCCGCCGCCAACGCCACGAGAACAATGAATGCGAGTACCAGAACTACCATCGTGCCCGGTCTAGCTGACGCGTGGGGACTCACGGCGTTACATCTCACCCCGCGCCGGCAGTGCCGCAGGCGAAGCGCGAACACGTCCGCGAATACCCGTCGCGCGGGATTCGCTCGGGACCGGCGCCTCTCGCGCCATCCCGTCGCCGCGCCAGAACGCGGCGACCAGCGCCAGGACGGAGAACAGGTTGAGCAACACCGCCGCGGTGATGAAGCCGTTTGACGTGAACAGGCCTGACATCATCCGGCTGAGCGCGTTGTTCTGCGGCGCCAGGTGCCCGGCATGCTGCGGGAAGTCTTGCAGGACGAGCGCCAGGCTTCCGTACTGCCCGACGAAGGCGGTGATGGTGAGAGCAACGACCGCGGCCGCGCACGGCCACCGCGAAGGACCGGCAAGGCCAATCGCCGCGAACACGAGCGCGAACACGTAGTAGCGGGAAAGAGTCTGCGTCGGCAGGAACAGCTCGAGCGCAAACACGACGGCCACTACGAGAAACACAGCGTGCTCCGAGCTGCGGAACGACGCGCGGCGCACCAGAGCTACGAACGCCAGGGCGATCAGTGACGAGGCCAGCGCCAGCAGGCCGATCGCATGATAGGAGAGCGAGCCGAGGCGCGGGGCGTAGTCGGGTTCCTGGAAGCGCGCCAGCCCCGTGGCGCCGTCCGCCAGGAACGTGACCAGCGTCCAGACGTTGAACGAGTCGTACGACACCACCTGGAACGCCTTCTCCGCGCCCGATCCACCGTGCACCCAGACCGCAGCGAGGGTCGGATCGATCGCGATCGACGGTGGATATCCATTGAGAGCGAACGGCAGTATCACCACGAGCACCACCATCATCGCCACGCTGACACCCTCAAGATTGCGCCGGAAGTCGAACCGGAAGAGGTAAACGATTGCGATCGCCAGGACCGGGAGAAGGACGGTCTGCTTCGAAAGGAACGCCAGCGCGAGGAACGGCCAGGCGATGCCCGGACGGTCCTTGAGCGCTACGAACAGCGACGCCAGTAACGGGAATAACACGACGGATTCGGTTTCTCCCCAAACGGCGGTGTCGAATACGACCGCCGGGTTGAACAGCACCACCCCCGAGATTACCCACGGCAAGTGCGATGCCTCCGGCTTAAGCGTGCGCACGATTGCGTAGATCAGTGCCACATCAGCCAGCAAGAAGGCGAGGTTGCCCGACTTGATCATCACCTGCATCGAGGTGCTGTCCGGAGAGGCGTGCCCGAACAAGAGAAGATGCGCCTCCCCGATGAACCAGAAATAGTAAGACATTCCGGCGTTGTAGGGGAACACGGCCTCGTGGTACGGGACGCCGTTCCAGACGTCGGCCAGCGTTGCTGTCTGCGAGACGTAGTACAGGTCGGTCACGCCGTATTCAGCGGCGACGTACGACCAGGTCGCCTGGCTCCCCATGTCGAATGGATGGCTGCCGAGCGTCGACAGCATGGTAACCAAAGCAACGTAGAGGACCAGCACGGCAGCGACCGCCGTTGATCCGACCGGGTGCTCACGAGCGTTCTCCCGCACCGACCGCGCCCACCGGCCGACCGCCGATCTCGTGCCGCCCACGACTTTACCCGGCGTCAGAGACAGCAGCAGGAGCACCGCCCCGAGTGCCGTAAGCGCTCCGATCAGCGGAGGCACCACCGAATCGTCGATGCGGAGCGTCGTGAAGCGCTCGTGCGGCAGCTCGAAGTGGTAGTCCGTGAGAGAGACCACCGACGCCCCAGCATGTGCCGATGCGCCGACCGTGAGACTGGGACGATAGGCATCGAAGAGAGCTGGCGCTTCGGCGGCGGATATCTCGAAGACGGCTGTCTCGCTTCCACCGGTGATGGAGATTGATGCCCGCTCATCGCGCTCCCAGACCATCGCGATGTCGTAGCTCTTGCCGGTCTCGTACGCCAACATGGGCTGGCGCTGCGCCACCCTCCCGCGCCCCTCATCGAAGCTCGCGTAGACCTGTCCGTCTCCGTCGAAGACAAGCGCCAGGCTGCTGGTGTTCCGCGGGTTCCACATCTTCAAGCGAAGCGGAGTTGCCCCGGCAGTGTGCTCCTCGATCGTTGCGGAGAAGCCGGCCTGAAACGAGAGCGGAGTTGTAATCAGGTGGACCTCCGGCTCGGCTCCGGCGCCCGCGGCGAGACGGAGTTCGGAACGGTCTACGTCTATCCCAGGTTCGACCGGCGCCAAACCGACCGCGATAGTATCCCGGCCGATTGTCTCGCCTTCTCGAACCACTTCTAGCGATGCGGCACGCGCCGTCACCAAGGCGGGAAGCTCAAAGTCGATCCGTGATGGGGTGACCGAATGGAGGGCCGCCGGTCGGCCGTTCACGAAAACTTGCGTGCCGCCTAGCTCGAGGCTGCCTTGCACGCTTTCATCTCGGGAAGCCGACAAGGCGTCGCCCACGAGAGTGACCGTGCTTCCGGCAGGGCACGGGCAAGGCCTCCCCATCGCGTCCTGGTAGACGAGGAAAGGATCGAAGGTGGAGCGGCTCATCGGACCGGCATAGACGAGATCCGCATCAAACCCCGCTTGTTCGTAGTCGTTTGCGGGGTCTGACCAGGCTTCGCCGGGCAGCAAAATGAGTGCGAGGGCAACGATCGCTATCGCTACCCTCGCACAAGTAAGTCTGGACAAGGACCTCTCCCTCACCGGTCCTCTACGCGCCGGGCCTAGCTTCCGACTACGCGGAGCCTGCGCGCCGTAACAGCGCCCGCCGCCAGCAGGATCAATATCCCGGCGCCGGCACCTACGGTGAATGGAAGAGACGTGCCACTAATGCCGGGAGCGCCACCTGTCTTTGGCAGGGCTTGTGGCTCGCCGGTTGTGAGGGTGACCTGGGACACTTTGCCACCAGAATCGACCCGCACTACGATCGTCCCGGGGTTGGCACCGGTGCTGAGCGCGACGATGGCGACGCCGTTGGCGTCCGTCTTGGCGGTTATGCTCTGCTGTCCATTGCTGAATGAAGCGGCGCCGGGGTTCGACGTAATCGTGAACGTGACGTCGGCTCCCTCTACGGGACTACCGTCTGCGTCCAGCACCGTTCCAGTGACGTTGACCGATGAGCCGGGTTCGGGTGTCGTGTCGTCCGCGTCCGTGGTCAGGGTGTCCGTGCCGGGCGGATACGTCTGTGCCGAGGCTGCGCTCGCGACGAGGACGAAGGCCGCCGCCGCGATCCATAGCAGATTCAGGGCTAGTTTGCTGACAAGCTGCATCTCTCCACTCCATTCCCCATAGTTGGGTGTTCGGTGCTTATGACGCCCCTCGGTAAAGAAACGTTACAGATGAGTGAACGCCTTACCTGAATCTTTCCCAAAAATGCGGAGGAGGCCGAGCGTCAGCGGCAGGTGGTTTCGAGATCGCACCAAACGGTGCCTGCCCCGCCCCACAGCCACGGGTCCATGATCGCCGGCCCCTCTCCGTGCTCGAAGTTCAGCACGTGGCCCAGTTCGTGACCGATCACGCTTCGCGCGTGGTACAGCGGCTCGATCGGCGAGAGGAAGATGCCGTTCATCGTGCAAGCCGCGATGTCCGGGTCGACGCAAGCGCCCGGCCACTCGGCATCGTATCGGATGACGATGCCTCCCGAAGCGATTTCAAACACGGGACAACCCAAGTACGCGGCCCACATATCAATCGCACCTTGCGCCGCCGTAGCGAGGATAGGCGCTGGATCGAGGAGTATCGGATAGTCCGGACAGAACCGTGATGCGACGGTCGGCACCTCTGCCGGCGCAATCGGGGTCAGTGGCGCCAGCGCGGGTGTGGAGACCGCTGCGAGAACGACCGGCGATGGCGTCGGTGTCGCCGGCACGGGCGATGCCGTCGGCGTGGCAGACACACGTATCCGTGGCTGAGACGTGACGACGGGGCGCGGCGTCGTCATCGGCTCCCCAAGAAGTGACGCCGCCGCAGCGCCCGGATACAGTCCGGAAGCGCCCTCAGTGGACGCGCCGCTTCCGGTAGCGAACGAAGCGATCACCAGCGCGGCGACCGCAGCGCAAAGCAGCGTACCCCCAATGGCCAAGAAGAAACTCCGCCGCACCACCTTCACCATTCCTCAACAAGTGCAACACGCGGCCTGGCGCAGGTGATACCGCGTTAGCGGCACGGAGAGGTGAAGGTTCGGTTAAGGGTGGCTTGCGCCGGACTACACGCTGCCGCCGTCGACACGGAGGACGGCGCCAGTCGTGAAGCTGGAGGCGCGGCTGGCGAGGTAGAGCGCGGCGCCGACGATCTCTACTGGCTCGCCGCCGCGCTGGAGCGCCATCAGCAGGCTGGCTCGGCGCTCGAAGGCAGGCATGTCCCACGCCTTGCTGATGTCGGTGAGGAACGGCCCGGCCTGGATCGCGTTCACGCGCACGGACGGTCCGAAAGCGCGCGAAAAGCCCAGGGTCATCGCCTCGAGTCCGGCCTTCGCCGCCGCATAGGGGATGACGTCCGGCGTCGGGCTGCGCGCAGCGCCGCTGCTGATGTTGATGATCGACCCACCGTTGCCCTGGGCCATGCGGGCGCCGACCAGCGCCGTGAGCCGAAACGGGCCCTTGAGGTTGACGTCGAGCACCTTGTCCCACAGCTCCTCGGTGACGGCGTCAACACAGGGGTAGAGGGGCGACATTCCGGCGTTGTTGATGAGCACGTCGACGTGCCCGAACGACTCGTACGCGGCGGCCACCAGGCCATCGATCTCTTCCCAGCGGCCCACGTGGCAAGCGTGCCCGATTGCTCGGCGGCCCGTGAGGCGGATAATCTCCGTCGCTGTGTCGTCGCAGGAGTCCTGCTTGCGGCTGACGATCATCACGTCGGCACCGAAGCGGGCGAGGGTCAGCGCCATCTCGCGGCCCAGGCCGCGGCTGCCGCCGGTGACCAACGCTGCCTTGCCGGTGAGGTCAAACAGGCTCGCCGGATCGCCGTCCCAGACGTATGGTTCGCTCATCGCCCCGCATCATAGCCGACGGCAGGCGGCGCGTCACACACAACGCATTTGGTATCCTGTGCAACGCAATGCAACTGACCGAGGCCCAGCGCATGATCTACAGCACCGCGAAAGCGTTCGCGGAGCGCGAGATACGGCCGCACGTTCGCGAGCGCGCCAACGACGAGTCGTTCCCGCTCGAGATCATGCGGAAGCTGGCCGATAACGGCCTGCTCGCCGGGCCGTTTCCGGAGGAGTACGGCGGCGCGGGGATCGACAATGTGTCGTACGTCCTGCTGTGCGAGGCGATCGGCGGCGCAAGCCCGTCTGTGTTCACGGCGGCGCTCACGGTCCAGCTTTCGCTGGTCAGCACGGCGATCTACGTCTTCGGGTCTGAGGAGCAGCGCCGGCGCTGGCTGCCGGACCTGTTCTCGGCGAAGACCATTGGCGCCTTCGCGCTGTCGGAGCCGAACGTTGGCTCAGACCCGGCGGCGATGGAGCTGACGGCGGTGCGCAACGAGGGCGGCTGGGTGCTGAACGGCAGCAAGTTCTGGATCTCCAACGGCTGCCAGGCCGACGTCATCGTCGTCTTTGCGCAGACCGACGTCGGCTCGCGGCACAAGGGAATCGCCGCGTTCGTGGTCGACGGCGACGCCGCGGGCCTCGAACGCCAACCGATCAACGAGAAGCTCGGCCTCCACGCGTCGAACACGGCGGCGCTCTTCTTCGACGGCGTCCACGTCGCGGACGACCGGCTGCTCGGCAAGGCGGGCGACGGCTTCAAGATCGCCCAGACCTCGCTCGAATCGGGACGCACGTCGACGGCGGCGTGCGCTGTCGGCATCATCCAGTCGTGCCTGGACGCGTGCGTGAGCTACGCCAACCAGCGCGAGCAGTGGGGCAAGCCGATCGCCACCCACCAGTTGATCCAGGAGATGGTCGCGGACATGGCCACCGACTGCGAGGCGGCGCGGCTGCTCACCATCCAGGCGGCGCAGACGCGCGACGACGGCGAACGCGCGACGAAGGCCATCGTCATGGCCAAGTCATTCGCCACCGAGGCGGCGGTCCGCGCCGCGCGCACAGCTATTTCCCTACACGGCGGCGTCGGCTACCTCGGCGAGTACCCGGTCGAGGGTCTGCTCCGCGACGCCATCGGCCTCTCGCTGTACGAGGGCACGACGCAGATCCAGAAGTTGCTGCTGGGCCGCGAGGTGCTGGGCGTCAGCGCGTTCTGAGTTTGTTTGGCAAATTCGATGACGGTGGTGCAGGATCAGTCCGGTTCGCCGCGCAGAGGCGTCATCCGCACCCGCCCGCTCTCGATGACCGAGAAGTGACCGATCCAGTCGTCTCGGCCGCTAATCGCTGACACAACGATTTGAGTCAGGACCTCCGCGTTGCTTGCCCGCAATCGCAAGAGAATTACACCTGCCGAGAGCGGGAGTCCAATCTTGAACGCCAACTCTCCAAAGTCCTGGTCGAACGTGAGAACGATACGATCTTCGTGGCGAGCCCGCGCGAGCACTTCAATGTCGGTTGCGCCCGATGCGTCTTCGCTGGTGGACGCCACTTCATGGCCGAGCGACCGGAGAGCCTCAATGGTCTCCCTCGCGATGTTTTCGTTGGCGAGAATGCGCATTCAGGCGAGATTATGCGTTGAGCGGATAGACCTTCTCGGCCTGGAGAGTAGCGCTGGCGTATTGTAGACACGCTCGGATGTCGTCCACGGTCAGGGTTGGGTAGCTCTTGAGCACCGCTTCCTCCGTCCAGCCCTGGGCTAGCAAATCAATGATGAACTCGACGGCCAGGCGTGTTCCTTTGACCACGGGCTTGCCCGCGAGGACATCGGGGTTCAGTTCGATTCGTTCTTGCCAATCCATCGCGCTCTCATTGTACAGCGCCATCTAGTGCCACTTGCCCCTTGCCAACAATTCGCGGCAATGCTTCCGTTGACTTGTGAACTGCCAAACGCGAACCTCTAGCCGATGCCCTTGACCCTTCGCCTCGACCCCTGGACTCCTTCTTATGAGTCCGCGCTGCAGGTCGAAGAAGAGGACGCCGGCGGGGTGCCCAATGTGAAGCATTTCGTCGAGACAGACGATTGGCGCGTCATCGAGCCGACCCCGCCCGAGCCGTTCCCTGAATCGGTCTTCTTCATCGACGGCGTGCGGCGCATCGACACGGGCGTCGTCGACGAAGCCGACGGCGGTATCGCCTACGGTCTCCTCGGGTCGTTTGCGGCAGGCGCCACGGTGCATCGCGGAGGACGCGCCGAGATCTATCGTGAGTTGATCGAGCGCCGGGTTGTGCTCGGCGCGGGCCGGGAACAGGATCCGATCCGCGTGCCTGCCGGAAGCGTGACGTTGCACTACGAGCCCTCGAGCACACCCGAGAACTCCCGCTCGAAGGTCGTCGCGGAGATCCAGGTGCTGATGCGCAAGCTCGAAGGCGACCTCGGACGAGAAATCGCGCAGCAGGCAGCGCTGACTTTCGTGGACGGCCCGCTAACGTACTTGCTGCCGCTTGAAGAGCCGATCCTCGGCTATGTGAAGACGCACTCCCGATACTACGTCGGCCCCGATCTCATGCCGGTGTTGAACGCCCTGACGACAGGCACGCGCACCCCCGTCTTCCAGTTCGGGAGCGAGGGCGTCGGGCGCTACTCGTGGTACACGCGCGTTGGCCCTCGCCGCGCGCTCGACTACTCGATGGCCGGAGTGGTGCGCGTCGAGATCTCATCGACCGTGGGCGCGCAGACCGCCGCACGCTACGCGGACCTGTCGACAGCAATCCTCCCGCGCTTCGCGACGACGGCCGCGTGGGACCCGCGCGCCCCACAGAACCTGTATCCCGTGAGCGCGCTCGAATCGCGCTTGCACCAACGGATGGGCGACCGCGAGTTCGTGCGACGGAGCATCGCGGTGCACTTCCAGCGCCTGATGTCCGATGGATCCGTAGGAGAGGCCGCTTGAACCCGGTCGGCTCCGGCGGATCCGTAGGAAACGTCCTCGGCACGGATGACGCGCACCCACTCGACTTCTGGGTGGCGATCGACCCCGAGTCGTACCTGCAGCTCGACGACGTCGTCGCGGTCGATACCAAGGTGCCTGGCCGGGAGGACATCACGCTCTACGGGGTGGTGGACATGGTCCGCGCTAGACACGAAGGCACGAAGTTCGACTCGGACGTCTTCCACAGCGACGTCATCCCGATGAACGTCACCACGGCGGCGCACGTGTCCGTAACACGCGTCGAACCAGAGGTATTCGTGCCGCCGCAGCCCGGCAACCCGGCGCGCCGAGCGGTGGACGCCGAGCGGGACACAGCACTGTACTTCGACAGCATGGAGCACAAGTTTGGAGCGGGGCTTTCACGCGAGGGCGACGTGATCTGGGGCAACCTGGAGTTCCTCGACGGCACGAAGGGCGCGCACGTGAACATCTCCGGGATCTCGGGGGTGGCGACGAAGACGAGTTGCGCGATGTTCCTGTTGTACAGTCTCTTCCACTCGCAGGTGCTCGGCACGCAGAGCCACAACGCCCGCGCCGTGATCTTTAACGTCAAGGGCGAGGACCTGATGTTCGCCGACAAGCCGAACGCCAGGTTGAAGCCCGACGACGAGAAAAAGTACGCGCAGCTCGGCCTCGACTGCGGGCCGTTCCAGGACGTCGGCCTCTGGTCGCCGGCGAGCAAGAACAGCGCGTTCGAGATCGTGCACAGTCTTGGTTCGCGGCAGGAGGGCGTGACGGCGTACTGCTGGTCATTGCGCGAATTCTGCCAGGGCCGGTTGCTCCGCTTCCTTTTCGCCGAGGCGGACAGCGAGACGAGCCAGCTCTCGTACGCAGTTTCGGTCGTCGAGCGCTACCTCTATTCCACTACTTACGGCCAGCCGGCCGACCGCACATGGGTGGAGATCGACGGCCAGCGGATCACCACCTTCGAGGACCTCGTCACCCACATCACGGACCAGCGCGACGTCGTTTTCGCGCGCGGCAACCTGGCGGCCGGCACGCAGGACGCCTTCCTGCGCCGGCTGACCGCGGCGGGCGACATGGCCGGGCACCTGATCCGCAAGCTCGACTCGAAGGACGACGAGCAGCGGCACCGCATCGAGTGGGACGCACACCAACTCAACGTGATCGACATCCACGGGCTGCACGACCGCGCCAAGCGCTTCGTAGTGGGCGTCGTGCTCAAGCAGCTGCTCGAGGAGAAGGACGCGCATGGGACGCGGCACCCGCTCGTGTTCGTCGTCCTCGACGAGCTGAACAAGTACGCGCCGCGCGACGGCTGGAGCCCGATCAAGGAAGTCGTGCTCGACATCGCGGAGCGCGGCCGCAGCCTCGGCGTGATCCTGATCGGCGCGCAGCAGACGGCGAGCGAAGTCGAGCGACGGGTCGTCGCCAACGCTTCGTTTCGCATCGCGGGCCGTTTGGACGCGGCTGAGGCCGAACGCAGTGAGTACGGCTTCCTGACGCAGGCTGCCCGGGCGCGGGCATCCCTGCTGAAGCCAGGGAGCATGTTCATGCATCAGCCGGAGATCCCGGTGCCTTTGCTGCTACAGTTTCCGTTCCCGGCCTGGGCCACGCGACCGGATGAGGTGGCGGAGACGGCCGAAATCCCCCAGGGGTTCCGCCGCTAGCGGGGAACACCCGATGCGCTTCCTGCACACGTCTGACTGGCACGTCGGCAAGCCGCTCCGCAACCAGAAGCGCGACGATGAGTACGCCGCCGCGCTGGCAGAGGTGCTGGCGATCGCGAAGAGCGAGCACGTCGACTGCGTGCTGATCGCGGGCGATGTCTTCGACTCGGCCGTCCCTCCCCACGAGGCCGAGCGGATCGTCTTTCACTTCTTCGGCGAACTCGCCGGAGCTGAGATCCCGGCCGTGGTAATCGCCGGGAACCACGATCATCCGCGGCGCTGGAACGCTTATGCGCCTGTGCTGCGACATCTCGGAATCCACGTGCGCGGGGAGCCTGTCAGCATCGACGAAGGCGGCGTAATCGAGATGCCGTCTCGCGATGGCTCGGAGACGGCCGTGATCGCGGCGTTGCCCTGGGTCAGCGAACGCAAGGTGCGGGACTTCGAGTCGCTGATGCTGGAGGGGGCGCATCTGCAGGAGTACGCCGAGGGCGTGGCGAAGATGATGAAGCACCTGAGCACGGCGTTCCGGCCCGGCGCCGTGAACTTGCTGATCACGCACGTGCTACTGGAGGATGCGAAGATCGGCGGGCCAGAGAGCGGCGAGCGGCCGCTGCATATGGGCCAGGCGTACGTGGTGCGGCGGCAGGCGCTGCCGTCCGAGGCGCAGTACATCGCGCTCGGCCATGTGCACATGCCTCAGGACACCGGGCTGGCCAACGGCTGCTACAGCGGCTCGCTGCTGCAGTGCGACTTCGGGGAGGCCGGTCAACAGAAGCGAGTCGCAATCGTGGATATCGCCCCCGGACGGAAGGCGCAGGTGCAGTCGGTCCCGCTCACGTCACCGAAGCAGTTGCGCAACGTCGGCACGCACAAGGCCGGCGTCACGCTGGATGAACTGAAGGCGCTCGCACCCGACGTGCGCGAGGACTACGTCAAGGTGTTCGTCAAGGTCGACCGGCCCCTGCCGGGGCTCGCCGAGCAGGTGCGCGAGATCATCCCGAACGCGGTCGACATCGTCGTCGAGCGGATGGACGTCGAAACGCAGGACGACGGGCCCTCGGTGCAGGGAATGTCGGCCGAGGAGCTGATGACGACGTACTACACCGGCACCTACGGCACGGCGCCCGATCCGAAACTGGTTGCGCTGTTCACGCGGCTGCACGAAGAGGTCGCCAGTGCGGCCGATTAAGCTCGCCGTCCAGGGCCTGACCGCGTACCGCCAACAAGTCGAGGTCGACTTTTCGGAGCTCGACCTCTTCGCGATCACCGGCCCGACGGGCGCCGGCAAGTCGTCGCTCGTCGATGCGATCACCTACGCACTTTACGGGCAGGTACCGCGCGTCGGGCGCAGCGTGCGCGAGCTGATCAGCCAGGGGGAGGACCGGCTCAAGGTGTCGCTCGAGTTCGCTGTCGAGGGCGAGCGCTACCGCATCTTCCGCGAGTCGGGCCGCAAGACGCAGAAACCGCCGCAACTAGAACGCTTCGACCGGCAAGTGAACGAATGGCGGCCGGAAGACGTCGAGCGCGTCAAGGACACAAACGCCTTCATCGAGCGGCTGCTGCGGATGGACTACGAGGCGTTTATTCGCTCGGTGCTGCTGCCGCAGGGCGAGTTCCAGCAGTTCCTCGCCGGTGATCGCGACGAACGGCGCAAAGTGCTCGACGGCCTTCTGCGGCTCGGCATCTACGCACGCATGGGGCAGGCCGCGAACGCCATCGCCGCGCGCCAGACCGACGCAGCCGACGCGATCGCGCGGCGTTTGGAGCAAGAGCTTGGCGACGCAACGCCGGCGGCCGTCAAAGCGGCGAAAGCGGAACTCGTGGAGCGGGAGCGTGAGGCGAAGGCGATAGCGGCAGCGCGGGAGGCGCTTGACGCGGCGTGCCGGACGGCTGAGGCACTCGGTGAGGCGCTCGCCAGACGGCGCAAGGCGAGTGAAGCGCAGGCCGACGCCGGAAAGGCGCTGGCGGAGGCGCAGGAGGCCACCCGCACCGGCGAGGAAAAGACAGTTGCGCTCAAGGCGGCGGTGATCGACCTGGAAGCGAAGCTCGCAAAGAATGCCTACGTCGAGGATGAGTATCTGCGATACCGCGAGGCAAGTAGCATCGCGGCCGACCTCGCGAAGGACGAGACGGCTGCTGCTGAGCTTGCCAAGCAAGGGGCCACGCTCGAATCACAGATCAAGACGGCGAACGCGGAGGCCGAGAGGGAGTCAGCAGCTTACGCGCGGGCCAGCGAGGCCGCGAAGCAGGCGGCCGACGCCTTCGAAGACGCGCGGCGCTCGAACGCCGCGGAGGCCTTGCGACAGAAGTTGAGTCCCGGCGATCCCTGCCCCGTTTGCGGGCAGGCGGTACACGATGTACCGCACGAGAAGGTGCCCAAGCTGGACGACGCGCGGGTCGCCGCTCAGAAGGCGAAGGACGCCGAAGACGCCGCGCGGAAGGCGGATGAGGCGGCGGGGCGTGCGCTGGCGCAACTGCAAACGCGGCTCGAATCGTTGGCTGAGAACCAGGCAAGCGCAGCGAAGCGGCTCGCGGAGCGGCAGGCCCGCCTCGCGGCAGCCCTCGGTGGTAAGGTCCTGCCGGCGGCCGAGATCGTTGCTCACGTCGAGATGTTGGAGGCGGCGCGGCGCGAACGCGAGAAGCTGACTCGCGATCTCGACGACGCTAAGAAGTCGCTCAACGAGATCGTCGCGTCGATGGCTGCCGCTACGGCTGACCTTGCGCGGCTCCAGGCGGCGGTGGAAGCAGCGGAGCGCGAGTCCAAGGACGCGACGGAGTCGGCGTTGCAGGCGGAGGGGAAGCTGCGAGGCGCAGCGACCGCGCAGGGGTGGGCCGACGTCACGCAGGCGCTGGACGCCGGGCAGGACGCCCCAGCTCTGCTGCGAGGGCGGCTACAGAACGCGCAACGGCGGGAGGGCGACCTGCGCGAGACGGTCGGTGCACAGCGGAAGCACATCGAGCAAATCGAGGCGAACATCGAGAAGGCGAAGGAGCTTCGCGCGGAGGAGAAACGCTGTCGCGAGGAGGCGAGCCTGGCCCGCGATCTAGCGTCGCTGCTGCGCGCTGACGCCTTCCCCACGTTCCTGCGGGAGCGGGCGTTGAGGGACCTGGCGCGCGAGGGCTCACGCCGGCTGCTCGAGGTTTCCGGCGGGCGCTACGACTTCATCGTCGAGGGGCAGGACTTCCTGGTGGAGGACCGCTGGAACGGCAACGAGCCGCGGTCGGTGAAGACGCTGAGTGGCGGCGAGACGTTCCTCGCGTCGCTGGCGCTGGCGCTGGCGCTGGCAGAGCAACTGCCGGCGCTGTCAGGAGACGGTTCGGCCGGCGCGCTCGAGAGTCTGTTTATCGACGAAGGCTTCTCTCACCTTGATAACGAAACGCTGGACATAGTCGCGTCCGCTCTGGAGGTGCTGGGCCAGGACCGCAGCCGCCTGATCGGAGTGATCACGCATGTGGGAGTGCTGGCCGAGCGAATGCCGGCGCGGATCACGGTGCACAAGACGCAGCACGGCAGCAGCGTCAGCATCGACTAGGCGCGGCCGCCGGAAACAAACAAGGCGCCTGATGGCGCCTTGTTCGACCCCTCCCTTTGGGCTTTAGCGGCGGGCCATCGAGCTAATCGCTCGACGGGATGGACTAATTCTATTCACCAGAGAGGAGTTGTCAATACTCGCTGTGCGAGGGGCTTCGGCGGTGCACTTTTCGACTATAATAGAGCATGAGAGGTGAAGAGGAATGGTAATTGAAACAGATGTGATTGAAGGGCTACGCGAGGTCTATGACCCCGAGCTGCATTACAACATTTACGACCTCGGGCTGGTCTATGACATCCACATCAACCCTGAAAATGAAGTGAAGATATTGATGACGCTGACGACGCCGATGTGTCCGATCGGGCCGATGATCACGGAGCAGATCGAGGAGTTGATCGGGCTGATGCCCGGCGTCAAGGACGTCGACGTGGAGTTCACGTTCGACCCGGCGTGGAGCCCTGAGAAGATGTCGGACGAGGCGCGCGCCGACCTCGGCCTAGACTAGGGTCGCGTCGCGCGGTAGCGGCCGAGGGCCATCAGCGGCCAGTAGTTCCGGTACAGGTGGTACTTGATGTAGAAGTCGCCGGGGAAGCCGGTCCCGGTGAACTGCGGCTCCAGCCACTGCCCGTCTTCTTCCTGGCGCTCCGCGAGCCACCCGAGACCGCGCTCGACGGAGTCGTGGGTCAGCCCGTCGCCAACGACCGCAAGCATCCCCAGAACGCCCCACGCGGTGTGTGAGGCGGTGCCCTCGCCCCGGCCGGCCCGGGCCTCGTCGTTGTAGCTACGCGGGTCTTCGCCCCAGGCGCCGTCTGCGTTCTGGTGGTCGGTCAGCCAGCGCGCTGCCCGCTGAAAGCGTGGCCTGGACATATCGCAACCGGCGGCGGCGAACGCGGGCAGGACGCCGCCCGTGCCGTAAACGTAGTTGACGCCCCAGCGCCCGAACCAGCTACCGTCGGCGCGGTGTTCGCGCCGTAGGTAGCGCAGTCCTCGCCTGACCGCCTCTGACCGACCCTCGCCGAGCGCGGCCAGAGCCTCGATCACGTGCGCCGTCACGTCTGCAGACGGCGGGTCGATGACCTCGCCGAAGTCGCAGAAGGGGATTTCGTTGACGATCCGCCGTGTGTTGTCCTTGTCGAACGCCCCCCAGCCACCGTTCGCCGACTGCATCCCCAGTAGCCAGTCGCGGCCACGAGTGATCGCCCCTCGCTTGCGCCGTTTGTCCGGAAGCTCCGTCCGGGCGAGCGCCAAGAGGACTTCGGCGGTGTCATCGGTGTCGGGATAGAGGTCGTTCTCGAACTCGAACGACCAGCCGCCCGGCTCTACACCTTTCGCGCGCATCTGCCAGTCGCCGCCGGTGAGCACCTGCTCACGCAGGAGCCACTGGCCAGCGTGGACGAGCGCCGGGTGATCCGGGGCGAGGCCCGAGTCGAGGAGCGCGTTCATCGCCAGCGCTGTATCCCACACCGGCGACAGGCAAGCCTGCGGGTTGAACGTCTCGTCGTCTTCGAGCGCCCACCCGGCGTCGAAGCCGTCGAGGCCGCGCTTCATGACGGGATGGTCAAGGGAATAGCCACGCAGCTTCAGCGCGATCAGCGAGTACACCCACGGCGGTTGAATGCCACCCCACGAGCCGTCAGCCTCCTGATGGGCGACGATCCACTCCTCGGCGGCTCGGTAGGCGGCTTCGCGGGGTTTCTGAAGGGCGATGGCGTCGTAGCGGCGCAGGATGCCGTCGGCGTGGTGGAACAACGTCTTCCAGGGTGAGCCCTTCGGCGCTGACGGTGCGTAGACAGTGCCTTCGCGGCCGTTCGGGTAGAGTTCCTCGATGCGCGCGTGATCCGGGACCGGACAGACGGGGCGTTCGCTGAGGATGATCAGCATCGGCACGATCGTCGCGCGGGCCCACGAGGCGAAATCGTAAATGTTGAGCGGGAACCAGTGCGGCAGGAACATCAGCTCAGGCGGGAGGACGGGCACGCCGCGCCAATCCCACTGGCCGAAGAGCGCGAGCCAGATCTTCGTGAAGACCCGCACCTTCGGCACACCGCCCGCCGACAGCGCCCACTCGCGCGCCTTCATCATCGCCGCGTCGTCGGCCGGCACTCCCGCAAGCTTGAGCGCGAAGTACGACTCGACGGTGGCGTTGATGTCAGGCGGGCCGCCGTGGAAGATCGCCCATGTGCCGTCCGGGCGCTGCTGTCGGCGGATGTAGTTAGCGATCTTGCGCCAGCGCTCGTCGTCGCGGGCGCCGAGGAAGTGCGTGAGCAGAAGGTACTCGGCCGCCATACAGACGTTCGTCTCGAGTTCCCCAACCCAGTAGCCATCGGCGTGCTGGGTGCGAAGGAAGTAGTCCTGCGAGCGGCTGACGGCCTCGTCGACACCAGCCACCGCGGTGCTGCGCGACTCCGTAATCAAGGACCCGCTCCGTAGCGACGGGCCAGTTCCGCGGCGAATGGTTCGAGGAAGGCGCTGAGGTTCTGCAGGGTCAGGCGCGAGTTCCGGGCGATCGCAGAGAGTTGCTCCGCGATTTCGGGTCGCTCCTCGAGGAGCGCCATGAACTTCTCGCGGTCCAGTGTGCCGTCTTCACGCATGACGCCCAGGTTGGGGAGCGTGTCATTGGAAGAGTCGGAGATACACCGGACCGCCAGAAACGGCAGCCCGCGCTTGACCGCCGCTTCGGCAATCCAGAAGCTTTCCATCTCAACGATGTCGTGCGCCCTCCAGGCGTGGTGTGCCGCCTTCTCGGCGGGTCCCCAGGCAGCCTCGTCTACGGTGATGGAAGTCCCGGTCCGCACAGGCAGATCGAGGCCATTCGCCGCCTCTACGGCGAGGTCGAAGAGCTGCGGGTCGGGATAGATCGTCTGCTCGACATCGGAGTGGCGGTGAGACTCGTGATCGACATGCGTGCAGAGGACGATTTCACCCACCTCGACGCCGGGGGAGAGGCCCCCAGCGAGGCCGACCGACAGGACGACGGAGGGCGAGAAGACTGAGAGTACCGCCTCGGCGGACTCTCGCGCCGGCTCACGCCCGATGCCGGTTTGACAGACAAGCGCGCCATCGCCCTCGATTACCGTCGAACGGCCGACCGCCTTCGGCTCGCCGCCGCGCATCCATGCTGGACAGGCGGCGACCTCCGACTCCATCGCAGCGAATACCGCGATCACGGAGGGACTGTGCGCTCTAGTGCGCGCGCCTTCTTCGCGATGCCGGACTTGCCGGAACGCAGCGCCATCTCGATGAAGGCCTTCGGACTGGCAAGCGCTTCCTGCATGGCCGAGCCTTCGTAGCCGCAGTGCATCATGCAGGTCTCGCAGCGCGGGTCTTTGCCGCGGCCATACGCCTTCCAGTCGGTCTGCATCAGGTCATCGAACGTCGTGACGTGCTCGTCGGCGATGAGGTAACACGGCTTGCGCCAGCCGGCCGGCGTGTAGGTCGGAGTGCTCCACTGCGTGCACTCGTACTCCCGCGCACCGATCAAGAAATCGAGGTAGAGAGGGTTGTGGTAGAAGCGAATGCTGTCGCGGCAGCCCTCGAAGACGCGGCGGAAGAAGGAGCGAGCCTCCTCGCGTTGGAGGAAGATATCGTGCTGCGCCACTTCCTTGTACTGAAAGCCCGGCGCCACCATCATCCCTTCGACACCCATGTCGTTGAGCATCGCGAAGAGGCGGTGGTACTCTTCCGGCTGATTGCCGCTGAACAGCGTCGTGTTCGTGCAGACACGGAAGCCTGCCGCGCGGAACGCCTCGATCGCCCTGATCGCGACGTCATAGACGCCGTGGCGTTCGACGGCGATGTCGTGGGTGTCGCGCAGGCCGTCGAGGTGGACGACGAAGGAGAAGTAGCGCGACGGCTTGATTTCGCGCAAAGCCTTCTTGTAGAGCAGCGCGTTCGTGCAGAGATAGACGTAGCGCTTCTGTTTGACGATCGCGGCGACGATCTCACCGATCTTCGGGTGCATCATCGGTTCGCCGCCGGCGATCGAGACAACGGGCGGGTTGCAGTCATCCACGGCGGCGAGGCACTGCTCGACGGTCAGCTTGCGGTCGATGATCGGCTCGTACTCGCGGATGCGGCCGCAGCCGGTGCAGGTGAGGTTACACTCCTCGAGCGGCTCGAGGATCATCGTCAGCGGGAAGTGCGTGCGGCGCTTGATCTTCTGCTGAAGCAGGTACCAGCCCAGCTTCATCGACAGTCCCAGCGGTCTGCCCGGCATCCGTCCTCCTCAGAAGTCGCGTTCCAGCAGGAAATCTGCGACCTGGCGTATCTCTCCCGTGGCGTCCGCGCTCAGCTTCGCGCCATCCAGCGCGGCGATGGCGGCGGCCCGGTGTTCGTCGGCTACGCCCTGACAGTACCCCTGCGCGCCCGCCGAGTCCAGCGCTCGTAATACGAGCGAAACATCGGCCTCAGAAGGCTCCGTCGAGCCGTAGACGGCGGAGAGTTGCTCGCGCATCTCGCCGTCCGCCGCGCCGAGCGCATAGACGATGGGAAGGGACTTCTTACGCCGGCGGACGTCGGCGGCTACGGGTTTGCCGGTGCGATTTTCGGCACCCCAGATGCCAAGCATGTCGTCCCGCACCTGGAAGGCGATGCCGAGCTGCCGGCCACAGCGGCCGAGCGCCTGCACGGCCGACTCGGAGGCATCGGCAGCGATCGCGCCGAGGCTGAGGGAGGCGTCGAAGAGAGCGCCGGTCTTGCGGGAGATCATCGCCACGTAGTCGTCGAGGCCGATGTCCAGGCGCTCTTCGAACGAGATGTCCATGACCTGGCCACCGACCATCTCGAGCGTGCGCTCGTTGAGGAGGCGTGCCGCTGCGACGACGTCTCCGCCGGAGACGCCACGTTCTGCCATCCCGGCGAGGGCCACATGAGCGAGCGCGAGGAGCGCGTCGCCGGCGTTGATCGCCTGGGCCTCGCCCCAGATCGCCCACACGGTATCGCGGCCGTGGCGGGTGGCGTCGCGGTCCTGGACGTCGTCGTGGACCAGCGAGAAGTTGTGCACCAACTCGACGGCAGCGGCGGCGGGCACTGCGCGCTCAGGGTCGCCGCCAGCGGCTTCGCAGGCGAGCAGACAGAGGGCAGGGCGCAGGCGTTTACCCGTGTGGTCGGCGGGGCGGCCTTCGGCGTCAGCCCAGCCAAGGTGATAGCGAAGCATGCGGTCGAGTTCGGCCGGTTGGTCGCGGTCGAGGAGACTGCGGAGGTGGTCCTCCACTGCCGCTTTGTGGCGGGAGAGGGCAGCCGGCGGCTGCAAGGCTACTCCCCTACGAGGTGTACGACGACTTCGCGCTCGCGGGCGTGGTCCAGCTCAACGAGGAAGATGCGCTGCCACTGGCCAAACAGCATGCGACCCTCGGCGACGGGAATGCTCTCGCTGACACCCAGCAGCAGGTGCTGGCAGTGTGAGTGCCCGTTCGGGAGATCGCCGCTGTCAATCGGGTGTCCATGGACGTTGTGGGCGTAATCGGCGGCGCACGGGGCCGCAGCCTCGAGCATCTTTTCCATGTCGGCGATCAGGTGCGGTTCGTTCTCGTTGATCGTGATGGCGGCAGTCGTGTGCCTGGAGAAGACGACGATGAAGCCGTTCTCGAGGCCGGATTGGGCGAGGAGTTCGGTGACGTGCTCAGTTATGTCGATGAACTGAGGGCCGCGCTCCGTCTGGAAGACGAGGGTGTGGGAGGCGAACTTGATTCGCCCCTCTTCGCGGGTACTCTTAAGCACGCGCTCGCTCCTTCTGATGGGTGCTGGTTGGTGGGAGTCCCGGGGCCGGGGAATAGGCTGCCAGTGGCGGCGGGCTTGGTGCCTGGAGGCGGCTGTCTATCATTCTGAGGATGGGCTTACGGTAGCAGCCAACGAGTGCTCGGTCTACCGGCGACCTGTCTCCGAGGCGTAGTTTACATCCTCGTGACGTTGATTGCACGCAATTTCACAAGCTGGTAGTGGGTCAGTTTGAATTTGAATACGGCCCAGTTAGTTGAATTCCGGCGCAGCCTTTATGAAGTCCTCGACCTCTCTAGTCAGGCTGCCCGCCTGCAGCCAGCATATCAGTGCGGCGAAACCGAAGGAGAACGATCGCACCCAACGATTTGGTGGTACGGCAGCATATACGAAACTCGTCTCTGAGTCTGACTGCTGCAACTTAAGCGCTACTCCAGTAGCGAGGTTCTTCACTACCTGAAAGTCGCGATATTTCGTCTTGAGCGAGAGCAGGGCGTTACAAGGCTGAACTGAGTATTTCCCGTCGAAGTGCCGACGGAAAATCTCTTGGGCCTCATCGCTAGTCAAGGCTGGCTTGTGGGCGATGCGGAGAACGGCCATGGCGACAAGATTGTAGCAGGCTAGTCCAGCAGCGCCACGATCTGGTGGTGGGTCAGTTTGAATGGAGGTGCTTAGTTGCCGAGCAAATCCGCGAGGCCCACGAGCGACCACCAAGCACCCCAGATCGCCAGAATCCCGCCTCGAATCCGTATCGGTATCCAGTCTGCCCGAGAGCCGCGCATGAAGTTCTCTGCCGCTCGCGGCTTCATCAGAATCAGCGCGCCCGCGTAAACGCATGTCAGCCCCATAGACATGAACGCGGGCGTCAAGAGAGGATCGTGATCATTGGCGCCAAACAGCAGAATCAGAAGGAGGGATACGTTAGTACAGGTGATCCCAACCACTAAAATAATGACGTATCGTATGCAAATGGCGCTTGCGCCAGAAACCTATGCAGCCCCGACTTGCCTTTCCGTCCCGACGAGCGCGCGCATCGTCTCAAGCGCTGCCGCCGTGCCGCTGCGGACGGCGCTCTCCATCGTCGCCGGCCAGCCGGTGTCGGTCCAATCGCCGGCGAGCGCAAGATTGCGCACCGGGGTGCGCTGCTTTGGGCGCAGACGCCTCACGCCGGGACGCGCTGCGAACGTGGCGTTGCGCTGCTTGACGACGATCGCGCGCACCAGCTCTGCCCCGCGCGTCGCTGGGAAAAGCGCGAGCAACTCCTTCTGGAAGTGATCGCGGATCTCGGTTGCCGGCAAGTCGACCCAGTCGTGCGCGCCGCTGAGGGAGATGTCGAGGTACTGCGGGCCGTCCTGCCGCCAGAGCAGCGATTTGTTGAAAACCCACTGGACGGGGGTGTTCAGGAAGGCCGCAAAGGTCCGGTTCCAGACCGGCCGGTCGTACCAGAAGTGGACGTTGACGATCGGCGAAGTCTCGATCTGCTTGATCCGCGCGAAGAACGGATCGTCCGCAACTGCCCCAGGCACGACGTCGAGCACGGATTCGGACGGCAGCGCGAGCACGTAGGCGTCGGCTGATACGTTTCCCCCGTCGGTGACCGCGTGTGCAACTTCGCCCGCGTTCGTCTCGAGGCCGCGGACGGTGACTTCGGTGCGCACTTCGCCGCCCCTCTCCTCAATGTACGATCGCGCCGCGCCCGCCAGCATTGACGAGAGGCCCATCTTCGCCCAGCCGACGTTGGCGCCGTCGCGGGAGCGCAGGAAGCCCTCCTGGAAGACCATCAGGGCGAGATCGGCACTGACCCGCGAGACGTCGTCGTTGAGCGTCGGCTGGACGATCAGGTTCCAGAGGCTACGGATGGCGTGCGGGCTCTGCTTGCGGGCGGCGAGCCAGTCCGCAAACGTGATGTCGTCCAGTTCGGGGTGCTTGGCGCGGTCGGTAGAGCGGACCTGCGCAAAGGCGTACATCGCCAGCACCTTCTCTTGCGGCGAGAGCGACTTGTACTTGAGCAGCGACGGCAGCAGGTGCGCAGGTGGTGGCAGGTTGGCGCCCGAGAGCACCGATTCACCCCAGACTTTGTCGACAACGGGCACCCGGAAACGCCGCTGCAGGTGGACGCGGTCGCGGACGCCGAGCCGCTCCAGCAGGCGGATGTACTCCGTGCAACAGCCCAGGAACACGTGCTGCCCGTTGTCGATCTCCACGCCCGCCGCGTCGTACGAGTACGATCGCCCACCAAGGTGCGGCCGTTTCTCGAGTAGTGTGACGCCGACGCCGGTGTCGGCCAGCTCGCAGGCTGCGGTGATGCCGGCGAGACCGCCGCCGATGACAAGCGCTGTTGTGCGCTCGGTCATCCGACTACGGACCGTACGAGTTCACGGCCCGCCAGCACGAGCTTCTGACCCGTGCTGGGCCCAACGCGACGCCGGAAAACCACACCGGGGCTGCGCTCAATCTCGTCCAGGATGCTGCTATAGATGCTGGACATCACACTGACGCAAGCGCGCGCGCGCACCGGCAACAGGGGCAACAGGCGCCGCCCGCTGGCGTAGTACTCGCGGGCGCGGTGGGTCTGAAAAGCGATCATCCGCCGGAAGCCGGGCGAAGTCCGGCCGGCCAGCAAGTCTGCCTCCGGATAGCCAAACCATTCGAGTTCGTCCTGCGGCAAGTAAACGCGGCCGCGGGCGCCATCTTCCGCGATGTCGCGGAGGATATTCGTTAGCTGGAGAGCGATGCCGAGATCGGCGGCGTACTCGCGGGCTCGCTCGCCGCCCTCGTAACCGAAGATCTCGACGCAGATGAGGCCGACAGTCGAAGCGACGCGGTAGCAGTACTCGCGGAGGTCGTCGAAGGTCTCGTAGCGGCGCACGGTCAGGTCCATGCGCATTCCGTCGATCAGGTCGAAGAAGTGCTGCGCTGGCACCTGGTGGCGGCGCATCGTCTCGGCCAGGGCTTCGAAGACGGGGCCGTCCGGGTCGCCAGCAAGACAGCGCTTGAGGGCGTCCTCGATCCCGGCAAGGCTGCGCTCAGCCTCGTCGCGTGGGAGGTCCCCGTCGACAATGTCGTCGCACTCGCGCGCGAAAGCGTAGGCGGAAAAGATGGCGCGGCGCCTCGAGTGCGGCAGCAGCAGGAAGCCGTAGTAGAAGTTAGCCGCCTCCGCCCGCGTGACCTCGCGGCAGTGCTCGTACGCCGCGTCGAGGCCGTTTCTCATCAACGCGCCCTCACGGGCAACGGCAACACGCCGCGCAGGCCCAGCAGGGCCTTGCGCCGACGCGTTAGCTGCGGGCGGCTGGTGAGCACGTCGTGCCCGCATCTCGCGATCTCATCGAGGACGGCGACACCGCCGAGCGTGAAGAGGCGCAGGTCTGTGCGCAGCCGCCCGTTAACGACACCAATCAGCCCGAGCCCTTCCTCGAAGTATTCGCGCGTGCGCAGCACCTGAAAGGCGATCAGGCGGCGGAAGTCCGGCGTCACGCGCCGCTCTCGCAGGTCATCCTCGGACACATTGAAGCGGTCGAGGTCCTCTTGCGGGATGTAGACGCGTCCCATCCCGAAGTCGACGGTAACGTCCTGACAGAAGTTGGTGAGTTGGAGCGCCGTGCACGTAGCGTCGCTCAGGCGCTGTCGCTCAATGTCGCGGTAACCGAAGATGTAGAGCACGATGTGCCCGACCGGGTTGGCAGAGTACGAGCAGTAGTCGAGCAGTTGATCGAACGTCGCGTAGCGCGCCACCGATTGGTCGCGCCTGTTCGCCTCGATCAGGCGCAGGAACGGCTCGATCGGGATGTCGAAGCGGCGGACGGTGTCCTCAAGCGCGATGAAGCGCGGATCCGCGGGTTCGCCGTCGTAGCAGGCGCGGAGTTCGCGCTCCCAGTCATCGAGGAGCGCCAAGCGGTCGCCCTCAGCCTCATCGCCGAGGTCGTCTACGCCGCGGCAGTAGGCGTAAACGGCGTACATGTGTGGACGCAGCGATCGCGGAAGCAGCCACGAGACGACCGGGAAGTTCTCATAGCTACCCAGTGCGATGCGGCGGCAACGCTCATTCGCTTCGTCGAGGCTGGGCCGGCGAGAGACGACAGGTGCGGGCGCGACGGGAGTTCGGGGCACGCCCCTCATTCTATGAGGGGAGCACAAGCTGTCAATGCGCCCCCGGGGCGTTGACTGCATCCGTCAATCGCCATAGATTCGAAGCGTAAGAAGGAGGCCATTATGGGTAAGATCATCGACTGCAACAAAGTGAATCCGGCAAGCGGCTGCAACCACGTCGTGCGTGGCGAGACCGAAGAGGAACTGCTGAAGAACGCCAAGGAGCATGCGCTCGAGCACGGTTTCAAGGAGGTTACGCCGGAACTGGTCGCGATGATCAAGTCGAACATCCGGGAGGAATAGCCGGCACGGCTACTCGACGCGGGTGCGGGTGCGGACTTCCATCATGATCAGCTCAGACGTTTCTCGGGCCTCGATTGTGACGTTTGGCTCGTCGTATATCAGCGCGGCGTCGCCGTTGTCGAGGTTGTTGCCGTTGACTGTGATGGCGCCTGAGATGACGAAGAGGTAGCCGCCGAAGTCTGGTTCGAACTCGTGCTCAACGCTCTTCCCGGCCTCAAGCCGCGATATGTACATCGCAGCATCCTGGTGGACGAGGAGGCTGCCGCCGTCGCGGTCCGAGCCGATCACGCGCAGCAGCTTGTTCGCGCGCTCCTCGACTGTCGTCTGCTTTGACTCGACCTCGGGCTCGAGGCCGTCCTCGCGCGGGATGACCCAGATCTGGATGAAGCGCACCGGCTCCGTCTCGGAGCCGTTCTGTTCGGAGTGGTAGGCGCCCTTGCCCAACGTCATCCGCTGGACGGAGCCAACCGGCATCGTGTACAGGTTGCCGAGGTTGTCCTCGTGGCGAAACGTGCCTTCCGGGATGTACGTCAGTGCTTCGACGTTGCGGTGCGGATGCATCGGCCAGATCGCCCCTTCGACCAGCACGTCGTCGTTGAAGACGCGCAACGTGCCGAAGCCCATGTACTCCGGGTCGTAGAACTCGTCGAAGGAGAAGTGCCACTTCGAGCGGAACCAGCCGCCGTCCTTGTAGTAGAGCGAGTCCGCCTTGCGTACCTTGATCACGATGCGCCCCCACTTCTCTTGGCAGGGTGCTCCCAGGCCTCCAACCGCCCGGCACGCCGGCCCTTCTTGCGCTGGATGCCAGACAGAATCTTGAACGTCCGCTCGATGTACGCCTCGTCCTGCGGCACACCGACATCGTCAACGGGTGCGACCGAGCCGCCAGCGGCGATCGACACGCTCGTCCAGCCGCCGGGATACTGTTGAACGGACGCGTTGCGGAACTCGTACGATTCTCCCTCTTCGACGGTCGCATCGCCCAGCTCGATCCGCATCAACCCGGACTCGTCGCCGACGAGCGCCATGCGCAGACCGCCGATCTCCCAGAGCCGCAAGACACGTGCGCGGAACGTCGCAGTCTCGCCGGGGGCGAGCGTCTTCAACTCCTTGACGGTGGGCATCGTCTACTTGCCGTCCAGCCAGTGGATCACTTCGCCGATGTTCTCGCGTAGGCTGGTCCGCGCCTCGGTGATCAGCCAGCGGTAGCAATACATGGCGTCGTAGCCCTTCGGCGCGTAGTCCTCCCAGGCGAGCACCCAGGCCCGTCCCTGGGCGCGGTTTGGCCAGCCCTCGCTGGGCAGCAGGTGCACGTAAACTGAGGCCCCGTCGTCGGTCAATTCGATGCCGCCGGCCTCGAGAAGATCCGGCCGGTCATTCTCTGCGAGGAGGTGACGGAGTTCGCGTTCGAGAAATCGCAGCGCCATACACTCTTATCCTACATCCGGCGCGCGGGCGCTACTCAGGCGTAGAACGTGTTCGCGATCGCCGCCCCGTACGCCAGCAGCTTATCGGCGCCGAGGTTGTACGCCGGTGGCACAAGGGTCAGCGAGTCGGCCACATCGTAGACCGGGGCGATGCGCTTCCGGACATCGTCGGCTGAGCCACAGAGAACGAACGTCTCGGCCATCTCGTCAGTCACGTGTTCCGAGGCCGCGATGTAGTCGCCGTTCTGCACGCCCTCCTGCAAGAGCGCCGCTTCCTTTGCGAAGCCGTGCGCGGCGAAAAACTCCTCGTACTGCTTGATGCCGCCGTAGAACGCAACCGTCGCACGCGCATCCTGGATGGCCTGGTTCTTGTCCTTGTTGATGGCGACCCAGAGCCAGACGTTGAACTCGATATCGCTGCGCTGTTTGCCGCCGCGACCGAGCCCGCGCTTGAGGTAGTCCGGGATCTTCTCGGTGCACCATTCGACAGACCAGATCGGGTGGCCGAGGACCCCGTCCGCGATCTCGGCAGCGAGGCTGACGAGCGGCCCCCGCAGCGCGGCGATCCAGACCGGGATGTCGGTCCGGACCGGCATCGAGGTCGGCTGCAGCTCGCTCCAGTCGTGCTGGTGGTACTTGCCGTCGTAAGTCGTCAGATCACCGGTGTGCGCCTTCGCGTTGACGAGGCGCACGATCTCGACAACCTCCCGCATGTGCTCCAGCGGCTTCCCGTACTCCGCGCCAAAAAAGCCCTCGCTCCAGGACTGGACGCTCGTACCAAGACCAAGCGTGAAGCGGCCGTTGCTCAGACGGTCCATGTCCATCGCCGCCATCGCCGTCTCGAACGGGCTGCGCACGAACGCGATGGCGATGCCCGAGGCCAGGCGGACACGATGCGTAACGGCAGCGGCCACAGCCAGCGGGATGAAGGGCGGCCCGTAGACCTGCGGCGCGAAGACGCCTTCGAGACCAGCGTCCTCCGCCATCTTGGCCTGCATCGTGACGATGGGTGCGGGCAGCGGTGAGACGATCCCCCAGAACTTCGGTTTATTCATGCCGCGAGTCTGTCACCCACTGCTACACACGTCAATCTTGAGAATGATTAACAACGGATCTCGTAACGCGTCGTTGTACTTGATGATGTTTCGAATAGTCCCAGCACTGCTCGCGCTAAGCCTGGTCGGAGCCAAAGGTGGCTGTTTTGAGGAACTGATCGCTGAAATGCGATTCGTCAATTCCACTGGTTCCGACCTGTGCGTCTCTCTGAATGTTTCCGATCCTGACTGCCGTACCGATATCAAGGCGCACACAACCGCCAGATGGCATCCAGAATGCGCCAAACAGCAATCCATTACCGTCGTAATCAGTGTCCGAGAGACAGGCACGGTGATTTATCGACGAACGGAGCCATGCATCGACTGGGAGGACGCAGACGCAACCTTCATCATCAAGCGCCTCGATGGCGAGTATGTAGTTACTGATAGCATGCCGGCCGAGCCATAGCTAGAGCGCCTCGACATCCCCAGCGCGCCGGTGCTACAGTTTGGCGCGCTATGCCTGACTTCGTCCTTGCCCTCGACCAGGGCACGTCCTCCTCGCGCGCGATCCTCTTCGACCACGGCGGCAACATCGTGTCAGCCTCCCAGCAGGAGTACGCGATCCAGTACCCGCAGCTCGGCTGGGTGGAGCAGCACGCCGAGGACATCTGGTCGACCCAGATCTACACGGCGCGCGACGCGCTGACGAAGGCCGGCGCCACCCCCGCCGACGTCGCCGCTATCGGCATCAGTAACCAGCGTGAGACGACCGTCATCTGGGACCGCGACGGCAAGCCAATCGCGCCCGCGATCGTCTGGCAGGACCGGCGCACGGCAGCGCTCTGCGACGAAATGCGCGCGCAAGGGCTTGAGGAGAAATTCCGTGAGCGCACCGGCCTCCTCCTCGACCCGTACTTCTCCGGCACGAAGGTGAAGTGGCTGCTCGACAACGTGCCCGGCGCGCGCAAGCGGGCGGAGGCCGGCGAGCTGATGTTCGGCACCGTCGACGCGTGGGTGCTGTATCGCCTCTGTGGCGTCCACGCCACGGACTACACGAACGCCTCCCGCACGCTGATGTTCAACATCGTCGAGCGCCGCTGGGACGAGGAGCTCCTCGCTGCCCTGGACGTGCCCGCGGCGCTCTTGCCTGCTGTCCACGCGTCCTCGGGGACCTTCGGCGAAACTGAGTTGCTCGGCGGGCGAATCACCGTCGCGGGCGTGGCCGGCGACCAACAGGCGGCGCTGTTTGGGCAGGCCTGCTTCCAGCCCGGCATGGCGAAGAACACCTACGGCACCGGCGCGTTCCTCCTGATGAACACCGGCGACAAGCCTCCGCATTCGCAGTCACTGCTGACGACAATCGCCTGGGGCCTATCGAAGGGCGACCGCGACGAAGTGACGTACGCGCTCGAGGGCTCGATCTTCATCGCCGGCGCGGCAATCCAATGGCTGCGCGATGAACTCGGTCTGTTCCCGACCGCCGCCGACTGCGAGCCGCTCGCGGCAAGCGTCCCGGACTCGAATGGCGTCTACGTCGTGCCGGCGTTCGTCGGCCTCGGCGCGCCGCACTGGGACCCGCACGCGCGGGGCGCGATCCTCGGCCTGACGCGAGGTGCGAACCGCGCACATATCACGCGGGCGACGCTCGAATCGCTCGCCTACCAGGTGCGCGACGCCGTCGAGGCGATGGAGCGCGACAGCGGCACGCCGCTCACGGAGCTACGCGTGGACGGCGGCGCGGCGGCGAACAACTTGTTGCTGCAGATGCAAGCGGACATCCTCGGCCGTGACGTCGTGCGGCCGGCGTGCCTGGAGACGACGGCGCTCGGCGCGGCCTACCTGGCGGGCCTCGCGACGGGCTTCTGGAAGGACCGCGACGACGTGACGAACAACTGGCGCGAGGAGCGGCGCTTCACTCCGCAGATGCCCGAGGACCAGCGCGAGAAGATGTACGCGGGCTGGCAGCGGGCCGTCGAGCGCGCGAAGGGCTGGGCTACGGACTAGCCGTCGACGTGACCGCCGCCGTTGGCGTGGGCGTGGCGGGCTTCGGCGTCGGCGGCGGCGTCTTCGGCTTCGGCGTCTTCGTCGGCGTTGAAGTTGGCGCAGCCGTCGGGACCGGCGTCGGCGCCGGGGTGGGGACGGCGGTCGGCGGCGGAGTGACAGGCGGCGGGCCGGGCGGCACCGGCGGCGGCGCAGGCTGCGCGGCGACGCCGTAGCGCGGCGTCATGAAGTTCCAGGTGATCAGCGAGAGCCGCGCCCCGAAGGAGTAGCCGGCGAACTCGCTCGGCGCGTACTGCGAGAAGTACGAGATGGCGTACGACTTCTGTCCGCCGTCGGCGCCCGTGAACGTAACGATGCCGACGTCGTTGTTCACCCAGCCGTCGAAGTCCCAGTGATAGCCGATCTTGTGCCCGACGGTCGCCGTCCAGGGCAGGTACTTCGGCAGGATGTAGTCGACGTAGGCGTAGGTGTTTCGCAGGACGCCGACGGTGTAGTCGGACCACTCCGGGCTGAATAGCTCGCGGTACCAGAGGCGCGCCAGGATGTCGTTCGTCTCCAGGGGCGTCAGGATGTTGGAGCCTGAGCCTTCACCGCCGTAATACGGCACGTGGTCGAATTGGAAGGTCTTCATCCCCCAGCCGGCCATCAACTCGCGGGCGCGCTGCTCGCCGGTGTGGAAGTTGCCGAAGATGACTTCGAGAAAGTTCTTGACCTCCGGCGGATAGCTGCCACCGATGCCCTTGGTCACGCTGTACGAGACAGAGCCAGGGCTGGCGTTGCCCGCCTGGAACTGGTCGACGGCGGCGAGCAGCGCGAAGAAGTTGATCACGCAGCCTGTCTTGTGCACATCGTTGCCATTGACCGATATCGTCTCGTTCGTCATCAGGTCAGTGACGGCGAAGCCCACGTCAGTGCCGGTTTGCGCCTTGTACGAATCTATCTCGGCTTGCAGGATATCGCGCAGCCCAAGCAACTCTTCGCCGGCGGTGTTCTCCGGGCGCGAGCCATGTGTGTCCGGGACAATCCCGCCGGGCTGGTCGCCACCGGCGGCCGGACTGGCGACCGGGCTTTCGGAAGGAGACGCTGTAGGTGACCACGTCGGCCTGGCGGTCGGCCGCTTAGTCGGCGTCGCGGTCGCGGTGGCCGTGGCGGTGTCCGAGCCGGGGGCGGAGGCCGGGGCGTCCTCATGCGCGACGAGCAGATACACCGTCGTCGCGATGGCAAGGCCGGCGATGACGGCAACGGGGATCGTCGCGCGGATGATCCAACGGCGGACACGGCGTCCCCGCGAGGTAGAGTTGGCGGCTGGTTCGGTCATCTAGTGTTCAATCGTTCTGAGTAGTCCTCTACACAATTAGCTGCTTAACCTGATAAACGCATGGCGGAGCTGATTCGATACCCGGCGGCGCGCGGGCTTCTCCACATTTTCCACTTTTCCACACCCTCGTGCTAGACTGGCCGCGTGGCCGCCTCGCTCGTGAAGGACCTCCAGTCCGCCATCGGCAAGAAGTACGTGCTCCACGCCCCGGAAGACCTCCTCGTCTACGAATATGACGCGACGATCGAGCGCGGGTTACCGGAAGCAGTCGTCCTTCCGCAAACAACCGAAGAGGTCGCGGCGGCCGTCCGGATCGCCCGGAGGTATGGCGTCCCTGTGACGGCTCGCGGGTCCGGCACGGGGCTCTCCGGCGGCGCGATACCCTGCGAAGGCGGCGTCGTCATCGTCACCGCGCGAATGGACCGCATCATCAAGCTCGACGCGGAGAACCGACTCGCCGTCGTCCAACCCGGCGTCATCAACCTCGACATCTCGAAAGCAGCCGCTCCACACGGGCTCTACTACGCGCCTGACCCGTCGAGCCAGAAGGCGTGCAGCATCGGCGGCAACGTCGCGCAGAACGCCGGCGGCCCTCACACCCTTCGCTACGGCTCGACCGTGAACCACATCCTCGGCCTCGAAATCGTGACGCCCGACGGTGAGATCGTGACGGTCGGCGGCGAGACTATCGGCTTACCGGGCTATGACCTAACGGGTCTGGTCGTCGGGTCGGAGGGCACGCTAGCGATCGTCACAGAGATCGTTGTACGCCTGCTGCCGATAGCGCCGGCGACGATCACATTGCTGGCCATCTTCGACGAAGTGCTCGAGGCGTCGGAGGCGGTCTCGGCGATCATCGCCGCTGGTGTGCTACCGGCCGCGCTCGAAATGATCGACGACAAGACCATGCGGGCGGTGGAGCCCTTCGTGAACGCCGGCTACCCGCCGGACGCAGGCGCCGCCCTGCTGATCGAAGTCGAGGGCCTCGACGAGGAAACTCGCGAGCAGGCAGACTCCGTGCGCGCGACCTGTGAGGTCGCCGGCACCCGCGAGATCCGCATCGGCATGTCGCCCGAAGACCGCGAGCGGCTATGGGCGGGGCGCAAGGGCGCGCTGGGGGCGCTGGGACGCCTAGCACCTTCGTACTACATCCTCGACGGGGTAGTCCCGCGGACGCGGCTCCCGGCGGTGCTGGCAGGCGTTTATGAGGCCTGCGAGCGCTACAATATGCCGGTCGCCAACGTCTTCCACGCGGGCGACGGCAATCTCCACCCGAACCTGATGTTCGACGACCGCGTGCCGGGGGCCTCCGAGCGCGTGCTCGAACTCGGCGAGGAGATCATGCGGCTGTGCGTAGACGCGGGTGGCACGATCACCGGCGAACACGGCGTCGGCTTCGAGAAGCGCAACTACATGTCGTGGATCTTTTCGGACGATGACCTCGAAGTGATGGCCCGCGTGAAGCTCGCGTTCGGCGCAGCCGACTCCTTCAACCCCGGCAAGATGTTCCCGTCGTCCAAGGGTTGCGGCGAAGTCTCTTCACGGATGCGCTCGGCGATCGCCAAAGTCGGCGCAGACGCGTACGTTTAGCGCGATGGTCCGACAGGCGTCCCTGCGATCCGACCTCGAATCCATCACCGGCGTCGAAAACACTCGCTCGGGCAGCGAGGATATCGCGGTCGACGGCCTGACGCCGGAGGCAGTCGCGCGGCCGACAACCGTCGAATCGGCAGCCGAGATCATCCGCTACGCCAACGCGCACGACCTCGCGATCATCCCGCTCGGCGGGCGCTGTCACCGTTCGCTGGGAAACGTCCCGTCGCGCTATGACATCGCCCTCGACACGACGGCGCTGAGCGCGATCGTCGAGTACGAGCCGGAGGATCTCACGATCACCTGCCAGGCGGGGATCACCCTGGGCGCATTGCGGGCGGCGACGGGAGCGGCCGGACAGATGGTGCCGTTCGACCCTAGCATCCCGGACGCCGCGACGGTCGGCGGCGTGCTGGCGGCCGATGTCTGGGGACCGGCGCGTATGTCACTGGGCGCACCGCGCGATTTCACTATCGGACTGAGGGTGATCACCGGCGACGGCGTCGTCACGCGCGCTGGAGGACGCGTGGTCAAGAACGTCGCCGGATACGACCTCTGCAAGCTGTACATCGGCTCCCTGGGAACACTCGCCGTCATCACGGAGGCGTCATTCAAAGTACAGCCCTTGCCGAAAGAGGCGCGCGCGTCCGCGTTCGAGTTCGCTTCTGCCTCCGATGCCTGCCGCGTGCCGAACGAGGCACTGATGCACGCCCTGGCGATGCGTTCCGCCGCCGTCACAAGGACGGGCGAACGATGGCTACTCTCGATCGTGATCGGTGGCGCGCCTTCGGCGGTGGAGCGGTCAGCGCGGGAGATCGCGGCGCTGGCCAGCGATGCGGGCGGCGAGGAGCCGGCTGAACCCGTCCCGGCGTTGGAGCAGCTGGTCGCCTGTCGCTTATCCATGCTGCCATCGGAATTACCAGCGCAGCTCGAGACGCTAGCTTCAAAGCTCGGAGCGTATGCATCGCTTGTCGCCTACCCAACCCTCGGCGCAATCCGCGCCGGATTGCTGGACGCCGGCGCGCTCGAACGCGCGTCACTACCCGGCGTCGCCCGCGTCATTGAGGCGGCACCACCCGAGGCAAAGCGAGGGATCGATGTCTTCGGCGAGCCCCCGGCGTCATTGCCGTTGATGCAGGCGGCGAAGGAGCAGTTCGATCCGAAAGCCGTGCTCAGCCCGGGCCGATTCGTGGACCGCCTGTGACAGACAGACGGCGGCCGTTTGCCCCGGCGGACGTAGACCTCTCGCAGTGCGTCCGCTGCGGCCTGTGCCTTCAGCACTGCCCGACTTATGTCGAAACGCGCCTCGAGACGGAGTCACCGCGCGGGCGCCTGTACCTGATCCGCGCGCTCACCGACGGCACGATCGAACCCACCGCTAATGCGCTGGGGCACCTCGACCAGTGCCTCCAATGCCGCAACTGCGAAGCGGTCTGCCCATCCGGCGTCCCCTACGGGCGGATCATGGAACACGCGCGCGCCGACGCTATCGATCGCGGCGCGGCACCGCTCTCCTGGCGCCTGCGGTCGCTCTTCTTGCGCGAGGTAATCGCGAAGCCCGGGCGTCTGCGCCTGTTCGGCACGGCGATGCGAACCAGCGAGCGGCTCGGCCTGCGAGCGGTCGCCGAGCGCTTACCAGGAATCGGCCCGCGGGCTCAACTCGCGCCAAGGATGACCGGCAGGCCATTCACGGCCACCGGGCTGGTAGCGGAGCCGGAAGGCATCGCGAAATCCAGCGTGGCGATGCTGAGCGGATGCATCATGCCGCTCGCCTTCGGGAACACGCACCGCGCGACCGTCCGCGTGCTGGCGCGCAACGGCTGCCGCGTTAGCGTCCCGGAAGCGCAGGTCTGCTGCGGGGCGCTGCACGCGCACAACGGCGACCTGCGGACCGCCCGTTCGCTCGCCCGGCGCAACATCGATGCGTTCCTCGCCGAGGGCCCGGACGCGATCGTGGTCAACTCGGCCGGTTGCGGCGCAGCGATGAAAGAATACGGCCAACTGCTCAGCGACGACGCGAAGTACAGCGCTACTGCGGAGGAGTTCTCACGCCTCGTCAAGGACGTGCACGAATTCCTCGTCGCGCTGCCGTTCGAGCCGCCGATGGGCACCCTCGATGCCGTGGTGACGTACCAGGATTCATGCCACCTGGCACACGCGCAACGGATCAGCGCCGCGCCGCGGCAGGTGCTCGCCTCAATCCCAGGCGTACGCCTAGAGGAGATGGAGCACCCAGACCGCTGCTGCGGAGCGGCCGGAGTCTACTCGCTGACCCAACCGGAGATGGCTCTCCGGTTGCTGAAGGACAAGATGCTTGACGTCGTAGCGACTGGCGCATCGGTCGTGGCCACCGCGAACCCCGGGTGCATGTCGCAACTGGAAGCCGGCATCCGGAAGTCCCGAACGTCGATGCGGGTACGCCACATCATCGAGTTGCTCGACGAAGCCTATCGGGCCCGCGCGTAAATTCACTCCCTGTTTACCCCTCGATTCCCCCGGTTAACTGAGAATCAACGCCCTCCCTGCAATACTGGGGCTTGGCCAAAAAGTTATGGCGCCGACACCGCTGCCGGCAAGTCATGAACAAGCCAAGAGTTCAGAAGGAAGCGAAATTTGGTTAACACGAGGTGTAACGGGACCGGGATCGGGACGTCTATTCTTTGTCCCAATCACGGGATATTCGTGAAACCATATCGCAAAAGTGAGGATCTATGACAACCGCACGAGTCGCCATCGGGACCACAAGCAAGGCGCAGGACCGCGCCACGACCCGCGAAGAGACGAAACCACTGGTTGCGATGCCCGCCGAATCAGTAGCGCCGAGCATCGGCGAGTTCACCGAACTCTACAACGACTATTTCCCGAAGGTGTTCGCGTACGTCTACGGCAGGGTGCAGGATAAGGAAGTATCCCTGGACATCGTGTCCGACGTCTTCGAGAAGGCCTTCGTGAAGGTCCAGTCTCTGCGCTCTCGTGATTCGTTTGGTTCCTGGCTCTTCACGATCGCGCGGAACGAAGTCTCCTCGCACTGGCGAAAAGAGAAGCCGGCAGCGAGAGCGGCGCAGGAAGCAGCGATTGAGAACGAGCTGCACCACCAGCCCAAGAGCCCGGAAGAAACCCTGCTCCACAAGGAGCGCCTGGCGTTCCTCTCCAGCCTCGTCGGCCAGCTGCCGAAGCGAGAACAAGAGATCATCGCCCTCAAGTTTGACGCTGAGCTGACAAACCGCGAGATAGCAAACGTCCTCAGCACCAGCGAAGTGAACGTCCGCGTCACGATATTTCGCGCGCTCCGGAAGCTGCGCGACCGGATGCAGAGCGTCGGCGACAACCTGAGATGACCGAAGATGAGCGAGCCGATTGGCTCGCTCGCGCGATCGATGACATCCTTCGCGGCGCCGAGCCCCCGACGACCCCGGCCGATCTTGACGGCCCGGAACTAGAATCCTTGCTGCGGATCGCGCAGCGACGACTCGACGACTCCCGCTCGATACAAGAGGAAGCCAAGGAATACGAGGCTGCCCTCTGGGAGCGGCTGGTGGGCCGCCTCGAATCGGTCCCTTCGGCTGACACTCCCTCTGAGCCGCAGAGCGACGCCCCTGACTTACCGGACGCCGCCGCCGACGGTGCTCTCCGCGACACGATCGCCGACCGCATAAACACGGCGCGAGAGATTTTCGGGATGGCAGGCCAACACAAGGACGAGGTCTGGGACCGGATCAAGTCCAGGCTCGGTGAAGATGCGCCGAAAACACACTGGCTACCCGGTTCACCCAGGGACAAGTCGAGGGCAGGCAAGGATGCGGCCGGTCGGATCGCCCCCGATACCGAAGACCGTTGGACGAAGGAAGACCTGGCGCGGCGCACGCTCGCGCGAATGGCCGAGATCGCCGCTGACCCGTCACACGCGAAGGTGCGCCGCCGAATGCGCGGCGACATCGGCAACGCGCAGGCGGCACAGGAAGTGGCGATGCCGTCCTCCTGGCTCCGGAGTAGATGGCGGCAACTGGCCAGTGTCGTGGCGGGCTGGCGCTTCATCCCGCGGCGGTCGCACCGCTAGGGTCGGCGGGGTCAGCAGCCCATCCGGCCGTTGAAGCACCGTGGTTCGTCGCCAGGCACCCCGATGTCTACGAGACCGAGGGTGCGCTGAAAGCAGTAGTCGACGTACGAACGTAACCTTCGTCAGCACATACAAAAGAGAGGGCCCGGATTATAGCGGGCCCTCTTGTCGTTGGCGCCTTCCCAGGTCTACTCGAGTTCGTCCTTGGCGCGACGCTCGCGCAGCATCTCGAAGAGGAGGTTCTCAACGACCATCAGCAGGAGGAGCACCTGGCGCTGCTGTCGTCGCGACATGCGCGCCAGCATCTGGAGCAGCTCGGGGTCAATCTTCTCCGCCAGGGCGCCGCGATCTTCGGAGAACTCGGCCATCAGCTATAGCGGTACCTTGGTGAGGGCAGCTGGCGTAGCCGCTTCCGCCGCCGGATCTGCGTCAGCCTTCAGAGCAGACCAGGCGGCGCCGGCCTCTTCGCCGTTAGCGAGGACCTGCTCGATGCCCTGTAGGAGCGAGAGCAGTCTTCGCTGCTTCTCACGCGCAAGGCCGGCGAGGTAGTGCAACAACTCGCTGTCGATCGTCGACTCGTAGCGCTCGTACACTTCGCGGAGGGCCCGCACCGTCGGATAACCCGCCGCCTCGAAGAGGTCGTCCGGATCAATGCTCATCGCTTGAGCGACGCGCAGGAGCACCGCGGCCGAAGGGTTCTTCACTTCCCCGTTCTCCAGCTGCGAGAGGTAGCCCTGGCTCACGGACGAACCCTGGGCAAGTTGCCCCTGCGTTAGTCCGCACTTGTCGCGTAGGTTGCGAATCCTGTCACCAAGTTTCATGACTTTCCTCTCTTCGCCGGAGCGATTGTCAGTTGACAGCGTCGTGCCTGTCAACAGCCGCCACTACGGCCTGTAATTTTTCGGTTGGCATTCAACATGCGCGGCATGCTGGGGCTCCGTCAGCCCTTTGCCGCTACGCGGCTGGTGGGAGGAACTGAGCGTGAGCCACCATGCTTGCCCTGCTGCTGGTCGAGTCCTTGCAAGAGTCGCAGAAGGTAAGTCTGTTGCTCGCGCGGGAAGCGGGCGAGGAATCGCAGGAGCTCAGGGTCCACAGTCACGGAATACTCGACTTGTCCACCGTTGGTGCCACTGTCGTAGCCTGCGGCCTGCATGAGGACGCGCGGGTCAATGTTGAGCGCCTGGGCGAGGCGGAAGATTACCGCCGCGCTGGGGTTCTGCACTTCGTCGTTCTCGAGTTGGGAAAGGTAGCCCTGGCTGAGGCCGCCCTGCGCGGAAAGTTGCGCCTGGCTCATCGCCAGCTCTTCCCTTAGCTGTCTGATCTTCTTGCCGAGTGCCATAGGGGGTTCCTAAAGGGCACCCGAGATGCGGATCATCGCCGGAGCAAGGATGACGGCAAGGAACGCCGGGAAGATCAACAGGACCAGCGGGAAGATCATCTTGATCGGCGCCTCGTGCGCCTGCTTTTCCGCCCGTTGACGGCGCTGCGTGCGCATCTGGTCCGACTGGATACGCAGCACCTGGGCGATACCAACACCCAACTGCTCCGCCTGGATGATCGAGTTGATGAAGTTGGTGAGTTCGTCGACCCCGATCCGCTCTGAGAGCTCGATCATGGCGTCACGGCGCAGCTTGCCCATTGCTACGTCGCGGAGCATCCGCTGAAGTTCTGCCGCCAGCGGGCCTTCGCCCATTTCGGCGACGCGGGAGAGTGCGGCATCCAGGCCGAGACCGGCCTCGACGCAGGTCGTAATCAGGTCAAGGTTGTCGGGCAGGCCCTTAAGAACCGCCTTCTGCTTGGCCTTGACCTTATTCTTAAGCCACATTCGCGGCATGAAATAGCCCATAGCCGTGAGAACTATCACAAGAGCGAGGCCCTTGATCCCGCCGAGGCTCAGGAACCCCACAACGCCAACACCCCCGAACACGAGCATGGAGACGAGCCAGAAGGTAACGAATGTGTTGAGCTTCATCGGATTGCCAGCCATCCGGAGCTGGTACTGGATGTCGGCGATAAGAGACTGCGGCAGCAGGCCTGCGACTCGGCGTGCCATGCCCTCAACGACCGGGCGCAACACGCGCATACCGAAAGACAGTTCGAGGTCTAGTTCAAGCGCCAATTGATCCGTTGCCTGTGAGCGAAAGGTCTGGATCCGCGACTCCATTAGTGAGGTCTGGCGACGGCCGATGAGCGCCACGGCCAGACAGCCGGTCGCGCCAAACAGGGTGAGGACTATCAGAACAATCATCATCGCTGGCTCCTAGATCTCGATCGCCATGATTTTCTTCATGGCGAAGTAGCCCATGATCTCGAGGACAACCGCGCCAATGAGGACGACGCGGCCGGCCATCTCTTCGAAGAGGATGCTCATGTAGTCCGGATTGATGATCATGAACAGCGTGAACATGAAGACCGGCAGCCCACCGACGACGATACCGGTCAGCTGCTGCTGGGCCGTCAACGTCGAGATCTCGCCGCGAATCCGTTCGCGCTCACGCATGGTGTAGGCGACGGTATCCAGGATCTCGGCAAGGTTGCCGCCCACTGAGCGCTGGATGTTCACCGCGGTGAGGACCATGTCCAGGTCCTTGCTGTCGATACGGCGTCCCATCGCGGACAGGGCGTCCTCAGCGGTCAAGCCAAGGGTGGCTTCGCGGAGCATGCGCCGGACTTCCAGGCCAAGCGGCGCCGGCAACTGCCTGCCGCAGAACTCAAAGCTCTGCATCAGGCCGTAACCGGATTTCAGTGAGTTGGAGACCATGCCGATCATGTCCACGAGCTGCCCGTTGATGCGCTTCGTCCGGGACTTACGCTTGCTGTTGATCCACCAGGCGGGCGCGATGTAGCCAACTGCTGCGGCGACAACCGAAAAGAACAAGTTGAATAGCGAGAAGCCAAAGACCATGGGCACAAAGAACAGGACGAATGCCATGCCCCAGCGGATCATATAGAACTCACCGACGCGCAGCGGTACGCCAGAGCGCTCCAACATCATGGCTGTAGCCTCGGAGCCACGCATCCGCTTGAAGACACCGGAAAGCAGGGGGATACCCGAGTAGCTCCGGTGCTTGAAGGCATCGGATTCCGGCTCGCTGCCGTGCTTTTTCGGCTGGTTCTCCGCCGAGCGGAAGGCCTGCAGGCGCGCCTCAACGAACCGCGACTTCTTCTCGCGGCTGCCGATCGCTATGACAAAGGCGACAACGGAAGCGAGCACGAGGACTGAGATTGCGATAACCATTGGGTCCATCGTTATGCGCTCCGGGCCAGGAACAGACCCTGGGGCAAGCTGATGCCGGCCGCGTCGAACCGCTCAGAGAAGCTCGGACGGATGCCGGTTGGCGACATGTGGCCGTGGATCTTGCCGTCACCGTCGACGTGTGTCTGTTTAAACGTAAAGAGGTCCTGGAGAGTGATGATCTGGCCTTCCATACCGGTGCACTCCGTAATGTGAGTGACACGGCGGACACCGTCGGAGAAACGCGAGAGTTGGACGATCAGGTCGAGAGCTGAAGCCGTCTGCTCACGGATCGCCCGGTCCGGCAGTTCCAGGTTGGCCATCAGCACCATGTTCTCGATACGAGCGAGCGCGTCACGTGGCGAGTTAGCGTGGACCGTGGAAAGAGAGCCCTCGTGACCGGTGTTCATCGCGTTGAGCATGTCGAACGCTTCCGGTCCGCGAATCTCGCCGATGATGATCCTGTCCGGTCTCATGCGCAGGGTGTTGCGCAGGAGATCGCGCTGGGAAATTTCACCCTTGCCGTCGATGTTGGAGGGACGGGCTTCCAGCGAGACGACGTGCGGCTGCTGGATCTTGATTTCGATGGGGTCCTCGATCGTGAGGATGCGCTCAGCCTCCGGGATGTAGGCGGACATGGCGTTGAGGAACGTCGTCTTACCGGTACCGGTACCGCCGGAGATGATGGAGTTGAGCTTGAGTTTGACGCAGGCTTTGAGGAACTCCGCCATGTCAGCCGTGACCGAGCCCGCATTCACCAGATCCTCCATGCTGAGCTTGTCAGCGCGGAACTTTCTGATTGTGATCGTCGGGCTCTTGGGCGCGACGGGCGGGATGATGACGTTGACACGCGAACCGTCGGGAAGTCGGGCGTCCACCATCGGCGACGACTCGTCGACGCGGCGCCCGATCGGCGCGATCACGCGCTCGATTACGCGCAGGATGTGCGTCTGGTCGCGGAAGCGCACGTCGCTCAGGTAGAGGATACCTTCGCGCTCGAAGAAGACTTCGTCCGGGGCGTTCACCATGACCTCTGAGATCGATGGGTCACGCAGCAGAGCGTCAATCGGACCCAGGCCGACGACCTCATCAACGACGCGGGCGACGATCTGGTCGCGGGTAATACCACCGACGTTCGGGAGTTCGCGCCGGAGCAGCGTTTCCGCTGCGCCTTCGACGACCCGCCGGCGCTCTTCGGCCGGCATCGCGGCGATCTGGTCCGCGTCCAGCTCTTCAATCAGCATTTGGTGGATACGGAAGATCAGCTGCTCCATATCCTCGTTGTAGCGTCCGGGGGTCGACCTTCCGGCCGAGGCGGGGGAGCCAGGGCGCGGGTCGCCGTTCTTGCCAGGCTGCCAGCTTGTCATGCGCTATTCCACCCTTACTTCAGCTTGTTCCGGCTGCGTGCCGAGGATCTTGGAGAAGAGGCCGCCTTTGGCGGCTTCCTTGGGTCGCTGCGCCCTCTGCTGCCGGACGCCGCTGAGCGCGAAGGCCATCTCGACGATGCTCTCAGAGGCCTTGGACTGCGGCTTCGCCAGCACAACCGGCATACCCAGCTGTGTCGCCGTGCTGATGTTGCGGTCGTACGGGATCGACCAGAAGACCTCGCGTCCGAGCATCCGCTTCACTTCTTGCGGCTGCACGCTGGTCGCTTCATTCGTCGCGTTGATGACGAGCTTGATCTTGTCCTGCGGGAAGTTCCAGGACCTCAGCATGTCGATCGCCAGGAGAGTGTCTTTGAGGCTCGCCATGTCCACCGTCGCCACAAGAACGACCATCGAGGCAAGCTCGAGGGCGCGGGCGACGATGTCATTGAAGGTTCCGGGCGTGTCCAGCACGACGTAGTCGTAGCTCTGGGTGAGCACGGAGACGATCTTCTCGATGTGTCCGGCGTGGACGTTGCGCCAGTCCGTCGGCCGGATTGGCGCCGGCAGGATGTAGACCCCACTGTTGTGCTGATACAGGCAGTCCTGCACGAGGTCACGCGTGATGAGATCCTCCGAGACCGCCAGGTCAGCGATACTCCGCTCCACCGGGATGTCCATCAGGATGCCGACGTCGCCGAAGCGAGTGTCGAGGTCCAGGAGGACCGCGGACTGGTTCGTCTTCTGGACAAGCGCCGTCGCCAGGTTCGTCGCGATGGTCGTCTTGCCGATGCCGCCCTTGGCGCCGAAGACCGTGATCACGGAGCCGGCGGCGACAGGTTCTTCAGCCTCGCCTGAAATCCGCGCTCGTTTGCGCTCTTCCTGGGCGAGCACAGCGTATATCGAAGTGATCAGGTCTTCGTCCTTGACGGGCGCGACCAGGTAGTCGCTGACACCCGCGAGCATGGCCTTGCGCATCGCGGCCGGGTCGCGAAGGGTCGAGTAACCGATGATCGCGGCGTGCGGCAACATGTCAGAGAGTGCTTCGACTGTCTGCAGCGCGCGGATCGTGGGCTCCTCGATGGCGATCACGACCACGTCCGGGTCGGACTGCTTTGCCAGTGTCACGGCCTCGATACCGTAACCGGCTTCGCCGGTTACGGAGAAACCGGAGACGGCGAGCATTTTGTTGATATCGGACCGGCTATTGAGGTCCTGGTCGATGACTGCTACTCGAGGATTTCGTGTCATTGTTCTTCTCTCTTAGGATCCCGGGACGATGAGTGGAGCAGCGAGGACGCCGCACGCAGGTAGGTTTTGGGCAATCGCGGTATCACCGAACGGGCGCAGCGAGATCCACAGCTGTTGTTCCACACCGCCGCCGCTCACGCCTCGCTGAACGGCGGCAAGTTGCCATGCCTGGTCCGGCGTGACGGCAAGCGTGGCACGGCTGGCCTCGGCGTTGGCGTTCGCGGCGGCAATGCTGCCAGCATCCGACTGCGCGGCCGTCAGCTTAACCGCGCCGTCGAGCGCGAGAACCTCGACGTTCTGCAGCACGTAACACGCGGTCGACGGAGTGATCGATTTCAATACTTCGTCTGGTGCGTCCTGCAGTTCGCCCGAGAGGATCACATCAACGTGGTCGCCGGGGCGCACGAGACCGCCCGCGGCACCAACCGCACTGGCAGCAATGGAGAATCCGCGCATACCCTCCGGAATGATGAGGGAGAGCGGCGCATCTGCGCCAAAGACGTCCTGAGCATTGTCGGGGCTCGTGATCTTCGTCTGCATGATCTGCTCGCCGACGACAATCTGGACCTGCGATATCTGCCCGACGGCTTCATCGGACTTGGTGAAGACGCCGGCGAGAGCAAGGTCGGTCGGTATCGACTTGATCGTCAGCATCTCTTCCGTGATCCGGGTCAGCGGCGGGATGTCAACGGCGGCGACCAGCACGGGCTTGGTGACGACGCCGGAAGACGTACCCTTGTCGCCGTCAAGGCTGCTCAGGTAGACACCGATCAGCACCGCTGAAATGAGACCGAGCAGCAGCGCCAACAGAAGCAACGTGCGGTTGGAGCCGCTGCCTATAGCTAGATTCTTGATCATGGGTTTCCCCCTTGGACTTGGTACTAATTGGGTGAATCAAAATAAATGACGCTGCTCACGCAACATCGTTACAGTAATTATTCGTATCCGGGCCATGGAGTCCAAAACTCTTGCCGGAATGGCGCGCGGCGGGCGCGCTCCAGGTCACCGCGGGCGAAACAACGAAAAAGGGTCCAGCCGCTGTGGCCAGACCCGCTGATGTCCGTCTACCTCGAGCACGCGTTTCCGCTACTCGAGTCTCATTTCCGATTTAGAGTGGAAGTCGATCGTGCTACCGATGCCACTGCCGCCGATGACGCTGAGCAGGTTGGAGAGCGGCGTAATCATCTCGTACTCGTACTCAACGTCCACCGAGACCGACTCGCCCGGTTCGCCCTGGGCATTGTTAATCGTGACGGTGACGTTGTCATCGACGATGGACGATGTCGTGTCGCGAACACGGTCTTCGATGGTGGTCTCGTCGGCGCCGACGGCGCCAATCCGCGCGCCCTCACGGGCCGCGTTGGTGACGGTGATCCAGGCGTGGAACCCCATACCGAAGTCAACGATGGCGAAGACCAGGATGAGGAAGATCGGGACGACCATCGCGAATTCAACGAGGTTCTGCCCCTTCTCACCTTCTGTTCGGTTCTTGCGGATCAGCTTGCCCATCACGTGTTTCCTTTACTGGCCTTGCGGCCTGGCTCCTGCCCCTCCCGGTGAGTGCGGCTGATGGCGGCAGGCAGGCCATCAGGCCCACCCGCCGCCTTCAACTTACTTAGACGCCTTGCTTACGAACCGGCGCCGCCGAGAGCAGCTGCGATGTCACCAAAGACATCTTCAATGCCGCCCGCGAGCACGCCGAGAGCGACGATCAGGACGACCGCGACAAGAGCGATGATCAGACCGTACTCGGCTAGAGCCTGGCCGGCCTCATCACGCACGCGGGCGAACAGATTGCGAAGCGCCTCGTTGATCTTGGAGAACATGTTCTCCTCCTTTCCCTGTGTTTGACACCTGAACTAGATCTGGCTTGATGGTGTGTCAGTCCGGCCGATTGACCGCTCTGACTGTTCGTTCGAAAGCTAAGATGGCCCCTCAGTGCTAGGTGTTACAGCCCTAGGGCGGGAGACCCGGCATTTTTACTCGGCAGTCACCCTTCAGTAACTTAGGGCGCCTGTTTCGGGCCATCTGCGGGCTCCGGAGGCGGCTCGCCGGCGATTTGCGGAGGGGCCGCATTCACTGTCCGCCCGGCATTCCTGCGGGCAACTACGGCGCTGACGCCGGCCCACGCTGCCCCGGCGACCACCCAACCGGCGAGGCCATCGACGACGTAGTGCTCGCCGAGGTAGGTGATGGCGAAGAGCATCGAGACGGCATAAGCCGCCCCCAACCACCGCAACCAGCGGTACTTCCAGAGAGCGATCGCCATCAAGAAGGGAATGGCGGCGTGAAGCGATGGCATGGCGGCCACGGGGTTTGCCCCGGCCACCTCGTAGGCGTTCTCGTATGTCCCCGGCATAACATTGCCAGCAATGTCGGGCAAGACCTGGTACACGTGAGGAATGTGCCCGAGTTGCGCGGCCATCCAGGGCGGCGCAGTCGGCAGAACGGCGCAAGTTAACAGGCCAATGTAGAGCGTCGCGACGAAGGCGAAACCGTAGGTCTTGAAGTGCTCGTTGTCGAACTTCCAGAGGGCGACGGCCATGGCGTGCGGGACGAAAAAGTAGCTGAGATAGACGCCGATCGTGAATACCTCGACCGGCCCGAGATGCGCGAAAGTGTACAGTCTCTCCTGGAGCCAGACTGTCGGGAGAGCGCCGAAAAAGAGCGCCTTCTCGATCTCCGCTGGATATGCGAACTGGACCGGCATGCCGAGACCGTCCGCCAATGAGCGGAGCTGGACGAACAATAGGAGAGCCGTGGCGTAGGGCGCCCACACCCGCATGGCCTGGAGGCCGAGCGCCAGGTAAAGCGCCAGCAGAGCCGCTACGAAGAAGAACCCGAGCTTAACGATGCCTTCGTCAAAGCGCATCGCAGCCATCAACAGCACGGCGAGGACCAGAAATATAACCCTGCATGCCGCGGTTAGGACAATCTTCAGGCCGCTCAGGCTTTTCTGGACCTGCGCCGGAGCGCCCGGCGTGTAGGTCGCTTCAGTTGCCACCGGAGCCGTCCTTCAGCCGGTAGACATCGGCATAGAACATCTTGCCCAGGTAGTCGTAGTTCCCGCGCACCCAGGCCATCAGGTCCTGCGGGTAATAGGTGAACTGGTTCGCTTTCTCATAAGTAGCGCTATCAATCACGAAAAGCGGCGGGTTGGCCTTCAGGTCCGCGAGCGCGGCATCCACGTGCTCTTGTCCAGCGATGAAGGGGTGGTAGAAAAGGTACGGCGTCGGGGACTTACGGTCGGAGTAGAAATACAGTTCGCTCTGGAAACCCAGGTTGTAGATGTAGTCATTTGGCGAGGTCCGCTGCTTTAGCCATTCGGCGAACTCCGCGCTCTCCGTCTCCCATTTGGAGAAATCGTTGTATGAGTACTTGGCTTCGTGGCGCTCCGCCGCCGTCGGCTGAAGGTAAGCCTGCGCGTTCAGCACCACCATCGGGATGATGGACACGGCCGCGAGGGAGACGAGTACCTGGCGACGGATCCGCCCCGCGCGCTGCAGGACACTTAGGCCCGCCGGCACGATCAGGGCCAGGACTGGCAGCGCCATCACATAGTAGTGGGCGGAGAACCGCCCGGCGGCCAGCACCCCGAGGAAGGTGACGATCACCCAGCCAACCAGCAGATAGGCCTGGTCGGAACGCTCCCGCAGGAGGCGGGCCATTCCAAGATAGGAGAATACGGCCAGCGGCCCGGCCAGCCAGAATAGGTATAAGGGCATCTTGGCGATCGCCACGAGGCGATCGCCCGATGACACGCGGCCGACATAGTCGAGCGTGTAGAGCACGATGGCGTCGAACATCTCGTCGAAGGTGCCGGTCAGGACGAACGGCAGGGCCACAACGATCCCGGCGAAGGCGCACCCGGCGTTGAGCCAGGCGATGCGCCTGAAGAAGGTGCGCCCCGCCAGCGCGCGCCATCCCTCGTCACGCCAGACCTTGTGGGCCGACAGCGCCATAAAGAGGAAGAGGACGAAGAGCGACGTCTCTTTGGTCAGGATTGAGATGCCGGCGAGCGCTCCGGCCAGTCCGTACAAGCGGTCATCGTCACGGCGCTCGGCCAGTGTGTATGACAGGACAGCCCCGGTGAGTGGCAGCAGCATGAAGTACTCGGTGTTGGCGTTAGTCTCGAATACTGCGAGGCCCATCGAGAGAGCGAAGGCGAGCGCGGCGCAGACGGCGGCGCGGTGGCTGAAGAGGAGCCGTCCCTCAAAGTAGATGAGGAGCGTCGTCAGCGACAACAGGAGCGAGACAAGTAGCCGCGGCGCCCACACGTTCTCCCCAAACATCAGAAAGCTGATGGCGTACCAGACGAAGATCAGCGGTGGCTTGTTGTCGAAGGCGTCCCGGTAAGGGACGCCGCCGTCCAACATGATCTGAGCGGTTGCCGCGTAGAACCCTTCGTCCCTCATGAAGGGCTCCATGAAGAATAGAATGTAGAGGACTACCGGGATCGCGCAAATCGCCCCGATCAGAAGAATGCGCCCGAGCGAGACGCCCTGCGCAGCCGGGAGCGCGGACGCGCCCAATGGCAGGCGGCGAGCTTCGCCGGCAACGCTCATGACTGTCTTCCGTCCTCCTTGATCAATCAGAGACAGGCCCGTCAAAGGGCCGTCACTATTTGGAGACGTATTGATCCAGCAATCGTTACCGGGCTGGCAACACGAAAGGAAATGTCCGAACAATCTGGACGAGGGCTGAACTTTGGGGAGCGCTGCCGGGCGAACTAGCGTTCTCTGGCTGAGGAGGCGAGTTCAGGCGATGGCGCCGGGCTGCCGACAATCGTGTCCTGGGCCGCCCTTATCGCTGCGGAGGCTTCCCGCTTAGCGCGGAAGGCCGTGACCCCGGCCCAGGCCGCGCCCGCCACCGCCCAGCCAGCGAGACCGTCGACGGCGTAGTGCTCGCCGAGGTAGACGATGGAGAAGAGCATCGAGACGGCGAAAGCCGCGCCGGCCCACCGCAGCCAGCGATACTTCCAGAGCGCAATAGCCATCAGGAAGGGGATCGCTGCGTGCAACGACGGCATCGCCGCTACATTGTTGGCGCCGGCGATCTGGTAGACGTTCTGATACGCACCCGGGGCGACCTCGCCGGAGACGTCCGGCAGGACCTGGTAGACGTGGGGGATGTGGCCGAGTTGACCTGCCATCCACGGTGGCGCCGTCGGCAGGAGCGCGGCGGTCAAGAGACCGAGATAGAGGGTGAGCATAAAGGAGAAGGCGTAGGTCTTAAAGCGGTCGTTGTCGAACCGCCAGAGGGCGAACGCCAGCGCGTGCGGCGCGAAGAAGTACGCGAGATAGACGCCGATCGTGTAGGTCTCCAGCGGGCCGAGCCGGGCGAAAGTATAGAACTGGTCCTGGAGCCAGATGCTGGGAATAGTGCCGAAGAAGAGCGCCTTCTCCATCGCCACCGGGTAGTCAAACTGCACCGGCATCCCCATCCCGTCGGCGTGGCCGCGGAGTTGCGCGAACAGAATGAAACCGGTGACGTAGAGCGCCCAAACCCTGAATGAGGTACCGTCCAAAGCCATGTACACGGCGATCAGCGAGATGGCATAGGTCAGCGCGTAGACCTCCGGCGACGATCCGCTGCGGATCGAGGCCAGCAGCCAGACGGCGAGGGCGGCGAGGGCCGCGCGGTAGATGATTTTGAGCGCGGCCAGCGCCGGGGTAGCATACCGCGACAAATCGCGCGCGAAGCCACCCGAATAGGTCGTGGCCCCCGCGCTCATCGGCCGTTCCTCTCGTAGACGCCGGCATAGTAAACCTTACCCATGTAGCGGTAGTTGGCGGCCAACCAGGCTTCGATGTCCGGCGTGTAGAGACTCTCGGTCGTCCACCCCTCGTAGACTGCGCTGTCGATGATGTACGCCGGCGGGTTCGCCTGCAGGTCCTCCAGCGCCTCGTCGATGTAGGAATGGTTGGTCCAAAAGGGGCGGTCCATGATGAACCGCGTCGGCGACTTGCGGTCAGCGTAGAAGTAAAGCTCACTCTGGAAGCCAAGGTTGTAGATCGTCTCGCCCGGTTCCGTGTTCTTGTTAAGCCAGTGGCCGAACGCCGGCCCCTCGTTTTCCCAGGCGGCGCGGTCATCGTCGGCGTACTTTGCGATGTGCCGGGCCTCTGGCGTCTCGCGCAAGTACACATCCGCATTCTGGCTAAACGTCGCCGCCGCGAGGAGCCCGATCGCCGCGGGCATCCCCAGTCGGATTATCGGGTGCGACCAGTGGTTCCGGATGAAAATCACGCCCAGCGGCGCCAGGAGCGCCATCGGCGCAAGCAGCGTCGTGTAGTAGTGGTCGTAGAAGCGCCCTGCGGCGATGATCCCGAGCCAGTTCGCGGCGAGCCAGCCAAGGACCAGCGGCCTGTGTCCCGTCGCCCCTGACTTCGTGATCTGCAGGATCCCGAGCAGACCCAGAGGCAGCAACGGACCAAACGCGACGGTGACGTAAGTCGGCGAGTCGAGCAGCATGCCGATCTTGTCGGACATCGCTCCGTCGCCCACGTACATGACGGTGTAGACGACCGTTGCCTCGAACAGCTCTGGTAGTGTTCCAGTCGCCGCAAACGGTGCGACCACTGCCACGAAGGCGACGAGGCAACCGCCGATCAGCGCACCACCCGAATCGCGGAAAGCAACCGTGCGCAACTCCCGCCAGCCACCGGCGCGGACAAGCGGCCATGCAAGTAAAGCGACGTAGAGGACAAACACGAAAAGTGAGATGTGCTTCGTCGCGATCGCGATCCCGCTGAGGAATCCCGCCGCGGCATACCATCCCGGCAGGCTAGTCTTCTGACCCATCGAGAAGCAGTACAGAGCGCCGACGAGCGGCGGAATCATGAACGCTTCGGTGTTGGCGCTCATCTCCAGGGTCGCCAGGCCGAATGAGCAGGCGAGCGCCAGCGCCGCAGCGAGGCCGGCCCGATGCGAGAAGAGCAACTTCCCCTCGAGGTACATCAGGAAAGTCGCACCGGAGAGCAGCAGCGAGGCGAGGAGCCTCGGCGCCCAGACGTGCTCCCCGAACATCATGAAGCTCGTCGCGTACCAGCCGAAGATCATCGGCGGTTTGTTGTCGAAGGCGTCGCGGTAGGGGATCTTGCCGTCGAGCATCATCTGCGCGACGGTCGCATACAGACCCTCGTCGCGGAAGAGCGGCTCGGTGAGGAAGGGCAGGTAGAGAACGACCGGGATGGCGCAGATCGCGGCGATGAGGGCGAAGCGGCCCAACACCCGCGGTTGGATCCCGGCCGCCGCTCGCGCGGGGACGGGGAGCGTGAGCGTGCGGGTTTCCCCGACGACGCTCATGAGCCTTGTTCCTCCTGGGTTGGTGATCCGAATGCCGGGCGAGCATTCATTTGGTTGTATCCACAAATTGAGATGGTTACAGTACGTTACGCTGGACAGCGCTTACCGTCTACATTGATACAGATGGCTTTTGTCCTCGCCGCTATCGGCGGATTCCTCTTCGGGCACCTCCTGGACCTCGTTTTCGTGCGTTTTTACACGGATGAGGACCCATCCGCCCCGCTCTACCACTGCCCGGCCTGCCGTTCGCCCTTCAAAGCGCGATTTGCGGTCCCGCTCGCTGGTTATGTCATGTCGCGCGGGCGTTGCCCCGATTGCCGCGCTGCCCTGCCACTGCGCTCGGTGATTCTGCCGATGGGGAGCGCGGCCCTCTTCGCAACCTCAGTCGCCGTCTTCGATGACGTCTTGCCGGCCGTCGCCGGCGGCATCTTCGCCAGCATCTTCCTGACCCTCACGCTGACGGACCTCGAGCGCCGACTCCTGCCGAACCGCATCGTCTACCCCTCGATCGTCCTCGCCATCGCCCTCTCGTGGGTCTGGCCCGACGCCTCGACCGGCGAGATACTCGCGGGCGGCGCAGCTGGTGTGACGCTTGGCGTGGCGCTCTTTGCGCTCTCCCTGTTGTTCGGGCCGGGCGCCTTCGGAATGGGCGACGTCAAGATGATCGCGCTCATTGGATTCGTCGTCGGCCCGGCTTCATTACTCGTTGGCATATTCCTCGGAACTCTCCTCGCAGGCCTGATGGCCGCGACGCTAATCTTCGCGAGGCTGAAGAGCCGCAAGGACTTCATCCCCCACGGCCCGTTCCTCGCCATCGGCGCCGTGATCGCCCTCTTCTGGGGCCCCGAGATCTGGGACATCTACCGCAGCTAGGCGCCGCACCCGTTTCCTTGACACCTCTCGCGCGCGGGCGCAATCATGGCGCTTACCATGTCGCAGGACGCCCCTCCTCTGCCCATCGTCATCGTTGACTACGACCCGCGCTGGCCCGGCATGTTCGCGGAGGAAAGCGCGCGGATCGTCGACGCCATCGGCGAGTGGCTGAAGGGGATCCAGCACATCGGCAGCACTTCCGTACCGGGCCTCGCGGCGAAGCCAATCGTCGATATCATGCCCGGCCTACGCAGCCTGGACGACGCGCCGCAATTCGTCCCGGCCATGGAAGCGATCGGCTACCAGTACATCCCCGAATACGAGGACAACCTGCCCGAGCGTCGCTACTTCGTGCGGCCGCCCGGCCGCGGCTACCATATCGAGCGGCTGTTCCACGTCCACGCCGTCGAAACGACATCCACTTTCTGGCAGCGCCACCTCGCTTTCCGTGACAATCTGCGTGCCCACCCTGACGCCTGCGAAGAATACGCGGCCCTGAAACGCCGCCTCGCCACCGAATACGGACCTGACCGCGAAGGTTACACCGAAGCCAAGAGCGAATTCATCCGTGGTATTGAGGAGAAGGCTGCCGCCGCACCCAGCCCCTCTTCGTCTGCTGCGGAGAGGGGCACCCCTATCATCAACCAGAATTCGCAATAAGAAGGGGTTGGCATGTCAACGCACAAATTCAAGCAAGTGGACGTCTTCACGTCCGTCCCTCTCAAAGGCAATCCCGTCGCGGTCGTCTTCGACGCCGATGGCCTTTCCGACAAAGAGATGCAGTCAATCGCGGCCTGGACCAACCTCTCGGAGACGACATTCTTCCGCAAGGCGTCGCCCGGCAACGGCGCCGACTACCAGCTGCGCATCTTCTACCCGAAGGGCGAGCTGCCGTTCGCCGGCCACCCGACCGTCGGCTCCGCGCACGCCGCGATAGAAGGCGGCATCATCCCGGCCGGCAAGCGCGAATTCGTCATGGAGTGCGGCGCCGGCCTGCTGCCGCTGCGCGTGGAGGGCGACGGCCCGGAGCGACGCGTCTTCGTGCGCGCGCCTGAGGCCGAGTTCGTCCACGAGTTCGGCACCTCCGTCGAAGCGATCGCCGAGGTCCTCGGCGCGCCCGTCGCCGCCGACCCGCCGCCGGCCTCGATCAACAACGGCCCCGTGTGGCTCTTCTGCGGCATGGCCTCGTCCGACATAGCCAGACTCACGCCAGACATGACCGCCGCTGCCCGCCTCAGCCGCGATCTTTCGGTCAGCGGCTTCGCGCCCTTCGCCCTCGTCGACGGCGCCGACCACCAAGTGCACATCCGCGTCTTCGCCCCCGACGGCGGCGTCCCCGAGGACCCGGTGACGGGGAGCGCCAACGCGTCTCTTCCCACGTATCTGCTGAAGTACGGCCTGATCGAGAAGTCGGGCCGTGCCTACACCTCCAGCCAGGGCACCGAACTCGGCCGCGACGGCCGCGTGCACGTCCGCGTCCTCGACGACGACCGCGTCGAAATCGGCGGCCACGCAGTGACGGTAATCGATGGGGAAATCCGGCTGTGAATGCTATGGTCGAGACGGTCATGGCGAGTTTCGTTAGGACGAAAAGGGTCTACGAGAAGCCGGAGCCCTGTGATGGCATCCGAGTCCTTGTCACTCAATACTGGCCTCGAGGCGTGCCCAGAGAGTCCGTCGGGGAGTACGTCCGAGCACTTGCGCCGTCTCGAGAGCTGCTACACGCCTACCGGAGTGGCCAGGTTACTTGGGAACAATATCGTGAGCGGTTCCTGGCCGAGATGCGTGGCGAGAGCCAAATGGCGGAGCTTCACCGGCTGGCGAAAATAGCCAGATCCGAAGTGATCACGCTGTTGTGCGTGTGTGATGAGGAAGAAAAGTGCCATCGTTGGCTCTTGCAGACTTTGGTATCAGGTTTCAACGAAGACCAATGACTACATTAGCATCCCTCTTCAGCCGCGCCGAGTCTCTCAAAGACGTCGTCATCACGGACGTCACGCGGATGGCCGCGGGCCGGGTTTGCATCGCCGGTGCACTTGGCAAACGCCTGGTCCGACTTCATGAGCCCCAGCCTATGGATAAATGGCTGCAGTCCATCGGCGGACTCGTCGCAGGTGAAGTAGTCTCTTTCGATTGGCGGGCTGTGAAGCGCTATCGTCCACCTCACTCTGAGGATGGAGACTGGGTGCCGCAGAGCCTGACCAAGACAGGCACGCTTGGTGCCCAAGAATTCGCCAGCCTGCTGTCGCGAGACGCCACGGCCGCCGTCGAATCGGCGTTCGGCAAGCCCCTCTTTTTCACCGCCAAAGGCAACCCAGCCTTTCGGCCGGACCGTGGCAAACGATCACTCGCCACCCTGCGCGCATCATCCGTGCGCTTGTATCGCCACAGAGAAGGCATTCGCGCGGACTTCACCGACCTTCGGCAGGACTGGACGATGGTGCCGGTTGAAGACCTGCGGTTGCGCAAGCTCATGGACGATCCAGGAGACGACCAAGCTGATATCGACGACATTCTTGGCGAATTGAGTAGAGGAGCGGCCCTTTTGCGAGTAGGATTGGGGCGGCCCTTTCAGGGCGGCGATCAGCCAGCAGGTTGCTTCCTCCAGGTCAATCTCGTGAAACCCGAGGCTTCGGCGTGAGCGCAAACAATGGTGCAGCGGGCCGCTGCCGGGGGGCTCCCTACGGGGCTCGTCTCGGGGGTTGTCCCCCGGAAACCCCTTTCCCTGGCGCGAGCTAGTGACTAGCGTGGCCGGGGTCGGTCGGGCGCGAATCCCATCATCCATACACGAACGGTCGCTTCGTCCGGTAGATCGTACACAACCCACACCCGGGAGTCGTGGTAACGCGTGATCACGACAGGTGGGACGTCGAAGCGCGCTTTGAGAGAAGGATCAAGCGAAGGATCATCACAGATGACCTGGATCGCGCCATCGAATTCTTCTTGCTCCTCTGCCGAAGCCGACTCGAACGCTCTCCTGGCCGGCGCTAAGAAGAATGCCTCACGCACGCCGGGGCTTGCGCTTCAAATCCTTGAGCGGCGTCCCCCGCTCACCCTTTTCCACCTGCGCCTGCGCCTCGTAGACGCCCTCCATCGCCTGTTGGTCCTCCAGGACCTGGAGAGTCCGGCGAAGCGACTCCGCCTCCCGGTCAGTCTGCTTCTTCTGTGTTGCTCTCATACGACATTCAGTATACTCGGTTCGCCGCCGTCGCTACCTACCTAAGGAGTGCTCCATGACCGAAAGCGTCAACATCATCGCCGAAGGCAAAGGCGAATACCTCAAGGTCGACCCCGACGGCTACCGCGAGTACGTCCGTGACCACAAGCAGCGGGCGATGGTCTCGAAGCTGATGTCGGAGAAGGAAGCGGTCGAGAAGTACGTCGCTAACGGCGACTACCTCGTCTACGAGTGCAACTACCTCCAGCGCGGCCCCGCCGCCCTCATCCGCGAGGTCATCCGCCAGAAGAAAGAAGACCTCTGGCTCGGCGCCAAGTTCACCTGGGTCGCGGTTGCGCTGCTCGTCGGCGCGGGCTGCGTCTCGAAGCTCGACGTGGGCTTCTTCCTCTTCGGGCCGGTCGTCGAGGCCGCGATCCGCGAGGGCAGGGTCAAGGCCTACGAATACTCAAACGTCGTCATGTCGAACCGCATCATGGCCGGCGCCATGGGCCTGCCCTTCATCCCCGTGCGCTCGTTCGGCGGCACCGACGGCTTCGAGTACTCCGGCGCCAAGCTGATCGAGGACCCCTACACCGGCCAGCCGATCACCCTCGTCCCGGCGTTGAACCCCGACGTTGCGCTGATCCACGCCCACCAGGCCGACGTCTACGGCAACACGCGCATCTTCGGCACCGGCATCTCGCACGCCGAGTCGGCAATGGCGTCGAAGAAGGTCATCGTCTCCACCGAGGAGATCATCGACACCGAGGAGATCAAGCGCGACCCCGGCCGCACGACGATCCCCTACTACGCCGTCGACGCCGTCGTGCACTGCCCCTTCGGCGCTTACCCCGGCGAGATGCAGGGCCGCTACGCCAGCGACATGGGCCACGTCATCGAGGTCGTCGGCGCGACGATGCGCGGCTTCATCCCGCAGTACCTCGACAAGTACGTCTACGGCGTCGCCAGCCACGCCGAGTTCATGGACAAGCTCGTCGGCTACCAGCGCATCCGTGAGATCACGGGCCGCGCGACGATCAAGGAAGGGTATGGGGTGTGACGGAAGCTGGAAGTAGGACGCGCCCGAGCAAGCGGTGTGAAGAGGGCACAGCCCTTTGCCGGGGGTTCGGGGGTGTTCCCCCGATGCCACATCTCGGGCGGGCGGGCGGGCTGCACAACATGACTAATACAGCAAAGTGGAGACCACCAACAGGAGCATGACTATGGGAACACCAGCCACCTATTTCAACGAACGCGAGCACCCGATCAAGCACTGACCCGGAATACCGCCCATCGCCCCAGCCGCAGGGTGGACTAATCCACAACCGCCCGGCTTTGCCGGCAATACAAAGTGCACGCAATCGGCTAGAATGAGCGCCAGCATAACCAGCGTCAAGCAGGGGGCGAATCCCATGGGGGAACAATCGTGAAGCTAGCTGCGGCTTTTGCGGTCGCCGTCGTCTTCATGCTCGCCGTCGTCATCGCCAGCGATCAGATGGTCGGGCTTTCGCCGGCGACTCCGGTGATGACGGACGCTGACCGCATGCGCCACCTGCGACTCGTTGGCGCCGCGCTAACCGCTGTTGTCCTCGTGGACGCCTTCTTCATCTGGCTGGCGCTCCGCCATCCACCTGCCGCTGAGCCAACGCTGGACGACGGATTCGAATGAGAGTGCGAGCACAATGGCTGTAGCCCGCCGAGCCGCCCTACCGATCCGAAGCGTTCAACCGCTTCCCGCCCGCGTGCTGCTTGCGAGCGGTCTCGCGGCGGTCGTGCTGATGGCGGCGGCAACAACCCAGGAGTATCCGCTGTACGTCATCATCGCCTTTGGGATTGTCCCCTGGCTTCCGGTGCTTTTCATCGAGACGCTTTCCCAGTATCGAAACTTTCACTGGCTCGCCGCCTTCTTTGCGATCTCTGTACTGCAGGTCGGCCACCTGGGCGAGCATGCGATCCAGATAACCCAGCTCTTCATGAACAACGGCGCTCTCGTGCATTCACATGGCGCGTTCGGCCAGCTGGACTTCGAGACCGTCCACTTCTTCTGGGACACGGCTGTTTGGCTTGGGACGCTGCTGCTCGTCTGGCGCTATGGCCGGCAGAACGGCTGGCTCTGGGTGTCGCTGGTCTTCGCCTCGGCGCACGAAGTGGAACACATGTACCTCTACTATGTGAACCTCTTCGAGTACGACTTCTACCACTCGCAGGGAGGCTTCGCGGGGATCCTCGGAAGGGGCGGGATGATTCCGACGGTATCGAGGCCGTACCTGCATTTCGGGTATAACTTCATGGTAGTGATCCCGATGGTCATCGCGTACTTGAAGCAACTGGCTGTTAGCCTCGAGAGCATGTCGCGGAGAACAGAGAGCAGAATTCCTCGCCGGACCGGAGCATAACCATGGGTACATCAGCCACATACTTCAACGAACGCGAGCACCAGATCTGCCTCGTCGCGCGGATGGTGGAGGACGCGCGGACGTACTGGGTCGCCGGCGGCGGCTCCCCGATGGCCAGCATCCTCCTCGCCAAGAAGCTCTACGCGCCGGGTGCCGTATACGTCACCGAGGACGGGGTCATCAACCCGGAGCCGATGCTGCCCCTGGACCCGCTGATGACGATGGTCAGCTCCCGCGCCTCGTACCGCGCGCTCCAGTGGGGGACGATGAACAGCGTCGGCTTCCAGGCCCAGATCGGCCTCATGGACTTCGGCATCTTGAACACGCTGCAGGTCGACCCCTACGGCAACATCAACTCAACGGCGCTCGGCGACTACAACGGCGAGCACCGGCGCTTCGGCGGCCCCGGCGGCGCCGACTCGATCGCCTCGATGTGCTGGCAGACCATCCTGATGACTGACCAGCAGAAGCGCAAGTTCGTCCCGCGCGTCGACTTCATCTCGTCCCCCGGCTGGCTGGACGGCACGGAAGGCGCCCGCGAGCGCGCCGGCCTCCCGCGCGGCACCGCTCCCTGGCGCGTCGTCACGCCGTGGGCCCTCTTCGACTACGAGGACCGCTACATGCGCCTCGTCGGCATCTCGCCGTTCGTGACGGTCGATCAAGTGCTCTCCGAGATGTCATTCGAACCGAAAATGGCCAAAGAGATCGAGACCCTCCAGACGCCGACAGAGGAAGAGCTGGAGGTCCTGCGCAGCGAGCTGGATCAGCGTGGCCAGATCACGGACGTCGGCAAGCCGATCATCCGCCTCGACGACGGCACCTACCAGTTCGTCGAGGAGCAGAAGGAAGCGAAGGACCTGCCGAGCAGCTGGTGAAGAAAATCCGCGCCAGTTAATCAATGGTCGAGCGGTGACTTGCATATATCAGTATCCAATGATATGTTCTCGTCACGATGCAAGCGACACGACACACCGAAGCCGTCCAGATAGCGTCCGCCCTCGCTGACCCGCTGCGGATGGCAATCCTCCACCGGCTGATGGAGGGACCCGCCGCGGTCACCGACATCGTCGAGGCCACGTGTGAGAGCCAATCAAAGGTCTCGAACCACCTCGCGATCCTGCGGGCCCGCGGGCTGGTGACCGCCCGCCGCGCGGGGCGCCAGATGGAGTACCGGCTGCGGAATCCGTCCGTGGCCCAGGTCGTGGAGTCGCTCGTCGCGCTATCCGGGCCATCGAAGGCCAGGCCCGCGCCAGAAGCGCCGATGACACGCGCCCGTACGTGTTACGACCATCTTGCCGGCAAGCTGGCGGTCGCGATTCTCGACGCTCTTGTCGCACGCGGCGCCCTACGGTCGCCGGACGCGACCAGTGGCGACCTCGCGCTGGGCCAGGAAGCCGGGCCGGTGTTCTCCTCCCTCGGAGTCGGCGTCGATCAGCCGGTGAAAGGCCGGCGGCGCCGAGCCTTTGCCTGCCTCGACTGGACGGAGCGTCGTCCCCACCTCGGCGGAGCGCTAGGCGCTGCACTCCTGCAACGTGCTTTGGCCGCTGGATGGGTCACCCGCGAAGCGGGCAGCCGAACGGCGCACGTCACCACTAAGGGGCGCCGGGCGCTGAAGCGCCTCCTCGGCGTCGTGCCAGCGTAAGGGCGCTACTCGGGAGCCAGTTGCTCTTGGATCTCGACCAGCACAGACTCAATGGATGGCGCTGCGCTGGCGACGACCGTTTCGTCCGGCCCGACATGTTTGTGGAGAAGGAACGTTTCGATCTCAGGGTGGTGCGGCGACATGTCGTACCACTCTCGCCGCTCGCATCCATCACGGGGAACCGGTACTTGTCGATCACGGCATGATCTCCGGTCGTACCAAAGACGACGAGAAAGTCGCGGCTATACGCCGAACTGAAAGTCGCGACTCCACGCAGCAGACCCAGGCGATCTTTATCGTCCACTCGAGTTGCGGGATCGACAACCACGACCCCACCGGCGCGCCGGATAGCTAGACAAGGCTGTCGATGTAGTCTTCAGCCGACGATGGCATCGATCAGGCTTGCTGGCCACGCTTCTTCTCAACCCACTCGTATATCGAGGACCATTCAATGACGTCGGCGCTGTCGCCCATCTCGCCACGCTGGTACTTCACGTAGAAATCCCCAGAGGCCATGTGGTAGCGCTCCTCGAACTTCTTGAACTCTGCGAGGAGATCGTCGACGGACGCTTGCCTGACTCTCACTTTAGCCATCTTGGTACCAGTATAGCGCCTATCTGAACAGATCCTTCTCGCGGTCCCGCACGATGTCACGCGCAGAGCCTTCACCCCGGATGTATGGGTACCCCCTGACGATCGCGACCGGCACAGCGTCGAGCTTGTTCTGGACGAGCTCGGCGGCCGCGGCTAGCTCGTCGGCGGCACAGATGGTGGTGACGCGCAACTCGTAGCCGAAGGAGTCGGTTTGGCCCACGTAGTCCGCGAACGGGAGCATCCCGGCGACGCCGATGGCGACGTTGGTATGCCCCTCTCGCCAGGGCCGGCCAAAGGTGTCGCTCATGACTACGGCGACGTCAGCGCCGGTGGCGGCGCCTACGGCGTCGCGGATGCCGCGGCAGGACGCGTCTGGATCTTCTGGCAGGAGGCAAACAGTGCCTTCGGGGCCGACGTTCGAGGCGTCAATCCCGGCGTTGGCGCAGATGAAGCCATGCTTCGTCTCGGTGATGAGCACGGGGCCCCGCTGCCGCACGATGCTCGCGCTCTCGCGCAGGATCAGCTCAACGAGGCGCGGGTCCTTCTCGGTCTCCCCGGCGAGGCGCTCCGCCTCAGCCGACGGCGTCACCGTGTCGAGCGAAACGATCCGGCCCTCAGCCTTGGAGACGATCTTCTGCGTGACGACGAGAACATCCCCGGGCTCGACGCCCGGGCCCGCCTTCGCCGACTCGACAATCAGCGCCGCAACGTCATCGCCCGCACGGACCTCGGGGATGCCGAGTAGCGGGATGATGCGAACTCCGGCAGGCACAGTGTCACCTCACCAGGGGAGTAAGTTGGCTTTCGTCCGGGCCCGGTCAGACATACGCCTCCGGGACCGGCCCGATCACTTCCATAGAATGCCTCTTGGCGATTTCCGCCAACGTGGAGTCCTCAAGCTGGCCGTCTTGCATCGCAGAGCTCAAGTCGTCAAAGTAGCCGATCATTGCAGCCGGCGTGTACAGATTCAGCTTCCGGCTCGCTACAGCCCCGACGCGGAAGCCGTGCTGCATTCCGGTGGGAATAAAGATGAATGAACCGGCCGGGCAGCTGTACTCCTTGCCTTCGAGAATGATGATGTATTCGCCTTCTAGTACGTAGAATGCCTCGGCGGCGTCCTGGTGAATGTGCAGGGGCGGCCCGAACCCGGGTGGCTCCGCCGCCTCCAGGAGCGAGAATGCAGAGCCGGTCTGTCCTCCCTCAGCCTTCACGGAAAAGTGAAATCCCCCGAGAGCGACACTGCGCCCCTCGCCCGGGCGCAAAACAAAGGCCCCGCTTACCTCAGCCATCCCGGTTAGCATACCGGTTCAAATCAACCCCTGCCTCACCCCCGGCAGATCCGAACCGGCCAACGTAAGTGCTATCCTCGCTCCCGACTAGACGCCGGTAACGCGAATGCCAGTATGCGCCTTGTATATCTTGTTGATGTGCAGCAACAGCACCGTCAGTTGCTCGGTGTAGCGGGAGTTCGCCAGCGGCCCGCCGTCGAGTCCGCGGATGTAGGTGATCTCTTCGACGAGCGCCATCACCTTCTTCTTCGCGGGCTTGTGGTCCCCACAGACGATGACATCGCCCTGCATCGGCGTATCAACCTTCTGGAGGCCCCTGGCGTCGAGGTGATGGAAGGCACTAATCACCTTGGCCTTGGGGAGCAGCGCTGCGGCTTCCTCAGCCGCGGACCCGGCCTCCGGCATGGCTGCGCGCGGGCCTTCCGTCTCGTCCCAGATCATCGGCACGACGCAATCGACGACGATCTTGTCCTCGATCGCCTCCGCCAGCTCGGTCAGGATTTCGGCGTGGGCAGCCGCGGGCACCGTGATGAAGATGAAGTCGGCCTTGAGCGCGCCGTCCCAGTTCGGACCGCCGTATAGCTCGGCTTCGGGCACCGCCGCATGGATCTTCGCCACGGCCTCCGCCGCTCGTTCTTCAGTGCGCGAGCCGATGTAAACGGCGTTGCCCGACTGTGCGAACCGCATCGCCAAACCGACCCCCTCGGGGCCAGTGCCGCCGATAAAAGCAATCCTTGCCATTGAGACTCCTCCGGTAACAAAAAAGGGCCAAGCGCTCACCCGTCGCCGCCCTGCGTACAGTTTACAGCGTTGATTCGACCGGACGGAAGCGGGGCATCACTTCCCGGGCGAATAGCTGCATCGAGCGCAAGACCCGCTCGTGCTCAAGGCCGCCCATGTTCATCCAGCAGAGTGCGTAGTTCACGCCCAGTTCCTCGCGCAGCCATTCGACCCTCCTCGCGACCGTGTCCGGCGAACCGAAGAGCATCAGTTCCTGGCGCGTCTCGCGCAGGTGGCGGCCCTGCTCGAACCCCTGGTACGTTTCGTAGCCGGTGGGCAACTCCGCGCCCTTCGCAGCCGGCGAACCGAGCGTAGTGAGCGAAGCACCGTATCGGCGTGAGTACTCAACGCCGACTTCCTTCGCGCGGTCCTCGCTCTCGTCGACGTAGACGTGCACCAGGGCTGGCAAGTCAATACCGCTCGCCGAGCGGCCGCCGATCTCGAGCGCTTCCCGGTAAAGCTGGTGGTTCGTCTTGATCTGGTCGGCGGCGAGCCCCGCGGGCGACATGATCGGGTAGCCGTGCTCAGCGGCATAACGGACCGTCTCCGGGGTCATCCAGCTGGCAACGTAGATCGGCGGGTGTGGTTTTTGGAGCGGCTTCGGCAGGACGGAGACGTCATGTACCTGGGTGTACTGGCCGTCATACGAAAACGAATCCTCGGTCCACGCCCGCACCAGGATCTCGACACACTCGTTGAAGCGGCCGCGGCTCTCGTCCATCGAGACGTTGAAGCCCGCGAACTCCGCCGCCTGGTAACCGCGCCCGACGCCGAAGTCTAGCCGGCCGCCGCTGATGATGTCCAACGTCGCCGCCTGCTCGGCCAGACGGACGGGGTTGTGGAACGGGAGCGTGACAATCGCCGTGCCGATGCGCACTCGCTCGGTGCGCGCAGCCGCCCAGGCGCCGAGTTGCATGAGGTCCGTACCGATTCCGTACCACTGGAAGTGGTGCTCAGCGAGCCAGACGCCGTCGAAGCCCAATTCTTCCGCCTTCTCGATCTGGTCAAGCTCAGCCTTGAAGACGTCTGCGTCCGACCAGCCAGGTGGCTTCTGGAAGAGGTGGAAGGTGCCGAACTTCATTAGTGGCGACAGTATACAACCGCGGACCTTTACGCCCCGTGTGCGCCACATCACTTGCAATCGCGGACGCTACCTGCCTAAAATCGTGCACGGCTCGCCGGAGAGGTGGCGTGGGATGCGCTTCCGGCGCTACGAGCCATCGGCCATGCCTCAGGGCAATGCATCCCCGCAGCGAATAGTCCAATTCATTGGATTGGCATGGCCACAGAAACTCAGCACGTCTCCCTGCGTAATCTGACGCACGTCTTCAGCGACGGGCGAACGCCTCTGCGTGCCCTCGAAGACGTGACGCTCGAGGTGCCGCGCGGCCAATTCACCTCAATCATCGGCCCCAGCGGCTGCGGGAAGTCCACTCTATTGCGCATCGTTGGTGGCTTGCTCCCGCCGTCCGCGGGTAGCACACTCGTCGACGGCCAACGTCCAGCGGAGGCGCAGCGGCGCCACGACATCGGCTTCGTTTTCCAGGACCCGGCTCTGCTGCCGTGGCGCACGGTCGCGAGCAACGTCCACCTGCCGCTCGAGATCGACGGCGCACGACGACGCGCGACCGATGTCGGTTCCCTGCTCGACCTTGTCGGTCTGCGCGAGTTCCGCGACTACTACCCGCATCAACTGTCCGGCGGTATGCAGCAGCGTGTGGCGATCGCGCGCGCCCTCGCAGTCAACCCGAGCCTGATGCTCATGGACGAGCCGTTCGGGGCCCTCGACGAGATCACGCGCGCCTCGATGCGGTACGAGCTCCTACGCATCTGGGCCTCGCAGGCGGAGTCGGCCGCGCGCAAGACAGTGCTTTTCGTCACCCACTCGATCGCCGAGGCCATCGTGATGTCGGACCGAGTGATCGTACTGACGGGACGGCCCGGCCGCGTAGTCGCCGACGTCGACATTGAGCTGCCACGGCCGCGCACCCAGGAGATCGAGCGCAGCGCCCCGTTCCTCGACCACACGGACCATCTGCGGCGATTGCTCATCGGAGACGCAGCATGAACGCGCGGCTCCGCGACCTCCTGCGAGGCGCCGCCGTGCACGTCCTCCCGCCGGTTGTGACGTTCGCGGTCGTCCTCGCGTCCTGGGAGGCGTACGTGAACTGGCGCGACGTTTCGATCCTCGTCGTACCAGCACCGTCGGACATCGCCGAACGGTTCTTCGAGGAGCCTGGGTTCTTCTGGCGCCAGGGCGGCTGGACCCTATACGAAGCGACGCTCGGCCTCATCGCCGGATCGGTTGTGGCGATCGCGCTGGCCATCGTGATGGCGCACTCGCCGCTGATGGAGCGAGCGCTGTTCCCGCTGGCGATCGTAGTCAAGGTGACTCCGCTCGTCGCCATCGCGCCCGTCCTGATCATCGCCATCGGCTTTGGCACGACACCCAAGATCATCGTCGCCGCCCTGCTGTGCTTCTTCCCGATGCTCGTCAACGCGATGACCGGCTTCCGCGACGTGAACCCGGGCGCGCTCGATTTCATGCGCTCGCTGAAGGCGTCGACCTGGAGCGTCTTCTGGAAACTGCGAGTCCCCGGCTCGATGCCGTACATCTTCAGCGCACTGCGTATCACCTACCCGCTTGCGCTCATCGGTGCCGTCGTCGCGGAGTGGTTCACAGGTAACCGTGGCCTCGGTTACGTGGTGTATGCCGCGTATCTCAACCTGCAAACCCCCAAACTATTCGCCGCGATCGCCGTCCTCGCCCTGATCGGCGTCGCGATCAACATCGCCCTCTCGCTCGTCGAACGGCGCGTGCTGTTCTGGCACGAATCGGTCAGAAGCATCCGTTAGGAGTCACGCATGAAATCCCTCATCCTTGTCTTGGTTGCCGCCGCCCTCGCGGTCTTCACAGTCGCCTGCGGCGATGACGACGTCGACGTCGCATCGTCACCGACCCCTACGATCGACGTCGCCACAGACAACGCGACTCCCACGCCCGTCGAGCCCGACCACGTGACGTTCATGGCCGGGTTCAAGCCGCAGGCGAACCTTCCGTTCGTCGGCGCTTACGTGGCGCAAGAGAAGAATTTTTTCGCCGAAGAGAACCTCGATGTCGACATCCAGCACGTGGCTACGCCCGGCGACAACTTCCGGCTGCTGGCTACCGGAGAGGTGCAGTTCTCCACCTCCGACGCCTCGGCGCTTCTCGAGAAATGGACAGGCGACCCGGTGCTCGAGATCGTCTCGATCGCGCTGATCGGGCAGACAGGACAGCAGGGGTTCGCAGTGCTTCAGGACTCTGGCATCGAGACCCCGGCTGACTGGGCGGGCAAGATCGCAGGGTACAAAGGCAGCGCGGTGACGCCGGACTACCTCGCGGTGCTGGCGGCGAACAACGTCGAGCGATCGTCGATTGAGGAAGTACGTATCGGATTCGAGCCGCAGGTGCTGACTGAAGGGTTGGTCGACATCTTCCCCGTGTTCCTCTCCAACGAGCCGGACACGCTTGAGCGCCTCGGCTATCCGACGAAAGTCTTCACCGCCGCCGACTACGACGCGCCAACGCTCGGCCTGACCTATGTGACAACGGCGGATTACGCCGCCCAGAACCCGTCGATCGTCGCCCGCTTCGTCAGCGCAGTCTTGCGCGGCATCGAGTACGCGGATCAGAACCGCGCTGAGGCAATCGACATCGTACTCCAGTACGCGCCCGAAGAGGATCCGGTGCACCAGAGGTACATGCTGGACACTGAACTCGACATGGCTAAGACTGGCGATGTCTCCCAAGAGCACGGTATCGGCGGACAAACGCCTGAACAGTGGCAGGCTCTCCACGACTACATGATCCAGTACGGCGGCTTACCGCGGCCGATCGACGACATCTCAACAGTGTTCCGCCAGGAGTATTTGCCGATATTCGCCGGCGACTAAAAGGCGCGACGTGACGCGCCCCGCGTATCACAATACGACTGTGCGATACGTCCTCGCGGTCTACATCGCTTGCCTGACGGTGCTCGGCGCACTCGCATTGATCGGCGGCGTCGTACTGTTCGACGCAACCGGCCCGTCAGATCCCGCGGAGGCGGCCGGCACGCGCTACTCCTTCAACTTCGTGACGTGGGAACTGCAGCATTTCCCCCAGAAGTGGCTGTACAAAGTCGGCGACCTCCTCCGGGACGACGATGGCAATGACGATGACATCCTGCGGCGCTACTTCACCTTGAGCGACGAGATCAACAGGCTTGCGGTGGATGAGCCTGGCTCTGAAGCGTTCAGCGAGGCGGAGTCCGAGCGGGCCAGGCTTGAAGCGCGTGTCGAGGACATTATTGAGGGCCGCATCACGTCCGTCCTCGAGGATCAAGGGTTGGCGCTTGAGCCGCCACTCTTCTCAGACCTGGGTCTGATCTTTCCGCCCGTGGACTTCGAGCTCGAAGCGCCGCCGAGAGTGCTCGCCGTGTCACCGCGAAACCGCATTGAACTGGTGCACTCGTACCTGCTGACGCCGGGGCTCTCGCGCGAACGAGCGCTGCGCATTGAGGCAGGAGTCGAAGCGGACGACCGGGGCTACTCGGCGCTCGTTGTCACGGCCGGCGGCGTGGCCACGTATCCCAGCGTGATCAACGAGGGGCGGCCGTACGAATCACTGATCGACACGGTGTCGCACGAGTGGCTGCACCAGTACCTGGCGTTTTTCCCGCTCGGCAGTCGCTACTTCGAGGGCAGCGAGACGCGGACGCTCAATGAGAGCGTAGCCAGCATTTTCGGCCGCGAGTTCGCGCGGGTGTATTTGGAGCGCTATGGCAACCTGGAAGGCGAAAGGCCATCACAGACGCCACGACCGAGTTCGACGCCGGCAGCCAACCCAACGACTACGCCGCCTGCCGAGGAGCCATTCGACTTCACAAACGCGATGCGAGCGCTGCGAGTGCAGGTCGAGGCGATGCTCGCGGCCGGGGACATCGAGGAGGCTGAAGCGCTGATGAACCAGCGGCGGGACGAGTTTGAGGACGAGGGCTACTTCATCCGACGCCTGAATCAGGCCTACTTCGCGTTCCACGGCTTCTACGCCGACACGCCGGCTTCAATCGATCCGATCGGCCCAAAGCTGCAAACGCTCTTCGAAACCGCTCGCTCGCCCGGGGAGTTCGTGCGCCTCGCCTCGCAGATCACGACGCGCGAAGAACTGGACGCGCTACTCGCCGAGGCCGCGGACTAGGCGCCCGCGGCGGCACGGACGTCGTAGTCGAATTCGACGACTCGAACGCCAACTTCGGCCTCGAGGAGAGGCTTGAGGCGGCGAATCGCCCGGTTATGAAGGATGCTCTCCCACCAGTGGTGGGCTTTGAAGCCCGGCAGGATCACAATGATCGCCTCGTCGCCTTCGCTCAGCTCCAGACTCTCGATGTAAGCAAGCATCGGCGCCGCAAATGCCCTGTACGGCGACTCGATGATCAGGAGCGGGACGTCCGGGATTAGCTCCTCCCATCGCGAGCGGAAAGTCTCCGCTTCCTCGCGGTCTTCGGCGAGGTGGACCGCGGTCAAGTTGCTCGATATCTCACGGGCCACGTTGATCGCGCTCAGCGTAATCTGGTTGATCCCGTCGATGGGGATGACAACGTGTTCACGCTTGGCCGGGTCCTGTGCAGGCATCGCCAGCGGAACGCTCTGTCGCGCGACATCATCGTCATCGACGTGGATCGTCCGCTCGTACCAGTCGTAGTGGCGTTTGATCAACGTGAAGATCACGACCAGCGTGCCCATCATCACGAGCGATATCCAGGCGCCGGGCACAAACTTGGTGACGCTGATGATGACCGCAACGATACCGGTCGCAACGAATCCGATGCCGTTCATCACGATGCCCCCTCGCCAGCCCGGGCTACGCAGCCGCCACCAGCGACGCACCATCCCGGCCTGTGAGAGCGTGAAAGCAAAGAAGACCCCGACTGCGTACAACGGGATCAGCTTCGTCACATCCGCCTGGTACACGATTAGCAGCACCGCAGCGATGATGGCCAGGAGCATGATGCCATTCGAAAACGCAAGGCGATCGCCGCGGAAGTTGAATTGCCTGGGCATGTAGCGATCACGAGCGAGGATGGCGGAGAGCAGCGGGAAAGCGTTGAAGCTGGTATTTGCGGCAAGGAACAGGATCATCGCGGTCCCGGCCTGGAATGAGTAGTAGATAACATTGTCGCCGAGGATCGTGCGGCCCATGTCCGAGACTAGTGTTTCTTCTTCCGTTGGGACCAGTCCGTACCTGCTCGAGAGGAACGTGATCCCCAAGAACATGAAGACGCCGATCACCGCCATGACCGTCATCGTCTGACGCGCATTCTCGGCTTCCGGCTTTTTGAAAGACGGCACGCCATTCGCCATCGCCTCGACGCCGGTCAACGCGGAAGCGCCGGATGAGAACGCCCTCAAGACAAGCCAGAGCGTGAGCCCGCCGGTGGCCAGTTCATCAAGGCGCTCCGGGTGATCGGGCGGCGCCGCGTGGCCAAGCGTGCCCGGTGCATCCCCCAGGAGTACCTTGATCACGCCGTAAACGATCGTCGCCGACATCATCATGATGAAGAAATACGTGGGCGCGGCGAAGAACGTGCCAGACTCACGGATTCCCCGCAGGTTCCCCAGGGTGAAGAAGGCGATCACGCCAACCGATAGCGGAACGCGGTATTCGTAGAGGTCCGGCAGCGCGGACGTTATGGCGGCAACTCCTGCCGCGACGCTGACGGACACCAGCAGAGTGTAGTCGACCATCAGCGCCCCAGCCGCGACCAAGCCCGGCGTCTGGCCGAGGTTGTCATGCGACACTGCGTAGGCGCCGCCACCGTTGGGGTAGGCGAGGATTGTCTGCCGGTAAGAGATCGTAACGAGCACTAGCAGCAGGGCGACGACGATGCCGATGGGGATGAGATAGGTCAGTCCCGCTGTCCCAGCGACCGCCAGGATAATCAACGCCTCTTGCGTCGCGTAGGCCGAGGACGAGAGCGGGTCGGAGCCCAGGATAGCTAGCGCTTTGAGCTTGCTCAGGCGCTCGTGAGCGATCTGGGCCATCGCGATCGGGCTGCCCAGCACAAACCCCTTCACGGCTTGTAGGACTCGCTCCGCCGCCCCCCGAGGCCTGCTGGCAACGCGGGTCGCTTCGATGTGACCAGCGCCGACACGCGTGAACCGGCGCTGCGATGGCACCACACGGAGGTAGGCGCCTCGCGTTGTCGTGCCCCAGCGCACCTCCCTCAGCTCGACGTCAAGCGGTGATGCGCGGCGGCCGCGCTCCTGCCGCGGAACGACAATGCGGTCGCGCTCTTCGCGTGCGGGCGGCGTCGGAGGCGTAGCAACAGACTCCGGCGGTGCTTTTGCTGATTTCGGGGAAGTTGCCTTTAAGGGCTTTGATTCGGGCCGTTTCTTGCGCACAAAGGAGCGGCCGTGTGTGTCACGGTCCAAGGACACGTCCCCCCGAAGCGCCGCCCATTTGCGACTAGGCTAGCACCCGCTCGCGGCTGGAGCCAACCGGAGTCCGGGATCAATCCGCGCCGGGCACACTGATCCCTTGGGCGCCGCCGTCATCATCGCCGCCCCCCGGATCAGTCGGCACCTGGCCGGGGATGATCAGGATGTCGCCGGGGAATATCGGGTCGTCTTCCTTTAGCCCGTTGATCTGCAGCAGGTCCTTGATGTCGACTGAGAATATCTCCGCGACGCTTTCGATTGTGTCCCCCTCATGGACCGAGTAGTAGAAGACCGTCGGCCGCTCCGGCGTGGCGGTTGGCTCCGGAGTCGGCGTCGGCGTGTTCGTCTTGGTGGGGAAAACGGGTCCGCGAGGCGTCGGCGTCTCCGTTTGGCCGCCCGAGCCGGAAGGGCCCCGGCAGGCGCCATTCTTGGCGACGGGCGAGTCCTTCCTGAAGACCTCCGTCCGCCCGCCGCAACCCGCCTCAACGATATTGTCCGGCTTGGTGAAGGGGTGCGGCGGTATCTGCAAGTACTCGTGCGCGTCGATCATGAAACGACGCCAGATCGGCCCCGACCCAACAGCCGAGAACGTGCCGGGCGCCATCGGCGTGTTGTCCGCGTTGCCCATCCAGACGCCGACAGCCAAATCCGGCGTGTAGCCCATCAGGGCGCCGTCGCGGAAGTCCTCACTGGTGCCGGTCTTGGACGCTGCCGGGCGATCGATCGTCAGACGGCTCCAGTTAATGGCGTCCTTCGAGAGCACGTCCGTCACCATCCATGCGTACGCCGGGTCGACGACCTGGATCGCCTCCGGCTGGGTGAACTGGTAGATGGCGCCGCCGTCGGCGTCCGTGATCGAGAGGACCGAGACCTGGTCGATTTCACGGTATCCGGTGGGCAGATCTTCCGAGGTCGGGCGGCCCTTCATCACGCCGTTGTTGGCGAGAGTCGCGAACGCGAGCGTCTGGTCAACGAGCTTCACTTCGCAGGCGCCGAGCGTGATCGTCGGGCCGCAATCGCCCTGGCGCAAGTCAGTGATCCCCATGCGGTGAGCCATCTCCCGCATACGGTCCTCGCCGACGTCCATCAGCGTGCGCACGGCGGTTGTATTAATCGACTCGGAGAAGCCCGTGCGGACTGTGATCGTGCCCTTGAACACGCTATTCCAGTTGTTGACCGGCCGGTTCTGGCCGCCGACATCGAGCACGAGCTGCTTGTCCTCGACATAGGTCGAAGGGACCCAGCCGTCTTCAAAGGCCTTCAGATAGGTGTACATCTTCATCGTGGAACCGAGCGACTGCTGCGAGCTGGCGATGTCCACCTCGCCGTCAATGTCTTCGCGGTTGTAGTCCCTGCTACCCACGTAAGCGAGGATCTCACCGGTGCCGGGGCGGATCGCCACGATAGAAGCGTTGTGGCCTCCGTACGACTCCTCCGTCTTGGAGATCTCCTCTTCGATGATCTGCTGCCCGATGTTGTTCAGGTTGAGGTCAAGCGTGCTCGTAATACGCATCCCGCCCTGGCGAACGACCTTGTCGCAGGGAATGCCGCCGGGTGCCTCGAAGAGCCCGGCCTCACACATCTTTGTGACCTGGTCCTCGATGAACCAGATCCAGTGCGGTGCCAGGATGTCCACGGACGTGTCGACGTAGTTCAAGGGTTCGTCCTTCGCGGCGAGTATCTGCGCTTCGGTGAGATTTAGCAGCGGTTGGCTCGGATCACTGGAACTGGGGATCTTGTTGACTTCGCCGAGGCTGGCAATCATCAAATCGAGCACATCCAATTGGCGCGCCTTCGCAATCGGCTGCTTGTCTATGTCAGCCGGGTTGTAGTCACCGGGCGCCTGTGGCAAGCCCGCCATTAGGGCGGCCTCGGCAAGCGTCAAGTCTTTAGCGCTCTTGCCAAAGAACTGCTTGGAAGCGGCTTCGGCGCCGTATGCGTTTTTGCCGTAGAAGATCTGGTTCAGATACCACTCCATGATCTGGTCGTCGCTGTAGTGCTGCTTGAGCTCGAGAGCGATCACCGTCTCCTTGAGCTTGCGCTCGACGCCAGTCCGGCCGCGTGTCGAGCGCTCGTCGTAGAGATACACGTTACGCGCGAGCTGCTGGGTGATCGAGCTACCGCCGCTACCCTCGAAGAGGCCGGGGCCGAATGGCGTCAGGTTTTCCCAGGCGGCACGGGCGAGCCCCTTGAAGTTGACGCCGGGGTTGCCGTAGAAGGTCGAGTCTTCCGTGGCTACCGTCGCGGCTATGAGGTAAGGGGAAATCTCAGCAAGCGGTTTCGGGTCGCGCAACCCCTCGAATTCATCAATGTACTCGTAGAGCTTCGTCCCATTACGGTCGTAAACGATGCTGGAGCCAATGCGGTTCGAGTCGATGACCTCTTGTGGCTCCTTCAGATCGTCGGCATAGCCCCGGTATACGAGGAAGCCCGTGAGGCCCACGGCAAGGAGCGCCAGCACCCCAACAAAGAGCATTAGCGTCAGGAGTGACGAGAGGCGGTTACGAAAAATGCGGCTGCGATGTACGGTTGCCTGGCGCGCGCGTTTGCGGCGAACTCGGTAGATCTTCTCCAAATTGTCCTCTGGCTAAATCCCTTGAACTGCTTTCCTTCGCTTTAGTACAACGAAGTGGGAGAGGCCGAAGATTCGGAGCCCCGTGTTCTCGAGCGGATACAGAAGCCACCGCAGCACCCTGCCAACGATCTTGCGGCCGGCCATCACGTGGTCGAAGCCTGGATACACGAACGAATGCAGTTCCGCCTCCAGGCCCGCCTTGCGATAGATGCGACGCAGCTTGCCTTTCGTATACGTGCCCGCATGTGGCACGAGGCGGTCACGTAGGATATCCGGGAGGTAGTTCACGAACGGCACATTCCCGAAGACGTACTTCTTGCCGATGAAAATGCCGTGCGTCTCGAAGGGGTAGAGGCGGTTCGGGCAGAAGACCACCAGCCGCCCATCCGGCGCCAACACGCGGCGCATCTCGCGGAGCGAGGCCAGGTCGTCGTCGACGTGCTCCAGCACCTCGTGCATCAGGATGACATCAAACGCCCCGTCCTTGTACGGCAGATGTTCGGCCACTGCCAGCATCAGTCCGGGCACCTCTTCCACACCACGGAGCACGCTCTCTCGCTCGACGTCGAAGCCATAGACCTGCGGTGAGAACTCGCGCAGCCGGCGCACGAAGGCGCCAACCCCGCAACCCGCGTCCAGGATGAGCTTACCTTCCAGTGTGACATAGCGGCGCATGAGCGCGAGCCGCCGTTCGAGGCCGGGCGTCCAGACCTGGCTTGGGTGCCCGCGGATCGCCCGCTTGTCTGTCGTTTCCAGATTAGCGTGCTTGGTCATCTGATTCAGCGTAGCAACGCGGCGAGCGAGGGGCCACCCGCCTCACCTTGCGGCTTCGTACAAGCTGCTCGCATAATCGCCGTATGTCCCTGACACCAGACGAAGTACGGCACATCGCCCTGCTGGCGCGCCTCGGCCTGACTGACGACGACGTCGCCAGGTTCAGCGGCCAGCTGTCCAACATCCTTGAATACTTCGAGGAGCTGCGGCAGGTGGACGTCGAAGGCGTGCCACCCACGGCGTACCCTCTGGACCTGCACAACGTGATGCGAGCCGATGAGCCGGAGCCCAGCAGTGACGCCGAAGACGTGCTCAAGAACGCGCCGCAACGAGAGGGTGAGTTCTTCCGCGTGCGGGCGATCCTCGAGGAATAGCCGTGCCAGACGACCTCTTCCGGCTGACGGTACACGAAGCCGCCTCGCTGCTGCGGCAACGGCAGGTATCATCCGTTGAGCTAACGAAGGCCGCGTTCGAGCGAATAGGCGTGGTCGAGGGGAAAATCAACGCCTTCATCACGCTTACCGAGGACAGGGCGCTGGCGCAGGCAGCGCGTGCCGACGAGATGATAGCGGCAGGGCGCGGCACGGCGCTGACAGGCATACCGGCCGCGATCAAGGACGTCATCAGCACGAAAGGCGTCCGCACAACCGCCGGGTCGAAGATCCTGGAGCCGTTCGTGCCCGTGTATGACGCAAATGTCATCACTCTCCTCGATGAAGCTGGCTTCGTGATGGTCGGCAAGACGAACCAGGATGAGTTCGCGATGGGCTCCTCAGGCGAGAACTCTGCTTACGGCGCGACGCACAACCCCTGGGCGCTGGATAGGGTACCCGGCGGGTCGTCAGCAGGCTCCGCGGCGGCAGTGTCCTCCGGCATGTCGTACTACGCGCTGGGCACCGACACGGGCGGCTCTGTGCGGCAGCCCGCAGCGCTTAGCGGCGTCGTCGGCCTGAAGCCAACCTACGGTCGCGTGTCGCGCTTCGGACTGATCGCTTTCGGCTCGTCCCTCGACCAGATCGGCCCGTTCGGGCGAAGTGTGCGCGACGTCGCAACGGTGTTCCAAGCGATCGCCGGACCCGACCAGCGCGATTCGACATCGGCGCCCGTTGAAGTCCCTGACTTCGCCCCATCGATGGGCGAAGACATCAAGGGCGTGCGCGTCGGCGTGCCGCGCGAATACTTCGTCGAGGGCATGGATTCGGACGTTCGCGAGTCTGTCCTGGCGGCGATCCGGCAGCTCGAAAGTCTGGGCGCTAACGTGGACACAGAAGTCCGCTTGCCATCGACCGGTCATGCCGTGTCCGTGTACTACATCATCGCCCCGTCCGAGGCCTCCGCTAACCTGGCGCGCTTCGACGGCGTGAAGTACGGCTTCTCCTATCAGGTAGGCAGCTCGATGTGGGAGAACATGGAGCGCACGCGTCAGTTTGGCTTCGGCGAAGAGGTGAAGCGGCGGATCATGCTGGGCACGTATGCGCTCTCCGCCGGGTATTACGACGCGTACTACCTCAAAGCCCAGAAGGTGCGCACGCTGATCCGCCGCGAGTTCGATGAGGCATTCAAGGACCACGACGTGCTGGTCGCGCCCGTCGCGCCGACGCCTGCCTTCAAGATCGGCGAAAAGACGGACGACCCGCTCCAGATGTACCTGAACGACGTCTGCACGATCCCCGTCAGCATCGCCGGGCTACCCGCGATCTCGGTGCCGTGCGGATTCGCGACGGCGCCGGATGGCGCTCGGCTACCGATCGGGCTCCAGATCATCGCCCGGCCCTTCGACGAGGCCATGCTCTTTCGGGTGGCACACGCGTACGAGCAAGCGACTTCGTGGCACAACGAGTTTCCGCCTCTCTGACACGCTTGCCTCCAATTGTGGGACGCGCCAAACTCTAGCGCATGAAACACCCATCCACGCTCGCCGACATCCCAACGCCCGCCCTTGTCCTTGGTCTAGCGGCCATGCAGCGCAACATCGAGCGCATGGCTGAGTTCTTCCGCGAGGGCGGGTGCAAGCTGCGCCCGCACTTCAAGGCCCACAAGACCACAGAGATCGCCAAACGGCAACTGGCCGCCGGCTCCTGCAGCGGACTGACCTGCGCCACAGTTGCCGAAGCGGAGGTCGCCGCCACATTCTGCAATGACCTGCTGATCGCGAACGAAGTGATCGGGCCGGATAAGGTGGCTCGCGTCGCCGACATCGCCGCCAACGGCGGCGACATGAAAATCGCCATCGACTCTGCCGAGGGGCTGGCGCAGATTGCAGCAGCCGCTCAGGCCCGCGGCGTCGAGGTCGGCGTCATCGTTGACGTGAACGTTGGCATGCCGCGCTGTGGGGTCGCGCCCGAGGCGGCGGCGGAGCTGGCGCAACGCGCTGCGGAGACCCCGGGAGTGCGGCTACGAGGGTTGATGGGATACGAAGGCCACGCTGTCGGAATCCCGGAGCGGGACAAGCGAGAGCACGTGGCCCGGGGCTCGATGGATCGTCTACTGGCGGCAGCCACTGGGCTGCACGACGCCGGCCTGCCATGCGAGATCGTCTCGGCGGGCGGCACCGGCACTTACGACATCACCGGACGCATCGAAGGGATCACCGAGATCCAGGCGGGCTCCTACGTGCTCATGGACACTGCCTACGGGAAGCTCGACATGCCGTTCGAGCGCGCGATGTGGGTGCTAGGCACCGTGATCTCGACGCCTTCGCCAACGCTGTGCGTGCTGGACTCCGGCCACAAGGCCTGTACCGAAGACCACGGCAATCCCGACGTCGAGGGCATCGAAGGCGCGACCGTGCTCTTCCTGAGCGACGAACACGCCAGCATCATCCTGCCGCCGGACGCCGGTATCAGCATCGGTGATCGCATGCGACTCGTACCGTCACACATCGATCCGACGATCAACCTCCATGATGTGTTCTACGTGTTCGACGGCGACCAAGTCGTCGATGTCTGGCCGATCACAGCCCGCGGATACGCCGAGCAACGGCGGCACGAATAACACACGCTGGATCGCTTCTGCCGGAGTCGCGCGCTAACGATCGCGCGGTCGCCGGGCGAAGTCTTGCCCGTCACTCCCATCGACTGACCGGCCTGCGACCGCAGCGCCACGGTGAACACCCGAATGGAACGGTGGCGTGTCAAGAACCGCGGGCGCTGCATCGGCGCCGGCAACCTGCGATTGGTCGCCACCGGCACCCTTCGCCTGGTACATCGCCTGGTCTGCAGCCTTGATCAGGCTGTCCACGCCGACGCCGTTCTCCGGATACATCGCAATTCCCAAGCTCAGGCTCGGGAGAGGCAGACCGCGATCGTTCTCGATGGACTTACCCCGGAGGGACGCGAGCAGACGGCTGCAGAGTCTGTGGCTCCATTTGCATCAGTGTCGGGGAGCACGATCAAGAATTCGTCGCCGCCGAACCGACCCACAATGTCTGAATCACGGCAGCTCTCAGTCAGAGTCTGCGCAATCAACGTGAGCACCTGGTCACCGTAGGCGTGGCCACCGAGGTCGTTGCACAATTTGAAGTTGTCCCCGTCGGCGATGATGACCGCCATTGGCGTTCCGCCGCGGCGCGCAAGCGACAACATCTCGCGGCATCGCCGGGCGATCGTGCCACGGTTGAGCAGCCCGGTCAGGGTGTCGCGTTCGGCGCGATAGGCGAGGACCTGCGTTCGCGCCTGGACCTTCATCTCCAACTCTTCGTTGAGGCGGCGGAGTTCGTCCTGAGCCCGAGCCAATTCGTCGTACGCGCGTACGGCAATATCACGCTCGCGGTGAATCTCGCCACCGATAAAGACCATCCAGAAGCTGACGGTGCAGATAACGCCCATGAAGGCGAGTGATGTCGGGATAACGAACTGCGCATCGCGGTAGCGGTCCGCGTCCTGCGGTAGATACCACTGGTGAGGGACGACGCCGGTTGCATCGAGGACGGTCACGCTGAGATAGCACCCGCAGATCAGCGCCGTGAAGAACGCGGCCTGCCAGGCCTTGAGATACCAGGCGGCGTAGATCAGCGCGTAAATGAACGCCACTGCGCCCAGCCAGTTGACGCCGCCGAGGAAGTAGAACATGAACGAGTGACAGACCGCCTCGACGACCAATAGAAGAAAGTGGAGCCGGTCCACCATCGCCGGTGTGCGCACCCAGCGCATGCCCAGGAAAAACGTCACGAGGACGCCAAACTCGGCGACCAACACGATCACGAACCCGTAAGGCATGGCGACGCTCGTAGGGTAGAGCGCAGACCACAGGCCGATGAAGAGGAGCACCAGGAAAATGCGAGCGCCGACGAACGCCCGCGCCTGGCGCTTCTTCTCCGCGAGATCTCTTGGGTGTAACCGGGTATCCGTCTGCGTTCCTCCAGGCAATATGCAAGCGCACACCCCAATGGGGCGTGCGCTTGATACGACGTGGCACAGGAACGGCTGTTACATCGAATTGGCGGCTCGATGACACCGATCAGCGGGCTTCTGCTACCATGATGGCAGTTTCCCCCCAAGGAGCCGAATTGTCTGAGGGCACCCACAAAACCAGAGATCGGCGGTTCTCCCGCAAGGTTGAGTCGATCTCTGCGTCCGGAATTAGGCGTTTTTTCGAGCTAATCGCCAATCTCGACGGTGTCATCTCGCTCGGCGTCGGTGAGCCGGACTTCGTTACCCCGGAACGCTACACTCGGGCGGCCTTCGACGCGGTCGCGGCGGGCGAAACGCATTACACCTCGAATTATGGCCTGCCGGCGCTGCGCGAAGGGATCGCGGATCACATCCAGCGGCTGTACGGCGTCCGATACGACCCCCAGCGAGAGATCATCGTCACCATCGGCGTTTCAGAGGCGCTACTACTGGCAACGCACGCGCTGCTCGATCCCGGCGACGAAATCCTCTGCCCGGACCCGTACTACGTCGCATACCCACCGTGCGTGACCCTGGCGGGCGGCGTCCTGGTGCCGGTGCCGACCCAAATGGAGCGCGAGTTTCGCGTCGCCGCTGAGGACATCGAAGCGCGGATCACGCCGCGCACAAAGGCAATCCTCCTCGGCTACCCGGCGAACCCGACCGGTGCGCAGATGACCCGCGAAGACCTGGCGGCGATCGCCGACGTTGCCGCGCGTCACGACCTCATCGTCATCTCGGACGAGATCTACGACCGCCTGAGCTACGGCATCGACCACACGTGCTTCTCTTCGCTGCCGGGAATGAAAGAGCGCACCGTGCTCCTGGGCGGCTTCTCCAAGTCGTACGCGATGACGGGCTGGCGCGTCGGCTGGATGTGCGCACCCTCGGACATCCTCGAAGCGATGATGAAGATCCATCAGTACATCGTCATGTCGGCGCCGACGCCGTCCCAATACGCGGCGCTGGAGGCGCTAAAAAACGGCGAGGAAGACGTGCGACGCTTTGTCGCGGAGTTCGACCGCCGGCGCCGCCTGATGGTTAGTGGCCTCAAGGAGATCGGCCTCACCACTCAGGAGCCACACGGCGCGTTCTATGTCTTCCCTTCGATCCGCTCGACCGGCATGGATGACGTTGAGTTCGCCGAGCGCCTTCTGGACGAAGAAAAAGTCGTAGTCATCCCCGGCTCGACCTTCGGGGAGTGCGGGCGCGGGCACGTGCGCATGTGCTACGCGTCGCCCTACAATCTGCTCGAGGAGGCGCTTGAGCGCATCGGGCGGTTTGTTGCGCGACACCAGACGTAACGCCAGCCAGCGCACTTCTTTCACGTCTCCTGCACGATCGCCTGCGCAACGCCATGCGTAGGCCCCGCGTACTATGAGTGTGAGGAAATTCGTGCGCGACAATCCGTTCCCCACCGTACTGGCAGCTGCGGGCGCCGTTGCTGTCGCTTTGGCAGTCGTCCTGGCGCTTGCGCCGTCGTCCGATGACTCCTCCGCGGGATCGCTAGTCCAGGGCGACGCCGACTGTAATCAGTCCGTAGACACGCTCGACGCGCTGGCCGACCTGCGCTTCGCCGCTGATGCGCCGCCCTTTGGCGGCTGCGTGCAGACGGCCGGCAACGTCAACTGCGACACTGCAGTGGACTCGGACGACGTTCTCGCGTTGCTGCTGCATGCCGCCGGCCTCCAGGCGCCTCAATCAGTCTCTGCGGATTGCCCCGCCATCGGCGAGCCGGTGCAGACGCCACCGCCCAGTACCAACACGCCCACGCCGACTGCCGCCGCAACGCCTACTGTGACCGGCGACGCGACGCCAACACCGTCGACCACCGATGGCCCGGTCGAAAACGGCTACCACCTGGACTCCGTACTGAGCGCCCAGGCGCTCGGAGCGGCGCAGGACTCCAAAATCGAGCTCGCGCTGATCCCCGGCGCCCTGGACGAGGCGATCATCGCTCTCCAGAGCGGGTACATGTACCACGTATCGCTGAGTGGCAGCTTCCCACCCGAGCTCTGGGGCGACATCCACACCAAGGTCGAGTTCGGGAACGAGCAAGGGTTGCTCTCGCTGGCCTTCTCGCCGGACTTCGAGCAGGACGGACGCGTCTACATCTACTACACACCGGGTAGCCCGATCCCGACGGTCCTCTCACGCTTCGAAGCCACGACGGACGGTCTGGACGAAGGCAGCGAAGAACCTCTGATGAGCATCGAGGAGTTCCAGCCCAACCACAACGGAGGGCACATCGTCTTCGATCACGACGGATACCTGCTCCTGAGCCTAGGCGACGGCGGTGGCGGCGGTGACCCGAACGAGAACGGCCAGGACCTGACGACGTACCTCGGCAAGATCATCCGCATCGACGTCTCGCCGCAGACCGGCTATGCGATACCGCAGGGCAATCCGTTCACAGACGGCACCGGCCCAAACAAGGACGAAATCTTAGCCTTCGGCTTCCGCAATCCCTGGCGCATGACCGTGGACAGCCTCACAGGCGACATCTGGCTCGGCGACGTCGGCCAAAATGACTGGGAAGAAGTTGACCACGTGCTGATCGGCGGCAACTACGGATGGGACTGCTACGAAGGCTTCGCGGAATACGAGATCGACGGCCAATGCGAGGGCAAGGTGTTCCTGCCGCCGCGCGCGGTCTATGACCACGACTTCGGCTCAGCCGTGACGGGCGGATTCGTCTACCGCGGCAGCGCAATGCCGGAGCTCTACGGCTGGTACCTCTACGGCGACTTCTACTCCGGGCGCATCTGGGCTGCGAACACCGCGAACAACGCCCTGCCGGTCCAGTTGACTGACGAAGACGTGAACATCGCCTCGTTCACCGAGCTACCGAATGGCGAGCTGCTGATCGTCTCGTACTCGGATGGCGTGTACCAGCTCGCGCGCGACTGAGCGCGCCCGGCCTACTCGACCGGCACGTTAAGCGATTCGACCAGTGGCGTCAGCGACGGTTCATACGCCGCCAACGCCTCCGCCGATCGAAAGCCCATCTCCTCTGCGATCGAGGCGTCGTACAGGGCCACGACGACGTATATCTTCGCGCTATCGAACGTCGCGCGGCCCGCGTAGCGTTCGATAACGGTATCCGTATCGTCGGTGATGGTGTACCCATACGCCATGCCGCAAAGGTCGCCGAATGCCACCGGCGTCGGTGTGTCGAGCGCGAATCCGAGTCCGGGATCCGTGCGGTCGACCTGGACGTCCTCGTAAAAATCGCTCGCCCACGCCTCGAGTGCGGGGTATCCGCCCTCGGGGTTGAATGGCACTTCGAACTGCAGCAGTTCAATCGTCCCGACAACACCCGTGCCGTCGTGGGCGGCGAGCAGCGGGGCATCACCTTCCGCGTCTGCGACGGTCCAGCCTTCTGGGGCTGGGATCTCCGCGGGCAAGATCGCCTCCCAGGTCAGGTCGCCGCTGGCCGCCGGCCCCGCAACGTTTGGTGCGCACGGGTCACCCGGCTCCGTCACAGCGGGTGTTGGCGTCACAACCAAAGGCGTTGGGGTCGGCGTGGGTGTCGACCCGCTGTCGTCGTCATCACCGCAGGCGGCGAGCAACGCGGCTGCGACAAGTGTGATTGCCAGGAGAATGAGCTTCATTGGTACCTCGCTTGGGGTTCGATGATAACCGGCGTCGCGGCTGCCGTCCCGGACGCCGCGTGATGCGTATCACACTGCTGCTTCTCGGGCTCAGCTACACTAAGCATACATGGGTACACGATATCCAATCCCTGAAGGCTCCCGACTTCGCGTCCTCTCCGTCTCGGGCTCCGTCGAGATCACAGCCGAGGACATCAAGGAGGTCGAGATCGACCCGAGCGACCGCCGCCTCGATGTCTCCGAGGACGAGCGCGTAGTCGAGACGCGCACCAAGTCCACGAACCTGCACATCCGCGTGCCGCAGGGGATGAACGTCTCCGTCGGCGCCGTGTCGGGGAGCGTGAAGCTACACGGGCGGTTCGGCAGCATTAAGGTCAGCACCGTTTCCGGCCACATTGAGGTCGGTGAAGCGAACGGCGACGTGGACATCCGTAGCGTCAGCGGCCACCTCCAGGTTAAGCGCTGCGAGGGCCGTTGCCGCTGCAACACGAAGAGCGGACGGATCGAGATCGGCTGGGTGGGACGGGAAGCGCGCGCGCAGACGATGAGCGGCGACATCGAGATTGGCACCGCCGGCCGCGAGGACGTTGAGCTGCGCACGATTTCCGGCAAGATACGGATCGAGGTCGACCCGGGGCGCCACCCTCGCGTACGCCTGAAGACGCTTGGCGGCCGCGCGCGCATGGAGATACCCCAGGGCTCGGACTTCGAGATTAGTGCGCGCACTCTCTCCGGGTCCATCCAGGTCGAAGAGGCATGACCTCTGCGACAGCGGTACAGACGATCGAAGGCACAATCGCATTTACGGACTTGAGCGGCTTCACCGAGTTCACCGCGCTGCAGGGCGACGACGCCGCACTGGAACTGCTCGACTTGCAGGAGTCGCTGGTCCAGGAACAGATGGGCGATCGCGGCCGCATCGTCAAGAGCCTGGGCGACGGGCTGATGCTCTGGTTCGATGACCCCTGCGACGCCATCGAGGTCTCGCTCGCGCTGCAGGAGCGGTTCGAGGCACGGTCGTTGGAAGACGACCTGCCGCTCTGGGTGCGCATCGGCATCCACTACGGACGGCCGGTCCGCCGTGGTGACGATCTCGTTGGGCACGACGTCAACGTGGCGGCCCGAATCGTCGACCTGGCAGCGCCCGGCGAGGTGCTCGTCTCGGAGGCTTGCACGACCCACGTCACCCGGCCGCTGGACAGCGTGGTCTTCGAAGAGATCGGCCCGACGATCATGAAGGGCATCCCGGAGCCGGTCCCCCTCTACCGCGTGATGCGCGCCTGGGACGATTAGCGCCAGGGTCGGCTATTCGTCGCCGCGATGAAGTCACGCACGGGGCCGGGAGCGCCGACGGCGATGCCCTCACTGTAGATCGTCACAGGGTTGCCAGCACGGTCGAGCGCAAGGCCACCGGCCTCACGAGCCTGGATGATCCCGGCCGCCATATCCCACGGGAGCAAGTAGCTGTGGATGTACAGGTCAAACCGGCCACTTGAGGCGTAGGCCAGACCGAGCGCGGCGCTGCCGATGTTCTGCGCCATCTGGATACCCGGCCAGAGGTCATGCAACATGCCAAGCATCAGCTTCGAGCGGTCGTACTTGTAGCCGAGGCCAAAGCCCGTAAGCGCGTCTTCCATCGAGGCAGCCCCTGAGACGCTTGCTGGCTCACCGTTGAGCGTGAGCCCCTCGCCCTCGACGGCCACCCACTCATCACCCGTCACCGGCTGGTACGTCACGCCCAGCACAGGCTCGCCGTCTCGGCACAGTGCGATGTTGAAGGCGAAGGTCGGGATACCACGTGCGAAGTTGGACGTGCCGTCGATCGGGTCGATAACCCACAACCATCCGTGCTGCCAGTCCGCGATCTCGCTAGACGCCTCCTCGGAAAGCACGGGCATTCCGGGGAACTCCGCTGCGAGCAGCTCCAGCGCCGCCTTCTCGCAAGCCAGGTCGCTCTCCGTCACGAAGTTGCCACGGCTCTTCACCGTCTTCTCGACCGGATGCTGGTAGGCGGCAAGCATGATGTCTGAGGCGGTCGCCGCCGCGCGCCTGGCGACGTCGAGCGCCGACTTGCCTGAGCGGGCGGAGGGCAGCTTGCCCACGCCTACATGCGCTCTGGCGCGCTCATGCCCATCAGGTCGAGGTTGCGGGCGAGCACGGTCTTCGCTGCAAACACCAGCTTTAGGCGCGCCTTCGTGAGCGCTTCGTCATCAGTGAGGACGCGGCACTTCTCGTAGAAGTCGTGAAACGCGGTCGCCAACTCTGTGGCGTAGTACGGAAGCTGGTGCGGCTCGCTGCTGGTCACGATCTGCTCGATCAATTCCGGTAGCCGCAGCATCTTGCGGATCAGGTCGAGCTCGGCGTCCTCCCGCAAGAGCGAGACGTCGCCGTCCGCGTAGTCGATACCGCGCTCCGTGGCCCCGTTGAGGATCCCGGCGATGCGTGCGTGAGCGTACTGGACGTAGTAGACCGGGTTCTCAGCGCTCTGCTTCGTCGCCAGTTCGATATCGAACTCCATGTGCGAGTCGGCGGCGCGCGTGACGAAGTTATAGCGCAGGGCGTCCGCGCCGACTTCTTCAACGATCGAACGCACGGTGATGATGTCGCCGGCGCGCTTAGAGAGGCGGATGATCTCATCGCCGCGCTTTACCGTGACTAGCTGGTAGACGATGATCTCCAGGCGGTCGGGGTCGATGCCCAGGGCAGCGACGGCCGCTTTCATCCGCGGAACGTGCCCCTGATGGTCGGCGCCCCAGACGTTGATGACCCGGTCGAACCCGCGCGTCACAAACTTGTCGTAGTGATAGGCGATGTCGGAGGCGAAGTACGTCGGCGCTCCGGTCGAGCGGACGAGAACGTTGTCCTTCTCCTCACCGAGGCCGGTCGAAACGAACCAGATCGCGCCCTCGCGCTCGGCGACGCAGCCGCGCTCCCGTAGAAGTGCCATCGCCTTCTCATAACTGCCGTCCTCGTAGACGGAGCGCTCCGAAAACCAGTTGTCGTAGTGCACACCAATCACATCGAGGTCTTGCCGGATACTCTCGAGCATCAGTTGGATACCGCGATCGTGAACTTCTGGCGGCGACGGCTCGCCCTCAGGTCGCAGCAGGGAATCCCCAAACTCCTCCTTCAGCTTCTGGGCGAGGTCGATCACGTACTCGCCGGGGTAGCCGCCTTCCGGGACCTCCACCTCGCGGCCAAAGAGTTGCTGATAGCGCGCATAAAGCGTCTCCGCGAAGACCTGCGTCTGCGTCCCGGCATCGTTCACGAGGTACTCGCGCTCAACCGCGTATCCCGCCGCCGCAAGCACCCGCGCCAGGGTATCGCCCAGCGCCAGACCACGCCCGTTGCCAACGTGAAGCGGCCCGACCGGGTTAGCCGATACGAACTCGACCTGCACACGTTTCCCGGCACCGATGCTCAGGTTGCCGAACTCTGGCCCCAACGTGAGGACCTCGTCTACCTGGCCGGCGAGCCACTCGCTGGAGAGACGGAAGTTGATGAAGCCGGGCGGCGCGACCTCCACCGCAGCGAATGCGCCGTTAGTGACGATGTGTTTGACGATCACGTTCGCGATCTCGAGCGGGTTCATCTGGGCCGCGCGGGCCATCCGCATCGCCAGGCCGGTGCCGTAGTCGCCGTGCTCGGGCCGTTGCGGCCGCTCGATCGGCGCGGCCGGAATCGCGGCGGCGGGAAGTTCGCCCGCTTCCTGCGCTTTGCGCACGGCGGCCTGCACGAGTTGCTCGATCTGGTTCTTGATCATGGCTTCAAAATGCGACCGCCCGCCTCAGGGCGGACGGAATACGTGAATTCTAGCCCAGGCCCGCCGAAAGCGCTACGACACCTCAGATGACAGTCTGTCCCAGAGGCGCCGCACGTTCTCACGGAGGGCGATGTGCGCCGGATCCTCCAGCTCAGGATCCTCATCGAGAATGCGCGTCGCTTCCCGCCGCGCTTCTTCGATCAGTTCGACGTCAGTCAACTTCGCGATACGCAAATCAGGCATCCCCGACTGACGAGTGCCGAAGTACTCACCGGGACCACGCAGACGCAGGTCGTGCTCGGCAAGGTCGAAGCCGCTATCGGTCGTCTCCATGATCATCAGGCGTTCCATCGCCTCCTCTGACTGCGTTTCCGAGACGAGGAAACAGTGCGCTTGCTCCTCGCTGCGGCGGACGCGGCCGCGGAACTGATGGAGCTGTGACAGACCGAAGCGGTCCGCGCCCTCGATCAAGATCACCGTCGCGTTGGGCACGTCGACACCAACCTCGACGACGGAAGTCGACACCAGGATGTCGAGTTCATGATCCCGGAAGGCCCGCATAGTGCTCTCCTTCTCGGCGCTGGGCATGCGTCCATGAAGGAGCCCGAGCCGCAGATCCGGGAACTCCTCCAGCGAAAGGCGTTCGTACTCCTGCACCGCCGCCCTCGCCTCGATCGCCTCCGACTCCTCGACCAGCGGACATATAACAAACGCCTGGCGCCCTTCGCCAACCTTGCGGCGCACGAAACGGAAGGCCTCTTCGCGGCGGCGCCCTGGCACGAAGAACGTCTTCACCGGCGGCCGTCCCGGCGGCATTTCGTTGAGCACCGTTATGTCGAGGTCGCCGTAGACCGTGAGTGCGAGCGTGCGGGGAATCGGCGTCGCCGTCATCACCAGGACGTGCGGGCTGCCGCCTTTCTCCCGCAATGCGGCTCGCTGCTCGACTCCGAAGCGGTGCTGCTCATCGATGACCACCAGCCCGAGGTCCTTGAACGACACGGACTCCTGCAGCAACGCGTGCGTCCCAACCGCGATGTCGACCTCTCCATTAGCAATTGCTTCCTGCACCGCCGTCTTGTCGGCCGCCTTTAGGCTACCGGTGAGCAGCGCCACGCGTACTGGCTCCGCCATGTATGGCGGTCGTAGTACGAGGTACCCGGAGCCGGCTTCCTGGAACCACGGCCCGTCCTTAGGCGGCAATGCGGTCCCCGGATCAAGAATATCGGTGAAGGTGCGCAAATGCTGTTCGGCAAGGATCTCTGTCGGTGCCATGATCGCGCCCTGGCGGCCACTGGCGACGGCCGCGAGCAGGGCCGCAGCCGCGACGACGGTCTTCCCGCTCCCAACGTCTCCCTCGAGCAGGCGCGTCATCGGCGTGGCGTCCGACATGTCGGTAAGGACCTCGTCGATCGCTCTGCGCTGCGACTTCGTGAGCGTGAACGGCAGGGCTTCGACGAACCCGTCGAACGCGTCGCGATCCAGCTTCAGCACGGGCGCGCCGCCCACGCCCTGCCACTCCCGCCGCCGTCTCACGACGCCGAGCTCGATCCACAGCAACTCCTCAAACGCGAACCGGCGCCTCGCCTCGTCCGCAGCTTCGAGAGAGTTGGGGATGTGGACCTGGCGGATCGCGTCTGGCGCCAGCATCAGTCCGTTGTCGCGGCGAACTTCGTCCGGCAGCGTCTCAGGGAGCTGGGCTGCGAACGACTCGGCGGCCAGGCGGATGATGTCGCGGATGGTCTTCGCATATAGACCTTCGGTCTTGCGGTACAAGGGCACGAGTCGTCGCGTGAAGATGGTGGGATCGTCCTCAGATTCAATCTCTGGGTTGACCATCTGTAGCCGGTTCTTGTAAGCGCTTATGATCCCGCTAAGCGCAATCTTCTCGCCAGGGCGAATCTTGTTGGCGCGCCATGCTTGGCCGAACCAGACAATTTGGATGGTCCCCGACTCGTCACCCACAACAACCTCCGCGGCTCGCGAGCGGCCAATCAACCTAGCTCTGGAAGTCTGCACGGTGGCAACCACGGTCTGCTCCTGGCCAAAAGCCAGGCTGGCTATCGACCGCACCTCCGAATAGTCGTGGTAGGCCCTCGGGAAGTGGTAGAGCAGATCGCGAACGGTATTCAGGCCAAGCTTTTGGAGCCTCGTCTCGTCCGGTTTACGTGGCCTGAGGATTGATATCGGCGAATCGAGCGTGCCTGCCGTAATCGGCGGCGGGGGAGGCTCGACTGCTGCGTTGGCCTTCGGCTGCGCTGCGCGCTTGGGCGTTGCCGACTTCACCAGCCGTAGTTTTGGCGGCGTCTCAGGCGGCGGCGCTTCAGCCGATTCGACGGATTGATCCGGCTCGTCGACGCCGTTCTCCGCCGAGCGCAGCAACTCTTCGATCACACGCTGTCGCTGGACCGGGTGGAGTGCGTGATAGCCGCCGGGCGGCAGCGACTGGAGGACACGCGAAAGGGGATGCGAGTTTGGTATGCCGGCGTCCTGGACCAAGCGCAGCAGATAGTTATCGAGCCCGCCGACCACGGCGCCGTCCGTGAACTTGTAGCGGTCACGCTCCAGCGCCAGCACTTTACGAAGCCCCTCGTAGGACCCCGCCAACTTCGGCTATTCCCCCTGCAGAATTCCGATTCCGAGAACGCCCGGTCCGCCGTGCACGCCGATGACCGGTCCCAGTCGTGCCATCTGCACTTCGACACCGTCGAGCGCCCCCTCGATCCGCAGCTTCAGCGCCTCGGCCTCTTCGCCATTCGTGGAATAGGCGACGCCGATTTGCTCGATGTTTGGCAACGAAGTCGCGATCTGGAAAAGCCTGTCCATTGCCAGCGCGCGTGTCCGCACACGCTCTTCCGGGTGCACCTCACCCTCCTGGAACGAGAGGATCGGCTTCACTCTCAGCACCGTTCCCAGGAAGGCCCTCGCGCGGCCGATCCGGCCACCGCGCCTGACGTATTCCAGGGTGTCGAGCGCCACGTAAACGTGCGCGCGCGGGATCATCGAATCCACGATCTGCCGGATCTCTTCTACGGTCGCGCCGTTAGCCGCTGCCTTGACCGCGGCGGCGCACATGAAAGTCATGCCAAAGGAAATCGTCAGCGAATCGATGACGTCGATCTTTGCGCCCTCATCGGCAAGGATCGCAGCGGCCTGGCAGGCGTTGCTGTAGGTCGCCGAAAGCTTGGACGACAGGTGGATCGAGACGATCTCGTCCGTCTCGCCGAGGACACTGCGATACGTCTCGAGGAAGTCGCCCACCGAAGGCGCGGAAGTCGTCGGCAGGTCCTTGGAGCGCGCCAGCTTCTCGTAAAATAGGTCAGGCGTAATCTCCAGGCCTTCTTTGTACGAGTCCTCGCCGAAGATGACGCTCAGCGGCACGACTGCGATCCCAAGTTCTTGTGCGATGTGAGGCGGAAAGTCCGAAGTGCTGTCGGTGACAATGCGAACTGACAAGCGGGGCTCCTCTCGTTCGCCGCCAGTATATCAGCGACGACCGGGAGCGATAGGTGCGCCTGGCAACGCCGCTTGCGAGGCTATTCCAGCGAGACGATATACAGGTAGTGCGGCTGTCCACCGTTGACGACTTCCACCTCGTGGCCAGAGAACCGCTCCCGTAGTCGCTCAGCCGTGGCGGTGGCTTGGTCCGCTGTTGTGTCCGCACCGTGGTACAGGGTGATCAGGCTGGTAGTGTCACCGACAAGGCCATCGAGCGCCCGGTCTAGCGCATCCTCGGGCGTCTCTGTCGCCAGCTTCAACTGATCATCGACGACGGCGATGATCTGGCCCTCGGCCACCTCTACACCGCCAATCGACGTCGTTCGGACAGCGCGGGTGATCTCGATCGTGCGGACGGAGCCAAGTGCGTCACGCATCGCCTGGGCGTTCTCCTCGAGGCCGTCTTCCGGGTTCACCGCCAGCAGCGCCGCAACTCCCTGCGGCACCGAACGCGACGGCACGACGACAACGCTCTTTTGCGATGCCTCCGCCGCCTGGTTCGCCGCCAGGATGATGTTCTTGTCGTTCGGCAGCACGACAACGTGGTTCGTCGGGCAAGCGTCGACCGCATCGAGAATGTCGCGGGTGCTCGGGTTCATCGTCGGCCCGCCGGAAACCACCTGGGTGCAGCCGACGTCGCGAAACAGGTTCGCGAGGCCGTCGCCCGAAGCCACCGCCACTGACGAGATCAGCGCCTCGGGCGCAGCAGCGCCGGGTGGCACGCCCCGCTCATGGTGCATCTCGACGAAGCGCTCGGCCTGGCGGTTGATGTTGTCTATCTTCACTTGGACGAGGCTGCCAACGCGCGTGCCCAGGCTGAGCACCGCGCCGGGGTCGTCGGTGTGCACGTGCATGCGGATCAGACGTTCGTCACCCACTACGATCACCGAGTCGCCGAACTCCAGCACGCGTTCGCGCAGCGCATCATCGTCGAGGTCGTGGCCTTCGATCAACACTTCCGCGCAGTATCCGTAAGGGGAAGCCTCGGTCGAATGGCGCTGCTCGACGACCCTGAGCCACTCTTGCTCGACGTGGCCCTCGCCCCCACCTGCCTCTTCTACCGGCTCACCCCGCAGGTGGCGCAGCATCCCTTCCAGGATCACGCAAAGCCCCTGACCGCCGGCGTCGACAACGCCTGCCTCTTTCAGCACCGGCAGCAGGTCAGGCGTCCTGGCGACGCTCTCACGGGCGGCGTCGACCACGGCCGTCATCATCGCGTTGACGTCGCCGTTGGCGCTGGCCCGCGCTGCGGCAGCCGAGTCCTTGATTACCGTCAGGATCGTGCCTTCAGATGGCTTCGTGACGGCCTTGTACGCGGTATCGGAGCCGGCTTGCAGTCCGGCAGCCAGCGCGGGGGAATCGACATCTGTCGCGCCCTCAGTCGCCCGGGCGATGCCGCGGATGATCTGCGAGAGGATGACGCCGGAGTTGCCCCGCGCTCCCATCAGCGCGCCGTGCGACATCGACGCCAGCATCGCTCCCGCGTTGGGGTCAGCGCAGCGATCCGCCTCTTCCATCGTGCTGCGCATCGTCAAGTGCATGTTCGTGCCGGTGTCACCATCGGGCACCGGGAAAACGTTGATCGCGTTCACCTGCTCCTTGTTCTGCTCCAGCCAGTATGTGGCGGCGCGGAACATCTCCCGCAAATCGGCGCCTGTGAGAGAGCGGGTAGCGGTGTCGGTCATGTAAACAGAATAAGGCTGAACGGTGACAGGAGACAGCGGGCTCGTGTTGCCCGTGCTCTGCGGCGGATGCTACCATATGGCGGGCGCGTTCCAGCGCGCCCATTTTCGTGCGTAAAGGGATATCAACAAATGGCAAAGTGTGAAGTTTGCGGCAAGACTCAGGGCTACGGCCACAATATCCGGCACAAGCACTCGGGACGCTGGGAACGAAAGGCGCCGCGGACGAACCGCACGTTCAAGCCCAATGTCCAGGGCAAGACCTTTCTCATCGGCGGAATGCCGATCCGCCTCAAGATTTGCACCCGCTGTATTCGCACGACGACGAAGAACCGCATCTAGGCCAGGGCCGTGCCAGACGGCGGACGACGGCTACGCGACGTACACTCCAACGAGCGCTTCGGTTACCTCACTGTCGCGCGTGAAGGGCAGTCATCACATGCTCAAGAATCAGTCAGGTGCGTCCATAGTCCTTCCTGTACACCGAGGTCGCATCAAGGCCGGTATATTTATGGATGCACTCAAGAAAGCAAGTATCCCGGTGGAAGAGTTCGAGAGGTATCTCTGAGTGGAGTATTCGGTAGTGCTGCACGAAGCTGAAGAAGGTGGTTTTTGGGTGGAAGTGCCCGCTCTGCCGGGCTGTTACTCACAGGGCGAAAGCCGAGACGAGGCCCTTGAACATGTCCGCGAGGCCATCGAGTTGTTCCTGGAAGGCCTCCAGGAAGACGGCGCCTCGATTCCACGGGACGAAGATGTCGTCGTGCGAGTCTCCATCGCGGCCTAGGCTACGCCCGCATCGACGCGATCGACTCCCGCAGCCCCCGGATGTTCTCCCCGATTGACCCACGTTCGTTAAAGATCGCGCTTGCGGCCACCAGGGCGTCCGCGCCGGCCGCTGCGCAGCGGGGTACGACACTCGTGTTCACACCACCGTCGATCTCGATCTCCGCCCGGTAGCCGTTCTCGTCGATCGTCCGTCGCAGGCGCTCGACTTTCGGCAGGACCGTTTCGATGAAGGGCTGCCCGGAGGCGCCGGGGTTCACGCTCATCACCATCACCTGGTCCAGCTCCGGCAGCACGGCGTCGAGCACTCCCTCGGAGGTGCCGGGGTTCAGACAGACGCCAGCGCGGCGGCCCCGCTCCTGTACGTCGTGGATGATGCGGTGGAGGTGCGTCGCGGATTCCCAGTGCACGTTGATGATGTCGCCGCCGGCCTCGATGAAGCGCTCCACCTGCTTCTCCGGCTCGATCACCATCAGGTGGACGTCCAGCACCAGCGCAGTCGTCCTGCGGATCGCCTCGACGATCGGCGCGCCGATGGTAATAGCCGGCACGAACTGCCCGTCCATGACGTCGATGTGGATGTACGCCGCACCCGCCGCCTCGCACTCACGCACTTGGTCCGCAAGGTGGGCCAGATCCGCGGAGACGATGGAGGGCGCGATTTTAATCGCTCTCACTCCGCGCCCTCTAGCCGCTTGCGCGCCTCCTTGAGCGCCGCCGACACTCGGTTCGACGCCGTGCCACCCGCGACGTCACGCGCATCGATCGATGCGTGGACGTCAAGCGCCAAGACGTCCTCCTGGAACTCGGGCGAGAACCGCCGGTACTCCTCCAACGTCAACTCGCCCAGCGCCTTACCCGCGGACTCCGCGAAACGCACGAGCTCGGATACCGCGGCGTGTGCGTCACGGAATGGCATACCCTTGCGCACCAGGTAGTCCGCGACGTCAGTGGCCAACAGATAGCCGCCCGATGCCGCTTGCATCGCGCGCTCCGCGTTCACCTGGAGCTTCGGCAGCATGGCCGCGTACACAGTCAACGTGGTCGCGAGGATATCGGCGCTCTGAAAGAGACCCAGCTTGTCTTCCTGGAGGTCGCGGTTGTACGCGAGCGGCAACCCCTTGAGCGTCGTCAGGATCGCCATCAGGTTCCCATAGACGCGGCCGGTGCGCCCGCGCGCCAGCTCCGCGATGTCCGGGTTGCGCTTCTGCGGCATGATGCTCGATCCTGTCGCGAAGTCGTCAGGCAAGCGCACAAAGCCAAACTCATCGCTGGACCACAGCACGATCTCTTCACTCAGGCGCGAGAGGTGCATCATCGCGGTCGCCGCGGCGGCCTGGAAGTCGACAATGAAGTCCCGGTCGCTCACGGCGTCGATACTGTTGAGGGAGACACGGCTGAAGCCCAGCTCGCTGGCGACGGACTCGCGGTCGATGGGGTAAGGCACGCCGGCCAGCGCGCCCGCGCCGAGCGGCAACTCGTCGGCATTGCCGTAACACGCGGAGAACCGCTCGACATCGCGCTCGAACATCTCGAAGTACGCAAGCAGGTGGTGCGCAAACAGCACCGGCTGCGCCCTCTGAAGGTGTGTGTAGCCCGGCATCACAACGTCTGCATGCGCCTCGGCAAGGGTCAGCAAGGCCGCCTGGAGTCCGCGCAGATCATCTATCGCGGTCGAGCAGACGGTCATCACGAACAGCCGCATGTCCGTCGCGATCTGGTCGTTGCGCGAGCGCGCGGTGTGCAGGCGCGCCCCGGCGTCGCCGATCTTCTCGCGGAGGCGCACCTCGATGTTCAGGTGCACGTCCTCGAGGTCTTCGCGCCAGTCGAATGTGCCAGCCTCGATCTCTTCGAGGATCTCGTCAAGCCCGCGCACGATCGCCTCAGCGTCCGCGTCGGGGATGATCCCCTGCCTTCCGAGCATGCGTGCATGCGCCTGCGACGCCCGGATGTCCCACGGGTACAGCAGCATGTCGTAGTCGACTGAGGCGCTGTACTGCAGCGCGAGCGGGTCGAGGCCCTTCGCGGTAGGGCTCTGGCTGGCCTTGCCCTTCTGCATAGTGCCCCTCATTATACGGGCGTAACTCGCCTCAATCGTCGTCAGGAAGGAACGCCCCATGAAGCACGTCCACCTCGGCAAGACCGGCCTCCGCGTCTCGCGCATCTGCCTCGGCACCATGACCTACGGCAGCCCAACGTGGCGCGACTGGGTGCTCGACGAAGAGGCGTCGCGCCCGTTCTTCCAGAAGGCGCTTGATTCCGGCATCAACTTCTTCGACACCGCCGACGTTTACTCGCTCGGCGCGAGCGAAGAGGTGACCGGCCGCGCGCTCAAGGACTTCGCGACCCGGGACAAGGTCGTGATCGCGACCAAGGTCTTCAGCCCGATGGGCGGCGGCCCGAACGAGCGTGGCCTCTCGCGCAAGCACATCTTCGACTCGATCGACGCCTCGCTACGCCGCCTGCAAACCGACTACGTCGATCTCTACCAGATCCACCGCTGGGATTCGAGCACACCGATCGCCGAGACTCTCGAGGCGCTGAACGACCTCGTGCGGATGGGCAAGGTGCGCTACATCGGCGGTTCCAGCATGTACGCCTGGCAATTCGCCAAGGCGCTCTACACGTCGGAGCTGCACGGCTGGGCGCGCTTCGTCTCGATGCAGAACCACTACAACCTCGTCTACCGCGAGGAGGAGCGCGAGATGATCCCGCTCTGCATCGATCAGGGCGTCGGCGTCATCCCCTGGAGCCCGCTCGCCCGCGGCTTCCTCGCCGGCAACCGCACGCAGGACAAGTCCGGCGAGACGGCCCGCGCAAGGAGCGACGACTCCGGACTCACGGTATTAGTGATGTTGCATGGCGACCCCACCGAAAGCGTTGGCAGTGATACGACGAGTCCCTTCATCACGGCGGTTGCAGACACCCGAGGCGTCGACCCGGCTGACCTGTCGGTGGCCACAGAGGCCACGGCGCAATTTCGGTTATCTGGACGAGAACTCAGTGTGGCCAAAGTGTACGACATGTCAACGGGGGAAACGTTTGGTGTGGCGCTGGATGAGGGAGGGCGTGTCGTCAACGAGGCCGATTTTCTTGAGGCGGAGGTGCAGGCCAGATCTGAGAAGTATGGCAAGTTGGCCCCAGCGTTGTACGACCTTCTTGCAGTATCAGAAGAGCATGCCGTGCTCCAGGTCAACGTCCGAGTGGCGTTCTGGCCCGAACCGCTGGACACGTCCTCCATTGACAGATCTGACGAGGGCCAAGCCGTCGTAATTTTGTCAGAACGGCAGGAGTCCAAGATGCTCGAGATCTTGGATTCGGAGGCCCCCCTTGTTGCGTACCTTGAGTCGCAGGGCGTGAAAGTGCTTCATCGGGACCAGCTCGTACCCTTGGTCATAGCCGAAGCGACATCGAGCCAGATTGCGGAGATCGCGAAAAGAGATGATGTGGCATGGATAGACCAGGTCTATACACACGCCCCCGCGCTGAACGTATCGAGGAATACGGTTCACGCGCAATATGTGAATAGTGCTGGCTATACAGGCACCGGCAAGAAAGTCGCCGTAGTAGAAGCAGGCGGCATCCGCACCGACAATAGCTATTTGCAGGGACCCATCACCAACAGACTTAGTACATGCATAGGATTGGAGGGCAACCACCAGACCCAAGTGGCTGGCGTGGTCAGCAGCGACCACTCGACCTACAAGGGTGTCGCCTACAACGCGAGTCTCCTCGGCGCCGCGTCTTGCGACGAAAGCTACTCAGATCAGAGCCTGATGCCGCCGACTATTTGGTCGGTCATTCAAGGCGCCTCGGTTATCAACAATAGTTGGGGTCGCGATAGCGCCGGTGTAGCGACGGCAATGACTAGGTATCAAGACGATCTCGTTTACACGTGGCGAACCAGCGTGGTCGACTCTGCAGGAAACATCGGCACTATTCCGGGATCTTGCCCCTCCACATCCCCCAAAGTAGTGTCACCAGGAATCGCATACAACGCGATCACCGTCGGGAGCTTTTCTGATGCGGGAACTTGGTCATCACCCTCCGGGTGGAACGATGACTCTGTAGCCAGCGACTCCTGCTATCTCGATCCAGTCTCGACCCATAGCGACAGATACAAGCCGGAGGTTGGAGCACCAGGTGTCAACATTACGACTACCAACGGTTCGGGCGCGTCTACTGCGACCGTGAGCGGCACCAGCTTCGCCGCACCGCATGTTAGCGCCGCGGTAGCACTCCTGATCAATCGCCAGTCAGTGCTGGCATCTCAGCCGGAGGCCGTCAAAGCGATATTGATGGCGTCAGCGATTCACCGCCCAATTAGCGGAGATGCCAGCGAGTCAAATGCCCTCTACGGGGAAATACTTGGAGCAGGAGGAATCGATCTCGAGCGCGCAGACCACATCGCTTATGCGCTAACATGGTCTACGGCAACCCTGTTCACAAATAGCTTCGACTGGGAGGGATGTAGGAACTACTTACTACAACGCCTCCGCCCTCGAGAAAGTGAGGGCCGCTTTGACGTGGACAGTACGAACTGACTATTCCGGGTACGACCTGCAGCCAGGCACCGACCTTGACTTACGCGTTTATGCCCCAGGCGGTTCCCAGGTCGCGTCGTCGTATTCGTATGACGGAAATACGGAGCTAGTCCAGTTCACGGCCCCATCCAGCGGCAGTTATCGCGTCTGTGTAAAGAAGTATCGGATGGACGACTACAGTATTGTCGCCTCAACTGCGTGGATTCATCCGGCAACCTCCACGTGTGGCTCAGGGTGCTAGGTACCAGTGACCAAGCGTTTGCTGGCCGTCACGCTTGGAGCCATGCTTTTCGCATGGGTCGCATGCGATTCGAATGAGGCTGGAGTTGATCAGCCCACTTCTGGGACTGCCGCTGCTTCGCCCTTGCAAGCCGACCCCACGGCGAAGGTATCCAGCACGCTACCGCTGTATTCCTTTACCCCACGACCTCGACCCGGCGCAACCGGAGGTCCGTATATCGCGTATTCCGAAGGCGATTGCAGCGGTGCCGACGCTGGCCCAACCAGCACCGTAGTTAACGAGGAGCCACACGAGACTCCGCTGTCCGCAGGAACGATCTTCACAGGCGATGACCTTGCGCCTCGCTCGTGGCCAACGTTGCATATTGTGACAGTTACTCCTCCTGACGGCACGCTCGTTCATGCCTCAGATCTTGGGGCCGAAGACGTGCGTGGAGTACTACTCAGCGTCGGGTTTTCGTTCCGGATTGGCTACGGCGTCAGTGGGGTACCGCCACTCCGGTTCGGCTTGGACGGCGAAGAAGTGACCGGGCTGATGAACCTGGCTGGTACCGCTGACGTTCCGCCATCAGGGGGAGGCGCAACCTACACAGGCGAGCTCACCCTCGGCGAGCATGACGCTGCTGTCAGCTACTGCGACAATGCCGGGGACACCTATTCGTACGAGTGGACCTTCACAGTTATCGAGTAATGCGCTAGGCGCGTTGTAGCGGCGGCAGGCCGAGCAGCTCGCCGATCTCCGCGATGGCGAAGTCCGGCTGCACCGGGCCCTCGACTTCCACCTCATCCGACGTCTCTTCGACGGGCTCGCCGAGCGGCGGGCGGCGCCAGACGGCTCCCATCCCGAGCGTCTTCGGGCCTTCCACGTCGGCGCGCAGGTTGTCGCCGACCATCAGGCACTCCTCGGCTTCGACGTCGAGTCGCTCGAGCGCGACCTGGTATATGCGCGGATGCGGCTTCAAGTAACCAACGTCGCAGGACACCACGATCACCTCGAACAACTGGTCGAGGCCGAAGTGGTTAACCTCCGCCCAGAAATCGGGCCCGCTGTAGCCCCGGTTGGTCACGCTGGCCAGCCGGAAACCGCGGTCGCGAAGCTCGCTTAGGGTCGGTATCACATCGGGGAACAGTTCACGGCCGAGGAAGAGTCCGCCCAGGTTCCAAGCCTCCCAGAGTTCAGCGCCCTGCTCAGGCGTCACTTCCATGGCGTGCTCTCGCGCAACGCGGCGGCACAGCTCCGGGTAACCGGGGTCCACGCAGTCGCCGTGGAACGCGCGGTGCGTCTCCTCCTCAACCGCGAAGCGGATGTCGCGCCCGATGAACGGCCGGTCGCCGCTCATGTCATAGCCCCAGCGCCGGATCACTTCCTCGACGCGGCGCATCGTCTCGCCGCGGATCACTCCGCGCGGCGGCATCTTGGGCAGATGCCAGAGCGTATCGCCGAGGTCGAAAAAGACGGTCGTGATCGGCCGCGGGCCAGTGGTGTCGTCGTCGATGCTCATGGTTACCGCCGACGCCTACTCTACCGAACCGGCGCGCGCTGGCGGAAGGGTGAACTACTCGCCAAACGAGCCGGGAAGGTCCGTGATCTGGTACCCGGCCGCCTGCAGGCCGTCGATCAGCGACTGCAGCGCGGGCCCGTCCTGCGACGCAGAGCCGACGTGGAACACATAGATCGCGCCCGGCTCGGCCAGTTGCAAGCATCGCGCCGTGATCTCCGCCGCCGGAATGCCCGTCCAACCGCGGGAGTCGACGGCCCACATCACGTTGTACGCATACCCGCGCGCGCCAACGTCTGCATTCACCGAGTCGTCGTAATCGCCGTACGGCGGGCGGAAGTACGGCTTGGTTGTCGCCCCGGTCAGGTCGCGGATGATCTGCTCGGTCCGGTCCAGCTCCTGCCAGCGCTCCGCCTGGCCAAGCCCGCCAAGTCCGTCCGAGTTGCCGGTGAATGACCTGTGCGAGTACGTATGGTTGATGAATGAGTGGCCCTCATCAGCCATCCGCTTCACCAGCGTGGGATACGCCTCTGCAAACTTCCCGGTCATGCCGAAGCTGGCGTGCAGACCGTTGGCGGCGAGCGTGTCCAGGATCTGGACCGAGTACCCCGCATCTGACCCGGCATCGAAAGTCAGCGCGACAATGTTGCGGGACGTATCCCCATAGCGAATCACTTGCGCGGCGCCCGTCGAGGGTGGCGTCTCACCCGCCGGCGGCTGAGTCGCTGGAGGCGCCGTCGGCTGCACCCCGTCCGGAATGACGATCTCCTGGCCAACCTCAATCTCGCCCGGATCGGTGATGCTGTTCGCCGCCGCGATCGCCTCGACCGTCGTGCCAAACCGGTTAGCGATCGAGTAAAGCGTATCGCCCGCCTGAATCACGTAAGTGAGCCCGGACGGCGTTTCGGTGGGCGACTCGTTGCCAAGTGTCTGACCCGGACTGGCGGTTGAAGACGGCAAGAGCGATCCGGTTGGAGAGCCGGAACCCGGAGCCGCCCCACCGTCGTCATCGCTGCAGGCGACGGCGATCGTCAGCAGAAGCAGGGCAACGACGAGCGCTCGCGGCAAATACAGTCTCCGCTTAGTACAACGTGAGTGAGCGCGGCGAAGGTCCCCTAGAGTACCGAGATTTCGTCGCCCACGCTGATGGTCCCGCCGCTGACGATGTCGCAGCGCAACCCGCCCCGGTGGACAAGCGCCTTCATCGTGCCCTGCTGGCCGACCTTGCGCTCCAGGTACTCGCACGGCTCGCACAGTCTCATGCCGCGCAGGACGACATCGCCGACCCGCAACTCGCGGTCCACGAGGTCGTTGAGCCTGATGCCGCGCGTCGTGATATTCCTTCGCGACTGGCCGGGCTCGATCTTGATGCCGTGCTCAGCCTCGATCGCCACGATCTGCTCGCTCTCGATGAGCGTCACGTCACGCCCCGTGCCGGGCGTATCGGAATAGGTGCCGCTGTGGCTGTAGTAGCGGTCGCCTTCCAGGCCTCGTCCGGGTTCCGCGTGGACGGAGTCCACCGGCGCGGGGTCGGCCTCAGCCGCCGGAGTGATGTGTATGGAGACCACTTCGCCACTCATGGTGCAAACTCCCTTGTACTAAGCCCGCTTCTCCTCGTCAAGCAACTGAGCCTGCGACTGCACCTTCAACGGGAGCCCCCAGATGCTGATGAAGCCAACAGCGGCCGTGCGGTCGAACTGGTCCGCCTTGTCATAGGTCGCAAGCGAGAAGTCATACAGGCTCCTCGGAGACTTCCGCCCGACGACCATCGCTGTACCCTTATGCAGCTTCACGCGCGCGGTGCCGGTGACATATCGCTGCGTGTTCTCGATGTACGCCTGCAGGTCCTGATGGTGCGCGCTGAACCAGAGGCCGTTGTAGACGAGGTCCGCGTATTCCTGCGCGACCCTGGCCTTGAAGCGGCGCTGCTCCTTCGAGAGCGTCAGCGATTCCACTGCCTCGTGCGCGGCCAACAGCGCTACGCCCGCCGGCGCCTCATAGACCTCGCGTGACTTGATGCCGACGAGCCGGTCTTCGACCGTGTCGATGCGGCCGATGCCGTGCTCACCAGCGATCTCGTTCAGTGCATTCACGAGCGCCACCGGGGCCATCACCTTGCCGTCCAGTGACACCGGAACACCACTCTCGAAGCCTATCTCGGCGTATGCAGGCTCATCGGGTGCTTCAGAAGGCGACTTGGTCCATAGCCAGACGTCGTCCGGCGGTTCTGTCCAGGGGTCCTCGAGCGCACCGGTCTCGATGCTGCGGCCGTACAGGTTCTCGTCGATGCTGTAGGGGCTTTTCTTCGTGACCGAGATCGGGATGTTGTGCTCCTGGGCGTATTCGATCTCCGACTCGCGGTCCATCTCCCACTCACGCAGCGGCGCCACGATCTTCAAGTCGGGCGCCAGCGCGTTGACGGAGACATCGATGCGCACTTGGTCATTCCCCTTGCCAGTGCAGCCGTGCGCAACGGCCGTGGCACCCTCGCGACGGGCGGCCTCAACCATCTCGCGCGCAATCAGCGGCCGTGACAGCGCTGTCGCCAACGGATAGACGCCCTGGTATTTCGCGCCGGCCATGACAGCGGGGAAGACGAAGTGGCGCACGAACTCGTCCTGCACATCGCTCCACAAGAAACTTGTTGCGCCTGCCTCCATCGCCCGCGACTGCAACTCCTCCCGCTGCCGGTCCATGCCGACATCGACCGTCAGCGCGACCACGTCGTAACCTCTGTCTTCCTTCAGCCAGCGAATCGCGACGGAGGTGTCCAGCCCGCCCGAGTACGCCAGTATGATCTTCTCAGCCATTGCCCCTCACTTCTCTTCACTCATTGCGGCCAGTACCTTTTCGATGACCTCGACCGCGCGGTCGATCTCTTCCTCGCTGACGGTGAACGGCGGGACGAATCGCAATGCCGTTGGCTTAACGCCGTTCACCAGCAGGCCCGCGTCAAGGCAGCGCACGACGATCTCCTCCGAAGCCGGGCGGTCGAGTTCGATCGCCCAGATCAGGCCCTTGCCGCGCACCTCGGTGATCATCGGCTGGCGGTCCGCCAGCGATAGCAGGCGGCGTTCCAGATGTTCGCCCCGCTTCGTGATCTGCGCCGGGAGGTCGTTGTCGATGATGTACTTGAGCACGGAGTACCCGACCTCGCACGCCAGCGCGTTCCCGCCGAAGGTGGTCCCGTGCTCCCCACGCTCAAAGAGAGCGCAGCTGTCCTTGGCCATGAACGCCCCGATCGGCACGCCGCCCGCCAGCGCCTTGGCGACCGCCAGAGCGTCTGGCTGCGCGCCCTCGTAGTGCTGGAAGGCGAAGATCTTGCCTGTGCGCCCCGCGCCGGTCTGCACCTCGTCGAGGAGCATGAGGATCCCGGCCTCGTCACACCAGCGCCGCACAGAGGGCAAGTAGTCGTCGTCCGGCACGTTGACACCGCCCTCGCCTTGAAGCGGCTCAAGGAGAACAGCAACGGTCTTGCCGGTGGTCGCGGCCTTGATCGCCTCGATGTCGTTGAACGGCACCCGCACGAAGCCCTCAACCAGCGGCGTGAACGGAGCGCGGTAGCGCTCGTTTGCCGAGGCGGTAACGGTAGCGAGTGTGCGTCCGTGGAAAGCGTTCTCGGCGACGATAATTTCGTAGGCGCCGTAGCGCTTTTCTTTGCCCCACTTGCGGGCTAGCTTGATCAGCCCCTCGACGGCCTCGGCGCCGCTGTTGCAGAAAAACGCCTTATCCATGCCGCTGCTCTCGCACAGCAGCCTCGCAAGCTTGAGCTGCGGCACGGTGTAGTAGTAGTTCGACACCGTTACCAGCTTCTGCGCCTGCCGCGTCAGCGCCTCGGTCACCACCGGGTGCGCGTGACCGAGGCTAACGACGGCGATTCCGCCGACGAAGTCCAGGTACTCTTTGCCGTCCGTGTCCCAAACCTTGGTGCCCTCGCCGTGGTCGAGGATGACCGGCAGGCGCTTCCCCGTCTGGAAGTAGTAATCGTGTTCGACTTCGATCCAGTTCTCGGTCTTCATGCTCACTCCTGGCCTACCAATGTCCCGGCGCGGGTGCCATCGATGACCCCGAGCAACGCGCGTTCCTCTCGGCCATCGGCGATCGCCGCGCGTGCTCCAGCCGACGCCGCGCGCAGGCAGGCCTCGACCTTCGGAATCATACCGCCTTCGATCACGCCGGCGCCCATCATTTCGTGCGCCTGCGCCTCGGAGAGCGCGTCGAGCACCGCTCCGTTCGACTTCACGCCTGGGACGTCCGTTAGAAACACGAGGCGCGAGGCGCCGATCGCGGCAGCAATCGCGCCGGCGGCGGTGTCTGCGTTGATGTTGAGCAACTGGCCCGTCGCCGCACCTTCACGATACTCGATTCCGATCGGCGCGATCACAGGCACAGCACCACTCTCCACGATGCGCAGGACCGGCATGGGATCGACGGAAGTGATATCGCCAACGAACCCGAGCGCCGAATCGCGGACAGCCGCCTGCAGCAAGCCCTCGTCGGCGCCCGAGAGGCCGTGTGCACGAGAGCCGAGATTCAAGAGGGACGCGACAAGCTGCTTGTTGACGAGCCCCGCCAGTACGGCGATAACTACGTCGAGCGACGCCTCATCGGTCACCCGCAGTCCACGCTCGAATTTCGTCGATACGCCGAGGCGTTCCAACCAGTCGCTGATGAGAGCCCCACCGCCGTGCACGACGACCGGCCGCGCGCCGCGCCGCTGAAGCTCCGCCACGTCCGCCAAGGCCGTGTCGTGGCTGCCAAGCGTCGAGCCGCCGATCTTAACGACGATGATCTCGCTCATGTCGTGTACATACTGTTGAAGCGGACGAAGTCCTCAGTCAGGTCAGACCCCCAGGCTGTCGCCGCCCCATCCGCGTCGCCGAGCACCACGCGCACGAAGATTTCGCTCGGCGCGAGGCAGGCCTTCGCCGCTGCAACGTCGTACTTCTGCGGCGCACCGTCGGCGTAGAGGCAGATCTCTCCACCGTCCGGCTGACCAAGGTAGAGCTTCGTGGTTTCTGGCGACCACGTCGCTCCGCTGTTGCCAATCGCGGCGAGGATGCGGCCCCAGTTCGGGTCTTCGCCGTACATCGCGGTCTTCACACCTACGGACGAAACGATCTCGCGCGCAGCCTTGCGTGCGTCGCTCGCCGTAGCCGCACCCTGGACCTTCGTCTCGATCAGCTTCGTACCGCCCTCGGCGTCCTGCACCATCATGCGGGCCATGCTGGTGCAGACGAGCGTCAGCGCCTTCTGGAACGCCGCCGCTTGCGGGTGCCCGTCGGTCACCGGCTCGCCGCCCGCGAGGCCGTTGGCCAGCACGACCGCCATGTCGTTCGTGCTCGTGTCGTTGTCTATGTCGACCATGTTGAACGACACATCCACCGCCTCCTTGAGCGACGCCTGGAGGAAGTCGTGCTGCGCGGGCGAGTCCGTGGTAATGAAGCAGAGCATCGTCGCCATGTTCGGGTGGATCATGCCCACGCCCTTGCAGGCAGCGCCGATCGTCCAGTCTCCTGCCCTCACCGCGAGGTGCTTCACAACGGTGTCCGTGGTCATGATCGCATTTGCGAAGTTGAGACCACCATACGAGCCGAGCTCGATCTTCTCGATGCCGCTGCTGATGCGGTCCATCGGCAGTTGCGTTCCGATGACGCCGGTCGACGCGACGATCACGTCGTGCGGGTCGATGCCAAGCTTCTTACCCGCCAACTGCGCCATCGTCACCGCGTTGTCCCAGCCTTGCTGCCCGGTCGCGGCGTTCGCGCATCCGGCATTGGCGACGATCGCCTGCGCGTGACCGTTCTTCAAATGCTCCTTGCAGACCAGGAGCGGAGCCGCCTTCAGCGTGTTGCTGGTATAGGTAGCGGCGGCCTTGCACGGCACTTCTGAGTAAATCATCCCAACGTCGAGCTTCGTCCAATCGGTCCGGACACCGACGTGGATCGCGCCTGCTGTGAAGCCTTTCGGTGTGGTGACGCCACCGCCCTGGATGATTTCGATTTCGCTTGTCTGCGCCTTAGCCATAACCATTTTCCTCTCCTTACGGATATACAGCAGGCATGTCGAGCGCCATCGTCTCCGGCATGCCCAGCATCAGGTTCATGTTCTGGATCGCCTGCCCCGCCGCGCCCTTGACCAGGTTGTCGAGGACGCTCACGACGACGAGGCGCTCGGTCCGGATGTCGATCGTCGGGTAGACCAGGCACATGTTGCTGCCGCGCGTCTGCTTGGTAGACGGCGGCGCATCGGCTACCCGAACGAAAGGCTCCTTTTCGTAGAACTGCTCGTAGATGTCACACATGGCGGCCTTCCCAGCGTCACCCGCGGGCAGGCCGCCGGGCCAGAGCGACGCGTAAGCCGTTGTCAGGATGCCACGCGTCATCGGAATGAGGTGCGGAGTGAAGGTGATACGCGGGGCCGATGTCCGCGGCGCCTCCACCGGCGGCCACATCGCGACGATCTCTTGATTCATCTCGGGCCAGTGACGGTGACCGTCGAGGCCGTAAGCCGAAACGTTCTCGCCCGCTTCGCCGAGGTGGAGGTTCAATTTGAGCCCGCGCCCTGCGCCCGACACGCCCGACTTCGAGTCGATGATGATCTCCGGCGCGATGATCCCGGCCTTGATTGCAGGCGCCAGCGCGATGAGCGCGCTCTCCGGAAAGCAACCGGGGTTCGCGATGAGCTTCGCGGTCTTGATCGCCTCCCGGTATAGTTCCGGCAGGCCGTATACAGCTCCGGGCAGCAGGTCTTGCGCCGGGTGCTCAACGCCGTACCACTCGCGGTACATGTCGACATCTTTCAACCGGAAGTCGGCGCTGATGTCAACAACAGGGATACCCGCGCGAACGAGCGGCGCGCAGGCTTCCGCGCTGGCAGCGTGCGGCAGCGCCGAGAACGCGAAGTCGACGCTGCCGCTTAGTTCATCCTCGATCGTCAGGTCATAGGAGGCGAGGTGAGGGAACACCTCCGCCAGTTGCTTGCCGGCATCGGTACGACCGGTGACCGAGACGACCTCGACTTCGGGATGGTTGTAGAGCAGGCGCGCGAGTTCAGCGCCCGCGTATCCCGTTACGTTTAAGATTCCGACTTTGACCATGCTACTTCTCCAGAAATGAAATCACCCCACCACTGGCTAGCGGTGGGGCTCACAAATCGCCTTGCGACTGGTGTCAGGTCTCGCTATCGAAAGACATTCGCGACCGCCCCACTGTTGGGACGCGGTCGTCGAACGCGGCTTTCGAGTGCGAGAAGCATGATTTAGTGATGGTAGGGGCAAGCGCAGACGCTGTCAAGCGCCCACAAACACCTGCCCCGCCGGACAGCCTTCCAGCAGGGGGCATTCGCCGCACAACGGGCGCTGCGCACGGCAAAGTCGCCGTCCGTGCTTAATCAGCGAGATGTGCATCGGGTAGACAAGGTCAGGCTCGAGGCCAGACTCCAAGATGTCGTGCGCCTTCTCAGGCGTCGCCTTCGTCGGCACCAGTCCAAGGCGCTGGGCGACTCGGTGGACGTGCGTGTCGACGGGCAGCGCCGGCCGCCCGAGCGCGAACATCAGAACACATGCGGCGGTCTTCGGTCCGACACCATTCAGCCCCCGAAGCCATGCCTTGGCCTCGTCGAGCGGCAGGTCGCGCAAGAACTCGAGGTCGAACGAACCGCTCTTGTCCCGGACGGCGCCAAGCGCAGCCTTGATCCGCGGCGCCTTCTGCTTCGCCAGGCCGCCAACGGCGATCTCGCGCTCGATCTCTTCGACCGGCGCTTCTGCCAGCGCATCCCAGCTATCGAAGCGCTTGCGCAGTCGCATGAAGGCGCGGCCGGAGTTTGTGTCGTTGGTGTTCTGCGAAAGGATCGTCAGCACCAGCTCGGTGATCGGGTCGCCGTGCGGGCGCCAGTCCGGCTCTCCGTACAACACAGCCAGGCGGCGCACGATCTCGGCGGGCGTCAGCGTGCGCGTCTTCCTGCGGGGCGGCATGCCGCCAGTCTACGGATTCTCGGCGAAGTACTGCCAGACCGCAGCCGAGACGTCAGCGATCGGCTCCCACTCAGACGAACGGTCCGAGAGCACTGCGATGAGGTACGGGCCGGCTGGCCCCTCGACGATCGCTACGTCATGCGTCGCGTCCGTGTAGCTGCCGGTCTTGTGCGCATAAAGCGTGCCCGCTGGCAGGCCGGCGACGACGCCTTCAGCGAACCACTCCTGTGCCATAAGCGAAAGCATCTCCTGGCGCGACGCCTCCGAGACGCCGTCTCCACGCGCGATCGCGCCGACGAGCGCCGCCATATCCGCGGCCGTGGTCGGCAGTTCGGTGTCACTGACCGTCATCGTGCTGGCGCCGATTTCGCGCAGTGTGTCGTCGACGTTCGAATAACCGACTTCCTCAAGCACCAGGTTACCGAGCGTCGTGTCGCTGACAACGATCATCGCCTTGACCGCGTCGCCGATCGTCACCTTGTCGCCGATTTCGATCTCCAGGTACTCGAGCGTGCCGAGATCGTTCTCCGCCGCCGCCTTGGTGACTTCGACTTCTTTCGCGAAATCCAGTTCACCCGAGTCGCGCTGACGATACGCCTCCAGGAGGACGGCCGCTTTGAAGAGACTCGCGGCGTAGTACGTGTCGCCAGCTTTCAACGAAGCGTAGCGCCCGTCTGCCAAGTTGTGGACGATTACAGAGAAGCGGCCCTCTTGGCCGGCCAGCGCGCCCTGAATGGCGGCGCGAAGCTCCGCGTTTTGCACCGGCGAGACGAACGCCGACGGCACAGAAGGGAAGTCCCCACCGGCCAGCCACTCAAGTGACACGAGTTCGCCGTCGCCCGGTGGTTCCGGCTCGGCCGCCCCCGTCTCATCGGCCTCGGAGCGATTCGTCGCCGTGCGCTCGGCGCCAGGCGGCTCGACGACGACAAAGGGAGTGCCGGTCGGGTCGAACGGGCTGTCGCCACCGCCGCAGGCGAGAGCCAGCGGCGGGGCGAGGAGGGCGCAAGCGAGCGTACGTCGGATCATAGCAACCGTATACTGACAACGAACAGGTTACGCGAAAGGAGCGGCATGGCCGGGGATACGGAACGCCTGACGAAGCTCGCCTCCTGCGCCGGCTGCGCGGGCAAGGCGGGCATGGAGGCGCTCTCGCAGGTGCTGCGTCATCTCTCGGACATCGCCAGCACGAACCCCGAACTGCTGGTCGGCCTCGCCGTCCCAGACGATGCTGCTGTCTACCGCCTGAGCGACGAACAAGCCGTCGTCCTCACCGTCGACTTCTTCGCGCCGCTCGTCGACGATCCGTACGACTACGGCGCGATCTCCGCTACCAACGCGATGAGCGATGTCTACGCAATGGGCGGCGAAGTCGTGCTGGCGCTGAACGTCGCGGCGTTCCCCGAGGACATGGCGCCGGACACCGTCGCAAAGGTGATCCGCGGCGGCGCCGACAAGGTCCGCGAGGCGGGCGGCGTCGTCGCCGGCGGCCACACGATCATCGACGCCGAGCCGAAGTACGGCCTCTGCGTCATGGGCCTGGTCCGCCCCGACAGCATCTTCCGCAAAGGCGGCGCGCAGCCCGGCGACGTGCTGCTGCTGACGAAGGCGCTCGGCACCGGCATCATCACCACGGCCGCCAGCCGCGACGAAGCCACAGCGGACCACCTCGCGGGCGCCGTCGAGAGCATGACCACGCTCAACCGCCACGCCTCGCACATCGCGCGGGAAATCGGCGCTCATGCGATGACCGACGTCACCGGCTACAGCCTCCTCGGCCACGCCCGCGAGGTTGCCGCCGCCAGCAGCGCCTGCCTCCTCATCATCGCGCCCGCGGTGCCCGTCCTCCCGGGCGCGCTCGACTACGCCCAGCGCGGCATCACGACCGGCGGCGCGGCCCGCAACCGCAAGTTCTACGGCGAGCACGTGCGCATGGATCCAAACGTCAGCGAGGCGATGACCCACGTCCTCTGGGACCCACAAACCTCAGGCGGCCTCCTGATGGCCGTAGCGCAAGATCGCGCCGTCGCCGCCCAGGAGCGTTTCCGGGCCGCCGGCCTGCCGGTCTGGGCTATCGGCGAAGTGGTCGCAGGCGCGGGCGTCGAAGTCGTCGCCTAGAGGTCGGCGCGCATCGGGATCAACACGTCCCGCAGCTGCTCATGCTCCGACACGCCGCGCCACTGCCACGACTCCCGGACCGCCGGCTCGAAGTCATCAAGCCTGCATCGCTCGAAACCCCATCGCGGGAAGAGGTCGACCGCCGTCATCGTGAACAGATAGCAGCGCCGCGCACCGCCCTCTCGTGCGTCGTCCAGCGCCCGCGTGATCATCCGCTGACCTTCTCCCGTCCCCCTCAGTGACGGATCGACCATCACGGACCGTAGCACCGCAGCCTCGCCGTATAGCTCGATCCCCGCGCAGCCGACCAGCTTGCCACCCTCATCCAGCACCCAGAAATGCGACAGCCACTCCTCGACCTCCATCGCCGGCATCCCTTCGGAGACGATGAGCATGCGAATCGCCTCCACCTCTTCGGGTCGCGCCAACCTGAGTTCGGGCGCCATCGCTAGCCGCCCATCGCCCGCAGGAGCCGAATCCGCTCGTCGACGGGCGGGTGCGTCGCGAAGAGGTTGTTCAAAAAGCTTTTGTGCTCCTTCAGCGGGTTCTCGATGTACATGTGCGCCGTCGCCTTGTTCGCGACCTCGAGTGGCTCCGGGTCCGCCGCGATCTTCTCGAGCGCACTCGCCAGCGCCCCGGGGTTCCGGCACAGCAGCGCTCCCGAAGCGTCCGCCAGGTACTCGCGCTGGCGTGAGAGGGCGAAGCGCATCGCCGAAGCAATGAACGGCGACAGAATCAGGAACAGGACCGCGACAGCAAGAATGATCAGGGCGAGGGCATTCTCGCCCTTGCCCTTGTTGCCCTGGCGGGCCCCGGCACCGTACCAGGTGAAGCGTAGCATCAAGTCCGAAGCCAGCGCGACGAGCCCGACCACAACAGCGACCGTCGTCATGATGCGCGTATCGTAGTTGCCGATGTGCGACATCTCGTGCGCCATCACGGCCTCAAGCTCAGACTTGTCGAGCTTCTCGATCAGCCCGCGCGTCGCCGCGACGTGGGCGTTCTGCGGGTCCCGACCCGTGGCAAAGGCGTTTGGAGCGCTGTCCTCCATCACCCAGACTTTGGGCATCGGCAGCCCCGAACCGATGCTGAGGTTCTCTACAACCCGATAGAGTTCCGGCTCCTCGGCCTTGGTGGCCTCGTGAGCACCGGAAATCGCCAGCACCGTCGCCGTCGAAACAAAGTACATGAGAATGCCGACGGCCGTTGCGATCAGCGCCGACGCAATGGCGATCTGGATCGTCAGCTTCGGATCAACGGACGGGCTAGTGCCAGCGTACGTCGAGACGACTGTGCCGATGGCCGCGAAGAACAGGGCGACGAACACCACGAAGCCCACGATCAAGAGCACCGTGCGCCACTTGTTCGCGCCGATCTGGTCCCAGATCAGCACCCGCTCCAGCGGGGCCTGGGACGTGTCGTCCATCAAAAGGACGTCTTAGGCCGTCGTACCCGTGCCGCCGGTGGTGCCGCCCGTTGTGTCCGCAGGCGGCGCTGTCGGTGCCGCCGGCTCGGGAGTGAAGTCGACACGCACCTCTGCGCGCCCTTCCTCGTCCGCCTCGAAGAATTCCTCCGGCCCGAAACCGAACATGTTCGCGATGAACACGGATGGAACGGTCTGGATTCGGTTGTTGTAGTCGAGGACGTTCGAGTTGTAGAACTGTCGCGCGAAGGCGATCTTCTCCTCGATGTCGGAGAGTTCGGACTGGAGCTGGCGGAAGTTCTCCGCCGCCTGCAGTTCCGGATACGCCTCGGCAACTGCGAAGAGGCTGCGCAGCGTGCTGGTGAGCATGTTGTTGGCCGCTGCCGCCTCGCCGGGAGTACCCGCGCGGTCGAGCTGTGCACGGGCTCGGGTCACAGCTTCGAACGTCTCGCGCTCGTGTGTGGCATAGCCCTTCACCGTCTCCACAAGGTTGGGGACAAGGCTGGCGCGGCGCCGCAGTTGGACGTCGATCCCGGACCAGGCCTCTTTGACGCGGTTCCGGCCCCGCACGAGGCCGTTGTACATGCCGACAAAGATCAGCCCCACGATCACGATGATCGCGATGATCACGCCGACGATGATGATCGTACTCATCCAGTCCTCCTGACCCGGCTCCCGGGTCTGTCGCTAAACGGACCAGTCGCCCGCATTGTAGCAGCGCCATCCCAAACGAACACCGAAACGCGTATGATTGCAGCGGTCTATTTGTGGAAGGGATAACGCAAGTGGCATTGCGTCGCAGGATCATTTCTTCGACGATCGCGGCGATCGTCACGCTGCTCATCATGGCCGTTCTCGTGCTGGGGTGGTCGCAGCTACTGCCAGAACCCGCAGTGTTTTGCGCCAACCCTGCGCCTTGCTCCGAAGAGGACTAACGCGCCGTCCGTGGGTTGACCCGCATACACTGACGGGCCACTCTGAACGCATGGCACCACGCCTCCGCGTCAGCGACTTCATGGCGCTTATCGAACAAGAAACGCTTGCCGCCCTGCCCACCGCCCTCCGCAACGCCTGCACACACCGCGTCCGTTTCGTCTGGTTCCAGGTGCACTTTCACTCCCCGAAGGTGCACTACGAGGTCTGCCTGACGCGCAAGACGGAGCGCATCGAGATCGGCCTGCATTTCGAGGGGCCGCGCGACTTCTCGTACCGCTGGGCGGAGCTGATCGCGCCCTACATGCCGGAGATCCAGGCGCAGCTCGGCCCCCAGCTCGAACTCGAGGAGTGGACGGCCTCCTGGTCGCGCCTCCACCAGACCATTCCTTACGACCCACCTTCCGAAGCGCTGGCCGGCGAGATCGCCTCGCGCCTCGCCCAGACCATCACGGTCTGCCACCCGATCGTCGAGCGCGAGCGCGCGAACGTTGCGCCAGAGCTTGAGATCGAGGAGACGAAGGCCCGACGGCCGGGCCGCCACGAACGACACTGGCGGCGCGCGAAAGCCTAGCCAACTCGCTGCAGGCGCCGATACTCTGCGCGGATGAACGAGGGCGCGTGCGGCAGATACTCTTGCTGGCGCTGCGGGTCCATCGCGAAGAAGCCTCCGGCTCCCACGTAGCCGAGGCAATTGACGCTTCCGCAGAGGCAAGGCCATCGCTCGCCTCCGAATGCGTTGAGACGGTAGTCGATGACAATCTCGTCGCCGGCGCTGATGGGTCGCCAGGCGAAGACCTTCACACCGCTACGCATCGCGTTCGGATCACACGAGTGGTTAAGGTAACAGCCGGGCGGCTGCAGGACCGCGAAACGATCCCAGTCCAGCTCACACAAGTGCATGATGTCCTCATCGCTCAACGACGGCAACTCAGCCTCGGTTACGACGCGCCCGTGGCGGCGGCGGAAGATGAACTCGCCGCGCGAGAAGTCCCGCAGAGCGAAGACGCCCTTTCCCTTGACCCCGGCGTCGCGAACTTCGACGTCCGCTATCACAGCCCGTCCGCCAGCTGACGAAGCCGAGCGATCATCCCCAGCGGCCCGGCGAGGTCCTTCAATTCGCTCGTCGCCAGGCGCACGTACTTCAGCGGTTCATCGAGCGCGAACTCCCGCATCGTCGCCTCAGCTCGCGGCATGAACAAGGCTTGCGAGCTCATGACACCGCCACCCAGGACAATCGCCTCGGGGCTCAGCAGGTTCACGGCGTTGGCCAGCGCGATGCCGAGATACCGGCCTGCGTCGTCGAAGATCGCCCGGCTGGTCTCGTCCCCGGCTTCCGCAGCCTCGGCCACGAACCGCGCGCTGAGCCGGCCTTCTCGCTGCTTGATGGCGGCGAGCGCCTCGGACCTCCCTTCCGCGATGGCTTCCTCGCCCCGGCGGCTAATTGCCGTACCGGAGCTGATCGCCTCAAGGCACCCGTGATTCCCGCAGCCGCACTTCGGGCCATTCGGGTCAACGATCGTGTGCCCGATCTCGCCAGCGGAGCCCTTCGCTCCGCCGTAGAGCTTGCCGTCGACGATGATGCCCGCGCCGATGCCTGTACTCACGGTGATGTACAGCATGTGATTCGTGCCCCGGCCCGCGCCGTACGTGTTCTCGCCCAGCGCGGCGGCGTTGGCGTCGTTCTCCAGGCGCACCGGCAGGCCAAGCCGTTCTTCGAGCAGCTCGACGATGGGCACGTCGCGCCAGCCGACCAACTGCGGCGCCGCCGGGACGATCCCGTTCTCCGAGTCAACCCAACCCGGCGTGCAGATGCCGAGGCTATTCAGCGACTCAGCGGCGGTGCCCGCTTTCCCGCACGCCTCCGCCAGCGCTTCGAGCAGCGTCTCGATCGTGACGTCGAGCCCTTGGTTCGCCCGGGAACGACGCTTGTCGTCGCCGTGGACGTTGCCGTCGAGATCGGCAACGATCGCGCGGACGTTGGTACCGCCGAGGTCGATCGCGCCGTAGAGGTCGCTCACCGCGTCAGCTTATGCGACGGCGGTCGCTTCCATCTCGACCATTAGTTCCGGGAACGCCAAACGCTGCACACCAAGGAGCGTACTCGCGGGCTTGCAGCCGGCAGCTGCGAGGCGCCCGGCCCACACCGGCAGCGCCGGGAAAATGGCGTCCACATCGGTCGTGTACAGGTTGAGCCGCACGACGTTCGCCAGGGTCATACCCGCCTTCTGGAGCACCGCCTCAAGGTTGTCGAGCGCCTTGCCAACCTGCGCGTTCATATCGCCAGCATTGACCGGCGTGCCGTTCTCGTCGACGGACGTCTGCCCCGCGCAGACAAGCACTCGGCTGTGGCCGCTGAATTCGATCGCCTGCGAGAAGCCGAAGTTGTCTTGCCAGGTCCACGGGTTCACCGCATGTTGTTCCATCGAGTACCTCCTTGAAGTGAGTGGGCAGGCGAAGCGTACCAGCAGAGGAACCAAGCGAAAAGGCCGCCCGCTTACGGACGGCCTTTCGAGTATCTCTCGTTCGTGCTAGTTCGGGCTGCGTTCCCAGAGCGGGTGATAGTTTCGCCCGATGATCGCGTCGCGCTCCGCCCGTCGTTCCAGGATGTGCAGCTGGTGGATGCTGTCCGCCACCTGCGTCGTCCCGCTCTCGGGATCGATCGGGTACACGCGCGTGCGGATCAGCTCGCCGAGGCCCGAGTCTTCGAAGAAGCGGATCGAGTGCGGCCAGACGAAGAACGTGAACCGTTCCGGCACGCTGAACTGCGGCCTCTCCTTGCCGAGCCAGAAGAAGCGCTCCTCGACGGTCGCCACCGGCTCGACGACGCGGATCAGGGGCGGCGTTTCGCCCTCGCTGCGCGTGTCAACGATCAGGCGCTCGGGGAACATGCGGAAGCCGATGGTAAAGACGTCCGCGTGATCCACCACTCGCTTCAACTCTTCGAGATCGATCATTTCACCATTCTCCGTAAACAAAGTTTGTTGTCGCCTCTCAGTCAATTATAACGACGGAATCCCGTCCGGATACGCCCATCTGGCACCCCGAATGTTGAACAACGAACAGAACCCTCGTGTTCCCAGTTCCTTGCTCCAGGCCGAAGGCCTAGTACATATCCGACATTGACGGTGCGGCCATTGCGCCCTTCTTCTCCGGGATCTCAGCGACCAGGCAATTCGTCGTCAGGACCATCGAAGCGATGCTGACCGCGTTCTCCAGCGCCGAGCGCGTGACCTTGACCGGGTCGACGATGCCGCGCTTGATCATGTTGCCGTAGTCGTTCCTCGCGGCGTCGTAGCCTTCGCCGACCTTCAGCGTCTTCACCTTCTGCACAATCACCGAGCCATCCTGGCCGGCGTTTGCGGCGATACGGCGCAGGGGCTCCTCCAGCGCGCGCTTGAGGATGTTGGCGCCGGTGGCCTCGTCGCTGGTGAGGCTCATCTTCTCGAGAGCGGGCAGCGCGTTGATGAACGCGACGCCACCGCCGGACACGATGCCCTCTTCGACGGCCGCACGGGTCGCCTGGACGGCGTCCTCGACGCGGTGCTTGCGCTCCTTCAGCTCGGTCTCCGTAGCCGCGCCGACCTTGATCACGGCGACGCTGCCGGTGAGCTTGCCAAGTCGCTCCTGGAGCTTCTCTTTGTCCCAGTCAGACGTCGCGGCTTCGATCGCGCCCTTGACGGCCTGAACGCGGCCCTGCATCGCCTTGGGCGAGCCCGCTCCCTGGACGATCGTCGTCTCGTCCTTCGTGACGACGACCTTGCGCGCGCGGCCCAGGTCCACCAGCTCCGTGGCGTCCAGCTTGCGACCGAGTTCCTCGCTGATCAGCGTGCCGCCCGTGACCGTGGCCAGGTCGCCGAGGTTGTCCTTGCGGCGGTCGCCGAAGCCCGGCGCCTTGACCGCGACGACGTTGAGCGTGCCGCGCAGCCGGTTGACGGCCAGCGTGGCGAGCGCCTCGCCGTCTACGTCGTCGGCGACGATCAGCAGGTTCTTGCTGCCGCTCTGAAGCACCTTCTCGAGGACCGGCAGGATGTCGTTGACGGCGGAGAGCTTCTTGTCGGTGATCAGTACGTAGGGTTCGTCGATCACCGCCTCCATGCGCTCCGGGTTGGTGACGAAGTAGGGGCTGATGTAACCGCGGTCGAAGTTCATGCCTTCGACGAACTCTGTCTCGGTCTTGATGCCCTTCGACTCTTCGACGGTGATGACGCCGTCCTTGCCGACCTTCTCCATCACTTCGGCGATCAGCTCGCCGATCTCCGCGTCGTTGTTGGCGGAGATCGCCGCGACCTGCGACATCTGGGCTCGCGCCGTGACCTTGACGGAGTGGGTCTTGATGTAGCCGACGACAACCTGTGCCGCCTGCTCGATGCCCCGCTTCAGGGCCATCGGGTTGGCGCCGGCGGCGACGTTCTTCAGTCCTTCGTGGACGATCGCCTGGCCGAGGACCGTCGCGGTCGTCGTGCCGTCGCCGGCGATGTCGTTGGTCTTCGAGGCGATCTCCTTGGCGAGCTGGGCGCCGATGTTCTCGAACGGGTCTTCCAGCTCGATGTCCTTGGCGATCGTTACGCCGTCGTTGGTGATCGTCGGCGAGCCGAACTTCTTCTCGAGGACGACGTTGCGGCCCTTGGGGCCGAGGGTGATCTTGACGGCATCGGCGAGGGCGTCGACGCCGTTCTTCAGCGCGTGTCGCGCGGCCTCGTCGAAGAGCAGTTGCTTGGCCATGGGTTACTCCTTCTGGTATGGGCTGGGCCCCGGGGCCGGGGCGAAGTTCGTTTTGTAGTTTCGGGGTGCGATATTAGCACTCACAGGGGCGGAGTGCTAACTGCATTGTGGCCCAGCCCCGTGGGGATAGTCAAGAGCGCCGGGTCGTCCGCTCGCAAGCGCCATTGACAGCAGGGCGTACAGTGCGAGATGAGGGTAGGCAAAAAGTGAGGCTAAGACTGGCCCTTGGCGTTCTTGCATTCATCCTCGCGTTTGCGGGGGGCTATTCGGTTACCTCGGAGGTGCGCGCAACACACTTGGAACCAGACTGTCAAGGCCACTACATGAACTGCACCAAGTACTACGCTGGGCAATACTCGTATTCCGCACCTGGGGTTGGTGGTTGGATCAAAGCGCAAGACGTTTCGCTGATCGATCCCACCGACGACGTCGTTGCGAGTTGGGTGGGTGCGCTGGACACCACTGGAACTTCGACGTGGCTTCAAGCTGGCTTCTGGGAGGGAGAGATACCTTACAGCAATGGTGGATCGCTATCTTCACCGCACTTGTACACAGAGATCAGGCGCGGGGACGCGTGCTTCCCAGCGTACGGCTGGGTAGATCGAGGACTTCCCGGTGGCACGTTCGATTCCGTGTATGCACAGTACGTACCGAACCAATGGGAGGGATATTGCGGCGGCGTTTACGTTTATACATGGTGGCTGCGGCGAGGATCCCCTACCAGTCCGCCTATGGACGTCAACTTCATGCGTGACCCATTTGGGCGAATCGACGCCAACACAGAGATACACAATCATTCAAGCATCGAGCCGCTAAATAATCAGTGCTTCGGGACAACCACCAACTGCCTGGCTTCTTGCTCGTGCTACGGCGTGAAGTACTTCAACTACTCCTCATGGCAGCTGTGGACGACCGTGCCATCATACATATATGCGCATCCGCCGTACCAACGCTGGGGCCTGATCAACTATTATTCGTTCTACGCGACGAGGCCATGACAGTGCGGATCCGGCAGATCGTGTGGATCCTCGTCTCCGGACTAGTGTTGGGCGGGGCAGTGGGAGTTGTCTTCGCGTTCATTCTTGCGCCCGATGACGCCCCGCTCCCGGCGTCCGACAAGGCCCAAGCCGGACTTCCTATTTCCAATCCTGGCGAAGGCAGTGTCGGGTTCCCAAGCGACCTCGATAGCTTAGAGCTCCCTCCGGGAGACTTGGCTGTGGACAGCGCGGGGACCCTCTGGGTTCCGTTGTTCACGGGTGGAGACTCCGGCCACCGACTAAGCCGGTACAATCCCCAATCACCTGAAATCAAGTCATACGCCCTGCCGGACAGTCCCGCGTCCAATCTCTTCGGTTTCATCGAATCTGCCCCCGATGGGCGGCTGGTGTTGGCATATGGAGATATCGTCACCGTCTTCGATCCTGAAGCCGACGCATTCCTAACGGTATCACTGCCGCCAACGGGCGACGCCGAAGCCCTGCCGATACCGGCGGAGGGCACATGGGTCACCGACCTAAGCATATCTCCGTCCGGGGAGGCCTATGTATCACGCATGAACGTTAGCGCGATCGCCGTTGTGGACCTAGGCGCGATGAAAGTCGTCGATGAGATACCGGTGCCAGAGGGCTTCGGTCCCGTGTACGGGATCGAAGCCACTACTAACGGACTGTACATCACAAACTGGCTCGGAACTGCGAGCGCAGGTGCGCGGACGGCGATAATCTCGGCGGGCGAGTACAAGGAGTTGGCAGGTGGTTCCCTTGAAATACTGGGACTAGACGGGAACTCGCTAGTCATCGCCAGGAACCACGGCCTGATTCAGTTTATTGACCCGACCACTGACGACATCAGACGCGAAGTCCAAGCTGAACGTGGTGACGCGATCTACCGAATCGTCGCCTCCAACGATCGCGTATGGGTTGCCGGCAGGGACTCCGGAATGATCCTAGAGCTGACGCTTACCGGAGAATCCCTCTCTCAGCGCGAGTTGCCCGCAGACGTGGTGAAGGGTGAAAGCATCAGTTGCCCAATAGAGGTGGAGTGTAACGAAGACATCGTGATCAGCCGCACGCGAGTAGAGGGTCTTGCGGTTGCGCCGGATGGGACCCTTTATTTCTCTGATGGTACGAAGAACCGCATCGGCGTTATTCAGCCGACCGCGTTAGACTAGCGCTTTTGACGGCCTGCTCCCGCCTATGGCCAAGAGGCGGGGTGGCCGCAGCCCGCCTGCGAACCTGGAAAATAGCAACTGGCGCTCCTCGGAAACTTCAGAAACGTGAGCATTGGGGTGCATGAGAGAGAGAATACACCCTGTCCGCCCTCCAGTAGCCGATGTAGCCGACGTTGACATGTGGCTGTGCAGAGAGGATGTTTGAGGCGCTGTGAGACTGCCCTTGCCTGCGGTGTTAATCGCGCCAGTCGCGCTGACAGCCATCCTGATCTCGTGTGGAGACGCTGAGGAAGAGATCGCGCCCGCGCCGACGGCGGCCACGGCAACTCCTGACGCTACGCAAGGGCCTAATGCGACAGCCTCGCCTAACCCTGACTTCAAGACCCTGACGAACACCGCCTACGGTTATTCGCTGAGATATCCCTCAGATTGGCTTGTCAATCCAGGCGACACCGAGACTGACCCAACGACGGCGTCCTACGTCGTAATCTGGAGCGGCCCTCCTCCCACTGGGCCAGACAAGCCCGACCCGAATCTCGTGAAGTTCGAGATTTACGCGGTTCTAAACCCAGGCCGCCTTACTCTCGATGAGTGGCTCGCGGACCGCGACCGAGAGTCGCCGCTGCCGCTCACAATCCTCTCGAGTAAGGACATCGACGTTGGAGGGATCGTGGCGCAGACGCGGCTGTTACAGTATCAGGGTGAGGGCACCGGTGAGCCATTTGTCGTCATCGATGTGCCTAGAGAGGGCTTCGTTCTAGAAATAGTTGGTGTCCCAGACGAAGACTCCCCACTGCGGGCCAAAACGGATCTAATCATTTCGAGCGTGGCGTTCGAGTGATGGTCAGGTTCTGGCCCGTTCTCTTGATTGCCTCTGCGGCGTTGCTCCCCTTATTGTCGCCGCCACGTAGCGCCCACGCCATTCAAGGGCCGAAGGCCCTATCCTTGCCTTTTCAGAAGCCCGATATAGCGGCGAACAGCTGGTTCGATCACAACCTGCCCGACAGCGGGGCCAACGACAACATGAGGCGCTATCACGAAGACTCGTGTTGAGGGGCTCGGCTGTTGGACCGAACGGAGATGTCTACTTCTCCGACACTTCCAAAAACCGAATTGGTGGATTTGACGTGGCGCCGTAGCTTGCGTTGAACGCTTTGACGCCCGCGCCCGGCACCCTCTAGGTCGAACAACTCAGAACTAACGAGCAACTGGATGCGATTTGGAGAATTTCGCAGTATCGCATTGTCTGGCCTTGACAGCCTCCCCTAATGGACAGATGATCGAGGCGTACGAGGGGAGACACGGAAATGACGATTCCCGCCCCGGTCCGGCTTCTAGCAACGTCCCTTCTGGCTGCCTGTGCGCTGGCGTTCGCCGCGTGTGACGACGCGGGCGAGGACCTCGGCTTCGAAGAGACCTCAACCGCCACCGGCGCGGCATCGACAGCGACATCTTTGCCTGCGCAGCAAGCGCCGACCGGCACGCCTCCACAGACGGCGCCGCCCCCATCCTCTACGACCGGTGCGACTGTGACTTACACAGACCCGGCCTACGGATACTCCTTCGCGTACCCGTCTTCGTGGTACCTGTCGACGCCCGCGGAGACCGGCGGCGATCTCGTGCTTAGGAGCTATGACCCGGCCACAGCCCCTGGGATCGGCGGACCGATCCCCAAGGACAAACTGAAGGCAAGGTTCTGGGTGGCTGAGGGTGTTACAAAGCCACTCGCCGACTGGTTGGCCGAGGGGGATGCCAGCGCGGGGCAGTTTTCAACGTCCGTGGTAGTGTCGCAGACGGAGGTAACAGTCGCCGCTAAACAAGGTATCAGACGCGTGACTGATGTAGGGCATGGCATAACTCATATCAGCTATTACCTCTTGATGGGTGGGGGGCGAGTGTTCGTTGTCAATGGAGGGCGAGCTGACTCCGAGTTGTGGCCTGACCTCGAGGTCATCATCCTCGCGAGTCTACGGTTCGCTCCGTGAAAGCGTCCATCCGACTGGGGTTCGTGTTTCTGTCGGCAACGATCGTCCTTCCTTCAGTTGGTGTCGTGGCCCTGATTTCCACCGAGCTTTTGACGCGCTGCTCCCGCCTATGCTAAACTCCGTTCACGATTAACAACGTCTATACACAGCGCCGCCGCCACGGGCCTACGGTCGGCGGCGTAGACATCTTTCGGGCACGCCGGTATACTGCACACACTCTTTCCCGGCGCTGGGGACGAGGGAAACTATGCTGAAGTCCACTACTCGTGAAGCGACTGCAGGAGTTACGAAGACTCCGGCCGCTGCCCCCTGCCGGTCCGCTATTCTGCGCGCCAAGCGCGCCGCATACGACGATACGCCCCCCGTCACGCGCATCTAAGGGCAGAACCAGGAGAGGGCGATGGATGAGCACACTTTTTCCCGTATACGCATAAAGCGGCGTTCCGCATCCCCGGGCAAGCCGGCACAGACGCAACCCGCCCCGCAGGGCCTGTACGACGGCAAGCACGAGCACGACTCCTGCGGCGTCGGCTTCCTGGTCCACCTGAAGGGCCGCAAGTCGCACAAGGTCATCGACGACGGCATCACGGCGCTCGAACACCTGGAACACCGCGGCGCTTGCGGCTGCGAGGTCAACACCGGCGACGGCGCCGGCGTCCTGATCCAGATCCCCCACGACTTCTTCGCCCACGTCTGCGCCCACGAAGGTATCCGCCTGCCGCAGAAGAGCAGCCACTACGGCGTCGGTCTTCTCTTCACCTCCAGAAACGAGAAGGCCCGGAAGGACGCGATGGCGATCTTCGCAATCATCGTCGAGGACGAAGGCCAACACCTGCTCGGTTGGCGCGAGGTGCCGACGAACAACGCCTCGCTAGGAGCCAGCGCTCTCGCCGCAGAGCCAGTCATGTACCACGTCTTCGTCGGCCGCGGGACCGACTCGCGCGATGACGACAGCGAGGCCGGTGACGTCGCCTTCGAGCGCAAGCTCTACGTCATCCGCAAGCGCTTCGAGATCGCCCTCCACCGTTTCGGCATCCCGGACGCGTCCTCGTTTTATTTCGCCAGCCTCTCGTGCCGCACGCTGGTCTACAAGGGCATGCTCATCGCCACTCAGCTCCGCGAGTACTTCCCGGACCTCTCGGACCCGCGGCTGACGAGCGCGCTCTGCATGTTCCACTCACGCTTTAGCACGAACACGTTCCCGAGCTGGAAGCTGGCCCACCCTTACCGCATGATCTCGCACAACGGAGAGATCAACACCCTGCGCGGCAACATCAACTGGATGCGCGCCCGCGAAGCGCTATTCGAATCGCAGGCGATCCCGGACATCCAGAAGATCATCCCGATCATCGACGAGCAGGGCAGCGACACCGCCTGCTTCGACAACGCTCTCGAACTGCTGACGATGACGGGCCGCCCCGTCGAGCACGCCGTGATGATGATGATCCCCGAGCCCTGGGACGGCCACGAGTCGATGAGCCAGGAGAAGAAGGACTTCTACCGCTACCACTCGTGCCTGATGGAGCCCTGGGATGGCCCCGCCTCGATCGCCTTCACCGACGGCACCAAGATCGGCGCCGTGCTGGACCGCAACGGCCTCCGCCCTTCCCGCTACTACGTGACCAAGGACGACTACGTGATCATGGCGTCCGAGGTCGGCGTCCTGCCGATCAAGCCGGAGAACGTGCTCCACAAGGGCCGCCTCCAGCCGGGACGCATGTTCCTCGTCGATATGGCCGAGGGCCGAATCATCGACGACACCGAGCTGAAGCACCGCATGGCCAGTGAAAAGCCCTACGGCGAGTGGTTGAAGGCCAACCTCAAGACGATAAATGACCTGCCGAAGGTGAAGCCCGCGCCACCGCTCAAGGGCGACGCGCTGATGCAGAAACAGATCGCCTTCGGCTATACCGTCGAGGACCTGAAGTACATCCTCGGCCCCATGGCCCGCGACAGCCAGGAGGCCGTCGGCTCGATGGGCACCGACACGCCACTGGCGGTGTTGTCCGATAAGCCCCAGCCCCTCTACAACTACTTCAAGCAACTCTTCGCCCAGGTCACTAACCCCCCGTTGGACGCGATCCGCGAAGAGATCGTCACCTCCGTCGGCACGACGATCGGGCCCGAGGGCGACCTCCTCGACCCGCAGCCCGAGAACGCGCGCATGGTCGAGATCAAGTCGCCGTTCATCAGCAACGAGGACCTCGCCCGCTTCAAGGCTGCGAAGAACGGCACCGTGATGACTGAAGTCCTGCCGATCTTGTTTCCCGCAGCGGAAGGGCCAAAGGGTCTCGACCGCGCGATGCAGAGATTGTGCGAGGAGACCGACGCGGCGCTCGGCCGCGGCGCGCGCATCCTCATCCTCTCGGATCGGGGCGTCGACAAGGACAACGCGCCGATCCCGGCCCTGCTCGCGACGGCCGGCCTGCACAACCATCTCGTGCGCGAGCGTAAGCGGACGCAGGTCGGGCTCGTCCTCGAGACCGGCGATGCCCGCGAAGGGCACCACTTCTCGCTGCTGATCGGCTATGGCGCCGGCGCGGTCAACCCGTACCTGGCGCTCGACACGCTGACGCAAATGCGTGACGAGGGGCTGATGGAAGCGGACATGCCCTACGAAGAGGCGGTCGAGCACTACCTCAAGGCCTGCAAGAAGTCCGTCGTCAAAATCATGTCGAAGATGGGCATCTCAACGATCCAAAGCTACCGCGGCGCGCAGATCTTCGAAGCGATCGGCCTCGGCCAGGACTTCATCGACCACTACTTCACCTACACGGCCTCGCGCATCGGCGGCGTCGGCATCGAGGAGATCGCCGTCGACACGCTGTCACACCACGCAAGGGCGTTTCCGGAACGCGACGGCGGCCTAGCCGAACTGCTCTGGGGCGGCCAGTACCAGTGGCGCCGCGACGGCGAGTTCCACCTCTTCAACCCCGAAACAGTCTTCAAGCTCCAGCACTCCACCCGCGCGGGACGCCAGGAGATCTTCAAGGAATACAGCCGCATGGTCGACGACCAGAGCGAACGGCTCTGCACTCTGCGCGGCCTCTTCGAGATCGAGTCCGACCGCGCGCCCATCCCGATCGACGAGGTCGAGCCTGCAGAAGCGATCTTCCACCGCTTCGCCACAGGGGCGATGTCCTTCGGCTCGATCGGCGCGGAGGCGCACGAGACGCTGGCGATCGCGATGAACCGCATCGGCGGCAAGAGCAACACCGGCGAAGGCGGAGAAGACCGCCGCCGCTTCAAGCCCGACGCGAACGGCGACCTCCGCCGCAGCGCGATCAAGCAGGTCGCCTCGGGCCGCTTCGGCGTGACAAGCGAATACCTCGTTAACGCCGACGAGCTGCAGATCAAGATGGCGCAGGGCGCGAAGCCCGGCGAAGGTGGTCAGCTTCCCGGCCACAAGGTCTACCCCTGGATCGCCGAAGTGCGCTACTCGACGCCCGGCGTCGGCCTGATCAGCCCGCCCCCGCACCACGACATCTACTCAATCGAAGACCTGGCGCAACTGATCCACGATCTCAAGAACGCCAACTCGCGCGCCCGCATCAACGTCAAGTTGGTGGCTGAAGTCGGCGTCGGCACAGTTGCCGCCGGCGTCGCCAAGGCGAAGTCAGACGTCGTCCTGATCAGCGGCCACGACGGCGGCACCGGCGCGAGCCCGCTGACCTCGATCAAGCACGCCGGTATCCCCTGGGAACTCGGCCTCGCCGAGACCCAGCAGACGCTCGTCCTCAACAACCTGCGCGACCGCATCGTCGTCCAGACCGATGGTCAGATGAAGACCGGGCGCGACGTTATCATCGGCGCACTTCTCGGTGCGGAGGAATACGGCTTCGCCACAGCTCCGCTGATCGTCATGGGCTGCATCATGATGCGTGTCTGTCACCTCGACACGTGCCCTGTCGGCATCGCCACCCAGAACCCGGTCCTGCGCGAGAAGTTCGACGGCCAGGCAGAGCACGTCGTCAATTTCTTCCGCTTCATCGCCGAGGAGATCCGCGAATACCTGGCGGCGATGGGTTACCGCAAGCTGGACGACGTGATCGGCCGTAGCGACCTGCTGGACATGCGCCGCGCGATCGACCACTACAAGGCGCGCGGCCTCGACTTCTCGGCGATCTTCTACCGGCCGGACGTTGGCCCGGACGTGGCGACTCATTGCATCACGACACAGGACCACGGGCTCGACAAGGCCCTAGACCAGCAGATCCTGCCGCGGGTGAAGCCGGCGCTGGACAAGGGCAAGAAGGTCGAGTTCGAGATGCCGATCCGCAACGTCAACCGCACCGTGGGCACGATAACGGGCAGCGAGCTGTCCCGCAAGTACGGCCTCGACGGCCTGCCCGACGACACGATCAAGATCCACTTCAAGGGCTCTGCGGGCCAGAGCTTCGGCGCTTTCGTGCCCCGCGGCATGACGCTCTTCCTTGAGGGCGACTCGAACGACTACTGCGGCAAGGGCCTCTCCGGCGGCAAGCTCATCGTCTTCCCCGACAAGGAATCGACCTTTGTGCCGGAGGAGAACATCCTGATCGGCAATGTCGCCCTCTACGGCGCGACGAGCGGCATGCTCTTCGCGCGCGGAGTCGCCGGCGAGCGCTTCGCGGTGCGCAACTCGGGCGCGATGGCCGTGATCGAAGGTGTCGGCGACCACGCCTGCGAGTACATGACCGGCGGCCGTGTCGTCATCATCGGCAAGTCCGGGCGCAACTTTGCGGCTGGCATGAGCGGCGGCATCGCCTTCGTCCACGACCCGGACGGCGACTTCCACATCCGTTGCAACAAGGAAATGGTGGATCTCGAGAAGCTGGACGACGCCGAGGACCTGGACCTGGTCCGCGGCCTGCTCGAGCGCCACCGCGAGTACACCGGCAGCACCGTCGCCGCCGGGATGCTGGCGCAGTGGCCGGCGATTGCCGACAAGTTCGTCAAGGTGATGCCCAAGGACTACAAGCGCGTCCTCCTCGAGCAGCTCGAGCAGACCCGCGCCGTCAGCCCAGGCAAAGCCACGACCAACGGCAAGAACGAGAAGAACGGCCGCAACGGCGCGAAGCGCCGCACCAACGGCACTCCCGCGAAGGCGCGAAAGACCGCGCGTGGGTAAGCCGACCGGCTTCATGGAGTTCGCGCGCGAGACGCCCAAGCGGCGTCCCGTGAAGAAGCGCGTCCACGACTGGCTGGAGGTGTATCTTGAATACCCGCCAGAGAACCTGCGCAAGCAGGCGTCGCGCTGCATGGACTGCGGCATCCCCTTCTGCCACCAGGGCTGTCCCCTCGGCAACATCATCCCGGACTGGAACGACCTCGCGTACCGCGACCTCTGGCACGAGGCGATCGACCGCCTGCACGCGACGAACAACTTCCCGGAGTTCACCGGCCGCCTGTGCCCTGCGCCCTGCGAGGCCGCTTGCGTCCTCGGCATCAACGACGACCCCGTGACGATCAAGCAGATCGAGCTGACGATCATCGAGCACGCCTGGCAGGAAGGCTGGATCAAGCCCGAACCGCCGGAGCGCCTCACCGGCAAGCGCGTCGCCGTCATCGGCTCCGGGTCCGCGGGGATGGCGGCAGCGCAGCAACTGGCCCGCGCCGGTCACGCGGTCACCCTGTTCGAGCGCGACAGCCGCATCGGCGGCCTCCTGCGCTACGGCATCCCTGACTTCAAGATGGAGAAGTGGGTGATCGACCGCCGCATGGAGCAGATGGCGGCGGAAGGCGTTGAGTTCCGCACGAACGCCAACGTCGGCGTGGACATCGACGCGCGTGACCTGCTGAAGGAGTACGATGCGCTCTGCCTGACCGGCGGCGCGACACAGCCGCGCGACTTGACGGTCCCAGGCCGCGAGCTCACAGGCACTTATTTCGCGATGGAGTTCCTGCCCCTGCAGAACAAGCGCAACGCCGGTGACGAGATCCCCGATCCGCAATTCATCTCGGCGAAGGGCAAGCGCGTCATCATCCTCGGCGGCGGCGATACCGGCGCGGACTGCCTTGGGACCGTCCACCGCCAGGGCGCCAAGTCCGTCATGCAAATGGAGATCCTCCCGCGTCCACCCGAGCACCGCGCTTCCGACGCACCGTGGCCAACCTATCCGAACATCTACCGTGTCTCCTCGGCCCACGAAGAGGGCGGCGAGCGCGAGTACTCTGTGCAGACAACGAAGCTCTCCGGCGAGAACGGCGTGCTCCAGAAACTCCACGGCTGCACGGTCGAATTCGCCCGCGAAGACGACCGGATGGTGATGAAGGAAGTCCCCGGCACGGAGTTTGAAGAGCCGGTGGACCTGCTGCTGCTGGCGATGGGCTTCCTCGGCCCGGAGCGCTACATGCTCGAACAACTCGGCGTCGAACTGAACGCCCGCGGCAACGTCGCCGCGGACAAGGACAAGATGACGAGCGTCCCCGGTGTCTTCACAGCCGGCGACATGACGCGCGGCCAGTCCCTGATCGTCTGGGCGATCCAGGAAGGCCGCACCGCCGCCCGCGGCATCGACCGCTACCTGACGGGCGAAACTGCCCTCCCTGGCAACTAGCACCCGTACAATTGATGCCGTACAGATTATACCGTACAATTATGTACGGGATGAAGTACAACGAGCGCATCGAGATACGGCTGGATCCCGAACACGCGCGCAAGGTGGCGGAGTTGCGCGAGGTGTATCACGCGACGACTTCCGATGTTGTGCGCAAGTCGATCGATGCCGCTCACCAGGAGTTGGTCGAGCGGAAACGCAAGGAAGCGCTAGACTGGATCGTTTCGCACGAGGGCTTCGAGGACGTTCCAGACGTCGAGACAATTAAACGTCAATCCGGGCGCAGCAACGATCCAGAGCTCCTTGATCCATATTGACGCAAACGTCTTTTTCTACGCCGCCGGGCGCGAGCATGACCTCAAAAGGCCTGCGGAACGCGTGCTCGCCCTTGCGCGAGGTCATCGAGACTTCTTCACCGACGCAGAAGTCTTTCAGGAAATCCTCCACCGATTCCTTGCCCTGCGGGTTTGGTCTGAGCAGGGCGTCTGGCTCGTTCGCTTTGCTGAATTGATGCGTGGGCGCACGGAACCCATGATCGCAGAGGATGTAGAACGGGCCGGGGAACTCGCAGTAAGGTACCAGTCGCTCTCCGCCCGTGACCTCATACACGTCGCCATCATGCGGCGCGTTGGCTCCAGTCACATCGTGTCCGCGGACCGTGGCTTCGACGCGATCGACGGCATCACGCGTTTCGATCCACTGCTGGTCGACGAGTGGCAGTCGCTCGTCACCGCCGACACGGACACCTAGACCCGCTTACTCACGCCCGCTTACAATTCGCTCGTGCCCCTGCCCGGCGCTGCCACGCGCCCGCACTGCTTTCATCCTCTGAACGGAGGCAACACGTGCCCGAAAAGGTAAGCATCGATGTCATCCCGGACATCCGCGACGCCGTCTTTGACCTCGTCTCGTCCTATCCGAAGAGCAAGCGCTTCTGCCGCTACGCCGACGTCCGCCTCGAGATCACCCAGGGGAAAGTCGCCGTCGCCGAGAACGGGATGGACAAGTTCGGTGGTGAGGACTACGAATTCGCCTTCGGCGTCCGCGTCCTCGCCGGCGACCGTGTCTCCTCGCCCGGTTACTTCGGCGAGCTTGTCGGTACGGCTGACCTGCCACGGCTGCAAGAGCGCCTGATGGACGCGCTCGATCACGCCTACGGACGCGCCGTCGCGAACGCCCGCGGCAAGCAGGCCGCGCGAAGCCGCTACGGGGCACTCGGCAGCTCGCTCTACGACATGACGCTGGCCCCGATCGACGTACGCCAGGACGAGACGCACGCACAGTACGAAATCGACCCGCGAGAGCTGCGCCTCGACGACGCTGTCAGCTACGTCCGTGACGTCTCTGCGCGCGTCCGCGACCTCGATTCCGGCGTCGTCTACAACTACGTCTCGGCGTTCACGCAGCTGCAGCGGCAGTTGTTCGTCAGTAGCGAGGGCGCCAACATCCAGCAGTCGTTTGCCGTCTCGCAGGGGACGACATTCGTCATCGCCCAGGGCGAAGACGGCCACCAGGAGATGTACGACTACACCGGCCACCAGCGCGGATGGGAACTGATCACCCACGGCGTCGACGAGGAGTTCATCAAGTTCCCGCATCTCATGGACTTCTCGCTGGAACTGGCCCGTGACGCCGTCGCGCTCTGCGCCTGCAAGCCACTGAAGGCAACTGACAAGGATGTCGTCGTCGTCACGGACCCGCATTACAACGCGCTTCTCTGCCACGAAGTCGTCGGCCACCCGACGGAACTGGACCGGGCACTCAAGTTCGAGACAGGCTACGCCGGCCGCTCCTGGTTCCTGCGCGACATGAACGAGAACCAGCTCGGCAAGCGTGTGGGTTCGGATCTCGTAACCGCATTCAGCGACCCTACGATCGACGGCTTTGGCCACTACATGTATGACGACGAGGGCACGCCCGCGCGGCGCATCTACCACTTCGACAAGGGCATCTTCAACGGTTTCTCGAACAGCCGGCAAACGGCCGCCACTGTCGGCGCCGAGCCGAATGGTCATTACAAGGCGACCGACGCCTCCCTTGTGCCGCTCATCCGCATGTCCAACACTGCCTTCTCGCCCGGCGACCGCGACCCGCACGACATCCTCCGCGAGGTGAAGGACGGCTACTTCATCGTCGGCCACCGCATCCCCTCGATCGCCGAATCCCGCGAGAACTTCCGGATTACCGCGATGAAGGTGTACAAGATCGAGAACGGTGAGATCGGCGAGATGTTCCGCGACGGCGGCCTGATGAGCGACACGCGCGACTTCTTCATGAACGTCGACGCGGTCGGCGACGACTTCCAGCTTTATTCGATCCCCAACTGCGGCAAGGGCCAGCCGATGCAGACCAAGCGCATGTCCAACGGCGGCCCTACCATGCGCTCACGCGCGCGCCTGACGGGGCGCTAGCCCTCGATGACGGACCTCTGGCGCGATGCCGACGCGGGCAAGACCGACATCGAGCAACTCGTCTACCTCTCAAACCTGATCGGCTCCGAAGAAGACCTCGTGCAACCCGGCGGCGGCAACACCTCCGTCAAGCTCGAAGAGGAGGACGTGTTCGGCTGCCGTGTCCAGGCGCTCGCGGTCAAAGGCAGCGGCACCGACCTCCGCACGATCACGGCCAGCGGATTCACCCACCTCTACCTCGACCGCCTCAGCACCCTCCGCACCCGCGAAAAGATGTCCGACGAAGACATGATGACGCTCATGCGCGCGTGCATGCTCTTCCCCGACCGCGACCCCGTCCCCAGCGTCGAGACGCCGCTCCACTCGCTAATCCCCGGGCGTTTCGTCGCCCACACCCACGACGTGGCCACCCTCTCACTCACAGCAACGCCCTCAGCGCACGACCACATCGAGCGCGCCTTTGGCGCCGACGTCGCATTCCTCGAGTACGTGCGACCCGGATTCCCGCTGGCAAAACGAATGGCTGAGCAGTACGGCGACGGGCCACCTGCCAGCGCCATCGGCCTCGCGATGGAGAAACACGGCCTCGCCGTCTGGGGCGACACCGCGAAGGAGTGCTACACCAACCTGGTCTCGGTCATCACCCGCGCCGAGGCCTACATCGCGGAGTGCGCAAAGGGCAAGCGCGTCTTCGGCGCCGCGGTCGTCCCAGTCCTTGACGAACCGCGCCGCCGCGAGACCGCCGCAACACTGGCGCCCCTCATCCGCGGCGAGCTTGCCCGCCTCGGCTGGCGCTGCGTCCTCGCATTCGACGACTCGCCCGAGCTTCTCGAAACCGTGTCGTCCGAACATTTCCCAGACCTCGCCTCGCGCGGCGTCATGACCCCCGAACACATCATGCGCGCCGGAAGGCGGCCTCTGGTCCTCTCGCCAAACGTCGCGCCCGAACACGCCGACAACCCGATCGCCACCGCGATCGCGGCCTTCCGCGGGGAATACGAACGCTACCTCGCCGCCAACGCCCAACCCACGCCAATCCCGGACTGGCTGAAGGTCGTCGCCGTCCCCGGCGTCGGCGCCTTCTTCGCAGGGAAGGACCGTCGCAGCGCGCTCGTCGCCGCCACCTGTTACAAGGCGACGCTAGGGGCGATCGCGGGCGCGGAAGCCGTCGAGGCATTTCAGTCACTCTCCGAATCCGACGCCTGCGAGATGGAGTACTGGCCCCTCGAGCGCCGCAAGATCGAGGAAGGCTTGCGCGCAAGCAAACCACTCGACGGCAAAGTCGCGCTCGTCATCGGCGCCGCCAGCGGCATCGGCCGCGCGACTGCCGCGCGCTTCGCCGCCGAGGGCGCCCACGTCACACTCGCAGACCTCGACTTGGAGCGCGCCGAACAGGCAGCAGCTGAGATCAACGCCGCGCACGGCGAGCGGGGCTTCGCCGTCGCGGCCGACGCAGCAGAACCCGCAGCGATGGAGCACGCTGTCCGCGAGACCGTCCTGCGCTTCGGCGGGGCCGACGTCCTCTTCTACTCACCCGGCGTAGCGCCGGGACTGCACTCGGTCGCTGACATGTCAGACGAAGAAGTCACCACACAACTCCGTGTGCACTACCAGGGCGCCGTTGCCGCCACTCGCGCTGCCTCGCAGGTCATGCTCGCGCAGGGCAACGGAGGGCGTCTGATCTACAACGCGTCGAAGGCCGCCGTGGCGCCCGGCGAGGGCGCGGCAGCGTACGGCGCGGCCAAAGCGGCGCTAGTGCACTACGCCCGCAACGCCGCCAACGAGCTCAGCCGCCACGGCATCACGGCGAACTACATCAACGCGGACGCGATCGACACGCCGCTCTTCCGTGCACTCGTCAAGGAACGCGCCGAACGCACGGGACAGACCGAGGAACAAACGCTCGCCCGCTACGCCGACCGCAGTATCTTCCGGACGGCAACAGTCCCGGCAGAAGCGGTGGCCGACGCCGCCCTCTGGCTCGCCTCTGATGAGTCAGCGTACACAAGTGGCTGCGTGATCACGGTGGGCGGCGGCGCGGAGGTCATGCCCCGGTGAGCGCAAACGGCGCCGCGAAAAAGGTCACGATCTACACCGACGGCGCCTGCATCGGCAACCCCGGCCCCGGTGGCTACGGCGTGGTCGTCCTCTACGGGCGCCATCGCCGCGAGCTCTCCGGCGGCTTCCGCCTGACCACCAATAACCGCATGGAAATCCTCGCGGCGATCGTCAGCCTCGAAGCGCTCAACGAACCCTGCCGGGTCACCCTCTACAGCGACTCGCAGTACGTCGTCAATGCGATCACCAAGGGCTGGGCGAAGAAGTGGCGGCAGAACGGCTGGCGCCGCGCCACCCGCGAGCCCGCCCTCAACCCCGACCTCTGGGAGCGTCTCCTCGCCCTCTGCGAGAAGCACGACGTCGAGTTCAAATGGGTCCGCGGCCACGCGGGCAACAAGGAAAACGAGCGCTGCGACGTCCTCGCGACGATTGCAGCGGCAGAAGCTGCGACAGGGGTGGACACGGTATACGAGTCGCTGGTCGGCGGCGCGGGAGCGAAGCTGCTGTGAGGGACATGGCCCTGAACACGAATGTTGGATCGATTACTCTAGCTTATGAGGAGCCCGAATGATCCCACTGAATGACCTGAAAAAAGCCACCGAAGAAGGCCTCGCACTCCTGCGCGGCGAGGACGATATCGAAGAAGCCGAGGTATTCACCGCTGCTAACGGCATCCTCCTCACGCGGCTGAATTACACCTCGCACATCCCCTGTAACGGCGTCGAGGAGCCGAAGTCCGTCGTCAACTACGGCATCGGCGTCCAGGCCGTCTTCCAGGAAGGCGACAGGCGCAAGATCGGCTTCGGCTCCGAGACCAGCGACATCACCCCCGACGGCGTCCGCTCGGCGCTCGACAAGGCCCGCAGCGGCGCGTCCGACGATCCGGAGTTCGTGTCGCTGGCGCGGCCGACAGGCGAGCTGCGCAAGTTGAGCGACTACCATGACCCGGCGGTGATGGACATCAAAGACGATGCGCTCTCCGATGCCGGCTGGACGCTCGTCAACGGCGCGCTCCGCGTCTTCGAGAAGTCCGAGACGTTACAGACTCTCGTCGACATGCCGGAGAAGTTGCCGGAGCTCGGCCTGATCGTCGGCGGCGACGTCACGATCATCCAGGAGCGGATCGCGACGGCTTCTTACGCGATGCCGGACGCCCAGACCGACGAGTCGACGATGCTGATGTCGTTCATCACCTCGATGGTCGAGCGCGAACGCTCGAAGGGCAGCGGTTACGCGGCTTCGACGCGCCTCGCCGAGTTCAGCGAAGAGGCCGGGCGCGAGGCAGCCGAGAACGCGATCGCCGGCATCGGCGGCGTCCGCCTCCCGACCGGCGACTACAACGTCGTCTTCGGGCGCGAGGCGGTGATGGAGATCCTCCACTACATCGTCATGCCGGGGCTCGACACGGGCGTCTTCTACGCAGCCGCCTCACCCTTCATGGGCAAGCTCGGCCAGCAGGTCGCCTCGCCCAAGCTCTCGATCATCGACGACGGTGCAGCGGCGGGCCTCGTCGGCTCGAAGGGGATCACCTGCGAAGGCCTGCCGACCGGGCGCACGGAGCTGATCAAGGACGGGGTACTGGTCGGATTGCTCTCGAACTGGTACGAGTCGCAGCGTATCCAGAACGACCCCAACGCGAAGGACAAACTCGGCGTCGACCCAAAGGACTGGAAGCACGCCTTCATGCCGCGCAACGGCTTCCGCTACGCGCGCGGCGGCGGCCGCCACTTCGACTCGCAGCCCGGCACTCACCCGACGAACATCCTGATCCCCGGCGACGTCGCCGACACCGAATCGATCTGCAAGCTCGTTGGCAACGGCATCTACATCGGGCGAATCTGGTACACCTACCCCGTCAACGGCCTCCGCGCCGGGGACTTCACGGGCACCGTCGTCGCCGACTCATACGTCATCAAGGACGGGCGCCTCGCCGAGCCGGTGAAGCCGAACACGCTGCGCATCACCGACAACATCGTCAAAGTGCTGGCCGACGTCATCGGCGTGACGAAGACAGGCAAGCCAACGCTCGTCTGGGCGGCCGACGAGATCGTCTACGCGCCCGAGATCGCCGTTAAAGGCGTCCACCTCGACGCCATCGCGGAGTACATGGACGAACTGTAGAGCGCCGGCACACCTGGTCGTAATACAATCGCGGAGCCTTCGATGCGTCGATATCCGCTCCTATTGGTGATACTTGCCGCAACCGCGACCACGGCTTGCGCCGACGCGGAGCGCACCTCGTGGGAGCTCACCGAGCGGCCCGGCGACGCCGATACCACGTTGCAGCTGAGTGTCCTTGTCGGCGGATGCGACGAGTTCGACCACTTCGACGTGAAGGAGACTGAAGTTGACATCGCCGGGCAGCTAATCGACTCTGTCACGATCGAGGCATACGTAGACGAGGGCGCCAAGCGCGATGCCTGCCCCGACGGCCTCTTCTCGGAAGAGCGAACGGTAGAGCTGAGTGCGCCACTGGGCGACCGGCGGCTCCGGGGATGCAGCCCGCCGTCGGCTTTATACGGCGACATGAGTCATCTCCTCGCCGACGATGATTGTGCGTCCGCTGCGCGCTTCAGTGAGTGACCACCGGAACGTCGGACCTTACATGAGATAGCGGTTCACGGGCACGAGCTTGCGCCCCACCGGGTCAACCGACAGGTTCATCTCTTCAAGCGTGATCGCGCCGAGGATCGAACCGGCGCCCACCGGACCAAAGACCACCTGCGTGAACTCGCGCTGACCGTTCACACGCACCCAGGCCCGGCCGATGTCGAGTTCGACTTCGCGCCCATCGGCAAGCTGGAACGTGGAGCGACGGTGCGGCTGCACCCCAAGCCTGCGAAGCAGATCGGCCGGCAGCACGGTGTTGGTCACCCCGGTGTCGACGAGCGCCTCGACCTCTTCGGCCTGGCCCTCTTCGCCGACAGCGATCGTGACGCTGAATGTACCCATTGCTTCCAAGTATAGCGGCTAGCCCTCTTCCATCAGCTTGAGCAGCCGTTACACCCGGCGTAGCCGCAGCGCCTTCAGGCCTGCTTCCAATTCAAGCGCGACTCTGTGCACAGCATGCCCTCACGGCGCCACACGCCTCGTTCTGCACGGATGGCGCCAAGCTTCAGGCGTAAAATGTACCCATGCGACGCCCTCGTCGTCCTGGTCGCAATCGTTGCCTTGGCCGCAGCATGTGGCGGTGGCTCCAACTCGACATCAACACCAAGCGCTTCGCAGTTGCGCAACGCCCGAGCCGCGAGCCCATCACCCTATGTCACCTCAGCCGAGCAGGCCATCGCGATCGCGAAACACAACACGGAAGAACTATTCGGAGCCGTGGACGGCGGCTGAGACGACCGCCGAACACATGCTCGCGTGGGAGGCGGCGTGGAGTCTCAAGCTGTCAGGGCTGCTCTCCTTTCGAATCAGGCCTGACGACTACAACTGCCCTCCCTCATTCTCTTGCCCGAACCCTGGTGAACCGAAGGACGACCCTGGCTACCTCGTGATGACGCGATGGCAACGGCCACCCGAATGGACACCGACCCACACCTCTGACGCATACGCTCCAAACATGTGATCGTGTCATGGGTGTCAGACGATGGTGGAACTGTGAGTCTGGCACCAGACGTACCGTCGGATGCCGTCAACGTACCCACCGGTTGGCGCCTTGCCGAGGAGCCGAGCGGCAACACCCTTGAACTTTCGGTCGCGGTCGGCGGTAGCTGCGAGTCTTTCCACGGGATCAACGTGATCGAGACCGCGGAGTCAGTGAGCATCGAAGCCTTGGTCCGCCATGAGGTTGGCGAAGGTGTTTGCTTGACCTACCTAGCAGTGCCACGAAAGACCGTGGAACTGGACGCCCCACTGGGTGATCGAGAGCTGGTCGGCTGTGCCCGGTTTCCCGCGTTGGCACATGTGCGTGGCGACGATGATCCTGACAAGTGCCGCGAAGTTTTCGATCCGTAGCGTTAGCTGTCATCCAGCAACTTGAGCAGCCGCTTCGGCGCCGTCATTCGATAGCTGTCGTTCACGAGGTCCGCGATGATGCCCCACGGCACCTCGCCCACGTCGAGGCGCACGCCGACCCAACCCTTGCTGCCGACGTACGGCGGCACGAAAAAGCGCCCCGGGTCCCCGCCGACCAAGATGTCCTGGGCGCCCGGCAGCGCCTTCATCCACACCGAGACATCCTCCCCGCCCTCCGACACCATCGCGAACATCTTGTCGCGAATGCGAAAGGCAGGCGCATCGTGGCCGCCGAACGGCTTCTCCACCGCCTCCGGAAACTCCAGACACATCTCGCGCAACCGCTCAATCGCATCCATCGGCTGCACCGTAGCAGCGCCCCGAAGCCCCGGCAAGCCGCCACACCACACCCCACGTAGCGGCAGCGCCTTCAGGCCTGCCTCCAATCCAGGCGGCCCTCCGTGCTCAAATGTCCCCACACGGTGCCTCACACCTCGCACGTGCGGACGTACAATGTGCGCATGCGACGCCTGTTTTTCGTCGTGATGATGTTGCTTGCTTACGCGGCCGCCTGCGGTGGTGATCCCAACGCGACATCAACACCAACCGCTTCACAGACGCAGGACGCAGAAGCCGCCAGCCCAACTCCTTATGTCACCTCGGCGGAGCAGGCAATCTTGATCGCTAAACACAACATCGAGAAGCACTTCGCCAGCGAGGACACCGTCGAGACAACTGCCACGCACATGCGGGCGATCGAGGCCGCGGAGCAGCTAGAGGCCGAGGGCCTGACCGTTATCGACATCATGCCAGACGGGTATAGCTGTCCCGGCGGCTGTCCTCCTCCGGGCGTGCCCAAAGAGCAACCAGGTTACCTCGTGATGACGCGCGGCTCAAACGGCGAGCCGATTACCGCTCACAACCCGGAGAAGGTACTGGTGTCGTGGATCTCAGACGCTGGCGACGACCACGGGTTCAACCTGCAACTGCGATACGTGGACGCTGCGGGACGCGCCTACTCTCGCATGGCCAACTGACAAGAAGGCTCTCGCCACGGGGAAGCAACACCGCACGTACGTATCCACTTCGCGCGACTGAAACGCCACTTCCCGCTACCATAGAACCGCATCCGCCGATGACGACCAAAGAGGTGACGCATGCCTGAAACCGACGACGTCTACGACATCACAATCATCGGCGCCGGGCCGACCGGCCTCTTCGCCGCCTTCTACGCCGGCCTGCGCGGCATGCGTACCAAGATCATCGAGGCCCTGCCCGAGGCCGGCGGCCAGCTCGCCGTCCTCTACCCCGAGAAGTTCATCTACGACGTCCCCGGCCACCCCAAGGTCCTCGCCAAGGACCTCGTCACCCTGCTCATCGAGCAGAGCGGCCTCTTCGAGCCGACCTACGTCCTCGGCGAGCGCGTCGAGACGTTGTCCCGCAAAGACGTCGACGGCGAGGAGGTCTGGCGCGTCGGCAGCGTCACCACCGCCCACCTCACCCGCACGATCGTCCTCACCGCCGGCATCGGCGCCTTCGAGCCCAATCGCCTCGACCGCCCCGGCGTCGCCGAATACCTCGACAAGGGCGTCTACTATTTCGTCAAGGACAAGCGAGCGTTCCGCGACAAGCGCATCCTGATCATCGGCGGCGGAGACACTGCAATCGACTGGTGCCTCAACCTCAAGGACTGGGCCAAGCACATCACCTTGATCCACCGCCGAGACGAGTTCCGCGCCCACGAGTCCAGCCTCACCTCCCTCCGACTGACCGACATCCCGATCATGACGTTCTGGGAGCTGAAGCGGATCGACGGCGACGAGCGTCCGAAGTCGGCCGTGATCTACGACAATCGCACCGGCGAGGAGAAGACGATTGACGTCGAGATCGTGCTGATCAGCACCGGCTTCAAGGCGGCCCTCGGCCCGATCGAGACCTGGGGCTTCGAGATGGTCGACAAGCGCCACATCCACACAGACATCTTCATGGAGACGAACCTCTCGGGCATCTTCGCCGCCGGCGACATCGCAGCCGTCGAGGGCAGCGTCCCGCTGAACCTCATCGTCACCGGCTTCGGCCAGGCAGCCGTCGCCTCCAACGCCGCCAAGGCCAAGATCGACCCCAAGGCCCGCATGTTCCCCGGCCACTCCAGCGAAATGAAGCTCCACTAGTCGTTCTCTGACGAAGGAAGGGCCCGCGCGCCTCCGTCACCGTTCCCTGAGGAAGGAAGGGCCCCGCCGCAGCGAAGGCGAGGATCAGGATGACGCCGTGCGCGTCAAGTCTATGCGGACTTGTCGTGCAGCTTCTGCTGCCGTTCTCGCTGCAGACCGACCTGCTCCGCCGAGCGCCCGTATATCTGCGGCACTTCCCAGGCGTTCAGCCCGGCGTACGTGTCGATCTGCGAGCGGTGATGCACCTCGTGCTCGAGGCACATCATCAAGAGGCGCCAGCCGGCGAGCGTGCCGTCCGAGTCGATCATCTGGATCCGCCGCTCGAGCCACTCGACGGGCGTGTCTTCCAGGCGGCTCGTGAACAGCTCGAAGCTCTCGTCGAGGGCCGGGAGCCAGTCGTCCTGCACGTTACACTCACGCAACGGATCGCCGAAGAACCAGCCCTCGTCGCGGTAGGCACGCGCGAAGTAGAGACGCGAGCCGCACATGTGCCTCACCAGCTCGCCGATGCCCCAGGCGTTCTCGCCCTCGCCGGTCTGCGGCCGGTAGGCTTCAGCCTCGGGTGGCAGTGCGGCGACGTCACGAATCGTGCGCTTGTGCAGGCCGTTGTAGTAGCGCAGGTACGAACCGATCTCCTTGAACATGCCGCCAGTCTACGCCACCGGGCGCACAGCCTGCCAGACGGCCCCGCGGCGCGGCGCGAACAGGAACGCGGCGACGAAGAAGCCGGTCGCCGTCAGCACGATCGACGCGCTCGCGGACACGTCAGCGTGCCAGGCGATGTAAAGCCCGACCACCGCAGAGAGGACGCCGATCGCGGCGCCGGCGGCCATCATCGTCCACAGGCTGCGTGTGAGCAGTTGCGCGGTGGCCGCCGGGGTGATCAGAAGCGCGACGACGAGCACGAGGCCCACGGTCTGCAACGAGATGACGGTCACGAGGGCGAGGATCGCGAGCAGGCCGTACTGGAGTTGCGCGACCGGAAGCCCCGACGCTTCCGCCATCGTCGGGTCGAACGCGTTGAACAGAAGCTCCTTGTAGAAGAGCGCGACGAGGGCCAGCACGAAGACAGCGATGCCGGCGGTCAGCCAGATGTCGTTCCAGGTAACGGCGAGGACGTTTCCGAAAACGAAGGCAAAGAGGTCGCCCGTGTAGTTGTCCTGGCGGCTGACGACGAGGATCCCGATCGCGAATGCTCCCACGAAGAGAATGCCGATTGCCGTGTCGTGCTTGATCAACCCGCGCCTGCTGATGAAGCCGATCAAGAGGGCCGTGATCAGAGCCGCGATGCCGCCACCAACGATCACGTTCTCGCCCATCGCGAAAGCGATCGCAACGCCGCCGAAACTGGCGTGCGGCAGCGCATCACCAATGAACGCCATGCCCTTGAGGATGACGAACGTGCCAACGACCGCGGCGACCGCGCTGACGATTGTGGCGGCCAGCAGTCCCCGCCGCATGAACTCGTAGTCCCACGGCTCGCTGAAGAATTCCGCGATCGCTTCCACGCTAAGTCCCAATGAAGGTCTTGTGATCGGCGCGGACGACCAGCAGGTGGCGCTCGAAGGCCTCGTTCAAGGACTCCTCTGTGAACACGTCCGCCGGCCGGCCGAAGGCGATGACGCGGCGGTTGAGGAGCACGGCGTGGTCGAAATCCTCGGCCACGCAGGAGAGGTCGTGCGTGGCGACGAACAGTGTCTTGCCCTCTGCGACCAGGTCGTGGAACAGGCGAAGGAGGTCGTGCTGCGCGGTCGCGTCCAGCCCGGCGAAAGGCTCGTCAAGCAGCAGCAGGTCGCCCCGCTGCGCCAGTGCGCGTGCGATCAGCGCACGGTGTCGCTCTCCGCCCGAAAGCTCCCCGATCAGCCGGTTTCGCAGGTGCGTCAAACGCACGCGTTCAAGCTCCTGCGCGGCGATTTCGCGGTCCCGCGCGCTGGGCGGGCGGACCAGGCCCAGCTTGCCAAACCGGCCCATCAGGACAACATCGGAGACACTCACCGGGAAGTCCCAGTCGACAAGATCGATCTGCGGCGTATATCCGACGACGCCGGCCCGCGGCTTGCCGTCCCGGCCGAAGATCGACACTTCGCCCGACCATGCGCGGAGCATGCCCAGGACGACCTTCATCAGGGTCGACTTGCCGGAGCCGTTGGGCCCAACCAGACCGGCGAGACACCCCGGTTCGATCGTGAAAGTGACGCCGTCAAGCGCCTGATGCCGCCCGTAACCGGCAGAGACGCCGCTGACGTCAAGCGCCCAGTCGTTGGCCTCAGCCACCAGCACCCCCGAGGCAACGGGCGAGTTCCTCGGCGTCGTAGCGCATTAGGTCGACATAGGTTGTCACCGTCTCGTCGAAGGCGTCGCTGTACAACGTACACACTTCCACGCCCGCGTCGGAGGCAATTTGTTCGAGCGTCGCAGTCTCGGCGTCGGTCTGAGGCTCGCTGAAAACTGCTGGGATGTTGAACTCCTGGATCGTCGCGATCAGGCTCCTAATGTCCTCGGGACTCGGCTCCTGGCCGGGGCTGGGCGCGACGAATCCTGCCACTTCGAAGTCGATCGCCCTCGCCAGGTAGACGAAAGCGTCGTGCGTGGCAATGATCCGGCGGTTACCTTCGGGCACAGAGGCCACGGTCTCATTAAGGTACGCCTGGGTCGAGTCGAGTAACGCGACGTAGGTTTGGTAGTTCGCGTTGTAGTCAGCCTCGCCGCCTGGGTCCCGATCAACAAGCGTGTCCCGGATGATCCTCGCGTATTCACGTGCGTTCGCGACATCCATCCAGAGGTGTGGATTCGCTTCTCCTGCTTCCTCCTCGTCCTCAATCGTCTCGGCGCCTGCGCCCACGGTCGCCTCGCCCAGTTCGACGAGTACCGCATCACTCGCGATATTCGCGCCGATCACTCGCAACGCCGCCGGCTCAAGACTGAAGCCGTTGGCGAAGATAACGTCGGCTTCGGCCACCTTGCGCACGTCGCTCGGTGAAGGCTCATAGGTATGCGGGTCGGCGCCGGTGGGCAGCAGCGCCTCCACTTCGGCGCGGTCGCCCGCGACGTTCGCTGCCATGTCTGCGAATAACGGTAGAGTGGCGACAACCTTTGGCTTGCCGCCATCGTCATCACCTCCGCACGCGATCAGACCCAGAGTGACGGCGCAAACGGCCACGCTGATACCGAGTCTCAGTGTCCGCCAAAAAAACGCGCTCATACAGCGATTTTGACCCGGCTGCGGCACGAAGCGCAGCGACCGTACAGCTCAAGCCAGTGGCCTTCGATCTCGTACCCGGAAGCGTCAGCGACCTCCCTGAGGGCCCCGGCGACGGCGCACTGGTCCAGGTCCTGGACCGCACCGCACTCGGTGCAGACGAGGTGGTGGTGATGCCCCCGGCGCGAGACCAGGTAGCGCGGGCTGCCGTCCTCCATCAGCACACGGCAGACAACACCGAGATCGGTGAGAAGACGGAGTGTGCGGAAAAACGTAGCGCGGCCCGCCCCACGGCAACGCGTAGCCAGGTCATCCGCCGTGAACTGCTTCTGTTGTTGGAGGATGGCGGCGATGACAGCACGGCGGGATGGCGTGATGCGGTAGCCGCGCGCCTCCAGCTTCAGCGTGATGTCTTCTAGATCGGACATTGATACCTCGTCTCAGTGAGACAAAGTATCAAGACGGCACACTGGCTGTCAAGGCGCGTGGTTAAGCTGACTAGTTCTCGGGCAGGTGTGCGTAAACGGCCCAGCCATCTTCCGGGCCATCGCTGATCGCGTCCGGGTCCTCGATGCTGATGCCGATACCGGTTGGCGTCGGCGTCGACTCCGGCAGGGCGACCAGCACCAGGCAGGCGCCGTCTTCTGGCGTGAACGTCTCGACCGGGAAGCGCTGGCTGTTGGCGCTGAACCAGACCTGGTACACCTTGCCGTCAGGTGGCTGTGGCATACCGGCGCAGGTGATGATGCCCGCGCGCTGATCAGCGCTCCAGGCGTACTTGATGCTCATGTCCTCCGCGTCAGATGCGCCTTTCATCTCGATGTCCGTACCGGAGATGGCGACAGCGAGGATCGTGCCCTGGTCCTCGACGAGCTGGCTCACCTGCCCGACTTGCGCCCGCAGATCGCCGTTGGCGGCTTGGACTTGCGACTCGAGGTCACTGTTCTCGTCCCGCAGATCGTTCACCTGCGCCTGAAGGACGCCGGCGAACGCTAGCGCGGCAACGCTCGCCGTGCCGAACCCGAAGGCGGCCGTCCCCCACGAGAACCCGAGGCGCCGCAGCAAAGGAACTCTCGGTTCCGAGTGGATGCCTGCTGCTTCGCGACGAGCCACCGCCGTGATGCGATCGCCCAGTTGCGAGGACGCCTCCTCCATCGGTACCGAAAGCGCCAGGAGCGCCGCGGTGCGCTGGGCCTTCACCAGCTCCTCCCAGCACCGCAGGCAATCGGCGACATGTGCCTCCAACTGCGCTGCCTCTTCAGGCGCGACTGCACCGAGGGCGTAGGCGTCGATGATCTCGAGGACCTCGCTGCAGTCCACTAGCGTCGCTCCAACCTGAACTCCGGCGTGAGCGCGGAGCGCAGCTTCTGCATGCCGAGGCGGATGCGGGTCTTGACGGTGCCAAGCGGCTGATCAAGCATCTCGGCGATTTCTTGCTGTGTGAAGCCACCGAAGTAGGCGAGTTCAATCGTCTTGCGCTGCTCCTCGGGCAGGTTGGACAGCGCGGTTAGGATGATGCGTCGCTGGTCGGCCAGCTCGGCGGACATAGCGGGGTCTTCGGTTTCCGGCGCCGGCACTTCGCGCTCCTGCTGCTCAGGCGAAGCCGTTTCGTGACGATAGCGGCGATTGCGCGAACGGATTTCGTCCACGGCGCGGTTACGCGACACTGAAGTCAGCCAGGTCGCAAAGCGGCCTCGGCTGGGCGTGTAACTCTCCGGCTTCCGCCAGAGCCTCAAAAATATCTCTTGCACCATATCCTCAGCGAGGTGCGGGTCTCGTAGCACTCGATATGTCGTCGAATACACGAGATTCCCATAGCGGGCAAAGAGCGTCCGAAAAGCTGCGAGATCTCGAAATTCGAGACGCTGCATCAGCTCCTCGTCGTTCAGGCTGCTATAGAGCCCCTCGTCTGGGAATACGTCAGGCGTCACTTGGGCAGATTCCCCTTCTGCAATCATTCTAAGGCACGGTATCCGCTCCAAACAGAGGGCTAGGCGCTGGGGAGACACGGTAGATGTAAGCTACGTACGTGACGGTTGAACAGAGGAGCCACCCATGACGTGGACTGACGCGCTCGGCCGATCTCTGGATCTGAAGCGACCTCCCAGGCGCATCGTCTCGCTCGTCCCGAGTATCACGGAGACGCTCTTCGCCCTTGGACTAGAGAAGCAGATCGCCGGCGTGACCCGCTTCTGCGTCGAGCCCGCGGCAGGCGTCGCGGACAAGCCGAAGGTCGGCGGGACGAAGCAGGTTGACGTTGCGACCGTGAAGGCCCTGAAGCCCGACCTCGTCATCGCCAACGTCGAAGAGAACGAGAAGGCGGACATTGATGCGCTCACCGAAGCCGGCCTTAACGTGTTCGTCACCTTCCCGCGGACCGTCGCGGGCGCCACTGTGATGATGCGTACGCTCGCGGACATGACGGGCAAGACGGCCGCGCTAGCACCGATCGTCTCTAATATCCAGGCGCAGGCCGCACTGGCGAGGGGCAGGGACCGCGACAGGCGACCCATCCGAGTCTTCTGCCCGATCTGGCGCAACCCCTGGATGACGATCGGCCCCGACACCTACATTCACGACTTTCTGGCAACCTGCAGCGCCGAGAACGTCTACGGCGACGCGAAGGAACGCTACCCAAAGATCGAACTGGCCGATGTCGCCGCACGCCAGCCAGACGTCGTAATCTTGCCGGACGAGCCGTACAAGTTCTCGCGCAAGCATATCGCCGAAGTGGCAGCGGCCATCCCGCGGGTACCGGAGTCTCGTATCTACCTAATGGATGGCAAGGACATATGCTGGTACGGACCGCGAATCGCCGAGGGCTTGCGACACGTACGGCACGTGCTCTGGGATGAATCGTCCTTGTGACCCCGTATCGGTTGATTTAAGCTTTATGTAGGGGAACGCTAGTTCCGCTCCCCAAAGGTGATCTGGTTGATCAACAACTTAAAAACAGTATTCCTCCTGACACTGCTTTCGGGCGTGTTCTTGGTGTTGGGCTACATGCTCGGCGGCCAGGCGGGCCTCATCTTCGCCCTGATTTTCGCCGCCGCCATGAATATCGGCTCTTACTGGTTCTCCGACAAGCTCGCGCTGAAAATGACGGGTGCCCGCGAGGCAACCCCGGACGCCGAGCCGCGGCTCCACCAAATCGTCGACCAGGCCGCCGCGCTGGCGAACATGCCGAAGCCGCGTGTCTACATCATTCAGAACGACTCGCCGAACGCCTTCGCCACCGGCCGCAACGAGAAGCACTCGGCTGTCGCGGCGACGACCGGCATCCTGAACATCCTCGACGACCGCGAGCTGCTGGCCGTGTTCGGTCACGAACTCGGCCACATCCGCAACCGTGACATCCTCGTCAACGCGATCGTCGCGACTGTAGCGACCGCCATCATGTTCATCGCGATGATGGCCCGCTGGTCGATGATCTTCGGCGGCTTCGGCGGCGGCCGCGACCGCGGAGGAGGCGCCATCGGCCTGATCGCGATGCTCGCGATGATCATTCTCGCCCCGCTCGCCGCCACCGTGATCCGCATGGCCGTCTCGCGCCAGCGTGAATACGGCGCCGACGAAGCCGGCGCAGCGATCACCCACATGCCGCTCGCGCTGGCAAGCGCCCTCCAGAAACTGCAGGACTACAGCCAGGTGAAACCGATGCAAGTCAACCCGGCGCTGTCCCACCTCTTCATCGTGAATCCGCTGGGCAAGATCGACTTCGGCTCCCTCTTCAGCAGCCACCCGCCGACCGAGAAGCGAATCGCCAGGCTGAACGAAATCGCGCGCCGCACCGGCAACCTCTAAGAGTTCAAGACGGGCGACGTCGGCCGCCTATGGCCGACGTCGTTGGTTACGCGCAGAATCTAGACAGACTACCTGTGGAGTCCTAGTCTTCTAGTGAGGGGAGTGGTTTGCGACCTGGCGAAAGGAGACCTCGGATGCACAAGTTGATTCTGATGCTGTTGCTTCCCGCTGCACTCGTCCTCGCGCTCGCCGCCTGTGGCGACGACGATGACGATGGTGGCGATGACGGCGGCCAAACGGAGACTGACGCACCTGATGACGGAGGCGACGGACCGGTGGCAGTGACTCTACAGGAGTTCTCGGTAAACCCCTCGACGACCACCCACGCAGCGGGCTCGATCGAATTCGACATTAAGAACGAGGGCCCTGAAGACGTCCACGAGTTTGTCGTCCTCAAGACCGATCTCGCTGCCAATGCCCTACCGACTGCTGACGACGGCTCAGTGGACGAGGCAGGCGGAGGCATCGAGGTCGAAGGCGAGGTGGAGGATCTGACGGTCGGCGCGACTGCGACGCTGACCGTGGATCTCGAAACCGGGAAGTACGTGCTCATATGCAACATCGTCGAGGAAGAGGACGGCGACACTGTGGTGCACTACCAGAACGGAATGCGCACGCAGTTCACCGTGGAATAAGCAGACGACTCAAGAGTCAGACAGGGCCGCCCTCAAGGCGGCCCTTAGTCATTGCGGCTGATATAATCCAGCCGCACGCATATCGCATCCCGAAAGGAGCCCCCGTGAGGTTTCTCGTTCCCCTGGCCGCCATCTCCCTGGTGTTGCTAGCCGCGGCCTGCGGCGATGAAGGCGAAGGCGGTGACGTGGACGTCACGCTGCAAGAGTGGTCCGTCGAAACCAACAAGGAGTCGCTCCCGGAAGGCCCAATCAACCTCACCATCAAAAACGACGGAGCACGCGAGCACGAGTTGGTTATCGTCCGCACGGATGTCGCCGTGGATGACCTACCGACGAAGGACGATGGCTCGTTCGACGAAGACGCCGGCGGTGTCGATGTCGAACAGGAAATCGAAGAGATCGAGGACGGCGAGGAGACCGGCCGCACTTACACTCTCGACCCTGGTTCCTACGTCCTCCTCTGCAACATCGTCGAGAACATTGACGGCACCGAGACCTCGCACTTCGAACAAGGGATGCGCACGGCGTTCACGATCACGAAAGAGTAGCGAGCCGGGCGCGTATACTGATATGACAATGGCAGAGATACTGGCGTTCAATGTCCACCAGGCTTCGAGGCTCACGAGGCTGAGCCTCCGACAACTGGGTTACTGGGATGAGACCGGCTTCTTCAGGCCGACGTTGCTGGGACCGGGAACGGCCACACCCTTCTCGAAGGTGTACAGCTTCAAGGACATCGTCGGGCTCCGTGCCCTAGCGCAGATGCGGAAGGAGTACGGAATCCCCCTGCAACAACTGAGACTTGTGGGATCTTACCTGGGCACCCGTTACGATGAGCCCTGGTCGGCGCTGACGTTCTACATCGTCGGTCGCCAAGTCTACTATCAGAGCGAAGCGGCCATTGAGTCAGCGGATGCCAAGCATCAGACAGTAATGCCGTTCGCGATGAACAGAATCGAAGCCGAGGTGAGACACGAGACGGATAGTCTGCTCAAGAGGCGGCCGTCTGACTACGGACGCATAGAACGAAACCGGAACATAGCGCAAAACCGACCCGTATTGAGAGGGACGAGGACCCCCACCGCAGCGATATCGTCCTTGCACGCTAGGGGAATCCGACAAGACAGGATACTTCAGGAATATCCGAGGCTGACGGTCAAGGATGTTCGTGCTGCGATCGCTTACGAGGCCAAGCGGTCAACGATTAGCCACGGACGAACGCGCGCGACCAAGAGCGCGTAGCGTTGTGGTTTCTGACCGACGAGGACGTACCGGACTCAGTCGGCGGGTTTCTCAGTGACCGAGGCCACGACGTACTAAGGGCGAGGAACCACTTTCTGCCGGGTACAGAAGATGCGGTGATAGCCCGAGCCGCCAGCGAACAGGGCCTCACGGTCGTAACTTGGAACCTGCGGCATTTCCGGGCGCTTGCGAAGCGGCGACGGTCCAGCGGTCAACTCATATATCCCGGAATGAGCCTCGTGGTGTTCAGTTGCGAGCATTCAGATGGGCTGACGCGCATTGAGAAGGTGATAGAAGAAATCGAAGCGAGCATGCTGATTCGACTCGCGCGAGGCGAGACGCGTGTCATCTTCGAAGTGGGTAAGGCGGTCCTCCGAATCGAGGATTAGATCGGCCCCTGTCTGGCAACGGCGATGGCCGCGTGCGCGGCTGCGCGCAGGCGCTCCACCAGATCTGCCGACGGCTCTCCGTTAGCGAACTCAGCATCCGTAGCGTAGATGGACGCCAGCGAGACCCCCTCAAGGCTCGCGAAGAGCGGACGCAATCCATACTCCGGCGATAGCGCGTGCTGAGCGGCGATCCCGGTTTGGATCCCAAGGCAGACCTTTCCGGCGAGGTGCGCCTGGGGCATGAGATCAAAGAAGCACTTAAGGACGCCCGTGTAGAGCGCCCGGTACGTCGGCGAAGCCGCAATCACGATCCTCGCCTCACCCACTGCGTCGATCGCTTCGTCAACGTCCGGCGCGTGGCTGCGGGCGGCCAGCGCATCAGCCGACATTTCCGCGACGTCGATGAGTCGCGTCGCACACCCCAGTTGCTCCAGCTCGGCCAGCATCAGTTCACCGAGAACCTTCGACTTGGACGGCGCACGCGGGCTGCCTGAGATCGCGACAGCAAGCATGCCCTGCCGAGGGCGTGCAACGACTTGCGTCTGTTCGAGCGGGGTGGTCATTTCGTCCTAAGCGGTGGCGGTGACGACGGAAGTCGTCGTCCGGCCGGCGAAGTGTGGCATCACGTAGCGGCCAAAGCGCTCGGCTTCCTCGAGGTGCGGGTAGCCCGAGTGGATGAACGTGTCGATGCCGAGGTCGACGTACTCCTGGAGGCATCTTGCGACGCTCTCTCCCGAGCCGACGAGCGCTGTCCCGACACCCAGCCGCGCCTTGCCAATCCCCGCCCACAGGTGATCCGTAACCCAGTTGCCTTCAGCCGCCGCCACCAGTTCGCGCTGACGCCTCTCGCCTTCCGAGTCTCCGCCGGCGTGGTGCTTGGTGATCATCTCCTGGAAACGCTCGGGCACCTCGGTGATCAGCGCCTCAGCGGCTGCTCGCGCTTCTTCGTCGGTCTCACGAACGACGACGTGGATCCGCAGGCCAAACCGCAGCGTTCGCCCAACGTCAGCCGCGCGCTGCTTCATGTCCTCGATCCGCTCGCGGACCATCTCGACAGTCTCGCCCCAGAGCAGGTAAATGTCCGAGTCTTCAGCGCCAACCTTCTTCGCAGCATCCGACGCGCCGCCGAAGTAGAAGGGGGGATACGGTTTCTGGTAGGGACGCGGGAAGACGTTTCCCCCCTCCACCTTGTAGTACTTCCCGTCGTGGTCCCACTTCTTGTCGTTGGCCCAGGCCTTGCGCACGACCTGCATGAACTCCTGCGTGCGATCGTACCGTTCGTCGTGATCGAGGAAATCGCCGTCTGCTGCCAGTTCCGCCGGAAAGCCGCCGGTAACGACGTTGATCATGACTCGGCCCTGGAGTGCGTTGTCGAGTGTGTTTGACATCTTGGCAGCGAGGTTCGGGGCGACGAAGCCTGGCCGCATCGCGACAAGGAAGCGCAGCCGCTCCGTGCGGGCGCCGACGAGACCGGCCACAAGCCACGCGTCCTGACAGGTCGTCCCGACCGGGATCAGCGCAAAGTTGAAGCCGGCATTCTCGGCGGCCTTCGCGACGTCAACGAGGTAGTCGAGGGTCGGCTCCCGTGTCGGCGGGCCGATCACTTCCGCGTCGCCCATGCTGGGCAAGAACCAGCCGAAGTCAATCGCCATGCGCTATGACGCTCCGAGCGCAATCGAGCAGGGGGTCAGGTCGGGCACTTCGATGATCGGGTTGACGTTGATGTAGGCGACCTTCCCGTTCTTGTCGATACCGATGACCGCGCGTTCAGCAACGCCGTTCGGTAGGAGGACGCCGTATCTCTCCGCGACGGCGCCGTGCGGATAGAAGTCGCTGAGGATCGGGAAATCGATGCCAAGCTGATTTACCCAAGCGTTGAGCGCCCAGCGACCGTCGACACTGGCACCGACGACTACTGTGTCATCACCGAACATCGACTTCTGCTCCTGGATCCGCGGCATCTGCAAGGAGCAAACGGCTGAAAACGCCGATGGAAAGAAATTGATCACGACGTTGTGGCCGCGCTGTTCGCTCAGCTTGAAGTCGGTGGTGCCTGTGCCTTTGAGCTGAAAGTCCGGGGCGTCATCGCCAACCTTCAGCGTGCGGGTTTCGTTCTTGCCTTCGGCCATTTTTCCTCCTTCGGCCCGCCATTGGGCGGCGGATACTGATGATACCTCAATTCGGCACGCCGGAGGCAAACATCAAGCCCCGTCCGACGACCTCCCCGGCCAGCACCAACGCCATCGCGATATAAAGAAGCCCCGTCGCCGATTGCATCGCCCGGGCGCCGGTCGAGTCGTAGGCCATCCAGACGAGCAGGCCCGGGAAGACGATGCCACCGCCGATGCGCAGGTAGAAGAAGGGGTTCGCGAGAATGTCGGTATCAACGCTCGTGTGGACGGGGTCGTGTGGGAGCGCAACCGCAGGGATCAGGAGGACGAGTTGCAAGGCAATCACGACCAGCAGCAACCCGGTCAGCTCGCGCAACGGCTGCTCGGGCAGACGAGGCGTGACCAGGTACCAGTGCCCCAGGACCATGCCCTGCGACACGGCGCCAACCACCAGCGCTCCCACCACAAGACTGGCGAAGACTAGAGGGACGCCCCACGCCGGCTCCGAGATCACCTGCGCCAGGAACGCGATGGCGGCGACGCCGGCCATCGACGCAGCGCCACCCAGCCCGAGCGCCGGCAGCCGGTGATTGCTCACCGTAGCGCCCGTGTGAAGCGCGGCGAAGCCAAATACCGCGGCGAGCGCCCAACGCACCTCCGACATATACGATCCGTCGAGTGGATACCCATCGACGTCCCTGCCGACCGAGACTTCGGCCGCGACCCATAGCGTGATCCCGGCCATGACCACAGTCGTGAGCGCCCCAAACTTGACGAACGACGCGGCGGATTGGCCCCGGACTTGCGAGAAGTACAGCGCCCAGAGGCCGCCGATCGTGAACTCGACGAGCAGGATCAAGAGGGCGTAAGGCAGCGATTCGGGGCTCATCGGGTCAGCTAGATGTTAGGGCGGCATGGGTCTGAGCGGCAACAACGCTCACCCCTGAATCGGCGCCGGAGGCGGGCGTACAATATGCGCGTGCAACTCGAGGAACGAGACTCGGCGGGATGGGCGATGAAGGCCCTGCGGGAGGCGGGCGGCAGTCTCTTCTCTGAGTTCACTGCCCTTGATGAGGCGACGCTGCGCCACCGCCCCGCCGAAGACGAACTCTGCCTCAAGGAGATCGGTGCGCACCTGCGTGATGCTGAGGAGCTGGCGCTGTTGCAGATCACCTCCGCCATCGAGGAACCAAAGAAGCCGCTGCCGGTCTGGGATATCGATGTCCTCCCGTTCGAGCGCGACTACCGGTCAGCGAACCTGCGGCGCGTCCTGTCCGAGCTACGCGGCCTGCGACAGGAGACGACATCGACCCTCTGGATGCTGAGAGATCACGACTGGCGACGCCGGGTAAAGCACCCATACCGAGGCGAGATAACGATCGAGACGATCGCGCGGGACCTGGCGCAGCACGACCTGGAGCACCTGTGGCAGGTACGGCGCCTGAAGTTCGACCTACTGCCGGAGGCACGCCGGGACGACTCGGACCACCGCTGGAACGACGACTTTTAGCCGCTGTAAGTCCAGCCCGTGTAGGTGGAGGTCAGCGCCTCAGCTTCCCGCACCATGGCGCCACCCAGGACCTGACCGACCGCGAGGTAGTGGTCGCCAATCGGCAAGAACTCCTCGGCCTGGCACTCGAACCAGCCCATCGCCGCCTCTAGCACCGGGCAACCGTTCTCCGTGACGGCGTACGGCACTCCGTCCAGCTTGTAGTGCACGCCGCGAGCTTCGGGGCTCTCGCGCCCCTTCACCTTCTCACCGCTGAACGGCTGGGCGAAGACCCGCGCCAGGTCCATACTCGCCTCGTCCTGCGCCAGCAGGTTCACCGTGAAGAACATACGGGCCCGGATGTTGGCGAGCGTGTGCGAGTCCTCCTCGAACGCGACCGCCACGAGGCGCGGCTCGAACGAGACCTGCATCACCCAGTCGGCCATCATGCCGTTGACCCTGCCCAGCCCTTCTTCCTGCGATCCGATTATGTAAAGACCGTACGGCATCTCGTGCATCACCCGTTCGATCTCGTCCTTGAACACTACGACGCCTTGCTCCGCACTTCAGCGAGCACCACGATCCACACGTCATGATCGCTCAGGATGTCCATCGCGCGGTTGCCGATCGCCTTTCGCACGGCTTTACGCTCACGCTCCGAATCCACATAGGTATGCACGCGATAGTCAGTTGGTCCCAGGCGGATCACGTGAAACTCCGCCTCCGGCACTGCCCGGCGGATCAAGTTCTGCAGTTCGTTCACGTACAGCTCCGCTTCAGCGAGGCGTTCCTGGCTTCGGGCAAACTCGGACTCATAGGTTGCGGACGCTTCGCGGAAAGTATGCAGTTTCGTCATTCGTTCCACCTCAGAAACAATGCGTGTCGCCATCTTCTTCGCGTTGCGCGCGGCGCTTCTGGAAACATCAGCCGGCTCGTAGTCCCCGATGATCCTCGTGGCGAACAAGTCATCGATCACACCCGGCAGATCGCCCTCCAGCAGCTTCCGGCGCTTCACCAGTTTACCGGAGAACTGGCTGAGCACGAAGCGGTGCTGCCAGTTGCCTGATTCCGGCCGGATGCCGCAGTGGATCAACGCCGCCACCGCCGCCTGGAACGCCGCGTAGTACGCGCGGTTCGCCACTGAGTTGTATCGTCCGGCCACAACATCCGCCTCCGCAGAGGCGAGGCTCTCGCGCGCCTTCGCCAGGTAACGTTCGGCTTCAGTCACCCGGAAGCTCGATAATGCGCGGCCCGGCGACCATCCCTCGCACGACGTCGGCGAGGCGATCAGGCTCAGTAATCGGCGCAGAACACATCGTCCCGGCGCAGACGTAAGCGGCCGGCGACGGTTCCCCCGGAATGCCCAACGCTGCCAGACGTTTGACGTCGCGTATCGGATCGATGATCTGGATCACGCGCGCCGGAACGTCAAGTGAAAGCGCCTCTCGCCGCAAGACCTCGATCAGGCCGGAGCCAACGATGTTCACCTCGACCGGTGGGTTGAGGAAGACGTCGACCTGCTTGCCGTACGCGGCGGCAAAATGCCCCATGTGCGGATACGTGCCAGTGAACGCTGCAAGCGTCGACTGGATGAGCTCGTGCCAGCGATCTTCGCGGGTCATGTGATGCAACCGCGTCATTACCTCGGCGACGCAAGCATTGTCCTGCAGCGACTTCTGCCGGTCCTTGAGACGCCCCGTCGCCTCCCCCTCGTTCCAGACGTCAAAGAAACCACCGCTCTCCGCATCAGCGAAACGTTCAGCCATGAGTTCCGCGAGGGCAATCGCGTCGTCAAGGTGCCGCGAATCGCCGGTGACTTCGTGCGCATCGAGCAGAGCTCGCGCCGTGTGCGCCTGGTCCGTCAGCAGGCCAGAGACCTGTGGCTCGGATGCGCCGTGGGGCCGGTAACGAAGCATCACACCGTCCCGCCGCATCTCGTCCAGCAGGAAACGCAGCGCGGTCAACGCCTCGTCTCGCAAATCCGGCTGGTCGAGCGTCCACGACGCCTCGAGGAACGCCGAGATCATCATAGCGTTCCAGCTCGTGTAGCAGGTGCGGTCGATGTACGGCTCCTCGCGCCCCTCGCGATCCGCTTTCGGGAGCTTGTAGAACTCCTCATCGGCGTCCTGCGAGCCGTAGAAATACCCGTGCCCCTTGTCACGCAGCTTCCAGCGCACGTAGCTCACGATGCCCTTCGCCACCTCTGCGTGCTCCGGCTTTAGCGTGGTGCGGAACAACGCGAGGAAGTTTCGCAGCAGCCCGGCGTTGTCCTCCAGCATCTTCTCGTAGTGCGGCTCCGACCAATCCCGGCGCGTCGCGTAGCGGAAGAACCCACCCCACTCGTGATCGTAGACCTCACCCGCGGCCATGTACTCTAGCGTTTTACGCGCCATGTGCAGCACGTCCGGGTCACGCGTCTTGCGGTGCGCGTACAACAGCAGATCGAGCGCATCCGTGTGCGGAAACTTGGGCGCCTCGCCGAAGCCGCCGTACACCGGGTCGTACTGCCCGCTGATGCTCGAAACGATCGTCTCGAAGATCTCCGGCGACAGCTCGGCACGGACACCAGTCTGCGCCTCGGCTCGCTTCTCCCGCAGCTCCACGGCCTTCTCGGTGACCTCGTTGCGATTGTTGACGAAGTACACGTAGACCTTGGGCAACACTTCCTTCATCTGATCCGGCGGGATGTACGTGCCGCCGGCCAGGATCTCGCCTTCTGGCGTCAGGAACGCCGTCGTCGGCCAGCCGCCCATGTTGTAGCGGGCGTTGATGTCCGGCCGCTGGTCGTTGTCGACACGCACCGGCACGAAGTGCTCGTTGATGTAGCTGATGACGCCCTCGTCCGAGTACGACGTCTCGTCCATGACATGGCACCAATGGCACCAGACAGCCGAGAGCGCCAGCAACAGCGGCTTGTTGGCGTCCTGCGCCTCCCTGAACGCCTCGTCGCTCCACTCCCGCCAATTGATCTCGCCCGCGCGATTAGGGCGCGGCGAAAAGTGGAACTTCGTCTCGGTGGTCATGAGCGGCCTCCTGGCGTTAGAGCGGACTATTCCAGCATACAACCGCGGGCAGCCGAACGACGAACGCTACTTCAAGCCGGCGACAAGCTCGGCGACGATGTCGTAGCGCCCGAACGACGGTACCAGGTAAGCCCCTGCCGCCTTCTCCCGACAGATCGCCAGCAGGTCGCGCGCCATCGCCTGGCCCTCCTTGGGCCCATTGAGGTCGCCCGCGCGACTCATCCGCTCGCGCACCCACTCCGGCAGGTTCATCCCCGGCACCTCGTTGTGCAGAAACTCGGCGTGGCGGTTGTTGTGCAGCGGCAGCACGCCGATCATGATCGGCCGGTCGAACTTCGTCGCCTTTTCCAGGAAGCGCTCCAACACCTTCTCATCGAACACGTTCTGCGTCACGAAGAAGTGACAGCCCGCCTCGACCTTGCGCCGCATCAGCCGCAACTCCGTCTCCAGAGGGTCGGCGTTCAGATTGGCCGAAGCGCCGATGAAGAAGTCCGCCTTCCCCGCGATCGACTTCCCCGCGAAGTCCACCCCGTCGTTGGCCAGCTTCAAGAAGCGGATCAGCCCCACCGCGCTGACGTCCCACACACCCACAATGTCCGTATACCCACCCAGCGATGGCGGGTCCCCCCGCAGACAAAGGATGTTGCGGATGCCGAGCGCGTGCGCCCCGACCATGTCCGAGTGAATCGCCAGCGCGTTCCGGTCCCGCGTCGTGTAGTGCATCACGATGTCGACGCCCAGCTCCTGCTTGAGCAGCACCGACATCGCCAGCGGCGACATCCGCACCTTAGCTGTCGGACTATCGCCCACGTTGATCGCGTCAATCCCCGCGTCCCGCAAGAGCCGCGCGCCCTCGACTGCCTTCCCGGGCTTCAGCCCGTGCGGCGGGTCGACCTCCACCGTCATTACGAACCGGCCGCTCTCAACCTTCTCGCGGAACGGCGACGTGGTAGCAGGCGCAGCGGCGGGTGAAGTGTCCGGCATATCGCGACTTACTTTACGGGAGCGCGGGAATTCTGGGCAACCTTGGCCGCGCTAGAAGCGGCCAGAGCAGCGCGTGCATTGCTGAAGTGACGCCGACAATCCTATCTTGACTAAATTAGCTTATCGCGTAACAATAAGTACGGTTCTGCCAACTGGGGCTTTACTAGGCGGCGGAATACTCGGGTGTCCGGAGCGGGGCGAATCGATTTGACCTTTTTGCTCGGGCTAATTGTGTGGCCCCGTCAAAGCTCCCAGCACCTGCTAGAGCAAAGCGCGCGATATATTGCGTAGTGTGAAAGAGGGGTCATGAATTGACCCCTCCTTTCTTTTTGCCATATTCTTGTGCCCCATGAATTGGAAAACACTTGTCCAAGACGCGCTCACTAATCTAGGGGGGCGTGAATTTTGCGTACCTGGCGCTAAGCTTCATTCAGCCGTTTCTAAGGAAGCAGGCGGAGACGGCCGCGAGTTCACCAAGCACCTCGAACAAGAGGGTGTGACGTTTGGCCAATTCTTGGACGGCCTCGAAGGAATCATTGTTCATCGCCGGCGCGGCACCGACATGCTGGTGGGCTTCGTGGGCGCCTCTCTACCGCCACTTGCCGTGTCGCGGTCTTTCACCACCCGTCGTGATTACCCCAGCATACGCCCCGACGTGTACGAAGCGTTCACTAGAATCGCCCCGGATCCGTACAAGTACTCAACCCGATTCGACAAATTCACTAGTGAACCATTGGACGCCGATGACACCATCGACGGCCCCTTGGTTACGCTGGACGTTTTGATTGATCAACGAAGACGATTCGTGCAGACAATAGACAACCAGGAACAGAAACCGGCGTTGGAGAAGTCGCTCGAATGGTCCGCCAGCCCACTTGGTAGCTTCAACCGTGCATTGGCGCAATTTGCCCTGACCGGTAGATGGGGAGAGTTCAAGTACAAGGACCTCTGCGACACGATAGTCAAGTGGGCTGAGGGTAGCGGCGTCAGACCATCACCAGACTGGTTCTCTCAACGATCTGACGCCACCGACACCGGCACACCCCAGCAGATACTCGCGGAAATCGCTGGTTACCTGACCGACGAGGAGATCCGCGGTCTCAGTCTCCCCTTTAGGGTCGTTGAGGAAGTGTACCGAGCTTCTACTCGGAGGCGTTAAATGCCTCTAGTCGTCTTAGCGGGAGTATCACAAGCCGTCGTCACTCGCCACAAGAGATACGAGATCAGCACTCCCGGCTGGACTCTGGTGCGATGTGATTCAAGAACAACAAAATCAGACCTAAGAACCTGCTGGAAGGACGTTGTCCGATATACAGAGGACAGCGGCGCTGAGGGCGCTCACATTCTGGCATTTCACCACCGAGACGACGAACGAGATCTCTTCGAAGACGATATCTATTCAAGGCATCGCCTTGTCTGGGTAGATCGCATGTCACTCGGCTTCTACGGAAGCAATGCATTCGATCAGTTCATTCAGCGCACCTTACAATTCGAATCGGTTTGGCGAGCTGGTATTCGGCCAACGATCGACTCGCCATTGATGCTTCCGGAGACTTGCTTTCACGCTCATTCGATCGTCAAGGAGGTTTGGGTTCGCGCTCACAGACTCGGAATCGACAACGATGACATCAATGCGGTGAACCTCCTCATCAAGCGGTTCCGGCAAGACCACCACGACCGGGGTTGCTGGATAGACGGCCGCTCCCATAGATTCACACCAGCCGAGGCGAAACACGGACTACACGTTGACGCGAGCCGGCGCCACAAGTTCACCTACGAGATACCCAAGGGCTTCCATTTCGACGTTCGCGCAAGCAACGGCCGAGAATTTACGATCAGAGACCACACGGGAGCATCGTGGCAGTTTCGCCGCTATACGAACGTTGATTCGCACGGCCACATGCGGGGTGGGGAGTGAGTTCTACGCCTTCGCATTCGCCACAGCGCGCATCAACCCCTCGATCAGCCGATAGTCGCCCTCCGGCACCTCGTGCAGCGCGCCCTGGAACGCCAGCCGCCAGTGCTCCGCCGGCCACTTCTTCGGGTACTCGAGCATCGGCCCAATCTCGCGTACATCGAGGTACTTCGCCGACGTAAGAATCGTGACAGGCTTGACCTTCACCCGCCACGGATAGTCTTCCTTCGGCTTCTTGTCGCTGCGAAACACCTTCTCGTGGTCCTCGTAATACTCGGACGTCACCTCAGCAATCCCGCCGAACTTCATGATCTTCGTAAGGTAAAAGATCAGGCGGTCTCCAGGCCTCATGCGAGACACTTCGCTCCGCCGCGTGCTCTTGAAACCGAACATGTCGAAGCCGCGCGCATCGGCAACCCGCATGTTCTGCTCAGAGCCAACGACGATCCAGTAAGCCATCGAAATCCTCCGCGGGCGATTATACCGAGCGCCGGTCTGCGGTGGTGGGCAAAGAAAAGCCCGGAGCCGTAGCTCCGGGCTGTTTTTCCTGTTCCTGTTTGCCGGGGCTTAGTGGCCGCCGCACGGTCGCGCCGCGCCGCCGCCTTCAGCGGTCTGGAAGGACGTGCCGCAGGCGCACGACTTGACCGCGTTCGGGTTGAAGATCGTGAAGCCGGCCTTCATCAGGTCGTCGACGTAGTCGATCTCCGCGCCTTCGAGCAAAGGGGCGCTGTCAGGGTCGATTACGATCTTGACGCCGGCGTACTCGACGATCAGGTCGTCGTCCTCAATGTCGCGAGCGAGCGCCATGCCGTACTGGTAGCCGGAGCAGCCGCCGCCGGCGACAAACACGCGGAGTCCCGTGTCGGCCGGAAGGCCCTTCTCTTTGAACATATCCTTCGCCTTCTCGGCGGCCTTAGGGGATACGGTCATCATGGCTGCACCTCAGTCTTTTAATAAGCGATTGGTTCGTATATCCATTGTGTCAAACCTACGCAAGGGTGTCAACGCGAACAGCGCTATAGGCGCCGGCGTCTTGCTACTGGCTACTGGCTAGTGGTTCACGCCAACGGACCGCAGATCGCTCGCAAACTTCTCATACCCCGTGAAGTGGAATCCGCGCATGCCAAGTGAACTCGCCGCTTCGGCGTACGCCGCGACGTCGTCCGTGAACACCGACGCTTCCGCATCCATCCCGGCCTTCTCCAGCGCGTGCTGGAAGATCGCCGGATCCGGCTTCGCGATGCCGATGTCGCCGGAGCCGACTCGCACGTCGAACAACGTCGCCAGCCGATCCTCGGGCGGGTACTGCGCGTCGCGGTCACTAATGCGCTCCTCCAGACCCGGGATCGTGTTCGAAATGATGCCGGTGAGGTAACCCGTGGCCCGCAGCCGCGTGACCAGCGACATCATATCGGGGTTCAGCGGCCGCTCTGCCTTCTCGTAAGCAGCGAGCACCTCGGTCGCCTTCTCGGCGCCAAGGAGCGCCACGGCGGCCTCGCGGATCGAGCCCTGCCATTCCTCGTGCGTGCAGCCGCCCACCTGGAACTCCATGTAGCGGCTATCGCGGTACAGACATCGCATCAGCGTCCGGTCCTCAAGGCCAAACCGCGCCTCGAGCGCCTTGTGGTCGACCCCGTCCATGTGCTGAAGCAGCACACCACCGAAGTCGAAGAAGACCGCTTTGATCGTCATGGCGTTTATCGTAGCTGGCGAGGCAAAGCCGCGCTAGCGTCCGTTCTCTGAGGAACGAAGAGCCCCGACGCAGCGAAGGCGAGCATCGAAAAGACGCTGCGCGGTGCGACGACGCTGTCCGGCTGAGGGATTCCTTCGCGAGCCGCCCCTACAATCCCTTGTACCGATGCGCGATCGGCAAACGCCGGTCACGCCCAAACGCCTTCGGCGTTATCTTGACGCCCGGCGGCGACTGCCGCCGCTTGTACTCGTTCCGGTTGATCATCACCACCGCCCGCTCCACCATCGCCTTGTCGAATCCCAGCGCCACGATGTCCTCGATGCTGCGGTCCTCCTCCACGTACTCTTCGATGATCTCGTCCAGCACCTCGTACGGCGGCAGCGTGTCCTGGTCCAGCTGGCCGGGTTTCAGCTCGGCGCTGGGCGGCTTCGTCAGCACTGACTCCGGGATCACCGGCCGCTCACTCAACTGGTTGCGGTAGCGACAGAGCCGGTAGACGAGCGTCTTCGGGACATCCTTGATCACTGCGAACCCGCCCGACATATCGCCGTAAAGCGTGGCGTAACCGGTCGCGAACTCGCTCTTGTTCCCCGTGGTTAGGACCAGCCAGCCAAACTTATTGGAGAGCGCCATGATGACGTTGCCGCGGATCCGCGACTGGATGTTCTCTTCGGCCGTACCAGCCCCGCCGCCGTCCAGTTCCCTGAACGGCCGCTCCAGCATCTCCAGGTACGCTGCATGCGCCGGCTCGATCGGCACGATGATGAAGCGCACGCCGAGGTTGTCGGCCAGGTCCTGCGCATCCTTGATGCTGCCCTCTGACGAATACCGCGACGGCATCCCCACGCCAACAACATTCTCCGCCCCGATCGCATCGACCGCGACCGCTGCGACAATGCTGGAGTCGATGCCGCCGGACAGCGCGACGAGCGCCTTCTCGAAGCCGGTCTTCGCGAGATAGTCGCGAGTGCCACTGACCAGCGCGCGGTACACCTCTTCCTCGTACGAGGGCGCGGGCTCGATCCGCGTCTCGATGCGAGGCCGTGCCCTGTCGGGCGCCGCGCTCACGAAAATGTGGTGCGCCGCCGGCGGCGCAGTCTCGACTTCGATGTCGTGGACCAGCAGGTCCTCGTCGAACAGCGTCGAGCGCGCGGCGAGCGCACCCGTCGGGTCGAGCACCAGCGAGCCGCCGTCGAAGACAAGTTCGTCTTGGCCACCGACCTGGTTCGTATAGCAGATCCAGACGCCGTAGTCCCGAGCGCGGCCGGCGAGCATCTCCTCGCGGAACGAATGCTTGCCCGCGTGGTACGGCGAACCGTTGATGTTGAGGATCACCTTCGCGCCCGCCTTCGCCTGCGCCTCCGTCGGGTTTCCCGAAAACCAGATGTCCTCGCAGATGTTCACGCCGACCGGGACGCCGGCGATCGTGTGCACCGGGTTCTCCGTATCAACACGGAAATACCGCATCTCATCGAACACCCCGTAGTTCGGTAACCGCTGCTTGCGGTAAACCGCCATGAGCTTCCCGTTGTGCACGACGGCGGCGGCGTTGTAGATGCCCTCCTCGTCCGCGTCCACGAAGCCAATCACGGCGGTGAGTCCGGCGCATGCGCCCACAGCATCATCTAGCGCCGCGCGGTTATCAGCGATGAACTTGGTGCGGAGCAACAGGTCCTCCGGCGGATATCCGGTGATCGTCAACTCCGGAAAGCAGACCACATCTACCCCGAGGTCGCGGGCGTGGCCCGCGTACTCGGCGACTTTGCGGACGTTGCCGTCCATATCGCCGATGGTCGTGTTGATCTGGGCAAGTCCAACGCGCAGCGTGCTCATCTGGCTACCCTTAGTGTACTACGTACACTATCCCTCGTCTCTATGGATCTCGGCATCGGCTTGACCCGCATTCTCGCGCCGGTTGGCCGCCGCTGTCCACCGACCGCGACGGCGTTTTCGCTTGACCCTCATACGCCCTTGTGATATTCCCTACAAACGGATGCACGCCTGCTACAGAGGCTTGCGCCCCAGTATTCAGGAGCTCGCATGGAATACATACAAACGATCCTCCTCCAGGTACCAGCTTCGCAGCTGGAACGGGCGTCGCAGGCCGGCGGCCTGCTGGCGGAGCTTGACGCGCACCGCGAGTTCCTGAGAGGGCAGCCCGGCTTCCGCGACATCCGCATCACCCGCTCGATCAACAACGAGGGCAACATCCTCGTGCTGGTCGAGACGCGCTGGGCCGACGACGCAACCCTCGTCCGGTACGAGACGAACGAGCCAAACGCGGCGGCAATCGTCCGCGCCCACCAGGACATCATCGTCCGCGACAGCCTGCAGGTCCTCGACATGGAAGCGCTCCGCACAGAGGCTTCCTTCAAAACGTCCGAAGAGGCGATGCACGCCCGTGAACGGGTCATGCTGCCGATCGCGATCCCGCTCGGCGTTCTCGCCTTCGTCCTCCTTGCGGTTTACGGGCTTTCCCGCATTTACCTCGAAATCGGCGGCGACGGCGCGGTGGCATTGGGGGCCGGCCTCACCATCGGCGTTCTCATCTTCGCCTTCTACTTCGTCAGCAACCCGCGCGCCTCCGGCATGCAGATCGCTGGCGTCATGGCGATCGTCGCGCTCGCCCTCGCGGGCGGCACCACCTGGGCCCTCGTCGAAGAGGACGAGCACGCGGAGGAACCGTCTGGCGGCGAGCCCCCCGATGGCGAACCCGGCAACGGCCCCGGCGGAGGGCCAAGTGCGCCGACGATCGTCCTGGGAGAGCTCTTCTTCGAGTACGACGGCGAACAGAATCCGGAGATCCCTGTGACTGCCGGAGAAGAGGTCGTCTTCACCCTCGACAACGACGGCACGTCAGTTCACAACATGCACGTTGCGGCGCTCGACGGCACCTTTGCAGACAATATTTGCGACACTGGCGGCGACGCGACAGCCTGCTCGGACCCGGACCGGATCGCCGCCGGCGAATCCGGTGAAATCACGATCAACATCGCCGACCCCGGCACCTACGACTTCCGCTGCGACTTTCACGCAGTCGACATGACCGGGACGCTCGTCATCGAGTAACCGCACCGCGCGAGCGCCATTTACTCCTCGGATTTCGGCTCGCACATCGGCTACCCCGATATCAGCCCTTTCACAACCGCACACGCGCTAGCCAGGTGCCGACTGCCACACCAGTGGCGCCTAACGTCGAGGCGCACCGATGGACCCTGCCGTGGGTTTCGGGTGTCCCCAAAGACCCCTTCCTCTTGGGGCGGCGGTTGAGTTACCCAGGCACATCCGCCATCCCCTGAACGTGGAGGTGCAGCGACGGACGCTGCCGGGGGTTCCCAACGGGCCCGTCTGGTCGGGGGTGTCCCCCGAGACCCCCTTCTTCTTAGGGACGGGGGGGGTCCGGAACCGGGGTCGGGTCGCGCCATGATCGGACGCCGGGGCCAAAGCCTTTGTACGTCGTTCAATCAACCGCCGCCATGCCTGCGCCCTTCAACGCAGGCACGGATGCGCGGGGGAAAAACGAAAAGTCTCGCCGCGCAATCAAACTCTGGATACGGGGCGCCCCCGACAATCAAAGCGCAGATACGAACAAGCCGCCTAAAACGTCGATTGAACGCTCAGCCGTCTATCGTCCAGGGTTGAGCCCGATGTCGCGAAGCTCTTCTTCCACCTCGCTCCACGGCAGCCCCTTCGACTGCGCTTCCTCCTTCGCGTACCACTTGAAGAACACCGCCGCAATGAAGCTCCAAAGGATGATGCTCCCGACCACCTTCATGACGAACGCCCCGAGCTGCTGGTCCTCGACAGGAGAGATCCCCCAGATCCGCGGCGCGTCCGCGTAGAACCCATACACCGCGGTCTTCGAGAACGTGATAAACGCGCCGATCACAGCCGGCACCAGCGACTGCACGAACAGGTACGCCATCTGCTGCGGGTAGCCAAGTTGGGGTAGGCCGGGCACCCGCGTGATCACCGGCCACCACATCATCAGCGAAGTCGTCAGGATCACCCCGTGGACGACGAAATGGAACCAGTGATGATACAGGGCGTAGTCCACAACATGCGGCAGATGCGTAATCACCAGGGCCATGTTCAGCGCGAAGATCGCCAGCAAAGGGTTGAGGACGATCCGCGCAACCGGCAGGGCCCGCCGATTACCGAGGAGCGCCTCATAGAGCCACGTAGGGATGCCCGCGAGGAGAAGAGGCGGCGCCACCAGCGCGAAGAGCATGTGCTGCACCATGTGGACGCTGAGAAGGTACTTCTCGCTGATGTCGTGAATCGGCGACCCGGCTGCGATGTAAATCGTGAGCACACCCAGGCCGAAGTAAATGACCTGGCTTCGCTTGACCCGGCCCGCATCGCTAACGCGCGGGCGCCAGATCTCGACGGCGTACCAGTACACGACGAGGAGACCGAGACAGAGGATTACTACGTCAGCATGCAGGTGCCAGTCGAGCCATTCCTGTCCCGCTATGTGAAGTGCGATCACCGCAACATCCCCGCCGCCGCTCCCGCCGGGGAGCGGCTGTTCTCAGACCAGTTGCCCGCGCAGGGCGGCGATGGCCACCGCGAAGACGACCAGGGTCAACGCCATCCCGCCGACGAAGAAGACCGAAAAGAGCCGGTTGTCAAACTTGAGGTGCATGAACCACAACACGACCATCGAAAACTTGGTCACCGAGAGGACCATCAGTATGAGAACGAGAAGAGTGTGGCTCATGTCAATGTAGTAGATGCCCACCTCGACTGCCGTGATGAAGGTGAGGATCGCCCCGATCTGGATGTATTCCATCGGGCCCGGGTGATGCTCTGCGTGCGCCTCCTCGGCGGCCACCACAGGTTCACCACGGTCGCGTCGGTAATCGGCCAGCGTCATGAGTGTGTCTCCCGCCTCAAGGTTGAATCAGGTAGATGAGCGTGAAGATAACGATCCAGACGATGTCGACGAAGTGCCAGTACAGGCCAGCCAGCTCAATCGTCTGACTGTCCTTCTGCTGAATACCCCCGCGTAAGGACACAACGAAAAGCGAGAGCAAGATCAGGATGCCGATCGTAACGTGCGCTCCGTGAAAGCCCGTAAGCACGAAGAAAGTTGTGCCGAAGAGGTTCGTGCTGAGGCTCAGGCCCTCGTGATGGAACTCCGTGAACTCGTAAACCTGGCCAGCGATAAAGAGAGCACCGAGGATTGCTGTCGTGAACAGCCAGATCTGCATATGCCGGACGTTCCCGCGCTGAATGGCGGCAAGCGCCAGCACCATGCTTACGCTGCTCATCAGCAGGACGAAGGCACTGACGGAGGTGAACGGGATGTCAAACAGGTCCTCCGGGTACGGCCCGACGAGGCTCCGGTCACGGTACAGGAGATACGCCGCGATGAATGAGCCGAAGAAGAGGCAATCGGACGCCAGGAAGAGCCACATGAGCAGCTTCTTGTTGTCAATTCCCGTTGACGTTTCGAGATGCGCGGTGCCAGCGTGGGCCACTATTCTTCCTCCGTGGCGGGCTCCATCGCCCAGCCGTAAAATCCGATGAGGATAAGTGCGAAGCCAACCGGTACCAGCGCGTAGTCGTACATCAGCCCCGTCGCCACGAACGGGAAGCCAAGCGACGCGATGAGAGGCATGAATGACGGTGATGGCATGTGGATACCGTGGCCGCCCTCCTCGTGATGCTCAGTTTCGGTCTCGACAGCGCCGCCCGCAAGAACTGGGACGACTCGACCCGTTTCGTCCTCGCGGTACTTCTGATGCCAGAAGTCGTCCAGCGAGTGAACGGTCGGGATCTCGGCGAAGTTGTACTCTGGCGGCGGCGAAGGGATCGTCCATTCGAGCGTGCGACCGTCCCAGGGGTCGGCCCCAGCTTCTTTACCGCGGCGCACGCTGATCATGAAGTTGACGATGAACAGCGCCACGGAAGCAGCGATAGTGAACGCGCCGATGGTCGATATCAAGTTCCACATATCCCAGCCCATGTCCCCGGAGTAGGTGTAGATGCGCCGTGGCATCCCGAGCAGCCCGGAGATGTGCATTGGGAAAAACGTCAGGTTGAAGCCGATGAACATCAGCCAGAAGTGAACGTGGCCCATCGTCTCGTTGAGATAGCGACCCGTGAACTTCGGGAACCAGTAGTAGATGCCGCCGAATAGGCCGAAGATCGCGCCGCCGAAGAGCACATAGTGGAAGTGCGCAACCACGTAATAGGTGTCTTGCTGTTGGTAGTCGGACGTCACCATTGAGTGCGTGACGCCACTGAGGCCACCGATGGTGAACATCGCGACCGTCCCGACCGCAAACATGAGCGGCGCCCGGACGCGGATAGAACCGCCCCACAAAGTGCCCATCCAATTGAAGACCTTGACGCCTGTAGGAACTGCGATGAGGATCGTCGAGATGCCAAAAGCCGAGTTCGCGATCGTGCCGAGACCGGTTGTGTACATATGGTGCACCCACACACCCCAGCTCATGAAGCCAATCGCGATGCCGGAGAAGACCACGAACGGGTATCCGAAGAGGGGCTTGCGGGCGAACGTGGGCAGGATCTCTGAGATGATCCCGAAGGCGGGGAGGATCAAGATATAGACCTCCGGATGGCCGAAGAGCCAGAACATGTGCTGCCAGAGAAGCGGGTTGCCGCCGGCGGCTGCGTTGAAGAAGTTGGCGCCGAAAAGTCGGTCAAACGACAGCTCGAACAGGGCGACGGCGATGACAGGCATCGCAAAGATGATCAGGAACGAGGTGACCAGCGTCATCCAGACGAACACCGGCATCCTGAACAGAGTCATTCCAGGCGCACGCATGTTGAGGATAGTGACGATGAAGTTGAAGCCACCGGCCAGCGAAGCGATGCCCAGCATCTGGATGCCGAGCATCCAGAAGTCCATACCGTGGCCGGGGGTGTACTGGCGCAGATTTAGCGGCGCATAACCGAACCAGCCACCGTCTGGCGCGCCGAGCACACCGCTGAAGATATCGCCCGTAAAGAAGCTGGCATTGAGGAAGATGGCGCCGGCCAGGAAGGTCCAGTAGCTGAAGGCGTTTAGCCTGGGGAAAGCGACGTCCCGCGCGCCGATCATCAGCGGCACCAGAAGGTTGAAAAACGCGGAGCTCATGGGCATGACGACGAGGAAAACCATCGTCGTCCCGTGCATAGTAAACAGGCGGTTGAACTGGTCCGGATCGAGGACGTTACCGTCGGGACGGGCGAGCTGCGTGCGCAAAAGGAGGGCCTCAATGCCGCCCGCCAGGAAGAAGATGAACGAGCTTATCCCGTACAGGATGCCGATCCGCTTGTGGTCAACGGTGCCGAGCCAGCCCAGGATGCTGTTGCGGTTCTCCGCGGCATGGCGGGCGCCCTTGAGCGCCTGGGCGAGCGGGCTGCGTCTCGGTACGGCTATCGATGACATTTCAATCCCCCGCTAGGCCTCACTCAGCCATCTGCTCATCTGCCCAGGCCTCGAATTCGTCCTCAGGCTCGGCGACGACCGTCAAACGCATATCGGCGTGATAGAGACCGCAGAATTCAGCACACTGGCCCGAGAACGAGCCTGGTTCGTCGGCGATCAGCCAGAGCACGTTGTCATCGTTCGGCACAACGTCGAGTTTTCCGCCGAGTTTGGGGATCCAGAAACTGTGAATGACATCAACCGAACGCAAGTAGAAAGCGACCTCGCGGTCGACCGGAATGTGCGCCGGCCCGGCGAGAGATGACACCACGAGTGGGTCACCGTTGGCGTCGGTGAATTCTGGATACTCAAAGTCCCAGCTGAAGCGCTGGCCTGTCACGTTGATGACGAACGCGTCCTCTGAAGGCTCGCGGCCAAGGTCGTAGATCGACGCGACAACCGGGATACCGAGGCCGAGGAGGAGGACTGCGGGCGCGATTGTCCAGGCCAGCTCCAGCCGAGTGTTCCCGTGGATCTGCGGCGGGACGTGGTTCGGATCCCGTTCGCGGAAACGCAGAAGCATGATCACCAGCGCGGACAGAACAAAGATCATGATGGCGAGCGCAGGCCACATCGACCAGTAGAACAACTCCGCCTGCTTCTCCGCGACCTCGCCCTTTGTGTCGAAAGTGTTCTGGGGCGTGTCAGTGTCGCAACCGCTCACCAGGATCGCGAGAAGTGCCAGCAGAACCAGGACCGGCAAGATACGGCCCAGGGGCAGAGTGCGTAGCTTCAAGAACGCAGCCTTCACAGTTGTCCTTGCAACGACCGACGGTCGGATGGGACGGCCTGCGAGTTATGATGTCGCACCGATTGCCCCATGTCTAGACGAAGCCCTCCACCGCGATCGCGCCGAACAACAGCGCGAGATAGGCGATTGAGTAGCGGAAGAGAGCCGAAGCGGGCTTGGCACCCGCCTCGCGCCACAAACGAATAGCGAAGTAGAGGAAGCCGGCGCCGAGAAGGCCGGCAGCAGCGAAATAGATGACGCTGGCAGCGGCCGCGAAGCCAAGCGCGATCGTAGTGGCGACCATGGCGAACGAATACCAGAGAATCTGGCGCTTCGTCTCCTCCGGGCCGGAGACCACCGGCAGCATCGGGATGCCCGCGCGCTTGTAGTCGCTGCTGTAGTTGAGGGACAGTGCCCAGAAATGGGGCGGCGTCCACAGAGTGACGACGGCGAACATCAGCGCTGACTCGACACTTATGGCATTTGTTACGGCCGCCCAGCCAATAACCGGTGGCATGGCGCCCGCTGCTCCGCCGATAACAATGTTGAGCGGGGTGTTTCGCTTGAGGATGAGCGTGTAGACGACGACGTAGAACGCGAACGCGGTGATCGTCAGAAAGGCGGCGAGGAGGTTGACGAACTCCTGCAGGAAGATGAACCCAGCCGCACCGAGCAGAAGGCCAAAGAGGGCGGCCTTTTCGGGTTCAATCTGGCCGGCAGGCACCGGCCGACCTCGCGTCCGCAGCATCAACTCATCGATATCGCGGTCGAAGTACATGTTCATGGCGTTGGCGCCGCCCGCGACAACTGAGCCGCCCAGCACGGTGGCGATAACCAACCAGAGCGACGGCATTCCGCCTTCAGCCAGGATCATCGCGGGAAGCGTGGTGACCACCAGCAGCATGACGATGCGCGGCTTCGTCAGCCGCAGATAGGCGGCAGCGATCTCGCGCACATCGCGTGCGACTCGTCCGGTGGTGGTTGCTGTACTCGCCAAGTTTCAGGATTCTCCGTAGGCACGGGTCGGGCGGGTGAGCGCCCACACTAGGGTGAACACTAGCACGGCCCATACCGCAGAAGCCAGAGCCAGATGAACGATGCGAACCCACGTAGCGAGGTCGAGCCAGATATTGGCTGCTCCGAAGAGCGCCTGGGCTATGAAAAGCGCGAACGCGACGGCAAGGCCCCACAGGATCGGTGGGGAAGCACGCCTGCGCCAAGCCGCAATGAACGCGCCTGCGACGAGCAGGCCAACGATGCCTGCGACAACTCGGTGCAGATAGTGCAACTGACCTGACTGGCTGTCGGCGGGAACGACCTTGCCGTCGAACAACGGCCAATCAGGATAGGCGAGGCCAGCTTGCGTCTGTGAGACAAAGGCGCCAGTGATGATCAGCGCCAGCACACCCAGCGCGGCCATCACCGGCAACCACGAGATGCTGTCGAAGCTGGGCCGGTCATCGGTCCAAGTGCTGATGGCGATGAAGATCAGCATCGCTATCAGTGAGAGAGCAATCGATAGGTGGATGGCAACAACCCCCGCGGCAGTCTCGGTGCCGACGGTGATGCCGCCGACTATTACCTGGAGGATGAGCAGTATGCCGGCCGCTACACCGGCCCACTTCATCGCGGGTCGGTGACGATACCCGCGCCACACCTGGACGACGACGCCAAGGATCATGAAGCCAACGATCGACGCGACCAGGCGGTGGGAGAACTCGATCAGCACTTTCGTCTCGGCCGGAGGGATGACATTGCCGTGGCAGAGGGGCCAGTCTGGGCAAGCGGTCCCGGAGCCGGTGGCGCGGACCGTACCGCCGAGGACGATCAGGCCGTAAGTCGCAATGACTGTGGCGATGCCGAGAATGCGAAGGTCAAATAGCATGGCCGCATATTGGCGGATTGATGCTCCGTCACGTCTCCCGCCGAGGGCAGTCGAACCCTGCATCGTTATCTGCGCACACACCCGGGCGAGGGAAAAGACAAGGGGAGTTGCGGAGGAATCATCGAAAGGGGAGTCCTTTGTGTCAAATATCACAAAAGGCCTCGGGTAGTGTCAAGAATGGGAGTGCCCAGTCCTTGCCCCTATGACCCTGCCTCGGCATACTGCGACGTAAGCCATCTGGATAGCGGAGCGAACGATGACCGACGAGCAGACGACTACAACCGAACCGTCGAATCCCGTGGACAAGGCGGTGTCGCGGATCAAGGAGAACCTCCCGCCGAGTCTGCTGCTGGCGGAAGTCGTCGGACCGCCGCCACCGCCGGGCCAGCCAACGGCCTACATTCCCCCGACTTACGCCCTGCGCAGCGAATCGCGCCAGCTTATCCATGACCGCGCGCTCAAAGACATCGCCCGTCTGCGCTTCGCTTTCCCGACAGAGAAGTACCGCGACTACAAGACCTACGTCAACCATCCGACGCGCAGCATGGGCGTCGAACTGCCGAACGGGCAGGTCGCTTATCCGGACATTGTTGTCGTTCAGCACCCGGAGAACCATTGCAAGATCGTGGCTGAGGTGGAGACGAACGAGACAGTGCGCGAAGCAGTCGCGCGCTTCGAGTGGCAACCCTACGCGGACCTGGCGCCGCTGTACCTCTACGTCCCGGTAGGCAAGGGTGACGAGGCGCTGTCGCTATGTCGCCAGCTGGACATCCCAGTCGTTGGCATTCGCACGTGGCGCTACCTGGCGGGCTACGAAGAGCCTGAAATCAACGACCACTACACGGTACCAAGCGGACCGGAAGATCTGCTACCACGCGCATTGCGCGGCGGCTAGCAGCCCGCGCCGGGCAAATAGAAGCGGCCCAGGGATCGGCGGTACAGAGGATGGCGGCGACCTAGTCGCCGATTGACTCGACGCGCAGCTTCATGACGCCGGCTGGGACTGACACTTCAAATTCGTCACCAGCAGTCGCATCGAGGAGCGCCTTCCCCACGGGTGAGACGCTCGAAATCTTGCCATCGGCGGCGTTCGCCTCCGTGGGCCCGACGATCGCGTACTGGGTCTCGCGGCCGTTACTGAGGTTGGTTACCCGGACGGAGCTACCCACGCGCACACGGCCGGTGGCGGTCGCTTCGACAACAACGGCGCGCTTGAGCATCGATTCGATGTCGCGTATGCGCGCCTCGATGTGGCCCTGGTGATCCTTTGCAGCGTCCAAGGGAGAGTTCTCTTTGAAGTCCTTGTCGAGCATCGCTTTGCGGATGTCCTCACGGACCGCGATGCGTTGTTCCATGAGAGACACGAGTTCTGCATTTAACGAGTCGATACCATCCTGCGTAAGCTCGACGGTTGTAGGGGCCGGAGCGCCACTTGAGCGAAGCGCTCGTGTGCTTTTCTTCAGGCGCAGGTGCGGCCCGAGGTTCTGGTCCAGTATCCCCAGCTTCTTGAGATAGACGAAGAATCCGCGGACTTGCTCTGCGCGCTTGGAGGTCTCCGGTGTTGAAGGACCCATCGCCTCTCCGTACGTAGCGACGTCGTGGCCACGCATCTGGCCGAGAGGCTTGTCAGATCCATACCAGCGGCTGAAGCGGTTGAGCTCGGCGACTGCGGCCTGACGTGCCGCGCCCTTCAAGGTATCGATATACGCTGAAACGGCTTCACCCAGGGTTGTGTCTGACACGGCGCTCGCAATCTTAGGAATGCACGTGCCCCTCTGTCAATGTAGGGACCTTAGGGAAGGAACCCGGGCGGCTGGCGCAGGTCGGTTGTCGGCGCCGGCGTTTCTGTCGGCGCCGGCTCGGTCGGAGGCGCGGTCGGCTCGGACGTCGGCTCGTCGGTCGGCGCGGGCGTGGGCGTCTCAACGGGCGCCGTCGGCGTGGGTGTGGTCGCACCGGCGATCGGGCCGGGCAGAATCAGGCCGAGACCGCCGGCGATGTCTCTAGTGGTGTCAATCACTTTCTGTACGACGGGCGCAGCGAGGTTGGGGTTAGCGTCCGCCACTTCAGTCGCGAGCTTGATTGTCTCTTCAAGCGCGCGTTGTACTTGTTCGTCGTTGGCGTCAAGGTCACTCGCCGAGTTCTCCAGCGTATCCAGCAGCCGGGACAACTGCTCGAAGTCATCAGCGCCGACGTGCTGATTCTGATTGAAACGTTGGCGGATCGCGTCGACCTGGGACTGGACATTGGCAACAGCGGGCGCAGATCGATCACCGGGTTGAGAGGAAGCGGTGCCGCCAGAGCCATCGCCAGTATTGAATCCGCCCGCGGCGACCGCCACGGCGATAACAAGTACGCCCACAGCCGCTGACAGGCCGCCGAAAGCGGGCGTGCGCCAGAAGCCGGAGAAGCGGCTGGGGCGGGGGAATGTGCCTGCCAGGTGGCGGATCTTCCTGCGGGCGACGGCGTCCTGGAGGAAGCGATTGAGACCGCGCTGCTCTACGGCGGCGGGTGGCGAGTAGGACTGGAAGCTGCCGGACACCTGGAGCGCGGTGCGCAGAAGCGGCTCAAGCTCGACCGCCACAGCCGGGTAGAGCGCGAGCGACTGCTCGACAGACCGGCGTCCTGAGATGCCGGCGTCGATGCACTCTTCAAGTATCTGGTCAAGCCTTTTCACTCTCAAATACCACCCTGGGTCTCTTCTTGGGTTGACCCATCATCTCCCTTAGTTTTGCTATTGCTTTGTGCTGTATCACTTTGACGTTGCCTTCGCCCTTGCCCATCGCACGCGCCGTTTCCGCCACCGAGAGGCCCGCCGAGAACCGCAATGCAATGACCTGCCGTTGAGCGTCTGGGAGACGCTGCGCTGCCTTCAACACCTCGTTCAGGACCAACCTGCTCTCGACGAGCTCTTCGGGTCCTGCAGTGCCGATGGGCAACCCGTCGGTCAGCGGACTGGACCGTCCTCTGGCTGTTTCCTTGCGTCGCTGACTGATCACCGCATTGTGTGCGATGCGAAAGAGCCACGCGGAGAAGGGGGCTTCGCGCCACTGGAAGCGGTCAATCGCCTCGAGTACTCGCATAAAGACCTCTTCAGCCAGATCTTCGGCGTCGTATGTGTTGCCCGTGCGGGCAAGGATGTAGCGATACACCCGAGGGAAATAGGTCTGATAAAGCTCCGACAGCGCGCGTTCGTCGCCTGTCCGGGCGGCGTCCACGAGTAAACGCTCGCCGTGAGCTTCGCTATTAGGGCTCACGGGCCGATCCTCCCATCAAGCCCCCCAATCTGGCTTGGGTCGGTGGTTGCCCGCGTATCTTACCCTATTTACCCCGTCACTGGATAGAACGCGACCTAATGTGGAAAAGTTACCCACAAACGGTCTATTTTGAACGCCTGTTGATAGGTCCCTTAGCGCATTTACGTTGTGTTCACGGAATCTCAGTTGGTATCCTTCCTTCGTGAGGTGGTTGCGTATGCAGAGGCCTGATCGGCGAACTCTGCTTGGCGTGGGCCTGATCATGTCCTCGCTCGCCGGGCTCGCGCTGGCCATCGTATTCATCGTCTCGGGAGTCGTCGGCGACAATGTCGATCTGCCGAGCGACGGATCACTTAGCAACATCCTAGACAACGATTCCGGCCAGGGGACAGTGCTGGATGGGCCACCGCTTAGCGATTCCGCCACAATTCCTCAAGGCTCCCTTCCCATCCGCGTCTCGGTCCCCAACGTGTATATTGACGCACCTGTAGTCACCCTCGGCGTGGGCGCTGATGACTATCCGGAAGTGCCGGGACGCGGTGACCAGGTCGCGTGGTACAACTTTAGCGCAACGCCCGGGCTTGGCAACAATGCCGTGTTCAGCGGACATGTTGATTGGCAAACGGCCGATGGCCGTCCGATACCCGGTGCCTTCTACCGTCTGCGAGAGCTGAGGATCGGCGACGAGATCGACGTCGCGCTTGAAGACGGAACCGTCCTGAAGTACCGGGTCACCGGCAACGTTGCCACAAAATGGGATGACACCAACATCACACGCTCGATGAGCCCGACGATCCGCGACGTGGTCACGCTTATAACCTGCGGTGGGACCTGGATGATAGACCACTCCAAGCCAGAAGGCGGTAACTACAGCCACCGCATCGTGGTGCGCGCGGAGCTTGTGACCCCCGCTGCGGCCGCCGCTCTGCCCCCGGCTAGTGAGTGATGCTGACGAGGTCGCCGAACCGGCTGGAGGCGAACGTCATGACGCTGCGCAGGCTGCCGATGAACGACCCGTTGCTGGGCTCCGGCTGACCGAGAACGTCAGCGACCAGGCGAAGGCTGTGCCACCAAGGGGTCTCCTCGGTTGAGACTGGAGCGTTCACTGCCACCGTCTCCGGAGTTGCGGTTGGCGCCGGCGGTGGCGGGGCCTGTTCGGCAACGGGTGCCGGTGGGATCGGCGCGGGAGTCGGTTGCTCAACAACTACAGGCGCCGGCGCCGGTGCGACGGGCTCGGGCTCTGGTGGAGGAGCAACCGGAGGCGGCGGAGCGGTGTGCCCACCGAATTCCGTCGCCCAGTACCAGCCGAATGCAGACGTTGCGTCATACGCGCGGGCGATACCTATTACCGTATAGTTTGGGCTAAGCATGTTGGCGTTGTGCCCCGGCGAACCCTTCCACATCTCAAGCGAAGCCTGCGCGCCTTCCGTGCCAGCGACAAGATTCTCGCCGCGGTAGGTGTTGTAGGAATATCCCATGGCGTCCATCCGCGCGAACGGATCGCGGCCGAGCGAATCCGTATGGCTGAAGTAATTGTGGGAAGCCATATCGTTGGCCATCCAGCGCGCGACGTCGTTGAGTTGCGAGTCAAGGGAGAGCGGGCCCAACCCGTTCTGAGCCCGGTAGCCATTGAGTGTATTGAGGAATGTCTGCTCTTCGGAGTCCAACGCCTCAGCGGACTGCGGGGTGGAGGTTACAGATGCTGAGACGGCGAGCGCCGCAAACAGTCCGATTATTACGAAAAATCGAGCAATTGTGAGACATTGAGCTGGCAATGAGGTTGATGCTGGCAAGTTTATTCTCAACGCGTGCCTGTTGACGCCTTTCTAGTCCGACCGGGGCGTCTGCCCACCGGGTCGTTCTCAGAGTTCAGTAGGGAAGATGACAACGAGTTAAGAGCGTTACCCATGGATTCGCTGGACGCTGTTTTGAATCGGTTAAGCCTCGGTGTGTCATCGGATAAGACGGCCATCCTCGTGCGTTACGCGGCCTTGATTCGCGAGAACAGCGAGCGCGCCGGCCTGACCTCCCGCGGCGATGTCGCAGCGATCGAGCAACGTCATTTCGCGGAGTCACTGGCGTTACTGCTGGCGTTGGAAGAACGCGGCCTGGCGCGGGATCCTGTGATCGACATCGGCAGCGGCGCCGGGTTCCCGGGGTTGCCCATCAAGATCTTCAGGCCGGAGTTGCGGATGACGTTGTTGGAGGCGAACGCCAAGAAGGCAGCCTTCCTAGAACGCGTCATCGCCGAGCTTGCGCTGAAGGGAGTCGACGTGGTCAACGAGCGGGCAGAGGACACCGCACGCCTGCCGGATCACCGGGGCATTTACGCCCTGGCTATGGCGAGAACAGTGGCGCCGCTACGGGTCCTTCTGGAGTTGGCGCTGCCCCTCCTGCAGCTCGGCGGTGTTCTGGCAGCGCCAAAGGGAAGTGCCGCGACGCGTGAAATCACGGAGGCTGAGGATGCGCTTCGCGAATTAGGAGGAGTCGTCGAAGAGACTTGGCCGCTCGGACCGCCGTTGGCGGGGCCGACGCCAACGGTTGTGCTAGTGCGCAAGCGAGTGGATACGCCGGAACGCTACCCGAGGCGCGCTGGAATACCAAGGAAACGGCCGTTGTAGCCGACAGTCTGCTCTCGTAACAGGTGCAAGTGGTACAATCAGCCGAACTACGGCTTATGACGCGAATGACGCGACGCGCCCGGACGGAGAACGACAGCGTCCAGACGATGGGCTGGCTTGGTCGACTCGTCCGCCTCGATTACACCGTTTTCGAAGAGCTCCGTAGCGATCGGTCCGCCACGCCTACTGCGCTTGTCATTGTCCTTGCCTGTGGCATCCTCGGCGGCATTGGCACCTGGCTCTGGGCGCTTCAGCACGATGACTTCACCGGGCTGGACGTCATGGACGTGCTGCTCAAGTCCGTCATCGCCGGCAGCATCGTTCAGACTGCGGTCTGGTTCGCCTGGGTCTACATCACTTACATGCTGGTCGCCCGCGTCTTCGGGTCGCCAGTTCTTTTCGCGGAGTTGACGCGCGTGATGGGTTTTGCTTTTGCACCCGTCGCTCTCAACATCTTCGTGGCAATTGCGCCGCTGGCAATTCCTTTCGGGTTGCTCGGCTATGGCGCCGCGCTCCTGCTCACCTCAGCAGCGGTGGAGCACACGGCCGATGTCGAACCGCGGCAAGCGATGCTGGCCACACTGGCGGGCTTCGGGGTCTTCCTGGTCTTCATGGGCGCATTCGCCAACGTCATGGAAGTCGGGACGTTTGGCGGCCTGGCCCCGGGCATTCTCTTCTTCTCGCTCGACCTCTAGGCCACGCGTCTCGCGAGCGACCGGGCGCTGCGCTAAGCTTGTGCCACTCGACCCCAGACGCGGGGTCCTTTCAGCGGGGAGCCTTTCGTGCAGGGGTCTGACAGGTCGCTTCAGGCGAATATCTGGAAGTACTACCTCTTCCATTTTTTCCTGAACCTGCAGCTGTGGTTCCCGATCTGGATCATCTACCTAACGGAGAAGCGCGGTCTGACGCTGACCGAGGTGACACTGATCGACGTCCCCTTCTGGGTCTCGATCATGGTGCTCCAGATCCCCGGGGCCGCACTCGCGGACCGCTGGGGCCGCAAACCAACACTCGTCGCCGCCGCGACTGCATTCGCCGCCGCGGTGACATTTTTCGCACTGGCCAACTCCTTCCCGTTGTTGCTGGGCGCCTACCTGGTCTGGGGAGTAGCATTTGCCCTCCTGTACGGGACGGAGTCGGCGTTCATCTACGACTCGCTGAAGGCAGCTGGACGAGAGGACGAGTATCCGCGCATCTACGGGCGCGGCTGGGCGATCGCGACTGCAGCGCAGGTCGGCGGTACGTTGATCGGCGCACCCCTTGCTCAGGAGACGAGTCTGGTATTTCCGATACTGCTCAGCGGGGGCATCGCCAGCATCGCAGCTCTCGTCGCGCTTACATTCCGCGAGCCGCAAGTGATGTCGACCGCGCACCACCCGAACTACGGGGAGATCATCCGGGAAGCGATGGCGGTTGTGCGCAGGCAGCCCGACATCCGATATGCGATCCTCTTCTTCGGGTTGGTCACGCTTGGCAACATCGCGCCGGTGTTCTTCTTCCAGCCGTTCCTGCGTGACCACGGTATCGACGTCGGCGACCTGGGGTTCTGGCAAACGCCGATGCGAATCGCAGGCATCCTCGGAGCACTCAGTGCGCATCGCCTCATCCGCAGCCTGGGCGAACGCGGCGCCTTTTTGATGATGCCTGTGGCACTGGTGCTGTCATATCTGCTGTTGGCGTCGTGGGATTCGGCGTATGCACAGGTATCGTTCTCGATGATGGGGTTCATGATGATCTTCTCGCAGCCGGCCGTGACCGACTACGTGAACAAACGCGTCGCCAGCCAGCAACGGGCAACTGTCGTCTCGCTCACGAACCTCATTCGTTCGGCGGTGCTGATTCCGAGCGCGCCGCTGCTGGGCATCCTGGCGGACGAAGCGTCGCTGCGCGTGGCATTTGGCACGGGCGCCGGCCTGATCGCGGTACTGGGCCTGCCACTGATGCTGTTATGGATGCCGCACTTGACGCGACGACCGCTTGCCACGGAACCGGCGCCCGTCCGTGTGGATAGCGCTTGACAAGCGAGCGGAGTGGGCAAGATACTCTCGTCGTAAGTGCGCGCGCACGCACAAACATCACGATGAATCGTATCGCATTCGCCAAGAAGGACAAGGAATTGCGTCAGCAGGCGCTGATTGACGCCGCAAACGCAGTGTTCGCGGAGCATGGGTTCGACGCCGCGACGACCCGCGAAATCGCCGAGCGCGCAGGCTGTGCGGAGGGGCTGATCCATCGCTACTTCACGAGCAAGCGCGGCCTTTTACTGGCGATTCTCGACGAGAGGTCGTCCGTTGTGGCGGAAGAGTTCGGAGCCGGACTGCCCGAGACTGACTGCGTTGTTGAGGAGGTCCAGCAGATCCTTCTGCGCGAGGTCGACGCCAAGTGGGAAAGGCGCGATTTCATGCGCGTCTGCATCTCACAGGCGGCGATCGACCCTGAGGTTGGGAAGGCCGTACGGGAACTGGTGCAGTCACGACTGGTCGCGTTTATCGGGGCGAGGCTGCAGCGTCACCAGGCTGCGGGACGCATCCGCCCGGACACGGACGTCACAGCGATCGCCGAGGTGATTAGCGGCCTCGGGTTTGCAGCCGGGTTCATGTACCGGATCGCCTTCGGAGCGAGCCGCGAAGAGACCGAACGAGTTGTGCAAGAAGCCGCCGCGGCAATTGCCCGCGGCATATCGACAAGCCCACATGCCCCTGAGGAGGTTCGCCAATGAAGATCGGACTGCAGGTACCCTATTTCACCTGGTCGGGCGGCGCGCCCGAGTTGGGTGCGAAGCTCGGGGAGGTTGCCCGCACGGCCGAAGGAGCGGGCTTCGACTCCATCTGGGTGATGGACCACTTCTTCCAGATCCCGATGGTGGGCCCGGCAGAGAACGACATGCTCGAGTCGTACACAACACTCGGGTTTCTGGCGGGGCAGACGAAGCGCCTTGGACTCGGAGCGCTGGTCACCGGCGTGACCTACCGCCACCCGGGTGTGCTGATCAAGCAAGTGACCACGCTCGACGTGCTGTCGGGCGGGCGAGCCTGGCTCGGCATCGGGGCCGCGTGGTTCGACCGGGAGCACGACGGCTTGGGCGTCACGTTCCCGCCCCTGAAGGAGCGCTTCGAGCGCCTGGAGGAGGCACTGAAGATCGCGCACCAGATGTGGAACGATGACAACAACGGTGCCTTCGACGGCAAGCACTACCAGTTGAAGGAGACACTCAACGTCCCGCAGTCACTTTCGAAACCCCATCCGCGGATCCTGATCGGCGGGACGGGCGAGAAGAAGACGCTGCGACTCGTCGCGAAGTATGCCGACGCCTGTAACATCTTCTCGATGCCCGGCGAAGCGTTCGTGCAGCAGAAACTCGATGTGCTCCGAGAGCACTGCGAGCGTGAGGGGCGCAACTACGACGACATCGAGAAGACGGCCTACACCGTGATGAACCCCGGGCTAAACGGCGAGAACACCGGCGCGATGGTGGAAGAGTTCGGCAAGCTTGCCGAACTCGGCATCAACACCGTCATCGGCAGCGTCGGCAGCGTCGATGCTCTGACGCCGGTCGAGACTATTGGCAGAGACGTGATCCCGCAGGTGGCAAACCTGTAGCGATCTCCGAGAGCTAGTAGGCGCGAGATGAGATTGGGGCGGCTCGAATACAAGTGGATAGTGGGCATCGTCTTCGTGTTTGGTCTGTTCATGGACCTCCTGGACATGACGATCGTCAACGTCGCGCTCCCGGAGCTTGCCGACTCGCTCGACGTCGACCCGCGCTCGGCGGCGACTGACATTCAGTGGGTTGTCACAGGTTACCTGCTGAGCCTGGCCGTGTTCATCCCGGTGTCGGGCTGGCTGGGCGACCGCTTCGGTACGAAGCGAATTTTCATGACGGCGCTGTTCCTGTTTACGTTGGCGTCGTTTGCGTGTGGGATGGCCTGGAACCTCGAATCGCTGATCGCTTTCCGCGTCCTGCAGGGCGTCGGAGGGGGCATGCTGACGCCAGTTGGTACGGCGATGCTGTTCCGCGCCTTCCCGCCGCATGAGAGAGCAAAAGGCGCGGCGATCCTGATGATCCCAATGGTCGTGGCTCCGGCAAGTGGGCCGGTGATTGGCGGCTATCTCGTCGAGTATCACACCTGGCGGCTGATCTTCCTGATCAACATCCCGGTCGGCCTGCTAGGACTGTTGTTCGCCGGCCTTTTCTTACACGAAGAGAAGCAGGAGGCGCCCGGCCGCCTTGACTTGCCCGGGCTCGGGCTCGCTGCGGTGGGCCTGGGGGCGTTGATGTACGCGCTGGCTGAGGCCGGGCGCAAGGGGATCGACGATCCCAGCGTGATGCTGCTCGGAGGCATGGGGCTGGCGGTCATCGGTTTGTTCGTTGTCGTGGAGTACTTCACGAAGGAGCCGATGATTGACGTGCGCCTGTTCACGAACAAGTTGTTTACAGCGGCGAACGTGGTGCAGATCGTGGGTTTTGCCGGGTTAATGGGTGGCTTGTTCATGGTGCCGTTGCTCCTGCAATCGGAGATGGGCATGTCGCCTTTTGAGTCAGGGTTGACGACGTTCCCGCAGGCGATCGGCATCGTGATGATGGTGCAGGTCAGCAGTCGCGTTTACGGGCGGTTCGGACCGCGGCGGCTGCTGATGTTCGGTCTGACAGGCGTGACCTTGACGACCCTAGCGTTCCTCTGGGTCGACCTGGGGACGAACCAGTGGTGGATCAGGTTGATCATGTTCCTGCGCGGCTGCTCTTTCTCGTTCATTATCCTTTCGTTGCAGACCGCGACTTACGCGACGATCAGGCCAGAGATGATGGGCCGAGCTAGCGCTGTCTCGAATGCTGGACGGCAGGTGGGAGCGAGCTTTGGGGTAGCCCTGCTTGCGACGATTCTGACCAGCCGCCTCTCGGCGCACGACACGTCCCTTGGGCCGGCAGGGGACTCGGGAGCGGCGCTAACGGCGTTCCACGAGGCCTTCGTCGCGGCAGCTGTGCTGACCATGCTCGGCGCCGTCGCGGCCTTGCTCGTCAGCGACAAGGAAGCGGCGGTCTCGATGCGAGTACAGGAGGTCGCTGTGGACGGCGAACCGCCCGGAGTGATAGTGAGCGCGGGGCACTAGGCCGAGGCGTTCGACGATGCGGCGCGCCGCTTGCCGAGCTGCGACAGAAAGCCGATTAGCGCTCCCGCGAATGGCGCGATACCGGCAGCAAAGATCAATTGGACGAGACCGTCAAGATTGCTGTCGGCATCTGGCGGTGGCGTTGAGTTCGATTCGGCGACAATCACGACGGTCCAGGCGAACACTAAGAACGCCGTGGAGCCCGCCACCCATGCCCAAAGTCCTCTCACCTGACGAGCAGCAAGCAAAGGCGCCCCTATCAAGGTGGCGATCAAGACGAACCCGGTAGGCAATCGCAGCACCAGTGGAGCGGATGCATCTTCAAGGGCATGGCCGGTCAGCAAGGACGCAAAGACGAGCGCTCCACCCACCGCCATGATCCCCGCCGATCGAAGCGCAGGCTCTTGTGCGCGATCTTGAAGCGATCCACCCGTCAGCAGGAGCCTCAACAAGACCGCCACCCCGCATGGTGCAAGGACGATCAGAACCAGAGGGGCGATCCAGAAGATGGCGTCGAACCAGAGAAGTGTAATAGCGGCAATGGCAAGAAGTGCCAGTGACGAGCCAACGATTACTACTCGGTGATCCATGGCGCTCCCTGTCAAACGGGAGGTCCGCATCATGCGGATGTCGTCACACCCTCCGAAGCGGCTTCCCAGCGGTCTGCCCAACCGGAGACGGCGCCGATCACGGCTTCGAGATCGTGGCCCTTGGCCGTCAGCGAGTATTCGACTCGCACCGGGGTTTCAGGTACGACCGTGCGAAGGATGATGCCTTCGGCTTCGAGTTCCTTGAGGCGCTCGGCGAGCATGCGGTCGCTGAGGCCAGGAACGGTGCCAGAGAGTTCGCTAAAGCGGGTGACGCCCGACATCATCGCGCGCAAAATCGCACCGGTCCAGCGGCGGCCAATCAGCTCAACCGCGCGGTGATACTTCGGGCAGAAGGCGCCGAGTTTGTTTGGCAAAATCGCTGTTTTCATTCTTATCCTTCGTAAGCCGCTTGACAAGTGTAAGCTAACGTCTGTAAAGTAGCTTACTAGAAGTAAGGTGCTAATGACAAGGAGGCCAGAATGACCATAGCACAGAAGACACAGACCGCGACCTGGAGCGTCGATAAGACGCACTCGAACGTCGATTTCGAGGTGAAGCACTTGATGATCAGCACAGTACGCGGGCATTTCCGCGAGTTTGACGCCACACTCTACATCGATGAAGAGCAGCCGGAGAACTCTAGCGTGAGCGCCAGCATCGAGGTGGCGAGCATCGACACCAACGCCGACGCGCGCGACGACCACCTGCGCTCGGATGACTTCTTCAACGCCGAGCAGTTCCCGAGGATCACCTTCGCAAGCACGAGCGTGGAACGCAAGGGGGATACGAAGTTTCTCCTGACCGGCAACCTGACGATCCGCGACGTTACCCGCCAGGTGGCGCTCGACGGCGAATTCGAAGGCCGAATCCAGGACCCCTGGGGCAATGACCGCGCGGCGTTCAGCGCCTCGACGGAGATCAGCCGCGAGGACTTCAACGTGCGCTGGAACCAGGCGCTGGAGCTCGGCGGCGTGGCGGTCGGTGACAAAGTGAAGATCCACCTCTACATCGAAGCAGTCCGCCAGGGCTAGAGCTTCGTATAAGAAAAGGAGGTTGAGGGATGGTAAACCTGAAGGCTTGCAGCCGCTGCGGCGGGGACGTACTGATCGAGGAGTACCTCGGTGAGAGCGACTTCGTCTGTCTGCAGTGCGGGCACCGGACAGCGGTGCCGGCCGCGCAGCCGGCGTACCGCATCGTCCGCCGTCGGCGCACCACGCCGGTCAAGCGCGCCGCTTAAATCAAACACATCTCAGCCTGCCGGGCTCTGGCCCCCCCTGCCGGAGCCCGGCTTTTTCTTTGTCCGGCGGGTCTCGGGCGGCTCCTCCCAGAAGCTTTCAGCGACCTCAAGCTGCGAGGGCCCACGGAGTCCCGACACGCGGAAGCTGGCGAAGACCAGGGCGTACCCTGTCACCAGGAGAAGGAGCGGTGACACGAGAAGCACTGCCGCTACGCCGAACTGGGCAGAGGCAACGCCGAGTGCGAGCAGCGGAATGACAGCGGCGCCGTTGCGTAAAGCGCCCTGGAGAGCGAAGGTGCGCCCCTGGTACGGAATGGGAACGCGGCGGTTGATGTAGGTCTGTACACTCGTCGCAGTCAACGAGACGCCGAAAGCCAGCGGAATGGCAAGGAGGCCGGCGGTCCGAACGCGGTCTTTCATCTCGAGCCCGGTGAGTCCCACAACATGCAGAGGATTGACGGAATCGATGACGCTTGTGACGTCGCCGACGACTCCGAGGAGGCATAGAGAGGCCACCGCTATCAACAAGCCGCCGAGTGCGGTGACCCGCTCCCCGACTGCCGGGACGAGGTGGGGCACAGCCAGTAACGCTACGACGATGCCGAGGGCGCTCGGCGCAAAGACATATGCGGTGCTGGTGGCGTCGGTATCAAGGACGGCTTCGACGTAGCGGGGCGCCAGCGTGACGAGAATGACGTTGACGGTACCGGCCAGCACGGAGACGATGATCATCGTGCCGACGGCAGGATGGCGGACGAGCCAGCGCACGGCGCCGCGAAGCCGAACGCGCATCGGCGGAAAGCGGCGCTTCCATTCCTTGTCGCCGACCGGCAGGTCGAAGACGCGGCTCGCCGCGATCATCAGGAGCGCGCCAGCGCCGTAGATGACTGGTTCGACGCCGAAAGCGCGGACTAGCACCGGCGCAAGGAGCGCGGTCGCGAACGCCTGCCCGGCGGCAACGGTGAGATTCAGCAGAGAGGCAGCGCTGGCGAGTTCTTCTTCGGTCGCGACGAGAGGGATGACCGAGAGCTCGGTGGGCGCGGAGACCTGGCCGAGCGCGTTGACAGCGAAGATCAGGATGAAGAGCACCGCCAGATCGCCGGTATCGAAGAACGACGGGACGGTGAAGCAGAGCAACGCCTGACCGATATAGGCGCCGGCCAACGCGAGCCGCGTCGGCAAGGCGTCGGCGACAACGCCGCCATAGAGTCCGAGAACAGCCGAGGGGATGATTGCGGCGACGCCGATGATCGCCACATCGAGGGCAGAACCTCCGCCGCTGGCGACGGCGACCAGGGCGCCGAATGCCAACGCCTGCTGGCCGGATTCAGACAGGAAGCGCGAGGCGAGGATGTGCTGAAACCGGGTATTCCGGGCAATCGATGGTTCAGGGAGGAAGAGCCACAAGAAACGAAACACCTGGCCCTGCGCGTGGTCTAGCGCACGGTCGGCATGGCCGCCGGCGACGCCGATGAGGCCGACGCGCGCCCAGATGCTCTGTCGCAGGCGGCGTCCCGCGTCCCTCATGGGACTGAGTATCGCAGCCGGATGGCGTTTGGCTCCACCCTCGCACCCTGCGGTATGTCGAGGCTTGACCGGCTTGCTTAGCGTGTGCTCAGATAGGCCAGCAAATAGCGCCCCAAAGAGTGACTGGAGGTCCCCTTGAGAGCCTGTGTTAAGCCGGAAAACGGCAGGATTGAGATGATCGACGTCCCGATCCCGGAGCCGAAGCCGGGCGAGGTCATCGTCAAGATGAGCATGTGCACGGTCTGCGGCAGCGACATGCACTTCCTGGACGAGTTCGCCAACGAGTTGCTGAACTTTGCGTTCCCCGGGTCGCTGCGGCCCGAAGGACTACCGATGGGCCATGAGGCTGTTGGCCACGTTCATGCGATCGGTGAGGGCGTCACCAAGTTCAAGGAAGGCGACCGCGTGGTGTCCTCATGCCTGGTCGGCTGCGGGCGCTGCCACGAATGCATGTCTGTGGATCACAGCGTCTGTTCTGGCGGTGGGCGAGTGCTCTTCGGCTGCCAGGCTGAGTACTTCGTCGTGCCGTTCGCGGACCACAACATGACGAAGGTGCCAGAGGGAGTGAGCGACGAACACGCGATTCTCGCGTCCGACATCCTCTCGACCGGCTTCGGCGCGATCGAGCGGGCGGGCGCGAAATTCGGGTCATCGGTCGCCGTGTTTGCGCAGGGGCCGGTCGGATTGATGGCGACAGCGGGTGCGCGCGCCCGTGGTTGTGGACTGATCATCGGAGTGGACACAGTGCCTGACCGCCTGGAGACGTCGAAGAAGTTCGGCGCGAACGTGACGATCAACGCCAAGGAAGAGGACGCGGTAGCGAGGATCCTCGAGCTGACCGGTGGTGGCGTGGACATCGCTGTTGAGGCCGTCGGCACGCAGCCGACGTTCGAGGCGGCGACCCGGGCGGTCCGCCGCGGGGGCGTCGTGTCGTCGATCGGGGTGTACGGGCTGACGCCGCAAGTATCGATGCCAACGCTGGCGCCGTCGTTCCTGCACCGCACGGTGGTGACGACGCTCTGTCCGTCCGGCTCGGACCGGATGACGTACCTGATGGGCCTGCTGGAGCACAGCGGTATCGACCTGAGCCCGCTCTTCACCCACCGCATGAAGCTGGATGACATGGGCAAGGCGTATGACCTCTTCCGGAGCAAGACAGAGGGCGTTCTTAAGATCGCGATCACGCCGTAGCGAAGACCCTTGAGATACTTTAGGGGGTGGCCTTACGGTCACCCCCTTTTTCGTCCAGCGGCGCCAGGTAACGTTAATGGAGCGTGAAGCGTCTTTATCCCCGGAAGCCGGAGTACCGGGTTCCGGAAACAGGTTATGCTCCAACGACTCGCTCTCGTCACCCTGGCGGTCCCTGCGTTACTTTTCGCAGTACTGCTCGCTGTCCCCAGCCTTGACCAACCGTGGGGCACGAACTCGTTCCACTTCTACGTAGTGTCAGCCGCCTCGCTGATGTCGGCCCTGGCCTGCCTGGTACTCGTCCTGTCGGCGCGTTCGATCCGCGAAACGCGCATTCTTTTCCTGGCGCTGTCATTCTTCGCGCTTGGCATGTTCTTTGCGATCCACGGCCTGACGACGCCGGGCTTCTTGTTCGACCAGCCGTATGCGGCACTAGGGCGCTCGCCCTGGCTGAGCACGCTGGCAGCCGGGCTCTTCGCGACGCTGAGTGTGGTCTCGATACCGAAAGTCATCGACCGAGTCAACCTGCGGATACCGGAGACGGTGTTCGCGGTCTCGATCGGCGGGATTTCGTTCTATTTCGCGATGAGCATGGTGTTCCCGAACTGGCTCGTGGGTTTTCCGACCGAGCGCGAATGGTTCCAGCACACGTTGACGGCGATAACAGTGAGTCTGCTGCTTTTCCCGGCGTTCCGGTACTACCAGTCGTACCAGTTCGCACGGTTGCCGGCACAGCTCTCGGTTGCGGTCGGCCTGACCTTCCTGGCCGAGGCGCAGATCTCCCTGGATTTCGGCGTCTTCTGGGCGTACTCCTGGTGGATGTACCACGGTCTGTTCCTGGCAGCGTTCGGGGGAGTACTTGCCGGCTGGGGCTACGAACTGATCAGGGCGAAGGACACACGCGCGATTGCCGAAGGGATCGCGATGCGTGACGCGCTGAGCCAGCTGAACCGCGGCCGTCCGTCTGACCTCGTGACACTCGCTGACCAGATCGAAAACCACGACATCGAGACATTCCGCCACGTCGACCGCGTCGCCGCCTTTGCGTATGCGATCGGCAACGAGATGGGCCTGGGCGCGGCAAAACTCCGCGAGCTGGTGCTCTCGGCTCAGATGCACGACCTCGGAAAGATCGGCCTGCCTTCGTACATCCTGACGAAGGTCGAGGCCCTGACTGATGACGAATGGGCGGCGATCAAGCAGCACCCGGCCAAAGGCTGGGAGATCATGCAACGAATTCCCGGCCTGGGCGCGATCGCGACGACGATCCGCCACCACCACGAACGCTACGACGGCAGCGGCTACCCGGACGGCCTCAAGGGTGAGGACATTCCGCTGGAGTCGCGGATCATTTCGGTGGCCGACACGTTCGACGCGCTGACGTGTGACCGGCCGTACCGCCCGGCAATGACGCCAGAAGGCGCGCGGGCGGAGCTGCTGAGCGTCGCGGGCAAACAGCTGGACCCGGAACTAGTGCAGATCCTGGTCAAGCTGATGGACCAGGGGAGCGTATCGGCGAAGCCGGTGCCCGAGCCCGCCGAAGCGCACGTTCATTACTAGCATCACGCGCTGACCAGCGCCTGCTATCATTGGTTGCCGTGACGACAGAGACGCTTCCCCTGCACGCCAAGCTAGGTAAGCTCCAGGCGATACTCCGCGACCTCGATTCTGCGATCGTGGCATTCTCTGGTGGCGTTGATTCGACACTTGTCGCAGCGGTGGCGTGCGACGTGCTTGGTGACCAAGCGCTCGCGATGACCGGTGTTTCGCCGTCGGTGCCGGAGTCGGAAGTGGAGGAAGCGCAGGCGCTGGCGCAGCACATTGGCATCCGACACGAGCTGATCGACACGAACGAGATCGACGATCCGGATTATGTGAAGAACGCGCCGGACCGCTGCTTCCATTGCAAGGACGAACTGTACTCACGCCTACGGGTCGTCGCTGATGAGCGCGGGATCGCGTCGGTCGTGGACGGCTGCAACCTTGACGATACCGGCGACTTCCGGCCCGGACTTCGCGCGGCGGCGGACCACGGTGTGCGCAGCCCCCTGGTCGAGGCCGGACTGACGAAGGACGAGATTCGCAAGCTTTCGCGGGAGCGGGGCCTACCGACGTGGGATAAGCCGGCGATGGCGTGCCTGGCCTCGCGGATTCCTTATGGGACGCCGGTGACAGTGGAGAACCTGAGCCGGGTAGGGCAGGCGGAGCAGTACATCCGCTCTCTGGGGGTGCGACAGCTGCGGGTGCGACACCACGTGCTGGCCTCGGGCGAGGCGGCGGCGCGCATCGAGACAGATGAGCCCGGGATGGAGACGGTGCTGGCGCGGCGTGCCGAGGTGACTGAGCGCCTGAAGGAGTATGGGTTCCTGTACGTGACGCTGGACCTCGCGGGCTACAGGAGCGGGTCGCTGAACGAGGTCCTGAAAGGGCGGTAGATATGCAATGTCCTCGCGATAACACGGAGCTGGTGGCTGAGAAGCAGATGGGCATCGAGGTGGACCGCTGCCCGAGTTGCAAGGGGCTCTGGCTCGACCACGAGGAGTTGGATCAGCTCGAGTCGACGGTGGCTTCGACCGCCGAGGAGCGACGGGCGACGATCGAGTTCGGTGAGCGGAAGTCTGACCTCAGGTGCCCGGTCTGTGAGCGGGTGATGACCGTCTTCAACTACCGGGCGTATGACCTAGAACTCGAGCGCTGTCCGGACGAGCACGGGTTCTGGCTGGACGCAGGCGAAGAGGGGCGCGTGCGCGACGTCATCGCCGATCGGGTGCGGGGGCTGGCGCGAGCGCAAGCCGCGGAGGCAGGCTGGGGCCGGTTCCTGGGCGGGTTGCGCGGCAAGAAGCGCTAGCTGGAGACGGCTTCGCCGATTGGTTCGTAGACGCCGGGCGTCGAACGCTTGACGGCCTGGAAGCGGCCGGCGCGAAGTTCTTCGAGCATCTCAGCCTCGGTTGAGAAGTCCTTCTCGAACATCGTGGCGTAGCGGCCGACTTCGAGTGGCATGTGGGCGTCGCTGCCGCCGACGCAAGGCATGCCTAGATGCGCGGAGACTTCGCGAGCAAGAGCGTTTTCGCGCTCGATGCAGCCGCCGTTCAGCACCTCGATGGCGTCGACCATCGAGAAGACGGGGTGTCCGGACATCTCGTCGATCGTCATCAGCTGCGCCTCGCGGCGATCGCCGAAGAGGAGGCTAGAGGGGCCGGGGAAGTAGCGGAACGGGTGGTTCATGACCATGTAGCCGCCGTAGTCCTGGACTGCTCGGCGAAGGTCGCTGACGTGGCGGATGCCCTTGACGTCCGGGGGCAGGCCAAAGACGCCGACGTGGCCCATGTCAGTCGACCATTCGCGGGCGTTGAAGACGAAGAGACCGTGCTCCTCGCGGAAGTGGGCGACCTCGTCGGGGCGCCACATGTGGAGGTGCTCAGTGATCGCGACGCCGCTGAGGCCCATCTCTTTTGCGCGCTCGCCGAGGCGTTTCGGCGAGATGTCACTGTCCATCGATCCAACGACCGTATGGATGTGCATATCGATGATGCTGCCCATGGACCTCCGTTCAACGGGGATGCTCACGCGCGGGGATGCACGCGGCGAGGTTCACGATAGCATAACCCTCACGTGAGGGGGAAGGCAGCGCAGCTACGGAAGGCGGCTGAGGGCGAGGGTGGCGAGTTCCTCGTGGGCCCCCGGGTCTACAGGCGCCGGTGACTCCCTACGGTGGGCATCGAGAAGCAGCGTAACGAGGTAGAAATCCGAGCTGATCACCATGGTCTCGCCGATGAGGAGTCCGCCGTCGCCGATGGCGACGGTGTCGCCGCCGGGGCCGGCCTCATCGACGGCGGTGCGGGCGTCCTCGGCGGTGGCCCGTTGCTGGAGCGTGACCTCCAGCGTGTATGCTTTCCCCTCGAAGGTGCAACCCTGGGTGTCGCTGTCAATGTGGTGTCGTACGCCCTGGGTGAACTCGATGCCGGTGGTATCGGTGACCTCCTCCGCGGTGAGGAGGAGGCAAGCGGCGTTGTTGGGCAGATCAGGGTGATCGACAGCCACGGCGCTGCCACCGCTGGAAGACGGCGTGGGGGTGGCGCTGTCGCCATCGTCATCGTCGCCGCAGGCGGCGAGGGCGAGCGCGAGGATTGGGGCCAGGGCGAGGGCGATCCACCGTAGGTGTGAGGTGCGCATCAGGGGATATCTTCGCGCAGCGGGGCGTTAGGGGGAAGCGGTGGATGGGTAGCATTGGCGTGTCGAGCGTAAGGGCGCGCGTGGGTACACTGGCCGGGATGAGCGACCTGTCCAGCGACTTTACGGGCGCTTGGGAGCGTTTCCAACGCCTGGATGAGGTGCGGCTGCTGGAGGAGACGCAGGAGTGGGAGTGGACGCGCGGGCGCACCGATTACCTGGCGTTCCTGATCACAGCGGGTGACCGAGCGACGCGTGATTACATCTCGCGGACGATCGAGCGGATCGAGGGGATTCCGGGGATCGACCCGTATCCGGAGCACTACTGGCACATCACGATTAAGGGTGTGGGATTTCTGATGGAGTCGCCGGCGGAGCCGGATGAGGTCTCCGCCGCGGGCGCGGACGGCCTGGCGGAGGCGGCACGGCCGGTGATCGAGGAGGTCGCGCCGTTCGATGTGCGGGCGGGGCCGGTGAGTGCGTTCCCGGAAGTGGTGATCCTGGAGGTGCACGACGGAGGACAGGTGAGGGCGCTGAACACGTCGCTGCTGGAGCGAGTGCCGGGGTTGATGCGGTCTCCGATCGACGGGCGGGTGTTCTTGCCGCACATCAGCATCGCGCGGTTCTCCTCGAATGACGGGCTGAGGCAGTTGAAGGAGGCGCTGGCGTCGCTGCGGGAGGCGGAGCCGGAGGGCCGAGACGGGCGAGCGGAGCCGTCGTTCAGGGTGACGGAGGCGCGGCTGATCCGGGCGCACCTGGCGAAGGAGATCCCGGCGTTCGAGTTGCTGGCGGAGTACGCGCTGCGCGGGTAGGGCCGACGACCCAGCTCTACCATTGATTTGTCTGATTGATTTTTCGAATGCGTGTCTGGGGCTGATTGATTTTGACAGTTTCGTTTTTCCCCTCCGATGTGGTGGGTGGCGGTGGCATTGGTGACGGCGAGGCGGGCAGCGGGCAGGTGCGACGGCGGCGGCGCGCATGGTAGGGAGAGGGTAGGGGATTCGGGGCCCTAGGTGGAAGGGGGAAGTGGCAGTGAAGTTGGTGACACGCTCTGACCGCACTGGTAGGCTTGAAGCTCGATGGCGGAAGTGCAGACGGCTCTTGAAACCATGACGGCGAAGTCGGCGGCGCTCGACGCTTGGCAGCAACAAGTTCTAACCGAAGCCGACACCCGGTGCAAGATAGTAGATGTAATTCTCAAGGACGTGCTGGGCTGGCAGGAGGAGGCCATTCGCAGGGAGTCTCGAACGCCGGACGGCGCCTTCCAAGACTACCACCTGGAGTCAAATCGCAACCGATTGATTCTTGAGGCCAAACGAACTGGGCCATATTTCGAACTACCTCCTGGGCAGTCTCTCCGACTTCGCAGAGACGGAATGCGGCTAAAGTCAGTTCCGCTGTTCGACGCCCTTCAACAAGTCGCCGCATACTGCCGAGCGTCGGCGTGTGCCGTCGGTGTTGCATCAAACGGCACGCAGTTCGCTGTTACGAGGGTGTATCGACCAGCTGGTGCTGGATCCGGATATGACACCATAGTGTTCAACGGGACGGCCCACATTCTCGGGTTGTTCGAATTGTTTTGGAGCATGCTGTCTCCAGACGGCGACGCCGAGCAAACCCTGAAGCGGGTTTTAGCGGGAAGCGAATTCATTAGACCAGCGCCGCAGTACTCTGAGAGCCTCGTCGATCACATTGTGATGCGTGACGAAACCATGAACCGGAATCCTGTGGACGTCACGCTGGCACCGATCATTCAGCACTATTTCACTGATCTGTTAGGAGATGACAAACGAGATGTGCTTCGCCGGGGCTATGTGGAGAGCGGACGACAAGCTCAATATGGGAAACAGTTCGACTCACTGCTTGAGGATGTCATCCCGCACAGTGGTGACCCAATACGGGAGATCGAGACGACCAAGAAGGCATCTCCAACGATGGATGAGGTGCTGTCGCTTGACCTGAACGAAAAGAGTGGCCCTGAGGGGCGAGTACTTTTGTTGGTGGGCGGAGTTGGCTCGGGAAAGACGTCGTTTGAGCATCGATATTTCGAGTTCCTCATCAACTCGGAACTGAGGGACAAAGTTGTCCCTGTTTTCCTTGATTTCACGAAGACTAGCGAAGGAACCGATCTCGGACGCTTCACAGACCAGCAGGTGAAGAGTCTTCTTGAGGCACGAGATCCACAGCTCGCTGAGTGGGACGCGTTGACACAAATTTACGAGAAGGAGATATCGGTCCAGAGGAAGGGTGTGTTGGCACCAGTGTGGGAGTCCAATCGAGAACGCTACTGGGAGCTGATTTCCGAGGAAATGAAATCTTGGCTGGCGGATTTCGAATCGCACGTTTCGGCTGTCATTCGATCCCTACGCCTCAAAAGAGGCAAGACGGTATGTGTGGTATTCGACAACGTGGACCAACTTGGCCAAGAGCTCCAGCATGAGGCTATACGAGTGGCATTCCAAAAGTGCGGCCTCTGGAGATGTCTCGGCATTCTGACAATTCGAGAGGAGACCTACTGGCGTTTTCGAAACAGCCCACCCCTGGATGCGTACCATCGGTTCACCTACCACATCTCCTCGCCACGGATTACGAACGTTCTCTCCCGCCGTTTAGAGATCGCCAAAGAGGATCGGGGTTCGCTCACCGTAACCTTGCGGTCACAGGCTGGGATCCAAGTCAGCGGAATCTCCGTAGGCGAATTCTTAGAGATCATGGTGGATTCGTTCCTCGGGGAAGACCAGCGAAACATCATTCTTCTTGAAGCTCTGTCCGCTGGGAATGTTCGCCTTGGGCTGGACATGTTCTCAGAATTCCTCCTGTCAGGGCACACCAATACTGATGAGTACATTAAGGCCCACTTAGCTTCCGGCACGTACGCCGTTCCCTTCCACCACGTCTTCAGGAGCGTCGCTTTGGCGGAGAGACGCTACTACGATTCTTCCCGTAGTCTGATCGCGAACCTGTTTTCTCTTGAGGATGATGGGTTCTACTCACACTTTCAGAAGATCAGAACTCTTCGGTATCTAAATGGGTGTAGACACATTGAGGCGCCTCCGGGACGAGGATTCGTTGAGGTGCCGCGCCTCTACGACGCGTTTGCCGCGCTCATGAGCGACGAAGAGGGGCTTCGGCGGGTACTCGATCCACTGCTGAAACATCGTTTGATTGAGGCGGCAAATGGCTATGGAGCTCACGGAGAATCGGCGGATCTTGTGCGGATCACGTCGGCTGGAAACTACTACGTGGACACTTTGCTAAACGAATTTGCGTACCTTGATCTGACATCGATCGACACTCCGATCAAATCTGCGAGCGCCTTTGCGTCATTGAACTAAGGCCGCATTCATAGGCGCACGACCCGGTGACGCAATCGGTCAGCGGATAGGCAAGGTCAAAGTATTTGTCGACTACCTCCGCGATGAAGAGGAGCGGGAAGCCGATTTTCTTGCCCGTAGCGGACTTCCAGACAATGTCATCGCGCCGACAATGCCTGTTGTTCTGGGGGCATTCAGGGATCAGAGTCGTCGAATCATGCGCAGTGCGAAGAAATACGGGAAGACTAAGGCGCGTTCCGAGGAACGTTCGTCCCGATGAGCCCGGCTATGCCAGGCAGCGGGGCATTTGGCCGCCGTTGTAGGCGATTAGGTCCGGGATGATGGTGGGGAAGGGGAGGGGTGCCGGGGCGCTAGGTGGAAGGGGGAAGTGGCCTAGGGAGATCGGTGCCAAGCTCGTCTTGTTCCGCCAGATCGCGGATCGATAATGATACGAGAAAAGAGGACTGACTGAAAGGGGCGAGCCATGATCGTACTGGAAATCCTTGGCGGGAACCTTCAACAGGTGTACGAGGTTCGGGCACCAAATGAGAAGTTTGATGACAACGATGTGTGCCTTGTCGACTGGGACAACATCGATGCCGGTGACGAAGCAGGGGTCGTGCCACGAATCCTGACCAACGACCTGCCAGCGTACCTCGCGGCTCAAATCCCAGGCTGGACGCCTGGCCGAGCCTGAGGCTTCGAAGCAACCTACACGATCTTAAGCACCGCTGACAGGTCGTTGAAGGATGCAGGAGCCGAGGGGAAGTCGAGCCTGTAGTCGAAGATGATAACGCCCTGGTCCTCTGCCAGATTACGGACCTTGCTAGATGCGGCTCTAGCGATAAGGATGGCGCCGACACACTCTGCGCCCAATGTGGATCGATACTTGACGAGCTGTTCGACGTCAGCCTTGGCTGCCACTCCGCCTTTGATCTCGATCACAACCTTGTTGGAGACACCTTTGGGGGTGGATTCCTTCACAAGTAGATCGACGTGCCCTTCCGGAAACGCCTTTTCGCTGAGTACCTCCAATTGACTAGGGCCATACCCAGCGAGACCGGTTCGCGCGAGAATACTGGACATGTCCGCGCCTGAAGACAGGCGCGATCGCACCATCGCCTGCAAGAAGAGTTCGCGAAACAAGAATGACTCCGGCGGAGCTACCCTGGACTTGTCCTTCGTCAGGAGAGGTGTGAAGATTTCGACCTTCCCTAGATTCAATTCGTCGAGTTGACCCGCCCACAACTCACCCATCTCTGACGCTGCTTGTAACGTCGTCTGGTCAGCCTGAAAGTGCGTCTTTCGGTAGCCGCCGCGCAACAAGAGGTTCTCTCCGACGTACGCGAATTCCGACCGAACTAGAGGCTCGTTGAATACCCTAATCGGCCGCAATTGCGCCCGGAACGGGAAGACGTAAGTGCGGCCCGATGGTTGAAAAGTCACTGGTGGCCAGGGAGGCAACTGATCAGCGCCGCGATAGGCGGCCTTCTGATCCACTTGATAGAGGTTGAACACCCTTGCGCCGTACAGAAACGAGACGAAGTCGCCCTCGTTGATGTCCAGGAAGGTCCAGAGTCCACTGGCGCTGCTAGTGAATCCCGCAAGTCCGTAGCGCAGGCAAAGGTCAAGGTTGTAGCGGTTCGATACGGCGATGAGGAAGTATGCCATCCCTACGCCAGGCAACGGGGCATCTGGCCGCTGTTGTAGGCGATTAGGTCGGGGATGATGGTGGGGAACGGGAGGGGGGTGCCGGGAGGGTCGCCGTTTAGTTCGCTGTAGGCTCGGTGGAGGTTGGCGACGAGGCGCTCGCTGTCGTGGAGGGCAGCGTGGGGGCCAAGGTCGGTCTGGCGGGCGAGGTCGAGGGGGGTGAGGCCGGCGGCGTGGCCGCGGCGGGCGGTGTCCTCGACGAAGCGGAGGTAGGACTCGATGGCGTCGAGGGCTTCGGGGCCGCAGATGGGGCCGTGGCCGGGGACGATGGTCTCGGGGTTAAGGCTGCGGATGGTGTCGATGGCCTGCAAGGAGCCAGCGAGGGAGCCGAAGACGCAGAAGGGGGTGCCGCCGTTGAAGACGGTGTCGCCGGCGAAGAGGAGGCGGCGCTCGGGGAGCCAGGCGATGATGTCGTTGGTGGTGTGCGCGGGGCCGACGAAGATGAGCTGGACTTCGAGGTCGCCGGCCCAGACGGTGAGGCGGTGGCGGAAGGTGACAGTGGGCGGGGCGATCTCGATGTGGCCCCAGTCGGTGTCGGGCCAGAGGGCTCTGGTGCCGAGGCCGGTGGCGATGACTTCGTCGCGGCATTTTTCGTGGCCGATGATGGCGATGCCGGGGCCGAAGACGTAGTTGCCGTGGGTGTGGTCGCCGTGGTGGTGGGTGTTGACGAGGGTGCGGATGGGGCGGTCGCCGGCGGTCTTGCGGACGGCGTCGGCGAGGGCGCGGGCGCGGCGCTCGGTGAAGGCGGTGTCGATGAGGAGGACGTGGTCGTGGGCGAGGAGGAAGCCGGCGTTGTTGAGGCCCCATTGGCCGTGGAGCTGGAGGTAGGCGAAGACGCCGGGGGAGGGTTCTTCGAGGGTGGGGGGTGGGGTTTCGGTCATGGGGGGATGATAGCGGATTGGGGTTGGGCGTGGGGCACGGCGGGGTGTGGGAGCGCATGCTCGCCTTCGCTGCGCCGGGGCCCTTCGTTCCTCAGGGAACGGAGCGGGGGCGCGACGCGCGGCGAGTGCATCAGCCCAGAGTTGGGGCCAAAGCGGGGCGTTGTGAGGGCGCAGCAAGCGGCGCCCCTACCCGGGGGGCAGGTCAGGGCTGGGGCCCTGACCCACGAGTGAGCTATTGGCCGCGGAAGGTGGGTTGGCGCTTTTCGACGAAGGCGCGGGCGGCTTCGCGGTGGTCGTCGGTGGTGCTGGAGAGGATCATGTTGAGGGCCTCCTTGTCGAGGAGTTCGCCTAGGTCGATGTTCCAGCTGGCGTTGAGGTTTTCTTTCATGCGGGCGTAGGCGAGGGCGGGGCCGCTGGCGATGATGCCGGCGAGGGCCATGGTCTCTTTTTCGAGGTCCTCGGCGGGGACGACCTGGCTGACCATGCCGACGCTCTTGGCTCGGTGGGCGTCGAGGATTTCACCGGTGAAGAAGAGGCGGCGGGCCATTTCGTTGCCGACGAGGCGGGGGAGGAACCAGGAGCTGCCGAAGTCGCCGCTAAAGCCGACGTTGCGGAAGACGGTGCCCATCTTGGCGTTCTCGGAGGCGATGCGGATGTCGCAGGCGAGCGCGAGGGAGAGGCCGGCGCCGACGGCGTGGCCGTTGACGGCGGCGATGGTGGGCTTGGGGAGGTAGTGGAGGGCGTAGGAGGTGTCGCGCTCGGACTGGCGGAGGCCGTGGACGCGATTGGCCATGAGGCCGGCGAGTGACTTGGTCTTGCCGTCCTCGGCGATGCCCATGCCGCCGGCGGCCATGGCTTTGACGTCGCCGCCGGCGCAGAAGGCGCGGCCGGCGCCGGTGAGGACGACGCAGCGGATGTCGTCGTTGGTAGCTGCTTCGCGGAGGTGCTTAGCGAGGAGGGGCATGAGTTCGCCGCCCATGGCGTTGAGGGAGTCGGGGCGGTTGAGGGTGATCCAGGCGATGCCGGGGTCGCGGATTTCGAACAGTACGTCTGACATGTGAGGTCTCCTTTTGTGTCGGCGCCAGGCGCCGTTTGCGCTAAACGCACCGGCATTATGATGCCACCTTTACGTGCGCGTCAAGGTTCGGACTGAGGCTTTGGATTGGGTAAGCTACAGCCGTGATGGCTGAGCGGAAGCTGGACCACGCGGCAGAGTTTGCGAAGGCGGTGGGGGAGTTCAATTCGTGGCGGTTTTACGATTGCCACGAGACGCTGGAGGATGTCTGGCGGGAGCTGGGTGGGAAGGCGATCGGGAAGGCGGCGGGTGAACGCGATGCGCTGGCGGACTTCTACCAGGGGCTGATCAAGGCGGCGGCGGGGCTGCATCATTTGCTGCGGGGGAATTACGAGGGGATGTTGAAGGTGCTGGGGGATGTGCCGCGGCTGCTGGGGCCGTACCGGCCGCGGACGCTGGGGGTGGATGTCGATCAACTGCTCGCGGATGTGGAGCGGGTGCTTGCGACGGTGCGGGAGCTGGGGCCGGAGCGGATCGGGGAGTTTGACCGCGGGCTGGTGCCGCGGATAGTGCAGCGTGACTAGGGAATCGCTCGCCCTGGCCGCGCTGGTGGAGCGGATCGCGCCCGGCGGGCGGTTGGTGCGGAGGCGGCGGCTGCCGGGCGGGCTGGGGTGCCGGATGGATGTGCTGGAGATCGAGCGGGGCGATGGGAGTCGCTGGAAGGTTTCGCTGCGACGGTTCGTGCAGCCGGACCACGATCACTCCACGCCGGAGAGGGTCGAGCACGAGTATGAGGTTTTGCGGCTGCTCGAGACGAATGGGGTTGCGGCGCCGCGGCCGGTGTTGTTGGACGCGCGGGGCGAGTTCTTTGGGGTGCCGGCGATTGTTTTGACTTATCTGCCAGGGCGGCCGCTGTTCGCGACGCGGAACATCGGTGGGTGGACGAAAGGGCTGGCGGGGGCGCTGCGGACCGTGCACGCTGTGACGCCGGAGCGGGCCGATCTTTCGCGGCTGCGGGTGCAACTGTATGACGATATCCGCGAGCGGATTGTGGAGTGGATCCAAGGTATCAAGGGCGAGCCTCTGGCGGCGGAGATACAGCCGCTGCTGCTCGCTCGGCTGTCGACGATCGACGTTGCACCAGAGTCGCTGATCCATGACGACTACTGGCCAGGGAACACGGTCTGGTACCGGGGGCGGATGGCGGGGATCATCGACTGGTCGAGCGCGAAAGTGGGTGACCAGCGTGTGGATGTGGCGGCTTGCCGGATCGATCTGGCGCTCAGTCATGGGGTAGAAGTGGCTGATGCGTTTCGGGATGACTACGAGCGGCTGTTGGGGTGGCCGTTGCGGGATCTCTGGTACTTCGATTTGTTGCGGGGATTGCCACCGCTGCGGCAGGCCGCGCACTGGCTGGAGGGGTACCACGACCTGGGGATGCACCACCTGAGGGAGCGGGATGTGAAGGCGCGGTTGCGGGTGTTTTTGC
>JBBEAZ010000045.1:0-51313 GCA_040882565.1 Dehalococcoidia bacterium
GCTATTACGCATTGGTTGTGACCTATATGACCCACGAGCCTATGACGACCCGTGGAGGTACTTCCTGCGGACCATATTTGAGCAAGCGCCGTTTCAGGACGACGTACGAGCGATGATCCCGCGCGCCCTCCTAATGTACAGAGACGCCAACGGACTGGCGGCCTCGAGCGAGCATGACATTGAACGCGACTTTGGCGCCGCCTTCGGGATGACGATTACGAACTATCTGACCCTGGGGTTCGCATTGTACGCGCAGCTTCTCGCAGACCCTGTGTTTTTCCCGCGTGTCGGTTGGCATTCCAAGGTTCCCGCGTTCAAAGACCTCCTTACGATGGAGAACAGGAACGCTCTGCTTAATCTGGTGTCGGCCAACGCTACCAAATTTAGGGAGGTCAATCAGGAGCTTGCGCAATCACAATCTAAGACCGACCGGTTCGATTTCAACACCTTGTTCATGTACCCAGTGGTCGACCTAGGAAGCGGGAAGTGCACATGCCCGATCATGGATCTACTGGCGATGCGGCTTTATGACGCGCCCTACTACGAACTAGCGAATCTGCATCAGACGAACGGTCGAGCAAACGCCTTTCGAACTTATTTCGGCAGGGTGTTCCACGAGTATGTTGGTTTACTTCTGAAGGATGCGTACTCCGATGCATCGATTGTCCCGGAACTGGGTCCGAATCAGCCCGGGCCTGTCGACTGGAGTGTGCACCAAGGCAAGTGCAGCATCTTGATCGAGTGCCGCGCATCTGAACTTGGCTTACCAGCTAGGTACAGTGGCGAGAATGCAGAAATCCTGGAGGACCTCAAGCGAATCGTGATCGCGCCCGTCAACAGGCTCCGAGTGAAGCAGCGAGCAATCGAGCAAGCTGGCCTCCTCCCGACAGAAGTGGAGCACACTCACCTGATGATGGTGGTCAAGGAGCCACTCCTGCCCGTCCCATACATGCGAGAAATGATCGATGCTCAGCTGAGCGAGCCTACGCCATATCACCTGTTGGCCGTAGACGACCTTGAGCAACTGCTAGCCTTGGAGGGGACACAAGGAGTGTGCAAGGTCCTTGCGGAGAAGGAAACCGACGGCATGGCCGATGACTTCCGGAGTTTCTTCCACGCGAGGCGACAGGCATACGAGTTCAGGCGAAATCCGCTCTTGGACCGAACGTTCGACGAATACTTCGCGGAACTTGGAGTGCCTCGGCCAGCACTCGGTTAGCCCACGTCAGCAGGCTGTCGATAGAGATCCAGGCAGAACCACTGCCATGTGCACGCCCGACTCGCATACATGGTCATGCGCGCCGGGTGAGGCCCCACTTCCTTCGTTCGTCCAATAGACTTTCGACTCCGTGGGCGTGGAGGCGCGCTAGCGCCTCTGCAGTCGGATGGCCGAAGGAGTTGTTCCCCACTGACAAGATGCATACCTCGGGCGCGATTGCGTCTAGCCATGCGTCGGTGTTGGAAAATGCCGACCCGTGATGTGTGACCTTGCAGACGTCTACGTTGCCAACTTCCGGTCCGACGATGTCCTCAACGGCACCGCTGATGTCGCCGGGAAAGACGTGGGTGAACGAGCCGTAGGTCACGAGCAGAACCATTCCGAGCGAGTTCTCTTCGTCGGTGTTCAGACCCGCGCCGTTCAGATCCACGACTTTGATTGATACGTCACCGAGGTGGAACACGGCGCCCTTGGCCGGCGTTAGCCGAGTGCCATGGCAAGCCGCGACGTAGTCATCGAACACTTCCGTGTCCTTCGAGCCACCGCGATCTTTGCAGCTGTCCAAGTCGATTCCAGCGTCGACGAGGTCATCGAGGCAGCCGATGTGGTCGGCGTCGTAGTGAGTTGCAAAATGCTGGTCGATCTTGTCGACCGCGATGCCTTTCACGAAGGAGACTGTCTTGTCGCAATCGGTCCAACGCCCGTTGTCGATCATCGCAACCTGGCCGTTGGGGGCCCGGATCAGAGTGGCATCGCCCTGCCCTACGTCGATGTGATGGATGAACAGGGCGGGCTTGCCGTTTCAGGTGGGAGAGCCCACATCCGGACAGCCGGGATTCTGGTCGACGCTAAGGCCTCCGTCATGGCGAAGGGTCTTGAGGGAATCGACCGGGTTCACCTGGCCGCTGCAATCGATGTCGCCCCACGTCGGGTTCGGCGCTGAGGCAGGGAGCGCCACGCCGATGTGGGGGCATTCAGGCGTCTGGTAGCTGACCAACAGTCCGGCATCCGAGCGAAGTAGCTTCAACGAGTCGACCGGGTTTACCGCGTTGGAGCAGTCGATGTCGCCCCAGAGACGCGCCCAGACGTAGGGGGTTGCGGAGGGTTGTGGAGTTTGCGTCGGCGATTTAGTGGGACTTGGCGTCGGGGGGTTGGTTGGAGTTGGTGTTGCCCCTGTCGAACACGGGCAGGGCAACGTTTCACAGGCCAGTCCGTCGTGGTCGTTGCCATCCAAGTTGTCAGGATCTCCCGGATGCGCGTCCATGTGATCCTGGGCTGCCTTCTGGTTCGGGAAGTCGCCGCAGTCAAGATCACCACTGTGAGTTGCCAACGTCGTCGGCGTGCCGTCCGGCGTCAACGTGGCAAGGGCGAGAATCGTGAAGCTAACAGGAATCACGATGGCGAGAATGGCAGTTCGCATGGTGCGGACCTCCTAGATGAAGTCGAAGTCTAGTCCGGTCGGGAGGCCGCGTCAACGGATGGCACTGCCATTTACCCCTTGGATATCGCCTTAGCGAACGGGTAACCTGCTCTCACATCGATTGCGCAGGAATCGCCGCGACTGATTGAGAGTCACTCCTCAAACCGGGCTGCGTACGCGATCGCCATTGCCGAGATGAATTCATCCCATCGCAAGCCGCTTCCAGCCGGTGGAATGTCCGGATCAACGACTCCGGCGTCCGGATCGTAAACCAGAACACCGACGCCCTCGAGAAGATGCGGCGCGTCGCCTTCAGTCCTGCGACCTCCCGCCCGAGAAAGACGAGCGACAGCACGATTGATAAGGTGAACTGTGGAGCGTCTCGCAACACCACCTGTGCCCGAGGACTCCTCATAGGTGGGAATCGCAAGCACGCCACCGAGGACAGCAAATGGAAACTTCAGATGCAGATTGACGGCGAACATCCTGATGTCCCCGAAGCGATTCCAAATTGCGCGACCAACGGCCAGGTTCACGGGCTTTATCTCAACAGCCAGCCTGAGTCCGTCGAGCGGATGGATCTCGGAAACGTCGGCCTTCGCGATTCGTAGTCCGCCGGAAACGTCGCGCTCCCCAGCCAACGGGTGCATCCACGGCACCTGGTTTCGAAGTTCTGCGGCGAGCACGACGCCCAGCGCAGCAGAAAGCCGGATCTGCCCTGTCTTCTTCTGGCTCAGAGAAAGCGCCGATGACAGTCTGACGTAGTCGCTCGCAGCGGCAACATACGCGGCCAGTGTTGGTAGTGCAGTGGCAAGGGCTTCGATGGAAGGGACTCCAGATGAAGACGGCGATGGAGTCACGCGACAGACGCGTTTCCCGGCGACAAGACGATGATTTGTGGTCGATCGACTTGCTGGCGGCTGTAGGCAACCGCCAGTCGTGCATCGGCTATCTCAACGTAGTCGGGGTCAATATCGACAGAAATTGACGTCCTGCCTGTCTCTAGCGCAGCAAGCGCCGTGGTGCCTGTGCCCGAGAAAGGATCGAGTACAACATCGTCGACGAACGAGAACATACGGATCAGGCGCCGAGGAATCTCCAGGGGGTAAGGTGCCGGGTGAGTGGTTCGAAGCTGACCGGTGATATCGCTCCAGACCGGAGCAAACCAGCGGGAATAGTCGTCCGTCGATATACGCGATTTGCGTTCTTGTTCCGCGGTTGGCTTCCGATATCCACCGGGTTTGCGGAAGAAGAGGATGTGCTCCAGGTCGTTCTTGACAATGCCATTCGGCAGATTCGGTTTCCCGAGAAACCGGCTTGACCGAGATGCCTCGAGGCGGATGTTTGCAACCTTCAGCCAGCGAATGGGGGTCAGGCAATCGAACCCAAGGTCCCTGGCTTGGACCTGGATGTCTGCAGAGAGCGGTAGCACATAGTGCCGACCTTCACGGCGACGAGGTATACAGACGTCGCCGACCACACAGGCTATGCGGCCGCCCGGCACCAGGACGCGGTAGCACTCCGTCCACACTTCCTTGAGCTGAGCGAGAAACTCGTCGTACGCCTCGATGTTGCCCATCTGGCCCGGCCGGTCAGGATAATGCTTAAGTGACGCGTATGGCGGGCTGGTGCAGACGAGGTGGACGCTCTCTGGCCCAAGAAACGACAGGTCCCTAGCGTCGCCTACCTTGACTGTATGTCCGGGGACCGGTTGGGATTCCATTGGCGCGATTATAGGGCCAGGGTTTGAGCAAGCACAGGCCTTGTTGGCACTATCCACAAATCACAGCGTAGAGCCCGGCTCTTGTTCTGCCATTTACCCCTTGGAGTTCGCGCCAGCGAGCGGGTAACCTGCTCCTACACCGAATGCGCAGGAATCGCCGCGACGGCGATCAGAGAGGGGTGGGGGCATGGCGGATGATGCGGAGCGCAAGAAGCCGAAGCGAGGTGGGGGGCCGAAGACGGCAAAGGGCAAGGCGGTGGTGCGGCTGAACCCGATCCGGCACGTGGTGCTTGCGCAGACGCCATAAACGATGACTCCTGGAACCGTCCATTTTGTCCGGTGCAGTGAAGTCAAATTCCCGAATCCAAGTACATTGAACCTCCCGAAAACACGAAAAATACAAAACAATTAACTTCCGTCAATCCCCCTGCTTCCCGGGTGACACCCGGCGCCTGCCACGTTGGCCCGGCTGCCGACAAAGGGCGCGGCGCGAAAGAACGGCGCGCAGCCGGCGGGTTCGGCACGCAAGGGCGCCGGAGGCCCGAAGAGGCGAAGGGGAAGGCGGTGGTGCGGCTGAACCCGATCAAGGGACGCTGGCGGGGCGGATGGAGGCGGTGCTGGCGCACATCAGCAACCAGCTGGTGCCGCCGGATGGGTGACGCGGGCGCTTACTTCTGGTCTTCGCCGACGCGGATGCAGGCGACCCAGTGGTCGTTGCCCATGCCGCCGATGTTGCGCCACTCAGGGATGACCTGTCGGCATTCGTCGATGGCGATGGGGCAGCGGGTGTGGAAGACGCAGCCGGACGGCGGGTGGAGGGGGCTGGGGACGTCGCCGGTGAGGATGATGCGCTCGCGCTTGGACTCGACGGCAGGATCGGGAATGGGGACGGCGGACAGGAGGGCCTTGGTGTAGGGGTGCAGCGGGCGCTCGTAGAGCTCGACGCGGTCCGCGAGTTCCATCATCTTGCCGAGGTACATGACGCAGACACGGTCGCTGATGTGGCGGACGACGGAAAGGTCGTGGGCGATGAAGAGGTAGGTGAGGCCGAACCGCTCTTGAAGGTCCTGGAGGAGATTGATGATCTGTGCCTGGATGGAGACGTCGAGGGCGGAGACGGCTTCGTCGCAGACGATGAAGTCTGGCTGGACGGCGAGGGCGCGGGCGATCCCGATGCGCTGGCGCTGGCCTCCGGAGAATTCGTGCGGGTAGCGGTTGGCGTAGTAGGGGTTAAGGCCGACGACCTGCATCAGTTCCTGGACCTTCTCGTTGCGGTCTTTGCGGCCCTTGGCGAGGCCGTGGATGATCAGCGGCTCGGCGATGATGGCGCCGACTGTCATGCGCGGGTTGAGGGAGGCGTAGGGATCCTGGAAGATCATCTGCATGTTGCGGCGCATGCGGCGGAGGTCGCCGCCTTTCATGGTGACGAGGTCCTTGCCCTGGAAGAGGACGGAGCCGGTGGTGGGCTTGTAGAGCATGAGGACGACGCGGCCGAGGGTGGTCTTGCCGCAGCCCGACTCGCCGACGAGGCCGAGAGTCTCGCCCTTGCGGATGTCGAAGCTGACGCCGTCGACGGCTTTAACGTCGGCGACTTTGCGCTGGAAGATGATGCCGGAGGTGACGGGGAAGTACATGCGGACGTCCTTCACCGAGACGAGGATGTCGCCGGAGGTGGGCGCCGGAGCTGTGGTCCTGTCTTCGATCGTCATGCTGTACCTCGGTTCTAAGCGACGGCGGTGTCTGGTTCTTTGCGCACGCGTTCCCATTCCCAGCAGGCGGCGGAGTGCTCGTTGCCGACGCTGAGGAGCGGTGGGTTTTCGGTCTTGCAGCGGTCAACGGCGAAGCGGCAGCGCGGGCGGAAGGGACAGCCGTCGTCCATATGGATCAGATCGGGCGGCATGCCCTCGATCGGGTCGAGCTTCGCCTTGCGGATCTGGTCCAGGCGCGGCACGGATGCGAGGAGGCCGAGGGTGTAGGGGTGCCGCGGGTTGTGGTAAAGCTCGGGGGCGGTCGCGGTCTCGATGACACGGCCCGCGTACATGACGTTGACGCGGTCGGCGTAGCGGGCGACGACGCCGAGGTTGTGGGTGATGATGATGACCGCGGTGCCGAGCTCGCGGGTGAGGCGGGTGAGGAGCTCGAGGATCTGGGCCTGGATGGTGACGTCGAGGGCGGTGGTCGGCTCGTCCGCGAGGAGGAGCTTGGGGTTGCAGGAGAGGGCCATGGCGATCATGACGCGCTGACGCATGCCGCCGGAGAACTGGTGCGGATAGTCGTGGACGCGGCCCTTGGCCTCGGGGATGCCGACCATCTCGAGGAGTTCAATGGCGCGCTGGTTGGCGGCCTGCTTGTCCAGCTTGAGGTGCAGCTCCAGGGTCTCGGTGAGCTGGCGGCCGATGGTGAGGACGGGGTTGAGGGAGGTCATCGGCTCCTGGAAGATCATACCGATCTTGTTGCCGCGGATGTGGCGGACCTCCTCCTCGTCCATCTTGAGGATGTTCTCGCCCTCGAAGATGATCTCGCCGCTGGTGATCTTGCCGGGCGGCGAGGGGATGAGGCGGAGGACGGAGAGGGCGCTGACGGTCTTGCCGCAACCACTCTCGCCGACGAGGCCGAGGATTTCACCGGGCATGACGTCGTAGGAGACGCCGTTGACGGCGTTGACGACGCCTTCTTCGGTGAAGAACTGCGTGTGGAGGTCTTTTACGGCTAGGAGTGGTTCAGCCACTGGTCCTCCTTTGGGCCCGAGCGGTCGCTGTGTTGTGAGGTCAGGTGGATTGTCATCTTTATCGGTCCGTTTGTCATCTCTTGCTGGTGGGGAAGGCGGGACTCGAACCCGCACGCCTTTCGGCACGTGATCCTAAGTCACGCTCGTCTGCCAATTCCGACACTTCCCCGGTTTGTTGCAAGCGCTTCTTTCTTTACCTGGTGGGCCACCAAGGACTCGAACCTTGAACCTAGCGATTAAGAGTCGCTTGCTCTACCATTGAGCTAGTGGCCCAGCCTCTGTTTGGCCCGGTTTTCTCAGGTTGGCGAAGTATAGCACGCACCTGAAAAGCGGAGCAAACAACAAGCCCCGACTGCGATGGCCGGGGCCTTTGGCAAGAGCGATTGTCTCAGGAAGCGACGCGGGCACGCAAGAGTGGCACGTACGCGGTCGCCGCTGGTTACGGCTCGGGGTCGCTCGTTCTGGGTGTGAACTGGTACCCCTGCCCCGGCACTGTGACGATGTAGCGAGGGCGGTGCCAATCGTTCTGTAGTTTGGCGCGCAAATTGCGGATGTGCCGGTCGACAACATTGCTCTCGGCTGCGTAGTCAGTGCCCCACAGGTAGTCGATGATCTCGTCGCGGGTCAAGAGTCGCCCTGCGTTCGCTGCGAGCAGGTAGAGCAGATTTTGTTCCAGTGAGGTGAGGTGGAGTTCGTGTCCGCCGGCGTGCACGCTGCGGTTCAGGATATCGATCTCCAGTTCCCCGACCTTGAGAACGGGGGCGAACACGCCCACCTCGCCGTAGGTGCGCCGCATCAACGCCAGGACTCGAGCGACGAGTTCTTCAGGCGAGAACGGGACGGTCAGGATGTCGTCGACGCCGCGATCGAATGCAGCGAGCTTTGTCTTGAGGTCCCCCCTTCGCGTCAGGGCGACAACCGGGATTCGCTCGGACCGCGCGCGGATCTCTTCAAGCCACCCCACTATCTCCCCGTCCCCGACGTCCATGTCGATTACGGCTAGATGGGGCTGCCACTCGTGAAGGGCGTCAGCCGCCTCGGTTGCGCTCACAGCGACGCGTGTGGTGTACGTGCCGTGGTTGAGCGCCATTCCGACGACGCCGGCGAGCAACGGCTGATGGATTACCAGCAGCGCGCGCGCCGGGCTTTGTGGCAGGCGGCTACGGGACTTCATGGCTTCCTTCGTCAAAGTCGAACCATCCCAGCATATTTTACCGAACGATGGGAAGGAAAAACTAGATCCCGACGATGAAGAAACTTCATGACGAGACGTACCCAATGTGCGAGCTTACTCGTAGGGGTGAGAGTAGGTGATGAATTGACGATAAGTACCGGCGAACTAGTGCACCTGGTGATCGATGAGATTTGGAACCGGGGAGACCTTGAGATGGCCGACGCGTTGTTCACACCGGACTACGTGAACCACGGCGGCCTGATCCCTGATCTGGTCCGCGGCCCCGAGGCGATCAAACTGAGCGTTGCTCTTTACCGCAGTGCCTTCCCTGACTTCTACATTGCTGTGGAAGGCGTGACGACAGAGGAAGCCGCGACAGTGATCCGGTGGGTCGCGCATAGCAAACCTCCGTCGGTGGACGGTCCCACCGCCAGGACGGGTAGCCTGAGAGGCATCACGCGCTGGCGGCTCCTACGGGGCAAGATCGCGGAGAGCTGGATTGCCTGGGACAGGCGCGCTGCCCTCGTGCGATGGAGCGCCGCGGAGCCGAAGCTAACAGGGGATCGGTTGGATGGGGTTGCGCACAGGGGGTCGCGTCTCGCAACCACGTCCAAACGTCGCAAGGATCTGCCGTGAGTAATACCACGCCGAGCCTTACGACTGACTCAGGCCAAACTAATGATTACAGCCTCTTGCTCCTGATCCAGGAAGAGCCGAGCGACGACAGCCAAGCTGTCCAGCATTTCGTTTGCTCCAACTGCCTGGACCTGGTGGAGAGCGAGCAGGGATCGCAACAGAGTCACGACTGTCCCATGAGGACCAGCTAGGCAGAGGAAAGGAATGATGACGATGCATAGACTTGTTGAATTGTGAAGCCAGGTCTAAGACCAGTCAGGGAGAAAATTATGCTGTTCAAAGGATGTCAGCGATGCGGAGGGGATCTGCGGCCTGAAGAGGATCTGGGTTTGCGTCCGGAAGACGTGTGTCTCCAGTGCGGGCATCGCCAGGCAGTTCAATCCGCGCAGGGCGGACCGAGTACTGACGCACGCATCCATGCTTCGCCCTGGCCCACAGCATAGAGGGCGACCGAGGGTCGCCGCTTAGAGACTGGCAACCTCCTAGCTTTCGAATAAAGACTACGCGACCGACCCATCCGGTGCAGCCGAGGAGGCTGGCCGGCGCGAATAACGAATCTTCATCCTCCTGCCGGGGAGGGTACCAGCGGACCAACCCGGTGGCATCACAGATGCCAGTAGTAAGGAGTCAATGAAGAATGTTAGCTAAATCAATCCCCTACAGACTTATCGTGGGGCTCGGTGGTGTCGCCCTCAGCGTGCTTCTGCTGGTTATGGCGATGGGCCCCGCTACGCATAGTGACGCCGCAACCGCGCCCGGACTCGGTACCGCTGTCAGCTATTCGGTACTCGCCGGCGCGACGGTCACCAACACCGGCCCAAGCACGATCGACGGAGCTGTTGGCGTCTCGCCCGGAAGTGCGGTCACCGGCTTCCCGCCGGGGATCGTGACCAACGGGACTATACACGCGGCGGATGCGAACGCGGCGCAGGCCCAAAGCGATGTCACCACTGCCTACAACGCGCTGGCGGGCCAGCCGTGCGACTTCAATCTCACCGGGCAGGACCTGGGTGGAATGACGCTCATTGAGGGCGTGTATTGTTTCTCGACTTCCGCTCAATTGACGGGAATGCTGACCTTGAACGCCCAGGGCAACGCTAGCGCCGTCTTCATCTTTCAGATAGGCACGACGCTTACGACCGCGAGCAACGCGTCCATCCTGGTGACGAACGGCGGCGTGGACTGCAACGCGTTCTGGCAGGTTGGTAGCTCTGCCACCATCGGCACGACTACTGTGTTTGTAGGCAACATCCTCGCGCTGACGAGCATTACCCTGAACACTGGTGCAAGTGTGTCCGGTAGGGCGCTGGCGCGAAATGGCGCCGTGACGTTGGATACGAACAACATCGACCGCCTGGCGTGCATCGCAGCTACGGACACGCCCACCGCGGCGCCGACGGACACGCCCGCACCAACACCAATCGGTCAGACCGCTTCACCCACGCCGGTAGGCCAAACGCCCGCACCCACTCCTGCACCAACGCCGGTCGGTCAGACGCCTTCGCCCACGCCGGTAGGCCAAACACCGGCACCGACTCCTGCGCCGACGCTGGCCGGACAGACTCCTTCGCCTACGCCGGTGGGCCAGACCCCAACGCCTTCGCCCACGCCGGTCGGACAGACTCCCTCGCCTACGCCGGTGGGCCAAACACCCGCCCCAACGCCTTCGCCCACGCCGGTCGGACAGACCCCTTCGCCCACGCCGGTCGGACAGACCCCTTCGCCCACGCCGGTGGGCCAGACCCCAACGCCTTCTCCGATACCGACGGTGCCGACACCAACGCCGGGAGGGAATCTGCCGCCGCAGGCACCTACGAATACGCCTTCGCCGGGCGTGCCGGTAGTTCCCAATTTCCCGAACACCGGTGGCCCTGCCGCGGAGGGAGGTCTCCCGTGGATCCCGCTGCTTGGCCTGGCCCTGATCTGGTTCGCGGCTGCCGCGCTTATCCCGAGCCTCCGGGGCCGGCGCGCAATCGCGGAGCAAACGGACCGGTAGCGCGTCGTCGCGTCCAGTGCGCACGTGGCCTCACGTGCGCACTGGGGTCGCGAGGCGGGCGGGAGCGCAGAAACGAAAAGCGGCGGTCCCGGGCCTGCCAGCAGCGGGGGCGCGCTCAATCTCCTATGGGCAGCCCCTTGTCGTCCATGGGAGCCGCGTACGTGGTGAGCATGACGAAAGTTCATGACAGACCGCCACCGGCGTGCGAATCTTCTGTCAAGGGCCGGAAACGGTCAAGGAAGGCAGGAAATGATGACTATCCAGAGACAAGACAAGCAGCTGGCAGACCAGAGTGGGAGAGCAACCGTCGCTGACCCGCCGATCGCGAGGGACGCTACCGTGATCGAAGATCAGATCGTGCACTCGCCGGCCGGTGGTTGGAACCTGGCACGCGGCTGGGTCCGTAGCCTGGGCGCGGTAATCATGGTTGCCCTCGCAGTAGTGGAGTCGTTGCTGGTCTTCCGGCTGGGGTTTCTGGTGGCGGAAGCGAATTCTAACAACGGCTTCGTCAATTTCATTTACGACGTCAGCAAGCCACTCGCCGAGCCGTTCCAGGGGATCGTCGCCAACAGCGGCAATCTTGAATACGCCTCCGCCATCGCGATGGGCGTGTACGCGGTCGCTGCACTGTTGCTGATTGCAGCTCTGTTTGCGCTGACGGCCGGGCCCTCCTTGGGGGGCGACGAGAGAGTCGTCACCAGCCGCACGCAACAGAGCGAGCGGACTGTCCGGTAGGGTGGCTCGGGGTTTGAGTTCGAAAGGGCGAATCTGCGCATGAACCGATACGGCAATACATGTCCGATGTGCTGCGGCGACCTGGATGATGTTGCCTCTCGCAGGACGGGGTCCGCCGCTTGCCCGTCTTGCGGCTGCGATGCCCAAGCGTTCGCAGACACGCCGTCCACGGCGCGCTTGCCAGATGCAATGGCGCTCAGCGTAACGAGCGCAAGCAGTCTGCTCCCTCAAATAGAAGACAACTAAACCATCCAGGGTTGGGCCGGAGCACCCCCTCCAGCCCTTCCCCGGCAGGTTTAGAGAATCGGCAGGAGTACAGATGGCAGACCGTCACCACATGAACAGACTGAAGGGCGCGCTGGGCTGGTCCCTGGCGGGGATCGCGCTCGCCTACGTTCTTGTCGTCGCTGCCGTTGGCGCCATCGCCTAGAGGCTCTGAGCACTCTCGCAAGAAGGAAAGTGGGTTAAATGAATAACAACGTATGGCTGGTGCTGATCATCGTATTCATCGTCCTCGTACTCCTGGGCGTGGTGACTGTAGCGGCGTAGTAGGCGAGCAAGTTGACTGCATAACAAGCGAAGATCAAGGACCGAAGGGAGGTGAGTTTCATGATATTGGGCCAAAACATATGGCTGGTAATAATAGTCGTATTCATCCTTCTGGTAGTTCTGGGCGTCATCACGGTCGCAGCGTAGTAGGCGAGCACACCCCACTCCAGGATTAAACCCGGGTTCCCGGCTTACACAGGACAGCGTCTGCGCGCGAGCTGCTTCACGTGAATCGCGCACGGCGCTCGCCAGAGGACAAGTCCGGCAGGCCGCCACACCAAGGAGGCCAAAGTGGCCACGTCTAATCAGCGACACGTTGTACACCACCCCGACGGCGGGTGGGCGGTGAGGAAGCCCCACGGCGGGCGGGTTAGCTCGCGCCATCAGACTCAGGCCCAGGCCCAGACGCGGGCGACGGAGATACTGTCGCACGGCGGTGGCGGGGAGGCAGTGACGCACAGGCGAGACGGCACCATCCGTCAGTCGGACACCATTCTGCCGGCGGCAGTCGACTGGTCCCTGCTGTCTCCCCAAGGACACGCTCTGTTCTATATCGCGCTCTGCCCGGACAGCACCGCCACAGACATCGCCCGAGCAATCGGGCTCACCGAACGGCAGATGTGGAGTATCATTCAGCGCCTCAAAGGCGGCGGGATGCTCCATCTGCGCAAGAACGGGCGGCGCCACCACTTTACGATTGATCTAGATGCGCCCCTGCTGCACCCAACTATCAGGGGGCTGACCCTACGGACCGTTGTGGAGCCGCTGGTCGATCAAGCGCAGCGAGAGGGTACGGACATCTGCGAACGAGTCCATGTCTGAGGCGGCGATGTAGCTCGGATAAGCAGGCGTGCGCGGGCCGAGATTGCAGGCGGGATGATGGGCGATGAAAAATCCGGAGTGTCAAAAACCGTTCGCCTCGCGGAGCGCAGCAATATAATGGCGCGACATGGAACGGGTGCATGCCACCAAAGTGCTCGTTGTCGAGGATGACGAGGCGATGTCGCGGCTGATCTCGGCAACGTTGAAATCCGAGGGGTACGACGTCGTCAACGTGACGACTGCGGCCGCTGCCATCGAGGCCGCGTCCAGGGTCGCGCCAGACGTGATCGTTCTCGACATGATGCTTCCCGACGGCTCGGGAGCTGATGTGATTCGCGAAGTGATGAGGCGCGGGCACGCCAGGGTCCTTTGCCTGACGGCTGTGGCAGAGGGACCGGCGATCGTTGAGGCGCTGAAAGCGGGCGCCACGGACTACATCACGAAGCCGTTCAACCCGGAGGAACTGTGCGCCCGCGTCCGAGCCGTGCTGAGACGGGCGGAGGGTGCCCCGATCGATGAGCGAGTGGTCCGCACCGGCGATGTCGAGATCGATCTGACGCGGCGATTGGTGAAGAAGGCGGGCAAGGTGGTGCAGTTCAGCGGCACCGAGTGGAAACTCTTGTTTCATCTCGCGAAGAACCCTGAGAGGACGCTCCAGAACGCCGAGCTTTTGCTGGAACTCTCGGGCCCGGCGTTCACGACGGAGCTACAGTACCTGCGTGTGTGGATCTCCCGCATCAGGAAGAAGCTCGAAACCAACCCCGGCAGTCCCGAGATCATCGAGACCTTGCCGGGAATCGGTTACAGGCTAAACGTCCTGGCGCCGCGGCCTGGCGATGATCCTGGCTAAGATGAACGCCGCGGCGCATGGGCGTCGCTGCCGGCTTGCGTTGACCGCGTTTCGAGGCCGCTGATACCATAGGGCGACGCGGGCGATTAGCTCAGTTGGCTAGAGCGCAGCGTTGACATCGCTGAGGTCACTGGTTCAAGTCCAGTATCGCCCACCATCCGAACAACTGAAAAGGCGATGACCGGGACGAGTAGCCGGGGCAAGGCGACAGGAAGGCGCGTCGTGACTGAGAACGAGCCGGTCCGCTGCTTCGGCGAAGACCACCCGCGAGCCGGCCGCTGAACCGCCCTCACCCCCGGCCCCTCTCCCACTTCGTGGGCGAGGGGAGACTGATGGAGAGGAGCAGGTAGGCGGCCCCGGAGGCACCCGTTATCGGCCGAATGAGGTCGCTGAGAGGCGACGAATCTGGGTGGAACCACGGAGCCCCCCGTCCCATGTGGGCCGGGGGCTATTCTTTTGGGAGACATCGGACATGGGACACGAGACATGGAGCATAGGAACGGAAGACGATGAGTCGAAACGTAGGTGACGGCGGCCTGGCGATGTTTGTGCTGCGTGCCTGGCTGTGGTTTATGCCGATCTCGATGGTGGCGGCGGCGGTCATCTTTGGCGGGATCGCGGCGGCGGACGGCAGCTGGGGGCTGGTGGCGGTGATGCTGGTGATCGGGCTGGCGGGCGTTGGCCTGATGGTGCTGCACTACTGGCTGCTGTACCGCTTCGGCAAGGAGACGCGACAGTGAGCTGGGTGATCCGCTGGCTGGGCGCCGAGATCTACTTCATCCACGTTGGGCACGGGATGCTGTTCGTGCTGGCGGTCTGGATCGCTGTGACGCAGCTGCCGTGGTGGGGTGTGGCGATCGGCGCGCCGTTGATCCTGTTCTCGGTCATCGGCTGGCTGGCCGAGGCGACGATCGTCCTGCCGTACGCCAACCACATGATCAGAGACGGCGCGACCGGCGCCGGGGGCTGGACGATGGGCACGTCGACTACGACGCCGCGTGGCCGCGAGGTCGCGCGGCGAAACGGCCCGTCAACTCAGGACAACGAAATCGAGAGGTAGCAATGGCAGAGCTGAAAGAGATGTCAAAAGAAGAGCGGCTAGAGCGCATGCGGCACTCCGCCGCGCACATCATGGCCGAGGCGGTGATCGAGATGTTCCCGGACGCGCGTGTGGGCATCGGGCCGCCGATCGACACAGGGTTCTACTACGACTTCGAGCTGCCGCGGGCGCTGACGCTTGACGACTTGCCCGAGATCGAGGGGCGGATGCGCAAGCGGATCGAGTCGGACGTGGCGTTCGAGGCGGACGCGGTCTCGAAAGACGAGGCGCGCAAGGTATTCCACGACCAACCGTACAAGCTCGAGCTGATCGACGAGATCGCCGATGCGGAGGTCGGGCTGTACAAGCAGGGCGAGTTCATGGACCTCTGCCAGGGCCCGCACGTGGAGCGCACCGGCCTGGTGCCGTCGTTCAAGCTGATGAACGTGGCGGGAGCGTACTGGCGCGGCAGCGAGAAGAACCCGATGCTGCAGCGGATATACGGCGCGCTGTTCGACACGCAGGAGGAACTCGACGAATACCTGACACGCCTGGAGGAGGCCTCGAAGCGCGACCACCGGAAGCTCGGCCGGGAGCTGGAGCTGTTCATGTCACACGAGCTGGTGGGGGCGGGGCTGCCGACGCTGCTGCCGCGGGGCGCGACGGTGCGGCGCTTGCTTGAGGAGTACATCCTCGAACGCGAGCGTGAGGCCGGCTACCAGCATGTGATTTCGCCGGACCTGGGCAAGGTCGAGCTGTACAAGCGGTCCGGGCACTGGGACCACTACCGCGACAGCATGTTCCCGCCGATGAAGCTGGAGCACGAGGAGATGGTGCTGCGGCCGATGAACTGCCCGCACCACATCCTGGTCTACGAGAACAAGCTCCACAGTTATCGCGACCTGCCCGTGCGGCTCGCCGAGCTGGGGACGATGTACCGCTACGAGAAGTCCGGCGTGGTCGGCGGGCTGAGCCGGGTGCGGGCGATGACTCTGAACGACGCGCACATCTTCTGCACGCCGGAGCAGATCAAGCCGGAGTTCGCTCGGGTGATGCAGCTTGTCGAGCGGGCTTACGCGGACCTGGGGATCACGGACTATTCGTACCGGCTCTCGCTGGGCGACCCAGAGGACACGGAGAAGTACGTGCAGAACCCGGAGATGTGGGAGCTGGGCGAGCGCGTGCTGCGCGAGGCGATGCAGGAGCTTGGCCTGCCGTTTTACGAGGCGAAGGGCGAGGCGGCGTTCTACGGCCCGAAGGTCGACATCCAGATCCGCGACTGGCTGGGCCGCGAGGAGACAATATCGACGATCCAGGTGGACTTCCACCTGCCGGATCGCTTCGGCCTGAAGTACATCGGCGAGGACAGCGACGAGCGCCGCCCGGTGATCATCCACCGCGGCGTGATCAGCACAATGGAGCGGATGATGGCCTACCTGATCGAGCTGTACGCCGGGGCCTTCCCGATGTGGCTGGCGCCTGTGCAGGCGATCGTGATCCCGATCGCGGACCGCCACAACGAATACGCGACGAGCGTGGCCGAGCAGTTGCGGGCGGCGGGCGTGCGAGTCGAGGTCGACGAGCGCAGCGAGCGGATGCAGGCCAAGATCCGCGACGCGCAGTTGCAGAAGATCCCGTACATGCTCGTCGTCGGCGACCGCGAAGCCGAGGCGAACGCGGCGGCGGTGCGCCTGCGCAGCGGCGAGGACCTGAAGGCGGTCGCTGTCACTGACATCATCGCGCGGATGATTGAGGAGACCGCGGAGCGGGGCAACCCCGCGCCGGTCGCGGTGGAGTGACGGACGAGCGGGTCGGGCTCTGCGCGGACTGCGTGCACGCGCATGTCGTGGAGAGTGCGCGCGGTAGCCGGTTCTACCGCTGCCGCCGCGCGGAGTCCGACCCGCGGTTCCGGAAGTATCCGGCGTTGCCGGTGGTGGAGTGTGTGGGATATGAGGCGAAAGCGAGTGAGCGGCCGAACGACCAGTAAGCAGCGCGTGAGTCGCGCAGAAGTGCGTGAATGGGCGACACGGCGTTACCCGCGAGCGAGGTCCTTCGCTGCGCCTACGGCTCCGCTCAGGAAACGACGATACGGTGTACGCGGGCGGGATTCAATACTACGAAAGTGTGCTATCATTTTCGATCAGTGGCGCAGTGCATTTGTAGGGGAAGCTAACCCATTTCCCGAGAACTTCGTATAAACGAGCGGATCCGCGCGCGCGAGGTCCGGGTAATCGGGGCGAATGGGGAAAACTACGGGGTCATTCCCTTCCAGGAAGCCATGTCCCGGGCGCGCGAGGCGAGCCTCGACCTGGTCGAGGTCGACTCCAACGGCCAGCCACCCGTGTGCCGCATCCTTGACTACGGCAAGTTCAAGTACGAGCAGGCCAAACGGGAGCGCGACGCCCGTAAACACCAACGCGGTTCGATGATCCACGAGGTGCGTTTGCGCCCGCGGACCGGTCAGCACGACATCGACCTCAAGGTGAGGATCGCCAAGCGGCTGCTGGACGGCGGCGACAAGGTCAAGCTTTCGGTCATGTTCCGTGGCCGTGAGATATCGCATCCGGAAGTCGGCCAGGAAGTGCTCGACAAGGCGCTGTCCGGTCTGACAGAGGTCGCGAACATCGAGAAGACCCCTGGCATGGAAGGCCGCTTTCTGACGGCGATCCTGACGCCGATCGTTAAGAAGCCGGTCGTGGCGGCGAAACCGCCCAAGTCTGCCGGGCCAAAGGCCCCTAAGGCTCCTGCCATAGAAGGCACGGCCGAAGGTGCCGCGGACGGCGGGGAGGCCGAACCGGAAGCGGCGGCCGAGGACGTGGCGACCGAGGACGTGGCTCCTCCGGCACCGGAAGCGGCGACCGAGGACGCAGCGAGCGACGACGAGGCTCCTCCGGCACCGGAAGCGGCGGTGGAAGTGGCCGCGTCTGAGGTGAAGACAACGGCCAAGGCTGCTAAGGTGGATGAATCGGCGGCCGAAACCGCCGCGCCGGCAGCAGCGGTGGCAAAGAAGAACGAGGGCTAACGTGACCAAGAAGGTTAAAGTAAAGAAGTACAAGATCAAGACGCACTCGGGCGCAAAGGCGCGTTTTTACATCTCGGGCACGGGCAAGGTGCTGCGCCGCAAGATCGGCATCAACAACTTCCGTCGCAAGAAGCGCGGTGAGACGCTACGCGACATTTCTGATAAGCTGCCCGTGGCACCGGGCGATGCCGCCCGTCTGAAGCGGCTTATGCCGTACGCCTAGAACCCACCAGGAGATTCCGTAAGATGCCACGAGCAAAGGGCGGCGTTGTCACGCGCCGCCGCCACAAGAAAATCATCAAGATGGCGAAGGGCCACCGCGGCCTTCCCCACAAGATATTCCGCCAGGCCAATGAGTCGGTCATGCACGCGCTGCGCTATGCGTATGAACACCGGCGCGACCGCAAGGGCGACTTCCGCCGGCTGTGGATCCAGCGGATCAACGCCGCGGCGCGCATGCACGGGCTGAGTTACTCGCGGCTGATGCACGGCTTGTCCGTGGCTGGCGTTGAGGTGGACCGCAAGGTGCTCGCCGACCTGGCGATCCGCGATGAGAGCGCGTTTGCGGCGCTGGCGGAGAAGGCGAAGACGGCGGTAGCGGCGCCGGCATAACGCGACCGAGTTCGGGAATAGCGACGGAGGCGGAGACGCCTCCGTTTTTCGTTGTGTGGCGCGTGGGCCGCAGGGTTACGCCCGCGGCTCGACGCCCAGTTCTCGCTTGAGGCGTTCGAGGATGCGGGCGCGTTCTTTGGCGACGGCTTCGTCGCTGAGCGTCTTGTCCTCGGCCTGGTAGGAGATGGCGAAGGCGAGGGATTTCTTGCCCTTTGGGATTGGATCGCCGCTGTAGACGTCGAAGACGGTGACGTTGCGGACGAGGTTGGACTGGCGGATGAGTTCGATGACGCGGGCAGCGGGGACGTCTTCGGGGACGACGATGGCGAGGTCTTCTTCAACGGACGGGTACTGGGAGACGGGCTTGTAGTGGACGAGATCCTTCACGTGCGGCAGCAGCGCATCGAGGTCAAGCTCGAGCATTGCGACCTGGCGGCTGATGTCGAACTGCTCGGCGACGCGAGAGTGGACTTCGCCGAGAATGCCGACGCGGTCGGCGTTGACGAAGATCTCGGCGGTGCGGCCGGGGAGGTAGGCGAAGTCGTTGGCCTCGCGGTACTCGGCGTCGATACGGAGCACGGCGAGGAGGTGCTCGACGCGCGCCTTGGCGTCGTAGAAGCCGGCGGGCTCGCCAGTGGCCTGGCCCCAGCGGTCCGGCAGCCTGCCGGAGATCACGCCGCAGAGCGACTCGACTTCGGTGGGCAGGTCGTCTTCGTTCGGCAGGTAGACGCGGGCGGTCTCGAAGAGGCCGATGAGTGCCTGGTTGCCGCGAATGTTGGCAGCGAGCGTCTCGAGGAGGGCGTGGCGAAGGGTCGTGCGGGCGTATTCGTACTGGCGGCTGAGCGGGTTGGCGATGCGGAGCGGGCGGGTGATCTCGAGGTCTTCGCGAGGCAGGACCTTGCCAAGCGATTCGAGATCAGTCATCGAGTAGGTGATGATCTCTTGCATCCCGACATCGGTGAGGGCGTCGCGGGTGCGCTCGCGGAGGTCGCTACGAGGCTGAGGTACGCGTTCGGGGATCTCGCCGCGGAGCATGCTGGTCGGAAGCTGGTCGTAGCCGATGATGCGCGCCACCTCTTCGATCAGGTCGTCGGCGATGTTGATGTCGGTGCGCCAGTAGGGGACGCGCACGATGAAGCGGTCGGGTGGCATCCAGCGCGCGCCGAAGCCGAGGCCCGTAAGGATTTCGCGAATGCGCGCAGCCGGCGGCTCCAGGCCGAGGACGCGGACCAGGCGCTCCATGGTTAGGGTGACGCGGCCCTGCTTGGCGTCGCCGGGATTGGCGTCGATCAGGCCTTTGGCAGCCTTGCCGCCGGCCAGCTCGACCATGAGCTTGACGGCGCGCGCGGCGGCCACCGGCGGCAAGTGCGGGCTGAGGCCCTTCTCGAACCGCGTCGAGGCGTCGGTGCGGATTTTAAAGGCCTGGCTGGTGCGGCGAATGCTGGGGCCGTTGAAGTTTGCGGACTCGAGGAGGATCGTCTTCGTCTTCGGTGTGACCTCGCTGTCGTGCCCGCCCATGACGCCGGCGATGGCCACCGCGCGGTCCGCGTCGGCGATGACGAGAGTCTGGTCGCTGAGCTTGTGCTTGCTGCCGTCGAGGAGGGTGAGGCGCTCGTTCTTCACGGCGCGGCGGACGATGATGTGGTGCTTGGCGACGCGGTCGTAGTCGAAGGCGTGAAGGGGCTGGCCCATCTCCAGCATCACGTAGTTGGTTATGTCGACTATGTTGTTGATCGGGCGCATGCCGGCGGCGGTCAGGCGCTCCTGCATCCAGTCGGGCGAAGGCCCGATCGTGACATTCTCGATGATCGCGGCGACGTAGCGCGGGCAAAGGTCCGGATCGGCGATCGTGACCTTGGCCTTGCCGGTGGCGAGCGCGCCCTTCTCCGGGTACTGGAGCGACGGATCGCGGACCTTCTGGCTTGTGAGAGCGGCGACTTCACGGGCGATGCCGACGACGGAGAACAGGTCGGGACGGTTGGGCGTGAGGTCGAAGTCGAAGACTGTCTCGCCGAGGACCTGCGCGAGCGGGACGCCGATGGGCGCATCTGCGGGCAGGACGACGATGCCCTCGTGCGCCTCACTCAGGCCGAGCTCCTTCTCGGAGCAGACCATGCCTTCAGACTCGACGCCGCGGATCTTCGCGCGCTTCAGCGTGGTGGCCTCGCCGGTGTGGCCGTCGATCAGCTTCGCACCGACCGCGGCGTAGGCGATCTTCTGGCCCTGGGCGATGTTAGGAGCGCCGCAGACGACCTGGAACGTCTGGCCGTCCCCGATGTTGATCGTGGGAAGCGTGAGGCGGTCGGCGTTGGGGTGCTTGTCGAGCTTGACGACTTCACCGACGACGATGTTCTGCCAGTCGCCGGTCGTGATGATCTCGCCGACCTCGGCGCCGGCTGTCGTCAGGCGACGCGCCAGCTCCTCGTGATCGAGGACAAGGTCAACGTATTCGCTTAGCCAGCCGAGTGGTACGCGCAAGAATCCCCCGTCAGAACTGTCTCAGGAACCGCAGGTCGTTGGCATAGAAGTGGCGGATGTCGTCGACGCCGTAGCGGAGCATGGCGATGCGCTCGATGCCCATGCCGAAGGCGAAGCCGGTGTAACGGTCCGTGTCGTAACCGGCGTGGGCCAGGATCTCGGGATGCACCATGCCAGCCCCGAGGATCTCGATCCAGCCGGTGTGGTGGCAGGTGCGGCAACCTTCGCCGCGGCAGATGAAGCAGTCGATGCGGCACTCCATGCCGGGCTCGACGAAGGGGAAGTAGTCGCAGCGGAAGCCGACCTTGCGGTCGCGGCCGAACATCTGGCGCGCGAACTCGGCCAGCGTGCCCTTGAGGTCGGTGAGGCTGATGCCTTCGTCGACCGCGAGCCCCTCGACCTGGGTCAGCTGCCACTCGTGGGTGGCGTCCGTGGCCTCGAAGCGGTAGCACTTGCCGGGGACGATGATGCGGATCGGCGGCTGGCGCTGCTCCATGACGCGGACCTGGTTGGGCGAAGTGTGGGTGCGCAGGAGCATCGGGCGGCGGCCGTCCTTCTCGTAGTCGATCCAGAGGGTGTCCCACATGTCGCGCGCCGGATGGTCCGGCGGGATGCGCAGGGCCTCGAAGTTGTAGTAGTCCCACTCGATCTCGGGTCCTTCAGCCACCTGGAAGCCCATGCCGCCGAGGGCAGACACGATGTCGCGTGCTGTCTGGGTGATCGGGTGAAGGCGGCCGAGCGGCAAAGGCGGACCGGGCAGCGTCACGTCGAGGCGCTCGCCCTCGATGCGTTGCTGGAGGCGCGCTTCCTCGACGGACTGACGCCGGCCCTCGTAGGCGGCTTCGAGACGGTCCTTGAGTTCGTTCGCTTTCTTGCCCAGGGATTTGCGCTGGGCAAGGGTCAGGGTCGAGAGGCTGCGGAGGAGCCCGGTCAGGCGGCCCTTGCGGCCGAGATAGGCGACGCGCCATTCCTCAAGGGAGTCAACGCCGGAAGCGGCGTCGAGGTCCTTGAGGGCGGCGGATTCGAGGTCAGCGACGGTGGTGTCGGGTGGCATGTGTGTCGGACGTTGGAGTGGCCGGGCGAGCCTCGGCCATTATATGGCGGGTGTTGGGGGCGGGCAACGCGAGATTACGTCGACGCGCGTTCGGTGAAGGGCTCGCTGGCCTTGTCCAGCGACGCGATCTCGCCGGCCGACAGCGCCAGGTCGGCGGCGGGGAGAAGGTCATCGAGCTGCGCCGGCGTGTTGGCGCCGATGATGGGTGAGACAACGGCCGGCCGCGCCAGGGTCCACGCCAGCGCCACGGCCGCGATCGTCGTGCTATGCGCCTGCGCGATGACATCGAGGGCGTCGACGACGGCGAAACCTTCGTCGGTCATGAACTTGCGCTTGTCGTAGGAACGCTGGGACTTCGGCATAGGCTCGCCCTTGCGGTACTTGCCGGTGAGGAAGCCACCTTCGAGCGGGCTGTAGGGGATGACGGCGATGTCCTTCTCGACGCAGAAGGCGGCCTTGTTGGCCTCGTACTCCTCGCGCCAGACGAGGTTGTAGTGGGGCTGGAGGGAGACCATGGCGGGAAGCCCATCGTCGGTGAGGAGCAGTGCCTGAGCCATGAGGCCAGTCGGGAAATTGGACACGCCGACGTAGCGCACCTTGCCGCTGGTGATCAGCTCGCCGAAGACGCTGAACGTGTCTACGAGCGGCGTCTTCTCGTCCGGCCAATGGATCTGGTAGAGATCGATGGTGTCGACCTGGAGGCGGCGGAGGCTGTCTTCGGCAGCGCGTTGGACGTGCGAACGGCTGAGGCCTTCGCCGTCCGGGCCGTCCCACATCTGGCCGCGCAGCTTGGTGGCGACGACGAGGCTGCTCCGGTTGCCGCGCGCCTTCATCCAGCGCCCGATGATCTCCTCCGAGACGCCACCGGGGTTGCCGGGCGACCAGCGGCTGTAGATATCCGCGGTGTCGATGAAGTTGCCACCGGCGGCGACGTAGGCGTCCATCACCTCGATAGAAGCGGTCTCGTCGGCGGTCCAGCCGAACTGCATGGTGCCGAGGCAGAGGTTGCTGACGGTGAGATCGGTGGTGCCGAAGCGTACAGTCTTCATGTGGGCAGGGTATCACGGTAGCGGCTTCGTGTTGACAGGGTGCGGTTTCGCGCTATTCTTTGGCCAGCACCCCGGCAAGGAGACAGCAAGAGGAGACCCCAGACATGCGCGCATACGTTTTGATTGAGTCGGCGGTCGGCAGGGCCAGTGATATCGCGAAGGGCGTCCTGAAGGTGAAGTTGAGCGACGCGACGGTCGTCTCCGTGGACGCGGTGACGGGCCCGTTCGACGTCATCGCCCTGATCGAGTCCGATGACCTCGACAAGCTCGGCCGCGCGATCACCGACGCGATTCAGCAGGTGGACGGAGTGCAGCGCACCACCACCTGCCTCGTCGTCCGCCTGGGCTGACGCCCGCGTGCCCGCTTGATTAGCATCGCGGAAGCGCTCGAACAGCTGCTGGCGAACGTGCCGGTGCTACCCGAAGAGGAGAAGCACCCCCTGGAGGCGCTGGGGCAGGTGCTGGCGGAGGAGATCCCGGCGGGCTTCGACATCCCGCCGCTGGACAACACTTCGATGGACGGTTACGCCGTCCGCGCCGCGGATACGGCAGGCGCAACTGAAGGATCGCCACGCGAGCTGCGGGTGATCGGCGAGGTGGCGGCTGGCTACGTTTTCGACGGCAGCGTTGAGGCGGGCACGGCCGTGCGCATCATGACAGGCGCGCCGATACCGGCGGGCGCAGATGCGGTCGTGCCGTTCGAGGAGACGGATGAGCCGTTCGAGCGCCCGCCGTCCGGAACGGGGTCGCTGACGGCGAACGTGCGGGTGATGAAAGAGGCACGGCCGGGAGCGAACGTCCGCCGCGCGGGAGAAGACGTGCGCACGGGCGATGTTGTGCTGCGGAGCGGGACGGTCCTGCGAGCACAGGAGATCGGGGTGATCGCGTCGCTGGGGCGAGATCGGGTCCGGGTGGTCCGGCGGCCGGAAGTGGCGGTGCTTTCGACCGGAGATGAGCTGCTGGAGCCGGGGCAAGCGCGATCGGGCGCGCGGATCTACGACGCGAACGCGTACAGCATCGCGGCATTGGTCAAACGCTTCGGCGGGGTGCCGAAGATGCTGGGGATCGCGAAGGACACGGTCGAGGAACTCACGGCGAAGATCCACGAGGGGCTGAGCGCCGACATGCTGATCACCTCGGCGGGCGTGTCGCGGGGAGACTATGACGTCGTGAAGGATGTACTGGAGAAGGAGGGCGAGATCGCCTTCTGGACTGTGGCGATGAAGCCGGGCAAGCCGCTGGCGTTCGGCACCTTCACCAGGGACGGGCGGCGGGTGCCGCACATCGGGCTGCCGGGCAACCCGGTCAGCTCGATGGTGGCGTTCGAGCTGTTCGGGAGGCCCGCAATCATGAAGATGATGGGCAAGAGCGGCTGGGTGCGGCCCGTTGTGCTGGCGATCGCGGACCAGCGGATCGAGAACCGGAACGACCCGCGGGTGTTCATGGCGCGATGCGTCGTGACGCGCCGCGAGGGGCGGTATCACGCATCGTTGACGGGATCACAGGGGTCGGGCGTGCTGACGTCGATGACCAAAGCGAATGGCCTGACGGTGATCCCGGCGGACGTCGATGTCGTGGAGGCGGGCGAGGAGGTCGAAGTGCTGATGATCGACTGGAGCCTGGGCGACGAATGGGGTTCGTGGCGGACGGAGGGCGAGGACGGGCGGCTACCGGGTACGACCGTCGTCTAGCCGGCGAGGCTAGCTGCCGGCGCCGCTCAGGAAGTTGCCGAACGACTCGAGAGGCTCGGTGATGCCGCCTGCGAGGATACCCAGTGCGACGATACAGCCGACGAAGACGATGGCGAGGATCAGGGCGTATTCGGCGAGGTCCTGGCCGGCCTCGTTGCGCAGTTTTCCGATTATAGCGTGGGCGAGTTGTGCGATTGTCATAAGGTACAGGCCTCCTTGTCCGCACTTATATAGACGCAGAAACCGGAGAATGTTGCGTCTGTAAAGGCGTGAACGTTCAGGGAAACGCCGGTGGACAAGATGTAATGCCCGGGTGAAGGCCTAGAGCGCGACTTCGGCGCCGCCGGCCGCGCCCGAGCGGTAAATGGCGTCGACGACGCGGTGCGCTTCGAGCGCGGTATGGAAGTCCGGGAAGGGCTGACGGTCCTCGCAGAGCGCTTTCAGGAAGAAGTAGTCTTCCAGGGAGTAGCGCAACAGGCCTTCGAAAACGTCCACGGGCAGGCCAAGCTTGTCGAGATAGCGCCGTCGCACATCTTCTTCGGAGATCGTTTGGGCGTTGAGGGCGTGGGTCTGCAGTTCGATTGGACCGCTGTAGTCGTGGTCGATGTGGAAGAAGCCCTTCTCGAAGAAGACCTCGATCAGGCGGGTGGAGGGCCGGCCGACGACGCTGTGCCAGATCGAAAGCAGCGAGGCCTGGGCATCGCTGTCGAAGTCGATGTTGGCGAGGACCAGGTCTTCGACGCCCTCGTAACCGGCGAAGTTGCGGACGGTACCGCGAACGTTGCGCACGGGGCCGGCGAGCCAGTGCAGGAGATCGATGTCGTGGATCGAATGCTCGAGCAGCGTACCGGCTCCGACGATGTCCTTGTCGGCGCGCCAGTCGGAGGCGTAGTTGCCGTGGATCGGGAAGAACTGGTCGTCGCGGAAGGCGATGGCCATCAGGCGGCCGAGCGAAGGGTTCTGCATCAGCTCGTGGAGGATCGTAAGGATCGGCGAATGGCGGAGGACGAGGCCGACGGCCGTCTTCACACCGGCGGCGTCGGTGGCGACGACCATCTCTTCGACATCGGCGAGATTGGTGGCAAGCGGCTTCTCGCAGAAGATGTGTTTTCCGTGCGCTGCCGCGTTTAGCACGAGGTCCTTGTGGTAGGCCGTCGGCACGCAGATGTAGACGGCGTCGATGTCCGGCGAGGCGATGATCTGCGCGGCGTCAGAGGTTGGTTCGGCGCCGGTCAGTTCGGCAAACGAGCGTGCGCGGCTCTCATCCTGGTCGCAGACGGCGACGTACTCGATATCGAGGAGTTCGCGGCGGGCAACGGCGCGGATGGCTGTGGAGTGAAAGCGCCCGATGAAGCCGCAGCCGATGAGGCCGACGCGGACGGTCATCCTCTGGGCTAGGCGACCACGCTGTGCAGCAGGCGCGCGAGGCTGGGCGTGAGGAACGCGCGCATCGCGGCCTGTCGTTCAGGCGCGGGGACGCTGCCGAGGCCATGGCGGCCGAGCAGGCTGTCCTGGAAGGCCATGAGAATGGTGTAAACCACGTGGCGCGCGACCTCTTCGGAGTTGCCCGGCTTTAGCTCGCCCTTCTTCTCGTAGCGGTTGAAGACGATTACGAGGGCGTTTTCCCAGAGGTCAATCAGGCGCGTGTACTGTTCGAGCGCGGCCTCGTCGCCGCCGAGGCCTTCCATGGTGATCAGCCGCAGGAAGTCGCGGTTCTGGTCCATGAGGTTTACGGCGCCGGCGGCCATCCAGAGCACCATTTCCTGAAGGGGCATCTCCGCCTCAACGCGCTCGAGGTTCTGAAGGCCGGCGAGGAAGCCGCGCTCTTCGACAAGGGCCTCGAGGAGTTCGCGCTTCGACTCGAAGTGGTAGTAGATAGCGGCGTCGGTGATTCCGGCCATGCGGGCGATGTCGCGGACGGTGGTGCGGGCGAAGCCGTTCTGCGAGAACAGGCTGAGGGAGGCGTCGAGGATTTGCTGACGCGTGTACGGCCCGCGGCGTGTGCGCTTGCCGTTGATTGTGGCGGAGGGCTTTCTTCGGGTGACCATAGTTAGCTTATCGAGCGCTTAGGCATCTGTAGGCACCGTAGCATTGGTGTGTAGCGCGGTCAACAACGTATCTGTTGACGAACGGGCAAGCGTCAGCACTGCCGGACACGCGCGGCGGTGCTCTCGTCGGCCATCTCTACATCCACTCACGCCAGCCTTCCGGGAGATGGGCGAGCAACGGCTCGTCGAGCTCGACTTCGAGGGGGACGAGGACGCGAGCGACCATGCCCCAGTGGCCCACGCAAAAGCTGAGCTCGAGGATCTCACGGTCGGAGAGCCAGCGCTTGAGGTCGCGGGCGCGGTCGGGGGCGTCGGGGTCGAGGCGGGCGCAGGCGTCGGTGTAGGCAAGCACGGCGCGTTCCAGCTCACTGAAGGCTGGGTTGTCGGCGTAGTCCTTGAGGGCGGCCATCTCTTCGTACGTGACGCCAGCAGCCTTGGCGATGCGAATGTGCTGGCCGAACTCGTACTCGCTGCCACAGAGCTGGCCGACGCGGAGGATGACCAGCTCGCGCAGGCGCGGGTCGAGCAGGATGCCGCCGCTGAGCAGCGGCGTGGCCATGCGCACCCAGTCGCGCAGGAGCTTCGGATTGTGCGCCATGACCTTGAAGACGTTGAGGACGCCGAGGCCGAGGCCGCCCTGTGCGAGGCGCTCGTACATGTCCTTCAGGTCTTCGTCTTCGGGCGTTTCGATCTTTGGGATGACAGACATCAGGACTTCTCCGTTTCGACGATGCGATAGACGACGGTGCCCTGAGCGAGCAGCTTGCCGGCTTCATTGGTGACGCGGACGTCGGAGTAGATTATCTCCTTGCCGCGCTTGAGGACGCGGCCGTCGGCGAAAACGTCCTCGCCGATGGCGCCCGAGAGGTAGTTGACGTTGACGCCGACGGTCGAGCCGAAGTACTGCGGCGTGGCGATCTGGGCAGTGGTCCAGGCGGCCATCGCGCCGGTGGTGTCGATGAGCGAGGCGAGGGCGCCGCCGTGGAGGGCCTTGCCCATCGTCGAGTTCTCGTCCTGGTAGTGCATGCGGATGCGGGCGTAGCCTTCGCCGCCTTCGACGAACTCCATGCCGAGGTGCTTCATGAACGGCACGGAGGCGATGACCCTCGCCATACGGTGGAGGTTCTGCTTTTGCGCTTCTTCGTCCATATGTCTCCCTACTTCGGTCCTCAGGGCACGAGGGCGATGTGGATCGCCTCTTCGCCGGGGACCTGGCCGGCGAGCAGTTGCAGGGCCCGCTCGGCTTCGTGCAGCGGCACGGTGTGCGTGTGCATCTTTTCCAGCGGGTACTTGCCCGACTCGATCAGCCGGATCGCTCGCTCGTAGCTGTCGTAGTCTACTCCGAGCGCGCCGATGACGGTAAGCTCCTTCATCACGATGCGGTCGCTGAAGAAGCCTTCGACGGGCTTCGCGCCCTTGGTGCCGGCGAGGACGACGCGCCCGCCGCGGCGAGCGAGGTCGATCGCCTGCGTGACCGCTTCCGTGGCGTACGCCGTGACATCGATGACGACGTCTGCGCCGCGGCCGTCGGTGGCCTCGCGGACGATGGTGCGGATGTCTTCCGCCTCGACGTTGACCGTGATGTCGGCGCCGAACTCGCGGGCGAGGGCAAGCTTGCGTTCGTCGCGGGCGAGGCCACTGATGATGATGCGGCCCGCGCCCGCTTCCTTGGCGGCGATGACGGACGCGAGGCCGCGCTGGCCGGGGCCGAGGACTACGATCGTCTCGCCCTCCTTGAGGCGGGGCATGGCGACGGCCCAGCGGAAGCCAGCGCCAATCGGGTTGAAGAACGTCGCGATCTCGGGAGCGAGGGCGCCGTCGATCGGGTGGATGACGGCTTTGGGGGCGAGGTACAGGTAGTCGGCGTAGCCGCCCCAGAGGCCGGGCGGCTTGTCGACGCTGAGGTAGCCGTACGCCGAGAGTCCGCCGCCGGCGAAGGGGTCGGCGCCGGTGGGGATCAGCGCTTCGACGCCGACGCGGTCGCCTTCGCGGACGCGCCAGCGCTCGGCGGCGGCTGCGCCGATGCGCTCGATCCGCCCGACGGGCTCGTGGCCGGGAACGACCGGCAGCCGGACGGGGAGGACGCCTTCGTACTGCTCGTAGTCGGAGCCGCAGATGCCGCAAGCCTCGATGCGGAGGAGGGCGTCATCATCGCCGATCTCGGGGAGAGGCAGTTCGCGGAGTTCGAGCGTGCGCGGAGCGGTCTGGACGATGGCGCGGGAGGTGTTGGGTGCTGTCATTCGCCGTTCTCTTCCTGCTCCAATTGACGCATAGTATACGCATCAATCTAGTCACCTTTGGGGGCATGTGATGTCCGAATCGATGGAATGGGCACAGATAGTCGAGGACTACGTAAATTCTCTCGCTTGGCCTGCCGTTGCCGTTATATTCATTTGCCTCTTTAGGACTCGAATAGGGGCGCTCATTGACAGGATCCAGAAGGGTAAGGTCGCCGGAATTGAATTCGACAGTCCGACTCAACCTGATCCGCCAGAGCCACCCGAAGGTCTTGAGCTCGTCGATCAAGATCAAGGGGCCGGACAGTCAGAGGCCGGTCAAGCACCTACTCAAGTCGACCTTGAGAAAATCGCGCTTGCCCGCCTCGTGTATTTCGAAAGGCTGTACAGACTGATGCACGGCACGCAAATCGCGCTATTGAGATACTTGAATCGATTCCACACGGTCGGGGCGGGCGTGCAAACGCTACAGCCCTTCTACCAGACTCACCGAGAGCGCGGCAAAGCATTGGGCGTGACGTCACAGCAGGCTTGGGACTCGTACGTCGGGTTCCTCCTTCAAGCACAACTCATCCAGCCAGTACAAGGCGGATACTGCATAACGGCGATTGGTCGCGACTTCCTTCAGTGGACGGTCAGTGAAGGGGTCCCCGAGGATAAGCTGCTTTAGAATCGGGCCTATCGCGTTTGGCGTTCCAGTGACGGCTGGACGAAGCGCTTGTCGATGACCGCCTCCGCTTCGCGCACGATGTCGCGGACGACTTCGGCGGCGGGCTTGATCTCGTGGACGAGACCGGCGCCCTGACCGGCCGGCATGAAGGTGCGCGCGGCGTCGAAGGACTCGCCTAGGCCGGGGTAGTCCATCACCTTGTTCTGGATGGAGGTCATCGCCTGGAAGGGGAAGGGCTTGATTAGGAAGAGTCAGGCGGGGCTCAGTGGGCCTTGCTCTAATCTCCGCCCGCCAGTGCCGCCCAGCCCGGATCCGACGGGTCGACGGGAATCGTTTCGCCACCGTTCTGGTCGCGGGCCATGATGAACTCCGCCACCTCGTCGCCGAGGGTTTCCTCGTCATGGACGACGTTAGCGCCAACAAAGGCGTAGTCCCCCGCGCTCATCTCCAAACACATCTCCAGCTTCTCGCCGTATCGCAGCGCGGCTCGCCCGCTGATCAGAAGCGCCGCAGTATCAACGGTGTGCGTGTGGGCCGGGACGCGCAGGCCACCCGGGACCTTCGCTGACCCGAACACCAGCCCTTTCGAGCCGGTGACGGCAGGCGAAACGGCGATTTCAAAGCCCGTGGCGTCCTCTCGTACCAGCTCGTCGGGCTTGGTCACTTTTACGCCAGGAAAATCTTGTGCCAATTTACGGCCTCCTTTTCCGGCCAGGTTTAGTTCTCCGGACCGGAACGTCAGCTTATCTCATTTTTTCGAAGTGCTTCCTCAGGGCGCCGTCACCTATGATGCCACGGCAGCCGGGTCGCTGCTAGAATGCGCAACATAACGGCGCGGAGGACATCGACATGGCTCATGAGTTTCCGACGACGGCAGACGCCATCACGAACGAATGGCTTTCATCGGTGCTGGGCGCCGAGGTCACGGGCTTCACCACGACGTTCCTCGAAGGAGGAGTCCTCGCCGATGCGTTTAAGCTTCACTCCATCACGTACAAGGGTAACCCTGCCGATGCGCCCTCGTCGGTGGTCGTTAAAGTGCCGAACGCTGTGAAGGAGCGGCGGGAGATGGCGATAGCCAACAACGCTTACGTGAAGGAGCTCTTCTTCTTTCGTGACCTGGCGGAGCACGTGCCGGTCCGCTCACCAAAGCTCTACGGTTGTTTTACGGATGGCAGTCACACCTGCGCCAGCTTCATCATCGTCATGGAGGACCTGAGCACTCACTCGAAGGTTTTCGACCAGGTGGACGATACGCCTGATGTCGCGTGCGCCCGCCAGGTGGCGCTCGAGGCGGCGGCGATGCACGCCAAGTTCTGGGAATCGGACACTACAAGGCTGCCGTGGATCGGGCGCGCTGACGGGCGATACGTATTCGCTTTCGACGGCGCCTCGAGGATGGCGAACGCTGCGTGGCCGGAGTTCCTAAGGCTCTGGCATCAGATGTACGGCCGGGACTTCTTCCACAGCGAGCCGGACGGCGATCTCGAAGAGCTCGCGGTGATGCTTACAGGCCCGAAGTGCGGCGGAATTATTGATCGCATCTACGACGTGCTCTCGTCGCGCCCGAAGACGCTTCTACACGGCGACCTGCGCGCCGACAACATCTTTCGCACACACCCGGAGCGCGGGAAGAGCGCAGAGGAGTCGACGCTCACGTTCATCGACTGGCAGGCCGTTCATGCGGGGCCTCCTGGGCCGGAGTTCGCCCAGGCGTTCTTCAATTCACTGGAGCCGGAAGTCCGCCGCCATGACCGCGACATCCTGCGCGAATACCACGCGCGCCTGGTGACGCTGAACCCCGATGCTGCCTCTTACACGTACGACATGCTCATCGAAGACTACGCTTTGAGCATGTGCTTCTGGTGGACGGCGATCGTCACGATCGGCGCCGGGACGCTCCCCATCTTCGACAGGCCGGAAGGTGCGCGCATGAAGCGACTCTGGGAGAAGGGCGCAGTCCGCGCGAAGGCGGCGATGCGGGAGCTGGACTGTCTTTCCCGGGTCAGACGCCTGGCAGAGGGCCTCCCGGACGATCCTCCCGTAACATGACGGCGCGCGCGCCCGTCGTCCGCATCACGAGCGCTGGCACGGCGGCGGCAGTGACGTTCCGCAACGGTGGCACGGTGTCACCTGCTTCGTGAGCCTCCCTCCGGCGGCGGGCAGGCACCACGAACGGGTGGGGGCGTGGAGCGCGCGCGGGTCTACGGGGTCTTTTGCGCCTGGAGCGACGGCTGGACGAAGCGCTTGTCGATGACCGCCTCCGCTTCGCGCACGATGTCGCGGACGACTTCGGCGGCGGGCTTGATCTCGTGGACGAGACCGGCGCCCTGACCGGCCGGCATGAAGGTGCGCGCGGCGTCGAAGGACTCGCCTAGGCCGGGGTAGTCCATCACCTTGTTCTGGATCGAGACCATCGCCTGCATCGGGAAGGGCTGAATCTGGTCGGCCTTCGTCTCCCATTCCTCGGCGTAGGCGTTGCGGATCGTGCGCGCGGGCTTGCCGGTGTAGGCGCGCGTGCGCATCGTGTCGGCGTCGCCGGCGCGGACGATCGCGTCGCGGTAGCCGGGCGCTGCCTGCGCCTCGGGCGTGGCGATGAAGCGCGTGCCGAAGATCGCGCCCTCGGCTCCCAGGGCCAACGCGGCAACCAGGCCGCGGCCGTCGGAAAGGCCGCCGGCAGCGATCACCGGTACGGAGACGGCGTCGACGACCTGCGGGACCAGCGCCATGCCACCGACTTCGCCCGTGTGGCCACCGGCCTCGGTGCCCTGCGCGGCGACGATGTCGGCGCCGGCTTCGACGGACTTCTCGGCGTGGCGCACGCGGCCGCACATGACCATGACGATCATGCCGCGCTCGTGCATCTCGGCGATGAACTCGGCGGGCACGGCGAGGCCGGCGACGAAGATCTTCACGTCTTCCTCGAAGACGACTTCCATGTGAGGCCGAATGCGGTTCGGATCAGGCGCGAGGAGGTCGACAGCGAAGGGCTTGTCGGTGAGTTCGCGGGTCATGCGGATCTCTTCTCGGAGCTGAGCGGGGCCGAGCGTGGCCGCGCCCATGATGCCGAGGCCGCCGGCGTTGGAGACGGCGGCGACGAGCGCGGACATCGAGACGCCGCCCATGCCGGCGAGGAAGACCGGGTACTCGATGCCGAGGCGGTCGCAGACGGGGGTGTGTAGGGCGCTGTGCATAGTGTGCTCCTGCGGGCGAGATTCTTTCGAGCGCATGATATGCCGAGGCGCCTCGGGAAGTCAAACCCTTACGTGAAGGTGAGAGTAGTCCATTGGGGAGTTGAGCCCTCGCTCCCTCCCCGCGACCCCGAGTGCCGTCGCGGAAACAGAGGCACGAAATGTGCGAGACTACGCGGGCCATGCGCGTCGTTGTCGACTCCAACATCTTGATCAAGGACTTCCATCGTCTGAGTCCACCGCTCCGAATGCTAACCGCCAGCCTGTTGGCGAATCACCATCAACTCACCATTCCTCAGATCGTCATTGACGAGGTGCTGAACAACTACCGCAAGCAATTGACAGAGTTGCTGGCCAAAGAGAGTGAGGCCGTCGAAAAGTTTCGGAAGTTGTCAGGTGCATCTACGCAAAAGTCTTTGACCAACAGCCTGGTGGACAGCAGTTGCGACACATACGCTCGCAGCCTTCAGACATGGCTCGGCGAAGCAGCGGCGGTGATACTGCCATATGAATTGCTGGACGCCCGCGCCGTGGCCGCACGTGCTATCACACGAAGAAAGCCGTTTGATGACAGCGGGCGGGGATTTCAGGACACGGTGATCTGGATGGGCGTCCTCTCGCTGGCGACTGAAGAAGGACCTACAGTCGCACTGGTGACAAACAACAGGAAGGATTTTGCAGGAGCTGACGCAACTCTGCATCCGCATCTAGTGACAGACTGGACCAAGTGTACAAACGCCGAGCCCCCTTTGCTCTTCGCATCTCTGGAAGACTTCATTGAAGCGGAAGTTCGGCCCCGGCTCGAGCCTGTGGACGAGGTGTCAGTCGTATCGCAACTCAACGCTGGCTACTTGTGGGGTCGAAGCGTTCAGGACGACTTGATGAGGCTTGTCGAGGATACGTCGCCTTATGTCCCATCCACCACCACACTGCCCTTACCACCCTTCGCTGAAAACATCGAAATATCATCCTTCACGAAGATCTACAGCCTGAATGCGACTGACCTGAGGAAGCTTGCACAGTTTGACATGGTGGCTACGCTCGATCTCACCGTGTACGTCGATCTGCAATTTACAATCGACAAGTGGCAATATCAGGCGTACGGTCTGGCAGAGTGGCCACACGTGGACATCGTCGGCGAGTTTGATGATTCCGAAGTGGGTTCGCTGCCCCTGGTCTTGAATGTGCGAGTGGATGTGACTATTGACGCTTCCGCGCAGCGCATTACGGCCATCCAAATACGCGAGGCTGTGCCGGTAGGTTAGCGGGGTTGACGGCGTATTCCTAAACACGTGATCCTGCGACCAAGGCGGCCCTTTTGCACCCATCCCAAAACATCGACAAGGCGAACGCCGCGCTGAGCGGCTGGCAGGCCGAGATGTATTCGCGCCTGCGGGAGATGATCAACGACGCCGACCCGGACATCGAAGAAGACTGGAAGTGGGATACGGCGGTGTGGACGAACAAGGGCAATGTCGTTGCGCTCGGGGTGTTCAAGGAGCACCTGAAGGTCAACTTCTTCAAGGGGGCGCTGCTCGACGACCCGATGGGGTTGTTCAACGCCGGGCTCGACGCGAAGCAGTCGCGCTCGATTGACCTGCGCGAGGGCGACAAGATCAACGAGCGGGCGCTGCAGGACCTGATCCGCGCTGCCGCCGAGTACAAGCCGCCTCGTAAACGCTAGGCGCGTTCGCTATTCGGCCACGTGCACTACGCGTTGGTGGCGCCGGCAAGGTGGCGTTCCGCCTGGGCCACCGCGAACGCCTCTTCGCTGATCGGCACGCCGTCGCGGTAGTGGACGGTCCTGGTGTGGACGCTGGGCACGCGCTCGCCGGAGAGCAGGCTGCCGGTGAGGTTCAGGGGGTCAACGGCAGAGACGCGGACGAGTTCGCCGGTCTTCTCGGTGCGGCGGGTGTTGCGCAGCGATTCGACGGCCTCGGGGCGGGCGTATTGCTCGCCGTAGAAGCCCGCGACGAAGCGGCCGCCCCGGACGGTGCCCTGCGCCTCCATGCGGCGCAGCACACGCAGGATCTCGCGCCACGGGACGCTGAACGCTTCGGGGCGGACGAGGTCGCGGAAGACGACGCCGTAGCGGAATAGGAGTTGCTCTGCCCAGGCTTCGGCCAGTTCTTCGGTCAGGAGCTGTGCGCTGGGGTCGTACGCGGGGCGCTGCCGCGCGGCGTTGGTTGCTGTTTGGCGAGTGTTAGGTCCTTCGGGCTCTCCACCCGGAGGTGCTCCCCCCTCTCCCCTCAGGTAACGGGTGTCCCACTCGGGCACAAGCGACCAGCGGCCGGTGGGGACGCCGCTGACCGCGAGGGTGCGGAAGAGGCGGGCGCGCTGTGGGCGGCGGAACTGGCGTTTCTTGTTCGAAGCCATCAGCGCGCGCAGGGCCTGGAAGCCGTCGGCCGTGGCGAGGCCGCGGGCGACGAGGTCCCAGAGGCCGCGCTCGACGTCGCCGGGGAGGCGGTTGGTGGCGGCGACAATGTCGTCGTAGAAGAGCGCGCCCTTCTTGAGGAGCAGCTCGTGGATCTCGGCAGCGGCGCCGGTGGCGGGCGCGTCAGGGCCATCGCCGTTCCTGATGCCGGCGAGAAGCCAGGGCAGGTCGGCACGGCGGGTGAGGGAGATCGGCGTGGCCGAGGAAGCGGCGGAGCGATGGGCGTTGCCCTCGCTGCTCTTGCGGGGCGACATGCGGGCCCAGGCGGCGTCGCCGGTCATGCACAGCTCGTCGAGCCAGCCGCCCTTGTAGGCGGCGATGCGGGCGGGGAGGATGTGCCGTTCCCAGGCGACGGCCGGAATGTCGTAGCCCTGGAGTTGCGTGATCGCTTCGAGCAGCCCGCGCTTGCCTTCGAGCTGGGTGCCGGGCGCGATGTGCTGCCAGCGCAGGAGGAAGCGCATCAGGTCCTGCGCGGAGACCGGCTCGATGTCGGCGCGCAGGCGGTCGAGCGTGAAGCGGTGGATGCGGGCCAACAGGCGGCGGTCGCACCACTCTTCTTCCTCAGCGAGCGGGCGAAACCGTCCCCGGATCGCCGTGCCGCCCTCGCCTTCGAGACGGGCGAGCGCGCTCGTCACCGAACCCGGCGCGAGGCCCGTGCGCTCGGCGATCTCGGCGACGGTCGTGGGGCCGAGCGTCTCCAGGTGGCCGCGGACGATGGCGGCGCGCGCGTCGTCTTCGTCGATCTCGCGGCGCAGGTGAGACGGCAGGTCGACGTCCGGGCGGACGCTGGCGCCGGGGTAGAGGCGCTCGATCACATGCAGGTTCTCGACGGCGAACCAGAAGGTCTCGCCGTCAGCCGTCTCGAAAGTGGCGGCGCGGCGCTGGTCGACAAGTTCGCCGAACCAGGCGCTCCATTCGGGGACGTACTCGGGGCGAACGGCGACCAGGTTGAGCAGCGCGTCGTGGACCTCTTCCGGATCGCGAGGTTGCGGCTGCGCTTCATCAACGACCACGGCGATCGCATCGGGGTCGAGGATGCCCAGGTCGCGGCCGCTCTGGGGGAGGCTGCGACGGAGTGTCACCGCGCGGGCACGGCGTTCTTCCAGCGGCGCGTCGTCGAGGTAGGTGTAGGGCTTGGAGTTGAGCATCTCGTGGCTGAACGGCGAGGGCTCGGTCGTGTCGCGCGCGTGGAACTTGATCTCGCCGCGTTCGATGCGCTCGAGGACGTCGCGCAGACCTTCGATGTCCATCGCCTCGGTCAGGCAGTCGTGCATCGACTGACGCGTCAGCGGGTGGTCCGGCAGCTCGATCGCGCCGACGAGGTTCTCCTGGCAGGCGACGAGGACCGGGAAGACCGCAGCCATCAGGTCGGCCGACTTCATGCGCTGCAGCGGCGACGGCACACGCTTGCCGTTGCGCTGACGCAGGACTGCCAGCGAACGCGTCGTGTTCCAGCGCCAGCGGGACTGCCAAACCGGCGCGTTGGCGACGAGGAGCGACTGCTCGACCGACTCGTAGAGCCAGGCCGGCTTGACGAGCCCGAACATGTCTTCGAGGGGGAAGCTGTTGTTGGGCCCGATCGACAGGAGCATCGCATCGTCGCAGGCGGCCGCCTGCAACTCGAAGTCGAAGCTGACGCAGAAGCGCTTGCGCAGCGCGAAGCCCCAGGCGCGGTTGATGCGCGCGCCAAACGGCGCGTGGACGACGAGCTGCATGCCGCCGCTCTCGTCGAAGAAGCGCTCGAAGACGACGTCCTGCTGCGAGGGGATGACGCCCATCATCTCCTTCTGCACCTTGATGTACTGCACGATTTGCTCGGCGGCGTGCGGTGTGAGCGCGCACTCTTCCTGCACCCACTCCGTGACGCTCGGCAGCGACGTCCCGTCCCGTTCGCCCTGAGGCTCACGAATGGGCGAACGGGCCACCGACTTCTCGCCGTGCACCAACGCCGCCGTGCCATCGCCTGGCACAGGGAAGTGCGCCGCGATGTCGGTCCGCAGGCGCGACACCTCTTCCGAGAGTTCGAGCGTGCGGCCGGGCGCCTCGCCGTTCCAGAAGGGGACGGTGGGCGGTGCGCCGTGCGCGTCCTCGACACGGACGATGCCCGCGGCCTCGATGCGCTTGATCCGCCAGGACGTCGTGCCGAGCAACACTATATCTCCCGCCATCGACTCGATCGAGAAGTCCTCGTCGAGCGTGCCGACGAACGTGCCTTCGGGCTCGGCGATGACACGGTAGTCGGCGATCTCGGGGATCGCGCCGCCGCACTGGATGGCGGTGCTGCGGGCGCCGCGGCGGCCGCGGACGACACCGTTGATCTGGTCGCGGTGCAAGAAGTGCGCCGCGCGCCCCGCGCCGACAGCGATGCCCTCGCTCATCATCGCCACAACTTCGTCGAACTTCTCGCGTTCGAGATTGTGATACGGCCAGGCGCGACGGATGAGGGCGAAGAGGTCGCCTTCGCCCCACGGCTCGCAGGCAGCTTCGGCAACCACTTGCTGCGCCAGGATGTCGAGCGGCGCTTCCGGCGGGAAGACGCAGTCGAGCCGGCCATTGCGGACGGCGCGGATGAGTGCCGCGCACTCGACAAGCTCGTCGCGGCTGGTGGGGAAGAGGACGCCCTTCGGCGTCAGCCCGAGGGCGTGGCCGGAGCGGCCGACCCGCTGGAGGAAGGTCGTGATGCTGCGCGGCGACTCGAGCTGGCAGACGAGGTCGACGGTGCCGATGTCGATGCCAAGTTCGAGCGACGCTGTGGCGACCAGCGCGCGCATCTCCCCCGCCTTGAGGCGCTGCTCCATGCGGTGGCGGCGTTCCTTGGAGAGGCTGCCGTGGTGGGCGCCGACGTGCTCTTCGCCGATGCGCTCGGCCAGCTTGAAGGCGACGCGCTCGGCGAGGCGACGGGTGTTGACGAATATGATCGTCGTGCGGTGCGCCTGCACGAGTTCTGTGAGGCGGTCGTAGATGTCCGCCCACTGCTCGCCCGAAGCCACCGCTTCGAGGTCCGTCGGCGGCACTTCGATGCGGATTTCGAGGTCGCGCTGATGGCCCGAGTCGACGATCTCGCACAACGGCGTGCCGCCCACCGCGACGTTATCCGTGCCGACCAGGAACTGCGCCGCGTACTCGATCGGCCGCACCGTAGCGGAGAGGCCCACGCGCGAGGGGCGCGACTCCGTGATGTGGTCGAGGCGCGCGAGCGTGATCGACAGGTGCGAGCCGCGCTTGTCGCGGATCAGCGCGTGGACCTCGTCGACGATGACCGTGCTGACGTTGCGCAGGATTTCGCGCGAACGCTCTGCGGTGACCATCAGGTACAGCGACTCCGGGGTCGTGATCAGGATATGCGGCGGGTGCTTGATGATCGCCTGGCGTTCGGCCTGCGTCGTGTCGCCCGTGCGCAGCGCCGTGCGGATTTCGGGCAGATCGTACCCAAGTTCGCGCGCGATCACCGCGATTTCGGCGAGTGGTTCCTCGAGGTTGCGCTGGATGTCGTTCGACAACGCCTTCAGCGGCGAAACGTAGACGACCGCGACGCCGTCCTCAAGCTCCCCTGCCTCGGCCTTGCGCACCAGCCGGTCGATCGACACCAGGAACGCCGCCAGCGTCTTGCCGGAGCCGGTCGGCGCCGAGATCAGCGTGTCGCGCCCAGCGATGATCTGCGGCCAGCCGTCCGCCTGGGCATCGGTGGGCGCCTTGAACCGCCTGGCGAACCAGGTGCGGACGATCGGGTGGAACGAGTCGAGGACGCTCACAAGGGACAGTTTATCGCGGGCGCGTGACACTTACATGGCAGGAATGGCGCTGATATCGAGCCTGCCGTCTTTCCCGGACGACAACCTGGTCCGGCTTGACGCGCTCTCTGCGCGAGGGATAGGCTGACCGCGTCAACCGGCCTGGCAGGAAGGGTCGTGCAATGAGCCGTATCGCCTTTGTCCTCATCGTTACGCTAGTGTTCTCGTTCGCGGTACTGTCGTTGGGGAGCCCGCCCGGTAGCCGGGCCGCATTTCCCGGCAGCAACGGGCTGATTGCCTTCGACAGCAACCGCGAAGGCAACGAGGACATCTGGGTCGTGAACCCCGACGGGTCGAACCAGGTGCGCATAACAGACAACCTTCTGGACGATGAGGACCCGGCCTGGTCCGCGGACGGCGAATTGATCGCCTACTATGCCGACACGAACGACCCACCGAACGACTTCAACATATTTGTTGCCGACGACCAGGGCAACAAGACGCAGCTGACGATGGGCGTCGGCCGCAACTTCAACCCGTCATGGTCGCCGAGCGGCACCTCCATCGCCTTCGAAAGTTCCCGCGACGGCAACAATGAGATCTATGTGATGGATGCCGACGGGTCCGATCAGACCCGGCTTACCAACAATGGCCCCAACGAGAACGACCAACAACCGTCATGGTCGCCGGCCGGCGACAAGATCGCGTTCATCAGCAGCCGGGATGGGAACCGCGAGATCTACGTGATGGACACGGACGGCACGGACCAGACCCGGCTCACCACCGACCCCGGCGCCGACAGCCGCCCTGAGTGGTCGCCCGACGGCACGAAGATCGCGTTCCAGACCGACCGCGACGGTAATCTGAACATCTACGTGATGAACCCGGACGGAACCAGCGAAACCCCGATCACGGACGACCCGGGCGAGGACCTGAGCCCCGCCTGGTCTCCGGATGGCGCCCTGATCGCGTTCCACAGCGACCGGGACGGCGACGATGACATCTGGGTCATGGACGCTGACGGTGGCAACCCGCAAGTGATCACGACCGACCCCGGCCGCGATATTGATCCCAACTGGCAGCCGGTTGAGGCGACACCCACTTCATCACCGACGGCCTCGCCAACCGAATCCCCGTCTCCGACGCCCTCACCGACGCCGGTAACCCAGGCGGCCATCTGGGGCGACTGGAACTGCTCCACGCAACCAGACCCGGTGGATTCGCTGCTGACGTTGCGCCACGACGCGGGGCTGAGCACCAACACCGGAGACTGCCCGCCTTTCGGGACGCCGCTGGATGTCGTAATCGCGGCGGTCTACAACTGGGGCGACGCCGACTGCTCGCTGGCGATCGACCCGGTCGACTCGCTGAAGCTGTTGCGGTTCGATGCTGGGCTCAGCGTGCAGCAGGAAGCGGGGTGTCCGGAAATCGGGTCGGGCGTCCTGCTTACCGAGACCTAGCGGCCGCACCGCCACCGAAGCCGACCTACTTACCCCGGCAACCCGAGGCCTCCATGCACTCCTGCGTGGTTGGCCCAACGCCTGCCGGCAGCCACGCCTCGGGCCAGATTGCAATTTCACAAAATACCTGCGCAAAGCGCTCTTTTCTTGAAACAAACTCGCGTAGTATACGGTTAACAATCCGTGAATGGCCCGTTTTGGGCAGAGTTTAGCGTGAGTAGACCTGGGGGTAGCGAGTCATGGAACCAACGAATATGCGGCGCACAAATCCGGCAGCAATCGCCTTCGCAATCCTGGCAGTTGCTACTGTGGCGCTCGTGCTGCTCAGCATGCTGAGCATTACCTCACCGGCAGACGCCTTTAACGCCGGTGATAACGGACAGCCCACGAGCGGTAACAACACCGACCTTAAGGGCCGTGCTGACGACGACGTCTCGCTATCATTCCAGGCAAACGCCGTGATGTCCTGCACCGGAACCAGCGTCAACTCGATCAGCATGAAACTCAACTACGTTGTCATTGGTGCCGCACTCCCCGCCGGATCCGAGATCGTGGTGTACCTCTCGCCCAACCAGGGCGCAATCAACGGGAATGCGGGCGGCAACGTGGCAGCATACATCGCGGCCGTCGAGTCAAATGAGACCACAGTTAATGTGGCCGGCCTGAGTGGCTCCGGAACGCTCAACATCACGGTAAACGTCACGACGGCGTTCAACGCTGACACAGGCGGCATCCTGGGCGTCATCGCGAATGACCTGGACGGCACGCTGTTCAATAGCAAGACGAACTCGCTCAATTGCACAGAGGCAACGTCATCCCCAACCGCCAGCGCAACGTCATCCGCGACGGCCACGGCCACCTCAACGGCCACCTCAACGGCCACCTCAACAGCAACAGCAACGGCAACGGCGACCGCCACGGCAACAGCAACGGCGACCGCCACGGCGACAAGCACCGCCACCGCGACTGCCACGGCGACAAACACTGCCACGGCAACTGCCACAGCGACAAACACCGGGACAGCCACACCGACGACGACGCTCGACCTGAGCACGGCAACGCCGACGCCGACAGCTACGGCGACGCCGACGGCCACAGCGACGCAGACAGAGGTCATCACCAACCCGGTGACCGTGACGCCTACTGTTACGCCAACACCGACAGCGACGGCAACGCCGACGCAGCCGGTGACGCCGAGTCCGACTGCGCTAGAAGTGACGGCGACGCCGTCGCCCACGCCCACGCCGTCTCCGACGACTCCGCCGACGAATTCGCCGACTCTGTCACCGTCTCCGACCGCGCCGACGGCGTCCCCGAGCCCAACCGCGCTGCTGCTCACCAGCACACCAAAACCGGTTGTCTTCCCGCCAACGGGCGGTGAGCCCGGCCCCGGTTCATCGGGCAACGCACTGATGCTCCTGCTGGCAGGCGTGGCAGCCCTGTTCGTCTCGGGTGGGCTCGCGACCGCCGCAGCTCGCACGCGCTAATCCACGATCCCCGATAATCCAAGAGGCGTCCGTTTGACGGACGCCTCTTTTGGTTTTGCGTTAAGAACTACGCGCTCGGCGTCATCGCGTCAGCAAGCGACGGCGCTGCCGCTCGCTCGCCTTCCACGAACCGCCGGATCGCGGCGGTCGCCGCTTACGGCTGCTCCACAAGGAGCATGTGGCCGGTGCGCGGGATGGTGACCGTCGTCGCCTTGGGGAGGCGCTTCTGCAGCCACTTGAGGCTGCGGCCCGGCAGCGGCAGAATGCGCTCTTTCTCGGCCCAGAGGATGAGCACCGGCGCCTTGATCCGCTTGAAGTCGATCTGGGCGTCGCGGCGCACGTCCTCCCACATCTCCCACACGGTGTTGAGTGAGCCGTGGATGCGCGCCGGTCGCGTGTACGCCGCCCTGATCGCGGCCAGGTCGAGGCGGCTGGGGTCATAGAAGAGGCGCTTCCAGGACGACCACGCCGAGATGCGCGCGATCGGCACCATCAGCGGGCGCATGAAGCCCATTCGCGGCGCGACCCAGGCCTTGCGGCCGGGCACGGTCGCGGCGAGGACGAGCTTCTCGACGCGCTCGGGCGCCATCTCGGCCACGCGCATGACGACCTCGCCGCCCATCGAGTGCCCGATCAGCGTCGCACGCTCGATACCCAGGGCGTCCATCGCGCCGAGCACGAGCCGCGCCTGTGCCGTCAGCGAGTAATCGCTGTTCACCGGGCGCTCGCTGTAGCCGAAGCCCTTCAGGTCGAGCGCCACGCAGCGGTAGTCCTGGCCGAGCGCGGCAAGCTGGTAGCGGAAGCTGTAGGTGTTGCCGCCGAAGCCGTGAACCATAACGATCGCCGGCACGTTGGCCCCGATCGGCGGGGCGCTCTCGACGTAGTGCACCGCAACGCCGTCGACGGTAATGCAGCGACCGGGGAGCTTGGCGTCGGTCCAGCGGGTGTCCTCGCGGCTGCGGAAGAGCTTCCGCATCGAGAGCACGGCGGCGACCACGCCGAGCATGGTGGTAAACCAGAGTGCTGCGAGCTTGCGCATCAGTCCTCCTCCTCACGGCCGGTAACGAAACGGGGGGTGTTCCCCTCCAATATACGACAGACGGTTCGCAAGGTCGCCGTGATGCCGGGGCGCGTTGACAACCGTTAGAATTGGAGAGCGACCTGCAACAACAGTCCAGGGCCATAAGAAGGAATACGACGCGGTCCCCGCGCAGGACGATCCCGTGGTTCTACCAGCGCGGCCCGCAATCACAGATGCATCACGTTGAAGTCATCACCCGCCTCGAAGGCGAGCAGATCGAGGACCTCGAAGACCTGATCGAGGCGACGACCGCAGCCGACGGCCATGAGCCCGTGGGCGAGCACAAGTTCCTGCGCCTCAAGCACGGCGACGACCTCGCCATCGGCGTCCTCGCCTACGAGGGCGACCGCCTCGTCGGCTACGCCCACACGCTGACCTTCGGAACAGGCGAGGAGCGCCGCGTCTCCTGCGAGATGACCGTCCACCCCGACTTCCGGCGTCACGGCATCGGCCGCACGCTGCTGACCCACGTCGTCAAGCACGCCGAGTCGCAGGGCGCGCGCCGGCTCGACGTCTGGTCATACAACGACTCAGTCGCGGGCCGGGCGATGGCGGAGGCGTTCCACCTCGAGGAGACGCGACGCCTGCTGCACATGCACCGGCACCCCGGACCGCCGCCTTTGCCCGACAAGCCTGCCGGCGCCTCGATCCGCACGTTCCGCCCCGGCGAGGACGCCGAGATGTGGCTCCACCTGAACAACCGCGTCTTCGCCGGTCATCCCGAGAACGGCAACTGGACGCTGGAAGACTTCCAGGTGCGCGCGCGGCAGCCCTGGTTCAGCCCTGACGACCTGCTGATCCTGGAGATCGACGGCAAGCCCGCCGGCTTCCACTGGCTGAAAGTCCGCGACCGCACAGGTGAGGGCCGCGTCGGTGAGGTCTACATCATCGGCATCGCGCCCGAATACCACGGGCGCGGGCTCGGCCGCTACCTCGTCGCCGAGGGCCTCACCCACCTCAGCCAACGCGGCGTCGACGCCGTCGCGGTTTATGTCGACCAGGCCAACGAGCGCGCCGTCGCCCTCTATTGGTCCTTCGAATTCCACCACCACCACGTCGACGTGTTGTACTCGATGCCCCTGTCAGCGGCCTCCGCCGAAGAGCGCGCCGCCGCCGCCGCGGGCTAGCGGCGACCGGCTCAGCATCACCATTCGGCTTGCCGGGCAGGCGAGGTGAGCCGGTTGTATAGTTGGCAGTCGTGAGCAAGCGACGAGACTGCGAAGAACGGTTCCGCGAGCGCTACGGTGCGCCTACGCCGGATGCGATGCTCGTCGTCGAACGCGAGGTGATCGGCGCGAACGTCGGCGCAAACGGCTATACGACGGTGGAGCAGGCGGACATGCTGGCCGAGCGGGTCGCGCTGACGGCTGACTCCAGCCTCCTCGACATCGGCTCCGGGCGGGGATGGCCGGCGCTCCAACTCGCCGCAAAGACTGGATGCCGGGCCGTGTTGGCAGACATACCAGTGCCCGCGCTCGCCGCCGCGGTCCGGCGAGCCGATCGTCAGCGTCTGTCCGGCGTTTCGGTGATCAGGGCAACGGGCGCCCACCTCCCCTTCCCGACGGGCAGCTTCGACGTAGTCACCCACACGGACACTCTCTGATGCATCAGTCAGAAGCTCTCCGTGCTGAGAGCCTGCAGACGGGTCCTCCGGCGAGGGGGCAGGATGGGCTTCTTCACGATCTTCGTGCCTGACGGCCTGAATGAGTCTGCCTACAGCGGCGCCCTGAGGTCCGGCCCCACCTTCGTCAGCACGCGGCGCAGGAACCACCAGGAACTGCTCGCGTCGGCGGGCTTCCAGCGAGTCGAAGAAATCGATCTGACCCCGGAGTTCCTCGCGACCACACGGGCGTGGCTCGACGGCAGAGAGCGCTTCCGGGCTGAACTCCTGAAAGCGGAGGGACAGGACCAATTTGAAGCACGCCAGCTCGACTCCCGGCTGCAAGCCGAAGGGATCGAGGCCGGCGTGCTTCGCCGGTCGCTGTTTCTCTGCTCATGAAGCGCGATGCCCCTCTCTTCGGCGTCAGCTGAAGAGCGCGCCGCCGCCGCGGGCGTAGCCGCGCCGGGGCTTGTGGCACCGGGTCTGGCCGTTGTCCCCCGTGGCTACGAGCGTCGTGATGGGCGGTTCCAGGCCCCGAACCCGCCCTCCAGATTCCAAGCGTCCACCCCATTGCGCTCGAGCAGCGAGATGCCGGTCATAGACCGCTCCCCGTGCCCGCAGTACGCAACAATTGGAACGCCCTTTGGCACGCCGGACGACGTTGGGATCTCGCCGAGAGGCAGGTTAGTCGCACCCTCAATATGTCCTCCTGCGAACTCACCACGCTCTCGGACGTCGAGTGCAACAGCACCGTCTTTGAGTAACGCCCGTACGTCATCCGGAGCGAGTGATCGCGTTGTTTGAATGTCCAGCCCCGCTCGTTCCCAGTCTTCGAGCGACCCGGCCAGAACGCCGGCGAGATTCTCGTGTCCCACGAGGAGTGACTCGTTCACCACATTTTCGATCGGTTCGCTGCCTATGACGAAGTAGAGCGGAGTTCCCAGGGACACGACCCAGCCAAGCCAGGTGGAATACGCCGGCCGGAACGCGATGCTGACCGCGCCACGAATGTGTCCGCGCATGTAGTCGTTGATGGGACGAGTGTCGACGACGCCGCCGGATGCGATGCCGTCGCGCAACTCCGCGGGACTTACCTCCGGGGGATTGTTGATCGTTGAGCGTAGTCGCGGCCCGGCCTGGTTTATCGGGCGCAACTTGTAGAAGTAGTCGGGCGCGGCTGGGAAAGTCGTCGGGAACCACGTGACGAACTCATCCTCGTCATCGAACTGCAGGAGCGGATTCGACTCGCGCTCGCGGCCCAGGGTCGAGCTTCTATCTCTGCCCGCGCCGGTAGAGCAGAAGGAGCCGCCGCCGTGCGTCGGGTAGAGGATGGTCTCGTCGGGCAGAACTGCGAACGCGTTCTTCAACGTCCGGAACTGTGCCCGCGTAAGCTCCTCCGTCATGTCCGGTGAGACGAGGTCCGTGCGCGCTGCACCGCCGACGATCAGCGAGCCGCCGCTGAACAAGACGGGCGCCTCGCCACGTGGCGCTTCGAGGACGTAACTCACGTGTTCCGGCGTGTGCCCCGGGGAACCGACCACCCTTACGCGAAGTTCCTCGATCGCGAAGTCGTCGCCGGCTTCGACGCCCCGATGCGGGAACTGAACGTGGCCAGCGCGGGAGGCATGCGGCTCGACGCCGGTCAGCTCCAGAAGCTCTCGTGATCCCGTGACAAAATCGGCGTGCAGGTGAGTTTCCAGCACCCCGGCGATCCGCAGTCCACGCGCCCCAGCCTCGTGCAGATAGCGACCGACGCTGCGATCAGGATCGACCAGTAACGCTGAGTCCGGGCCTAGCTGGACGAGGTAGGAGCTGTTGCCCAGACCTTCGTGCACGAATGGAATCACCTTCATGTCGCCACCTTAACCTTCTGCTTGCCGAGCGTGACTGCGGCGAGGATGCCGGAGGCGGCGGTCAGCGCAGCCACGACCTGAATCGAACTCTGAAATCCCAGTGTGTCTGCGATCGCACCCGCGACGAGGGCGCCGATCATCGCACCGGCGTCGCGCCAGAAGCGATAGACGCCGAGGAACGTCGCCCGCGAGGCCGGGTGCACTGTATCGCCGATTGCGGCCAGGAGCACAGGGTAGACCATCGCAGTTCCTACTCCGAGGACAGCTACGGCGATGAGCCAGACGCCGAACCCGTCGCCGATTCCCACAAGTGAGATCGCAGCCGCCTGCAGCAGCATCCCGCCGATGATCAGCGCGCTCCGGCCAATCGTGTCGCTGGCCCAGCCGGTTAGCATCTGTAAAGCGCCCCAGACGAGGGGATACACCGCGGCCAGGATGCCGACTTCCTGAATCGAAAGCCCGCGGCTCACGAAGAACAACGGGAACACGCCCCACGCGAGCGCGTCGTTCAGGTTGTTGACGAAGCCCGCCTGGCTGATCCCGAACAGCCTGCCGTCGCGCCAGCTTGTCCTGGCGAATGCCGCCCCCAGGCTGGTGGTTGCCTCCACCTCGCGTTGTTCGGTCTCCACGACAACATGCGGGCGGGTGTCTTTCACAAAGAGCACGCTGAGCGCGAGGCCGCACGCCGCGAAGACGATGCCCAGGTAGAACGGCTCGGGCCGCAGGCCGTAGTTGTCTGCGATGACTCCCGTGGCAAAGGCCGCGGCTGCGACCGACAAATACCCCGCCGCTTCGTTGAGGCCCAGCGCCAGTCCGCGCCGCGATGGCCCAACCAGATCGACTTTCATGTTCACCGTCATCGACCACGCGAGCCCCTGGTTCAGCCCGAGAAGCGCGTTGGCGCCGATGATCCAGCCCCAACTCGGCGCCAGGATCAGAACGAACGGCACCGGGATCGCCAGAAGCCACCCAGCGATGAGGATGCGCCGCCGCGAGTAAGCCTCCGACAGCGGCCCCGCGAAGAGGTTGGCGAACGCCTTGGCCAGGCCAAACGTCGCGACGAACGAGATCGCGGCAGTCTTCGAGGCGATGCCGAATTCCTCGCCGGCGAGAAGCGGCAGCACCGAGCGCTCCATGCCAACCATGCCGCCAACGAAGGCGTTGATCGCGACAAGCAGCGCGAACTGCCGCCAGTTGGCCCCCAGGCCAAGCGTTGGCGCGACATCAGGGCCCTTAACGGGAGCGGTCGTCGCTATGGTCGCGCCGTGGCGCATTGTGGTCTTCCGAAGACCAGGCCGTAGATTAGCGAAGGAATGCAGAAATGCGTGACGGCCACCACGGCCGCAACCGCCGTGAGTACGCCACCCAGCACGTACCCGAGCACCGTGAGGTCAGCGGCGAATGCAGCGCCGGTCGCCACCAGCCAGGCCGTGGCCATACCGCACGCGAAGCGGCGTGGCGCGCCGTTAGGCGGCAGTGGGGGAGTCCCGGTCAACCGCCGCACGCCGAAGTTGTAGACGTAGTCGAACGGATGGCTGGCCAGCACTGTGCCGAGTGCCGCCGTCACGGCCAGCCCCCAGAGTACCCAGGGCGAGGCGAGTATGGTGCCCGTCGCCATGACAATCGTGCAGAACACAGGGCTCCAGCGCAGCCACGGCTCCACTTCGCGCATGATCTGCCGGTCCACGTTGACGTAGCCCTGCGCGTCGAGGCGGTCGATCGCTGTCGCCAGCGGTCCAACTTCACGCATCTTGGGCCATCCGATTCACGAGCTGGCGGATCTGGTCTTCGCTGCGCGACGCGTCCGGGTGATGTTCTTTCACATGTTGTTTGGCGAGCACGAACAAATCATCGTCGTCCTTGCCAGTCAGTTTGTGCCCGCAGGGGCAGTTCACGATTCGTGCCACGCCTACACTCCTTTTCGCTTGTCTACCAAACCAACTGCGTAGTCGGCCTGGTACACCAGGGCCTGTCCTTCCAAAATTTCTTCTCGTCCGGCGAATCTGTCGAGTGCGCCGTCCCACTGGTTGGTGTAGACGTAAGAGTCGATCTCCCGTCGCCGCGGACCCCGGTAAGGGGCATCGGACGGCATTTCTTTAAGAGCTTTCTTGAGGATGCCGTACAGACTCTCCGGTTCGGAGCCCTCATCCGCCCACCCGTAGTACACGATCATCCAGACCGGCTGACCTTCATGGAAGACGACGGTCCTGCCACCGTACGGCTCGCCGCCGAAGAAATTGTCGTGGGACCGCCACGAGCCATCTTCAAAGACGATCGTAAGCGAGCCGTCGCCCTCTCTGATCCACTTCTTTTCGTCCCCGCCGGCGTAGCCAGCCCGGTTTGATTCGAGCAGGAACGCCTTCAGCGCGTCAGCGTCCACGGCTGCGTTCATGCTGATCATGCCGGTCTCCTTTCCTCACGAGTTCAAGGAATTGCTTGAATGCCGCTAGTTTGCCAGCTTCCCTGCCATGTTGTCAAGTAATCTATTGAGGAGTTGACAAGAGCGCCTAGCTTCACCGATACTGTGGCGCAATGGCTCACCGTGAACTGAAGGACCAGATCTACCCGCAGTTCGCCCGCATCGGGCAGGCGCTTGCGAGCGAGAAACGCCTGGAGCTGGTCGACCTGCTCGCCCAGGCGCCGCGGCACGTCGACGCCCTCGCCAAGGAGACCGGAATGTCGGTGGCGAACGTGTCTCAACATTTGCAGATTTTGCGCTCGGCGAATCTCGTCGAGGCGGATCGCCATGGCAATACGACTGTCTACCGTCTGTCGGACCCGACAGTCGTGCAGCTATGGCTCGCTCTCCGCGGCGTCGCCGAATCGCGATTGGCCGAGCTGAAGGAGATCGCGCGGGTCCTTCCCGGCCGCGACAACGGCAACGTCGTATCGCGTGACGAGGTCAAGGAGCTTCTCAAGACCAAGGCCGTTCTACTCGACGTCAGGCCGAAGCAGGAGTTCGAAGCCGGGCATCTGCGTGGGGCAATCAGTATCCCCATCGACGAACTTCGGGATCGTCTGGGCGAGCTACCGCGCAACCGGCAGGTGATCACCTATTGCCGGGGAGAGTACTGTCTCTTCGCGGACGAAGCGGCCGCGCTCCTGCGAGCGAACGGCTTCGACGTTGCGCGGCTGGAGGGTGGCTGGCCGGAGTGGCAGACCGAGGGTAGGCCCGTTCAGACGGGACGACGGAAGTGACGAAGTGGCTACAACAGGCGGCAGCTATCAGGGAGGAGGACGGCGTGAGCGAGCAAACCCCACGTGAATGGCAGCTGGTCGGAAACCTGGCCGAAAACTATGAGCGGTACCTGGTTCCAGCAATTTTCCGTCCCTGGGCGATCGGCCTCGTCGATCTGGCGGCGCCACAGCAAGGCGAACGCCTACTTGACATCGCCTGCGGTACCGGCGTCGTGGCACGTATCGCCAGCGAGCGCCTCGGTCCGGCGGCTAAGGTCACCGGGCTAGACCTCAACCCCGGGATGCTTGCAGTCGCTGGTTCGGTTACACCCGCAGGCGCCTCGATCGAGTGGCAACAGGGCAACGCTGAGGGCATGCCACTCCCGGACGAGGGATTCGATGTGGTGCTCTGCCAGCAGGGGCTCCAGTTCTTCCCGAACAAGGCAACTGCCCTGCGCGAGATGAATCGTGTGCTCGCGCCCGGCGGGCGGCTGGCCCTCAGCGCTTGGCGAGACATCAAGCACATCCCCGGCTACCTCGCGCTGGCGGAAACGCTGACACAGTATGTGAGCCCCGAATCTGGCGGGTTCCTCCAGATGTTGGGTTCGTTAGATGACCCCGCCGAACTGCGAAACTTAATCGAAGAGGCAGGCTTCACGGATGTAACCATTCGTGTTGAGTCCGGCGAGCTTCGCTTTTCCTCCCCGGAGGCGTTCGTCTGGGAAATCGTGCAATGCACGCCGCTGGTGTGGATGACGCCGGTGACCCAGGCGGATGAATCGACCCGCACTAATCTGGTCAACGACGTCGCAAGCAGACTGCAGGAATACGTGCATGACGACCGGAGCCTGGCGTTTCCTATCGAAGCCACCGTCGTCACCGCCAAGAAAGAGGTGAAGAGATGACTATGGATGTACGACCCGCCGCGGTTAATACGGAAGAGTTGCGCTGCCTGATCAGCGACAAATACACGGAAGTCGCGCAGACGCCGGAGAAGGGGTTCCATTTCCATACCGGTAAGCCGCTGGCGATGATGCTGGGCTATTCCGAGGCCATCGTCGATGCACTCCCTTCCGGCACCGTCGATTCGTTCGCCGGGACCGGCAACCCGTTCTCAATGGGGGACCTCCAGCCCGACGAGACGGTGCTCGACGTCGGCTGCGGCGCCGGCTTCGATACGCTTATCGCCGCCCGCCAGGTTGGCCCGACAGGCCGCGTGATCAGCGTCGACATGACGCCGGCCATGCTGGACAAGGCACAAGCAGGCGCGCGCGAGGCCGGTCTCTACAACATCGACTTCCGCGAAGGACTCGCCGAAGCCCTTCCCGTCGACGATCAATCGGTCGACGTGGTTATCAGCAACGGCGTGATCAACCTCTGCCCCGACAAGATGGCGGCGATGCAAGAGGTCAACCGCGTGCTGAAGCCCGGCGGCCGGATTCAGATCGGCGATATCGTTGTGCACAAGGAGGTTCCAGAGGACGCGAAAGCGGACATCGACCTCTGGGGTGACTGAATAGCCGGTGCTCTGCTGTATGCAGAGTGGG
>JBBEAZ010000046.1:0-1587 GCA_040882565.1 Dehalococcoidia bacterium
GGGGTGGCGAGGCCTTGCACCGGCTAGCGCTCGACCACGAGACGTTTGTGCGCCGGCTCGCCCGCGAACGCACGCTGCTGGAGCGACGCTTCTATGTAGTCGTGCCAGCCGGCATTGAAGGCACATTCGAAAGGAAGGCGATGCGCTGGCCGTGGCAGATAGCATCCGGCAACGCTCGCCACAGCCTTGAGGCTGCCGCTCGACAACTCAATTTCCGCTGCTACGAGCTCATCCAGGCAATGGCGTCTTTCGGGGTGAGCACGCGCCGACTCGGCAGTCGGGAACTCGCTGGCCTGTGGAACGACTTCCTCCGCTCCGAGATCGCGCCATCCGGCCTCATCGTCAACCAACAGCCTGTCGTGATAGGAGTGACACGCGCAGAGGCGCCGACTGCGGACTAGCCCCGTTGGACTGGTCGAATTCTGCGGGGATATCTAGCGGTCACATCGTCCGGGAGCCGGATGGTCCTACGCACAGAGCGCATACTTCAGAGCTACGAGGTCTCTTGCCACGCTGTCCGCCACCACATTCCAGACTGCTACCGCCCACGATGTGGGGATCATCAAGCGATCCGGGTCTATAGCTTGTATCTCTTCTTCGCTAAGGATGATGTCATCTGGAGGGTCAACCAATAGAGTCGCCTTGGTAAAGAGGCCCACCGAAAGCATTTCGCAGGCGGCGGCATTGTCGTTAGCCGCAAGAGCGAGTCGCATATCGTAGAACCCGAAGGTCCCTCCCGGCTCCTCCTCCGTACCCTCTAGGACGTTGAACTGTTTAAGTTCCCAGGGACCACTGGAATTTGCAGGCGCTGGCCCTTCGAAGAACGCGATCGTCCTGTTTAGCAAATCGAGCGGCTCCACCATTGGTGTGGGTTCTGGAGTTGGGGCCTCGGTAGGCTCTTGAGTGGCCAATTCAGTTGGCGTAGGCGCCTGGGTTACGGTAGTGAAAAGCGGCGTGGCTGCCTGAGAGGTCCCAGCCGGTTCTGTGTTTTCCTGAGAACCACTATCGCCGCAGGCAGAGGCAATCGTCGCCAAACCGCCAACAAAGGCGGCAACGGCAATCATTGCGAGGAACCTAGTCTCTATTCGACGCCGGAAGCGCTGGAGTTCGTGAAGTAGCATCCCGGTCTCAGCCATGCTGTAGTTCTACCCCCTTTTCATTTGTCGGTGATTATAGCGCGAACTGGGGCGAATCTTGGACGCCTTTGGACCAATTCTTGGAGTGCGATTGGCGTGGCGAATCGTATATTCCAAAGCATGAGTCTGCGGGAGAACGGACACGGCAACGGCATCAACCCACTCCACCACGCGAAGCGGTTCCTCCGTGGGACTCGCTCCGTCGTCGACACAATCGCGCCGACAGCCATCGAGGCGAGCCGTTCGCACATCGTCGTCGATGGCGAGTACGTGCGGATCCTGGCCCTCGCCGAGTACCCGCGCTACGTCCATCCCAACTGGCTCGGTCGCCTGATCGACTTCGATGCACCGCTGGACGTCAGTCTGCACCTGGAACCGCTTGACTCCGCGGCCGCGATCCGCCAATTGACCCACAAACTGGTCGAACTCCAGTCCTCACGCATGCTGGACG